>JABARH010000009.1 GCA_019187665.1 Anaerolineales bacterium
TTATTCCACTTCCGCATTCCTCTCCCGCGTTGGAAGTTGCCCAAACAGCGCGGCAGGCCCTCTATCGCCCTGCTTCAACTGGCTCATCAATGGGCTCAATGACCACGTTTAACTGCGGTGCTACCATGACATCCTCCTCAAAAAAATATACGGTCTGCGCTTCATTACAAGGCGTTAAGACAATTTTACCCTATGCCTGACTTGAAAGCTTATGCTTTATGTTCGTTCATATTCTTCCAGCTGGGCAATGCGTCCATGCCTGCTTTTTGGGCGAGGTCGAGCATGAAGGCGTGGAGCGCAGGCGCTTTTAATTGTGCAGTAGATTTCGAGAATCAAAAGTCGGGACGCGCGCGTCCCGACTTTTATGTGTGCGCCTGCCCTCTTTACATGTGACGGATGACCGCGTCGCCAAACTCGGAACACTTGACCTCTTGCGCTCCGTCCATCAACCGAGCGAAGTCGTACGTCACCGTCTTTGCCGCGACTGCGCCTTCCACACCCTTCACGATCAAATCAGCGGCTTCGGTCCAGCCCATGTAGCGCAGCATCATCTCGCCAGAGAGAATCGCCGAGCCTGGATTCACTTTATCCAAGTCGGCATATTTTGGCGCGGTGCCGTGAGTCGCTTCGAAGATGGCGTGACCGGTCACATAATTGATGTTCGCGCCCGGCGCAATTCCAATGCCGCCCACCTGCGCCGCCAGCGCGTCGGAGAGATAATCGCCGTTTAGATTCATCGTGGCGATCACATCGTAATCCTTCGGGCGGATCAGCACGAACTGCAGGGTTACATCGGCGATGGAATCCTTCAACAGCAGTTTCGATTTCCATTTGCCGTCGCCGTGCGTGTCCCATAACTTCAACGCTTCTTCCACCTCGGCTTTGATTTCACTCTGTTGGGCAGGGCTCATCATGTCGAAGCCGGGGTCTATCATCCTGGCATTATCTTCCGCCGAAAGATTCGGGGTTTTCTCTTTATTGCCAAGGATCCAGGTTTCGCGTTCGGTCACCACGTCATTGCGGAACTCACGCTTGCCGACCGCATAGCCCCAATCCTTGAACGCGCCTTCAGTGAACTTCATGATATTGCCCTTGTGGACGAAGTTCAGGCTCTTGCGTTTATTCTTCAGCGCGTATTCTATCGCCGCGCGCGCCAGGCGTTCTGTACCCTCGCGGGAGATCGGCTTGAAGCCGATACCCGAAGTCTCTGGGAAGCGCATCTTGGCATATTCCTTCGGGAAGGCCTCCTTGAACAACTCCTTGAATTTCTTGTTGTCCTCGGTTCCGTTGGCAAATTCGATGCCTGCGTAAATATCCTCCGTATTCTCGCGGAAGATGACCATGTCCACATATTCGGGATGCAGCACCGGCGAAGGCACGCCCTTGTACCAACGCACGGGGCGCAGGCAGACGTACAGGTCCAAAAGTTTGCGGAGGGCAACATTCAGGGAACGAATCCCGCCTCCAATCGGGGTCGTGAGCGGTCCTTTAATCCCAACTAAAAATTCGGTGAATGCCTCCACCGTTTCGTCGGGCAACCAACTCTGGAACATCTTGTACGATTTCTCGCCCGCGTACACTTCCATCCAGTGGATCTTGCGTTTGCCGCCGTAGGCCTTTTCCACCGCCGCATCCAACACGCGAGCCGACGCGCGCCAAATATCGCGCCCCGTGCCGTCGCCCTCCACGAACGGGATGATCGGATTGTCGGGAACGTTTAACTTCCCATTTTGAATTGAAATCTTTGCCCCACTCGCGGGGACTTTTACGTTTTGATACGCCATCGTTCTTATCTCCTTGCGAAAATTATGGCGGGATTATACCCCGCCTCTTGACAGATTCCCCCGCCCGCATAGAATCACGCCGACATGACCAATCGCTTCATCCTCGACCTTCGGCCTGATTCAGTTTCCTCCAACTTTTCATCCCCCTTCAAAAGAGAGCCATCATCGGCTCTCTTTTTTTATGCCTCCATCCTGAGAGAGTGTTTCTTAAATCATGTTTTCATTCTTTTCGGACACGGATTTCACGGATCGCACGGATTTTTCCGTGAAATCCGCGCGATCCGTGTCCAAAATGAGAATTTCAAAACACTCTCTGAGCGGAGTGAGGAGCGTGAGTTGCGATGAGCGCAGTCGAAGCGCAACTTGGAACTTGAAACCTGAAACATGAAACCTGAAACATGGAACCCAACACATGCTCAAACTCCCTGGCTTAATTGACCCTCACATCCATGTGCGCGAACCTGGGCAAACCCACAAAGAAGATTGGGACTCTGCCACTCAAGCCGCGCTCGCGGGCGGCGTGACGATGATCCTCGCCATGCCGAATACAAAACCTCCGATATTCGATAATTCGACACTGGATCTGGCTTTATCGGCGGCAAAAGGAAAAGCGCGTTGCGACTACGCCCAATTCCTCGGGGCAGGACCCGACAACGCGGACATCGCCGCATCCCTCGCACCCAAAGCCGCAGGCTTGAAAATGTACCTCGACTCTACTTTTGGCGAACTCCGCCTCGATGATATGACCCTGTGGACGCCGCACTTCGAGAAATTTCCAAAAGATTTTCCCATCGTCCTACACTCCGAATCCAGAACCATGGCGGCAGGGATTCTCTTCGCCGCCATCTATGACCGCCCCGTTCACATCGCTCATGTTTCATTGAAAGAAGAGATTCTCCTCATCAAAGCCGCGAAAGAAAAGGGAATCAAAGTGACGTGTGAGGTTTGTCCGCATCATTTGTTTTTGACTCTACCCCCTCCCTTGCCCTCCCCCATTTTCGGAGAAAATGGGGGAGGGTTGGGTGGGGGTCGCGCTGAAGTCCGCCCGCACCTCGCAACAAAAGAAGATGTCGAAGCCCTCTGGCAAAACATGGACGTGATTGATTGCTTCGCCACCGACCACGCCCCGCACACCCTCGCAGAAAAAGATTCCGAGAATCCGCCGCCTGGATTCCCTGGGTTGGAAACGTTGCTTCCTTTGTTGTTGACCGCAGTGGACGATGGACGATTGACTCTGGACGATATTATTCAAAAATCTGTTATCAACCCGCGCAAGATATTCCACCTCCCTGAACAACCCGAAACATGGATCGAAGTGGACGAGTCTGCTGAATACGAGATCAAAGCGGAGAATCAATTCACCCGCTGTGGCTGGACTCCCTTCGAAGGGTGGAAAGTCAAAGGCAAGGTGAGGAAAGTTGTGTTGCGTGGTAAAACTGCTTTTGAGGATGGGAAAATTTTGGCTGAACAAGGTTATGGACGGGATGTGAGAGTGCAGGAAATGGAGTAGAATCCTGGTATGAGAACGAATTTCATCGAAAAGCGTGGAAAAATCGAGCAAATGGACCGATCATTTGACCTGAAATTCTGGCAGGCGCAACCCGCAAAAGCCCGCTTTGATGCCTCGTGGGAAATGGTTGTCCATTACATGAAAGTAAAGGGACGCGATGTTCGTCAACTCCGACTTCAGCGACTTGTTACGCATTTTCAACGACCGCAACGTTAGGTACCTGGTCATTGGCGGGTATGCAGTGGTTCAATATGCGGAACCGCGCTTTACCAAAGACCTTGATGTTCTGATCAGCACCGACACTAAAAATGCGGACGCGGTGTATCACGCGTTGAAGGAATTTGGCGCGCCGCTGGCGGGGTTGACACCGAAGGATTTTTCAGAAGAAGGTTTTTTCTTCCAAATGGGCGTACCGCCTGTGCGTGTGGATGTGTTGATGGGAATCCCTGGAATTAAGTTTGATGAGTGTTGGGATAGACGAATGGAAGTGGATTTTGACGGACTCAACGTGATTTTCATTTCCAAACAAGACTTAATCCTTTCCAAACGAGCGGCAGGTCGTCCGCAGGATTTGATTGACGCCGATTTACTCTCACAAGAGTAGCCGAAAGACTTCCGAAGACACCCAGACTTCGGAAGTCTTTATATAACAAAAGAGATCATCATGCAAAACTTCACCGACGTGAAACTCGAAATCTTCGTGCCGCAAGATCACGCCATGAAAATCGCCGACGCGCTTTCAGAGATCGGCGTGGGCGTGATCGGAAATTACGACCACTGCGTCGCCCTCACCCCCGTGCGCGGATTCTTCCGCCCGATGGAGGGAGCGAATCCATTTGAAGGGACAGTTGGTCAGATCAGCGAAGTGGCGGAGTATAAAATGGAAGTCAACTGCAAGCGCGAGTTAGTGCAAGATGCGATCAAGGTGATAAAGAGTGTGCATCCCTACGAAGAGGCGTTGATCAATGTCGTTCCGCTGGCGAATCATTTGTTTTAGGTGAAATATATGACAGCAATAAAACTTTCTGAAAAACAGGTTTTTGTTTTGAAAGTTACTTTGGGAACCATATTGGCTCTCAATGCTGGGGACTATTTAGCTCTTCGAACTGATATGGGATTTGACCGTACTTTTCGTTTAGACCTTATTTATTGGTTTTTCCCGCTGTTTTGTTTTGTGGTCATGCAATGGATACTTTCGTCAGAATACTTGCATAAGGGATGGGTTGTTGCTGGAATTATAGGATGTGCTACAGTAACTCCTGTAGTAGCAATTGGGTATTACTATGTCTTCTCCGATTCGATATATCCATCATATTATCTTATTTTCTACTTTCTAATGGGAGTTTTTGCGACTGCTCCACAGGGGATCTTATTGAGAAACAAAGATGGTTTGTTATGGGTGTTGGCTAACGGGGTTGGATGGGTGCTGGTCACACTTTATTTTAATACGCGCATTCACTTACTTCACCCAATTCCATCTCTACCAATATTACAAACATTTATCTACCATACTTATTATTTACCACTTGGCATACTGGTGGGTCTATCCCTTTACAATATAAAAGTCAAATCAAGCCGCCTCGAAAGTAATGAAATGACAGAGAACAAACAACAAGAGTAGTAAATGCCCAACGAAACCGAACCAACCTCCCCCGTCGAAAGAAGCGTGGTTTTTAGTCCGCTAGTCTTCTGGTCTTGTAGTCAGCTAGTCTCTAATCTCCAGTCTCCAATCTCTAATTCTCCAATTCTCAGATCTCTGTACCACCACCAATTACAAATTACCAATTACTAAAAGGAGCCCCATGCCAACAAATTCATCCTCCCCTCACCTGCCGTTCGGCGAAAATAAAACTGCTGAGTGGTATGGCAAAGACATTGTGTCGGTCAAACAGTTCAAGCGCGAAGATTTGGAATACGTCTTCGGCGTGGCGCACGAAATGCGCGGAATGGTCGAGCGCGTCGGCACGTTCGATCTGTTGAAGGGCAAGATTCTTGCGAATCTTTTTTATGAACCGTCCACGCGCACATCGTCGTCGTTCACTGCCGCGATGGAACGGCTCGGCGGCTCGGTCATCCCGATTAACGAGGTGAAATATTCGTCGGTGACGAAAGGCGAAACGCTGACCGATACCGTGCGCACGCTCGAATGTTATGCCGATGTGATCGTGTTGCGACATCCCGAAACGGGATCGGCGGCGATCGCGGCAAAGGCGATGAAAAAGCCGCTCATCAACGCGGGCGACGGCACGGGCGAACATCCCACACAGGCGTTGCTCGACGCGTTCACGATCAGAGAGGAACTCAAGCAGTTCGATGGTCTCACCGTCACCATGCTCGGCGATTTGAAATACGGACGCACCGTCCATTCGCTGGCGCGATTGCTGTCGTTGTTCAATGTGAAGTTGAATTACGTCTCGCCCGATATTTTGAAGATGCCGCAAGAAGTGATGGACGAAGTGAACGAGAAAGGCATTTCGCAAAAAGAATTTTCGTCGCTCGAAAAAGTTTTGCCCGAAACGGATGTGTTGTACGTCACGCGCGTGCAAAAAGAAAGATTTGAAGACCCCGCCGATTATGAAAAGGTCAAGAGCGCGTACGTGATAGACCCCGCCATCATGCAAGCCGCGAAACAAAAGATGATCGTGATGCACCCGCTCCCGCGCGTCACCGAGATCAGCATGGACTTCGACGACGATCCCCGCGCCGCCTACTTCCGCCAGATGGAATATGGTTTATATGTGAGAATGGCGCTGTTGGCGATGGTGTTGGGAAAGGCGTAAACACGGAAACACGTAGACAGGTACACAGGTAAACACGTGTCTACTTGTCTACTTGTCTACTTGTGTACTTGTTTACCTGTATACTACACACATGGAAACCTTCTTTACCTTCCTCGAAAAGCGCGTGGATGATTGCTCGTCATTGCTCTGTGTGGGACTTGATCCGCACGTCAGCGAGTTGACTTCTCCCAGCGCCGCTTCAGCCCTCGACTTCTGCCTGACTCTCGTTAAGGCGACCGCTCCCTACGCCGCGGCATTCAAACCCAACGCCGCGTTCTTCGAAGTCTTCGGCGCCGAGGGCTGGACCGCGCTCAAGCAAGTCATCGAAGCGATTGACGAAGAGTCAAAACGACTCGGTTC
The DNA here is from genome assembly GCA_019187665.1 of Anaerolineales bacterium. Lineage (GTDB taxonomy): Bacteria > Chloroflexota > Anaerolineae > Anaerolineales > Villigracilaceae > Denitrolinea. Next base: position 6,435 of record JABARH010000009.1, read on the forward strand.
GATGATTCCTGTCGTCCTTGATGCCAAACGCGGCGACATCGCCTCCACAGCCGAAGCATACGCAAAGTCCGTGTTTGAATCGCTCGGCGCGCATTGCGTGACGTTGAGTCCGTATTTGGGGAAAGACTCGATTGATCCGTTTCTCAAATATCCAGAACGAGGCGTGTTCTTGCTGTGCAAAACATCAAATCCAGGTTCAGGTGATTTGCAAGATATATCCGTCGTAGGGGCGGACCTACGTGTCCGCCCCAATGCGGGCGAAAATATAAAGGGCGACCACACAGGGTCGCCCCTACCGTTGTACGTTCACGTTGCTCACCTCGCCCAATCATGGAACACCAACAACAACATCGGACTCGTCGTCGGCGCAACGCATGTGGATGCGCTGAAACGCGTCCGTGCCGCCGCGCCTGACCTGTGGTTCCTCGCGCCTGGCGTTGGCGCTCAGGGCGGAGAACTTGAAGCCGCGCTCAAAGCGGGTCTCCGCAAAGACGGCAAAGGGATGTTGATCCCCATCTCGCGCGGAATCTCGCGTGCAAAGAATCCAAAACTGGCGGCGGCGGAGATACGGGACGAGATGTTGCATATCAAAAATCAATTGAACCGCTAAGAGCGCTAAGAACGCGAAGATTTTAAAAGATTTTCTTTGCGCTCTTGGCGTGCCTCGCGGTTAAAGGTTTTACTCATGACCAAACTTACTCCATCACAACAATCCCTCGCCGACGGACTCCTCTCTGCAGGTTGCATCAAATTCGGCGAATTCACCCTCAAGTCGGGACTCACGAGTCCCATTTATATTGACCTGCGCCGCATCATCACCCATCCCAAACTTGTCGCAGAGATTGCCCAAGCCTACCTCCCAATTCTCTCAATTCTCCAATTCTCTAGAATTGCAGGTTTGCCCTACGCCGCCATCCCCATCGCAACCGCCATCTGCCTCGCGGGAAACTATCCCATGATCTACCCGCGCAAGGAAGCCAAATCCTATGGCACGAAAGCGGAGATCGAGGGCGAATATCATGCAGGCGAGACGGTCGTCGTCATTGACGATCTCGCCACCACGGGCGGAAGCAAATTCGAAGCCATCGAAAAATTGACAGGCGCAGGCTTGGTCGTGAAGGATGTCGTCGTGCTGATTGACCGCCAATCGGGCGCGAAAGAGTCGCTGGCGGGGGCGGGATATTCCCTGCACGCGGTGTTGACGATCGGTCAATTGTTGGAGTATTGGGAGGAGACGGGGAAGGTGGAAAGGGATAAAATCGAGGCGACGAGGAAGTTTTTGGAACAAAACAAATAGCGAGGAAGCATGGCAGGACTGGCAGTAAATGTAGCGGTGATTCACGAAGGCAAAATCTTGCTGACCCAACGCGAAGATTTTGAAACATGGATACTGCCAAGCGGAGGCGTCGAGGACGGGGAAAGCGTTGCTCAAGCGGCAATCCGTGAGACAAAGGAAGAAACGGGGTTGGACGTTGAGTTGACAAGATTGGTTGGCATCTATTCTCGTTTAAGCAATATGCCATCCGTGTCTGCTGTGTTATTCACTGCAAAGCCGATAGGTGGAGAGATCAAATGTCAGGAAGGCGAAACGATAGCGGTGAAGTGGTTTGATTTTGACAGGATTCCAAATCCACTTTCCGCGGGGCACAAGAGAAGAATCGAAGATGCAATTTCAGGCGTAACAGGGGTTACTGTTTTGCAGGAATTCAAGTTACCTGCCGTGCCTGAAAAAATAACAAGGAATGAATTGATCGAACTTCGTGATAAGTCTGGATTATCTCGGCAGGATTTTTATGTGCAGATGTTTGAGCAATCGGAATTGAGTGAAAAAATTGAAGTTGGCGGGATTTCATGAGAAAAAGAACTCGGAGTTTTTGAAAAAACTCCGAGTTCTGCTTTTGATTTCAATATACTTTTCTACCCCCCTGCGCGGAGTACTCGCTCATAGTTCCTTCCCATCGCGCAAGATGGTTTCTTGCATTGATTTCGTCGCATCTTCAAAAGCGATAAGGTCTACGCTGATTTCTGGGTCCAAGCTTTGAAGCAATCCTACTGCCCTGTAGTATTGTCGTCCTGTTAATCCCCAAACAGCAAGATCAACGTCCGAATGGGCATGGAATAAATGCGAGTGAACGAGGGAACCAAATACCACAACTTTCTTTACTCCAAATTCACGTTTTAGAACTAATGCCGCGCGGCTGGCGATTTCGCTGGCTTTCTTAAAGCGCGAATCAGCCTGAGTCCGCGCGACGTCCACGCGGCTTCTAAGCGCTTTTCGATACCGCTCCAAATCTGCGGGTGCAAGTGTGCTAAAAGTAAGCGACATTTTTCCTCGTTGAAATTATACACTCATTGTACATGTTAGAATAAACTTACGAGGTGACCTATGCCCAAAAACACGCCTTCACAGCCACCATCCTCAACGCGAGTAGCGCGTTCGCTATTTTATGAACGAATCAAGATTTGACGGTGTGATGGTTTGATACTGGCTGTTTTCGTAAGCGGCGGCAAATTCCTGCGCCGCCTTTGGGCTCCCTTGCCCCTCCCGCCACTTGAATTCAAAGGCTTTTAATTCGCCCTGTCGTTCTTCGATCAGATCAATTTCCTTTTGATCGTAGGTGCGCCAGAAATAGAAATTGGCAAATTGCCGCTGGTGCAGGTATTTCTTCATCCGCTCGATCATGGAAAAATTCTCGAACAGTACGCCAGTGTCCGCACGGATGTGAAGCGGATTGAAGTTGTGAATGAGCGCGTTGCGGAATCCCACATCCACAAAATAATATTTCGACGTTTTGGATATTTCCTTGCGCAGGTTGCGGCTGAACCCGCGCAGGTTGACGATCACGAACATCTTCTCAAGGAGGTCGAGATATTTTTCGACTGAAATTTTCGAGATCGCAAGGCGAGACGCCAATTCGGTCGTAGAAACTTCGGAACCAATTTGCAAGGCAAGCAGCGAAAGCAAGTCAATGATCTTCTTTGGTTTTCTCACCTGTTCAAAAGTCAGGATATCGCGGTACAGATAGTTGTTAACCAGGTCGTACAGGTAATTTTCCTTTTCAGCCTGGGGCAGGGTAACCACTTTAGGATACATTCCAAAGCGTAAAAATTCGTCCAGCCGTTCGCTGTTTGAAGCGTATGGCGACTGGAGCGGTATTTCTGTGTATGAAAACGGATATAACGTGAATGTAGTCGCCCGTCCTGTTAGCGGCTCGTTGACTTTATTGGCGAGGTCAAAGGAGGCGGAACCGCTCGCGACGATGTGAATATGCAATTGATCGAAAATCAACTTAAGAGCAAGTCCTATGTTTTCAATCCTCTGCGCCTCGTCGATCACGAGCAGACGATGTGAGCCAATGGCTGATTTAAGTCTGTCCAAGTCGGCGCGGCTAAAAAGCTCCTGTGTTCGCAGATCGTCGCCAGTGAATTGAATGTAGGAAGTATCTGTTTTTTCGAGCAAACTTTGGATGAGCGTGGTCTTTCCCGCCTGACGCGGTCCATATAAAAGGATGATTTTTGGCTCGGATTGCAGTTCCTTTTGGATATAATCAGATATAGTTCTCTCGATTATCATAAATTGAGTATAGTATACTTTGCTTAATTTGTCAAAAAAAGAGAAAGTAGGCTTCTATGCCCAACAAACACACCTTCACAGCCACCATTTTGAACGCAGGCGGAGGCGGCGCGTATCTGGAAGTTCCGTTCGATGTGGAGAAGGCGTTTGGCGCGAAGAGTCGCTGGCGCGGACGGGATACTTCCCGCGCACCGTGCTGACGATCGGTCAATTGTTGGAATATTGGGAAGAGACGGGGAAGTGGAGAAGGATAAAGTCGAGGCGACGAGAAAGTTTTTAGAACAAAGCGTATGGGGCGCTGCATTAGCGGCGCAGATCAACAAGCCTCGTCCACGATCTTGACCTCATCCGGTTTGTTGGGGATGATGCACAAGAACTCAAACGGTTCGTCGCCGATGTTATCGTAAAAATGAATGGCGCCTTCGGGGATGAAGACCACGTCACCGGCGTTGACTTCGTACAACTCTTCGCCGATCCCAATTTTGGCATGTCCGCGCAACACATACTGTTCATGTTCCAGCGTGTTGGTGTGACGCGGCATCCCGCCGCCGGGCTTCATCGAAAATTTTCGCAAAGCAAAGTTGGGGCCTTCCTGCGACGAAATCAACACCTGGATGGTTGTGTCTTTTCCAGCGGCGACATTTTTCTTCTCGACATCTTCAGCATGTTTGACGGTCATCTTATTTCTCCTTGTTGTCCACTTTCCCGGCAGACACGCGCCAGACCTTCGCACCCTCTACAAACTGCGGCGGGAACATGTTCAAGTCGGTGGCGGTGAGCAGGGACTGTTCCGTCTCGCCGAGATATTTCAACAGGTCGGCGCGGCGATGCGGGTCGAGTTCAGCCATCACTTCATCCAGCAGGATCACGGGCCATTGTTTTGTGCGCGATTGGATCCACGCCACCTCAGCCAGTTTGAGCGAGAGCAAGGCGGTGCGGATCTGTCCGCGCGATCCATAGTCGCCGAGATCAATTTTGTTGGCAAGGAAACGCAGTTCGTCGCGGTGCGGACCGATGGTGGTCACGCCGCGCTCGATCTCCTCGGCGCGCGCGGCACGCAGACGTTCCAAAAATCCGCGTTCGATATCTTTGAGCGCGATGCTTGAACGGTCGGCGGGCGCGTCCAGTTTGAGGGCGAGTTTCGGGAGCGGGTCATACGAGGGTTCGTAGGCAAGGCGAAGCACCTCCGCGCCGTGAGTCAATTCGTTGTGGATGCGCGCGGCTTGTTTTTCCAATTCCTGCACGGCGGCGATGCGCCACTGGATGATCTGCGCGCCGGAGCGGGCAAGCGCTTCGTCCCAGACGTCAAGCTGGTCGCTGTTCCCGCCGCGCTCGCCCAATATTTTGAGTAATGCGTTGCGTTGTTCGATGATTTTTGCGTAGTCGCTCAACACACTTGCATAGGCTGGGAGCGCCTGCGCCAGCGCGAGATTCAAATAGCGGCGGCGTTCGTCGGGACCGCCCTCGATGATCTGCGACATCTGCGGGACGAAGACGACCGCGCTGAACTGTCCGACCGCGTCGCTGGCTGGCTTCTTTACGCCGTCCAGCAAGATTTCCTTGCGGAGACGCTGTCCATTGCCGACCCCGACCGGGTCGAGGATGAGGCGGACTTCGAGTTTGTGAGTCCGATTTCCGCGCGCGTATTCGCCGACGATTCGTCCCACCGCCGGGTTGTTGTGCGCTTCGAGGAAGTTGATCATCTGCCGGTCGGCATTGGTTTGGAAGGATGTGAGCGCGGCCAGAAAATAAATCGCTTCGAGGATGCTGGTCTTGCCCTGCGCGTTATTGCCCACCAGCAAAACAGACCGCCGTGGAACGTCAACATCCAGGCGGGTGAAATTGCGGAAGTTGGTGAGGGAGAGGCGTTTGAGATACACGGTAGGGGGTAGTTTGCTGGTTTACGTGTATACGTGTGTACGTGTATACGTGTATACGTGTATACGTGTGTACGTGTGTACGTGTGTACGTGTGTACTGGTGTACGTGTATACGTGTGTACGTGTGTACTGATGTACTTGTGTACCTACACAGCTGCATCACTAAACAATGTCTTCCTGCGTTTCCTCATCCTGTGGCTGCCAGACCTTCACGGCGCGGTCGGTGAACATCACGCCGTTGAGGTGGTCAATCTCGTGCTGGAAGATGCGCGCCAGCCAGCCGGAGACTTTAAGTTTTATCGGCTGTCCGCGGCGGTTGAGTCCTTTGATTTGCAGGGACACATGACGTTCCACCTCGCCGACCAGCGATGGGATCGAGAGGCATCCCTCCACGCCCATCACTTTTTCTTCGGAGGCTTTGACGATCTGCGGGTTGACCATCGCCCAGACTTTTTTCTTCGCTTCATCCTCCGTCGTTTCGGCGTCTTCATTTTCGAAATATTCCACCACGATCACGCGTTCGCTCACGCCCACTTGCGGCGCGGCAAGACCCACGCCCGGCGCGTCGCGCATGGTTTCGATCATGTCGTCAATCAGGGTTTGCAGTTTTTTATCGAAGGCAGCCACCGCGCGGGCCTTGCGTCTCAGGACCGGCTCCGGCAGGGTGACGATTGTGCGGATGGGCATTGTATGGGGACCTCTCTGTGCCGAAAATTCCTGCCGATTTTACCCCGGTTCATCCGACCCGCCCTGGGCGGCTTGTTGGCGGCGCGTTTCTTCCAGCCTACGATTCTCTTCTTCACGAAACTCCTCGGAGCCGCGATGATAGGTGGCGATCCAATCGGCCATGCGTTCACGGTCGAGCGCGGCCTGCGCGGCAGATTTGGCCGCGATGCGCGCCACGCGGCGGCGGTCAATGTCAGATTGAACGGTGGCCGGGTCGAAGACATCCTGGAATTCCAGTTTGTTTCCACCCACCACGATGTAGACCGTCCCGAAGTTAAAAAGATTGCCCAGCAGTCCGACGCGTTTCGATTCGATGCTGAGGATGCTTTCCAGCGCGGCGGCGCGGCGTTCCTGCGTGCCGAAGGGGGTCTTGTCAATGTCTATCACCTGGTCCGGCGTCACCTGAAAGATATCGTTCGACCAGTCTACATATTGATAGAGCCACCATCCCAAAAAGGGAAGCCCCAGCAGGGGCAGGAGGTAGAAGATCGAATCCGGCCAGGTGACCGCTCCGATCCACAGCAGGTAACTGCGCCAGAGAAAGGCGGCGGTCAGAAGCAGCAGGATGAACGTCGGCTGCCAGATTTGCCGCCAGAGGACAAACCCATGTTTGCGATAGGTGACCGTCTCCCCATCCTCCACCTTAAGTTTGAAGATATTCGAGCCGGCCAGGCGGAACAGGCCGGGACGCATTGCAGAAGGCTTAGGCTCGGCTGCGGGCGTTTCGGGTGGCGGCGGAACGGAAAGGTCGAGGCGCTTGCGGATGGCGTTCTTGATCGCTTCCTTCTCGGCTTTGAGCGTCGCCTCCTTGGTGCGATTCCAATATTCTTCAATCATACTGGCCGCATAGCGCGGGTGCTTGACGTATTGAAAGGCGATCTTGCCAACATAGGTGCGTACGATGACATTGCCATAATCCAACATGCGGCCCAACGTATCGGTTTCGACGCCCACCGAAAGGATGGTGCTAAGCGGCGCCTCGGTGCGGCTGTCGAAGAGACCGATCACCTTTTCCACCCAGGCCACGCGCTGGCTCGTCACAAGATAATAATCGTTGGTCCAGTCCACGTAGCGCCACAAGATCCACAGCAGATTGAAGACGGCCGCGCCCAGCGCCAGGGCCATCGCCAGCATGGAACCGGTGGCGAGTCCCCATAAGAACCCGGCCAGCGGCAGGGTCAGGGCCAGGATCGGCCAGAACAGCGAACGCCACAATACGATCGGATGTTTGCGCGCCAAAAAATAAACCGCCTCTTCCGACCGAACCCACTTAAAACGCAGTTGCCGCCATAAGCGGTGGGTCGCGATCATGGTGGCAAAGGTCGGTTTGAACGAAGGCACCTGCTTCATCAATGCCGCGATCTTGCCGGCGTTCAACACCAGGAAGGAACAATCGCTGATCGCCGTGATGGTGGCTGAGCGCGCCCGCTGGTGAAACAGTTCCTCCTCGCCGAAATAATCCCTCGGTCCGAGTTGCGCCAGGACGATTCTCTCGCGCCGCGCCCTGCGCCGCGAAACCTCCACCGTTCCGTTGTAAATGATGTAAAACGAGTCGCCGCGTGAACCCTGTTCGATGATGTGTTCCTTCGCCTTGCGCTCCTCGTCGGTCAACGCCCGCGCCACATCCTCCAGGTCGTCATCTGAGAGATCGGCGAACAGGTGAATCTTTTTGATGAAATCAATTCGTTCCTGGGTTGTGGTCACGCGGCGATTCTAGCATGAATCAAGTTTCGCGGACGAGCGCGCAGCCGAAGGCGGGGGTCTCTCTCAGCGCGGGCAGCCTGCCGGCGAGCAAAGCCTCCACCGCCTCTTCCAAAAAAAAGCGCGTGGCATGACGCTGGCGCAAATTGACATTATCCACCGCGCCGTGATAACGCAGGATTCCCTCGCGATCCACGACAGACACCTGCGGCGTGACCTGCGCCTGGTAGCGATCGGCGGCCGCATGCCCCGCATCCAGCAGCACGGGAAACAGGCCGCGCCCTCGCGCAGCCGATTCCACCTCCGCCGCCGACTCGTTCTCGTTCGATGCGATGGACAACAACGCGACCTCCGCGCCCCAGCGCGCCAGCGCCGCGAGCATCCACGCGTCGGTGCGCGCCACATGCGGACAGTCCGCAGACCAAAAGTTGACGATGACGATGCGTCCGCGATAATCGCTCAGGCGGTGGAGCCGGCCTGCAAGGTCGTGCAGTGCAAAGTCTGGTGCGGGGCGGTCGAGTTGCATGGAGTGGATTATACAGGAGGTACGCGCAAGACCTTGCGCCGGGTGTGTTCCCGAACTCCAATGATGCGCGTATGGTCTTTTCAAAGTCGCTTGACAAACCGGCGGGTTTGGAACGCGAATGCCACGAATAGGCGAATTTCGCGAATTTTCTTGGGTTTATTCGCGTCATTCGCTGATTGGCGTAACTCGCGTTGAGGCATCTCCGACTTTGAGAAAACCATAATGATGCGCGGCCCTGTCATGGCCGGAAACACGGTTTCTCAAGTACAATCCCGCGTATGAAAAAATGGCAATTCTGGCTCGGGCTGTTTATCAGCCTGTTTTTTGTGTATATCGTCGTGCGCGGACTGGACTGGTCCGCGTTTTGGGATACGGTGAAGACCGCGCGCTATGGCTGGCTGATTCCCGGCGTTGGCGTGTACATGATCGCGGTCTGGGCGCGCGCGTGGCGCTGGCATTATCTCCTGCGGCCCGTCAAACAAATTCCGACGAACAAAATGTTTCCGGTGGTGTGCATCGGCTACATGGGTAATAACATTTATCCGGCGCGCGCGGGTGAAGTTCTGCGGGCGGTGGTTCTGAAACGCAAGCAGGACGTGCCGGTCTCCGCCTCGCTGGCGACCATCATCGTGGAGCGCATCTTCGACGGCGTGGTGATGCTGGCGTTCGTGTTCCTCAATCTGCCCGAGCTGGCGCGCGTCAACAGTGACTCGGGCTTTGTCAGCGACATCCAATCGTTGACCGTATGGGGCGCGGCGGCGTTTGCCGGAGCGTTGATCGTTTTTTTATTGGCGGCGATGTTTCCTCAGGTGACAGCGCGCGTTGGGCTGTGGTCCATCGAGCGTCTCACGCCGAAACGCCTGCACGAAAGAATTGTCGGCGTGATGAATAAATTTCTCGACGGACTCGCCTCCCTGCGTTCGCCCTTCAATGTACTGATGATCTTCCTCACCTCGGCTGTGATCTGGCTGTTGGAGACCGGCAAATACTGGTTCGTGATGCACGCCTTCGATTTCAACGTCTCGTTCTTCGCCTTGATGTTGATGAACGGCATTGTCAATCTTGCCACAACGATTCCGTCCGCGCCCGGCTATGTCGGCACGTTCGACACGCCCGGCATCGCTGTCCTGCAAGCCTACGGTGTGGAACAGGCCATGGCCACCGGCTACACCCTTGTCCTGCATGTCGCGCTGTGGGTTGTGCCGACTGTTTTGGGCGCGTACTTTTTGGCGCGCGAGGGAATTAAGTGGAGCGATGAATTGCGCGGAGAAAAATAAGCCCTCCCGTTTAGCGCCCAACGCGCATGTTGCTTCTGGGGGCAGAATAAATCTTGCGGCGGAAATATTTACAGCCCGGCCGCGGCCAGCATGCGATCCATCGCGCCCGCCGTGACGGGGTGATGCTGGTCGTGAATGCGTTCCATCAACCCGCGCGCCCGGCCGCGCGTCCATTCGGCGGCGGCCACCGCGCGAAAGAGCGGCAGAATATACAGCATGCGGCCGATCCGGCCTGCGTAGGCTTCCACGCGCGGCCAGATGGCTTCGTCTCCGCTGGCGATGCAGATGCGATAGAACAACGAATAGCAATGCGCATCGTTGCGCCTGGCAAGGTCGAGCGCGTCCTCGAAATAGTTGCACTCTTCAATTGAGATCGTTTCCGGCAGGCCTTGCAGGAAGCACAGCACCTGGTCGCTGAGCCAGTCTTTCACGCGCGCCTTGTCGGGACGTTTGCCCTGCTTGTATTCGTTCAAGACAACCTGTACATCGTTAAACAACTTCGACTCCGGCATCTTCCAACTGGAAGGCATGCCGGGACCGTAGACCCAATCCTGAACATCCACCTTCTCGAAGACCTCGGGCAGTTCGGCTTTGAAGAAATCGAGGAAGGCTTCCGTGGTCAACGATTGGAATTGATATTTCTCTGTGTACCTGTGGATGAACGCGTCGAAGCGTTCGCGTCCCACTGCTTTCTCACATTCGATCAGGAAGCTCGCGCCCTTGTAATACGGGATGCTGAACGAACCGGAGTCATCGTCGCCATCGTCGGTGCGCTTGAGGCGCGTCTGCGGCGCGTCCATGCCGAGGCGGTTCTTCATCGCGTCCAGAATTTCGTTAAGATGATAGACATAAACCAGGTCGCGGAAATCGGCGCCCTCCAGAACTTCGGTGATGCGCATTTCAGCGTAGGTCGTCCAGCCCTCGTTCAGCCAGAAGTCGGACCAGGTTGCGTTGGTGATCAGGTTGCCCGTCCAGGCATGCGCGAGTTCGTGCGTGATCAGATTCGTCTGTCCGCGTGTGCCGACGATTGCGGTGGGAGTTACAAACGTCAGGCGCGGATTTTCCATCCCGCCGAACGGGAACGACGGCGGAAGCACGAGCAGGTCATAGCGTCCCCACAGATACGGGCCCAGCAATTTTTCGGCTTCGATCATGCGCTTTTCGTTTTCGGCAAATTCCCATGCCGCGGCTTCGATGGTTTCGGGTTCGGCGTAGATGCCGGTGCGCGCGCCCAACGCGCGGAACTCAAGGTTGCCGATCCCGATTGCGAACAGATACGATGGAATCGGTTGCGGCATTTTGAATTTGAAAACGAACGCCGCGCCTCGCCCCTGACCTCCGAGTTGCTCCGCCGCCATCACAGCGGTCAGCCCGCGAGGCGCTTCCACCTCCGCCGTGTACGTGAAGCGCACCGAGGGCGTGTCCTGGCACGGAAAGACACTGCGCGCGTGAATGGATTGACATTGACTAAAGAGGAAGGGATGCCTGCCGCCCGCCGTCTGCGCAGGATCGGTCCACTGCAGGGCGGTCGCATCCGGCGCGGTGCGGAAGGCGAGGCTGAAGGTCGAGTCGTTTTGCAACCCGTTCAACGTCAGGCGTGAACCGAGGCTTTCATCGTGTGCGCCCATTTCCCACGTCAACGCGCGCCCGTTGACGCGCGCTTTTTGCACGTCCAGTTTAAATGTATCCAGCGAAAACGATCCGCTGATCGGCGCGTCGAGTTGATAATCGGCTTCGACCTCCAGAATACGCGCCTCAAAATTGGCGCGGATGCGGAAGTCAATATGTTTGATCTTGCCCTGGTTTAAATCGGCGCGCGAGGTGGGATCGTGAAAGGTCATGTGGCATTCTCCAAGGGATTCTGACTTCATCAGGACTTACGCAAAACCTTGCGTAAAGTGCGTTCTCTAACGCGCCTGCTGGCGTTAGAGAACGCCAATTATGCGTAAGTTCTGTTCATTTTACCGCGTTTACAAAATCCGCGAACAGACCATACGCGGTCTCTTCGGGTCCGCCCTTCATGCCTGCGCGCTCCGAAACGATCACCGAGTAATTGGGCAACACGTCCGTGCTGAACGTCAGTCCCGACGACGAGCCCATCATGCCATACAGCGGCGACGACGAATCAACCAACTCAGGCGACACCCGCCCTTTGATTTGACTCCCCACTCGTTCAGCGGATGCGACCAACTTCCAACGCTTCTTCTCCGCTTTTGCCTGCTTCACCATCTCAGGCGTGATCTCCCGTATGCCTTTCCGCTCCACATCCTGCGGCTTGAGCGGTCGCGAAGCATCCATCAGCACCGTCGCCAGCGCCGAGACTTTGATCGCCGCATCCCAGCCATCCACATCGCCCGAGGGATCCGTCTCCGCGATGCCGATGCTCTGACAATATTTCACCGCGTCGTCGAACGACTCGCCGTCTTCCATGCGTGAAAGGATCAAGTTCGTGGTCGCGTTGATGATTCCTTTAAACGAAGTCAATTCAGCCAATGGCATCGCCTCACGAAACGTGGAAAAGACAGGCGAGCCTCCCAGCACCGTTGACTCGAACCGAAACTTTTTATTTTTCGACTTCGCCAGCGCGGTCAACTCTTGATACGCGTGGACAACTGTGCCTTTGTTCGCCGTGATCGCGTGCATCCCCAAATTCAACGCCACGCGGACGTGGTCAATGGCAGGTTGACCCGTCTCGTAATTGACGGGGGAATTTTCAAACATCACATTGGCTTGGGAATGTTGAATGACGGCGAGAGAGTCGGCAACTTGGAAAGTGGAAAGTGGAGCAATAGAGTTTCCACTTTCCACTTTCTCCAACGCCTGCCCAACATCAATCCCATCAGGGTTTACTGCGAATCCATGTCGCCCCGTAGCAATACCTGTGACTGAATACGTGATGTCGTATGTTGATTTCAACGAGCCGCGTTTGCGTTCAAGCAATCGAGCCAACGAGCGGGCGACATTTCCAAATCCGATAAAGCATAATTTGTAGTGCATTGAGAGTTTCCTGTTGATGTGCTACGCAGTACGAAGTAGGCTTACTGCGTATTGCGCACTGCGTATAAACGTGTTTACTTGTTTACGTGTTTACCTGTCTACGTGTTTACCTGTTTACGCCTCACAACGGCGGCCACGGCATCGCGCGGCGGTCACGCGGTTGGCTGGGGAAGATTCCGCGTTGACGGATCGAGTCCGCGCGGCTGCAGAGGGCGGAGATTTCGTTGGGGGTGAGATAAGGCTCAAGTTGGCGAGGCAGGTCCACGTCGAGAGAGAGGCGGGAGAGCAAGTCATCCGAAATTTTTTGCCCGCCGAAATCCCAAAGCACTGTCCGCAGTTTATCGTCTTCGTGGAAACAGATGCCGTGATCTATCGCGTAGAGTTTGCGCGTGTCGTTTTCAAAAAAGACGTGCCCGCCCTTGCGATCCGCGTTGTTGATGAGCAGGTCGAACAACACGACGGGCTTGAGGAGTTGCTTGTCGTCTTCTGAAAAATTGAAGTAGTGATAATCGGGATCGTACTCGATGAATTGCTGGATCGAACCCGCGCCATAGGGACCGTCTTCGCGCAACGCGGTGAACGGGACGATGTGCAAGCCCAGCGACTCGCTCACGAGATACGCCGCCACTTCGCGCTGGGCAAGTGATTGTTCGGGGAAGTCCCACAACGGTTGCTCGCCGCGACTCGGTTTATAAACAGCGGGATACGTTTTCTCTTCGTACGTGACCTCGACAAGAAACGTATAATTCGAGCCAAGCATGAATTGACCTTTGAGTTCAAGGTCGCCGTGTTGGAGGGCGGATGTCAATTGTGTTTGGTCGGGATTGGTCATCGGTGGGTCGAAGGTCAAAAGTCGAATGTCATATGTTGACCTTTGACTTTCGACTTGTGACTTTACTTTTGACTTTAATGAAAATGCCCGTTCTTCTTGGGACAAAAATGCCCCTCGGGTTCTTCGGGTTGACCGCACTGCGGACAGATGGGACGTCCGCGCGAGACGACTTCCATGCCCCAGCGCGAAAAGGCGCGCAACTGCGAACGTGTGCACCAATAGCGCACCAACGCCCCCGACTCGGGATCCTGCTCCTCGGTCAATAGTTCGCGCGCGAGGAGCATCACCTGATCGCGGGCGGAATCATAGGCCAGCCCAATTTCACCCACACGGAATTGCGGATCCACCGGCGGATGAATGTGCATCTTGTCTTCATCGTAATTGGGCGAGGCTTCGGGCAGGTCCGGGTTTTGGCGCGCCACGTCTGCGAGGAATTGTTCGATGCCGATCGCCAGCGATTGCAACTGCGCTTTTTCGATCAGCACCGTCACAGCCGGGTCGGAATTTTTCCAGGCGTGAATATAAAAGACGCGCTGACCCGGCTGACCGATCGCGTCGGCGGTGATATGTTCACACGGGTCTACTTCGATTTCGATTCGGGGAGGCATGCGGCGAGTATACCAGAACCAAAAAAACGCGAACTTGCTCAAATCCATGATTCCGATTATTCTGATTTCGATGCGACTCAACCCACTCCGAATCTTAACCTGCCTCGCCCTTGCGCTTAACCTGGCGGGATGCACCCTGCCGATCGATCCCATCCCCCAGCCGACTCCCGCGCTCACGCCGACTCTCTCCCCGCTGGGGACGCCGGGCAACCCGATCCTGCTGGCGATTCCGCCCGGGTCCGGAGCAGAGGCGGTCGAGGCGGCGGGACGCATCGCGGAGCAACTGTCCGCGCTCACCGGGTTGACCATCCTGACCGGTCAGGTAGAGTCTACAAAATATTTAATCGAGTCGCTGGGCGAGGGGACGGTCCACATCGCCATGCTGTCGCCGTTCGCGTATTTGTCTGCGCACGAAAAAGGGTACGCCGAGGCGGCGCTGGCGGGCGTGCGGGAGGGCAGGACAAAATTCGGCGCGCAATTTCTGGTCAACGCACAACTGGCGGGCGTGAACGGTTATAAAATTTATTTCGACGAATCTGCCCGCGTGAACACAGCCGAGGCCTCCATCGCGCTCGCTCAATTTGCAAACAAACGACCCTGCTGGAGCGACGCATTCTCGCCGGCCGGTTACGTTCTGCCGCTGGGCGCGTTAAACCTGCAGGGCGTGGCCGCGAAACCCGGCCTGTTCTTGCAGGGCGACGAGGCGGTCATCCGAACTGTGTATCAGGATGGAAAAGGATCGCTCTGTGAATTTGGCGTGTCTCTCATTGACAGCCGCGCAAGGCTGTTCGCAGAGCTGCCTGATGTGAACGAACGGGTGCGCGTCGTCTGGCGGACGGAGGAAGCGATACCAACCGACGGCCTCGCGTTCGGCGCATCCCTGACGCAGGAACTGCGTTATCGGATTGTGTCGGCGCTGCTGGTCGCCGCGCTGCAACACCCGTCCGACATCCAATCCGCGTTTGGAGTGGATGGTTTACAACTTGCCGATGATACTTTCTACGCCGACCTGCGCGCCGCGCTGCAACTTTCCGGCCTGACCCTCGACGCACTGCTTCGGTGACAGCGCCGGGCGGCGGCCGGTGCGCCAAAATTTTAAGGCAATTGGCGATAAAAGGCACTTGTCACTGATTCAATATCAGTGCTATGATTCGCCCAAACAGGGGAATGCCCCCTGAAACCCTTTTTCTTCTGAGAGGAGAAGAATTCCCATGACCAAACGTTTTTCCACCCTGTTCGGTTTGATCGTTGTGCTGGCGCTGGCGCTTGCGGCCTGCGCGCCCGCCACCCCGGTCGCGACCGAACCGCCCGCTCCTACAAAGGTTCCGCCCACTGCGGTTCCGCCCACCCCCACCGAACCGCCCGCGCCGGAACTCGGAACTCCGGAAAATCCGCTCATCATGGCGCTGGCTCCCTCCGCCACTTCGCAGGAACTGCAGACCGGCGGTAAGGCCATTGCCGATAAACTGAGCGAGTTGACCGGCTTGACGATCGAGATCGTTGTGCCGACCAACTACGCGGCCATGATCGAAGCCATGGGCGCCGGACAGGCGCACATCGGCTGGCTGGCCCCGGTGCAGTACATCGTTGCTCACGGCAAGGGCTATGCAGATGTCGGGCTCGCCACCATCCGCAACAGCTCCGACAAATACGGCTTCCAGTATGTTGCCAACGCCGCGGCTGGCTTCACTTCCTACTATGATCCCGCCACTGCCACCACCACCGCCGATGCCGCCACCGCGCTGGCTCAGTTCGCCGACAAGAAACCCTGCTGGACCGACCCGCTCTCCGCTTCCGGCTATGTGCTTCCCTCCGGCTTGCTCGCCGCCAATGGCGTCAAGACCAAATCTGGCGCGTGGGTTCAGGGTCACCCGACCGTGATCAAGTCCGTCTACCTCAGCCCGAAGGGCGAGATCTGCGACTTCGGCGCCACCTACATTGACGCCCGCTCCAACGTCGCCGCGGACTTCCCGGATGTCAACGATGTGGTTCAGATCATCTGGGTCTCCGAGTCGTTCATCCCGAACGACAATGTGTCCTTCGCTTTCAACGTCCCCGCTGATATGCGCGCGACACTGGCCCAGGCTCTGCTCGACCTGGCTTCCACCGAGGAAGGCATCAACCTGCTGAAGACCGGCGGGTACAGCATCCAGGGTCTCAAGGCTGTGGATGACACCTTCTACGATGAATTCCGCGTCTACCTCGAGGCCTCCGGCATTGACCCGACGACACTCTTCAAGTAATCCAACCCAATAAAAAAAAGAGGGAGGGCATTCGTGTCCTCCCTCTTTTTTCAACGTTTCTTTGTCCGCTAATCTGCGCCAATCATCGCGAATGCGTCGCGCCAATTCGTGGAGATTAGCGGATAAAATTACCCCAAGAGGCCATCCATGCTGCGAATCCAAAACGTGTCGAAAACCTATCCCAACGGAACACAGGCGTTGAAAAACGTGTCCTTCGATGTGAAGGATGGCGAGTTCCTGGTTGTCATCGGCCTGTCCGGCTCTGGTAAATCCACGTTGCTCCGTTGCATCAATCGTTTGATTGACCCCACCGAGGGACAGATTTTCCTGGACGATGTGGACATCACCGCCGCGCCTCCTGCCAAACTGCGCCAGATTCGCCGCAAGATCGGAATGGTCTTTCAGCAGTTCAATCTTGTCAAACGTTCCAGTGTGATGACCAACGTACTTTCCGGACGCCTGGGATACGTCAACCCGTGGACCAGTCTCATCGGTCTCTGGTCAGCCGACGAAAAAAAGCGTGCCATTGAAGCGCTCGGGCGCGTCGGCATCGCAGACAAGGCCGGCGCGCGCGCGGACGCGCTCTCCGGCGGACAGCAACAGCGCGTGGGCATTGCGCGCGCGCTCATGCAGGAACCCAACCTGATTCTCGCGGATGAGCCGGTTGCCAGCCTCGACCCGGTCCTGTCGCATTCCATTTTGCAATATCTGGAACAACTTAATAAAGAGGGGATCACGGTCATTTGCTCGTTGCACTTTTTGGACCTCGTCCATCGCTATGCCACGCGTGTGGTGGCATTGAAGGACGGCATTAAAGTGTTCGAAGGCTCGGCGCAGGAAATTGACCGCGCCAGGTTTAAGGAAATCTACGGGGAAGAGGCGCAGGAAGTGCGCGCCGCATCGGTATGAGGGCAGACATGACCAACGCAGCGGCCACCCGCCCTCCCGTGACGCGCAGCGGAGTCGCGTCTGCATTGATGCCCGGCCTGGGGCAAATCCTGCTCGGGCAGAAATATCGCGGCGGAGGAATCCTGATCGGGTTTCTGATCATGCTCGGCACGGTGGCCTGGTATAAAGATCCGGCCTGGTATTTTTCGCCCGCTGTGATTTGGCTGTGGAATATTTTTGACGCGGTCAGCCTGGCTGGTGGAAAAGCGCGTTCGATCCTACTGCCGCTGGCGGCGGGATTGCTGGCTGCGTATGGGATCGGCTGGCAGGTGGTGGGCATAGACTTTGGCAAGGCCGACCTGGACCGTGCCGCCGCGATTTTGCGCCCGATGGCGAATCCCGATTTCATTCAAACGCGGCGCGAGAAAAATGAAATGTGGGTGAATATTCAAGTCCCATGTTCCAGCGAACCGCCGCTTGCGCGGCGCGAGGATGCGGGACGCGTGGCGATGGTCATCCCAGATTGCGGCACGGTCGGCGAAACATTGATCGTGAGCGCCAGTGGCATGTGGCCCGATACAGACACCGAAGTATTGTGGCGCACGCCCATCGGCGACCCGAAGATGGTCGGCGAGGGCGAGTCGCAGATGCTGGTTGCACGCAGCGATGAGAGCGGTGTTGTGACCACCGCCGTCCGCGTGCCGACCACCGCCCTGGTCGCGGCGCCCGACCCGACACTGGCGCAGTTCCATCGCGTTTATTTTTATCAATATCGTCCCCTCGGCGGGATCGAGTTGTCGTATGTCGGCGGCGAGGTGGTCAAGGGCGCGCTTGCCACCGTGTCCATGGCTCTGCTCGCCACCGGTCTGGCGATGCTCTTTGCCATTCCGCTTTCATTCCTGGCCGCGCACAATTTGATGAGTGGAAACCCCCTCACGTATGCGGTTTATGTGATCGTACGTACCCTGTTCAATATTTTGCGCTCCATCGAATCGCTGATCATCGCCATCGTGTTCGTGGTGATCGTCGGGCTGGGTCCCTTCGCGGGCATGCTGGCATTGGCGGTTCACTCGGTTGCCGCGCTCGGCAAACTCTATTCCGAAGTGATCGAAGGCATAGACCAGGGACCGATCGAGGCCCTGCGCGCCAGCGGCGCCAACTGGCTGCAAACCGTGCGCTACGCGGTCATCCCGCAGATCGTCCCGCCGTTTACCGCTTTTACAATTTATCGCTGGGATATTAACGTCCGCTCCGCGACCATCATCGGTTTTGTGGGCGGCGGCGGCATCGGCTTCCTGCTGGTGGAATTGATCCGCGTCAACAATATGCGCGGCGTCAGCGCGGCGTTCATTGCGATCGCGGTGGTGGTCATTGTCCTCGACTATTTCAGCGCCAAACTGCGCGAGAGGCTGGTCTGAGATGAAAACCTCGCGCCTCTTTCGCAATGCCCTCATCACAACGCTGGTCATCGCCGCCTTTGTTGTTTCCTACAACGTCACCGACGCCGATTTCGGAAAACTGTTTCGCAACCTGCCCAACGGACAGAAACTCATCACCGACTTTCTAACGCCGGACGTGGTCACGCGCGACGTGGAGACGCGCACGGTTTCCATCGCCTTCCCCGTGCCGTGCGATTCCGCCCCCGCGGAAGCGGACCTTCCCGACAACGGACCGCGCCTCGTCCCCAGCGTCAATTGCGCCAACCCCCTCGAAAAATTCACGCTCGAAGGTTTCGATCTCGAACCGGATTCCGAAGTTGTCATCCGCTGGAAACTGCCCGACGAGCGCACCATGACCGCCATCCGCACCAACACGGATGCGGAAGGCTACTTCACCTTTGAAGTGGAAGCGCGTCCCATCATTGCCAGCGCGAATGGAGTCGCCAGCCGCCTCGAAGTGGACACGCTCACTCCGGTCGGAAAATTCAAACCCAGCCCCACGTTGAAAGAAGTGCTGGACGCCATGTTCGTCACCATCTTCATGGCGCTATTGTCCACCACCATCGCCACCTTCATCGCCGCGCCGCTTAGTTTCCTCGCCGCAAGCAATATCACCAGGCGCGGTCTGATCGGCTCCGCCGTTTACTACCTGATGCGCTTCATCTTCAACGTACTGCGCGCCTACGATCCTCTTTCCATGGCGCTCTTGTTCGCATTCTGGCTGACCTTCGGTCCCTTCCCCGGCGCCATGGCGCTCACGGTCGTCACCATCGCCTCGCTCGGGAAATTATTTTCCGAAGCCGTGGAAAACATAGACCCCGGCCCCGTCGAAGCCCTGCAAGCCACCGGCGCCAGCCCGATCCATGTCGTGCGCTACGGCGTTCTGCCGCAAGTCGTCCCGGATTTCATCTCCTACATCGTCTACCACTGGGACATCAACGTACGCATCTCCACCATCATCGGCTTCGTCGGCGGCGGCGGCATCGGCTACCTGCTCAACCTTTACATCAACGACTTCAAATGGAACCAGGCCGGCACCGCCATCTGGGCCATCGTCATCGTCGTCTGGGCAATGGACTTCCTCAGCGCCGAAGTCCGCAAACGATTAACGTAGCGGATTAGAGTTTATTCATGCAACGGGACTCGCCGAAAGCGGTCCCGTTTTTCATTGTAGAATCCCGCGCATGTTCAAACGCCTGATGAAATTCCTCTTCCGCCTCACGCTGACGTTGAGCCTGCTCGGCTTTGCTGGACTGCTCCTGCCCCGGTTCATTCTCCTGCTCTACGGCAAAGCGCGCACCTTCAGCGTGGAATCTGTCCCCGCCCGGCGCGCGGCAATCGTCTTCGGCGCGGGTCTCTGGCGCGACGGCTCGCCGACCCCGGTCCTGCAAGACCGCGTTCGTACGGCGGCCAATCTTTATTTTGCCGGCAAAGTGGAAAAACTTTTAATGAGCGGCGACAATCGTTTCGTGGAATATAACGAACCCGAAGCCATGCGCCAATTTGCCCTCAGCCTGGGCGTGCCGGAGGAAGACATCGTTCTCGATTATGCCGGACGCCGCACATACGACACCTGCTACCGCGCCCGCGAGATCTTCCGTCTCGACTCGGTCATCCTCGTCACGCAGGATTTTCACCTGCCGCGCGCGCTCTATCTTTGCAACATGCTCGGCGTGGAGGCGGTCGGCGTCCCGGCGGATATTCAGTATTACCGAAAAATTTCGCGCGCCATCTGGCATTTGCGCGAAACGCTCGCCACCTTCGGCGCCATCACCGATGTGATGTATGCCAAACCTGTCCCCGTTTTAGGCGACCCGGAACCGATATTCCCTGACGCTCCATAAACATCGGTTGTATAATCAAAATGAAAGCGAGTAGATATGGTGCAAATCCGTGAATTACAGGCGCAGTATGTTACCGATGAGTCTGGCAATAAGACGGCGGTGATTCTTCCAATCGAAGAATTCGAGGAACTCCTCGAAGATTTGGAAGATTTGGCAATGCTGGCTGAACGACGCGATGAGCCGACACTGTCGTTCGAGGAAGTCAAGGAAAGGCTAAAGCGTGATGGCCTCCTTTCAGATTGAGTGGAAGAACTCGGCGCTGAAAGAACTTCAAAAACTGCCGCGGCAAACCGTTACAAGAGTTGTCGCGGCAGTTGACGAATTATCGGGCAATCCGTTTCCACAGGGAGTCAGAAAACTTGTCGGCTCAGAATATTCGTATCGAATTCGAGTTGGGGATTATCGAGTAATCTACAATGTGTTTCAAAACAGGCTGGTGGTCGAGATCGTACGTGTGCGCCATCGCAAAGATGCCTATCGATGAGGAGATTTTATGACCCGCAACGAAGCCCTTGCCCTTGTGCGTGAATTTGTGAAGAACGAAGGATTGGTGCGCCACATGTTATCCGTTGAGGCGGCAATGCGCTTCTACGCCGAAAAATTCGGCGAGGACGCGGAGGCATGGGGTTTGCTGGGTTTGCTCCACGATTTCGATTGGGAGATTCATCCCACGCTGGAACAGCATCCCATGGACGGCGCGCCGATCCTGCGCGAGCGCGGCGTGAGCGAAGATATCGTTCAGGATATTCTTTCCCATGCCGATCGGACCGGGGTCCCGCGCGATACGCTCCGGCGCAAAGCGCTCTATGCCTGCGACGAGGTGACCGGCTTCATCACGGCAGTTGCGCTGGTGCGTCCGTCGCGTTCGTTGTACGATCTCGAAGCCTCCTCGGTTAAAAAGAAATGGAAAGACAAGGCGTTCGCGGCGGGCGCTGAACGTCCGCATATTGAATCTGCCACCGCCGAGTTTGGCATGGATCAGTGGGAGCATGTGAGCAATGTGATCGCCGCCATGCGGAAGATCGCGCCCGAATTGGGGCTGGTGGGAAATCTCCAGCCGCATTAATAACCCGGCGCGAGAGACAAAATAAACTCTGTTTTCCGCTGTGTAAGAACGATATAAAAACGGGCTTTGCCTTCCGTTCACCTGTGTTTGAGATACTGCTATACTGCCGCCATTGCCTGCGCCTGTTGCAATCGGTGAGGGAAGATGCAAGCATCCCTCGTTGCCGGGCTGGCGGTTCCATTTTCCCATAGGAGGAAAAATGTCCAATCTCGTTTCTGTCTTCGCCCTGGGCTTGATCGGCGTTGTCTTGCTGTTCGGGCTGATGGGCATCCGCTTCATCCCCAACAACCGAATCGGTTTGGTGGAAAAGCGGTTCGGCATGCGATCGCTCAAATCCGGGTTGATCGCGCTGGGCGGGGAGGCCGGCTACCAGCCCCGTGTCCTGCGCGGCGGCCTGCATTGGCTCATGCCGATCCAGTATGCGGTCCACATTGCGCCGCTGGTGACGATCACGCAAGGCAAGATCGGATACGTCTTTGCCCGCGACGGCAAGCCGCTGGCTCCCGCCCAGGTGCTGGCTTCGAATACTACCGCCGATGATTTTCAGGATGTGATCAAGTTTCTGCAAGCCGGCGGACAGCGCGGACCACAGCGTTTGATCCTGCGCGAAGGCACGTATGCCATCAACCTGGTGCAATTTGTGGTGATCACGGAGGAGCGCGTTTATTCCCTGCCGCTCAGCCGCGAGGAACAAGAGGTGGTCATCCGCATGGCGGAGGTGATCAAAGAGCGCGGCGGATTCCGTCCGGTCATCATCAAGGACACGGATGACAAGATCGGCATTGCCACTGTCCACGATGGTCCGTCTTTGGCGCAGGGTGAGATCATTGCTCCGGTGGTGGGCGACGATCCAAAGAATGAGGATGTGTATCACAACAAATTCCAGGATCCCGATAAATTCCTGAAGGCGGGCGGTTTCCGCGGACGCCAATTGCAAGTGTTGGTCGAAGGCACGTATTACGTCAACCGCTTGTTTGCCACAGTCGAAATGATTCAAAAGACGGTCATTGACGTAGGCAATGTGGGCGTGGTTGTTTCTTACACCGGCGTGGCAGGCGAAGATCTTTCTGGCAAGGAGTATCGTCACGGCGAGCTGGTGGCGCGCGGGCAACGCGGTGTGTGGGAAGAGGCGTTGCTGCCGGGCAAGTATGCGTTCAATACGTATGCGGGCAATGTAGTCCCCGTGCCGACCACGAACTTCATCCTCAAGTGGATCCGTAATCAGACGGGCGCGCACAAGTTCGACGAGAATCTGAGCGAGGTCTCGCTGATCACAAAAGACGCGTTTGAGCCGTCTCTGCCGCTTTCGGTGGTCGTTCACATTGACTATCAAAAAGCGCCGCTGGTGGTGCAACGCTTCGGCGACATCAAACGCCTCGTGGAGCAGACGCTCGACCCGATGGTGGCCGCCTATTTCAAGAACATCGGTCAAACGCGCACGTTGATCCAACTCTTGCAGGAACGCAGCGACATTCAGCAAATTGCAAGCCAGGAGATGAAGGAAAAATTCCGGCACTACAATCTCGAACTCGAAGAAGTGTTGATCGGCACGCCTTCTTCGCCCGCCGATGACGTTCAGATCGAAACGATCCTCACGCAATTGCGCTCGCGCCAGATCGCGGCGGAACAGGTCGAAACGTATGACCGGCAGGAGAAAGCCGCAGTGAAGGAACGCGAACTCCGCGAAGCCGAAGCCCGCGCCGAGATGCAAACGAATATGACGCAGGCGGAACTCAATATTGAGATTCAGTCGAATCAAGGTAAGGCGGATTATCAGCGTTCGATCCAGCAGGCTCAGCAGATCCGCGCGCTGGCGGAGGCGGAAGCCGAGAAGGTGGCGCGGATCGGTATCGCGCAGGCGCTTGCGACGGAGGAACAGGTGCGGGCGTATGGCGGACCGCAGTTCCAGGTGACACAGCAAGTGCTTCAGCGCTTCGCCGACGCGATCCAGCAATCCGGCGTGGAGATTGTGCCGCGCGTGCTGATCAAGGGCGGAGCGGATGGCGATAACAGCACCGGCAGTGTCATCGAAGGTTTGATGGCGATGCTCCTGTCCGAAAAGCTCGGCGTGGATGTGGCGGACCAAGCCGCCCGTTCGCCTGAAGCGGACGCCTTGCGCCAGCAGATTCGCGAGAGCATCAAGAAACCGATCAGCGGCGAATCCGCCTCCCCGTCGAAGCCGGACGCGAAGAAGAAGTAAGGCAAATCAAAAAGACCTGCGGGCAAACCCGCAGGTCTTTTTTGTCTACAAGACGCGCTTCAATTGAAAATCGCGGATCTCGTTCAGCGCGCCATCGAGGGAGGAGTGTCCGCTGTGAAAGCTCCAATCGTTGAACTGACTGGCCTCGAAGACGGCATACGCGTCCTTGTGCTCGCCGATCAGCATGAACATGGTTTCCTCATCGTCCCCAAAGATCGCCAGCGATTTGTAGGCGCGCGGTTCGGGGAACAAGCCTTCCAGTGTGAGATAGCCGTCTTTGACGCGGTTCAGCAATTGATTCAAACGTGTGGAACGAGAAATAGCTGTCACGGGAATCTCCGGCTGCCCAGATTTTACACCGTTTGCGCCTCCTTGCGCCGCAGGAAGGATTTCGTGAACTCTTCGGCGATGGCGGGGATGACCGCCAGCCCAACCACCAACATCCATTCGTTTAGATTCAGGAAGTGCGTGTTGAAAATGGGTTGCAGGAACGGCACAGCACACACCAGCAGCAACAGCGTGATCGAAAGTCCGACCGCATATTGCATGTAACGATTCGAGAAGACGCCCAGGCGGAAAAGGGAGGCCCTCTCAGAACGGACGGTGTAAGCGCGGAATAATTCGCACAGCGATAGTGTGACGAAGGCCATCGTCTCCGCGGTCTGAACGTCCACGCCGCGCCAATCGTGTTGAAGCAGATAGGTCAGCGGGTTCATGCCGGGCGGAATTATGGCCCCCGCTTCGAGATGCCAGATCAGCCCCAGCGCGAAGGCGGTCAGCACGGCGCCGGTCTGCGCGAAGGTCTGGATGATGAGTCCCAACCGCATGGACTTGTTGATGATCGGTTCGTCTTTCGCGCGCGGCTTCTGATCCATGATATCGGGGTCGCCTTTTTCCATGGCGAGGGCCAGCGCGGGCGCGCCGTCGGTGATGAGATTCAGCCACAGGAGTTGAATGGCCGTCAATGGCGCGGGCAGCCCGGCCAGCGTGGCGAGGAAGATGATCATGATCTCAGCCACGTTGGAGGAGAGCAGGAAGAACACAAATTTGCGGATGTTCGAATAGATGATGCGTCCCTGCTCCACCGCCGAGACGATGCTGGCATAGTTGTCGTTGGTGAGAACCATGTCGGCCGTCTGCTTGGCCACATCGGTGCCGGTAATGCCCATGGCCACGCCGATGTCGGCGCGCTTGATGGCGGGCGCGTCGTTTACGCCGTCGCCGGTCATGGCCACGATTTCGTGATTGGCCTGCAGCGCGTCCACGATGCGCATTTTATGTTCGGGCGAGACGCGGGCAAAGACGGCGGTATCGGGCATGAATTGCTTTAGCTGTTCATCGTTCAACTTGTCCAGGTCGGCGCCGGTCAGCACGCCCTTGCGATGCTTCATCAAGCCGATGGATTGGGCGATGGCGCGCGCGGTGTTGGGGTAATCGCCGGTGATCATCACAGTGCGGATTCCCGCCTGGCGCGCTTTTTCCAGCGCGGGCGCCACTTCCATGCGCGGCGGGTCTATCATGCCGACCAGTCCGACGAAGACCAGTTCTTTTTCCACCTGTTCCGGCGTGATCTCGCCTGGCGGCACGTCTCGTTCCACGCGATACGCAAGACCGAGCACGCGCAGGGCGTCGGCGGTCATGGCGTCGTTGGCGTCGAGGATGCGTTTTTTGGCTTTCTCGTCCAGCGGTTCGGTCTCGTCGTTCATGGCCTGATATTTCGTGCAAAGTTCGAGCACCATGTCCGGCGCGCCTTTGATGACGATAACATCCCAGCCTTCAAGTTTTTTTCCGTAGAACGGCGAAAAGTCGTCCGGCTTCGGCTCGACAATATCATGGACCGTGATCATACGCTTGCGATCCGCGTCGAAGGGAATCTCGTTCTCGCGCGGATAGGCTTTGTGGATTTCGTGATACGGCGTCCCGGCTTTGGCGGCGGCCACCAACAGCGCGCCCTCCGTTGGGTCGCCGACGACGCGATAGGTCTGAGACTGACCCGCTTCGCCCGTCGGTTCGAGTTGCGCGTCGTTGTTGAGCGCGCCCAGCCAGAGCAGCGTCAGCATGCCGGGGTAGTTGGTGATCCCCACGGGTTTGTCGCCCACTTTGAAGTCGCCTTTGGGAGCGTAGCCGGTGCCGGTTACCTCCATAAACTGCCCGTCGGTCCAGAGACGGGTGACGGTCATTTCGTTTTGCGTGAGCGTGCCTGTTTTGTCGGAACAGATGATGGTGGCCGATCCGAGCGTCTCGACGGAAGCCAGTTTGCGGATCAGCGCGTGACGCTTCACCATCTCGCGCATGCCGAGCGCCAGCGAGATCGTCACAACGGCGGGCAATCCCTCTGGCACGGCCGCGATGGCGAGGCTGATGGCGATGATGAAGACTTCGGTGATCTCTTTTGCATATTCTGTAAAATATGCCAGCGGGCCGCTGAACAACGCGCCGATGTCGGTGTAATTGATGAGCGCGACGATGAAAACCACCGCCACGAGAATCAGCGCGCCGACGGAAAGCGTTTTTCCCAAATGATCGAGACGGCGCTGAAGCGGCGTTTCCTCTTCTTCCACGTTTTGAAGCATTTCGGCGATCAGCCCCAACTGTGTGCGCATGCCCGTGCTGACCACCACGCCGCGCCCGCGTCCGTACGAGACGAGCGTGCCCATGAAGGCGGTGTTCTTGCGATCGCCGAGCGGCACGTCTTTTTCGAGGACCGTGGCAGCGCTCTTTTGGACGGGGAGCGATTCGCCTGTCAGGGAGGCCTCCTCCACCCGCAAGTTGACCGCTTCGAGCAGGCGCACATCCGCAGGGATGAAGTTTCCCGCCTCGAGGAAGATCATATCGCCCGGCACGAGTTCGCGCGCGGGGATGCTGACGCGATGACCGTCGCGCAGCGTCTGCGCTTCGGGCGCGGCCAGTTTCTTCAACGCGGCCAGCGCTTCTTCCGCGCGCCGTTCCTGGACGATTCCCAACACCGCGTTGAGGATGACGATTGCCATGATGGCCATGGCCTCGATCTCGTCGCCCAGCAGAGCGGAAACAGCCGAGGCAATGATGAGCAGCCAGACCACGAAACTGTTGATCTGCTCCCAGAGCATGTGCAGTAACCCAGGGCGCGGCGCTTCCTGCAACTGATTCAGGCCGTAGGTTTCGCGGCGTTGC
The DNA here is from genome assembly GCA_019187665.1 of Anaerolineales bacterium. GTDB lineage: Bacteria > Chloroflexota > Anaerolineae > Anaerolineales > Villigracilaceae > Denitrolinea. The sequence goes on from JABARH010000009.1 coordinate 33,388, forward strand.
GCGGCCTCCTCGGTTGTCAGTCCCGCATCTTTCACCTTCAAGTTTTGAAGGACTTCGTCAGGCTTGAGCGCGTGCCAGGCTTCCTGCTCTGAAGGGCTGCTGTGATTCTTTTTTAAGTTCATGAAACACTCCTGATCTGTCTTTGAACGGCTGTGATTCGATTTCAGCGGAGCAAATAAAAAGACCACCACGAATCTCCGTGATGGTCTCGCCAATCGCTCTGTGTAGCATTGAGCGCATGGATCGCCGATGGCTTTTTTTGCCAATGGGTTGACGACAATCCAACCTGTGGGGTACAGGCGGCTACTCCCCAGACGGGCGTGAGTGTATCGCGCCTTCAAAAGGGTTGTCAAGCCAAAATCAGAGCGAACGCATTAGAAGATTGTAAGCATGCTGCGCTCCTGTTTTAACGGAAAGGTCATTTTCAAACAGGGTTTAAAACGTTATGCCGCGCGCTTTCTCGCCGGCAAATCAGGCGGTTATCACGCGCATGCCCCGGATTTGCTTTACGGCGCGATGCGTGTGCCGGCGGGAATCACCGCATCCTTCGGCACGACCACGATCCCATCGCGGATGACGACCGGGGCGAGGTCGTCGCGGTCCGTTCCGCGCGGGAAGGGACGGATGACCACGCGCTCGCCGATGCGCGCGTTCTTGTCGAGGATGGCGCCTTCAATATCACTGCCGGCGCCCACGCCAATGGGGATGCCGGGCACGCCATCCGGCTGACTGTAGAAATCAGAACCCATCATAATCGTGTTTACAACCCGCGAATTTTCCTGGATCACCGAGCGCACGCCAATGATCGAATGACGGATTTCCGCCTTGCGGATGATACAGCCCTCCGCGATCATTCCGTCAATCACATGGCTATCTTCGATGATGGAACTCGGCAGGACGCGCGGATGGGTGTAGATCGGCTGTTTATGATCGTAGAAGTTAAAGGGATGATTCGGTTTTGCCAGTTCGAGATTTGTGTCGTAGAACGAACGGATCGTCCCGATGTCGCGCCAGTAGCCGTCGAAATCATAGCCGTAGACGGCGTGACCTTTAAGCGAGTTGGGAATCACGTCCGCGCCAAAATCGTCGAAGTCGGGATATTCGGCCAGCAAGTCGAGCAGGAGCGAGGTCTTGAAGAGATAGATGCCCATCGAGCCGAGGAAGGGGCGTTGTGGATCGTCGCGGCTCACGAAGCGATTCTGTGTTTCTTCGTCGGCTGGTTTCTCCACGAAGGAAGAGATGCGGAAATCTTTTTCGCGCTTGAGGATGCCGAAGCGGGGCGCGTCCTCGCGCGCGATGGGCTGGACCGCCACCGTGATGTCGGCTTGATTCGCCCAGTGGAATTCCGCCATGGCGGCGTAGTCCATGCGGTAGAGATGGTCGCCCGCCAGGATCAGCACGTTCTTTGCGCCGCTGGAACTGATCTCAAATTTCTGTTTGCGCACGGCGTCGGCGGTGCCTTGATACCAGTTCTCCGACTCGAGCGTCTGCTCGGCGGCCCAAATTTGAACCCAGCCGCCATGGAAACCGTCGAAGTTATACGTCTGCGTGATGTGACGATGCAGGGAAACGGAATTGAATTGAGTCAGCACCGCGATCTTGAAGATGCCCGAGTTGACGCAGTTGCTGATGGGAATGTCAATCAGGCGATATTTGCCTGCAATGGGAACGGCGGGCTTGGAGCGCATCACCGTGAGCGGGAAAAGGCGCGCGCCGCGCCCGCCTCCCAATATTACCGCCAGGATGTCATTGATGTCGGGCATGGCGACTCCTTGTGATCGCGATCATTAAACTCAGTTGCGTTTTGTTCGTTTGCGCAGCCTGCTCCAGAAATACGCAAAGGGATACGCCAGCAAAATGGCCGCATCCATGAGCAGGAGGAGGAGGTGAATCTTCATAATTCAAAACAAGCGACCGCCTTGCGGCGGTCTCACGGACGTTTGTGGAACGCCCAAACACGAACGAAGTGCTGTATAATTTCAGTGCCGAAGGAGGGAATTGAACCCTCATGCCCTTCCGGGCACACGAGTTTGAGTCGTGCGCGTATGCCAGTTCCGCCACTTCGGCCGGTTCGCAAAATGAATTTTGCGGCACGGATACAGTATAACAAACCATCTCTAACAAGGTCAAGGTAGGGCGGAATTAATTCCGTCCAACAAAAACATGAAACTCGGAATCATCGGTCTGCCCCAATCTGGAAAAACGACGCTCTTCAACGCATTAACCCGCAATAACACGCCTACTACCGCCAGCGCCGGGCGCATCGAAGTCCATCAGGCGGTCGTGGACGTTCCAGACCCGCGCGTGGACAAACTCTCGGCGATGTTCAAGCCGAAGAAGACCATCTATGCCAAAGTGGCGTATGCGGATATTGCCGGACTCGAATCGGGCGCGGCGAAAACGGGCATCTCCGGTCAGTTGTTGAACACACTCGCGCAGATGGAGGCGTTCATTCACGTGGTGCGCTGTTTCGCGGACGAGAACGTGCCGCATTCCTCCGGCTCCGTGGATCCGAAGCGCGACGCTGAAGCGATGGAGACTGAACTCCTGCTCAACGACCTGGTGGCAGTGGAGCGTAAACTGGAAAAACTTGTGGATGAACGCCGCAAAGGCGGGACAGACAAGACGCTCAATGCGCGTCAATCTGAACTGTTTGAGCGCTTGCACAAAACTCTCTCCGATAACCAGCCGCTGCGCGTGATGGAATTTAATAACGAGGAGCAACGGGAACTCGCCTCGTATGGTCTGCTGACCCGCAAGCCGATCCTGACCGTGTTCAATCTCGGCGAGGGGCAGTCTGCGCCGGAGGTCAAACTCGATCACGAGTCGGTTTCGATGCAGGGCAAACTTGAAATGGAGATCGCGCAATTGGGCGCGGAGGATGCGGCGGTCTTCATGCAGGAATATGGCATCGAAGAACCGGGGCTGAACCGCATGATCCGACTCTCGTATGACCTCTTAAAACAACAATCTTTCTTCACGGTCGGCGAGGATGAAGTGCGCGCGTGGACAGTTCTGCGCGGGGCGAACGCACAGGAGGCGGCTGGCGCGATCCATACCGACTTGCAAAAGGGATTCATCCGGGCGGAGGTGGTGGCGTACGACGACCTCACCCGCCTCGGGTCCATGAACGAAGCGAAAGCCAAGGGCAAATTCCGGCTCGAAGGCAAGGAATATCCGGTTCAGGACGGGGACATCCTGCACGTGCGTTTCAACGTATAGCCGCCAGGTTGTGCGTTTTTATTTTCGGTGAGGAGGTCCCATGTTTGCAAACAAGTCTCGCAATCGAATGTCCCTCGCCCTGAGCGCGGCCATATTGTTCGTGCTGGCCTGTTCGATCTCGGTGGAAGGCCCCGCGCAGAGCGCCTCCCCCGCGCCCACCCTCGACGCCACCAAAGCCGCGCTGGAATTTCAAGGCACGCAGATCGCGCAGCAGTTGACGGATGTGGCGCGCGGCAACCCGGGCGCTTCGCCTACGCAGCCGCCTCCGCCTGCCGCGCCGACCGACGCGCCGCCCACAACTGTTCTTCCAAGCAGCACGCCCGATCTCATGGCGCGTATGAAGAGCGCAAAAATCCTGGTGTATGAAAATACGGATGAGCGCAATATCGGTTTGTTTATCAAGCAGGCGCTGGACAATCTCGGACTGACGTACACGCACACCGGCTCGTATAGCGGGCATTTCATGGAGTACCTCAACTCCGGCACGATCTACGATCTGATCATCGTGGGCGCGGAGGATAAGGACAAGATCTCCGGTGAGTTTTGGGACGTGATCAACACGCGCCTTACGCGCGACAACGCCGCCCTGATCGTGGAGATCTGGTACCTCGATCGCGAAGCCAACGGCCCAATCAGCAAGGTGATGGGCCAGTGTGGGATTCGCTATCAGAAGGATTACGACCTGGCCGATTCGATCTATTGGTGGGTTCCCACGCACCCCATCTTCAACGAGCCAAACACGGTCCTGCCGCTTCTGCATTACTCGCGTTTTTGGGCCAGCCAGGCGGGCGACCAGATTCGCATCGGCGGTTCGGGCGACGCGGTGTTGCTGGCAGGACGGCAAGTCCAGTCGCAGAGTCAGGAGGGACTGCTGGCAGTGTGCATGGAAGGACGCGTCGTCTTTCAGACATTTTCCTCCCATGATTACAACCAGGCGGATATCGTCCCGCTTTGGGAGAATTACATTTACAATACCTTGAAAGCGCGCTTCGCCGCCATGCCGTAAATTTCAATTGCGAGTAAAATTGCGCTGATCTTCGGAGGACCGTCACTGTGAAAGCGACGGCCCTCTTTCAACAGGAGAATATATGGCTTACAAACTTTCACGCTGGTCGCTGGCCGATCTCTTTCCCGGCATAGACAGCCCGGAACTGGAAACCGCCTTCGATCAGATCGAGGAACAGGTGCACACCTTCGAGGGCGTGCGCGGAAAACTTCGCGCCGACATGCCCGCCGACGAGTTCATGCACATCGTGAAAACGTCTGAAACGACCCGCCGCATCGCCCACAAACTGGACGCGTTTGCGGGACTCGCCTTCGCCGCCGACACGCAAGACCAGCCCGCGCAGACGTTGCAGAACCGCGTCCAGCAATTTATGGCAGAGATGGGCAACCGCGCATTGTTCTTCGGCCTGTGGTGGAAGAGTCTCTCCGACGCGGAAGCCCAACGCCTGATGGATTCTTCCGGCGCGTATCGCTACTACCTCGAAGAGATGCGCAACTTCAAACCGCATACATTGAGCGAAGCGGAGGAGAAGGTCATCAACATCAAGGATGTGACCGGCTCGAGCGCGTTGATCAATCTGTACGACTCGATCACAAATCGCTACGTTTTCAAACTCAAAGTGGACGGCAAAGTTCAAGACCTGACCCGCGCACAATTGATGAGTTTTGCTTACAGCCCGGATGCGAAGATGCGCGCCAAGGCATATCAGGAACAGTTCCGCGTCTACGGCAACGACGGTCCCATCCTCGGGCAGATGTATCAGACGCGCGTGCGCGACTGGCACAACGAGGGCGTTGGCTTGCGCAAGTTTAAGAGTCCCAACTCGATGCGCAACCTGATGAACGACATTCCGGATGAGGCGGTGGACGCATTGCTCGATACCGCGCGCAAGAACGCCCCGGTCTTTCAGCGTTTCTTTAAACTCAAAGCCAAGACAATGGGCGTGAAGAAACTGCGCCGTTACGATGTCTATGCCCCGCTTGCCGCCGCCTCGAAAAAATTCCCGTTCCCCAAAGCCGCCGAGATGGTGCTGGAATCGTTCAGCGACTTCCTGCCCGAATTCGGTCAGCTGGCGCAGCGCGTCTTCGACGAGAACCACCTCGACAGCGAGATCCGCAAGGGCAAGCGCGGCGGCGCGTTCTGCGCGAGCGTCCTGCCGGAGATGACACCCTACGTGCTGGTCAACTATCAGGGCAACGCGCGCGAGGTGGCAACACTGGCGCACGAACTTGGGCACGCCATCCATGCTATGCTGGCTTCGCATCACACCACGTTCACGTTCCACTCGTCCCTGCCGCTGGCGGAGACCGCCTCCACCTTCGGCGAGATGATGCTGATTGACCGCATGCTCGCGGCGGAGAAAAACAAATCCGTGCGGCGCGACATTCTCTTCCGTCAGGTGGATGACTCCTACGCCACGATCGGACGCCAGGCTTGGTTCGCCATGTTCGAGCGCTCCGCCCACGAGATGATCATGAAGAACGCCAGCGTGGATGAGGTCTCGAAGATGTATTTCGAGAATCTCAAGGAACAGTTTGGCGACTCGCTCGACCTGGCCGACGAGTTCAAATGGGAATGGGTTGCGATCCCGCATTTCTATCACACCCCGTTCTACGTTTACGCTTACTCGTTCGGCAAACTGTTGGTGCTCTCGCTCTACAAGCAGTTCAAAGCCGAGGGCGAATCCTTCAAGCCGAAGTACAAGAAGATACTCTCCGCGGGCGGATCGGACGCCCCGGCGCGCATCCTCGCCGACGCGGGCATAGACATTCGCTCGGCGAAGTTCTGGCAGGGCGGGTTTGATGTAATCCGTGAGCAGGTGGAGGAGTTGGAGAGGTTGTAAGAGAGTAGAAGGTAGGAAGTAGTAAAAAGGACTCGGCCATCGCCGAGTCCTTTTTGATTCTTATGGTGGTTGAGTAGCCCCGCATGCTCTATGCGGGGCGTACCGAAACCACCCCCTCTGTCCCCTGCGGGGACATTTCCCTCATTTCGAAGTGCAGAAATGGAGGCGAAATGCAACATCATCCTGAATGCGAATGTATTGTTTTCATCCAAACTCCTGCTTCCCCTGCCCCAAATGCGTTCTTCCATTTGTCCTAAAAGATGCTGTGCGAGGGGAAGGACGGGATGGGGTCCAGAAGCGGGGTGTGCTATAATGACGTAAATTATCCGTCATATGATGGCTAATATCCGTCAACCCGAAAGGAGACTTTCATGCTCGCCTCCCTGTTTGGATCGCAGACCGCCGAGCGCGTGTTGATCTTTCTCGCCGCCCGCGAGGAGGGATACGCGCGTGAGATGGCGCGTTTCTTCGAGACCGACCTCAAATCTGTACAGAAGCAACTCGACAAACTCGAAACGGCGGGCGTCCTCTCCAGCCGCGAGGTGGGACGGACGCGCCCGTATACGTTCAATCCCCGCTATCCGTTTTTATCCGAGTTGAAGAGTCTGCTCGCCAAGGCGTTGACGTTCTATCCCGAAGACGAACGCGAGAAACTGATCATGAATCGCCGCAGGCCGAGGGGACGAGGAAAAACGTTATGAAGAAAATCCGAAATATGACGCTGGCGGAATTGGCCGCTTTTGTCCAGTCCCAATTGCACGCGGAAGGAATTGATGTGGTTCTCTCCGGCGGCGCGGCTGTTTCGTTGTATAGCAGTAACAAATACGTTTCAAAGGATGTGGACTTGATCAACGTTGGGTTTGTAAAACGCAGCCGAGTCAGGGATGTTATGGAAAATATGGACTTCCGCGAGCAGGGAAGATATTTCGCACATCCCGATTCAAAATTCCTGATCGAGTTTCCCGACGGTCCGCTTTCGGTGGGTGAGGAGCCTGTGAAAGAGATCAATGAAATTAAACTCTCAACAGGCAGTTTACGCGTCATCTCTCCCACCGATTGCGTCAAGGACCGCTTGTGCGCCTTTTATTTTTGGAACGACCAGCAGGGACTGGTGCAGGCGATGATGGTCGCAAAAAAACAGAAGGTTGATTTGAGTGAGATCGAACGTTGGTCGAAGGTGGAGGGGAAAGCCAAAGAATTTGAGATGTTCAAAGAAAAACTTGGTTAGGCAAAAGGCGTAGCGCAAAGAGCGTTACGCCTTTTTGATTCAAACTGCATTGACGAATCCCGCTGTCTTCGATTAGACTCACCCTAACGATTAAATAAAAACTTAATCGTTGATTATGAAAACCCTCACCCCTCTCCACACCTTTGACCACATCAAACTCCTCGCCGACTCGCGCCGCATGCAGGTCCTGCGCCTGCTCATGGCAGCGCCCGCCACGCTCACCCACCTCGCGCGCGCGATGAAACAGTCTCCGGCCTGGGTGCGCCACCACATCCTCGCACTTCAATCTGCGGGGCTGGTTGAAATCTCCGAGATCCGCAAACGCGGACAGGTCACCGAAAAATATTATCGCGCCAAGGCCGACGCGCTGCTTTTGCAGGAAGTCATCCTGCCCAAGACTCGCAAGCCCACGCTCATCTTCTCTGGCAGTCACGATCTCGCGCTCGAGGGTATCGCCGCGCATCTCGAAAAACACGTCACCCTGTTGAGTCTCCCCGTCGGTTCGCTGGATGGACTCGTGAATCTCCGTCAGGGACTGTGCCAGGTCTCAGGCGCGCACCTCCTCGACGAAAGCGGCGAATACAACGCGCCGACCGTCCGCCATCTTTTCCCGGACCGCGACGTGGAATTGGTCACGCTAGCGCACCGCACGCAGGGACTCATCCTCGCTTCGGGCAACCCCAAAGCGGTTCGTTCCCTCGCGGACCTCACCCGCTCCACGGTCCGATTCGTGAACCGCAACGGCGGGTCCGGCACACGTCTGTGGTTCGACGCGGAACTCAAACGCCGCCGCATCAACTCGACTCGCATCTCCGGCTATGAACGCACGGTCAAGACTCACAGCGAAGCCGCGTCGCTCATCGCCAGCAAAAAAGCGGATGCCGCCATCGGTCTGCAAGCCGCCGCGCACCAACACGGACTCGACTTCATCCCGTTGTTCGACGAACGCTACGATCTTGTTTTGCCGCGCGAGAACGAAGCCTCGCTTTCGCCTTTGCTCGATTATTTGCAAACGGCGGCATTTCGCAATGAACTTAATTTGCTGACCGGCTACAACGCCGCGCACAGCGGTGAGCAAATTTTATTGTAGAGCGAGATACTATCTCGCTTTACCAGGAGTCCCATGAAACGTATTCTGTCTATTCTTTTTCTGCTGATGATTCTCGTCAGCGCCTGCGCGCCCGCCAACCCGACGCTGATCCTCGCGACGACAACCTCCACACAAGATTCGGGCTTGCTCGATGTGTTGATCCCCATGTTCGAGTCGGCGACCGGCTACACCGTTCAGACCGTTGCGGTTGGAACCGGTCAAGCCCTTAAGATGGGCGAGGAGGGCAACGCCGACGTATTGCTTGTCCACGCGCCCTCCTCTGAAAAAACGTTCATGGAAAACGGTTTCGGCAAAGACCGCGCGCTCGTCATGCACAACGATTTCATCATCGTCGGTCCGGCCGCGGACCCGGCCGGAATCAAGGGCATGCCTGTGATGGACGCGTATCAGGCGATTGCCGCCTCCGGCGCGACCTTCGTCTCGCGCGGCGACGACTCTGGCACACACAAAGCCGAACTCGCCCTCTGGAAAAAGGCGGAACTCGACCCGCAGTCCGACAAACCCGCCTGGTATCTCGAAACCGGGCAGGGCATGGGCGCGTCGCTGACCGTTGCCAGCGAAAAGAGCGCATACATTATGACCGACCGCGCCACGTACCTCGCCAACCAATCCAACCTGCAACTCGAAATTTTGGTGGAAGGCGATCACGCGCTGTTAAACGTATATCACGTGATGACGGTCAACCCGGACAAATGGCGCAAGGTCAACTACGCGGGCGCCATGGCGTTCCTGAATTTTCTGATTGATCCCGCCACGCAGGCGGTCATCGCTCAATTCGGCGTGGAGCAATTCGGTCAGCCGTTGTTCTATCCCGATGCGGACAAAACCGACGCGGATCTGGGTTTGTAAATTCCTGTAATATAATTTCCCAATCACAAGGGCGGCTCATACGAGCCGCTCTTTTTGTTTGGAGTCATGATGAAAAAACTTCTGCTTGTTTTATTGCTGATCCTCACCGCCTGCGGGACTCCCGCACCGACAAAAGAGATTTTGCTGGTCTCTACTACCTCCACGCAGGACTCGGGTCTCCTCGATGTTCTGCTCCCCGCTTTCACCGAAGCGACCGGATACAAAGCGATTCTTGTTGCCACCGGCTCCGGCCAAGCTATTGAAATCGCAAAGCAGGGCAACGCGGATGTGATCCTGCTCCATTCGCCCGCCGCCGAAAAACAATTTATGGCGGACGGCTGGGGCGTGGACCGCCGCCTCGTGATGCACAACGATTTCGTCATCGTCGGCCCGCAGTCTGATCCCGCCTCGGTTCACGCCCAGACCTCCGCGGCGGACGCGTTCCTTGCCATCTTCTCCTCCGCCTCGACCTTCGTCTCGCGCGGCGACGAATCCGGCACGCACGTCAAGGAGAAGACCGTCTGGCAAAACGCCGGGCTGAATCCGTTTGACGAGTCATGGTATATCGAAACCGGTCAGGGACAGGGCAACACGCTCAGCATCGCATCCGAGAAGCAGGGCTATGCCCTGGTGGACCGGGGCACGTTTCTCGCGTATCAAAGCAACGTGGATTTGAAAATACTGTTTGAGGGCGATCCGATTTTGTTGAACATGTATCACGTCATCGTCGTCAACCCTGAAAAATGGGCGCACGTCAACCTTGCGGGCGCGCAAGCCTTCGCGGATTTTGTCACCTCGCCGGCCGGTCAATCCATCATCGCCCAATTCGGCGTGGATAAATTTGGTCAGCCGCTGTTCACCCCTGACGCGGACAAAACCGACGCGGATTTGGGCTTGCCATAAAATAGAGTCAATCGTAGGTCACGCTTGCAGCGTGACTTCTACTCTTACCGGATGGTTACGACAAGCCCATCGTCGTCGCAGACGGTCCCGCGGCAGACATAGAGCGTGACGAAGTATTCGCCTTTGGTATTGAAAGGATGGGAATAAACTCCGCTTTTGTTGTCCACCGTGACCTGCGCCTTGCTGTTGAAATAGACCGTAAACGTAAATGAACACAGCAGGCTGTCTCCGCAGGGGACAGCGGCCCCGTTGGCAAACCGGAAAGTGGAGGCCCGGGCGTCGAAGTTCACGTTTAGGGGAGCCTTTCCCTCGGTCATGCTTGCCTGTAAGAATGCGGTCATTGTTTCAACCAGACTCGTGGGAGTTGCGCTGGCTGGCGGCAGAGTCCATGTAAGCGTTGGCGGCAGGGTTGCAGGTGTTGCCTCTGGGGCGCTGGTAATCGCCGCAGAAGGTACGCTGGTGTTGACAACAAGAGTGGAAGAAGGCGCGGGGGTGGGTGTGGGAATCCGCTTGTCAATCAGCGGTGCAACAACCGTCACAATTGTCCCAGCGAGAGCGATCAGCGCGACAACGATGGCAGTCTCCCATTTTGAGGAAGGCTTCCTGGATGGGCTGGATTTCTTCGCCGTTTTTTTCTTTGAAGACCCCGGCTGGGGATCTCCTGTATTGCCGATATTGACTACGTTCCCATCCCCCGTAATAGAAACATTGGAAGCATCTCCTCCGGCGTTGATTCCGGATGGTCGATTCAAGTCCTCTTCATTTGATTTTTGTTGTTTCATCGTTTCCTCCTTCAGCGTCGGCATCCCTGCACGCAAATAAAATTGGCTCTTCCGTAATAAACGGGAAAGAGCCTCAACACAAAGTACACAAAGGCTCTCAAAGGGGGAAAGACGTTTAGCCGTAAGGACTTTTCCTTCGTTGACTTTGTGTTTCTTCGTGTTTCAAAGGTTTTTCCCGTTAAAAACGGGAGAACCATAAAATTATATTCTCTACCGTACATGAGAAGATTTTTACCGCAAAGCACGCTAAGGTCGCCAAGTTAAAAAGGTTTTCTTTGCGTTCTTTGCGGGCTTAGCGGTGCAAATGTACGGTAGAGAAAAATTATATGCAAATTGTCCCGCTCCGGGTTTGCAAATTTGCAACCACCGCAGGTCAGGCTTGTAGCCTGACACCTCCTTGAAGGTGTTCCCTGAATAAAAAGTCCGGCGGACTCTCATCCGCCGGACTCAACCACCAGACCACCAAACTACGTAACTACCAAACTACGCAACTACCAAACTATCTAACCACGTAACTACTTCCCGTTATACCCTCGACCAATCGAGCGGTAACTGAATCCCATTTCCTTCATCAACTTCGGCTCATAGATATTGCGCCCGTCAAAGATGACCGGGGACTTGAGTAAGCCTTTCAATTTTTCCAAGTCCAGATGTTTGAACTCGTTCCACTCCGTGACCACGATCAGCGCGTCGCAGCCCTTCGCCATGGCGTAGGGATCCTCGTGAAATTCCACAGCGGGCAACAGCGGGCGCGCCACCTCCATCGCAACCGGGTCATAGCCGCGCACATTCGCTCCCGCCTCCACCAATTCGCTGGCAATGTCAATCGAGGGCGCGTCGCGCATATCGTCCGTGTTGGGTTTGAACGCCAGACCGAGCAAGCCGATCGTTTTTCCCTTCAGCGAACCGCCCAGCATTTGTTGCGTGCGTTGCACAGCAGACTTGCGGCGTTCATAATTTACATTCATCGTTGAATCAAGGATCGGCGTGTCCAATTCCTTTTCGCGCGCCATGTACGCCAGCGCCTGCACGTCCTTCGGGAAGCACGACCCGCCCCAGCCCAGACCCGCGTCGAGGAAGTGACGCCCGATGCGCGCGTCATAGCCCATGCCCGCCGCCACCTCTTTCACGTCCGCGCCGAGCGCCTCGCAGATGTCAGCCACTTCATTCATAAAAGAAATCTTCGTCGCGAGGAACGCGTTGCTGGCATACTTGATCATCTCCGCCGTGCGCAAATCCGTGATCACGATCGGCGCGCGCAGAGGCAGATGCAAATGCGCCACCTTGTTCGCCGCGTCCTTGTCGAGCGAACCGATCACCGTGCGATGCGGACTCATAAAATCGCCGATCGCCGCGCCCTCGCGCAAAAATTCGGGACACGACACCACCGCAAACTCGATCGGCTTGGGCTGGGCGCCGCGCACAATATCCGCCACCCAGTCTCCCGTCCCGATCGGAACCGTGGACTTGTTGATGATGACCAGCGGCGCCGACATATTCTCCGCGATCGAACGCGCCGCCGACGCCACATATTGCAAATCCGCCTCGCCGTTCACGCCCGAAGGAGTCCCGACCGCAATGAAGGCATACTCCGCGCCGTTCAACGCCTCCCTGTACGAAGTGGTGAACGAAAGCCGCCCGGCCTTCACGTTGCGTTTCACCAACTCATCCAGGCCCGGTTCATAAATGGGCATGACGCCCTCTTTAAGATTCCGGATGCGCTGTTCGTTCACATCCAGCGCGACCACCTTGTTGCCCAGGTCCGCAAAACATGCGCTCGTCACAATACCGACGTATCCCACGCCAACCACACAAATTTGTTTCATATTTCATCCTTGTAGAAAAAATTCGACGCAACCTCAGCCGCGCGCACGGCAAATATACTACAATTGGAATTGACATGAAACTGCTCTTCGTCGCCGACGGGCGTTCGCCCACTTCCCGTAGTTGGATCGCATACTGGATTCAACACGGGCATGAAGTTCACCTCGCCTCCACATTTCATTGCGACTCCCTGCCGGGTCTCGCCTCCCTCGAGGTTGCTCCTGTCGCCTTTAGCGGACGCGCCGGGCGAATCGCTTCCCGGCAACCCCAACGCGACTCTCGTTTGCTCCACCTCCGCGCGCAACTCCGCCACTGGCTCGGTCCCTTGACTCTCCCCCGCGCCGCGCAACGATTGCGCTCCATCGCCGAACGCCTCCAGCCGGACCTTGTCCACGCCCTGCGCATTCCCTACGAAGGCATGCTCGCCGCCAATGCAAACCTGCGCGCGCCGCTGGTCGTCTCCGTCTGGGGCAATGACTTCACCCTGCACGCGCCATCCACGCCGCTCATGCGTCATCACACACAACGGGCAATGAGCGTGACCGACGCCCTGCACGCCGACTGCAACCGCGACATCCGCCTCGCCCGCGAGTGGGGACTCGACTCCGCCAAGCCCACATTCGTCGCGCCGGGCAACGGCGGCATCCACACGGATTTATTTTTTCCGCCCGCGCGCTTGAGCGATGAACCGGTCATCTTCAACCCGCGCGGCTTCCGCGCCTACGTCCGCAACGACACATTCTTCCAATCCATCCCGCTGGTGTTAAAAGAAATTCCAAACGCAAAATTTGTCTGCGCCAGCATGGATGGTCAACCCGAAGCATTAAATTGGATTCGCAAATTGGGAATCGAAACATCAATCGAACTGCTCGCGCCGCGCCCGCACGAGAAAATGGCGGACGTGTATCGAAGGGCGATGATCCTCGTCTCGCCCTCCACGCACGACGGGACGCCCAACACCCTGCTCGAGGGCATGGCATGCGGATGCTTCCCCATCCTCGGTGACCTCGAGTCCCTGCGCGAGTGGATCCGTGACGGCGAAAACGGTCTCTTGATTGACGCGGGCAGTCCCTCCGCGCTGGCGAATGCGATCATCAAGGCGATTAAAAACAAAGACCTGCGCGCCAAAGCGGCAGGTCTAAATCAAAAACGTATCGCCGAACGTGCGGAATACGCGCGCAATATGCAGAGAGCGGGAGAGTTTTATCAGGAAGTCATCGCGCAGAGAACATAGGGTAGATACACAGATACGTACCTCGTAACCCGTACCTCCTCTACCCCCTCGGCGCGCGCAAATTCTCCAGCCGGTTTTGCAATTCGATGCGGCGGCTGTCCGCGGCATTGCGGACCTCCGACATGAAGCCCTCGCCCCGGGCGCGGATCTCGCCCCGCAACTGCTCACCCGATTCGGGCGCGAGCAGAAGCGCCACCGTCGAGCCGACCAACGATCCGACCACGATCCCGATCAAAAAGCCAAACATTCTTCGCATGGGAGTCTCCTTGTGCGGTATTTTTTCTAACCGCTAAGGTCGCAAAGAACGCCAAGAAAACCTTTTGTTTTTCTTCGTGCTCTTCGCGTGCTTCGCGGTTCAATCTTGAGAGTCCTTGATAGCCAAACTCAGACAAAATTATTATAGGCGAAAAGTCGGTTTTGTGGAATAATCCGCCCTGCCGCGTGTATCATCGTGAACGCGACGGCGAAATCCAAATCCATCCCACGCGCACATCAGGGGGCAGCGCAAGCGGACTCTACCGTTACCGGAGGGTACCATGTCTACTGTTTCTGTTTCCCCTGTCTCTGTTTCTGTCGGCGCGCCTCAGCGCAAAAAAATGACCACGCTCGCATTCCGCCAAAAAAAGGAACGCGGCGAGATCATCTCCATGCTGACCGCCTACGACTATCCCACCGCGCTCGCGGAGGATCAGGCCGGAGTCGATTCGATCCTCGTCGGCGATTCGCTCGGCATGGTTGTGCTGGGCTACGCCAACACACTGCCGGTCACCATGGATGAGATGCTGCATCACAGCCGCGCCGTTTCGCGCGGCGCGCAATACGCGCTCCTCATCGGCGACATGCCGTTCATGTCGTATCAAGTTTCGGTGGAAGAGGCTGTGCGCAACGCGGGGCGCTTCCTCCAGCAGGGCGGCATGGACGCGGTCAAACTCGAGGGCGGGCGCGAGCGCGCCGACGCCGTCCGCGCCATTGTCGGCGCGGGCATTCCCGTGATGGGACACCTCGGACTCACGCCGCAATCTGTCAATCAACTCGGCGGATTCCGTCCGCAGGGCAAGACCGCCTCCGCCGCTAAACGCCTGCTCGAAGACGCGCTCATCCTCGAAGAGACCGGTGCGTTCAGCCTCGTGCTCGAATCGGTCCCGGCGCGGCTGGCGGAATTTATCTCGCAAAAACTTTCCATCCCCACCATCGGCATCGGCGCGGGCGCGGGTTGTGACGGACAGGTGCTCGTCACGCACGACCTGCTCGGTCTCTTCGACCGCTTCACGCCGAAGTTCGTCAAAAAATACGCCGACTTCCACGGCGAGATGAAACGCGCCTTCGCGGATTATCTCGACGATGTGCAGACGCGTCAATTCCCCGGCGCGGAACATTCGGTGGAAATGAAAGAGGAGGAGTGGGAGGCGTTCGTGAAAAGCGTACACAGGTAAACAGGTACACACGTACACAGGTACACACGTACACAAGTACACAAGTAAACAAGTACACAGGTGACGTGTCTACTCACCTCGCAACAACCATGAACAATCAACCTCTCCTCATCCTCGGCACCGGCGCGCTCGCGACTCTCTTCGCCGCGCGGCTTTCCGCGCAGGGGCATGACGTGACCATACTCGGAACATGGGAGGCTGGACTCGACGCGCTCGAACGCGACGGTGCGCGCCTGATCGATTCGAATGGACGCGAGTCTGTCCAGCGCGTGCGCGTCATCCGTGACCCAAAGCGGGTGACCGGCATCCGTTTTGCTTTTGTGCTCCTCAAAGCCTGGCAGACCGAACGCGCCGCGCGCCAACTCGCGGAATGTCTCGCGCCGGACGGACTCGCCGTCACATTGCAAAACGGACTCGGCAACGATGACATGCTCGCGCAGTCGCTGGGACGCGAACGCGTTGCCCTCGGCGTGACGACCACTGGCGCGACTCTGCTTGCGCCCGGCCTGGCGCGCGCGGGCGGGGAGGGAGTCGTCTCGCTGGAGGCGCATCCGCGCATGGGGGACGTGGAAAGCATGCTACGAAGCGCCCGCTTCACGGTCGAGGTGGTGGCGGATGCGAAGTCTCTCGTCTGGGGAAAGTTAGTGATCAATGCGGCGATCAATCCGCTCACGGCGTTGTTGCGAGTCTCGAATGGCGAATTGCTGAATCGCCCCTCTGCGCGCGAATTGATGCGCGCCCTTGCGGAAGAAACCGCCGCCGTCGCTTCCGCTCAAAACATCCGGCTTCCGTTTGCGAATCCAGTGGAAGCGGCGGAAACTGTCGCGCATAAAACGGCGGAGAATCACTCGTCCATGTTGCAGGATGTGCTGCGCGGCGCGCCGACGGAGATTGACGCCATTTGCGGCGCGGTGACGCGGATCGGCGAAGAGCATGGCGTGGCGACGCCGGTCAACCGCGCCTGCTGGCAGTTGGTGCGCGCAGTGGCGGACGGCGGGGAAGGCGCTGTGGTAAGATTCACGTAGATTTTTCTGCGGAGGGTTTCCATGCGACGCATTGTTGTGTTCATCCTGCTCCTGACGATCTTGTTTTCATTTCAGTTTGTGCGCGCACAGGCCGCTCAGGCGCTAAGCGAGGTGAGCGTTGCCATCTGGCCGGAATATGACCGCCCCAGCGTGTTGGTGATCTATCGTATCGTTGTTTCGCCACAGACCAGCCTGCCTGCCACCATGACGTTTCGTATTCCGGCCGTAGCCGGGGAACCGTCGGTTGTGGCGGTGGGGCAGACAGCCGCCTCGGTCACAGACCAGGGAATTGACTTTTCCACCGAGGTCGAGGGGGATTGGCTGAAGATTGCCATCGAGGTGACCGGCCCGGCCATTCAACTGGAATATTACGATCCTTCATTATCGAAACAGGCCGGGCAGCGTCAGTTCACGTATCTCTGGCCGGGCGATTATGCCGTCCAGTCATTTCGCGTGGAGTTACAGCAGCCCTACGACGCCAGTCAGGTGGAGATCGCGCCGCCGCTGGCCGATGTGAAATCGGCGCCCGAAGACCTCACGTACCACTCCGGCACATTCGGCCCCTTTGCGGCGGGCGATGAATTCTCAATCACATTTCGATATCGCAAGAGCAGCGATGACCTGAGCATTTCTCTCGTCCCGCTGGACGCGCCCGAACTGGATGCGAACACGGTCGGGCGCGTGTCGCTCGGAACGTACCTGCCGTGGTTGGTGGGCGGCCTGGGTGTGCTGCTGATCACGGGCGGGCTGTATTTCTATTTGCGCGGCCAGCCGCGCGTGCGCCCAGCGCGCAGGCGTCACACCGCACCCAACGAATCGGCAGAGGCCGGGGTGCGTTACTGTCCGCAATGCGGGGCGCGCGCCCGCGGCGGAGACCGCTTCTGCCGCGCCTGCGGCGCGCGTCTGCGACAGAATGACGAACAGGAGTAAACCAATCTGCAGCGCCGCGCCCTTGATCAAAGGAAGGTATCCACCCCATGCTGACCACGACCATTGTCTACTTTCTTTACGGACTGGCCTTCTTCAGCATGGGACTGCTGGTTGCCTTCGAAGGCGGCCGCTCGGCAGACGAGCGTTTACGAAAGGCCCTGCGGCCGTTGATCGGATTCGGCCTCGTGCATGCTCTGCACGAATGGCTGGCCATGTTCGACCACATTCTCCTGCAACTGGGACATTCGAATCATCCGTTCCTGTCCGGCGTGGAACTGGCCCTGCTGGCCTTTTCATTTTTATCGCTGGCCGCCTTTGGAAGTTTCCTGCTCTCGAAAACCGAAACCGCCCAACGCGTCAGTTTGATCGTGCCGCTCGCGCTGGAAACCATCTGGGTCTTTGGCCTCGCCAATTTCATGGGGCGTTATCACGAGGCGCAACTGCTCGCCGTTGCCGACGCCTGGACTCGCTACGCGCTGGCCATCCCGGCCTCGCTTCTGGCGGCAGTGGGACTCGTGGCTCAACAGCGCGCCTTTCGCCAGGCCGGTCTCGTCACTTTTGGGCGCGATAGTTTGTGGGCGGCGGTAGCCTTCGGCTGGTATGGCCTTGTCGGACAGCTATTCGTCCCGCCCAGCCCGCTCATTCCCTCTAACATTCTGAACGAACCCCTTTTCCTGGAGCTGGTTGGATTTCCGGTGCAGATCTTTCGCGCCGTCGCCGCCAGCGCGGCCGCGTTTTTCGTGATCCGATTTTTGCGCGCCTTTCAGGTGGAAACCGAACACAAGATCGCCGAATTGCAGGAGGCACGCCTGCGCGCCTCGGAACAGCGCGAGACCATGCGCGCGGAACTGTTCCGCCGCGTGGTGACCGCACAGGAGACCGAACGCCAGCGCATCGCGCGCGACCTGCACGACGAAACCGGTCAATCACTGACGGCGATCGGACTCGGCCTGCGCGGTCTGGCCACCACGCTGACAAAGAATCCCGACCGCGCCCCAGACACGCTGCATCAACTCGAAGCGCTGACCGCCGATTCACTCTCCGAACTTCAGCGCCTGATCAGCGACCTGCGTCCCTCCCACCTCGACGACCTCGGACTCCCGGCGGCGCTCCGTTGGTATGCGGGCAAAGTGGCCGAACGCACCGGGCTGAAGATCCGCGTGGATATTTTCGGCGAAGAGAAACCCATCGCCGAGACAGTCAAGATCGCCGCCTTCCGTATTGTGCAGGAGGCCTTGAACAACATCATCAAACACGCCGAGGCCACCAGCGCCTTCATCCAACTTTCGTATGAAGCGGACCAGATCCGTGCGGCCATCCGCGACGACGGCCGGGGTTTCGACCCCGACGTTGTGCGAAAACGCCAGACCAGCCGTCCGTCCCTCGGGCTCGCGGGCATGAACGAACGCGCCGGTCTGCTCGGCGGCACAGTCATCATCGAAGCCGGGCCCGGTCAAGGAACATTAGTGGAAGTAAAGATCCCCTCTCACCCGCAGGAAAGCGAGGCTGAATGACGATTCGCCTGTTATTGGCAGACGATCATGCCGTGGTGCGTTCCGGCCTGAAGATGCTGCTTGCCAGCGAAACAGATGTGGAGATCGTCGGCGAGGCGGGAAACGGTTCAGATGCCGTGATCCTGGCCGGTTCCGCGCGGCCCGACGTGATCCTGATGGACATCGGCCTGCCCGACATGACCGGCATCGAAGCCACGCGCCTGATCAAATCCAAATTTCCAAATATTTCCATCGTCGCGTTGACCATTCACGAAGACGAGGAATATTTCTTCAAGATGCTTGAGGCCGGCGCGAGCGGATACGTGCCGAAGCGCGCCGCGCCGGAAGAATTGCTGACCGCCATCCGCGCCGCATCGCAGGGCGAGGTGTACCTGTATCCGTCGCTGGCGAAACTGCTGGTGAAGGATTATCTCTCGCAGGAACGCGCCGCGGAGAACAAGCCCGCGCTGGACGGCCTGACCGGCCGCGAGCAGGAGGTGCTTTCGCTCTTGGCGGAGGGCGCGGCGAACAATCGCATCGCTGAAACGCTGGTCATCAGCCCGAAGACGGTGGAACGTCACCGCGAGAATATCATGCGTAAGTTGAAACTCCACTCGCGCGCGGATCTGGTGCGCTACGCCATCCGCAAGGGGATCATTAAGGCCTGATCGAGCGCAGTTCAATGGTTGCGTAGTTCCCCGCCGCGTTTCGCGGCGGTTTTTTTTGCAAACCCGCCTCCAATTCGTATGGGGTGCGCGTGGGGGATTCTCCCCATGATTGGATATGGGGTGTTAACTGAGCGCCGGATTAAAGATGGGGTCAGGCACGAATATACATTCCAGAGCGAATCGCCTACACTAATGACGAAATCCATGAAAGGAGAATGCCATGAACGCCCTTGAGTTTTTCGCACTGTATATTCTTCTGCGGGTGATCGCTCCCGTTGCGGCGCTGCTTGGGCTTGGCGAATGGACGCGCAGCCGCGACCTCCGCCGACTGGCGCACAGGTGAGGCGCCCCATGGAATGGTTTAACTCTACTCTCGCGATCGTGTCCGGCCTGCTGATCCGTCTGGCGCTCCCGCTGTTCATCACGGCGCTCGCCATCGTGATCCTGCGCGCTGTGGATAAACGCTGGCAGGAGGAGGCAAAGGAACTGCCTGCCCCGGTCCAGGTTGACAAGCCGCGTTGCTGGGACATGAAGAACTGCGCGCCCGAGCAAAGACGCGCCTGCCCGTCGCCGACATCCGCCGAACCATGCTGGCAGGCGCACCGCCTGCCCAACGGCTACCTATGCGAGGAATGCCTGACCTGCGTGGTTTTCCGACAGGCGCCGATCCCCGCCCCCGTTCACTCTTGACCCGAGGAGTTTGCATATGCTTTCCCGCATCGAACGTTTCACCATCGCCCTGATGTTTGCCTTGCTGTGCGCGGGCATTACGCTGGCCTTTGCCCAGGCACAGGGAGGCGACCCGCCCGTGCAGCCCGGAGCGCAAAGCCAGCAATGCACCGGTTGCCACACCGAATTTGTCACCACCTGGCAGGCGGGGCCGCACGGACAATCCACCACCGACCCGGTCTTTGTGGAAGAGTGGAGCGCGCAGGGGCAGCCCGGCGCGTGCCTTGTCTGTCATGTGAGCGGCTACGATCCTGCCACCGCCACATGGGAGGAAGATGGGGTTACCTGCTCTGCCTGTCACGGCGACGTTCCCAAAACACACCCAAAGGAACCCGCCAGTGTGGATCGTTCGCCAGATCTGTGCGGGCGCTGTCATAGCGACACGCGCTTCGGCTGGCAGGGCTGGCAGGGAAGCGCCCATTATCAACGCGGAATGGACTGCGCCGTCTGCCACGATCCGCACAGCGCCTCGTTGAAAGATATCCAACCGGCCGAGGGCAGCGCCATGACCGATGCTTCGCAGTTGTGTATCAACTGCCACAAGGAAGTCAGCATGGAGTTTCCCTATTCCGAGCATCACCAGCGCGGCGTCTCGTGCATTGACTGCCATGTGGAACATCTCGAAGACGAGAACCGCGATCCGCACAGCCTGCCCGATCACTCGTTCAACGCCAATTTGAAGACCTGCACCACCTGTCATGCCGACCAGATGCACAGCGCGGCCGACCAAGCCTCCCTGCCCGAAGGTGGAACCGCATCGGCCAACCCCGCAGTGCCTGCCGCCCCCGAAGCGCAGCTGACCGCCGTCGCGCCTGAGCCGTCCCCGGTCAGCCCGGTGGGATACGCGGGCTTCGCGGGTCTCGTCGGCCTCGCGGCGGGCATGGTGCTGGCTCCATGGCTCGAACGCTTCTATCAGCGCGTCACCAAACGACATCCCCACAACGAGGAGTAAGCCATGCCCCACCAACTCTCTAGACGTGATATTTTGAAAGTGGCCGCTTTGGGCGCGGCAGCGGTTGCCGGGTCGCGCTTGATCCGCAACGCGGAGGCCTCCGGCTCAGTGCCGCACGGCAAGCATCAATGGGCCATGGTGATTGACCAATCGAAATGCACCGGCTGCGGCTACTGCACCCTGGCCTGTCAGGCGCACAACGACACGGCCCCGCAGAATCAATGGAATGTGATCACGGAAGTCGGCGAACTCGGGGGACACAAAGTCTTCCTGCCGCGCCCGTGTATGCAATGCGCCAAGGCCCCGTGCGTGGAGGTCTGCCCGGTGGGCGCGAGTTACTACCGCGACGACGGCATCGTAATGATGGACTATGACAAGTGTATCGGCTGCCGCTATTGCCAGGTGGCCTGTCCCTACCAGGCGCGTGTCTTCAATTGGAAGAAGTTTGAAGGCGAGAATCCCACAGTCCCCGAATGGGGCGAGCCGGAAGTGGAGCGCCGTCCGCGCGGCGTGCCGGAAAAGTGCTCGTTTTGCTATCACCGCATTGATCGCGGACTCGCGCACGGGCAGATGCCCGGCGTGGACGCGGACGCAACCCCCGCCTGCGTGGTGGTCTGCCCAACCGGCGCGCGCATCTTCGGCGATCTGAACGATCCCGAATCTGAGGTCAGCCAAATTTTGAAGGAACACGCCTCCTATCGCCTGCGCGATGAACTTGGCACAGGAGCGCGCGTATACTACCTGCCCGCCGACCCAAAGGAAATGGAGTTGGAGGTGGAATCATGATCGCCAGACTGCGCGCAAAATTACACCGGGTCAACGCCTGGACGTTCTGGCTGGGGTTCCTCGGCCTGTTGCTGGCCATTGGCCTGACCGGCGGATTGCTTGTCTTCTGGAAGGGGCTCGTTGTCACCAACCTGACCGACCTCGTGCCGTGGGGCTTGTGGATCACGATTGACCTGTCCTCCATCGCGTTGAGCGCGGGTGCGTTCTCGTTGTGTGCGGCGGTCTATCTGATCGGTCTCAAGCGCTACGAGCCGGTGGCGCGCACCGCCACCTTTATCGGCCTGATCGGATACAGCATGGCCATGCTTTCGCTCCT
Source organism: Anaerolineales bacterium (assembly GCA_019187665.1). GTDB lineage: Bacteria > Chloroflexota > Anaerolineae > Anaerolineales > Villigracilaceae > Denitrolinea. The sequence continues at coordinate 55,722 of JABARH010000009.1, forward strand.
GCTCGACATTGGGCGGCCTGAGCGCTTTTGGCACGCGATGGTCTACTGGAATACGCACTCCCTGCTGTGGGAAGTGACCATGTGCGTGTGTCTTTACCTGACCGTGCTGTTGTTCGAAACCATGCCGATCCTCGCCAACTTTGAATGGCTGCGCGGCCGCTTTCCGAAGATCGCGGCGAAGATGGAAGGCGCGCATCATTACGCGCCGTATCTCGCCATTGCCGGGTTGTGCCTTTCCATGCTGCACCAGTCCTCGCTGGGCGCGGTCTATGGTGTGTTAAAAGCGCGTCCCTTCTGGTACAAGCCGGAGATGGCGGTATTATTCATGTTCTCGGCCATCCTCGGCGGCATCTCGCTGACGATCTTCGCTTCGATGTTCTCCTCGCGCCTGACGCCGCGCGCCCGCGTCAATGACGCGTTGCTCGAACGCCTGGCGCACTTCGTTGGGTGGGCGCTGGCCGCTTACGTCTACTTCCGCGCCTGGGATTGGCTCGCCATGACGTACACCTATCAACCCGGACGTTCGGAGGGGCTGGCCCTCGTCACCAGCGGGCCGCTCTCCTTCAATTTTTGGATCGGCGAAATGCTGATTGGCGCAATCGTCCCGATGATCCTCCTGCTCCGTCAGTCCACGCGGCAACATCGCTTCTGGCGCATGGCCGCCCTGCTCATGGTGGTTGGCGGGGTGGTCGCCTATCGCTGGGATGTGAACTTGAGCGGCCTGCTGGTCGTGCTATCCTACCTGCCCGGCGAAGCAACGGTGGCCTACGCCTCGTACACGCCTTCGCTGGTCGAGATCATGGCGGGCATGGGCGTGATCGGCTTCGGAATGACCGCCTTCTCGCTCGGTGTGCGCTATTTGAAAGTGGTGGACCATCGCTTCGCGATCGAGGAACACGAGAGTGTGAACGTCGAGTCGCCGGTGGCCGTCACAGCGAAAGCGTAAACAGGGACGCAAAAGCGGCCTGTGGGCAAGAATCCCGCAGGCCGCTTTTTTTAATCGCCTCTCTACCGTACATTTGCACCGCTAATCCCGCAAAGAACGCAAAGAAAACCTTTTTAACTTGGCGACCTTAGCGTGCTTTGCGGTAAAAATCTTCTCACGTACGGTAGAGAATTAATCGCTTACATTTTGTCGCTCGTCATAATGAACAACGGCGTCATCTCGAAGCTTTCAAAATTGGGACGTAAACGTTCGGAATTGTAGAAACGCTCCACGTCAACAGCCTTCTTGCGACCGGCGATGATGTCTATCGGGATATTGTCGTAGCGGCCGTTCTTGAGCACCACCATCCGTCCGTGCATGGATTTAAGGATCAAGTCGAGCGCGAGGTTGCCGTACGCCATGGGGACAATCGAGTCGATCGCGTCGGGGTCGCCGCAGCGGACGAGATAACCGAGTTTCTGGGTGACGGTATCCACCATGCGGCCTTTGTTGTGCTGGGCGGTCAATTCCTTGAGACGCGCCGAAATGAGATCGCCCATTCCGCCAAGTTTGGCATGGCCGAAGGCGTCGGTGGTCTTGTCTGCAAAAACCATTTCGCCGCCCTTGAACATGGCGCCTTCTGACACCAGGACCACTGAATATTTGCTGGGGTTATAACGGCGATCGAGCATGAGCAGATCGGCCAGCTTCTCGATGTCGAACTTATATTCGGGAATCACGCAGCGGTTGGCCGCGCCCGCCATGGTCGGGAGCAGGGCCGTGAATCCGGCGTAGCGCCCAAACACCTCCAGTACGAGCAGGCGTTCGTGCGATCCGGCCACCGTCCGCAGGCTGTTGGTTAATTCGATGGTGCGCGTCACGCAAGTGGAGAAGCCAATGCAGTAATCCGTGCCTGGCACGTCGTTGTCCATTGTCTTCGGAATGGCGACGACCTTCACGCCTTCCTGGAACATGCGCACCGCGTAACTCAGTGTATCGTCGCCGCCGATGGGAACGAGATAGTCAATGCCGAGAAAACTGAGATTTTGCAGGACTTCGGGGGTCAAATCGTTGACTTCGTTCGTATATTTTTTCTGCAAGTGAGGCGGCAGCCGGTCGCGTCGGACTCTGGATGGATTCGTGCGCGACGTATGCAGGAATGTGCCGCCCGTGCGTCCGGCCTTATTGACGACTTCCTCGGTCAATAGCTGGAAATTATTGCCGTTCTCCGCGTCCTGGTCGCGTTCCACGTCTATCAGTCCCGCCCAGCCGCGGCGGATGCCGATCACCTGCCAGCCTTCGCGCAGCGCGCGGATGGTGACGGCGCGAATGGCCGGGTTGAGTCCCGGCACATCGCCGCCGCCGGTTAAGATTCCAATTACGCCTTTTTTGCCAGTCATGTCAGACTCCGTCGCATGTTTTTTTTCATTCTACACCAAGACGGCCTTCTTGCAGGACCGGTGAGTCCACTGGTGACGGAATTCCAATATAATAGCCGTGAGTTTTTTCCATACAAGGAGACGCATCATGTCCGGACCTCGAACTGTCCGCGCCCCGCGCGGCATTGATCTCACCTGCAAGAACTGGCTCAGCGAAGCCGCCTATCGCATGATCCAGAATAATCTCGACCCCGAAGTGGCGGAGAAGCCCGACGATCTCGTCGTCTACGGCGGACGCGGGAAAGCCGCGCGCGATTGGGACTCGTTCGACGCGATCCTCGAATCGTTGAAGAGCCTCGAAGAAGATGAAACGCTTCTTGTGCAATCGGGCAAGCCTGTCGTTGTGTTCAAGAGTCACAAAGACGCGCCGAAAGTGTTGATCGCCAACTCGAACATCGTCCCGCATTGGGCGACGTGGGAATACTTTGATGAGCTAGCCAAAAAGGGACTCATCATGTACGGGCAGATGACGGCTGGTTCGTGGATCTACATCGGCACGCAGGGAATCTTGCAAGGCACATACGAAACGTTCGGCGCGTTGGCAAAACTCAAAGGCTGGGATTCGCTCAAAGGCAAATTTGTGCTGACAGCAGGCTTGGGAGGCATGGGCGGGGCGCAACCTTTGTCAATTACCATGAATGAAGGCGTGGGACTCATTGTTGAAGTTGACCCCGAACGCGCCGAACGCCGCCGCGCAATCGGTTACGTGGATATGGTCGTGGACAATCTCGAAGAAGCGATGACTCTCGTGGAGGAGTTCAAGGATAAAAAAGTCCCGAAATCCATCGGCCTCATCGGCAACGCGGCGGATGTGTACGACGAACTCTCGAAGCGTGGAGTGGTCCCCGATGTGGTGACAGACCAAACGTCGGCGCATGAAGCGTTGTTTTATGTGCCAGCGGGCTTGTCGGTTAAAGAGGCTGACGAATTGCGAAAGTCGAATCCTGAAAAATATAAAAAGATGGCAATGGACTCGATGTCGAAGCATGTTCAGGCTATGCTGGCATTTCAACGCGCGGGATCGGAAGTTTTTGATTATGGAAACAATTTGCGCCAGCAAGCATTCAACAACGGCGTGAGTGACGCGTTCGAGTTTCCCGGCTTTGTGCCTGCCTATATTCGTCCGTTATTTTGCGAGGGCAAAGGACCGTTCCGCTGGGTGGCATTGTCTGGAGATAAAGAGGATATTTACGCGACCGATCAAGCCATCATGGAGTTGTTCCCCGAAGACGCCCATCTGCATCGTTGGTTGAAAATGGCGCGCGAGAAAGTTCCTTTTCAAGGATTGCCCGCGCGCATTTGCTGGCTTGGATATGGCGAGCGCGTGAAGGCAGGCTTGAAGTTCAATGAACTTGTTGCGAGCGGCAAAGTCAAAGCGCCGATCGTGATCGGACGCGACCATTTGGATTCAGGATCGGTCGCTTCGCCGAATCGTGAAACAGAATCCATGAAAGACGGCTCAGACGCGATCTCGGATTGGGCGATCCTCAACGCGCTGATCAACGCCGTCGGCGGCGCGACGTGGGTCTCGTTCCATCACGGCGGCGGAGTCGGCATGGGATACTCGCAACACGCGGGGCAGGTAATCGTCGCAGATGGGACTCCTGAAGCCGCGCGGCGATTGGAACGAGTCCTGACGACAGACCCCGGTATGGGCGTGGTGAGACACGCTGACGCGGGATATGAGATCGCCATCGCGGCGGCGAAACGGCATGGCATCAAGATGCCGATGTTGAAGTAAAAAAATCATACGCGCCCAGCATGGGCGTTAACCAGGAAGTGAAAGGCTTCCAGACGTTGCCGGAACAGTCCCTGGCTCAGAGGGTGTTTCTTAAGTCTTTTATTGAGTGTCTCAGTTTTCAAGCAGCTGCGTTACTGTTGCACGCGGAAATCATGAATGCCGTCGCGCAGGCGATACACGCCTCCACACGCGGGACAGGCCAGACCGTCCGCATGGGAGACGAGCGGATGCTGGCCGCATTCGGGGCATTGGAAAAAATCGTTGTAAGTCGAGATATTATCTCGACCTACCCGCCGCGCGCGCACGAACACAGACGGCGTGAGTTGGAATAATTCTCCTGTCGGTTGAAAGAGACCGTCGAGCGCGGCCAGCCACTTTGCCGGGATGCTGCGTTTGAGCAGGCCGAGGCGGAAGTGTGATACGGTCCGCTTCGCCTCGACGGTGAAGCCGGCGGAGGCCAGCCAGTCGAAGACCGCCCGCGGATGAAAGTCGAAGTTCAGCGCGGCGAATTCGAGCGGCTCGCGCGTGAACGGATTCCATCTTTGACGGCGGGCCAGCCAGCGCAAAATGGATTTGAGGTTCTGCTTATTGGCAAACTCGAGGATGAAAACAGAATCGGGTTGCAGGACGCGCGCAACCTGGCCAATGGCTTTGGTCGCCTCGGCCATGTGATGCAGGGCGCGGATCATCGTCGCGCCGTCGAAGAGACCGTCCACGAAGGGCAGGCGATAGGCGTCCGCCGCGACGTAGATGTATTTATCAGAGACGCCGAGACGCGCCTGCGCCTGTTGTAATTGCGTGCGCGAATAATCGAGCAGCACGATGCGTTCGAAGCCGGAGTAACGCGGCGTATTGCGTCCCGCGCCCGCGCCGATCTCGAGCATGAGTTTTCCGCTTTTGGGGAGGAGGTGTTTCAGGGCAATCGCTTCGGCGGCATCTTCATACGCGCGCCCGCCCTTGTCCCAGAACGAGGTCTGGTAATCGGAGCCTTCATAGTCACAAACCGGAGTTGTCATGGAATCATTTTGCCTTCTTTGTTTTTTTCACGGGCAGACCATCCCTTGGTTTGATTCACCCTTGCGTACACATCCTTCCTGTTCCATCCGCTTGACTTGGCGAGATTCAGCATCACAGCATACGTTTCAATTGGCCGATCAGCGCTGGCAAATCGTTTTTGACAACACCCCAGAGAAAATCCACATCCACATCATCGTAGCCGTGGATCAGCCTGTTCCTCATGCCGACCATTTCTGTCCATGCAATTTCGGGATGGTCACGCTGAATTTCCTCGGGGACGCGATTGGCGGCCTCGCCAATAACCTCGACCGCCCGCGTCAATGCAAGGTTGAACGTGATGTCCTCATCAAGTTCGCTTCTTTTCCGACCGCGAGATAAGGTAACCGCCTTCTGAGCATAATCGAGCATGTGTTTCAAGGCTACGGTTGGGTCATGCCTCGACATATTCCACCTTCGCCTCACGCAGAACCTGCTCACGAAAATATTTATTCAGAAATCCCGGTGTATTCAAATCCACTTTGCGCTGTAGGATTTTGGATAGTTCCTCCTGCATTCCAAAGAAAGCGAAGCCGGGTGTCTTTCCCTTCTTGAATTCGACCAGCACGTCCACGTCGCTCTGCGGACTAAAATCGTCGCGCAGGACAGAGCCGAAGAATGCCAGTTTTCGGATATGGTTGCGGCGGCAAAACTCCGCGAGTTGCTTGCGAGGAACGCGAATCTTGATCTTGTCCATGCCGGGAATTATAGCATCAGTCACTTGACCTGATTCACCCTTGCGTACACATCCTTCCTGTTCCATCCGCTGGACCTGGCGAGTGTCGCCGAAATTTCCTTCGCCGGTTTGCCCTGCTTCAATTCCACTTTGATGGCATCGAGCAATCGTTCCTCTGTCCACTGATCACTGATCACTGATAACTGCCCCCCCACCACCAACGTAAACTCTCCACGCACTTCACTGGATTTGAAATGCTCCACCGCGCCGCTTAACCTCCCGCGCCAGAACTCTTCGTGCATCTTGGTCATCTCGCGCGCCACGCAGATGGGACGGTCGCCGAGGATGAATAGCAAATCTTCGAGTGCGGCCGCCAGCCGGTGCGGAGATTCGAGGAAGATCAACGTGTAGGGCAAACCGGCAATTTGCTCCACAAATTTACGCCTGTCGCCGGATTTGTGAGGCAGATAACCGCGATACAGGAATGTATCTGTGGGCAGGCCGGAGACGCTCAACGCGGCGATCGGCGCGGAAGGACCGGGCACGGGCCGCACGTCGAAGCCTGAAGCGAGCGCGGCGCAGACGAGTTCGTAGCCGGGATCGTTGATGCCCGGCGTTCCCGCATCCGAAACGAGCGCCACGTCGCCTTCCGCGAGCGCGGCAAGAATGTCGTCCAGTTTGTGAAGTTTGTTGTGTTCGTAGTAACTTGTGCGGCGCGTGTGAATATCGAAGCGCGTCAGCAGTTTCTGCGTGTGGCGCGTGTCCTCGGCGGCGATGAGCTTCGCCGCGCGTAGAACGTGCAGCGCGCGCGGGGACATATCTTCGAGATTGCCGATGGGAGTGGCGACCAGATAAAGCGTACCCATGAGGTAATTGTACCCGTGAAAAAAGTAGAGCGAGATGTCATCTCGCTCTATAAAATCATTATGGAATGAGTCTCAAGGCCGGTTGCGGCGCGGAGCGCGGGTCGGGAAATAGGCCAATCGGGAGCGCAAGCGGTTCGCCCGCTTCGCCCTGGATGAGTTTATCGAATTCCACGAAGTACAGTTGGATCACAGCCTTCTGGCCGAGCGACATATCCTGAAAGGCGAACAGCACATACTTTCCATCGGGGCTGAAGCGCGCGTCGCGATAACAGCATTTTCCCTGCAGCGGGTTCACTTTGCCGCCCTGCCCGGTTTTGGAATCGAAATAATACAGGTTGCCGAAGCCTTCGTTGCGGACAAAATCGTTGAAGACGAACCGGCGCTCGCCATCCCAATCGAAGGAGGGCAGTTCGCCGCTCTCATCGAATCCCTCGATCACAAACGTATTGCCGGGCAGGGCACCCAAACTGGCGGGCGCCGCCGGAGGACAGGCCGATACATCCATGAATTGAATCTGGTCCACCGGCTGGGCGGTGGTATCGAGATAGATGAAGGCCAGCTTCTTTCCATCGCGTGACCAGCGCACATCCTTGACCGAATGGCGATTGTAGACGCAGGCGCCTTCGATTCTCGACAGGGCAATGCGGTTTCCGGCGCGGCCGATCGCCTCCGCGTTGAACGGGACGATGATCAGCTGCAGGTCAATGCTGATGGCCGCCCGCTTGCCATCCGGCGAGACGCGGAATCCATCGAGACGTTCCGCGTTAAAGCAGTTGACCCGCGTTGCCAGGCGCGTCTCCACATCCAGCAGGTAGACGCAGGTGCCGCGCAGGTAGGTCAGGGTCTTTCCATCCGGCAGCCACGCCAGTTTTTCCTTGGGGGCAGCATCGCCGCTCAGCGGCGAGGCCGCGCTTCCGTCCGGGTTCATCCACCAGACATCGTTGGCAGAGAGGAAAGCGATCTTGTCCAGCGCGCCGGGCGGTAGGGGAGTGGCGCTGGGGATGAGGGTGGGTGTAATTTCCGCGACAGTAGCCGTGGGCGGAGGCAGGGTGGCGGTGGAGGGAAGCGCCGTTTCGCTCGCGCGCGACGCGGCCGGGGTGAACGTCGCGTCGGGCGCGGGCGCGGATGCAGGTTTGCCCAAAAGCAGATTAACCGCCACCGCGAGGAAGATCAACGCCAGTACGATGACGCCAATCCAGATGTTCTTTTTGTTGCGCGTCAGACCGCCGGACAGGATACCGCTGCTGGGGCTTTTCTTTGACGCGTCTGTTTCGCCAAAGGCCGCCTGGTTGAGCGCTTGCGACAGATCGGTTGCAGTGGCATAGCGTTTGTCTGGATTTTTGTTCATCGCCTTTTTGATGATCTCATCCACCTCGGCCGGAATATTGGGGTGATCGCGGCGAATCTCCGGCACCGGGTCGGTAATGTGTTTGAGAACCACGCCCATCGGGGTGTTGGCCTTGTAGGGATGTTCGCCGCTCAGCATTTCGTAAATGATCGCGCCGAGGGCGTAGATGTCGCTGCGGCCATCCACGTTGCTGCCTTGCGCCTGTTCGGGACTCATGTAGGCCGGGGTGCCGATGACCCCGCTGCCGGTCATGTTTGGGGCCGCATCCATCAGTTTTGCCAGGCCAAAATCGGAGATGAACGCGTCGCCGCCTTCGTCGAACAGCACGTTGCCGGGTTTAAGGTCGCGGTGAACGATGCCTTTCTTGTGTGCGTACACCAACCCCCGCGCAAGGCGCGTTACCAGGCGCGCAGTGTCTTGCACAGAGAACGCGCCCTTTTTGATCCGCTCTTCGAGGGAACCGCCGGTCATGTTGCGCATCACAAAGTAGGGCTGGCCGTTGTCCTCCCCCACATCGTAGACCGGTACGATGGAAGGGTGTTCCATCTGTGCGATGGTTTTGACCTCGCGCTCGAAGCGGATGCGGAACTGCGGATCGTGCAGAAATTGTTGCGGCAGCATCTTGATCGCCACTTCGCGGTCAAAACTTGGATCATGCGCCTGATATACGGTGGCCATGCCGCCGCGTCCCAGTTCTGATTTAACCTCGTAGCGGCCGATGTGTGTGGGGATCGGAGTCATGGGCGCAAGTATACCCATTGGCGGAGCGCGGTGCAAGGAATCAGATTCGGAACGCTGGGATGTCAGGGCGGGTTATGGTCTTCTCAAAGTCGCTTGACAGATTATCTGTTTTGGAACGCGAATAACGCGAATGGGCGAATTTCGCAAATTTTCTTGGGTTTATTCGTGCCATTCGCTAATTCGCGACATTCGCGTTGAGGCTCTTCCGACTTTGAGAAAGCCATGCAGGGCGGGTCGAAAACCCGTTGAGGGGAACAGTGCCAATGCTATAATCGCCGTTTCAGGAGTTCCATGCCCACCATCGAACAAGCCCGCTTCTGGTACGCGGACGCGGACGCCGTCCACGATTTCGATCACGTTTTGCGCGTCCAGCGCATGGCGGAACGAATCGCCGAAGCCGAGGGCGCCGACCTGCAGATCGTCCGCGCCGCCGCGTTACTGCACGACGCGCAGGGCGCGGCGTCTGGCGGCGAATCCCGCGCAGAGCATCAGCATGCCTCGGCGGAATTCGCGGCGCAGATCCTTGCCTCCGAAGGCTGGAATGCGGGGCGCATCGCGGCCGTGCAGCATTGCATTCGCGCCCATCGGTATCGTGGAAACGAAGCGCCCGAAACGCTTGAGGCGCAGATCCTCTTCGACGCCGATAAACTGGATGTGCTGGGCGCGATCGGCGTCGCGCGCGTGATCGGCTATGCCTCGCTGGCAAACGCTCCCTGGTATGTTCCGCCGTCGAAACAATTTATCGAGACAGGAAAAGAGATCGAGGGCGAGCCGCACAGCGCCTATCACGAGCATCTCTTCAAGTTGAGAAACGTCCGCGAACGCATGTACACGGAAACCGCGCGCACGATCGCGCAGGCGCGCCTGGAATATCTCGACGATTTTTTTGAACGGTTAATTGACGAGTGGAATGGAGAGAGATGATCATGCAAATTGACATCATCGGCGTCCCCGTGGACCTCGGCGCAGACCGCCGCGGCGTGGATATGGGACCCAGCGCCATCCGTTATGCCCACCTTCAGCCGCGTCTCGAAGAACTCGGCTACGCGGTGGAAGATAAAGGCAACGTGGAAGTCGCCATCGCGGAGATGTGTTCAATCTCCGAACCGAATTTAAAATACATTGATTGCATCGTCCCGATGGGGCGGCGTGTGGCGGGCGCAGTCTCCACCAGCGTGCAGGCAGGGCATTTTCCGCTCGTCCTCGGCGGCGACCATAGCCTGGCATTTGCCTCCATTCGCGGCGTTGCCAAATTCAAGAAACTCGGAATCATCTGGGTGGACGCGCACGCCGACTTCAACACGCATGAAACGACCCCCTCGGGCAACATTCACGGAATGCCGCTGGCCGCGCTGGCCGGACTCGGCGACCAGCGCCTCGTTCAGCTATGGGACGAGGCGCTTCCCGTCGTGGACCCGCAGCGGATAGCCGTCATCGGCGCGCGCGACCTCGACCCCGGCGAAAAAGACAACCTGCGCCAGGCAGGCGTGATGGTGCAAAGCATGGAACAGATTGACCGTCTCGGCATGTACCAGTGCGTGATGAAAGCCATCGAGCGCGTCCGCCGCGACGTGGACGGCATCTATCTCTCCTTCGATATGGACGCGCTCGATCCGCGTCACGCGCCGGGCGTCGGGACTCCCGTCCCGGCCGGCCTCACCCAGCGCGAGGGGCACCTCGTTTGCGAACTGGTCGCGGAGACGGGGAAACTCCTCGGCATGGACCTGGTGGAGGTGAATCCCATCCTCGACGCGCAAAATCAGACCGCGCTCCTCGCCGTGGAATTTGCATTGTCCGCGCTTGGCCGCCGCATTTGGAACGGCGATGGGGCATGATTGCCAATCCCAAAGACGGCATGCTTCAAAAATCATATCGGCGCGGAACGAATCGTCCCGCAATCTACACAGGGCTTTTGTGAACTGCTGGGAATCCGGCTCATCCTCGCGGGATGGAAAGAAAAAGGAATTATGAATCTCCCCTCTCTCTCCGATCTGGAATCCCTCGCCCGCGCGGCGGGCAAGATTCTGCGCGACGGTTATGGCCAGGATCACGAGGTCCAATTCAAAGGCGTGATTGACCTCGTGACCGAGGTGGATCATCGGTCCGAAACGTTTTTACTGGGCGAAATAAAAGGGCGCTGGCCCGACAGTCAATTTATCGCGGAGGAAAGCGGCCAAAGCGGAAGCGGCGGCCTGACCTGGTACATTGACCCGCTCGACGGCACGGTGAATTATGCGCATGGTGTGCCGATCTTTTGCGTATCCATTGCCTGCGCGTGGGATGGAAAAACGCAACTCGGCGCGGTCTACGACCCGATGCGCGACGAGATGTTTGCAGCGGAACGCGGAACAGGCGCGCTCTTAAACGGGCGCGCCACACGGGTGTCCTCCGCGACCGAACTGGGCAGGTCGCTGCTGGTGACCGGCTTTCCCTACGACGCCTGGACCGTCAAGCCGAACAACCTCGAATACTTTGGCCGCTTCGCGCGCGCCTCGCAGGGGGTGCGCCGCCTCGGTTCGGCCGCGCTGGACGCGTGCTACGTGGCCGCCGGGCGGCTGGATGGGTTTTGGGAACTTTCGTTGCGCGCCTGGGATATCGCCGCGGCCGGGTTGATCGCCGAGGAGGCCGGGGCGCGTGTCACCGCCATCAACGGCAAAGCAGATTACATGAAGCCCCCGCATTCGATCCTGGCCTGCGCGCCGGGCATCTATCGCCAGATGCTCAAAACGCTGGAACAGAACTAGTGATACAATCCGCATGAATGCGGCGCAGAGCGAGAGGCACACTCCACCGCTCTGCGTTTTTTATTTCCAATACACCGGCCGTTTAAAAGACCGTCAGACCCAGAGACCAGGCGACCAACCCCATGCCTCCCATACTTTACCTCATTGATGGACACGCGCTGGCCTATCGCATGTACTTTGCCCTGACAGCGGGCGGAGGAAACACTTCGCGTTGGCAGACATCGAAAGGCGAATCAACGGCGGGCATTTACGGATTTGCGCGCGAGCTGATGCGTATTCTCGAACAGGAGAAGCCGGAATATCTGGCGATTGCATTCGATACCGGCAAGACCTTCCGCGACAAACTTTTTCCCGAATACAAAGCGACACGCGCCAAAATGCCGGATGACTTGCGCGAGCAGATCAGCCACATCCGCGAGATGGTGGATGCTTTCAACATTCCGCGCCTGGAGGTGGAAGGCTTCGAGGCGGACGACATTCTCGGCACGGTGGCAAAGCAAGCGACCGGGCGGGGGCTGGGCGTGAAGATCATCACCGGCGACCGCGACCTGTTGCAGCTGGTCGGTGAACGGACGGCGGTCTACCTCGCAGGCGACGACCAGACCTACATCACAGATGCGGACGTGGTGCGCAAGCTCGGCGTCCGCCCGGAGCAGGTGGTGGATTACAAAGCCATCGTCGGCGACGCCTCCGACAATATCCCCGGCGTGAAAGGCGTGGGCGAAAAGACGGCGGTTGGCCTGTTGGAAAAATTTGGCACGCTCGATTCCATTTATGCTCATCTCGATGAGGTGGAAAAACGCTGGAAGGCGAAACTCGAAGAGAGCAAAGACACCGCCTATCTGAGTTATGATCTCGCAAAAATCAAAACGGATGTAAATATCACGTTCGATCTGGAAAAAGCAAAGGCGCACGATTTCGACACAGCCCGCCTCATGATATTTTTTGAACGCTTCGAATTCAAGTCGCTGATCAAATCACTCGAAAGGTTAAGCGGCGCAGCCTCCGCGCCAACCACTTCCATGCAGGCTGGGCAGCAGATGTCCATGTTCGAGAATGTCCCGCTCGTGGTCGTCGCGCCGAGGATCGAATCGAATCTCGAAACGGTCATCGTGGACTCGCCGGAGAATCTCAAGGCGCTCGTCAGCGAATTGAACGCCGCGAAGTTAATCGCCTTCGACACCGAGACCACTTCCACCGAGGAAATGCGGGCAGAGATCGTCGGCCTCTCGCTGGCCGTGAAGGAGGGACAGGGCTATTACATTCCGGTCGGGCATTCGAGCGGAACAAACCTGCCTCTCGAAGATGTGATCGAAGCCCTGCGCGCGCCGATGACGAACCCGAAAATCGGCAAGACGGCGCACCACGCCAAATATGATTTCATCATGCTCGCCAAACTGGGCCTGCGCGTCTCGCCGCTGACCTGCGACACGATGCTGGCGGAATTCATCGTTGACCCCGCCTCGCGGAATCTCGGTTTAAAAAATCTGGCCTTTGCGCGTCTCGGCGATGAGATGACTCACATCGAAGATTTGATCGGCAAAGGCAAAAAACAAATCAGCATGGCGGAGGTCGCCATCGAATCGGCGGCGGCGTACGCGGCGGCGGATGCCGAGGTCACGTTGAGACTCGCGCCGGTCATGCAGGCCGAGTTGAGACGAATCCCTGGCGGCGAAAGACTGTTGGAGGAAATTGATCTTCCGCTCACGCCGGTGCTGGCAGACATGGAAATGGAAGGCGTGATGCTCGACCTGCCGTTCCTTAAAACCATGTCCGTCGAATTGGCGAAGCGACTCGCCGAGATCGAAAAGCAAGTCTATGAAATGGTCGGCAGGGCTTTCAACATTAATTCGACACAGCAACTTTCGGATGTCCTGTTCAACAAACTCGGACTCAAAGCCGACGCCTCCTGGAAGACGGCCAGCGGTCATTACTCGACCAACGCGAGTGTGCTGGAAGCGTTGGCGGGGCAGCATCCGGTCGTGGACCTGATCCTCGAACAGCGCGAACTCTCGAAACTCAAATCCACGTATCTGGACGCGTTGCCCGAAGCGGCAGACCCGGCCACGCATCGCGTGCACACTTCGTACAGCCAGATCGGCGCGGTGACCGGGCGGCTCTCCTCGAACAATCCGAATCTGCAAAATATTCCAATCCGCACTGAACTGGGAAGAAAAGTCCGCAACGCATTTATCGCGCCGCAGGGCAGCGCGCTCATTTCGATTGACTACTCCCAGATCGAATTGCGCATCGCCGCGCACATGTCCGGCGATGAATCCATGCAGGCGGCTTTCCGCGCGGGACAGGATATCCACGCCACGACCGCGGCCGCCATCTACAACATCCCGCTCGAAAAAGTGACCAGGGATATGCGCCGTCATGCGAAAGCGATCAACTTCGGGTTGATCTATGGCATGTCCGCCTTCGGGCTGACGCGCTCGACGGAATTGACCCTGGCGGAGGCGGAGGATTTCGTCAAAGCCTATTTTGAAAAATTTCCCGGCGTCAAACGCTACCTGGATGGGATTCGCAAGTCGGCGGCGGCGGATGGCTACGTGGAAACATTGCTCGGTCGGCGAAGATATTTCCCGGCGCTCAAATCGCAGATGAACAAGGCCATGAAGAACCGCGAGGAGCGCGAAGCGATCAATGCACCCATTCAAGGAACCGCCGCCGACATCATGAAGATCGCCATGTTGAAGATTCCGCACGCGCTGGCGCAGGCAAAATTAAACGGCAAAATGCTGTTACAAGTCCACGACGAGTTGGTGATCGAATGTCCGCAGGCCGAATTGAATGAGACCGTGCGAGTCGTGCGGCAGGTGATGGAATCCGCCTACCCGTTGAACATCCCCCTGGAGACAGAAGCCCGCGCGGGTTCGAATTGGGGCGAGATGGTGGTAGTCTCCTAGTTGGCTAGTCTCCTAGTTCGCTAGTCTGCTAGTCTGTTGTTCCAATCTCAAAGCGATGAAATGGTTGTAGGGTAAAATATATTCATGTCCGGACGCGAAGACGTTTTTCAAAAAACCATGAATGACGGCCACTCGGCCGCCTGGGACCAGCAATGGGCAAAAGCCGCGGCTTCGTATCGTGCCGCCTTGCAGGAATTTCCCAATCATCCCAAGGCATTAAGCAGCCTGGCGCTGGCGCTCTACCAGCAATCGCGCTTCGAGGAGGCGCTGGACACCTACAAACGCGTCGCCCAGATCTCTCCCGACGATCCGATCTCAATGGAACGCGTCGCCCAACTTTCGGAGCGGCTCGGCGATTTGCAAACCGCGATGGATGCGGCCATGCGCGCCGCCGAGAAATACATCAACCAGCGCGAGATCGAAAAGGCGATGGAAAACTGGGCGCGCGTCACCACGCTCAACCCCGACCACCTGCTGGCGCACTCGCGGCTTGCGTTGACGCACGAGCGGCTCGGCCACATCCAGCCGGCCGTCACAGAATATCTTGCGGTCGCGAGTCTCATTCAACGCGCGGGAAATGTCGAAAAAACGGAAGAGATAATCAACAAGGCCCTGCAGTTGATGCCGCACAGCCCCGAGGCGAAACAGGCGCAGGCGCTGCTGAAATCGGGGCAGTTGCTCCCCAAACCCGTCCGTCCAAAAGGCGGAACCGGGCCGATCCGCATGTCGCAGGTGAAACAGCTGGACGCGCCGACGCGTCCCGTTTCGAGCGGCATGGACCCACTGATGGAGGCGCGTCAGAAGGCGCTCACCCGCCTCGCCGAGGCCTTGTTCGAATACAGCGATGACAATCCTGCGGCGCTGGAAAGACGCGGCCTGCAAGCCATTGTGCGCGGCACCGGACAACTCTCGCTGCAACAGGCCGAACAGACGCGCGTGGTGCTGCATCTCGGCCAGGCCATCGATTCGCAGACGAAAAACCAGGAATTGCAAGCCGCCGAAGAACTGGAACAAGCCATCGAGGCCGGGTTCAAACATTCGGCCGCGTATTTCGACCTCGGATTACTGCGCTTCAAACTGGAGCGATTCGAAAGCGCCCAGCGTAATATCCAACATGCCGTCAAGCATGCCGACTTTGCGCTGGCTGCGCGTTTGCTGCTGGGGCAGATCCACCTCAAACTGGCGCGCTACAAGGAAGCGGCCATCGAATACCTCGAAGCCCTCAAACTTGCCGACTCGCTGGTGGTCGCGCCGGAACTCGCGGATGAGGTCCGCCAGCTCTACGAGCCGATCCTCGAGGCGCAATCCACACAGACGGATGACGGCGCCTTCAAGTCGCTGTGCGAGAACATCCACAAGATGCTCATGCGCGCCGATTGGCGCGAACATCTGATGAAAGCCCGCGAACAGCTGCCGCGCGCCGAGGGCGAGATTCCGCTGCCGCTGGCTGAGATCGTCATGCAGGCGCAGAGCAGCCAGGTGCTTGAAAGCATCAACGTTATTCACCAACTGGCGCGGCAGGGATACCTGCGCTCTGCCATGGACGCGGCTTTCGACGCAGTGATCCACGCCCCGCAATACCTGCCCTTGCACACGCTGATGGGCGACCTGCTCGTGCAGGAAGGACGCACACCGGAAGCGATCGCAAAATTTTCAACCGCCGCGCAGGCGTACGGAGCGCGCGGTGAGGCGAACCAGGCCACCAAACTCCTCAAGCGCGTCATCGCGCTCGCGCCCATGGACCTGACCGCCCGCTCGCGTCTGATAGACCAGCTTGCGGCACGCGGACTGGTCAACGACGCCATCAACGAATACCTCGAGTTGGCCGGCATGTATTACCGCCTGGCCGAACTCGACATGGCGCGCAAGACCTACACCACCGCCCTGCGTTTTGTCCAGCAATCCAATGCCGACCGCGCCTGGAACATTCACATTCTGCACCGCATGGCCGATATTGACATGCAACGGCTGGACTGGAAACAGGCCATCCGCATCTTCGAACAGATCCGCACCCTAAACCCCGAAGACGCAGCCATCCGTAAGACCCTGATCGAATTGAACCTGCGCATGGCGCAGCTGCCGAAAGCGCTCGAGGAGATGGAAAGTTATCTTTCGTACCTCGAGGGCCAGGGAGAGGAAGGGCAGGCGGTCCCCTTCCTCGAAGAACTGGTCAACGAACACGGCGAACAACCTGCCCTGCGGCGCGCGCTGGCTGCAGGCTATCACAGGGCCGGGCGGCTGGAGGAAGCCATCGCGCAATTAGATACCGCCGGAGAACTCCTGCTCACCTCCAGAGACAAGGACGGCGCCATCGCCACCATCAATCAGATACTGATGATGAACCCACCCAATGCGGACGATTATCGAAAACTCCTTGCCCAGATCGGCGGATAAAAAAACCAGGTTTCCTCGAGAAACCTGGTTTTTCTTTTGGCTAGACATCTTGCACAAGTCTGCCGAGGGTAGAGAACGCCTCCTGGGAAAGGGCATGTTGTGCGCGCTTTTGCAAGAGGTCTGCTATTCCTTCGGCGCAATCGTCACTTTGCGGCGCGGCTCCTCACCCACGCTTTTGGTGATCACGGCCGGGTGTCCCTGTAATTCCATGTGCACAATGCGGCGCTCGGCGGCGCTCATTGGTTCGAGCGTCACGCTGCGGCCCATCTTCAAGGCCTGGTCGGCCATGCGCTGCGCCATCTGTCGCAGTTGTTTTTCGCGGCGGGCGCGAAAACCCTCCACATCCACCACCAGTTGCACAAACTGTTTTGCTTCTTTCCCAACCATCAGGCTCGACACATACTGGAACGCGTTCAATATCTCCGAGTGGCGGCCGATCAGCGCGCTCAGGTCGCGCCCGCGCACATCCACGTGAATCGAACGACGGCCTTCACGATCCTCGCCGTCGTAATGTGCGGAAACCTGCGCCTCGAAGCCAAGTTGATGAACGAGTTTGGAGACGACAGATTCGGTCGTATCGAGGACCGCATCGTGAATGTCGGCGGCCGCAGGCGCGGCATCCGCTTCGCGCTCCGGCGCGGATGCGGTTGAGGGCTGGCCGGCCGCCTTCGCCGGGGATCCCATTCCGGGCGGCGGGTTCACCGACAGGCGCACGCGCACCTGCCGCCCGCCCATGCCAAAGAGTCCCTTGCTTCCGGTATCCAACACTTCCACCGAGACATCCGACGCTGTCAGGCCGAGTTGTTCGAGTCCCTTTGCGAGGGCCTCTTCAACGGTGGGAGCAATGATTTCGAGAGTCGGTCGTTCATTCATGTTGACCTTCCTTGCGAGTTACTTTTTAACGATTTGAGTCTTGTTGCCGCCGGGCAACAGGTTGCGCCAGTTGGCTTTGCCCATCATGGCATATTGAACAATGCCGAGGATGTTGCTGGTAATGAAATAGACCGCCAGACCGGAAGGAAAGGTGAGCGCGAACCAGCCGAGCATGAGCGGCATGTAAATGCTCATCATGCCGGTCATGGCCGCGCTCTGATCGTTGGCGCCGCCGCTGGAGGGGGGCGTGGTGAGTTTGGTTTGTACGTAGGTGGTGAGCGCGACAATGATTGCCAGCACCGGCAAATGGAAATTAATGCCGGGGATGTTAACGTATTCGGGGCGGCTCAGGTCGAACCACAGGAACTGGCTGCTGAGCGGAATGATGGATGAAACATCCAGAAAACCGCCGATGCTGCGCGTCAGTTGCAGAAGGGAAAGCGGCGTGGTGGCCAGAGAGCGAGTGATGCTCTGGTAGAGGGCGATGATCACCGGCAGTTGGATCAGCATCGGCAGGCAGGAGGCAAAGGGGTTGATGCCCTTTTCTTTGTAGATGCGCATTTGTTCCTGCGCCAGTTTTTCGCGGTCTTTTTCGTATTTTTTCTGGGTGGCCTGCCAGTCCTTATCGTTTTGCAGGTCTTGCATGGCCTTGGCGCTTTTTAGCTGCGAGGCGTTGAGCGGCCAGGTGACGAGGCGGATCAGGATGGTGAAGAGGATGATGGCGAGGCCGAAGGCGCCTGGCACGGTGGACAACAGGTTGTAGATCCACAACAGGCTGTTGACGAAGATCGAAACAAAGGTATCCCAAAGCATAGGTTATTTCTCCGGGGCGAACGACCAGGCGATCTTGCCGTCCATGTTGAGCGCCACGAGCAGGATGCCCCCCTCGCTCTGGAAAGGCGCGGCAAGGATGAGTTCGCCGGAGAGCGCGGCAGGGGTGTAGAGTTTTCCGTCGAGGCGTTCGATGCTCAAGGCGGTTTCGCCGGGCGCCAGTGAATAGACGTTACCGCTTTCCGAAACGAAGACGACCTGTCCGTTGAACAGGATCGGTGTCGCGAGGATTGCGTTGTCGGGTTGGATCGAATCGAAGACCGGGCTCCCGTCGGATGCGTTGAGCGCGTAGAAGTTTCCGCCGAGGTCGCCGAAGTAGAGGATGCCGTTGTCGAGCAACGGTCCGCCCCAGACCCAGCTTTTCACCGGCTGACTCCACGCGATGGAACCGTCGGAGGCGTTGACCGCGTTCATGGTTTGCCCGAAGGTGCCGATGTAAAGTGTTCCGTCGTGGCGGGCGGGCGCGCCGGTTATGGCGCCGTCGAGTTGCGTACTCCATTCGACTTGATACGTCTGCATGTTTACGGCGTGCAACTGATGATCCAGCGAGGGGACGTACACGCGGGTGCCGTCGCTGACCGGCTGCGACCAGAGTTTGCCGCCCAATTCAACCTTGGTGACGAATTTATCCGCATCATCCTGTGACAGATCGAAGACGTAGAGGAAGCCGTCGGCGTTGGGAGCATAAACCATGTCGCCCACCACGAGCGGGCTGGCCGCCCAATGATCGTCGGCGTCGCTGAAGGACCAGTTTTCGTTGCCGGTTTCAGGATCAATGCGGAAGAGGGTGTGATCGGCGCCGCTCGAGCCGACGAGCAGCTGCCCATCAGAGGTGAAAACCGGATTGGAGTTGAAAAGGAGTTTGGAGGATGGCTTGTCGGGGAAACGCCAGAGCTCCTCGCCATCCTTGACGCGGATGGCATATACGATCGCGCCATTTGTCAGGTAGGCGGCGTTTTCGTCTGCGGCAAGACCGGGCCAGGTGGCCGCGGCCGGCGAGCCTCCGCAGGCGCTGAGCAGAGTCGCCAGCAAAACAAGCGCCGCGATCAGTACAAAGCGGTTAGATTTCATTGATTCAGTTGCTCCTAGTGAACGGGGTCATAGCCCCCGGGGTGGAACGGATTACAGCGCAAAACCCGCCACGCGGCCATGAACGAGCCTTTGAATGCGCCATGCTTGTATATCGCCTGATAGCCGTAATGCGAACACGAGGGATAAAAACGGCAGGTGTTGGGCGGCAGGGCGCGCGCGAGGGTCATTTGATAAAAGCGGATGAGGGAAAGCAGGAAGAGTCGCGGCCAGTAGAACGGCGTACGCGGCAAATCACGCAGGCGGGGTTCGTTTGGATAATCCTGGGGAAGGAGGTGCGTTGTCATCAGGGGGCGCTTAACAATTTGGCGCGCTGGAGGAGGTTGTGCAGGGCCGCGTCGGTTTCTTCGAGGGTGGAGGCGATCAGGGGAGGGCGGGCAATCAATAACAGATCGCGCCCGGCTGCCACGTCTGGAAGGATGCGTCGCATGGCGGCACGCAGCAGGCGTTTGGCTCGATTCCGCCGCACGGCGTTTCCAACCGTCCGCCCGGCGGCGATGCCAATTCGAGGCCGGGGCTGATCGCTGGCCTGGACTATCAACACAACAAGCGGGTGGGCATAGGACTTTCCAAAACGCCGCACCCGCTTGAAATCGGTTGACCGGGTCAGGCGGAATTTGCGTTGCAACCGCGCCAACCTGACAATAGAGTCGTTATGACGCGGCCTACCAGCGCGTCTTCTTGACGTGCTCGTTGGCGCTGACGGTCAGTTTGCGGCGGCCTTTGAGGCGGCGGCGCTTGAGCACCTCGCGCCCGTCGGCGGTGGCCATGCGGGCGCGGAAGCCGTGCACACGCACGCGGCGGCGAATTTTGGGCTGGTACGTTCGTTTGGGCATGAGTCGTTCCTCGTTCCTGGAAAATTGCAACTCCCCGGGGGAAGCTGTGGACAGTGGAAAGTCCGCGTTTTCGCGGACAGGCGCGGGATTATACCGTAACGAATCGGATTCGGTCAAACCGATTCAGCGTTTTTCCTCGTCACGTTCGGGGTGGGTGTCAGCCGATAGTAATTCTTCCAGCCGCCGCGCGCTTTCGGGGGTGGTAATGGCAAGCACTTCGTCCCATTCCTGGAAGGTGGTCGTGCCGCGCGGCAGGGTCACCTCGCCGTCACGGATAATGGCGGCGATGATGCAATCATGCGGCAAGCCCAGGTCTTTGAGCGGAGTTCCCAGGGCGCGCGCGCCCTTTTCCACTTTCTCTTCGACGATGGAAAATTTTCCACGGCGCAGTTTGAGCAGGGTCATCATGTCGCCGAGCGATACTTCTTCGCGGATCAGACTGGAGAGCAAATTGGCCTGGTTGAGGGCAACATCCACGTGGAAGCCTTTTTGTTGTTCAAACAACCAGGCGTTGCGCGGGTTGTTGATGCGGGCAATGGTGCGCGGCACGTTAAACTTTTCGCGGGCAATGAAGCACAGTGAAAGATTCACGGCGTCATCGCTGGTGCAGGCAGCTACCGCATGCGCCTGGTGGATGCCGGCGTTTTCCAGCACGGAAGGGTCGGTAGCTTCGCCTTCATAAATCACTTCGGTGGGGAGTTCCTGGTGCAGGTGGTGCAACAGTTCGCGGCGATGTTCGATTAAGCGAACTTTGTAGCCCTCGGAGAGGAGCAGGTGAGCCAGTTGGGCGCCGGTGCGTCCGCCGCCCGCAATGAGAATGAACATATCAGGCCTCCGCTCCTTTTTCCAGGCGCGCCCGCAGGATCTGAATCCCCTCGAAGGTCGCGCTGACATTCAACAGGTCGCCGGCGCGCAGTTGGGTCGCCGCGTCTGGAAGAATGGCGCGACCGGCACGCGTGAGCGCGACCGGCAGGGCGCCGGTATTGCCGAAGCACAGTTCGTTCCACGTCCGGTCCGACCAGGCTCCGGGGACGATCAGTTCGTAAATCTCCACTTCGCCATTGCCCGCCGAATAGACGGTGTGCGTGGCGGCATTCGTGAGCAGTTCTTCCACACGCTGGGCTCCCCATGCGGTGGAACTGACTGTTTGCAGGTTGAAGGTTTCCATCATGTAGCGCAGGCCTGGATCGTAATTGCGGCAGACGACGATCGGCACGTTGTAGATGGCGCGCGCGGCGTGCGCCACGACTACGTTTAATGTATCCAGGTTGGTGACTGCGGCCAGCCCATGCGCTTCATGGATCCCGGCTCGTTCGAGGACTTTTTCAGAAAGCGCCTCGCCGTGCGCAGTGCGCCCGCGATAATCTGCAGGGAGGCGCTCGAAGGCGGCTTTGTTTTGATCCACGACGACGAGATCGTGTCCGCTTTTGCTCAAACGGGTCGCCAGGTCCGCGCCGACGCGCCCGCAACCGACAATGATAAAGTTCATTCCTCCTCCTTTTTTTCGGAGACGATGTACGGCACGTCTGTGATGACGATGCCCGGCGTGGTTAAGAGTTCGTCGCGCAGGATGCCTGCGGTGTTGGTGTGCAGGGCTTTTTCCCACGGCGTGATCGAGACAAATTGAGGCACCACCACGGTGATGACTTCATTGGGCTGGCGCTGACTCACCAGGTCGTTGATGTAATCGAGCAAAGGCTCGATGAATTGACGATAGGGAGAATCAAGCAAGACCAGGCGGACGCCGTCGCCCCACTTCTCCCATTTTTTCTGGAGTTTTTCCGCCTCGACCGGATCAATCAGGATGTGAACGGCGGTAATATCGTCGGATAACATGCGCGCATATTTGAGCGCCTGAAGTGATCCGCGATGGATTCCGCTGAGAGGTACGATGACGCGGTGGCGCGGCGTGTGCGGCGCGGTCCCGCCGTAGTGTTCCAGCGAGAGTTTGGAGGCAACGTGACGGTAATGACGGTGGATGGCCCAAAAGATCGCGACCAGGATCGGTGTAAGCACCAGAACAATCCACGCGCCTTCCGCAAATTTGGTCACCGCAAAGATGAGCATGACCATACAGGTGGCGACGGCGCCGATTCCGTTGATGACCATCTTGACCGGCCAATGCCTGTCATAGTGCAGGGTCGAGCCGCGCTCCACCAATTCCTCGCCCGGCTTGATCCGCCCGCTCTTCCACCAGCGATGCGCCATGCCGCTTTGAGACAGGGTAAATGAGAGGAAAACGCCGATGGCATACAGAGGCACCAGCGCGGAGACACTGGCATCGAATAGGAAAATTAGCAGGGAAGCGATGATCGAAAGACTGGCGATCCCATAAGAAAAAACAAGGCGACTTCCCTTAAAGGCAAGTTGGCGCGGCAAAAACCCGTCGTTGGCCACGAGAGCGCTAAGGCGCGGAAAATCGGCAAAGGCTGTATTGGCCGCCATGACCAGGATCAGTGTAGTGCCTAAAATTGTAATCAGATACATGATTCCCTGACCATTATAAATAGTGCGCGCGATCTGCGAGATGACTGTTTCCTCCTCGGAAGGCACCGCGCCCACATGTACGGCAAGATAGGTAATGGCCAGCAGGAGGCTTCCCAGAATACACGCCATCCAGACCAGGGTGATTCCCGCATTTTTGCTGCGCGGCTCTTTGAATGCAGTGATACCGTTGGAGATGGCCTCCACACCGGTCAGCGAGGTTGTACCGTTTGAAAACGCACGCAGGATCAAGAATAGGGTGATCGGGTGGAGCGTCTCGCTCTCGAAGTGCGGCGGGTTCATCACAGAGCCGAGATTGCCGGTCGCGAGACGGACCAGGCCGATACCCGCAGTCAGAAACATCATCGCCAGAAAGAAGTAGGTGGGGATGGCAAACGTGATGCCCGATTCCTTCACCCCACGCAGGTTGATGAGCATGATGAACATCACCATCGCCACCGCAATGACCGCGCGATACGGGAAAACATCCGGGTAGGCCGAAGCGATCTGTGCCACCCCGGAGGAAATGGAGACAGCCACGGTCAGGATGTAATCGGTCAGGAGCGCCGCGCCCGCCACGAGCGCGGGAAATTCGCCGAGGTTATCGCGGGATACAATGTACGCGCCGCCGCCGCCCGGGTAGGCATGGATGGTTTGCTCATACGAAAGAGTCAGAATGGCAAGTAGAATGACGATTGCAAGCGCGAGCGGAAAGGCCAATCCCATGGCCTGGGTTCCAGCCACAGCCAGAATCAGCAACATCTCCTGTGGGCCGTACGCCACCGAAGACATTGCGTCTGAAGAGAACACTGCCAGCCCGATCGTTTTGCCGATCGTCTGGTGCGCCGCATCGGCGGTGGCAAGCGGGCGTCCGATCAGCCAGTGACCGAAGGACCAGCGCGGGGAATTTTTTGCCTTTCGATGAATGATCGAAGAAGGGGGAAGCGGTTCAGGAGCAATGGTGGACATGCAAACTCAATTCGTTCACGAAAAAAATAGAACCCCTCCAAACGAGGGGGCGGGCGGTATTATATTCCAAATTTGCAGGGAATCAGGATGGGGTTTCCTCTTTCGACTGTTTGAGCGGCGCCTGCAAAAAGAACGCGCTGCCCTTGCCCAGTTCGCTTTCCACCCAGGCTTTTCCGCCATGACGTTCCGCGATCGAACGGACGATCGCCAGTCCCAGCCCGGTGCCGTGTTGGGCGCGCGCCTCGCGTTGTTTGCCGCGATAGAACTTCTGGAACAAATGCGTCAGATCGCTGGGCGCAATGCCAATCCCATTGTCACGCACCTCGAAGAGCGCGTCCGCGCCGACGGCGCGCGCCCGCACCAGCACGCGCCCGCCGTTGGGCGTGTACTTGATGGAATTCTCCACCAGGTTATAGATGGCTTGATGGAGCAGGGCCTGGTCCGCTTCGAGCGTGACGGGCAGGGCCGGATCGGCCTCGGTCTTTAGCGTGATATTTTTCTGGCTGGCCTGCAATTGCAGCGCGCCCGTCACCCGTTCGAGAATATCACGCAATGAGACATTTTCCACCTGCAGACCCACGCCGATCTCAATGCGACCAAGGTCGAGCAGGTTATTCACGAGCCGCGACATATTTTCAACACCGGAAATGATCTTGCGCACGTATCCCTGCTGCTGATCGTTCAACTCGCCGACCATCTCCAGCATGGTGGCGTAGCCGCGCATCAGCGTCAACGGTGAGCGCAGATCGTGACTCACGGTGGCGACAAATTCCGATTTGAGCGAATCCAACTCCTTGAAGTGGGTCACATCACGCAGCACACAGACGCGCCCGACGGGTCTACCCTCGGCTACAACGGATGAGGTCGTGGCAAGGTAGGTGCGCCCGCCAGGGAAGACAATCTCTGCCGATTCTTTCGCGGACGGCGCGGCCTGCAACAGGTCGAGCAGAGAGCGTTGTTGGACCAGATCCGCGATGGGCTGGTCCTCGCTGGATTCGGCGCGCATGCCCAATAGTTTTTCAGCGGCGGGGTTGGCCAGCAGGAGGCGTTCCTGTGGGTCAATCACCAGCACCGGGTCCGGCGTGGAATGCAGGATGGCCTCCAATTGGCGGCGGCCCGCCTCCACGTTCAGGAAGAGATGCGCATTGGCGATGGCCAGCGCGGCCTGACCGGCGAGAGTCGTCATAAAGCGCGCGTCCGATTCGGCGAATGTGCGCGGCTGATTGTAGGCGACCCACATCACGCCGTAAAAGCGATTCTCGTGGCGCAGCGGAACGGCCAGCAGCGAGGCCGGCAGGGGCTGGTTCGGTTCGAGGTCGAGCGTGCGCGTACGCGCCACATTGGGCAGCACGATCCGCTCCTGTTGCTGGATCTGCCGCAAGATCGGCGGATCCATATGCGCGAAAATTTCGCTTGCGGGGCCGATGCCGAAGCGCGACGGCAGTTCGATGAAGGTCTTCGGTAAAATGGACGGGGAAAGCGCCACGCGTACCGCGTTCGCGCCGGTGTCCAGCGCGGCCTCCAGCACCGGCTGGACGGCGTCCTGCATTTCGAGACTGGAAGCCACACCCTGGCTGACAACCAGCAGGCGGTTTAATTCATCGAGACGCGCCTGTAAGCTGACGCGCATTTGCTCGAAAGCGCGGCGTAACTGACCCACCTCGTCGGCGCTTTGCACAGCCAGAGGATGATCGAGTTTGCCCTGTGCGATTCGATTCGATTCGATCGCCAGGGTTTGCAGCGAGCGTGTGACGCCGCGCAGGCCAAGCCGCAATGAGATCAACGCAATGGCCGCCAGCAGGATGATCATGATCGAGAGTGGCGTGGCAATTCTCAGTGAAAATTGCTGGGCCTGCCAGGCGGGGATGGTGAGCGCCACGGCCCAGTCGTGACCGGGTGCGGGCTGATAGTAAATGAATTGGCGCGTGCCGTCGGACGCGGTATCGGTGGTGAAGTTTGCTGCGGCGCCGCGTACCCCGTCATACGTGGTCATCACCTGCGCGGCGTTGGGATGGTATAGGATCATGCCGCGCTCGTCCATCAACAGGCCGCTTCCTTCCAACCCGGCCATATCTTGCAGGCTGCCAATGATGGGCTGCATGAGCGGATTGGTGCCGAGATCAGTACGGCCGATGAGAATGCGCTGGACGGTCTGGTGCGCGTCTTTAACAGCGGCAAGAAACGAGATGCGCGCCGCGCCGCTCCCCTGCGCGGCGGGTGGAATGCTGTAGTTCTGCGAAGGCACGCCGTTGACTGCGAATTTGATTCCGGCGTCCTCCTCTGGAAAAGGCTGAAATTGCGCCAGCGCTTCCTGTGGGTACCCGCCGACCGCCACACGCGTGGCCGCGTCGAGAACGATCATCTGGTCAAAGTACGGGTTGGCGTGCATGGCCTCAGAGAGTATCGCCGACAAGTCCGCGCCGGAGGCGGTGAGCAGGCGCGGATCGGATGCGGCCTGCGAGGCGAGGGTCTGTCCTGTTTCAAGGAAGAAGGGAACCGACTGCGCTGCGGATTGGGCCGCGCCATAAAGGCGGTCTTCCAGCATTTCGCGCGCGGCACGTCCGGCCACCACCCAGTCGCCGATGAGCAGGGTGAGTAAGAGCATGGAGATGAGTGTGCCGGTATTGTAGAGGAAGCGGGTTTCGAGGCTGGCTTCTGCGGGCGAGGGCTGGAGCGGCAGATCGCGTCCCCAGGCGGATGGGAAAAAAAACACCAGTAATTGCAGGAGGGTCCCGCCGATGAGCATCTCACCTGCAAAGGCGAGCGCGGCCGGACCGGCGTTGCTGATGGCGTAGTCGAGGCGCACCGCCGGGTTGCCCGGCGCGCCAAAAAACGCTCCCACAAGATAAATGAGAGTATGCAGGGGAATGAGCAGTAACGCGCTGGCCAGCGGCTGGCGGATGATGCGATAGGAGATCGTGCGATATCGCTGGCGCATGTTGGCCGCGAAGATGGACGCCAGAAAGGCCAGATCCACGATGCTGAAAAGACTGTGCGTGTCCCAGGCGCCGCGCAGCAGACCGGCGAACGCGCCCAACGCGGCCGCGCCAAACGGGCCAAGCGGCCCCGCGGCCAGCATCCACGGCACAGAAGAGAAAACCATCGTGGCCGGGGGGCGCGGTTCCACCGGCAGGCCTGGCACTGGAAGCGCCGCGCCCGCCGGCAGGCGGACGCCTAAAAACAGGTTGAGCAATGGAACGAGCAGGAAGAGACCGAAAAAAATTCCCCAAAAGCGACCCTTGACCGGCGGCTGGAAGGCGCGCCAGTAGCGCAGGTTCGCGCCGATCAGCCCCACGAACACGAACCAGACAACCCAACCCAGCAGGGTGGGCGCGGCCATGCGAAACATGCCATCGAGCAGGGAACCGATGAATTCCATGGAAAGATGAGCCGATTATAGTCTTAATTGATTTGTAAGGGCCGACATTTCAAAATTGCAGGGCTGGGGTTCGTAAACTATTCGTTCAGGACGGTTATTCCCCGATATCTGCGCTCTTTGCGATTCGGTTTTCTTTTTATTCTGCCCGGTACATGCCTTGATATTCAAGCGGCAGGAGGTTTGCCAGTTCACGCATGATGCGTTCTGTGCCGCGGCGCAGGCTTTCGTGGCGGTCGCCCCCGGGTTCGAGACGGAACGGTTTGCCAACGGTCATGCTGACTGACGGGCGTTTTCCCCAAAGTTTAAAGTTGCCGATGCGCGGATGCTCCGTGCCGGTCACCGTAATGGGAATGAGCGGCGCATCCGCTTTGAGCGCGAGGAATGCGGCGCCGTCCAATCCCTGCTCCAAGCCTCCAAGCAGACTCTCGCGTCCCTCTGGGGCGATGGAGACGAAGCGACCCAACTTCAACGCATCCAGCGCGCAGGCCAGGGCGCGGCGGTCTGGGCGACCACGATGCAGCCAGATCACGCCGTACAGGTCACCCAACACGCCAACCCAGGGTAGGTCGTCGTGCAGGTTGCTCGCGCCGAGGATGTCAACCCTGCGCGTGGGAATCTGGGAGAGGATCACCGCGATGTCGGCATCGCCGAGGTGATTTAAGACGATCAAGCCCGGTCCATGTGTGGGAAAATTTTCAAGCCCGCGCACGGTGAGCCGTGTCCGCGCAAAGATCAGCAGGCGCGAAAGAACCACTAATCCCCAACGCGCCATGCGGCGTTTCAACGTGTATTCGGGCAGGCGCGTCAGCTCGGGCTGGTATTTTTCCGCAAAGGGTTTAGGAGGGAGCGACGGCTGATTCTGCATAGACTCCGCGATATTCCTCCGGCAACAAACCGGCAATATGACTCATCACCAGGTCGGCGTTGTGCTGGCGCGTTTCCTGCCGCGCCGCGCCTTGTTCAACCGCTGGAAGATGAAAGGGTTTGCCGATGCGCATTTCCAACGGCGGGCGTTCGCCGCGCATTGCCCTCCGCCAATAATCGTCCGTTGTGCCGACCAGCCCGACAGGGATGACCGGCACGCGAGTCTTTTCCACGATGTAGGCAATGCCGGGCTTGGCGCGCCGCATGGCGGTGACATGCGTGCGCCCGCCCTCCGGCGCGATCAACAACGGCTTGCCGGATCGGATTACGCGCAAGACCCATTCGATCACCGCGCGATCGTAATCGCCGCGATGCACCGGCGTCACGCCGTACAGACGGAGCAGTTGACCCTGCCCCGGTTTGTCGAAGACATCCGACGCGCCGATGATCTCCAGCGCTTCGGGCCAAAACGAAGCCGCGAACGGCGGATCGAAGATCGAAATATGATTCGTCGCCGCGATGTACGGCGATCCCAACGGCACATTTTCGCGCCCCAAAATTTTCACGGGCGATAACGCGTGAAAGACGCCGCGGCAAATCGTCCTCATTGCGGATCTCGTCAGACGCACACGCCAGGGAACACGCTCGTCAGCCATTGCAAAGAATCAGCACCTGTTGAAAAACATCCTCCGCCCGCATGCCATCCGAGTGGATCAAAATCGCATCTTCGGCGGGACGCAATGGCGCAACCGCGCGGGTCGAGTCGATGCGGTCGCGTTCGCGCACCTTTGCGAGAATCTCCTCGTAATCCGCCTCGCCGCCGCGCGCGAGGATCTCTTCGTATCTTCGGCGCGAGCGCTCCTCGGCGGAAGCGTCGAGATAAATTTTAAGATCCGCTTCGGGCAAAACCACCGTGCCGATATCGCGCCCCACCATCACAACCTTTCCACGCTGACCGATGCGCCGTTGCTGTTGACTCAACGCCGAGCGCACCCCGGCATAGGCAGACACAACGGAGACTTGCGCTTCGACTTGCGGAGCGCGCACCTCCCAGGTGATATCGCGCCCCTCAATGTGGACATCGCATGCGCGTCCATCCGACTGCGAGGCGGGCGCCACCTCGATATGTGTCTCCTCGGTCAGGCGTGTCACCGCGCCCTCGTCGTGGATGTTGATTCTTTGTTGCAATGCCAGCCAGGTCACCGCGCGATACATTACGCCGGTGTCGAAAAATAAATAACCGAGTGAATCGGCGAGGCGTTTTCCGATGGTGGATTTGCCGGATGCGGCGGGACCGTCTATGGCGATGATGGAGGGGGGAGGGGTCATTAGTGATCAGCTATCGGTGAACAGTGTGTGATGGGAGTTTCATGTTTCAAGTTTCAAGTTACGTGTGTACCTGTCTACGTGTGTACCTGTCTACGTGTGTACCTGTGTCCTTGCTACGGTCGCGTGTCAACGAACAGATTATCACGCGCCCAGAGGATGATGGTCTCGGAGGTGGAGGGAAGTTCGCGCAGGGTGAGCCAGCGAATGGTGTTGAATGGACGGGCATCCCAGGCGTGGAATTGACGCCACGAAAAATCCTGCCCGCGATAGGAGGCGGAAAGTTGCAGTGTCTGTTGCAGAGGCGTGATGACGAGCGCAGGGGAGGAGGTTACGTCAAGTGCGGCGGCCTGTTGCGGGTTATGGAAGCGAAGCGCCCAAACGAGGGCGGGAGAGTCAATGCCCTGGATCAAAACGGGCAGGGCATGCGCGTCGCCAGTGGCCCACTCTGAAATATCGTCTGCGGTTTGGGCGAGCAGGTCGGCTTGCGCGAGGCGGGGAGATGCATCCCATACTTCGGCGGCGTTGGGGTTGCGAAGCCCGCTGGCGCCCCAGGCCGCGCCGAGCGTGTAAAGGCCGAGCATGATCCCCGCGCCCCAGGCTGCGCCGCTGCGCGCGATGGCCGCAGACCAGCCAAAGCCCACCAATATGAGGCTGAGCAACACAAGCAGGATCGCGCCGAAGAACAGGGAGAGGCGCGCGTTGGCCTGCGCGGAGGGGAAGGGGGTGTAATACATCTGGGTTAAATCCACCCAGGCAAAAGCCAGCAGGATGATGGTGAAGGCGATTACGCCCGCAGTTTCGAGACGGTCTTCGGGAAGAATGTGAAGATGGCGTGACAGTTCGAGCGCGGCGAGAGTCCACAATGGGATGAGCATCCAAACGAGGTCTGCGGGTTGGCGCGCGGGATAGGCAACGGCGAGCAGGAATGCGGCCACCGCCCAAATGCCAAGAAGGAGAAGTTGACGATCCCCAGTCCACCAGCTGCGCGCGATGGCGATGAGCGCGAAGACGATGCCGAGCAGTTGGTATACGCCCAGCGCCAGGAATAGCCGCGAGACTGGGACGAGCGAAGGCGTTGTCCAGCCGCTGAGGTATGCGGGAAGCGAGGCGAGCCATGCGCCGAGTCCCTGCGGGGTGAGGAGGAAGAGGGAGGAGGTGAGGAGCAGGGTGGCGAGGAGAGCAGTAATCAGTGATCGGTAATCAGTGATCAGTGTCGAAGTGTCGGGTGTCGAAGTGTCAGGTGTCAGGTGCGAGGTTTCAGGTGTCAGGTGCGAGGTTTCAGGTGTCAGGTGTGAGGTTTCAGGTGTCAGGTGCGAGGTTTCAGGTGTCAGGTGTGAAGTGCCAGGTGTTGATGTGTCAGACTCGTCTTCCGTGTGTACGTGTGTACCTGTATACGTGTGTACCTGTGTACCTGTATCCTTACGAGCCGACATGAACTGACTCAGCATCCATGCGAGGAGAATGCCGAGTAGGCCAGTCCAGAGCGCGGGTCCCGAAAGAAGCGCGAAGGCGGCGAAGATGCCCGCGAGGGTGGATCGGCGGCGGAGGAGGAATCCAGCCGCGAAGATGGTGAAGGTCAGCGCGAGGATGGAACTGCCTGCCTGACGCGAGAGGGCGACGAGGGCTGGGTCTATGGCGAAGAAAAATGCAAGGATGACCGCTGGGCGGATTTTTAGTTTTTCACGAAAGAGGGCGGGGGCGAGGGCAAGGGCGCTTCCAACCAGTGCGGGAATGAAGCGCGCAAGAAAGTTGGTGGAGCCGAAGATAAAAAATAGGATCGCGCTGAAGTTGATGTACGCGACATTGGAAGCCAGCGCGGGTTTTGCCCCTTGTGAGATCTGTAATGCTTGAAGCGCGAGCGATGCTTCGGAATCAGTCAGCGGAAGTTTGCCGAGGAGCAGGAAGCGCATTCCGAGGGCGAGGATAAAGGCAATACTGTATGCGATTGTTTCCTTGCGGGAGGGGCGGGAGTCCATGCGGCAATTTTAGCATGAATGAGTTGGAGGATGGATTCGTAAAAAAATAAACCGCGAAGGCCGCCAAGGCCGCAAAGACTTCTCCATGCGAAGAACACGAATTTGAAAATTTTGCGAATGAATTTGATCGCATTCGCGGCATGCGCCTGTTTGCGCGCTTGGCGTTTGTGCCGACCCTCTTTCGCGCAAAATTTACGGCACGCCGTAGACGATCGTATTGCCTGCCTGGAACAGCACAACGAGATTTTGCTGGAACTTGGCTTCGTTGACTTGGTAGGTTGTCCGTTCGAGCGAGCCGACAACAACATAGGTGATGTTGTATTTTTCGAGGATGGCTTTGGCGGTTTCCCAATCGGGGGTCTCGTAAAGAGTTTTGATGTCGGCTTCGCGCGTGCCGTGCGCGTCCCAGCTGCCGCGCCATTGGAATTCGTGCCACGGCCAGCCGATGACAGTGGGGACTCCGCTGTGGGTGGCGATGCGGGCGTAGCCGGAATAACTTCCGCCCACCGCCTCGGCTACGACTCCCATTGGAGCGGTCTGCAAGTAGCGGATGACTGCCGCATCTTCCGGGCTGGAGCGGTCGAGGTAGGAGGCGCTGTCGAGGGTGGGGTCAAAGGGAGGGTTGAAGTTGTTGGTCTTGTTGGGGATGGCGAGGAAGGGGTAAGTCAGTCCTGCCATCAGGATGATGAACAACGTCACACGCCACAAGACGTTCCAAACGCCGCGCAAGTTTTGCAAAAGGACAACTGTCCCGAAGGCGGCGGCGATGGATAAGAGTTGCCATGCCTGATAATAAAATTTGAAGACGGTGTTGATGCGATAGCCGAAGTAGTCGCGCAGGTAGACGAAGTCTGGGATGAGGATGAGGAGTGAGGCGAGGAAGATGAGCAGTAATACAAATGGTGAATGGGTGTCAGGTGTCAGGTGCGAGGTGTCAGGTGTCAGGTGCGAGGTGTCAGGTGTCAGGTGCGAGGTGTCAGGTGTCGGGTGCGAGGTGTCAGGCGCGTTGACGTGTGTACTTGTGTACGTGTGTACCTGTTTACCCAATAGATGTGAAAGCGTGAGCCAGATGACAAGAGCCATGGTGATGAGGCCGCCGATATAGTCGAGGCGGCGGTCGGTGGCGGCGCGGAAGAATGAGGCGGTGTCGGGCTGTCCTTGTGAGGCGAGGTATTGCAATGCGAAGGCTGGGTCGCGCCATTGGGCGAGGAGTCCCATGAGCCAGGAGAAAAGCCAGAGAAACAGGATCAGGCCCAACGTCAGGATGAGAGCCGTGCCAAAGCGTGGACGAGTCTCGCGGATGCGAGTCAGGTAGATCAGCCAGGCGAAGAGCGGCAGAAGCAGAGTCGCCCACATGACCCAGAGGTGCGCGCCGCGCGTGGGGTTGACGAGGTTGGGGAGGATGCCGCCCGCCTGCGAGGAGAATCCGATATAGAAAGGCAGGTAGAGGAAGATGGCGGTGACGGCGAGAGGCAGACCGAGGAGGATTGCGTCTTCGAGGCGGGACCAACTCCAGCCGTCGGCGCGGACGCGAGTGAGAATGTATGCGCCGACGATGAGCAAACCTGCGGGCAGGATGTCCCAGGTGTTGAGGAAGGCGAGTCCGCCGAGGACGAGGGCGGCGAAGAAAAAGTCGCGCGGGGTGGTGTGGATTTTGTATTCGAGAAAATTGACGATGCCGCGCCAGCCGCCGAGGAAGAGGTTGAGCGCGACGCCGAGGGCAAGCATGTTAAAGGGAAGGGAGAGGACGTGCGGGTGAAGGTCGCCGAGCAGGAAAGAGAAGAAGGGAAATTCGTCAATGACTTCCTGCGGAGCGCCGAGCAGGTCGAAGTCTTGCACTACGCGTGAGGCGCGCCACCACCACCAATAGTTTTGAGGAATGGCGTTTCCGCTGGGAGGGTCTATCAGGTCTTTGATATTGAGCCAGGTCCAGAAGTTGAAGAGCGGCTGTTGGCTGTTGGCTGTTAGCGGTTGGCTGGTCCAGAACCAGCCGAGACCGTGGATGACTTCGAGGATGCCTTCGATGTTGGAGAGGATCAGCAGGAAGAGGGGGGCGAGTAATGCAAGTAACCAGTAATCAGTAATCAGTGATCGGTGATTAGTGTCGGGTGTTGAGGGGTCAGGTGTTGAGGTGTCAGGTGTCAGGTGTGAGGTGTCGGGTGTCAGGTGTGAGGTGTCAGGTGTCAGGTGTGAGGTGGGAGGTACGGGATACGAGTTACGAGTTGCGGTATCTGTCGAGATGCTTTGCGTACTTGTGTACGTGTCTACTTGTGTACCTGTGTACGTGTTTACCTGTGTACTTGTGTACGTGTCTACTTGTGTACCTGTGTCCGTGTTTACCTGTGTACCTTTATACGCCGACAGCAAGTTATACAGAATCCCATACGAGCCAATCGCGGCGAGGGCGAAGACGAGCGCGGACATGAGGTTGAATGCGACACTTCCAGGTGTGTCTGTGAGGCGGGCGAACATGGCGGTCAGGATGTAGCCGAAGTGATAGTACGAGATGGAGTAGCCCGACATCCACGGGTCGTTGGGAGGCAGAGTCGGCGAGCGCAGAGTCGCGTTGATGAAGGCCAGTTCCATCGGCTTCTCGGTGCCAGTCGCTTCGGGGTTGTAGGCGCGGACGAATGCCATGAAGGCGAAGGCGAGGAGGAAGAGGAGTTCGGCGGTGATGACGAGACGGATGTTGGATTTAAGCCATTGGATGGTTGGCGGTTGGTGGTTGGTGGTTGACGGTTGGTGGTTGGCGGTTGGCGGTTGGTGGTCTTCTGCTAGATAGGCCCATGCGCTCAAACCAGCTACTACGAGAAACGCAAATAACAATCCGCCCAGATCGTTTCGTAAAATGCCAAGCGTGCCGAGTAACCAGAAGACCCAGCCCCAAAATAAAATTCCAACGGCGCGTGCGAGTGTATAGCCCCGGTCTGCGAGGGCGGGGAAGAGGCGGAAGGCTAGAGGAAAAGTCAGCCAGCCGAGGAGGGAGGAGGCGAGATACCAGGAGAGGGGGGCGGTCATTCGTTGGTGGTTGGTGGTTGGTAGTTGGTGGTTGGTGGTTGGTGGTTGGTGGTTGGTGGTTGGTAGTTGGTGGTTGGCGGTTGGCGGTTGGTAGTTGGCGGTTAAGAGTTGCGGGTTACGTGTTACGGGGTACAAGTTACGTGTGTACGTGTGTACATGTGTACGTGTGTACGTGTGTACGTGTCTACGTATCTACACCTGCTTCACCATGCGATGATAACTGGCAAGCGGATTCTTGTGATGATGGGTGGAGACGATCTCATAGCCGTGTTTTTTATACAGACGCAACGCTGCTTTGTTTCTGGGCGAGACCAGCAGGGAGCATTTTGAAAGTCCGCACGCGCGGGCTTGTTCGTCGGCGTAGTTCAACAGACGCGGGCCGTAGCCGCGTCCGTGCATGGCGGGCAGAACGGCGAGATTGCTGAGGTAGTATTCGTCCGCTTGGGCTTCGCGAACGGAGGCGAAGGCCAGCGCGCGCGCGATAAATCCAAACATGCCCCAGCCGAAGGCCAGCGGCAGAAAACGAAGCGGCGCGAGCGTGAGGCGGGTGAGGTCGCGGCCTGGAAAGGCGATCAACATGCCGAGCGCGCGTTTGTGATGTTCGATCACGAAGGCGCGTTCGTAGCCGAAGCGGCCCGCGTTGCGCGAGAATAATTTCATCAATGCGATCTCGGCGGCATGACCATCCGCGCCAAAGAGATGTTCGGCGAATCTGTTCATCGAGAGGCGGAAGACCACCGCTGCGAGGGGCGCGTCGTCGGGGCGGGCGGGACGGATGAGGGGCGCGTCGTTCATAACGGAGGCAGGATCCACTTTCCCGTCGAGTCGCAGGCGAAGTCGGCGATGCGAGTCACGGCGTCGAGGTTGAGTGTCCCGTAGATGTGAGGGAACAGTTCATCCGGTTTGTCCGTGCCCGGTTCATACTTGACTTCGGAGCGGATGCGCGCGGGGTCGAGGATCAGCAGCACGAGTCCTGTCTGGCCCGCGTAGAATCGTTCGGCGACGGCGACGACTTGCGAGGGAGTCGAACAATGGATGAAGCCCTCGCTCGCCAGACTCGGCGCGGAGTAGAAGCCGTTTTGTTGCGCGGCTTGCCATTCGGATTTGTGAGTGATGTGGAGGATTGTGTCAGGGGTCATGTTTCAGGTGTCAGGTGTCAGGTGTCAGGTGTCAGGTGTCAGGTTTCAGGTGTCAGGTGTCGGGTGTCGGGTGTCAGGTGTCAGGTGTCAGGTTTCAGGTTTCAGGTGTCAGGTTTCAGGTTTCAGGTATCAGGTGTCAGGTGTCAGGTTCGACATGACGTGTCTACGTGTGTACGTGTGTACGTGTGTACGTGTCTACGTGTGTACGTGTGTACGTGTGTACGTGTCTACATGTGTACGTGTCTACCTGTCTACTTGCCTACCTCATAAATCACCGTCTGCCCGTCGCGATAGACTTCCGTCCAAAACGCGCCGTCGTATTGTTCAAACTTAAGCAGTCCCTCGGCGGGATAGTAGATCGCTTCAACCTGTCCGACGATGATGTAGCGGACATTATATTTTTTAAGGAAGAGTAAGGCTTCATTCGGGTTGATGGTTGTGTAAAAGTTCGTGATCTCGGAGAGACGATTTTCCACGAGCATCGGCTCCACGAATCCACGCTGTTGGCGCTGATGCCAGTTCCAGCCCAGCACGCCGGGCAAGCCGGTGTAAATGGTAAAGCGCGAACACCAGCGATACTCGACGCAATTGCCCTCGATGATGACCGGCGACCCCTGCACATTCTCCTGCATCCAGCGGATGGCGCGATAATCCTGCCCGAGGTCCATCGTGACCGAATCCCAAAACTCCGACGTGCGCATGTATTCGATCGAGTCGAGCGAATGTGAGACCTCGGGATTCATGCGGTCGCGGATCTTGTCCATCGTGGCGGATAACGTGAAGAAGGCCGCGCCCGCCAGCAGGATGGTGACGCCCACCTGCCAGACTCCGCGCCAGCGCACCTTCCACGACGGGACAGCGGACAGCGTCCACCCGAGCGCTCCCGCCGCGCAGACGGAGAGCATGACCCACGCCTGCAAATATAATTTAAAAACCGTGTTCATGCGTCCGATGTCGCCGACCAGCACGATCAGTTCCACCGCGATGGTCAGCGCCAGCGACGTGCCGATCATAAATAACACCCAGCGTTTCGCGTCGGCTTGATCTGGGCGCAGAATCAAAACCGCCGCCCAGAACGCCATCGGCAACGCAATGAGTGAAATGACCGCGCCGCGATAGAGCAGGTAAACGAGAATCACAACAAAGGCGGCGATGCCCGACTCGATCCAAAATTGATAGGGTTTGAGTTTTGACAATGCGGAAAGCGGAGTCGCCGCCATCCACTCGCGCGTCTCCCAGACCATCCACGCGAAGATGAGGAAGAGGAACACACCCCAATGCGTGAAGTAGGAGGAGAGCGGAGTTGTGGATCGGGTCCAGGCTTCGATCTTGCCGTAGCCGCTTCCGAACCAATGGAAATAGGGCTGGTAAAAAAGACGCGCAAGCAGGACGAGCATCAACGCGCCCAAGACCGCATAGCCCATCTTCAGCCAGAAGACTGGAATCTTAAAACGATTCGCGCCGAAGTCTGCCGCGTTGAATAACGCATAGCCCGCCGCGACGGCGCTCAATGGGATGTAGGTGAACGCGTCCCAGGTGTTGGTCGGATAAATTGCGCCCAGCACGAGCGCGCCGAAGAAGATGGGAGGCAGACTGCGAGTTGCGAATTGTGAGATGCAAGTTACAAGATACGAGTTATGTGTACCTGTGTACCTGTGTGCCTGTATACTTCCCGCCCGCATCGCAAGGATGAACGACAAGCCCCACGCGATGATGAACAACGCCAGCGGCAGGACGATCATGTGCGCGTGCAGGTCGCTGTATAAAAATGTGAACAACGGAAATTCGGTGATCGGCTCCACATCGTTCGGCGCGGGGATGACGCGGCTGGGGAGCCAGTACCAGTCTCCCCGTCCGAGCGGAAGCGCCCCGCCCGCCAGTGATTTGACGAATCCATCCAATCCCCATGAGAGGCGTTGAAAGAATCCCGCGTCTGGAGGTACGATCATGTTGGGCGCCGCCATGCGCTGAAAAGTCCGCCATAACATTTGGAACGTGCCGAGATTGCCGAGGATGAGGGTGAGGAAGGTGGCGGACATGCCGGTCAAGCGTCGAAGGTCGAAAGTCGAAGGTCGCGACTCTTCGACCTTTGACCTTTGACTTTCGACGAGATTGAACCCGATCGCGAACGCGCCCGTGCCGACCAGCGCGAAGAGAGTCGGCAAAATAAAATTGTAGGCAATGGACGGAACGATGCCCAGCAATTTCACCGGCGTGCCGACCAGCACGAAGCCGTAATAATAATAATTGATGTATCCGCCCGCGAACCACGGATCGTACGGCGGGAAACTTGTGGATTTGATGACCGCGTTGAAATACGAAAAATCCATCGGACGCTCGCCGCCCTTGTATGGGTGCCACAAGTCCGGGTTGCCGATGCGGATGAAAAGATCGAGCAGGAAGAGGCACAGGAAAAGAATCTCGACGAGCAGGAAGAGTCTGCGATTCGATTTCCACTCCGCGCGGAGCGCCTCTCTCTGGACCCAAGCCTGCCACGCCCCAACCAGCATGATCGCCCCCAAAGCGACGGCGATGTTCGCGCGGCTGTACGTCCCGCCGAGCGATGCGGAGATCCACGAAATGTATGCGAGCAACACAAGACCGAGAATGCGCGCGAGGGCGTAGCCTTTGTCTGCGAGGCCGGGCAATGCGCGCCGCGCCAGCGGATAGGTGAACAACCCCAAAACGAAAATGAACAGATACCAGAGGACGAGTCCGAGATAGGGATATTTATTTTGAATCGAATCGTAATCGAACAATTGCGACCACGTCCCGCCCGCTTGTTGTTGCGCGAGCCGCTCCGGCGGAAGCATGAGACTCTTCGGCGGTTCGTAGCCGGCCGCGTCTTTGGGCGTGAGGCGCACCACCTTGCTTAAATCCACCCGACTGAACGTGGACGCGACCTGCGCGGCGTCGTAGTCCGCGTTCTTTTTGAAGATCAACACCTTCGGATGATCGTAGAAGGTGAAGGCTTCCTCTGCCGCCTGATCGTTGATCACAATGGGACCGAGAGTCGGGTAGGACGTGAATGTTTTGACGAGATCGAATCCAAGCCGACCCTCGAACATGCCCGGCTCCGCGACGCGATAGCACCAGATAATGTCCTTGTCTTCGGGACAGCCGATCAACTCGCGGTAGTAGAGCGTGGTCAGAGGATACCGCTCCGGGATGCGCGTGATCTGCCCGTATTGGTGATTGGTTGGGACGAAAATGTAATCGGTTTGATTCAGGGCGCTTTGGAAGCGCGCCAGTTTGTCGGTGTTGTCGTCCCAATAGACTTGCAGATTTAAATCGCCGCGATACAGTCCGCCGAAGGCGTCGTAGTTGTCAATGCGGAAAGGCAGGTTCCAGTCGTAGTCGGTTTCGTTGGAGATGGCTGCGCCCGCGAGCGTGATCGCGCCGCCGACATCGAAACGCAGGAAGTAAAGTTGCCCTTCGGTCAACACAACGGGACGATCGAATGTGAACGCGACCTCGTCGCCGCGCGGATCGTTCATGGGATAGTTCACCGTCGCGGCGGCCGCGGCA
Organism: Anaerolineales bacterium; assembly: GCA_019187665.1. GTDB lineage: Bacteria > Chloroflexota > Anaerolineae > Anaerolineales > Villigracilaceae > Denitrolinea. The sequence continues at coordinate 94,876 of JABARH010000009.1, forward strand.
AGCGGGACGGTCGAGTCGGGCGCGCTGAGCAGGGACAGTTGGATCGTCTGCGGTCCGAACGGATTCGCGGCGGGCGCGGCGGTGGTCGCCGGTTGGACCACGACCGTCACATGCGGAAGCAGGATCCGTTCCAGCGTCCCGGAGGAAGCGGCGGAGAAGGAGGCGGTGTAGGGCTGTCCGTTTTGAATCAGTGTCCCGGCGGGGAAAGGCAGAGGCTGTGATCCGCCGTCCGCATAATTGACCGTGATCGGTCCCGGCACGTTCTGATAGATCCAGCGCGAGGCGGCCATGCGCGTTTCGTTGTGAGTGTAGACGCTGAGGAAGGCGAAGGCGTAGACGGCGGTGAGGAGGAGAACGATGCCAGTTATAAAATACGCGATGGAACGCGCGAGATACGAGTCACGAGTTACGTGTTTACTTGTGTACGTGTCTACATGTTTACTTGTGTACTTCACCGCCACCCACGCCGCCATCATGCACAGCAACGGATAGATGGGAAGTTGATAACGCATGGTGGCGTTGAATTGGAGCGATTGCCACGCGAAGTACAGCGCCGTCCATGACCAGAGCAAAATATGCTGACGTTCCTTGTTCTTGAAGATGCGCCACGCCATGACAAGGAAACCGGTCCACGCGAGGATGCCCAGCGGGAGTCCGAGTCCCCAGACGGTGAGATTCGTGAACGAGAAGAGATGCGTGCGCCGCGCCCATTGCAGATTCCACGGCAGGTCGGCGAGGCCGGTGGCTTGCGCCTGGATCTCCTTCATGTTGGCGATCCATTGCGCGTTGGGCAGGATCGTGTCGAAGGCGTAGGGTTGGAAGACGCGGAAGGCGAGCAGGGTGGCGAATCCGCCGATGAGGAGGGAGAAAGCGATCAGTGACCAGTAATCAGTGATCAGTTTTTTTTCCGCGGACTGATTACTGTTGACTGATGACTGTTTACTGAATCTTATCGCCAATGCCACCGGTAGCACGACCGCCATCACGATTGCGTTGATCTTGCACGCCGCCGCCATGCCGAGGAAAAGACCGAAGAGCAGGGCGTGCCGGGTTAAGGAGGAGAGGGTGTCGGGTGTGGAGGTGTCAGGTGTGGAGGTGTCAGGTGTGGAGGTGTCAGGTGTCAGGTGCGAGGTACGGGTTACGGGATACGGGGTACGGGTTACGGGATGCGGGGTACGAGAGGCATCGTTTGTTGAGATACCTTGTGTACCTGTGTATGTATTTACCTGTCTACGTGTGTACGTGCCTACGTGTGTACCATCATACGCGATCCTCACCGCAAAGTACAACGCCGCGTACAGGAACGGATTGACAAATAAATCTACTGTAAAGAAATGCGATTGCTGGATCTGCATGACCGCCAGCGCGGAGAATAATGCGGCGAGCAGGGCGGTCTTGCGGTCGTAGAGTCGCGCCGCGATGAAATACAAAATCAAAATGGAAAATAAATCTGCGACGGCGGAAAATTGCCGCCCGAAATATTTGAGCGGTCCCGCCGCGTTGCCCGCCATCTCATATGCCACGCGCACGAGCGTGACCGGCAGGTTTCCGTACACATAGAATCCCGCGCCGCGATTGCGCGGATTGAGAGTCGACTCGGCGGTATTGAAATATTCGAGCGGATTCATCCAGCGCTGGCGTTCGGACGGGCAGGCGTCAATCGGCGTGTCCGCGTCCATGCAGACGTGCGCGCGCAGGTTTTCCACCACGCCGTTGAGGAAGAGTTCGTCGGGGTGCTGGTGCTGTCCCTCGCCCCACTCTACGCCGGTCACGCGCAAATACGCCGCCAAAATAATGACGGCGATCAAAAGAAGGTCATAGAGCCAGGAGTGTTTTGATGAGGTCATGTTGGTTGTGAGCAACGGGATGCGGGATGCGGGATGCGGGGTACGGGATACGGGATACGGGATACGGGATACGAGTTACGAGTTACAAGTTACGAGTTACAAGTTACGAGTTACGAGTTACGAGTTACAAGTTACGAGTTACGAGTTACAAGTTACGAGTTACAAGTTACGAGTTACAAGTTACGAGTTACGAGTTACGAGTTACAAGTTACGAGTTACAAGTTACGAGTTACAAGTTACGAGTTACAAGTTACAAGTTACAAGTTACGTGTGTACCTGTGTACGTGTGTACCTGTATACGTGTCTACCTCACCGCGCAGGCACGAAGTATATCCAGAAACTTTGCCACCATGGTTCCGATTCATGCAGAGTTAATTCGCCCTGTGGATATAGCCGTTGCAACTCAGCCAGCGTTTCTTTGTCGTCGAAGTCGGCGGCGAGCGGGCTGGCCTTAAAGAGGAACAGTTTGGGCGCGGGCAATTGTAACGTATCCACCAGGCGCTCACGCGGGATGCCAAAGTCGCGGTTCGGGATGCCCGCCCACAGACCCGGCAGGCGCGTGTCCACCCATTGCTCATACGGGACGATCCAGGCGCGTTCCGGATTCCCGAACTCGCGGATGACCTCTCCCATCTCGGAGGTTCTCCACACCACGCGGTCATACTGCGCGCGATATTGATGGAAGACGAGATCATAATTCTGCGCGGCGGAGGCGGCGAACAGGATGCCGACCACGCCCGCAACGATGACTGCCTCGCCCGCCCGGTTCAATCCGACTGCGAGGCGGGTGAGGAGACCGTCCAGCGTCATCGCCACAATGACAAAGACCGGCACGAGCGCGCCGCCCGCGCGGTTCAACGCGGGGTTCTCGCCGGGGTAGGCGAGGGAAAGGACCGAGGGGAGAATCAGAATCAAAACAGCGGAAGCCAGCACGAGGTCGGTGAAGCGGCGGCGCGCGAGGATGAGAATTAATCCGAGCAGGAAGAGTCCGCCCGCGACCACATCCAGCGCGGGACGCTGAATCACCGAGTTGACGAAGATGTTTCCGTCATTGACGTTGAACATCAACAGCGCGTTCCACAGGTTTGAGAAAAAAACGGGAAACGGATTTTCAACCGCGAAGCGCGAACTGGCGCGGAACCAAAATTCGTTTGGAAATTCCAGCGCGTATCGAAGCAACGGCAAAAACACAACCAGCGCGCTTCCAAACAAGATGCCAGCCTGTGCGGCAACGTGTATACGTGTGTACGTGTGTACGTGTGTACGTGTATACGCCCACCAAAGAACCATGACCACTGCCGCCAACACCGGCGCGATGCGAAACGGCGTGTACCCGTGCAAGCCGAGTCCGAGGAAGAGTCCGCAGAGGATGAAGTCGTTGCGGTTGTGAGTCCGCAAGCCGCGCAGGAGGAAAAAAAGAGTCGGCGCGACGAAGAGCGGATAAAGCGGAAAACGCAAACCTACGCGGCTGATCACGTTGGGCCAATAGGCGACGCCCGCAAATAACATTGCCAGCAGGCCAACCCGCTCGTTGGCGATCTCTTTGCCGAGCAGATAAATGAAAGGGAGTGTGAAAAAGCCGAGAAGCGCCGTGCCGATCTTCAAACTTTGGAATGTGAGTCCTGTTTTGAAAATCGCCGCGACCAGAACCGTCCAATAAAATTGAAGCGCTTCGCGCCCGCTATTGCGCGGAAAGAAGATGCGCGTCTCGCCCTGCGCGATGTCGTACACGTCGAGAATCTTTTCGGCATGGTCGCTGAACGGCTCGGCGGGGACGGAGTTGAGTTGATGGAAGCGGAAGAAGGCCGTGATGAGGAGGATGGCGAGGAAAATTAAATGCGATACACGGATTTCACGGATACAAAAGATTCTACGGATTTTTTTTAAAAAAGAAAATCCGTGTTTCTCCGTAAAATCCGTGCTATCCGTGCGCGGGTTTTGCCACAAAGTGCGGATGAAAAATACAATTCCCAAAATCCACAACGATAGGTTGAACCACGTAAATTGATTCCCGCCGAAAAAATAAAACGCCGCGCCGAGCAGAGTCAGCGAGGCGAGCAGAGACAGGAGTCGCACAGACTGGCGGTTGGGCGTGGATAATTCAGCGGGCGGTTCGGGCAGGGTCCACTCGCGGCGGTGATGAGACCAGACAACAAAAATGCCCGCGAGCAAATACAACGCGAGCGCGGCGATTCGATTCGCGGGCGGCTCCAGCAGAGTCTGCGCGGCGAGGGCGAGCAGGAGGGCGATCAGTGGGCGCACAGGAAAAGCGACGGGCGAGGTAATGTTTACGGAACCTCGAAGATCCAGAAATCGTGATTTTGATCCACCAAAGAAATGTAATGAGTCAACGCGCCGCCTGGATAGAGCGCCTGCAGGACAGCCAGCGTGTCCGTGTCCTGGAGCGCCACCATGAATAATTTGGGTCCGCTCACGAGCGTTGTGGCGGGAAGTTTTTCGCGGAAGATGGCGATGTCGCGCCCGGGCTCGCCCGCCCAGAAGGGAGGCAGACGCGTGTCCACCCAAAAGGCATACGGCACGATCCACACATTGTCGGCGGGTTTGCCCGTCGCAATAAATTGTTTCATCACGCCGCCCATCTCGGATGTGTTCCAGGCGCTGGCGCGATACTGGTCATTGTATTGATGGAAGACGAGTTTGTAATTCTGCTGGAACGACAGGACGAAAAGAATCCCGACCAGCGCCCAGCCCAGCGCCGCCCGCTTCTTCTCCGACCCGAAAGCGGATACCAGGCCATCCAGCGCGACTGCCACCACGAGGAAGACCGGCACGATCGCGCCCGCGGTGCGGTTCAGCGAGGGGTTCTCCGCCGGGAATGCCAGCGAAAGAATCGAAGGCAGTTGAGTCAGCGGGATGGCGAGCAACAGCACCAGGTCTGCCCAGTGGCGCGAGCGCAGATAACGAATCAGCAGGAGCAACACGCCCAGCAGGAAGAATGCGCCGCTGACCACATCCAGGGCGGGGCGTTCGGGAATCGAATGTACCCAGATAACGCCGTCGTTCCAGTTAAATTCCTTCAGCGCGTTCCATACATTGCCGAGGAACAATTCCCACGCGGGACCCGGCAAGGGCCGCTCCACCGAACCGAGGCGCGACAACGCGCGGAAGGCGAACATGTCCGGGTTCTCCGCCGCGTAACTCGCCAGTGGAATGAAGATCACGAACGAGGTCAGCGCGAGCAGGATCAACCACAGCGATGTTTGCAAACGTGTCTGCTTATCGCGGACGTGGAGCAGGTAAACGATCACGATCGCCACCACCGCAAGCGGCATGATGCGGAACGGAGTGTATCCGCCCAAACCGAGTCCGAGGAAGAGTCCCGCGAGGATGAAGTCGTTGCGATTCTGGCGGCGCAATCCGCGTATTAAATAGTAGAGCGTGGGCGCGACAAAGAGAGGATAAAAAGAAATTCGCAACGCAAAGCGCTCGATCACGCTGGGCCAATAGGCGATGCCCGCAAACGCAACCGCCAGCAGACCGATGCGCGCGCTTCCCATTTCTTTGCCGAGCAGATACAAATAGGGAAGCATGAGCAAGCCGCCGATGACCGCCGCGATCTTGATCGTGAGGAACGAAATGCCTGTAAAGCCTGCGATCCATGCGGAGAGATAAATGTAGAGCGGCTCGCGTCCCGTGTTGCGCGGAAAGAAGATCGAATATTTTCCCTGCGTAATGTCGAACACGTCCATCAATTTTTCGGCGTGGTCGCTGGTCATTTCCGGCGGGACCGATTCGAGCCGATACAGTCGGAAAAATAAAGTGGACGCGGCGATTGTCAAAACCAGCGCGCCGATCAACGCTGCGCGGCGGTCCCATTTGAAGTTGGCGAGTCCGTCCGCAAATTTTTTCCACGCCGATTGCGGCTCCTTCAGCCAAAACGCGCGCACGTGCAGAACAATGGCAACCAGCCAGATCGTCAGATTGGAAGCGGTAAATGTATTTCCCGACATGGCGACGAACGCCGCCGCGCTGAACAGGATCGCCAGGATGAACGTAAACCCGCGCACGCTCAGCGGGTCTTTCTTAACCTCGGCGGGCGGCAACGTCGCGGGCGTCCACTCTCCGCGCGCGAACGCCCACAACGCCAGCGCGAACGCGGCGAGATAAAGAGGCGCGCCCAACATCGCAGATTGAGTCGGCGGCTCGAAACTGCGTTGGGCGATCAACGCAAGACTGACGGCGAGGAGGGAACGCCAGGGGAATGAGGTTGGTGATTGATCGTTGGCGGTTGGTGGTTGGTGGTCGACGGTTGGTGGTTGGTGGTTGGCGGTTGGCGGTTGGGGCGCGGAGGTTTCCACGAGTTGAGTCGTGTCGGCACGGTCTGCCCAGGCGCGGACGAACGCAGTAAATGATTTCCAGTCTTTGAAAATGGATTTGACGTAATCGAGGACGGTGGGTTCGGTCATGGAGGGGTTGCGGGATACGAGTTACGAGTTACGGGTTACGAGTTACGTTTAGGAATGACTGATCGCTGATAACTGATCGCTGATCACTGGTTCTTCCTCGCGATCACAATGATACTCTCTCCCCAACGCATTGGCAAAAAGACAAAACCGGTGATGGCTTGGAATCCGCCGAGCGAGCCGAAGAAGAGTTTTTGAATTTGTTTTGGGATGAGAGGAATGTAGGGTACATCCCAGAAGCCGTCTGAAAAAACCTTTTGCAAACTGAAGTTTGCAGCACGAATGAGATTTAACCATTCTTCAGGCGCTTTGAGGGAAATGTGAGTCGGGTCCTGGTAGCCGATCCACTTGTCGCCTTTCCATGGCTTTAATAATGAAGAGAGGTTCGGCGTAGCGAGGATCAGCGTCCCGCCGGGTTCGGCGACGCGGGCGATCTCCGCGATGGCTTTTTCAGGATTCGGCAAATGCTCGACGATGTGTTTGATGATGACCACATTAAATGAAGCGTCTGCAAACGGAAGTTCCTGCGCGGAGGCGGTTTCGAGCGCGGAGGATTTGACAACTGCTTGCGATTGCTTGACCGCCCAATGATTCAAGTCCATGCCAAAGGTGTGGAAGGTATCTTCCAACTGACCGACCAGATGTCCCATGCCCGAGCCGACTTCCAGCAGGCGCGAGCCGCGTTTTCCGCAGCGCCGCGCCAGCCTGGCAAAGAATCGATTCGACCACCAATACATGCTGTATTTGGCGAAGGTGATGTCTGCGTAGGTGTGGGTGGAAAAATATTTTTCGTCGAAGGGCATGGGGTAGGTACACAGGTATACAAGTAGACACGTACACAGGTGAATAACGCGGACTGAACGTGTATACCTGTGTACGTGTGTACGTGTCTACATTTTCCTCGCTATATAAAACGTAAACGTCCCCTGTGGATGTTCAGGATGTTCCACGTATTTCCGCAGAAAACGTTCGGTGAAGAAAAGATTCCAGCGTGTGGGAGAGAGGATCCAGCGATTGAAAAGTTTGTGCGGGAGCAAGGTCGGCGCGCCGAAGTAGTGACCCCATTCTAACACGCGCATCGCGGAGGGCGAAAAATAATGCCACCAGCGCTCAAGCGTGAAGCCTGCGGACTCGAGCCAGCCCTGCCACGTCTCCGCTTCGACGGCGTTCTCGACGCGCGACATTTTCTTGAACCAATTGGTGTAACTTTTTCCGAAGACGCGCGAAAGCGAAAGCTCGCTTAAGTAGCGCGAGTTGGGGACGCAAAAATAAAACGGCGCGCCCGGTTTCAACACGCGTGCAACATCCTTGAGGACTTGTTGAATGTGCGGGATGTGTTCGAGGACTGAATTGGAGAATCCGCTCGAAAAATAATTGTCGGGGAAAGGAGCGCGCCCGCCGTCCGCTTCGACGAGCAGATGATATTGGTTGTATTGTTTCGCTTCGTGGATGGGACCATGCCACGGATCGAGTCCCACGTCAATCTTGCGGTCGAAGGTCAGCGCGGCAAAGTTGCCGTCGCCACAGCCCACGTCGAGGATGGGGCCGGGCAGGTCGAAGTCCTGATAGTAGCGCGATTCGATGGCGCGCAGGAATCCGCGGAAGTAGGGCAGGGTCTGTAGGTTGAGGAAGAGGAAATCCTTGTTTGTCATGGTAAAATGATAGCAGTTTTCCTGAAAGTGATAGCAGAATCGAGGCTGAAATGGTCCGAATGATGATCCAACTGACCGAAGAGCAGAAAAAAGCGCTGGAGGCGCTGGCGAAAGCGCGGAAAACGTCCGTGGCGAAACTGGTGCGCGAGAGCGTTGCTCAGTATGTGGTCAGCGCACCCAAAGACGCTGAGCGGGAGGCGAAACGCAAGCGCGCGTTGGAATTTATCCGCAAGATCGAGGCGGGGGAAATTGTCGCCCATGACATTGAAGGGAAAACGGACGTTTCCATAAATCATGACAAATACCTGGCGGAGATATACGGCACATGGTAAAAATTTTCGTAGACACATCCGCTCTGTTTGCCATGCTCGCTGAAGAAGATGCTCAACATCTCTCAGCAGTCCAGACTTGGAAGGATATCCTCAAAAAAGAAAGCCTTCTATCTTCGAACAACTATGTTCTTGTTGAATGTCTCGCGCTGATTCAAAATCGTCTTGGCCTGGAATTTGTCCAGCACATGCGATCAAGCATCGTACCTTTCCTGTCTCTGGACTGGATTGACGAAGAATATCATCAAGCAATCGTTGGTCGTCTCTTCGCCACCAATCGTCGAAGTGTCAGCATTGTTGACCATTCCGCTTTCGAGACCATGCAGCGACTCGACATTCAAACTGTTTTTACCTTCGACCCGCATTTCCGCGAGCAGGGGTTCAGTGTAATTCCGTAAGGCGAGATCCTATCTCGCCCCACCTAGTTTTGCAAACAACTTTTCATATTCAACCGCGACTGAGTCGGGATCGTAGGTGCGCTTCAATTCGGCGGGATCGGATTTGTAATTGGAACGATTGCCCAACACTTTCAATAGCGCATCCGCCAGCGCGGACGAGTCGCCGATGGGGACGATCTCGCCCATGTTGTGCATCTGCGCGGGGCGGCGCACGCCCGGCAACGCGGACGCGATGCAGGGCACGTCGTTCATCATCGCTTCGATCTGGACGAGTCCGAATGCTTCGGTGGAATTTAACGATGGAACAACCAGCACGTCGAGGTTGGGATAATATGCCGCCATCTGGAGCGGGTCGAGCAAGCCGGTGAATTGCCAGTTTCCGCTCGCTTCATATCGTTGGATGGCTGGGCGGAGCCGCTCGAGGTAGGCGTGTTCGCCCATCACATTCAGATATTGTCCGGCGAACAAAACCTGCGCGTTGGGATATTTTTCAATGACTTTGGGAAGCGCCTCGAGCAGGACCTCGATTCCTTTTTCGGACGCGAAGCGGGTTGCCATGCCGATCACGGGACGTCGGGTGGGCGTCCCATATTTTTTTGCGAAGGACTCGACAGCGCCCGGGGCAGGAGTCGGCAACTCCACCGGAGGCAGGATCGGGGTCAGTTTGGAAGCGTAGCGCGAGAGGAAGGGGGAATTGTCGGCGTAATCCTGCGTGTACGTCACGATGTGATTCGAGAGGAGTCCCGCCATGTTGTTTTGAAAATGGACTACGCTGTTGACGACGCGGTTGAAGAATCCGGACGGGAGGTCGAGGTCGCAGTGATAGGTGAGGACGGCGGGCTTGCCGAACAGACGGGCGCGCAGAGCCACGCCGGGCGCGTCGAACTGCGGGAGGTGGAGTTGGACCACGTCGTGCTGTGCCACGAGTTGGGTGGCGACCCAGCCGAAGGTGGGCGCGATGACTCCCTTGCTGACGCGGAACGCGACCGGGATGCGGATGATCCTTACGCCGTCGAGAGTCTCTTCGCGCGGCAGGGACTTGTCGTATTGTGTGGTCATCACGGTGACTTCGTGTCCGCGTTTGACGAAGGCGCGCGCGAGACGTTCGGCGTAGATGGTGAGGCCCGAGGTGTGCGGGCGATAGTAGGTGAGGACGGTCAGGATTTTCATACGGCGGGGGATTATACCCCTTCGGCATGCCGCATATCCCGCCCCGCCAATCTAAAATCTCCCAATCCGACTTGATATAATTCCGGGCCTGCGAAGTCCGGCATTCACAAATTTAAGGAGCGTAGAATCCTGCGGGGGGCAGGCCGCGCCAGCGCTGCAAAAAATAATTTTGTGCCGCCCGCTGGAGGAAACATGCCCAACCAGATCCGCCCGCTTGCCATCTGCATCTTCCGCGACCGGGATCGTATCCTCGTCGGCGAGGGCTACGACCCGCTCAAGCGCGAGGTGTTCTACCGTCCGCTGGGAGGCGGGATCGAGTTTGGCGAACGCGCCGAGGACGCGCTCCGCCGCGAGATGCGCGAAGAGTTGGGGGCGGAGATCGAGTCGCCGCGCTATTTGTTCACGCTGGAAAATATTTTCGCCTTCAACGGGGAAGTGGGACACGAGATCGTGCTGGTCTTCGACGCGCGGCTGTCGGATGCAAATCTGTACCTGCAGGAAACGATCGCCGGCGTGGAATTCGACGGGACGCAGCGCCTGCCATTCAACGCGCTGTGGAAAAATCTGGACGAGTTTGGGGTGCGCGCTCCCTTGTATCCGGATGGCCTGCTGGACGCGCTGCGATCAAACAAAACCTGCTGAACAAGACCGCGATCAACGCGATCCCAGATCCACCGTAAAATAGCCCTTGTAATTGCTTTGCGCGTTGTAACTGTAACCGATTCCGATCTCGGTCATGCCTGCATGGACCACCGCCGCCCAATGCTCGGCGTCGTTCTGCCATTGATTCATCGCGTCCTGCGGCGTGCCGATGGCGATGATCTCGATATAGCCGGAGGCGGGATAGCCAGCCGCCAAAATGCGCTGGCCGATGTTCGATCCATCCGAGCCAATGTGATCCAGAAAATTATTGCAAGCCATGTCGCGGCTATGCTCCTGCGCGGCTGTCGTTAACTGCGCATTGACGGCCAGCGCGTGCACCCCCGCCGCGCGTCGCGCGGCATTGATCAGGTCGAGCAATTCGTTGATGTACCCCGCGTTCGCGCTGACTGTGCAGCCGGTCGCGGTGCGCATTGGCGTTGCCCCGCCGGATGGCAGGGTTGCGGCCACCGTCGGGAGGGCGGGCGCGCCCTCGCCAACGATGATCTTGACCCAGATGGATTTGTCGAGTCCGATGTGAATTACTTTTCCGTTCGGGTCGCGTAGTTCGAAGACGCCGGTGTAACTTCCGTCTTTCGATGGCGCGGTCAATTGGGCCGAAATATCCGCGTCCTCTTTTGGCGCGGTAACCGGGATGGGAATCGAATCCGGCGCGCCCATGCGTTCGCCCGCGATGAAAAACAATTGATACGAGGAGTCCCAGGGACAGGTCCCCAGATTGCGCAGACGCCACGTTTTTGTAAAGGTCTGCCCGCGCGCCGCGCGCGTTCCGTCGGGGATGGTCACGTCGGACATGAAGATGGCATCGTCGGTGCAGCCTTCGGGGCGGGGGAGCGTGTCCGCAGGTGTCGCGGTGCGGCTGGGGGTGAGAGTCACGACGGGGAGCGCAGGCAGGGTCGAGGTGACGAAGTGAAGCGGCGTGGGCGTGTGCGTCTCGATGGTCAGGCATCCGCTCAACAGAAGGAGAGTCAGCAGGGTAAAGTGAATCCGCATGTTGTCATTCTAACGGATTTGCGCCGGGGTTGTTCCACATGCAAGTCTTCCCGGTTCCGAGAGAACGAGCAGGCGAGCCGCCCAGCGGACTGGCAGGCGACTACTGAGGCACGGCAAAATCAATCACGTAATAACCGAAGTTATTGAAGAAGGCGTATCCAATTCCAACCTCAAGATAGCGCGTGCTGAGCAGGTTCTCGTTGTGGCGCGGGTCAGCGACATCGTTGGCCCACCACTGAATGGCTTCGGCAGGCGTGAGCGGCGGCCAGCTGCCATATACATTTTCGGTCACATAGGACGCGAGATAGCCGGAAGCGGCCACGCGCGAGGTGGCGGTGGAACCGTTGGAGCCGTTGTGATAGAACAAATTATTGCAGGCCATATCGGCGGCGTGCGCCTGCGCGGCCTCTGAAAGGCGCTCGTTGAGCATGTACGTGGAGATGCTGTTCTGCGAGCGATACGCATTGAGCGCGTCGAACAACTGGCTCACGCGGGCCGCGTCGGTGGTGAACGCGCAGGACACCTCCGCGTAGCCCGGCCCAGACTCTGTCGTGTCGTTGTTGCCCTTGGGCGCTTCGCCGTTGTCCAGGCGAATGATGAGCCATAACGTGGTCCCGCTGTCTATGGCGATGGCCGTGCTGTCCGGGTTGCGGATCTCGAAATCCGCGCGGGCGCGCGTAGCGCCCTCTTCGCTGGGCGCGCGCAGGTCAACGGAAATTTCAACGTCTGTCCCCGGCTGTGTTTCAGGCAGAGGCAAATGGTCCGGCGCGTCCAGCGGGTCGCCCTTGACGAAGACGAGCGAATACAGTTCGCTCCAGGGGCAATTGCCGCTGTTTTTCACCAGCCATGTTTTGGTGAAGCGCTGGCCCGGCTGGAAAAGCGTGTTATCGGCCACGGTCACATCCGCAATAAACGAAGCTGTGTCGAGCGTACACTCGACGGGCGAATCTGTGCTGTTTGAATTCGATTCGCCGGGATCCGGTGTGACGCTGGAATTCGGCGTGACGTTGGAATCCGGCGTGACGCTGTTGGATGTTTCGCCCGTCCCATTCGAATTCCCCGCCGCGGGCGTATTTCCGCTGGGTGCGGCGGTCACAGTGGACCCGCTGGCGGGTGAGGTCGTGGGCGCGTTTCCCCCTCCGCAGGCGGCCAGCGCGAAGATGAGCGTTACGAATACACCAATAAACTTGTTCATCGAGTTTTCCTTTCATTTCCGGGTGAAGCGCTTCGTTATACGTGACATCTTGCATACGTCCGCCGACGTTAGAGAACGTCTCCTGGGAAAGGGCAGATGGTGCGCGCGTTTGCAAGAGGCCTGTCGAACACGGTCGCGTTCTTAGCGTGCCTGGCGGTCCAATTTTCCGCTTTACAAAACCGCACTTCGTGACCGTGCGCGGTATATCATGGTTAACCCGCTTTGCCGCGTGCCGGTTCGATGGGGTCGCTTTCCAGCCGGGCGGCGAAGGTTTCGCGCGTCCATGTCGTGGATTCGGCCAGCGCGCGCACGAGGCGAAACTTGACGAAACGGATTCCTTCCAGCCGCGCCGCAAAGGCCGGGTCGCGTTGGCGTTTGTACGCCAGCAGCCCTGCGCGGCCGCCGGGCAGGACCACGAGACTGCGCTCACGCGGATACTGCCCCTTCAGAATTTTCCCGCCCACGATGGCCGAGGCTTTCAAATGGAAAATATATTCCGAGGCCTCGCCCGCCTCCCAGATCACCGTGCGCGGGTCGAGGCGATTTGCGCTGAACTCCAATCGTTCGCCGATACCCTCCAGCAGATTCGCCATCTGTTCAATCTCTGCGTTGCGCGCCGAGGGAGTATCCTCGACGCGGATTCTCCAACGCTGGTTGTTTTCTTCCGCATACGAATTCAAAACCGCCAGAACCAACCCGCGCGAAGGTGTGAGCAGTCCGGGAAAACCCGGCGCGAGGTGACGCAGAATGTCGGGCAACCTCGAATCTGTATGTTCGAGCAAAAATTTCACCACCGCCATTTCCACGCGGTCCGCCAGCGGCTCGACAACATCCACGCCGCGCGGCAGTCCCCACAGCCCGGTCTCGGCGCCTTCGCCGAAGCGATAACGCGTGAACGCGGATTCATCCAGCAAGGATTGCTGAATCTTCGATGCCGCGCCGCGCACGATCTCTTCGGAGGTCTGTCCCTCTTTCGCCAGCGCGTGCGACTGGATCAACGCGCCGAGTCCCGCGGCGTGCATGTGCGGGTACGGGACCGGCTCGCCGCGTGCCGCCAGAAAATCGCGCATCGCGGCGCGCAGAATCTCATCGGTGTTCTCAGCCTCGCTTCCGTAATGCAAACGCTCGCCGCGCGTCCACACGATCTGGGCGGCATCTTCCGCTGTGCGCATGGCGAGACTCTTCAATTCGAAATGGTTCGAGCGCGCCGCCGCCAGCGCCGAGGTGAGGAACGCAGGTTCAGGCTCCGGCACGAATCCAAAGAAGGGCGTCTCCAACGCAAGCAGATCGAACAACGAACGGATCGCGGCTTGCAATGCCTCAAAATGCCAGAGCCAATCGTATCGCCTGCGGCGCAGAGCCACATGAAACGGTTCCGCCGATTCGCTGCCCCACAGCCAGCCCGCCCACAACGCGGAAAGAGTCCAGAAGGCTTGATTGAAGCGCGGCAGAGCGCCGATCACCGCCGCGACCGGCGGCTCTGCTTTAAGCGCCGTGTTCAATTCCGCGATGCGGCCCTCATAGATCAACACGCCGCGGCTCTCGGGCAATTTATTCGGCCATTGCATAAGCGGCACCGGCTCCGCCTGCGCGGACCATTCCGCGATGGAATCTTCCAACGCCATCCAGATATTGTTTTCGCGATACTCATTCGAGACGGTCAGTTGTTTCGGTCGCGGACGCTCATTGCCGCGCCCCCACAATCTGTTCGCCGCGTCGCAGGTCGAGAGGAACATCGCGCTCAGAACGCGCCGTCTTTCCGCCGTCACGCCGGGCATGTCGAGGCGATTGATCAACGTTGCCAGCGCGTACACGGCGCGGGGTGTATAAACTGAAAGCGCCTCTTCTGCATATTCGCGGTCGGGGTCGTTGAGTTTGGCAACGCGTTCGATCAGGCGCGCGCGATGCAGTTCCGCTGTGGATGCGACGGACTCGTAACGCTTCACATCCGCATCTGTGACCGGCTTCTCGCCCGAGTCTTTGCAGCGCGGGCAGTCGTAGGCGCGCGCAAACGGAGTTGTCTCGCCTTTGCGCCACAGGAAGGCGCGGGCGGGGATTTCTTTTTTGCAGTTGGCGCAGGTTGTCAGGTACAGGGATTGCAAATGGTCTTCGAGTCGCTCGCCCCCTTTTTTTGTCACAGCCAGGTCTGCCAGCGCGGCTTTCAGTTCGGATTCTTTCGGCGGCTGGGCGGTCAATTCAAGGATGAAACGCGTGATGGGGTTGTTTGCCGTCACCAGCACGCGATAGCCAGCCCGCGCCGCTTCCACGTCCAGCCGGGGCGCGGACCCGAACGGGTCGAGCAACCAACTGCCCCGTCCGGCCTGAGGCGGAAGCCATTCGGCGAGGATGCCCTCCTCCAGCGGAGGCAGGAAGCGCGCCAGCGGTCCGTCGCGCGCGGGAGTCTCTCCAGGAATGAAGGGGGCGTCAAATAATCCCATGGAGGAAGTATAACGCCGAATCAATGCGGGCGCGCTTTATGGAATCTTTTTTTGTGCGGCGAAAATGTCGAAGAGCGTGACCGGCGGATAGAGGCGCGCGAGGGTGCGGACCGGAGCGAGTTTGCCCAATTGCGCGCGCACCTCCGGGATGCCGCGTTCGTGGTACGCGCCGGAATATTCGGGACCGGCCAGTTTGCGCCCGATCTTGTAAAAAATAGTTTCGGTGGGACCGGAAACGACCAGCCAGCCGCCGGGCCGGAGCAGGCGCATGAGATCGTGCAGGGTCGTGGAAAGATCCTCCACATGTTCCAGCACGTCGAGGGCGGTGATGAGGTTGAAGGAGGCGGCGGGCAGGGAGGCAAGCGGATTCTGATTCGCGTCGCGGACTTCGATGCTGGCGGGAAAATTGAGGCGCTTGCTCATTACGCGATAGGCGAGCAGGTCCACGTCGAGTCCGAGGACGCGTTGCGAGTGCGCCGCGAGGAAGGGAAGCAGGACGCCACTGCCACAGCCAAAGTCGAGGACGTAATCGAAGGGCGCGTGTCTTTCAATGAAGTTCATCACCACGCGCAGTCTCTGCCAGAACAGCCAGTTGATGAACGGGTTGGGATGCGAGTAGGCGGGGAAGGCGGCTTCGTCCAATGTGCCGGGCTCGGCTTCGGCTAACGCGGCGCGAATGGCGGAGCGGATGGAGGTTTTGTAGGAGGCAAAGTCGGAGGGGTTCATGGGGAGGGATGAGCGATGAATGAGGCTGTGAGGTAGGAGTTGGGAATTACAAGTTACAAGTTACATGTTACATGTTGCGTGTTGCGTGTTGCGTGTGTACTTGTCTACCTGTCTACCTGTCTACCTGTCTACCTGTCTACCTGTGTACGTGTCTACGTGTGTACCCGTGCACGTGTGTACCCGTATACGTATATATCTCAAAGCGGTGGAGAAAGTGGTTCCTTCGGCACGGAGTGTAAATCTAATTCGACGGCGGAGAGCAGGAATTGAATGCCAAGCAAAACCGGCAAAGCGGCGAGCATGACCGTTCCCGTCGGCGCGGGGAGGTTGAGGTTCGCGTACTGGATCCATTTTACGATGCCGAAGATCAGGCCGAACGATAATAATGGAAGACCCGCCAGGAGATAGATGGAGGTCATCGTGAAATCGTAGAGGAAGTTTTTCAGCCACATGCGCCGCAAAAATGTGCGGAATAATTTCCACGGGAATTCGAACAGCACGCGATGGATGAGCAGGTTCGAGACTTCGTTCTGGTAACGCGCCGGCATTGGCACATCGCGGACGACCGCGCCGAGCAGATACAAATTGCCGAGCATGGACGTTTCAAAGTAATAGGTATTGTCCACCTGGTCGAGCGGAATCTGCGCCAGCATTTCGCCGCGAATGGCAACGTAGCCGTTGGTCGGGTCGAACGTGTTCCAGTAGCCGGTGGCGGCTTTGGTTAAAAATCCGAGTCCCATGTTGCCGATGCGGCGGATGAGCGGCATTTTTTGCAGGGACACAAAATCGCGGAAGCGGTTGCCTTTGGCGTAGTCGGCTTGTCCGCGAATGAGAGGCGCAAGCAGGGCAGGCAGGTGACTTGCGTCCATCTGCCCGTCGCCATCCAGCTTGACCACGATCTGCGCGCCGAGTTCGAGCGCTTTGCGGAAGCCGGTCGTCATGGCGCCGCCCACGCCGCGATTCGTTGCGTGGCGGATCAGGACAATGCGCGGGTCGCTCGCCGCCGCTTCGGTCACGATCTCCGCTGTTTGATCCGGCGAGGCATCGTCCACCACGATGACGTGACGCAGATACGCGGGCAGGTCCGCAAGCACAGAGCGGATCTCGCGCTCCACGCGATAGGCGGGGATGACGACCGCGATGTTGTACGGATGGAAATGCGGCGCGTCGCTCACGTCAATCCTTCCAGCCGATGTACATTCCGTTCAGACACCATTGGGTCCAAAAGGGTCTGTAAGCGATACGTTTAAATCCAGCCTTCGTCAGCAAGCGGCGGATCTCGGTCCCGGTCAAATAATATTCTTCGCCCTCCGCCATGCCGCGCTCGTTGTCGTGGTCGAGTTTGGTCTTGAACAACCGGTCATAGAGCCAGATGACTTGATGCACGACGATCTCCACGATCGGCAGTCCCATGGTCACGATGATGTTTCCGCCGGGGCGAAGCACGCGCCAAGCCTCGCCCAGTTCCGCGTCACGGAGCGAAGCGGGGACGTGATTGAGGTTGGCAAGGAATGTGACCGAGTCGAAGGTCGCCTCACGCCAGGGAAATGTAGATGGGTCCTCCAGAATCACGCCGCCCGTATTTTCCGCATAGCGATACACATCCGCGCCCAGGCCGCGCCCGCCCAGCGCCTCGCAGATGAAGCGGTTGCTCCCGCATCCCACGTCCAGGCAGTGACCGGTCACGGCGGAGGCGGCATAATCGTAACGCTCGCTGGCTTGACTCGAAAGCCCCCAGCGGTCTTCGTGAAATAATAGAAAGGCGCGCAGGGGAAAAGTGAGGGCGTCCTTGATTTTTTGCGGTCGGGTTCGGCGCACGGGATTCTCCGCCGCAAATTATAGCCGGGCTGTCCCGTTTTTTAACAATGATGTTACAATTTCTGCGGACAATCCCCGAAAGAAAATCATGGCGGACCTCGAACGAATCCTGCTTGTGGAAAACGATCCCGATATCAGCGACCTCATCGCGCGTCAGGCGTTAAAGCCGCTCGGCTATCGCGTGGACGTGGCGGCGGAGGCTGGCTCTGCCATTAAACACGCGGTTCAGACTCCCCCGGACCTGGTGATTGCCAACCTGAGTCTGCCTGGCCTTTCAGGCAAAGACCTGCTGGTGGCGCTCACCTCGCGCGGCGCAGATGTCCCTCTGATTATCCTCGCCGCCAAGGGGCAGGAGCAGGATGCCCTCCAAGCCTTCCGTCTGGGCGCGAGCGATGTGCTGTTCTGGCCCGCCCGCGACGCGGAGATCGTCTCGGTGGTGGAGCGCGTGATCAAGCAAGTGCGCGAGAAACGCTCCCGCGCCGCGCTCGACGCGCAGATCAAGCAGGTGAACGAAGAACTCCAGCGCAAGGTGCGCGAGTTGACCACCATCGTCGCGCTGGGCAAGGCGGTCGTTTCGATCACCGACCGGAAAGTCCTGCTCGACAAGATCGTGGAAGGCGCGGCGCAGATGACCGGCGCCGACATGGGCTGGCTCTTATTGCGCGACGACGCGAATAAAACCTTTCCGCTCACGGCGCATCGCGGCTTGCCCGAAGCGTGGGCGAAGAAGATGGGACAGCCGCTGGATGACGGAGTCAGCGCCCTCGTTGCGCTCTCCGGTGAGACATTGCTGATTCACGGCGAACCGCTCGCAAAATTTAAAGTTTGGAACCTGGGCAAGTCTGCGGCGGTCACGCCGATCAAAGTGAAACAGGAAGTGATCGGTCTGCTCGTGATGGTGCGCAAAACGGATAAATCGTTTGGAAACATCGAGCAAACCCTGCTCGAAGCGGTCTCCGATTTTGCATCCATCTCGCTGGTCAACGAACGGCTCTTTCGCGCCCTGGCGCAGACCGCCGAATCGGCGCGTACCGGAGAGAAGAAAAAGAACGAACTATTCGAGTCGCTGCGACGCATGGTCTATAATGAATTGCAGACCATGCGTTACCCCATCAGTCTGATGATGACGGAGAAGACCGGCGACCTGACCGACCAGCAACGCGAAGCGCTCGCCGCCTGCGAGTCCGCGCTCGACCGGCTGTCTGGCGCGGTCCAACGCACGACGCCGCAAAAACGGTAATCGTTTGTTCATGCAAAAAAAAGAACTCATTCTGCTCGCGCTGGACGAAACCCCCTTCCGCATGTTGGTGCAACGCGCCCTGCGCGCGGCGGGATATGAAACCGCCGAGGCCAGCGACCGCGAGGCGTTACAGCGCGCCTTGCAGGAATCATCCCCCAGCTTGCTGCTCATCGGCGAATTCCTGCGCGGCGAACCGGGCCTGAAACTGGCATCCGAGCAACTGGGCCGCTTTCCCACCCTGCCCATCATTTTGTACGTGGAAAAAGATTCCGGCGAGACCGCCAAACAGGTTCTGACCGCCGGGTTGAGCGCGTACATCTTCCCGCCCCTGCGCACCGAGGATATCGTGGATAGCGTGACGCGCAGCCTGGCCCGCGCCCGCCACCTCGGCGACTGGGTGCGCCGCGAAGTGAGGCGCACCACCTCCACCCTGCAAAAGCAGGTCCACGAACTCGACGCTATTTTCCAGAATCTGGGCGACGGCGTGATCATCCTCAACCAGCGCGGGGGGGTCCTACTGATCAACCGCACCATTCAAAGAATCTTCGGCGTAAACGAAACCTCCGTTGTGGGCGTTCCCTTCGAAGACGCGTTCTCGCACCCGGACCTGCTGGAAGTGTGGCGTTCAGCCAGTGTGGGACACCCGGAAATTCACGAGATCAACATGACCGACGGACGCGTGTTCATGGCGCGCCACGCGCCCATCCCTGAGATCGGCTCCGCCATCACCCTGCAGGATATTTCGCACCTCAAGGAATTGGAGCGCGTCAAGAATGATTTTGTTCACACCGTTTCGCACGATCTGCGCTCGCCCCTGACCTCGGTGCTGGGCTACGCCGAACTGGTGGCGCGCACCGGCCCGCTGAACGATCACCAGCGCGAATTTCTCA
The DNA here is from genome assembly GCA_019187665.1 of Anaerolineales bacterium. GTDB lineage: Bacteria > Chloroflexota > Anaerolineae > Anaerolineales > Villigracilaceae > Denitrolinea. The sequence continues at coordinate 114,656 of JABARH010000009.1, forward strand.
GCCGCGTGCAGGGCAGCGTGCAACAGATCACCAGCTTGATCAACGACCTGCTCGACATCGGCCGTATGGAAGCCGGCTTCGATACCCGCCGCGAGGCCGTCCACCTCGAGACCATCCTGGCCTCCACGCTCGAAGCGCTGAACGGGCAGATCCGCGCCGCCAATATGCGCGTGGATCTGCAGATCTCTCCGTCCCTGCCGCCGGTGCGCGCCAACCCAATTCGCATCCGCCAGTTGCTGGATAATCTGATCAACAACGCCCTTAAATACACCCCGCACAACGGAATTATTCGAATCGAACTTTGCGCGGAGGAGGGACAGGTGATCTTCCAGATCTCCGACAACGGTCCGGGCATCGCCCCGGCAGATCAGCCGCACATCTTCGATAAATTCTATCGCGGCGCGGATGTGCCAGACGGGGTGGTCGGCACCGGCCTCGGGTTGGCCATCGTTAAATCCATCGTAGATAGCCATCAAGGGCGTATCTGGGTCGAGTCTGCAATAGGAAAAGGCAGCGCCTTCTATGTAGTGTTGCCGGCAGAAGCCTGAACGATTTCACCGCAACGTGTGGAAGGATGCGCAGGAATTCCCTGCGCATCCTTTGTTTTGCACATCCTCCCGTTAAAACAGCCTCCGCCGGTGAGCAACCGGCGGAGGCATTCGCCAAAGGAGGAGACAGTGAGGAGCATTGTTGGAGATGCGATGTCCGTCTCCAATGCTGATGATAGTTCAATCTCCGCAAAAGATACATGGTCATGTGTCACGTATGTGTTGTGACATTGCTCACAACTATTCCCCCGCGCAGCGTTGGCGACGCGTCTGGGCCGGCGCTTCAATCCTGGCGCGGCAAACGCGAGAGGATGGAACGATCCTGCGGGCGCGCCGGCCGCTGCGCGCCCCCGCCCGTGCGCATGCTGTCTATCTCCGAACTCAGGCGCATCCAGTCGTTGACCAGAATGACAAAATGAGGGGTGTTATCACGAAAGAACAGCGGAGACAAAAAGAATTTGATCCAGCGGGGCGACAGCGGCCAGCCCGAAAGTTCAAACACGAGCGCCGTCTTGCTCGCGAACTTGCCCACCACCTCGCGCTTCCAGCCGCGCATTTTTTTCGAAGGCGGAAAAACGCCGCGCATCTCCGACGTGGTGTATTTTCGCAAACGCTTGTATGAAATGTTGAAGCGCAAGATCGGCGTGACGAAGCGGATATGCGTGGACTGCGGCTGGATGTACGCGACGCCGCGTATCACGAACAGGAAGAGCGCAACCAGAAACGGCGCCACGCTCAACCCCATCAGCCATTCCCAGCGCCACGCTTCGCTCCTCGCCGGAAAGACAAACCGCCCCAAAAAGGAAAGCCCAAGCAACCCGGCGCCCATCCAGAATATCTCCGGCCACAAACGGTCGAGCATCTCGCGATAGATGAGCAGTGGATAGCGCCGCCCGCCTTTTGCCATGACTATTCCTCCGCGCCGGACTCGAACGACAGCGGCGCCTCATCCCGACCCTCAAGCGGATCGCCGGTTAACTGGCCGCTCAGCCTGCGCATGGATTGTTCGAGCTGTCCCCCGCGCAGACTGAAAGTGATGTCTCCGCGCGTCTTTTCGATGATACTGCGCGCAATATCGGTCTGGCGGCGCAAGCCGTTTGTGATCGCGTCGGGATAATCCATCGTCACCAGCACATCATAGATGTCGTCCATCTGTGTGAGCAGGCGTTCCGCCTCTTCGGAATATCCGTGACGCAGAATGTCCAGCGCGCGGCGGCGCAATTCGCCGACCACTTCGGCGAGACCGTTGAGGTAGGTCGCGCCGCTCACGCCGAGATCTTGCGGCGCGGCCAGAGGCTGTCCTTGAATGAGCGCGCAGGTCACGTTGGCTTCCACAAATTCTTTGAGCGCGTCCTGGGTGTAGCCGCTGAAATACAGATCGGGGTGAGCGGCGAGCGAGTCGCGCAAGGCGTCCGCGAGGGAATGCGCCTCTTTCAGCTGACCCGCCATCCCGTCGGGTTCGAGGCGGTGCGCGGCGCGGATGGCGAGCGAGCAGGCGCGAGTCAACTGCCGCGCGGTGGCAAGAGCCTGGTCACGCGCGGCGGTGCGAGTGTCGAATTCCCGCCGAATTTCGTCGGCGATCGTTTCGAGTTTTTGCATCATTCCTTTTTGGGCGCTTCGGGCGGTTTTTGCGGACGGAAGAGATGCTCCGCCAGCGAACTGTTGCCGGGCAGGGTGATCTCGCCGAAGGCGCTTTCGTAGCGCGAGATGTTTTCCGCCAGCGCGTTGACAAATAATTTGGCGCTGATCGGCGACATGACCACGCGCGTCTGCACCATGGCTTTGGGTTCGCCGGGCAGAGCCAGGGCAAAGTCAATCACGATGTCGGCGGGCGAATGCGAGATGCGCGCGAGGTTGCCGTAGAATGTTTTGATGTCGGTCGGGACTTCAAAGGTGAGGGAGATGCGGGAAGGAGGCATGACACTCTCCTAGAACGGGATGTCTTCCGCGGGGACAGACAGATCTCCGGCATCCACGTGGGCGCCGCCCTCGCCGCCGCCTTCCTGGCGGGAGGAGAGGAAGCGCACGGTGTTGGCAGTCACTTCAAACGAGGCGCCCGCCGATCCGTCTTGTTTGGTCCAGATGCGCGGACCGCCGGTGGCTTTGTCGGCGGTCAGGCGTCCTTCGACTAAAACCTTGGAGCCTTTCTTGACATACAGGTTGCACGTTTCCGCCAGCTTGCCCCAGGTGGAGACGCGGAACCAGATCGTTTCCTTGACCTGCTCGCCGTTCGAGCCGGTATATTGCCGGTTGGTGGCGAGGGAAAACGAAGTGACCGCCTGACCCGTGGGGGTGTAGCGCATTTCGGGATCTTTGCCGACGTTGCCAACGATGGTGAGACTTTGATACATGGGGGTTTCTCCTTGTGTGTGAATTACCCGCCGCGCGACGACGGGGACGATGAGACAAACGCATTTTACCCGATAACATTCCAAAGAGCGTCAAACTGAAAGGCACAGTGGTAAACTCACGGCATGTCTTCCCACCTGCAAACACAACCTGCCGTCTCATGGGATCAAGTCGCCGCCTTTCGACTCGCGCGGCATCATTTATTGGAACGCGCGCCGTTGAAGAATTTTTTATCTGTTGCAAGTGACATGGGCGGAGCGCAGGCGCAACTCGTTTCGGCGGCGCAAATTTCTCTGTGGGCGAGAGTTCAAAACCTGCAAATCGCGTACATCGAAAAGGCAATGGCGGAACGGAAACTGGTCAAAGCTTCGTGCATGAGATGCACGTTATTCCTCGTGCCGTCGAACGAACTGGCGGTCTTTTCTGTGGGCGCGGCAAGCCGGGCGCGGCGCGAAGTGGCATGGACTCTCCGTCAGGGCGTGCCTGAAAAGACGATCCGTGCGGCGCTGGACGCGACACTGTCCGTGCTGGATCAACCCCTCACGAGAAAAGAGATCGCAGAGCAGGTCAGCCAAAAACTGAGAATAAAAAAGCGCGCCGTGCGCGGTGGAGGCTGGGGCAGGAAAAGTGAGGTTGTCGCCGTTCCGGTCGGCAAATTGACTTTCCCGGTTGTGGACTTGATTCATCTTGTCACCGATAAAGGAATCGTCTGCTACGGTCCGCCGCGCGGCAACGAACCGAACTTCGTCCGCGCGGATGCGTGGATTCCAAAATGGAAAAATATTGAAAAAGAAGAAGCCGAAGATGCGCTCCTGCGCCGCTACTTAAAATCCTTTGGTCCAGCAACAATACATGACTTTGCAATGTGGACGGGAATGACTCTCACCGAAGCGCGCGCGATCTGGACTCGCCAGCAAAGCAAACTTGTGTCCGTGGAGATTGAGGGCAAAAAAGTATTCCTCCTTCAAGAAGACCTTGACGAACTAACGCGCGCCAGACTCGAATCTCCGCGCGCGCGTTTACTGCCCTATTTTGATTCGTTCATCCTCGGTCACAAGGAACGAGAGCATCTGTTGAGCAAACAACATCACACGAAGGTCTATCGTCCGCAGGGATGGGTCGCGCCGGTCGTATTGGTCAACGGGCGCATCGCCGGAGTCTGGGAACACGAGCAAAAAAAGAATCAACTGCGTGTGCGCGTCACAAAATTTCAGCCGTTTGCGCGCAATATTCAAAATGACATTCACGAGGAGACGCGCGACCTTGCCCGTTTCCTCGAATGCGCAAACGTAAATGTTGAGTTTAACCAATGAGCGTCGCCCTCGCCCATCCAAACATCGCCCTGATCAAATATTGGGGCAACCGCGACAACGATTTGCGCCTGCCGGTCAACGGCTCGATCTCGATCAACCTCGACGGGTTGTTCACGCGCACATCGGTTTCGTTCGGCAACGCAAAATCCGATTCGCTGACCATTAACGGAAGTGAAGTCGGCGGCAAGGGACTCGCGCGCGTCTCCCACATCTTAAATCTCGTGCGCGAGATGGCGCAGATGAACGAACATGCGATCGTGACCAGCGAAAACAATTTTCCTTCCGGCGCGGGCATCGCCTCCTCCGCCTCCGCATTTGCCGCGCTGGCTCTGGCCGCCTCCAACGCCGCCGGGTTGTCTCTGACTCAGCCTGAACTTTCGCGGCTGGCGCGCAGAGGTTCCGGTTCCGCCTCGCGCTCCATCCCCGGCGGATTCGTGGAATGGCAGATGGGCAAAGATGAGACAGACTCGTTCGCATTTTCCATCGCCGATGCGACTCACTGGGATCTGCGCGATTGCATCGCCATTGTCAGCGCCTCGCACAAAAAGACCGGCTCTACGGAAGGTCACGCCATTGCGGGGACGAGTCCGCTGCAACTAGCGCGCGTCGCGGATGCGCCTCGTCGACTCACCCTGTGCCGCCGCGCCGTGCTGGAAAAAGATTTCAATGCGTTAGCCAATATAATGGAACACGACTCAGACACGATGCACGCGGTGATGATGACATCCTCGCCCGCATTGCACTACTGGCAAGCCGCGAGCGTGACCGTGATGGAGTCTGTCCGCGCGTGGCGGGCGCAGGGAATGCCGGTCGCGTATACTGTGGACGCCGGACCCAACGTCCACGTGTTGTGCCCGTTTGCGGTCCAGAAAGAGGCGCAGGCGCGGTTGCAGAATCTGCCCGGCGTGGAAAATGTGCTCGTGGCCGGGGTCGGCGGTCCGGCGCGGCTGGTCGAATCAATTTCTTCGAGGTGAATTGCATGGAATTTTCCGAGTACCAAACCAAATCACTCGCCACCGCTCAATATCCGGTCATCGGGCATGCGGTGATCTATCCCACGCTGGGACTCGCAAATGAGGCGGGCGAAGTGGCGGGTAAACTCAAAAAAGTGTTCCGTGACAAGGGCGGCCAGATCAGCGACGAAACCCGCGCCGCGCTGGCGGCTGAACTCGGCGACGTGCTGTGGTATCTGGCGCAGGTTTGCACGGAATTGGGCGTCTCGCTCGACGATGTGGCGGAAGCCAACCTCGCCAAACTGCTCGATCGCCAGCAACGCGGCAAGATTCAAGGCGATGGCGATACGCGCTAGGCGGGAGGCGATATTCGATACTGGATACTAGATATTCGATACTGGATATTCGATACTGGATACTCGATACTGGATTGATAGCCCGAACCCCGAATATCGAATATCGAATATCGAATATCGAATATCGAATATCGAATATCGAATATCGAATATCGAATATCGAATATCGAATTATCGGACCCCCCAAACTCTAATCTAACTCCAACACAGATTCCTCTGCGATGTTTGGTAGAATCTTTTCAGAAAGTCGCCGTTTTTTGATTGGAGAACATCATGGCTGGAATGGAACGATTTACGCAACGAGCGCGCCGCGTGCTCAGCCTCGCTCATACCGAAGCCGAACGCGCCCGCCAAAATAACATCGGCACCGAACACCTCCTGCTTGGTCTCGCGGACGAAGATGGCGGAGTCGCCGGGCGCGTATTGCGCGAACTGGGACTCGAGCCCAGCCGCGTGCGCGAAATGGTGGAGCGCGTCTCGCCGCCTGGCCGCGCCATTGTCAGCAATATTGACCTGGCTCCGGAAACTCAACAAGTCCTCGAATTCGCCGTGGACGAAGCCCGTCGCCTCGGACATCATTACATCGGTACCGAGCACATCCTGCTCGCCCTCGTACGAGTCGAAGGCGCCGCCATGGATGTGCTTCGCCGACTCGGCGTGACCCCGGACCAGATCCGCCGTCAGACGCGGCGCGTGCTGAACGAATCCGCCTCCTCCCCGACCCCGGCCGGACCCGCGCAACAACCCCAGCGTCCCGGTCAACCCGGGCAGAAGACTCCGCTCGTGGATCAACTCGCCAGCGACCTGACCACCAAAGCCGAGGAAAAGAAACTCGACCCGGTCATTGGCCGCCAGATGGAGATCGAGCGCGTCATTCAAATTCTGGCGCGGCGCACAAAAAATAATCCCGCGTTGATCGGCGAGCCGGGCGTGGGCAAGACCGCCATCGTGGAAGGACTCGCCCAACGCATCGTCGAGGGCGACGTGCCGGCCCCGCTGATGAACAAGCGCGTCCTGCAACTGGATGTCGGCTCGCTCGTGGCTGGCACCATGTATCGCGGACAATTTGAAGAACGCCTCAAGCGCGTCATTGACGAACTCAAACAATCCGGCGCCATTTTATTTATAGATGAAGTCCACATGCTGGTAGGCGCGGGCGCGGCAGGCTCCTCGGTGGATGCCGCGAATATTTTGAAGCCCGCCCTCTCGCGCGGCGAACTGCAAGTGATCGGCGCGACCACGCTGGAAGAATACCGCAAACACATCGAATCCGACGCGGCGCTGGAACGGCGCTTCCAACCGATCCAGGTGGATGAGCCGTCTGTCGAGGAAACCATTGCCATTCTCAGAGGGGTGCGCTCGATGTACGAGGAGCATCATCATCTCGTCATCTCGGACGACGCGCTGGATGCCGCCGCGAATCTTTCCTCGCGTTACGTCACCGAGCGCTTCCTGCCCGACAAAGCCATTGACCTGATTGACGAATCTTCCTCGCGCGTGCGCATGTACAAGAGTCCCGCCGCGAAGCATGCCAAAGACCTCTTCACCCAATTGCGTTCGGCGCGCCAGAACCGCTCCCTCGCGCAGGAGGAAGGCAACAACGAAGAGATCCGCGAATGGGAGGAGCGCGCGGTCGATATCGAATCGCAGATCGAACGTTTGCGCTCCGGCTGGGACCGCGCCAACAGCCCGGTTGTCTCCTCTGAAGACATCGCCGAGGTCGTGTCCATGTGGACCGGCGTGCCGCTCATGCAACTTGCCGAGGAAGAATCACAGCGCCTGCTCAAAATGGAAGATGAATTACGCAAGTCCATCATCGGGCAGGAGGATGCCATCGTGGCGATCTCGCGCGCCGTGCGCCGCGCCCGCGCCGGGTTGAAAGACCCGAAACGCCCGATCGGTTCGTTCATGTTCCTCGGCCCGACCGGCGTCGGCAAGACCGAGTTGACCAAAGCCCTCGCCAGATTCATGTTCGGAAGCGAGGAAGCCGCCGTCCAGTTGGACATGTCCGAGTTTATGGAAAGGCATACCGCCTCGCGGCTGGTCGGCGCGCCGCCCGGATACATCGGCTACGAAGATGCGGGTCAACTGACCGAAGCGTTGCGCCGCCGCCCGTACTCCATCGTTGTTTTCGATGAAGTCGAGAAGGCGCATCCCGAAGTCCACAACATGCTCTTGCAGATCATGGAAGAGGGTCACCTGAGCGACGCCAAAGGGCGCAAGGTGAATTTCCAAAATGCGATCATCGTGATGACCTCCAACATCGGCGCGGATTTGATCAAGAAGCAGACCGGGCTGGGATTCCAGATCAAGCGGGACGAAGCCGCCGACGAAAAACTTTCCTACGATGAGATGCGTAAAAAGTTAAACGAGTCGCTTAAGCGCGCCTTTCGCCCCGAGTTCATCAACCGCCTCGACGGCACGGTCATTTTCCGTTCGCTGAACAAGGAAGACATCCAGCAGATCGTGGCGCTGGAATTGAGCAAGGTTGCCGAACGCCTGAAAGCCAACAACTTGACTCTGACCGCCACGCCCGAGGCGTTATCGGCGCTCGCCGACCAGGGCTTCGACGCCGAGTTTGGCGCGCGCCCCCTGCGCCGCGTCATTCAGCAACGAGTGGAGGACCCGCTATCGGATAAACTGCTCTCCGGCGAATTCCACAACGGCGACTCGATCCACGTGGAATTGAACGAAGACGGTGAGACCATCCTGACGAAGGCGAATGAAAGCCTGCCCGAACCGAGTATGTAAATGAAGTTGTCCCGCAGTTCAACTGCGGGACAACTTTTTCTTTTTCGGATTTTTGATCTTGAAAACAACAGGGACAATCATCGCGTTGTCCCTGTTTTGATTCTGAGAACATGGACTTTGCGTCAGGGCTTCAAGCCTGTGGTAAAGATGCCCGCCACCATATATCCTTCCACTTTCTCGCGGCGGACGATGAGCACACCGGTTGCGGAGGCGGGATCATAAGAGCAGGCGCCCGGCCCCAGCGGCAATTGGTCGGAGGCAGTGGCGACCGCGCGCACGATCAGGTTGCCGTTTCCATCGCGTTTGAGCGCGGGCGGGTCCAGCGATTCCACTTCCACAACAAGACAACCGTAATGAATAAAGTCGCGTTCGGCGTTGCTCCATGCGTCTGTGGTGATCACAGCCAGCAATGCGCCGTCGGTTCCTTTCGCAAGGTCCACTTGAGTCAAGCCGTCGCCGCCCAATTCACGCGCCTCGTTCGATCCAGCCAATACGCCGAGGTAACTCCACTGCCAGGATTTCACGTCGCCAACCGGCCGGGCGGAGAAGACCACCAGGTCGCTTTGATCCATCAAAGGCAGGCTGGTCGTTCGACTGTATGCCAGACAGCGCACCACTAGATAGAGCGTCTCATTTTCATAAAATAAAGCGGGTTCATTCCATAGCGAGCATCGATTCAGGCTGGCATCCAGGCTGGAGAGATAAAAGTCCACGCCCCAGCCGGGCGAGGTCAGGGATGAGCCGAGGGTGACGGAGGGGGCGTCGCGCAGTTGCTGGGGTGTATCGGCTTGCGTCAAGACCAGGCGGAAACTTCCAATGGGGCGTTCTTTGAATCCGCCGGAGGTGGGAAGAAAGTAATCGAGGCGCGCTCCGATCCAGGTCAAGCCTGATGCGTTTTGAATCGGGAGTAGGTTTGCCACTTCGTGGTCGGTGAAGCCGGGCGCGCCGTCTCCGCCCCGGTCGGTATCAGCATAGGATGACCAAAGGTCGCCGTCGTATGTCCAGGTGGCGCCGCCATCGTCGCTGTGCGCAAGGTGAATATCCACCCCGGGGACAACTTCCAACGGACCCAGCACATGCACATTGGGCCAGGAATACGCCATCCATATGCGGCCGCTTTGCGGATCTTGCCGGATGGTCGGGTCGGCGAAACCGCGAAACGGGGACAGCTCGCCATTCGGGAGCCGGGAGTCGCTGTCGCCCGCGATGATGATTTGCGGGCAGATGGGATTGCCCTCAAAACAGTCCAGGGTGGGCGCATTAGCGGAGGCAGGCTGGGTTTCGCTTTGGGGCGGCGGTGCGGTTGTCTCTTCTTTTTTACACGCGCTGAGGGAGAACGCAAGGCAGGCAATGGCAAGGGTGTTGAAAAAAAACGTACGCATGAGATCTCCTTTGGGAGGCATCGCGCAAGGTTTAAATTCTTTCGCACGCAAGCCGGCTGATGCAAGCGCTTTCTTTCTTAACCATATATCTTTCAGGAAAGAAAAGTTGCAAGCGCGCTTCTGTTATGGTTTCTTCCGGCCGAAATCCAATACCAGCGGCTTGCTTCGCAATGCGACCAGTCCTCCCATCAGGAAAAAGATTCCCAAACAGGTTGCGCCGATGCTGGAAAAATAGTCGAGACGGCCCAATAGGGTTACTTCAGCAATCGCGGGCGCGGCGGTGAGGTATTGAATTTCGACTTTCTCTCCCTTTGCAAATGAGACGAGATTGGTCGCCAGCCCGGATTTGAACTCCACCTCGCGGCCGTCCGCGGTCGTGAATTGCACAATCGGCGCCTTATTTTTTGAGCCGGTCAGCGCGATCACCCTCCCGGTTGTTTTTACTCCAAACGTATCCAGCGCGAGTTGTTTGGCGAGAGGGTAGCCTCCGACAATGAATAAGATTAACGCCGCCAGCAACAAGAGCGCGGCGTAGGATGTTTTCTTCTTCTTTTTTGAATCGGGCGTTTGCATGGAATCCTCCGTCAACGTCCCCGTCGGCGTAAGAGAACGCCGACTACACAAAAGACTTCTAAAAACATATGAACGACCGCATAGGTCTATTTGCGGTATTATAAAATAGAGGTTGCTGGTCGTCCGCGAAAACTATTATCAAACCTTAATCAAGATTCCCGCAATCTGCGGCATCTATTCCGCAGGTACGTCTGTCATCATCTTTAGCAAGAAGGAGCATTGATCATGAACGCAAACCATCAAATTGCTACCCTGGCTGGCGGATGCTTCTGGTGTCTCGAAGCCGTCTTCGACGAGTTGAACGGTGTTGTCTCGGTCGAGTCGGGATACTCGGGGGGACGGATTGACAATCCGTCCTACCAAGCGGTCTGCTCCGGCATGACCGGTCACGCGGAGGTTGTGCAGGTTACATTCGACGCGTCTGTGGTCTCCTACCGCGACCTGCTGAGAATCTTCTTCACCGTCCACGACCCGACCACGCTCAACCGTCAGGGCGCGGACGTGGGGACGCAGTATCGCTCCGCCATCTTCTACCATGACGATGAGCAAAAGCGCGTCGCGGAGGAAGTCATCCGCGAGATTACGGCGGAGAAATTGTGGAGCCAGCCCATCGTCACGGAAGTGGCGGAGTTCGCGACATTCTACATGGCGGAGGATTACCACCAGGAGTACTTCGTCAATAATCCCAACCAGCCATACTGCATGGCGGTGGTCGCGCCGAAGGTGGTCAAATTCCGCAAGCATTTTGTGGAGCGGCTGAAGAAGCAGGTTGCGTAGCAGGCGCGGATCGCGTTAGAGAACACCGGCCATGGAATTTCATATACGTTGAACGTCTTCGCATGAAACGAAAACCAATGACCAAAACCCATTTCATCCTCTATGTCCAAGACCAAATCCGCAGCGCGGAATTCTATTCCCGCGTGCTGGATTGCGCGCCAACCCTGAACGTCCCTGGCATGACGGAGTTCACCCTCTCTGAATCTTGTGTGCTGGGGATCATGCCCGAAGCGGGAATCAAACGCCTGCTCGGAGACGCGCTTCCCGACCCTGTCCGCGCGAACGGGATTCCGCGTTCTGAAATTTATCTGCGCGTCGAAGATGCGTCCGCGTTTCACGTCCGTGCGCTCTCAGCGGGCGCAACCGAATTGAGCGCGCTGGCAGGCCGCGACTGGGGCGACCGCGTTGCCTATTGCCTCAATCTGGATGGTCACGTGCTGGCATTTGCGGAACAGGACGAAAAAACGCCAAAATCTTAAGCCGCAGAACCGGGGGACTGGGTATCCTTGGCGCTCTCTAACGGCCACTTCGGCGCGCCGCAGGGTTGTCATTTCCCCATTAATTCATCGTACTTCTTTCTCACTTCGCGGATGTCGTCCCACATTTGCGATTTGGGCGCGCCGGGTGCGTGCGAGGGGTTTCGCAACAGATACGAGGGATGATAGATTGGCAGCACCCAACGCTCCTGAATTTGCAGCCATTGCCCGCGCAGTCTGGTGATCCCCGTTTTGCCGAGGAAGGATTGGCAAGCCACGTTCCCAGTCAGCAAAATAATGCGCGGGTCCACAAGCCGGACAATCTCCTGCGCATACGGGCGGTAATATTCGATCTCCTTGTCTGTCGGTTTGCGAAACGATTTACCGTCCTCGCCCGGCGGCAGGCGGAAGACCGAGTTCGTAATGTACACGTCTGTTTCGGGATCGAACTGCGCGGCTTCGAGAATTTTATCCAACAGCTGTCCCGCGCGCCCAACAAATGGCCTGCCCTGGATGTTTTCCTCCGGCCCCGGCGCCTCGCCGATGATGAGCAACTTCGCGTCTGGGTTGCCGCGGCTGATGACGATATTCGTCCCCGCGTGGGCAAGCGGATCATCTTTCATCCCTCGCATCTCTGCAAACAGATTTTCGAGCGCGGCGCGGCCGGGCGGCTTTGGGTTGAACAGGTCGGATGGGGACATAAACGACTCCTTGTCAAATTTTACCGTATGCCGTCGCTTCCGTTTAAAACAAAATCGCCCGCCAAACCGTAACAGGCGATTGGATCATGAAATGTCAGGCGATCGCAGACCTATTCGCATTAGAGCAGGCGGCTTCCCTGGCGCCGCCCGTGACTTGCCAGGCAAATCAGGCGGCTTTAGCCCCGCGATCCATCCTCCCAAAAAACACCCGCGCCCCGTGGACTTGCCCGCGGCGCGCGGGGTTTGATCCTGCAAGTCACGCCATCGCGTAAACGTGGACTTCTTTTTGAAGCCTGTTTTCCAATTTGTCTTTTTCCACTTCGATGTCATAGCGGGTTTGAAGATTCATCCAGAAACGCTCCGAGAGTCCAAAGAACAACGACAAGCGCAGAGCCGTATCGGGAGTGATCGAACGTTTGCCTAACACGATCTCGTTGATTCGACGTGGAGGCACGTTAATATCCTTGGCAAGCCTATATTGACTAATGCCCATCGGCTCCAGAAATTCTTCGAGCAGGATTTCTCCTGGGTGAATCGGGGGTAATTTGTTTGCCATCTTGATCTCCTTAGTGATAATCAACAATCTCCACATCGTAACAATCGCCGTTCTTCCATCGAAAACATATTCGCCATTGCTGGTTAATCCGAATGCTGTGTTGACCTTCGCGATTGCCGCTTAATTTCTCCAACCGATTTCCTGGCGGGACTTTCAGATCATCCAACTTTTCCGCCGCGTCGAGAATTTCCAGTTTCAAACGTGCCTTGCGTTGAATGTCTACTGGCAGGGAACGGGAGAGGGTGCGTTGAAAGAGTTTTTCCGTCTCTTTGTTGGCGAAGGTTTTGATCATTGTCCAGTATAATAACGTGCGGCGTTATGGTTGTCAAGACGAAAAAAACCATCCGCGTCCCATGGACTTGCCCGCAGGGGACGGCGCGCGGGGTTGATTCACGGGAATCGGCGGGAGATTGAAATCCCCGCCTCAGTTCATGAAAGTCGGTTGAAACCGGCTCGCGGACGCGAGTCCGAATGGACTTCCACGCACTGAGCAGGTGGCTTTAGCCCCGCGACGCTTGATTTGCGAGAATCGGCGGGGGATTGAAATCCCCGCCTCAGCGCATGGAAGCCCTGCAGGCTGGGACGCGAGTCCGAATGGACTTCCACGCACTGAGCAGGCGGCTTTAGCCCCGCGACGTTTGATTTGCGAGAATCGGCGGGGGATTGAAATCCCCGCCTCAGTTCATGAAAGTCGGTTGAAACCGACTCGCGGACGCGAGTCCGAATGGACTTCCACGCACTGAGCAGGCGGCTTTAGCCCCGCGATTCCTCCCTCCAAAAAACCGCCCGCGTCCCATGGACTTGCCCGCAGGGGACGGCGCGCGGTTTTGATTCGCGGTCGGGGGATTGAAATCCCCGCCTCAGCGCATGGAAGTCTGATGAACTGATTTACGGGAAATAACGATAGATGTCTTTTCGATTCAGGAAACAGACGAAGATCACTTGCCCCTCTAGAATCTCGATCCCAATTCTGTATTCGCCAACCCTGATCCGATAATACGTTGCGTAACCTTCCAATTTCTTCACGTTCGGCAAGTCTGTTATTGTGGCCGCCGATTCGACCTGCGAAATAGTCTTTTGCACCTGTTTCAACAGGCGCTTGTCTTTTATCTTCTTCAAGTCGCGGCCAAAACTCTTTTCGTAGAGAGTTTTCATTGGCTTACCCCGCGAGAATAGCGTCTATTTCTTCCTTGCTGACGAAGTCATTTTTTCGACCTGCGCGGATGGCATTAGCCAGGCCGATATCTTCCATGGCCTCGGCTACTATCGCGGCAAATACTTCCTGCCGTTCCTCGAAGAGTTCGACAATGGCTTCTTTGAGTAGAACTTTGAATTGTTTTTCATCTAAAGTTGCAATAGTCATGGGACACCTCTCTCGAAATTATACCGCCAATCGCATCTGGCCTTCACGGTAATTTCACCCAGTCCGAATGGACTTCCACGTACTGAGCAGGCGGCTTTAGCCCCGCGACGCTTGATTTGCGAGAATCGGCGGGGGATTAAAATCCCCGCCTCAGTTCATGAAAGTCGGTTGAAACCGACTCGCGGACGCGAGTCCGAACGGACTTTCACGCACTGAGCAGGCGGCTTTAGCCCCGCGATTCCTCCCTCCAAAAAACCGCCCGCGTCCCATGGACTTGCCCGCAGGGGACGGCGCGCGGGGTTGATTCACGGGAATCGGCGGGGGATTGAAATCCCCGCCTCAGTTCATGAAAGTCGGTTGAAACCGGCTCGCGGATGCGAGTCCGAATGGACTTCCACGCACTGAGCAGGTGGCTTTAGCCCCGCGACGCTTGATTTGCGAGAATCGGCGGGGGATTAAAATCCCCGCCTCAGTTCATGAAAGTCGGTTGAAACCGACTCGCGGACGCGAGTCCAAATGGACTTCCACGCACTGAGCAGGCGGCTTTAGCCCCGCGATCCATCCTCCCAAAGCCACCCCCGCCCCGTGGACTTGCCCGCAGGGGACAGCGCGCGGGGTTGATTCTCCCGCCATCATTTCCGATGTTCCCTCAACCACCTCAACGCATCATCCCCTCTGGGATGTCCAAGTTGCTTTGCTCTCAAATAACACCGCTCCGCATCCTTATAATTTCCCATGCTCGCCAGCACGCCGCCAAGATTGAACCACGCGCTCATGTTATTCGGCTCAGTCTGGACAATCCCGCGCAAAATCTCAAAGGCTTCCTGATGTCGTTTCGCTTTGGACAACTCAATCGCCCGCTTGATCTGTTCCGCACTTCCAGAAACAGGCTTGGACAGTTGCGGACGACTGACAGGTTTCGCAGGGATGTGCTTCGGCTTCCGCGTGCGGGTGTAGATAAAGACTCCGCTAATGGCAAGGACGGTGAGGCAGAGAAGACCGAGGCCGCCGATCAGGTAATTCGTAGGCAACAAACTGAAAATGCTATTTGATTTGCCAATTTCAAGATAGACAATTTTGCTGGCAATCACATTGCCATCTTGAGTTAGTTCAACAGTGATAAATTCGTTTCCATCCTGTTTTGCCTTGAGATTTACAGGAATTTCAACTTGCGAAGTAGGAGCAAGATTAGGCAATGGCTGATTTGCAGGAACTTCAACATTATCTCCACCCGATACCGACAAGGTAACAGGTGATTGCTGTGAGATTTGTCCAACATTCGTGATTTTTACCGTCATAGAAAAGGCCTCGCCTTCAACAATGGCATCTGGCGTCTTTGCATCCAAAATCACAGGCAGGAATTTGACGGGAATAGCCAGTCCAGATTGAGTCATGGTTTCGTAACTGGCCTTGAAATTATCCGCGCTGGCGAGAATATCGGCAACAATAGTTTGTGTTTCCTGGCGAATTTCTGGAGAGGTTCTATGAACCATGTAGGTTGCCAAGGCCACGTGTAAAGTAAAACTTTGTGCTCGTAGGTCTTGAATAGAAGAATCCAAATTTTGAACTTCAGTGTAATCGTAGGGCATGTCAATCAATGGCGCTTCGCCCATCTTCAGTGACGCGCGGAGTTCCTCATCTACTTTCAATAATTCTTCGGCGACAACTCGAATCTGTTCATCCTGGCCGCTTGCAATTGCCTGCATTAATCGTTCAATACTGGCTTTGTACTCGTCAACTGTGGCATTTGTTTGTTCCTGATAACGAGAGTAGTACGCGCTTGCAGGAATGTAATTAGTTGGCATGATATTCAGCGACGCCACATCTAATTTGACAATTCGATTATTTTCAGCAGGAACCGTGGTTAGATTGGACGGATCAAATGCAATGTCGGCAGAGTTTGTGCCATATCGTGTAAGTCTGTCGTATTGAGTTGTGCCAATTACAAGAGCATTTAGCTTCAACGTGGAAGAAAGAAGTTTCATCAGCGCAGAAAGTTGATGTAAAAACGCTGCTGCCGACACAGTTGCTGGTGCCGCTGGTGTTGGGGTGAGAATCAAAGCAAGCATTGTTCCGAGATCTGATATATCAGAGATCATGTCAAAGGCTTCTGCGCCCGTATTCCACACTTGAATTTCTTCTATTGCTTCTTTGGTTTCGTTTGCGACCTTCAATTCCAGGGAGACAGTTGCAGATTTTGCTTCTTCATCCGTTCCTCTCACTTCTAAAATAGGCAAGGTGGGATTTTGGAATGACGGAATACTATTTACTGCAATTTTTATTTCTGGTTCGGTTTTTTGAACGAAATTCTCCACCATCTCCCCTGCAAGCCATTTATCGATAGAAAAATCTTTCAGGAGATCCCTGACCGTTTCCCAGCTTTTTGAGAAGAAATCAGACACAACTTTTCCAATATCAGTGGCAATCGTTCTGTTAGTATTTTGACCAAAGACGATATTGGCTATCTTGTCGATAGAATCGAGCAAATATTTTGAGGCAGTGAGAAGGAAGGTTTTTACAGTGGGCGCTAGGAGGGGGACGCCATTACTCAACCATTCGCCATATTTATTAACCAATGCCAAGAGGGAAAACAGCCCAATAAAAAGATCTGATACCGTTTTTGATACTTCTTGAGATATATCAACAACATGAGGCAATATATGGCTCAGGCTATATTCAGTATAGTACAGTCGCGCAAAAGCCTGTACTTTTCTGTCAAATTCAGCCTTTTCTTCGGGCGACATATGATCGTAGCGGAGACATTCTTGTTTGATTGAATCTACGAGTGTTTGCGCCTCGGTCTCGTCATAGTTTAGTTTGGGCAACTCTTGAAAAGGTGGCGGGACGAACACCACTACATCCTTGGGAAAATTAATTTTGACAAGAACATCGTTAGTGATACTGGATGTATCTTGCAAAAGGTAAATTTGTTCCTGCTTTTTATCGAAAAGACTAATAAAATTGTAGGGACATAAGCCTGCGGCATTTGTATCCGATGGCAACGGCAGGACTTCCCCCGAATCATCCCCATTCGTCCAATCGACACGATGCCCATAGTATCCATAACTAATTCCTGACGAAGTATCTACATCCTTGAAGGTAGGTAAATCCCCAATCTTCGCGCTTGCACCCGTTGCATGATCATACACCATCAGGTCGCCGTCAATCTGATTTCCGCTTACATTGTATTGGGCATATACAAGCCGCTCGGAATCTTTAGATAACCAAAACAAAGGCTCTGCGTTTGTGGCAACTCGAACTGGCAAATTTCCCTTTTTTACAATAAGCACACGTTGATCGTCAACGTTTTGAAAGGAAACATTGCTATTAGCATAATATGTGTTTACCATAATGAGGTTGCCACTGCTTGACCAAAGGCCGTTTATTTGATTTTCTGGATTATTGATTGGCCAGGTGTATATGGGTTCAATGGCTGATGTCTCAAGATTCAGATCATAAAGCCCTGCCGCGTCATCAGTTAACAACATGTGTTTTGAGTCTGGGGATAAACTTAGATATGGAAATTTCCTATATTCCTCTCTGGAGCTAATGTCACGCGACCAAGGAGATACATGCACATATTTTGGGCGCGGAATATCTATAGTTTTTATTATCTTTCCATTTTTTGTATCAATGAAGGTTATTTTGCCATACTCACAATCGACTCGAAGAAATTGGAGCCCATCATGTGACCAGCCTTCCATGCACCCTTCTCTAAACAACTCATAATCAAGCAAGTAGTCAAACGTGTATTTTGTATTATCAACCCAGTTATAGAGCGAATCGGAATTGCCTTCTAGCTCAAAGACTGAATTAAAATCAAAATTTATTAGCATGGCGTTTGGGTTGTGATAGGTGTCAAACAAAAGGACACGTTCCCCAGAAAAATATACGCGGTAGTAATATTCGTGATCGTATGATGTTCCCTCATCTATTATTTCGGTGATACTTTGATTAAAAATAACTGAATCGCTATCCTGATGCCATTGCATGGGATGAAATCCACCTTGATTCCCTTGTATGATATCGTTACGGTACTCGGCGAAATTTAATTTTGCGGCAAAGTCTCCATGGGCAACATCATAAATATACAATACTTCATCTTCGGCGTCACTCCAGCGTTTAATCGCTAAATACATGCCATTGGGAGAAAAGCCGAATATTTTATAAGTGGGTTTTTGATTTCTTTCCAATGGATTTTGATTTGCATCTGCGTCAGTCGTTAAAGGAACTCTTTTCCCATCCCCCGTGGCAAGGATAATATTTCCAGTTGAATCTTCGTAGGCAAGTATTCCCTCAAACTGTAATGACGATTGCGCCTTGACAGGCGAATATCCTACTGAGCCGACCAGTAAAGCAAGAACTAGAAAAGCGGAGAATACCCGCCAGTAATGAGAGATAGGTTTAGATTTCATGAAATCCTCAAAGTTCTATCGTCGATGGTTGTTTTTGATCCAATCCAATGCGCGGTCTGCTTTGGGATGTCCGTATTGCTTTGCCCGCGAAAAACATTTTTCTGCGTTGGCAAAATCTCCCATGTTGACCAGATCGTATCCCAGGTAATACCAGATTTCGGGATTGTTTCCTTCCGATTTCACCAATTCTCGGAGAATCTCAAAAGATTCCTTGAATTGCTTTTCCTTTGCCAGTCGAACTGCTCTTTGAAGTTGTGGCGATACTGGTGAAGACGGGATTTGATTTTCTTGCCTTGCTGGTGCGCTTGGTTTGGGTTTTGGGCGAGCCGTCCACCAAACTACTCCCGCTCCCACTCCAAGTAAAGCAACTACTCCAATTCCGCTGAATACTAGGATTGGCGTGTAATTGGAATTTACAAATGGCTCAAAGATGGATGGTTGGTTTTGTGGATTGGTTTGATCTGTCGAGTTGGAGTTGTTATCAGGTGGCGTTGTGCTTGATTCTGTTTCTGATGATGCCGAGTCGTTTAATAGCCAATCAATCGGCTCGACAACGCCTACTTCTGATGACATATCCCATGGAAGGATATCAAGTATTTTTGTGCTACTTCCTGTTCTCACATCGTAGGCCATTAATTCTCTGGTCAGCATGTAGTCATCGGGAGACGGTTGTGTCATTTGGATAAAGTAGATCGTTTGTGAATTCCTTGACCATGCATAATAAAAATCCACCGACGACGACACTGTGGTGGGATTGCCTTTGCTTTGCAAGAGAAGCAATTTATTAAGCCCAATATAGTCTGCAGACTCCTCAATAATGGAAATCGTCCCTCGATCGGGAGAAGTCCTTATCCAAATCCCAACTGGACTGGACGGAGAATATAACAACTCACTAGATTGTCGATTTAAGTCAACTTTATAAAGGGAAGTAGGCGTCTCTTTTCCGTTGTTTCCAGTGATCAGATAATATCCAAGGCTTGTTGTATTGGTCACAACTGCGTTCTGAATGGCAAATTCCCATGGTTCAACCCGCTTTGTTTGAAGGTTGATGGTAACGATTTCCGCTGAATTTTGACCCGTGAGAACTATTTCATTATCAGAAAGCCAGGTGCTGCCAAAATATTTTTCCATCGGAATATTAAAGCGGGAAAATTCCAAGTTGGTAAAGTCGTAAAAAATTACCTCATAAGGATTCTCTTGGTACGTGGCAATTTTTCCGCGTCTATAACCAAACCGTAGTGTATGTTTTGTGGTAAATTCAAAAACAGGTTTTTGCGCGCCCGATAAATACTGATTGTATTCCCTATGAATTTCGTTCGACTCTAAATATTCATCTTTGCTAACGGTAAAATAAAAACCGTTTTCGTCTAGGCCAGGGCTCTCACATATTGGAGCGTTTGAAAAGGTTTCATCGGTATCTTCAAAATAAATTGTGTCTTGTGCTGGCGTGTCCAGCATTACTGTGTTACTTACAAGATTATAAAAAACATAATCTGGCGGCACGCCGTAGACTGTGCTTCGTCTGGTAAAGAACAAATGTTGTTTATCTCCAAACAAGTACACGCAATCGTACCAGACCTTGTCTGTGATGTATTCTGAATCAGTGTCGGTTATTATCGCGTCATGGGTGATTTGCTGTGTCGAACCGTTATCCCGCATAACATAAACATTTCCATCCGTGCCGATATAGGCAATTATTCCGTCAAACAGGGATTGTGCCTGAGCGGGAATCATCGGCGCAAGAGCGCTTACGAGAATCAAAACCAGCAAAGCGACAGAAACAACTCGATACGGCTTCATAATTAGCCTCCTGATTTTTGTACGATGAAACGAATTCCTTCCCAACCACTAAAGTTATATGACCACGCCGATTATATCAACCGATCCCCTCCCTCCACCGAATCGACCCGATAATGACAGCCTCGACTCTGCCGATTATGCTGTGCGGACTGTGCCACGATCAGCGCGGCTTCCACCGCGTTGCGCAGGCCGATGAGACCGTCGCTGAGCTTGGTGGTGCGGTAGAACGTCTCGATCTCGTTTTGCAGGTGGCGCAACTCACGGATGGCGCGCGCCAGACGGTCGCCGCTGCGGACGAGTCCAACGTAGTGCCACATGATGTTCTGGATGGTCTGCATGTCGCCCTGGATCAGCGCGGGGTCGCGGTCGTCGGTCAGGCCGCTTTCGTCCCACGCGGGGATGTGGTCGGGCGCGGGTAGAAGCGAGATACTATCTCGCTCTACGATGTGCTGTGCCGCCCTGTTCCCCCACACCAATCCCTCCAACAGCGACGTGGACGCCAGTCGGTTCGCGCCGTGCAGACCCGTGCAAGAGACCTCTCCCACCGCGTACAAATTCGCGATGTCCGTCCGCCCCCACTCATCCACCTGAACGCCGCCGCAGAAATAATGCGCCGCAGGGACAACGGGGATCGGCTCGCGAGTGATGTCTACGCCCGCCTTCAGACAGGTGGCGTAAATGTTTGGGAATCGGTCGCGCACCGCCTCAGCGTCCATGTGTGAAGCGATGTCGAGCAGAACGTACGTGTACGCGTGCTCGGTCATCTCGGTGTGGATGGCGCGCGCCACCACGTCGCGCGGCGCGAGGTCTTTCCATTCGGGCGCGTACTTCGCCATAAACGGCGTTCCGTCGGGAGTCAAAAGAATCCCGCCCTCGCCGCGCACCGCCTCGCTGATCAAGAATCCCTCCGCGCCAGGCACGGCCAACGCGGTGGGGTGGAACTGAACGTACTCCGCGTTGATGATCCGCGCGCCAGCCCGCGAGGCCATCGCCAGCCCGTCGCCGCGCGCGCCCACGGGGTTGGTGGTGTTTCGGTAAATGCGGCCAATCCCGCCCGTCGCGAGAACCGTCACGCCCGCCAACGTTCGGTGCACCGCGCCCTTGTTGCGGTCGAACACGTACGCGCCGTGACAGGTGATCGGCTTGTACGTGTCGAGCGGGTTGCGCGAGTGGTGCGGGTGTGTGATCAGGTCAACGGCGGTGGCGTTGGTGAACCACTGGATGTTGGGCTTCGACTTCAACTGCGCGACGAGTCCGCGCGCGATGGCGCGACCCGTCCCATCGCCGACGTGCAGGATTCGACGACGGGAATGCGCGGCCTCCTGACCCCATTCGTAGTCCTCGCCCTCGCCTCTGTCGAACGGGACGCGGGATTCGGCAATCAGAATTTTTTCCAGCAGACGAGGTCCCTCCTCCGCCAGAATGCGCGCCGCGCTCGGCAGTGACGCGCCCGCGCCCGCCTCGAGGATGTCCTTCACCAGCAGGTCGGCGCTGTCGTCGGGACCGCGGCTGATGATTCCGCCCTGCGCGTACCCCGTGTTGGATTCGTGCGGGTCAGGCTCGCGCGTGATGATCGTGATGTGACGGTTGGGATCGTCCGCCAACTTCAGCGCGGCCGTCGCCCCCGCGATCCCCGTGCCGATGATCAAAACATCTGTTTGCAGCATACGACTCACCTTTTTGGCAATCCCGAAGGGATGGCATAGAAAACATTTCACCCCTTCGGGGTTGGGGACATCGCTTGCATTCGCGTTCTACAATCGTTTCACCCCTTCGGGATTGAACTACCAAACTACGTAACTATCGAACCATCTAACCGATTTCTATCATCCTCTGCACCGACCTCTCCGCGCGGACGCGGATATCTTCGGGAACGTCGATCTCGTAGCGGTTGAACTTCAGCGCTTCGAGGGTGTCTTCCATGGTGATGGTGTTCATGTGCGGGCAGCGCAGTCACGTCAGGGAATTGGGCGCGCAAGCGCTGGTGCAGCGCGGCTCGATTACGTTCTGGATGACGGACGATTTGGGAAAGAACCGGCCTGCACAGCGAAAAGCAACGCGGCAGGATGTGGGCATGCCGCAAAACTACAATGTTGCCCAGCCCATGCCGTCCGGTGGACGGATGGTTGTCGGGTTTATCGAGACATTCCGCCGGCCTCGATGTATGCGCCAAGTCTGTTCCTTGCTACGATAAGATTCGCTCCGCTCTTTTTTTTGCGCGGAAGACGACGGATGACGCGGCGATGTTTACGGCGAGGGAGATGAGGAAGAGCACGATGCCGATGAAAAATAAAACGTGATAGTGGACGCTTCCGCTGGCGACCTCGCCCATTTCGGCGGCAATCGTCGCGGTCATGGTGCGGACGGGAGAGACGATACTGCTGATCTTGATCGCGAGGACGGGCGCGTTGCCGGTCACCATCATCACGGTCATCGTCTCGCCGATGGCGCGTCCGATGCCGAGCATGACGGCGGTCAGCACGCCCGATTTCGCGGCGGGGAGCGTGACGCGCCAGATGGTCTGCCATTGGGTCGCGCCGAGCGCCCAGGCGCCTTCGCGGTAGGAGCGCGGGACGGAGTCGAGCGCGTCTTCGGCGATGGAGACGATGGTCGGGACGGCGATGCCGCCCAGCAGGATGGACCCGGTCAGCGCGGTCAGACCCGTTGGGAGGTCGAGGATGAGGCGCAGGTTCGGCGAGAGGACCAGGATTCCCAAAAATCCAAGCACGACGGACGGAAGTCCCGCCAGTAATTCCACGAGCGGTTTGAGAATCTCACGCACCCAGCGAGGCGCGATCTCGGAAATAAAAACCGCCGTCGCAATGCCGAGCGGAAACGCGATCAGCATCGCGCCGACGGTGATGATGAGGGAGCCTGTGATGAGCGGCAGGATGCCGAAATAATTTTCGATGGGATACCAGCGCACGGCGAGCAGGTCGCGGAGTTTCACTTCGGCGAGGGTGGGCAAGCCTTCTTTGAGGAGGAAGAAAAATATTGCCGCGACGAAGAGGATGGCGGAATAGCCGCTGACCCGGATGAGACGGGTGATGATGGTTTCGCGCCAGTTGAGGGATTTTTCCATGTGAGATTTGTTTTAACGCGAGTGACGCGAATAGGCGAACTCTTGCGCCGCGCGCGAGCGCAGGTGTGGTGCGATTTTTTTTAAATTCATTCGCTCCATTCGTTCATTCGCGAAATTAGCGTTGAAGAAGATGTTGTTGTTCATTTTATTTGATCGGCACAAAGCCCAATTGCAACACGATCTCCTGCGCTTCGGGCGAGAGGATCCAATCGAGATAGTCTTTGAGGATGCCGGTCGGTTCGCCCGCGGTGTACATGTAGAGGTCGCGCGCGATGGGATAACTTTTGTCATTGACCGTTGCGGCGGAGGGAAGCACGTAGGCTTCGTGCGCGGATGTTGCGATGGCGATCTTTTTCACATCGTGCGGGACGTAGCCGAGACCGTCGTAGCCGATGGCGTTGGGATTCTGCCGCACCTCCGCGACGATGCCCTCGGAGGAGGGCAGCAGGAGCGTGTCCATCGAGAAGAGGGTCTTGTTTTCTTTTTCGCCGAGGCGCAGGACGGTTTCGAGAAAATAAATGTGCGTGCCGGAGTTGGTCTCGCGCGAGAGGCGCACGATGGGACGATCTTCGCCGCCGACTTCGCTCCAATTTTGAATCTTGCCGGAGTAGATGTCGGAGATCTGCTGGAGGGTTAATTCGCTGACGGGATTCTCAAGGTTGACAATGACAGCGATGGCGTCGCGGGCGATGACGTGTTCAACGGGTTCGATTCCGTTTTTCTGCGCTTCGGCAATTTCTTCCTGCTTAATTTTGCGCGAGGCGCTGGCAAGATCCGCAGAGCCGCCGATCAGCGCGGTGATACCCGTGCCGGAGCCGCCGCCCGTCACCGAGATGCGGATGTCGGGATGCTCAATCTGATATTTTTCCGCCCATGCCAGCGCGAGGTTGACGATGGTGTCGGAGCCTTTGTTTTCGATGTAGGATGTGGGGGATGGTTCAGAGGAGGGAGAGCAGGCAGAAAAGAGAAAGCAGAAAACGGAAAGCAAACAATAAAAGATGAAAGGACGAGGCTGGTTCATCGAGGTTGATTATAGCGGAAATTAATGCTTACTCAATGATAAAATCGCCGCATGACCGAATCCCCCTCCGCATTTTCAATTCAAAATCTAAATTTTTATTACGGCGCAAAACGCGCGCTGACAAATATCACGATGGAGATTCCGCCGCGCAAGGTGACGGCGTTGATCGGTCCGTCGGGATGCGGCAAGTCCACATTTTTGCGCTGTCTCAACCGCATGAACGACACCATCGCGGGGACACGCGTGGAGGGGAAGATCCTGCTCAACGGCTCGGACATCTACGCGGCGGAGATGGACGTGGTGGACCTGCGTCAGCGCGTGGGGATGGTCTTTCAAAAACCGAATCCGTTTCCGCAGACGATCTTCGAGAACGTGGCCTTCGGTCCGCGCGTGACGGGGCGGGCGGGGAGCAAGAGTCAGTTGCGGGGACTGGTCGAGGAGAGCCTCAAGCGCGCCGCGCTTTGGGAGGACGTGAAGGATCGGCTCGACGACGACGCGCTCAGCCTCGCGCTCGGGCAACAACAGCGGCTGTGCATCGCGCGCGTGGTTGCCATCCAGCCCGATGTGATTCTGATGGACGAGTCCACCTCCGCGCTCGATCCGGTCGCCACCCTGCGCGTCGAAGAATTGATCGCCGAATTAAAAGAAGAGTACACCATCGTCATCGTGACGCACAACATGCAGCAGGCGGCGCGCGTCTCGGATGTGACCGGGTTATTCTGGCTGGGGGAATTGGTCGAAGTCTCGGAGACGAGTCAGATGTTCGTCAAACCGAAAGAGGAACTGACCGAGGCGTACATTACCGGCAGGATGGGATAAGACAGCGGAATGTCGCGTAATGGCGAGATAGTATCTCGCCCAACGCCCTTAAATCCCAGCTCCAAACGGATCGCGCTCGTCAACCAGCAACGTCCCCTCGGACATGACCCACGCCTCGCCGCTGATGGTGGGGATGATTCTGTCGCCGTCGAGTTGAACACTTCCCTCAAAGATACTGCCGACGACGCTTTGTTGTTTCCATACTTGCCCCGCTTTTAATTTCCCGTCCGCATACAAACACGCCAGTTTCGCGCTCGTGCCTGTGCCGCATGGCGAACGGTCATAGGCTTTGCCCGGGCACAGCACAAAACTTTTGCTGTCCGCCTCGTTGGATTCGGCGAACAACTCCACGTGATCAATCTCCGCGCCGCTCGCGCCGCTGATTCCGTTGGCTGTCAACTGCTCACGCACACGCCACGCGAAATCGGTCAGCGCCTCAAGGTTTTGCATATCCACGTCCATGCCGTGATCGTGGACAAGGAAAAACCAGTTGCCGCCCCACGCCACATCGCCGTGAATGATTTTGCCGTCAATGGCAATGGGGATGTGCGTCAGGTGACGATAGGCGGGGATGTTTTTTACCGACACGCGATTGGGATACTCCCCCGCTTCATTCTTATGGAGAGTTGCTTCGACCACCCCAACCGGAGTCTCCACCCGGAGCGTGCCCGGCGCGACGCGTCCCAAATATGCCAGCGAGGCGATCAGGCCGATCGTGCCGTGTCCGCACATGCCGAGGTAGCCGACATTGTTAAAGAAGATCACGCCGAATTGACAGGTCGAATCGCCGGGCGGGACGAGGTACGCGCCGACCAGCACCTCCGAGCCGCGCGGTTCGAGCAGGACAGTGCGGCGCAGGCGGTCGTGGTCGCGTTTGAGGCGGGATAATTTTTCGGCGACAGAACCCGCTCCGAGGTCGAAGGGAAGCGAGGGAATCAGGCGCGTCGGTTCGCCGCCGGTATGAGAGTCGAGGAAGGGGATGCGAATCATGAGTCGAAGGTCAAAAGTCGATATTCGAGAATTCGATATTCGAGTATTCGATATTCGTAATTCGAGTATCGAATATCGAGTATCGAGTATCGAATATCAAGTATCGAATATCGTTTTTAGATTGCCTTGAAGATTCGCTCAAACTCCGCGCGCTCTTCGGCGGTGAGGGGAAGCAATGGACGACGAGGCTTGCCGACGGGGATGCCGAGCAGTTCGCAGGCGTGTTTTACTTTTTGCAGATAACTGCCGCTTTCGACACTGCGCAGGAGCGGCATGAGTTTGTCCATGCGCGCGCGGGCAGTGATGAAATCGTTGGCGAGCGCGGCTTCGAGAACGTCGTGATGCTGGCGCGGCGCGCAGGAGGAGGCGCCGCCGATCCATGCGCTGGCGCCCCACAAAAAATAATCGAGGGCTTGATCGTCGGAGCCGCAAATGATTTGGTAGCGTTCGCCGTAACGCGCACGCATGGCGTAGACGCGCGACATGTCGCTGGAGGCTTCCTTGATGCCGATAACGTGGGCATATTTGGTGAGGCCGTCCATCACGTCGAAACCGACCTCCGTGCCTGCGCGCCACGGAAAGTTGTACAGCACGATGGGAATCTTAACGGACTCGGCAACGACGGAGAGATGCGCGAGCAGTTCGCGCTGACTGGGACGCGAATACGGCGGGACAGCCACCATCAGCGCGTCGTAGCCCATTTGCTCGGCGGCCACTGAGTAGCGGATCACGTCGCGCGTTGCGCCGGAGTTTGTGCCTGCGATGAGGGTAACGCGGCCCTTGACTTTTTCTTTAACAAATTGAAAAATGTCCAGCCGTTCCTGGTCGCTCCAGGCGTAGACCTCGCCTGTGGTCCCGCCGGGGACAAGGCCTGCAATTTTGTTCGCGATCAAGTATTCGATGAGTTGTTCGAGGACGGGATAGTTGACAGACTCGTCCGCGTGGAAGGGGGTGACGATGGGGGCGTAGATTCCGGTGAGGCGCATGGAAGACTCCAGTGAGCAGTAATCAGTGAACAGTTATCAGTGGGGGTGATTGGTAATTGGAGATTGGGGATTGAGCGTGATGGTGCGAGTTTACTTCCCCCGGTGGAAGTGGGCAAGGGAGCGCGTCAATCGGTAATCATCCACGATTGACGCGAAGCAAAATCCCTTTCATGGTTTCCGCGTTCGTTACGGCTTTGTCAATTTGTTCAGCCTGTTGAATCACGTCATGGTTTTGTGTGCAAACGACAATGCCCGCATGTTGTGTTGACTTGTTGTGAAGTTCAATGAAATCCCAACGATTGACGGTCAACAAAGTGCGCCCCAATTCAGCAGCATAAGCAAGCACATCCTGATCGCGAATCCTTTGATTGGCTTTTCCCGCCTCATGAGAAGTGAGTACATCATGTCCCAGCTCGCGCAAACGGCGAACGACCCCGATTGGAAAATTTTCATTGGAATAGAAAGATGCCATCACCCCTCCTGATTTTTACGTATGGCCTTATCCACTTCATCTTGATGCGCGTCGGCATATGCCCACGCGTTGACCAGGTCCACTGCGCGAAGGGATGGGAAGTTTTCGAGTATGACCGCGTCCGTCCAACCGATACGGCGGTAATTCTCCAAAGTCCATACAGGGATGCGTGTGCGGACAATGCAAGCCTCTCCGCCGGAAACGCCTTCGGTCTTCTCGATCCCCGCCCATGTATTGCCAACCTCTCGCGCAAGGCGTTGCAATAACTCCGCTTTTTCAGCACGACTCAAACGCGAGATCTGGGGTTCAAGGCTTTGGATGCTCATATTCGCCTCAACTTATCTACGATGATTATACCTGACACAACCTATTTGATTTCGACTGTACTATTATTCCGCCTCGACTCCACCGCCGCGAACGCGGATTGGGTCACGCCGAGGAGTCGCTAAAGGGTTTCATCCATGACGTTTGGATTGCTTGCAAGCCATGAACGCAGGGCGTTCACGATCCTCTCAACATCCCCAAGGTGGGAGGCGCAGATCTCAAACAGCTCATCAGCGCTGACATCGTGATAAAAGTGAACGAGGCGGTTACGGTATCCCGCCAATTTCTGCATGAGCTCGAGATCGGCTACAGAAATGACGCCGCGCCGATTCAGGGCGGATGCAATTTCCTTGTATTCTGTGACGGCTTCCCCGAACCCTTTTGCGGCAATGTGCCTCCCCATGTCAAAGACCGCTTCCAGCGCGCGGCGCAGGCAGGATTCTGCCGCGAAGATATTTCTCTTATCCTGCATGAATTTTGTTTTTGAATCCAGCGGGAGTGCGCGTATTTCGCTCAGCATTCGATCCACCCATGCGAGGCGGTCACTGATAACGCGTTTTGATATTCTTCCAGGCAACATATTATGCCTCCTGCAAAATCATTGCCATGCGCTGACGCTCCAAGTCTGCCAGGTCCCCCGCGCGGCGAAGAACAAACAGGTCATACTCGTCTGCCAGATGGGAATCTTCCGCGTAAATACGCTCGCCTCGAATGATATTCGCCGCAAGAAAAGCATCTACTTCCTGTAGAATAAATAAGTCCACATGAGGGGCATTAAATATCGCTTCCAATTCAAGCGTCAGGTTTACTTTATTTTCAATGGAAAACGGGGAATGAGTGAGCGCGCCAATATCCAGGTCGCTTTGAGATGGAGCAGGTTGATACATGTCATCTTCGATCGCCCGGAGTATGTCCGCGCTGCGACTGCCAAAGGCATAGAACGCCTTGACCTGGAATTTTTTGCATACTTGCTCGATCTTCTGCAATCTTGCGCTCATGCGATTATTATACTCTGCGAATTTTTTCGCATCGACTCCACCGCCGCGAACGTGGATTGGGTGACTCCAATCAGATGCTCGTACGGAATCGGCGGTTCGGTCCCCTCCCGAATGGATTCTGCGAAGGCGGCCATTTCCGCCCGCCAGCCTTTATCCTGCACCATGCTTTCAGTTTTCTTCTTTCCATCTTTCACAACGGTCAGTGAAACATAATCATCCAGCACAGCGACCACGCCGTCACAAAACACTTCGAGACGTTCTTTCGGAACAGACTTGTCGCCGTTGGCGAGGTAGTCCACGACGCCGATGGAACCGTCGGGGAAGGTGAAGGTCATGGAGACGTTGTCGTCGCGGTATTTTCCATCATTTGGCAACGCATGTGCTGTCACGCTGACAGGAGGTGCGCCGACGAGGAAGGTCAACATGTCAATGAAGTGACAGGCTTCGCCGATGATGCGTCCGCCGCCGATGGATTCGTCTTGCGTCCAATGATTGAGAGGGATGTAACCGGCGTTGATTCGATAATGCGCGTGGAGAGGCTCAGCGCGATTTTCGATTTGCGACTTTAGATTTTGCGCGAGAGGGGAGAAGCGGCGATTGAACCCAACGGTTAGCAGTTGATGGTTGGCGGTTGACAGCGCTTTGGTGACGGCCGTCAGTTGTTTACCGTTAATCACCAGCGGCTTTTCAACAAACACATGTTTGCCAGCCTTGAGCGCTTTGACGACAAGTTCCGCGTGAGAGTCGTGGCGGGTGAGAATGGCGACGGCGTTGATGTTGGGGTCGTTGAGGATCTCATCGTCGGAAGAGGTCGCGTATTGGAAGCCGAACTTTTTTCCCGAATGTTGCGCGTGCAGTCCACCCGAGGAGGCGATGCCGATTAATTCAAAATCTTTGTTGGATTTGATCACAGGCAACAATGTGGCGTTGGCGTACAGACCGGCGCCGAGAACGCCAAGATTTACGATTTTCGATTTACGATTTTCGATTGGTGAAAAGACGATCGTAGGCTCTTGTTTTGTTTTTCCTTCAGGATATGTGAGGAGTACGCCCAGGAATGACTCTTTCTTTTTTCCGGTGATAACGTCGTATGCCTTCACGCCGTCTTCGATCGGGAAGCGATGCGTGATGAGACTTTCGACCTTCAACTTTCGACTCGCAAGCAGGTCAACCACGGCTTGGAAATTTCTGCCCTCCGTCCATCTCACATAGCCAATGGGATAGTCGTTTCCATTTTCTTCGTAATTCGAGTCGTAGCGGCCGGGTCCGTATGAGCGCGAGTTAATGAATGAAATTTCTTTTTCGTAGTAGACCTTGCGCGGAATGTTCAACCCGACCGCGCCGGTCGCGACGACGCGCGCGCGGTCGCGGGCGATGACGCCAGCCAGTTCGACCGGGTCGTTGGAGGAAGTGTCCGCGCAGATGATGACCGCGTCCATGCCGCGGTTGGCGGAGAAAGCCATCGCGGAGGATTCGGCCCGCGAGCGCGTGACCGCTGAAAGTCCAAGCGAGGCGGCGAGGGTGACCCGCGCCGGGTCGAGATCAATGCCGAGGACGTTGCATCCAGCCGCGGCGGCGAATTGAATCGTCAACAGTCCCAGCAGACCGAGTCCGATCACCGCCACGTTGTCGCCGAGTTGTGTTTCGGCAAGTCGGAATCCGTGCAGGGCGATCGCGCCCAACGTGGTGAAGGCCGCCGATTCAAAACCCACATTTTTTGGAAGAGGCGTTAAAAGATTTTTTGGAACAAGGTTGTATTCCGCGTGGACGGCATATCCGCCGCCTGCGCACGCCACACGCTGACCGACTTTGAAGCCCGGCATGTTTTTGCCGAGCGCGACGATCACGCCCGCGCTGGAATAACCCAGCGCCATCGGCTGGTCGAGGCGGTTGAAGACGGCTTGAACGGTCGGCAGTACGCCTTCGCGTTTGGCTTTGTCGAGCGTCTGTTTGACGAGATCGGGGCGCGAGCGCGCCTTGCCTGCCAGACTCTTTTCCGCGAATTCGACCACCATGCGTTCGGTGCCAGCCGAGACGAGCGATGCCGCCACTCGCACGAGCGCTTGTCCTTCGCGCGGCGTGGGGACAGGAATGTCTTCGATGGTGGCTTTGCCGGTCTTGATGTTTTGGAGGAGTTGTTTCATTTTCGTTTGTAAAAGTATACTCGAAAGTCTCCGTGATATAATTTGCACGCTTTCATTTAAGATTCAAGGAGATTTTCCGTGTCTGATCCCCGTGTTGTCAAGTACGCCAAGGTTTTGCTCGAATACTGCACGCGCATCAAAGCCGGTGACCGACTCATCATCGAAGGGACGACCGCCGCCGAACCGTTGATCCGCGAACTGTACATCCAAGCCCTCGAAAAAGGCGCTCATCCTCACCCCATGGTGGGTCTGCCCGGGATGACGCCCTTCATTCAGGAAGAAACCTACCTGACCTACGCCAGCGACTCGCAGTTGGAATTTGTCCCCACGTTCCACAAACACGCCTACGATCACTTTGAAGGCCGCATCCGCATTCACTCCTCCACCAACACGCGCGGCACAACAGCCATTGATCCGAATAAAGCCAAACGCCGCGCGGCCGGGCTGGGTCCGGTCACCGAGTCGCAAATGCGGCGCGGAGCGGAGGGCACGCTGAAGTGGGTCACCACGTTATATCCCACCGAGGCGTTCGCGCAGGACGCGGAGATGAGTTTCGATCAATATCAGGATTTCGTTTTCCGCGCCTGCCACGTCCACGAAGAGGATCCGGTTGCGTTTTGGCGGCAGGTGGAAAAAGATCACGAGAAAGCCATCAAGTGGCTGGAAGGAAAGAATCAGGTTGTTCTGCGCGGACCCAACGTGGAGTTGACTCTCTCGATCAAAGGCCGCAAGTTCATGAACTCATGCGGCACGCACAACATGCCTGACGGCGAGATCTACACGGGACCCATCGAGGACTCGGTCAACGGCTGGGTCAGGTTCACCTATCCCGCCATCTATGGCGGCGTGGCGGTCGAGGGCGCCGAATTGACGTTCAGCAACGGACGCGTGACCCAGGTGAAAGCCGCAAAGAATCAAGATTATCTTTTCCGCATGTTGGAAACCGACGCGGGTGCGCGCTACCTCGGCGAGTTCGCCATCGGCACCAACTTCGAGATCAACAAATTCACCGGGCAGATCCTCTTTGATGAAAAGATCGGCGGTTCCTTCCACATGGCGCTCGGCGCGGGCTACCCCGAAACGGGTTCCAGGAACAAGAGCAACATCCACTGGGATTTTATCTGCGACATGCGCAAGGACGCCGACATCACGATTGACGGACAAACCTTTTACAAAAACGGGCAGTTCGTGTTCAAGTAGAAAATTGAAACAACATCACGCGGGTCACTGATTTCAGTGACCCGTTTTCTTTTTATCGCGCCAGCATCGGAATCGATGATGGTGATGGTAGAGCGAGATCGTATCTTGCTCTACCGGCCTCGTATCTCCAATCCGTTGACGCGCCGCAAATTTTCGTCTATATTGCCTCCATGCCCGAAAAACAAATCTACATCCTCTCCCCCAAACATCTCTCGCCCGAAACCATCGCGGTCGCGTTCGCGAAAACCTCGCGTTCGCCCGAATCCTTCCGCGAGATCGCCGAAAGTCTCAGCGACGAAAAGTCCGCGCAGTTCCACGAAAAGTGGGTCGTTGGCTACGGTCACGCCTCCGTGGCTGAGCACGCCATCCTGCACGTCGCCATCGAGAACGTTTCGCGCATGGCGATGGAAGCCATCGAGTCGAATCGACTCGCGTCGTACACCGAAAAATCCACGCGCTACCAGAAATGGGGGGCGGACGATTTCACGATTCCCCCTGAACTGGACGGGCATCCCCTGCGTGACGAATTTGTCTCCACCGTGCGCCTCCTCTTCTCGACGTATAGCGGCTCGCTCGACCCGGCGCGGAATCTCATCCTCGGGCGGACTCCGCGCCGCGACGGTGAATCCGATGAGGCCTGGGACCGACGCGTCCGCTCGCAATACGTGGACTCGTGTCGCTTCCTGCTCCCTGCCGCCTCCCTCGCCAACGTCGGCATGACCGCCAACGCGCGCGTGCTCGAAAATGCCGTGCGGAAATTTCTGTCGCACCCGCTGGCAGAAGTCCGCGCGATCGGGGAACGTGTCAAAGAAGTGGCGAAGGGTGAAGTACCGACGCTCGTCAAATATGCTGAAGTCGTTCCATATCTCGTAGAAACATCTTCAGAATTCCAAAAACTCGCCAATCAAAAGGCGATACTCGATACTCGAACATCGAATAACGAATCTCGAATCTCGAATATCGAATCTCGAATCTCGAATCTCGAATCTCGAACATCGCAAGAGTTTTGTCAACTCGCAGATTACGATCATCACGGCGAACAAAAAATCCTCGCCGCCGTGTTGTATCGTTTCGACGAAATGACCTACGCGGACGCGTTCGCGCACGTCAAGTCGCTCAACAAAGCCGAGCGGACTCAACTGGCCGAGTCCCTGCTGGGACGCTTGAAGCGCTTTGACATCCCCCTGCGCGAATTGGAATACTGCAACTACACGTTCGACCTCGTCATGGATCAGGGCGCGTACGCCGAGTTCAAACGTCACCGCATGATGACGCAGACGCCACAACTGCTCACAACGCGTCTCGGCTACGATGTGCCGCGTCTCATAGATGAAGCAGGCTTTCGTAGCGAATACGAGTCTGCGATGCAGCAAGCCGCCGCGACCTACGAAAAACTGGCCGCGTGGAATCCGCACGTGGCGCAATACATCGTCCCGAACGGATTCCGCCGCCGTGTGCTGGCGCAATTCAATTTACGCAGCGCGTATCACTTCTGCTCGTTGCGTTCCGCGGCGAACGCGCATTTTTCCATCCGCAAGATCGCCGAACGCGTCGCCGAGGAGATTCAGAAAGTGCATCCGGCGTTATCGGCTTTTATGAATTTACCTGAAGAGAAGTGGCAGGACGTGGAAGGGAAGTGGTTTGCGTAAGCTGAATCAAGAAGAATATGAAGAAGCAAACTAAACCAAATGATGAGTTACGCCCGGAGTATGATATGAAATCCTTGCTCAAAGGCGGGATGCGTGGCAAATACACAAAACGATTTCACCCTTCTGCGCAAAACGTCAACGTGACAGACGATTCGCTCATTGTAGACTTGAGCGATGGCCGCACTGTGTCTGTTCCATTGGCATGGTTCCCGCGTTTGTTGAATGGCGCCCCCGCCGAACGAAATAAATGGCGGTTGATCGGCGATGGCGAAGGGATTCATTGGCCGGAGTTGGATGAGGATATTAGCGTAGAGAACCTTGTTCTTGGCAAGCCATCTGGAGAAAGTCAGTCGTCATTCAAGAAGTGGCTTGAGACTCGCTCAAAAAACAAATAGTTTCTGGAAAACGCCGACAACATCAAGTCGGCGTTTTTATTGCTCGTGGTTATAATCCCTTCATGCCTCGCAACCTGATCCTCGCCGCGTTGCTGCTCCTCACTGCCTGCGGCACAGCGACACCCGATACTTCGACACCTCTGCACGCCGACCTGATTCCCTACCTTACCTCCACGCCCAGCCCCACCTTCGCGCTTGCGCCCGAAGTCATCTTCGCCGACACACCCCTCCCCACCCCAACTCCATTTACCTACATCGTCAAATCGGGCGACACACTGGGCGCCATCGCCGAGCAATTCCACATCCCGCTCGACGCGTTGATGGCCGCCAACCCAAACGTCTCGCCGAACGCGATGTCGGTCGGGCAAAAACTGCTCATCCCCGCCGACATCAACAACCCCAGCGGCGAACCGACCGCCACGCCCGCGCCCTTCGCCATCACGCAAGTCCAATGCTATCCAACAGCGGACGGCGGACTGTGGTGCTTCGCCCTCGCGCGCAATGACTCGGGGTCCGCGTTGGATAATCTGTCCGCGCGCATCTCGCTTCTTTCCTCCGACGGGAAATTGGTCACCGCGCAAACAGCCATCACGCCCCTCAATCGGATTCCACCTCGCTCCTCCATGCCGTTGACAGTTTTCTTCCCCGCGCCACTCCCGGCAGATGTCACTCCCCGTGTGCAGACTCTTTCTGCCTTCGCGCTCGCCGAGGATGACCCGCGCTACATCCCGGTCACATTGATCGGGCTGACCACGCTCATCGCTGAGGATGGACGCACGGCGCGAGTCTCCGGGCAGGCGACACTGTCCGCGACGGAGAAACCCGCTTCCACCGTCTGGGTGGCAGCGGTGACGTATGATTCGTCCGGGCGCGTGAGCGGCTTCCGGCGCTGGGAATGGTCCGGTCAACTCGAGGCGTTCGGGAGTCTGCCTTTCGATTTTGCGGTATCCGGCTTCGGGGCGGACCTGACGCGGGTGGAAGTCTTTGCGGAGGCGAGACCGTGAGAAATCGCATACAATAGTGATAGCCTGCTTAATTGACTTCGCTCTCTCTTGCAAGTATAATTTTCCATTGTTATTGATTTGAGGCACACATGGCATTACGCGGCAATCTTCGAGATTTTACAGTCACCCAATTGCTCAATTTGATCAACCTGGCGCAAAAGACCGGCACGCTGGTCGTGGACGGTCCGAGCGAACAGGCGCAGATCGCGTTCCGCGAGGGCAAGCTGGCGTTTGCGCGCGTGGGGAACGAGGACAACCGCCTTGCGACGGTCCTGCACAAATCCAACAAACTTTCTGTGAACCAATATCGGACGATCGTCGAGCGCGCCGGCCACATGACCGACAAGGAACTCGGACTGGCGCTGATCAACGCCGGGTATGTTTCGCAGGAGGACATTCTCCTCAACCTGCAAGGTTATTTCACCGACATCATCCGCCGTCTGTTCACCTGGGTGGAGGGCATCTTCCATTTTGAAGCCGAGATGCCTCCGCCGGACGACCGCATCAATGTTCGGCTCGACCTGGAGAATTTGATCATCGAGGGTTCGCGCCAATTGCGCGAGTGGGAGCAGTTGCAGGATGAAATCCCAAGCCTCGATATGGCGCTGAAGTTCACCGAGCGCCCATTGAAGAACGTCAACTTGAGCGTCGAGGAATGGCGCGTGGTCTCGTACATCAATCCAAAGAACACCATCCGTCAGATTGCCGCCACGAACAAGATGAACGATCTCGAGATCCGCCGCATTGTGTATGGTCTCTTGCAAGCCGGCCTGGTCGAGGTGACGCGGCCCGAGGGCGCAAAGGTGCCTCTGCCCCAGCGTTCGTTCCCGACCGAGAATAAAGAAGAACAGAAATCATTGGTCAATAAGTTGATTGGGCGCATTCGCTCACTCTAGAATCATAAAAAGGATTGAACTTATGCAAACAGTCAAGATGGTGGTGACAGGTCCCTTCAGCGCCGGCAAGACGGAGTTTATTCAATCCGTCAGCGAGATTGACGTCGTCTCGACCGAGCGCAAGATCTCCGGCAAGGAGGAACGTTCGGTCAAAGAGTCCACTACGGTGGCGATGGACTTCGGTCGTATCACAGTGGATGAAGACCTGGTCTTGTATCTGTTCGGCACGCCCGGACAAAAACGATTCGACTTCATGTGGGAGATTCTTTCCGAGGGCATGTTGGGATTCATCGTGATGGTGGATAGCACGCGCCCCGAAACCTTCCGCGAGGCGCGCAGTATCCTTGAAACCTTCCGCGCCTATGCCCCGACTCCGTATGTGGTTGCCGCCAACAAACAGGATAAAAAAGACGCATGGGAAATTGAGGACATGCGCCATGCCCTGCGCCTCGATGCAAAAACCAAACTGCTCCCCTGCACCGCCACCGATCGCGCCTCGGTCAAGAGCATCCTGCTCGAACTGCTCTACAGCATCCTCGCGGAAATGGAATCCGGGAAGTAGGGTTCCGCAAGCGAGTTGCTGTGTCTTCAATCACGACTGATCAGGGAATTGTTCATTACGAAGTCTATGGCCGCGGCAAGCCGGTCATCCTTTTGCATG
Source organism: Anaerolineales bacterium (assembly GCA_019187665.1). GTDB lineage: Bacteria > Chloroflexota > Anaerolineae > Anaerolineales > Villigracilaceae > Denitrolinea. Next base: position 151,610 of record JABARH010000009.1, read on the forward strand.
GATGGCTTGGCTCGTGGGGACTGTGGCAGGAAACCATGGCCTACCTCGGCCAATACTACCGCACCTACGCGCTCGACTTTTGGGGGTTCGGCGAATCGGGCAAAAAGCGCGAAACCTACGCCGTTCAGGATTTTGTCAGCCTTGTCGGTCAGTTCATGGATCAATTAGGTATCATCCACGCGCCCATTGTGGGTCATAGTATGGGCGGAACGGTCAGCCTCTCCGTCGCCATCCATTATCCCGAAAAGGTCAGTAAAGTAGTTGTGGTTGGTTCGCCCATCGTTGGATCCTCACTGGCGCCCTTGCTTAAACTGGCCGGATATCGCTTCAATGCAATGTTGCTTTTCAATATGTTCGGTCCCTTCCGCGCCTTCATGCGTTATTACTCGCGCATCATTTGCAGTGACCCGCGTTTTCCGCAAATGATGGACCGCGACCTGTCCAAGACCACCCTTGAATCTTTTCTGAATAGCATTGCTTCTCTGCGCCGCACCGACTTGCGCCCCATGCTCAACCAGGTAAAGGTACCGACCCTCGGCATGTACGGCGACACCGACAAGATCGTTCATCCGCTGCAATGGCAACCGATGCAGGCAGGTATCCCGCACGCGCAGATCATCCGCTTCCCCAACGCCGGGCATTTCCCCATGCTCGAACAACCCCGGCCATTCAGTGAGCATCTTAAAGCGTTTCTGGACGCGCAAATTGCGTCCCCCAGCGAACGCCCGACCCCTCTCCCCAATGCCGCCCTGCCTGTCTTTGTGAGCGGCGAACCCGAAAACTACACCATATGACGCAAATCGCCTTTCACTATCCCAATCACATGGGGCGCATTCTGCTCCAGTCCATGGAGGAGGTGATGGGCCCCGGCCATTTAAAGGATGTGCTTGCGCTTGCAAACTGCAAACAACTGGCCGGTAATTATCCTCCCGCCAATTTCGACCGCGAGTTTTCATTTGAAACCATCAGCGGCCTGTTGTCAACATTGGAACAGGCCTACGGATCACGCGGCGGACGCGGGCTGGCCCAGCGAGTGGGGCGCGCCTGTTTCAAATACGGCTTGCGCGATTTCGGCGACTCACTTGGACTCGCCGAACCCGCCTTTCGTCTCCTGCCGTTGCGCCCCAAACTCCGGACGGCGGGACGCGCCCTCGCCGACCTGTTCAACCGACACACCGACCAGCGCGTCCGCCTCGATGAAGCGGACGGCAATCTGTTCTGGCAGATCGAACGCTGCCCCCTCTGCTGGGGCCGCCACGCGGAAGAGGCGGTGTGCCGCCTCGCGGTGGGACTCTTGCAAGAATCCCTGTATTGGTTGAGCAGTGGTAAGATGTTCGATGTGAAAGAGATCCAATGCGCCGCGCGCGGCGACCCGGCCTGCGTGATCGAAATTCATTCCGCGCCTTTGGATTAGACCATGCTTAAAGTCATCCGCCCCGCCACCGCGCGTATTGCACCGTTCAACGAACCGGCGCGCGACCTGCGCATCCAAAACCAGCCGCTCTGGCTGTGGCAGCGCAACGTGCTTGCCCCCTACATTACCCGCGAAAAGGAACTCGCGCCGCACGATCCTCTACCGCGCGAACGCGTGGAAATGCTCGTCCACCGCAACAACCTCTTTTTCGATCACGATTACATCAAGGCCTTTATTACCGCTGCCCGCAAAAACGGACGTGCCTGCCGCGCGGCCTTCTCCGCGGAAGACCCAGCCTTCCGCGAACACGCCCTGCCGCTTTCCACTTCCTATACTGTGGCCGGGGGCATCTACCTGGCCGATCTTTGGTATTACCCACACGGCCCCGTCGCGGATGTAGAACCGCTTGTCATTGACCTCGACTCGAAAGAGGTCGGCTATTATCACGTCCCCACCTACATGGCCGATCAAAGCGGCGATCTCACCTACCAGGTTCCGCGCCGCTCGCTCATCGCCATTGACTCATGGGTGCATATTTACATTGCAGATATTGTTTACGGGATATTCGGACGCGCCCTGCGCACCGAAGATTGGTTAAACCATGACCTCCACTACAAGCTCAATATCCTTGCCCGGGCGTTATATGAAGGCCGCCAGGTATTAGAGTGCTCCGAACTTGTGAAGGTCGGCAGGAACTGCTCCATAGATCCGCATGCCATCATTCACGGTCCCACCACCATCGGCGACAATGTCACCATCAACGCCGGCGCCGTCATCGAAAACTGCATCATCGGCAACAACGTCAACATTTCACAGGATGTGCAGTTAATGCTCTCCGTCGTCGGCGATGGCGCCTTTCTACCCTTCCGCACCTCCCTGTTTATGACCACCGTCATGGAAAACTCCATGATCGCGCAAAACACCTGCCTGCAAATGTGCGTAGTGGGGCGCAACACATTCATCGGCGCGGGCAGTACATTCACAGATTATAATTTGATCCCGGCGCCCATCCTCGCCCGCGACGGACACAACGAACTGGTCCCATCCAACCGCCCGGTCATGGGCGGGTGCGTGGGACACAATTGCCGCCTCGGCTCGGGCATGATCGTCTTCCCAGCCCGCACCATCGAATCGGACGTGGTCCTGTTCGCCTCGCGCGAACGCCGCGTAATTGACCGGGATGTGCGCTACGAAGAGAGCGACCACCACCGCTTGAAGAATGCCAGCCTGCACCGCCGACTCTATCCTCGCGGCGATGAATCGACCGGCTCGGAGGTGGAATCATGGTGAAGGAATGGACTCGTTCGCATTTATCATCCACCCCATCAACGTCAAACGCGACGTGCAAAAGAAATTTCCGTTCCTCGGGCGCGCGCTGAGCGAACGGCAGATCGAATTTTTCTCGCAGTATTTTCCCCCCGTCCATCTTTCTGAAATCGAAGGCATCACTTCCGCCGCCACCGGCAAACAGGTGAAGGGCTGGCTGATCGCCTGCCCTCTCACCCCGCGTCAAATGTTGGAGTTACCGGAAGCGCGGGTGTATCGTAAAATTATCCAAACCGGGCGCATGGCCGAACGTCTCGGCGCGGACCTCCTCGGGCTGGGCGCGCATACCTCGGTCGTTGGCGACGCCGGGCTGACGGTGGCAAACGCCCTGACTGTGCCGGTCACCACCGGCGACTCGTACACGGTCGCGGTGGCGGTGCAGGCCGTTCGCAAAGCCGCGCAGGTGATGGATATTTCCCTGCGCAACGCGACGGCCGCTGTGGTAGGCGCCTCCGGTTCCATCGGGCGTGTCTGCGCCGATCTGTTGGCGGAAGAAGTGGGTAAATTAATTCTGATTGGCCGCCGCGAAGATCCGCTTCGCGCGGTGCAGGCCGGCCTCAAACTCCAGGCACGCGGTGAAATCGCCGTCAGCACGAGCATGGATTCTCTCCGCGAGGCGGATTTGATTTTGACGGTAACCAGCGCGATCCACGAAGTAATCCACCCCGAACATTTGCGTCCGGGCAGCGTCGTCTGCGATGTGGCGCGCCCCCGTGACGTTTCTGCAATGGTCGCGAGGGCAAGAGATGATATATTTGTGATTGACGGCGGAATGGTGGACGTGCCAGGCCCCGTTGATTTCCATTTTAACTTTGGCTTGCCGCCAGGCAAGGCGTATGCCTGCATGGCTGAGACGATCGCCCTGACCTTGGAAGGGCGACTGGAGGATTACACCCTCGGCAAAGAAATCACCCGCCAGCGCGTGGAGGAGATCTCCGCCATGGCGGAGAAGCATGGGTTTCGTTTGAGCGGGTTTCGCTCATTCGAAAAGGACGTGACGCCGGAACAGATCGAAACCGTGCGTCGAAACGCAAGGCGAGCAAGGCGTAACTAACTTCTGGGAGGCTCGTATGGGCAAAGCTAGACTTTTGGTAGTGGAAGACGACGGCGACATTGCCAACATGCTGAAGATCTATTTCAGCGGCATGGATTATGAGGTGGATGTGGCGCCGCGCGGAGGCCTGGCGTTGGAAAAGACGCGGTCGGTTCTGCCGCACCTGATCGTGCTGGACATCATGCTGCCCGATATTGACGGGTACGAGGTGTGCCGCAACCTGCGGACGAACACGCGCACCAGCCACATCCCGGTCATCTTTTTAACGCAACGGGATGAGCGCAGCGACAAACTACAAGGTCTCGAACTGGGCGCGGATGATTACATCACCAAGCCCTTCGACATCGAGGAGTTGAAACTGCGCGTACAGGGCGCCATTCGTCGCTCGGAGCGCGAGAGCCTCACAGATCCCCGCTCCGGTCTCCCAGCCGGGCGCCTGATCGAAGAGCAACTCCGCAAGATCATTCGCCAGGCAGACTGGGCGCTGATTGACATGCGCCTCAATCACTTCGAACCGTTCCGCGACGTATACGGTTTCGTGGCCGGGGACGATGTTCTTCGCTTCACCGCCATGTTGTTGAACGAGGTGGTGGATGAACTTGGGTCAAACACCGACTTCATCGGTCACGCGGGCGGCGATAACTTCATCATCATTACGAAGGCGGAAAACGTAGAGTCTCTGCGCGAGCGCATGAAGAACCGCTTTGCCCAGGAAGTGCAGACACACTATAACTTCATGGATCGTCAACAGGGATTTATGCTGATGCCCAAACCCGACGGCGCCACCGCCCAGGTCCCCTTTATGACGCTGGCGATGGGACACATTTCTTCCAAAGAACAATCTTTCGCAGATATTCGCGAGATCACCGAGATGGCCGCCGAGGCGCGCCGCTCGGATTCATCCACCAGCGCGTAACCCGTTAAATGTAGAGGCGGCGTCATGAGTGCCGGTGTAAGCATTGGCGTGGGGCTTGTTCTGGCAGGGCTGGCTTTGCTGGTCTTGTTTCGCGGCTTTTTACGCCTCCTGCCGCGCCCCCAAACTGCGCCATTCGCCGGATTCGATTCTTATCTCCCCTTTTCCTCACAAACGCAAGATGCCATCCTGGTAATCCAGGTCGGCGGGCGCGTCGAATATATGAACGCACCGGCGCGCGAGCGCTTCGGCATCCCGGCCGGTGAAACACCCGACCTCGAACGCCTTGCGCGTCACGCTCGCCCCTCGGATGAATTCCTCGAGTTGTGCGCCGCAGAAGGGCGAAAACGCATCTCCATCAATGGCAGATTGACTGAAGCCACTTCCTATCGCGTGCCCGGGTACACCCCTCTGATACTGCTTTCTCTGCGCTCGATGGAATTGGCATCTGCCTTCACCGGCAAAGAAGGAGCAGACGAGACTGCCTCTGTAATCAAGGTGATCGCCGAATTCGGGCAAACGGTTCATTCCGACCTGCGCCTCGAAACCACCCTGCTCTCCATCTTTCAGGGCCTTTCCCGCCTCGTCTCCACCGATGTAATGGAGATCAAACTGCTCGATGCCGACGGGTCCGTCAGGCACATCTATCGGTATGAAGAAGGCAGAGAGGGCGCGCGCGCCTTCATCACCAAAAACTCACAGTTTGGATGGCACACCGATTCGCTGCTGGAAAAACGGGAGGCGCTTTTCCTCACCACAGGCAGGGAGGAATCGTCCGCCTCCGCTTTAAGCGACACACGCGGGCGCACCCTCGTCAAGGCCTACATCGGCGCGCCCCTCATCGCCGATGATCAATTGATCGGCACACTGGAGATCGGCCAGACCGCCGTCGCCGGTTTCAACGAACATGATTTCGAATTGTTAAAATTGATCGCCGGGCAGGCAGGAGCCGCCCTGCGAAATGCGCTGCACTACGAAGAAGAACAGGCGCGCCTCGCCGAATTTACCGGCCTCGCGCGCCTGGCGCAAGCGACCACTTCCGTTCAAGACTCGCAGGAACTTTTCAACCGCCTTGTGGGAGCCATTGCACCGCTTTTCAACATCCAGGTTATCGGTTTTCTACTCTATAACGAAGCCGACCGGAAACTGGAAGCGCAGAATCCCTTCCAGGGCCTCCCCGCCAATGTGGTGGCGGTTTATCATTCCCTGCTGCCGCCCGGCAGCCCCGGCGAATCCGTCCTGCAATCCGGGCAGCCCCTGCTCGCGCAAGATACGCCAAACGATACCAATATGCAGGCGCTGGGGTTGGCAGAGATCGCTCAACTGGCCTCTCTGCGCGAGACCGCCCTGTTCCCCCTCATCTCGAACGGACGAACCATCGGCTATTTGCAACTTGCCAACCATCGCGGTGCCTCCCCCATCTTCACCAGCGAAGAACTGCAGCTGGCCGGCGCCATCGCCGGGCAGGCGGCCTCCCTCATTGATAACGCCATCCTGATCCAACAAGCGCGGCAGCGCGGGCAACGATCAGAGGCTTTGCGTCGAATCGCCAGTTTGGTGGCCTCTTCTGCCTCATTGGATGAGATCCTTCAGTTCTCAGTGCAGGATCTGGCCTCCCTGCTCAAGGCCGACATGGCCTCGATCTACCTGCTGAATCCTCAAACCCACGAGCTGGGGTTGCATCTTCCATCCGCCTGGGGCATCCCTGTCGAAAAACAACGGCAGCTGGCGCGCATTAACGTTAGTGAAATGCAACTGCGCCACACAACCGTTTCGGGAACCCATCGCCCGTTCATCTCCGGTCGGTTGAGCGCGGATGAACGTATTTCAGCCGCCTACCGCAGCATTCTGGACACAGTCATCGTTGAATCTTGCATCATCGTGCCGCTCATGGCGCGCGAACGCAGCGTGGGCGAGCTCATGCTGGGCAGCCGCAAATCTGACTTCTTCAACGCCTACGATCTGCAAATCCTTGCCACTGCGGCCGGGCTGCTGGCCGCTGCCGTGGAGGGCGCCGCACTGCTAACCCAGACCGACGAAAGCCTGCGCCGCCGCGTGGAACAACTGACCGCCATCACTCACGTAACGCGCGAACTCAACTCCTCCCTTAACGTAAAACAACTGCTCAAGATCATTCACGAGCAAAGCATCCACACCACGCGCGCCGATTGCGGGACGATCCTGCTCTTCGACCCGGAATTCGACCCGGCCCACCCGCGCGTCACGTTCAGCCTGGGATGCGCGGAAGATCCCCTCAGCCCGCTCACCCGCCGCGTCCTCGCCAGCGGCGAAACCGCCCTCGTTGCCAATTTCGAAACCGCCCTGCTCAACCCGCCGCACCTCAACGCGAACTCAGCCGTGGCCGCGCCCATCCTGCGCCAGGGACGCGTGCGCGGCGTGATCCACCTGCACGCCGCGCACGCCGACTACTTCGACGCCGCCTCGATCGAGACGATCGAAACGCTGGCAATGCAGGCCTCGATTGCATTAGAGAATGCCGAGCGCTACCAGGAACAGTATGTGCGCGCCGAACAATTACTGCGGCGGGCGGGAACCCTTGCGCACTTTGCCGACCTGACCTCCGGCATTAACTACGAACAACCACTCGAACAATCCCTGCTGGACATTGCAGCCGCCATCCGGGAAGCCACATCATTCCAAGTCGCCCTCATCAGCGTCTATGAACCCGAAACCGGACTATTGCGCCGGGTGGCTGGCGTAGGCTTTTCGCCCGAAACCCTCGCCGAAATACTCGAACGCAAACAACCGCTTAAGGGGATTCAACAATTGCTGCGGCCCGAATTCAAGATCGGGCGCGTCTACTTCATTCCCGCCGACCAGACACCTGTCATCCCATCTGATGTTCATACCATCGTCACGGCGCAGCCAGATAATGCAGACGGCAACCCCAACACGTGGAACGAACAGGATTTCCTCCTCTGCCCGCTGGAAGACCCGCAGGGACGCCCGCTCGGCCTGCTAAGCGTGGACGCGCCGCGCGACCGGTTGCGCCCGGACCGCGCCACCCTCGAAACCATCGAGATCTTTGCATCTCAATGCTCTCTGTCCATCCTCAGTCAGCACAAATTCGGCGAACTGCGCGAACGCATCGACTCATTGAACTCCGGCTTACAACGCCAGCAAAAACTTTTATCCATCTCTCAAAACGACCTGCCCATCCTGCTCCGCAAAGATCTTGAACAAACCATCGCCGTGCAGGATCTGGAGCGCCGCACGCGACGCATCCGCGCGGGCCTGGCCATCGCCGAAAGCGTCTCTCGCCAGATGGACCCCGCCTCCGCGCTCCTTGCGCTCGGACGCGAAACTCTGACGCAGTTGAACATGTCCATCGCGCTGATCGCCGAAGAGACGCAGGAGGGGCCGCGCCTGCTCCACGTACTGGGGAGTACACCCAAAAACATCAACGTGGACGCGCTCTTCGGCCAGCGTAATCCTCTGCGCGCCGCGCTGCAAAGCGGCGAGACGATCATCGTTCCCAGCCTCGACGAAAACGATGAATGGCGCGACTCGGGCCTGCTGACCTCCCTGCGCGCCAAAGGCATCATCTGCCTGCCTCTCACCATCGAAAAAGAAACTGTGGCAGGCCTGCTCGCCATTTCCGCGGAACCCCTGGCCGGACTGACCGAAGAAGATATGCAGGTCTATCACCAGATCGCTCGGCAGACCTCTGTGGTACTGCAAAACATGTCTCTGCTCGGCGAAACGCGCCAGCGCCTGCAGGAAGTGAACCTGCTGCTCGACTTCAGCCGCCAGCTTTCCAACTTGAACCCGGACTCGATCGTGCGTTCACTGCTCGAAAGCGCGTTGCGCGTCCTGCCGGCTGCGCACGCCGGGTCGGTCCTGCTGTGGGATTCGCAAACGGCGCGCCTCGCGCCGCGCGCCGTGTCCGGTTACGCGGACAACTCTGGCATGCAGAATCTCTCGTTCGCGCCCGGCGAGGCGCTGCCCGGTTCCGTCTATGCGGCCGGGCGCCCGCGCCGCGTGGACGAAGTCAACTTTACGCGTGACTATCCCCTGGGCGCCGAGGCCCTGCTGCAATACCGGCAAGGAACCGGCGGCCGCTTGCCCGTTTCGAGTCTGCTGATTCCTATTCTGGCGGGCGAACAGGGACTGGGCGTGCTGGTTCTCGACAACTTCAACACACCTGCGGCTTTCAAACCCGGCGACGAGACTCTGCTCATCTCCCTCGCTCAACAAGTGGCGCTCTCCCTCGAAAATGTCCGCCTCGTGCAGGCCACCCAGGATCGCGCCGGACAATTGCAGGCGCTGACCGACGTGGCCTCCACCATCAGTTCCAGCCTGCAAAGCCGCGAACTCATCGGCTCTCTGCTTGATCAATTGGAGCCGGTGCTGCCCTTCGATACGGCCACCCTCTGGTTAAGAGACAGAGAACAACTCACGGTCAACGCCGCGCGCGGCTTCCCCGACAGCGAACCGCGCATTGGAATTACCGTCAATGTGATTGACAGCGCGCTCTTCAAACAGGTGATCCGCACCAGCCAGCCGATCCTGGTCGGCGACGTGCGCGAAGACCCGCGCTTCCCCGCGCTGGAGGCGCCGCGTCTTTCGTGGATGGGAATCCCGCTGGTGGCAAAATCGGAGGTGATCGGCCTGATCGCCCTCGAAAAATGGCAGGCCAATTTCTACAATAATGAATCCACCCAGGTGGCTGCCACCTTCGCCAGCCAGGCGGCAGTGGCGCTCGAAAATGCCCGCCTCTTCGAGGAAAGCATGAACCGCGCCGCCGAACTCGACGAACGCTCGCAGCGCCTGGCCCTGCTCAACCGCTTCTCATCCGCCCTGAGCGGGTTGCTCGACGCCGAACAGATCCTTGAACTGACCGCGCAGGAAACGCTCAACGCGCTCAATGCCCTGCGCATCTCGATCATCGGCGTCGAACGCGGCCAGTCGGTTTTGACCGCGGTCGTGCCGCGCACACGCCGCGCCCTATCAAAAGAAATACCCGACTCGCCCGTACTGACGCGCCTGCGCGAATCGCAGGGGGTATACACCTCGGACAATGTTCACACGGAAGCGGAACTCGCCTCGTTGCGCGGCTTCCTGGGAAGCGACACCATGTCGCTGATGATCCTCGCCCTCGGCGCGGGTGAAACACGCAGGCTGCTCCTCGTCCATGGCGGCCCCGGCACGCGGTTTGGCCTGAACGAGATAGAGCTGGCGCGCACGCTCGGCAACCAGGCCTCCATCGCGCTCGAAAATACGCGGCTCTACCAGTCCACGGTGCGTACGGCAGAACGCCTCGAGATTCTTAATACGGCCAGCAGCGAGATCAGTTCCAGTCTCGACCCCGAAGAAATTTACACATTCATCCACAAGGCCGCGCAACAGTTGATGCCGGTGGAGGCTTTTGTGATCGCCCTGCTCGACAAGGAAGCGCAGGATATCGCAGGCGTGTACCTGTTCGACAACGGCGCGCGCCTGGCAAATCAGCGGCTGCCCCTGCGCGCCGGTTTGACCGGGCAGGTGATCCATAGCGGCGAGCCGCTGTTGATCCACACCCTCGATGAAAGCAATGCCCTGGGCGCGGTGGATATCGAAGACACGCAGGCGGCTGTCTCCATCGTAGCGGTGCCGATGAATATCGGCAATGAAACGATAGGCGTTCTCTCCGCCCAAAGTTACCAGCAAAACGTATATTCCGAAGATGACATGCAGGTTCTCGGCACGCTGGCAAACCAGGCCATTGTCGCCATTCAAAACGGACATCTCTTCGCCGAGACTCAGCGCCTGGCCGAGGAACTGGAAGAACGCGTAGAAGAGCGCACCGCGCAGCTGCAACACGAACAGCAGAACACGGAGACCCTGTTGCGCATCCTGACCGAGGTGTCCTCGAGCCTCGATCTTGACCGCGCCCTGAACCGCACACTGGCGCTGCTCAACGAAGCCATTGGGGCTGAACAGGGAACCATCATGCTCTTGCACCAGGAAGACAACAAACTCCACTTCCGCGCAGGGTATGGCTATCTCACCAGCCAGGCCGTGGCAGAAAGCCGCGCCACTGTTTTGAATGTGGGCGAAGGCCTGGCAGGCTGGGTGGTGGAACACCGCGAAGCCGTGCTGATCGAGGACCTGCATCACGACTCCCGCTGGGTGCGTCCCGCCTCCGGCACGCGCGAGCATCGCTCCAGCGTCGTGGCGCCCATGCTTGTCGTCGAGGATGTGATCGGCGTATTGATGGCGTTTCATCGCCAGCCGTCTCACTTCACAGCGGAGAGTCTCAACCTGGTGCGGGCCATTGCAAGCCAGGTGGCCGTGGCCATTAACAATGCCCGTCTGTACGAACTCATCCGTGACCAGGCTGAGCGGCTTGGCACCATGCTCCGTAAGGAACAGGAGGAGGCCAGTCGTTCACAAGCCATCCTCGAGGCTGTGGCCGACGGCGTATTGGTGACCAGCATGAATAACCGCTTCACCTTCCTCAATTCGTCCGCTCAGTCCATCCTGCGCATGACAGATGAAAACATCCTGGACAAGCCGCTGGATGCTTTTGGCGGGCTGTTCGGCAAGGCTGCCAGCGCATGGATTCAAACCATCCGCGCCTGGTCGGAGGAGCCGGCCTCGTATCAGGGCGATACGTATGCCGAACAGATCGAACTGGACGACAAACGCATCGTTCTGGTCCACCTTGCGCCGGTGATGCTGCAAAACGATTTTCTCGGCACCGTTTCCATCTTCCGCGACATCACACATGAGGTCGAAGTGGACCGCCTCAAGTCTGAATTTGTGGCGACGGTCAGCCACGAATTGCGCACACCGATGACCTCTATTCGCGGCTATGCCGATATCCTGCTCATGGGCGCGGCGGGCGCGTTGAACGAAAACCAATCGCACTTCCTTTCGATCATCAAAAATAATACCGAACGGCTCAACATTCTGGTCAACGACCTGCTCGATATCTCGCGCATCGAGGCCGGACGGGTGACCCTGTCGCCTCAATCCATTGACCTGCGCGAAGTGGCCGAAGACGTTCTTGCGGATGTGTTGCGCCGCTCACAGGAAGAGAATAAACCAATGGGCGTCACGCTCGAAGCGCCCAAAGAACTGCCGCGTGTGTACGGCGACTCGGAACGGGTAAGACAGATATTCGATAACCTCGTAGATAATGCCTATCACTACACCCCGCCCAACGGCCAAATTCAAGTGCGGCTCTTCACCGCGAACAACGAGAGCGAGGTGCAGGTGGACGTGCTGGATACCGGCGTAGGCATCGTCATCGAAGACCAGGAACGCGTCTTCGACCGTTTCTTCCGCGGCGAACACCCGCTGGTGCTGGCTACGCCCGGCACCGGGCTGGGGCTTCCCATTGTGCGCCAGTTGGTGGAAATGCACAACGGAAAGATCTGGATGAGCAGCAAAGGCATACCGGGCGAGGGAAGCACCTTCTCCTTCACGCTGCCGGTTCACAACTCTGGTAAACGAGGCAAGAATGGCAAAGATACTGATCGCTGAAGACGAACGGGATATCCGCGACCTGGTCGCATTTACTCTGCGCTTTGCAGGCCACGAGGTGGTGGCAGCCTCCAATGGCGAAGAAGCCGTGCAAATGGCGCCCCAGGCCGACCCAGACCTGATCCTGATGGACGTGCGCATGCCGCGTATGACCGGCTACGAGGCCTGCCGCGCCATCAAATCCAACCCAAAGTTGAAAAACATCCCGGTCGTCTTCCTCTCTGCCAAGGGACAGGAAAGCGAGATCCAGACCGGACTCGAAGTGGGCGCGGAGGAATACCTCCTTAAACCCTTCGCCCCCGACCAGTTGACCGACCGGGTGAAAGCCATCCTGTCGAAGTTTGGAAAATAATCATTCACTAGAAAGCCTCCGAAACCAATGTCCGTTGTATTCCTCGATAGCGCGATTGTGCATTACGAAGTGCTGGGCAAGGGCCGCCCGGTCTTCTTTCTGCACGGCTGGGTGGGTTCGTGGAAATATTGGATCGCTTCCATGCAGGTGGCCTCCACCTCCTACCGCGCCTACGCGCTCGACTTGTGGGGCTATGGCGAGACCGCCAAAAATACCCAGGGCTACAGCCTCGACATTCAGGCCGACATGCTTCACGGCTTCATGGAAAAAATGGGCATCAGCAAGATCGCCCTCGTTGGACACGGCCTGGGCGCGCTGGTGGCACTCACCTTCGCGCGCCGCTGGCGCGAAAAAGTGGACCGCATGATGGTTGTCACCTGCCCGATCGAATACGAGATGGTTCACACGCGCCTGCGCAGCGCCTCTGCCTCCGACCTGGTGGACTGGCTCTCCAATCGTTCGCCTGAAACCGCCTCCGCCCTTTCCGACGCTTCGAAGGCAGATCCGCAGGCATTGGCCGGTTCGATGGACAGCCTGCAAGCCAACAACCTCTTCGGCGCGGCGCGGCAGGCCAACCTGCCCTGTCTCTTCGTCTACGGCCAGAACGATCCCGCCATCCAGCAACTTCCGCCAGAAAAACAAATGTCGCTTTCGCATATGATGCACCAGGTCACGCTCGAAGGTTCGGGACATTTCCCCATGCTCGACGAGACGCAACGCTTCAACCGCCTGCTGATTGACTTCCTCGCCCTGGAATCGGGTTCAAGCCCGCAGGAATTGCAATTGAAAGAGGAGTGGAAGCGCAGAGTGAGATAAAAAGCGACGGCAAGCCAGCCGCCGCTTTTTATTTTGCCTATGCTATACTCGCCGAACCATGAAAATCGGCATCGTCACAGACTCCACCTCCGACCTCCCCCTCCACCTCGCCCAACAATTCGGCATCGAGATCGTCCCATCCATCCTGATCATCGAAGGCGAGCAATACGCCGACGGCGCGGGCATCAGCCGCAGTGATTTTTACGCGCAATTGCCCGGCATGAAAATATTTCCCACCACCGCCGCGCCCTCCATCGGCGAATTTTCCGTGCGCTATCAAAAATTATTTAATTCAGGGTGCGACCACATCCTCTCGATCCACGCCGCCTCGCAGTTGACCGCCATCGCCAGCATTGCGACCCAGGCCGCGCAGGATTTCCCCGGGCGAATCACCATTGTGGACAGCGGCTCGCTATCCCTGGGACTCGGCTTCCAGGTCCTCGCCGCCGCCGAATCCGCCGCCTCCGACTCAAGCATCGAAGCGGCTCTGACCTCGCTGAGCGAAACCCGCCGCCGGCTCCACGTCTCCGCCGCGCTCGACACGATGGACTTCCTGCGCCGCAGCGGGCGCGTCCCTGCCGCCATCACCCTGCTCGGAGGCGCGCTAAGCATCAAGCCCATGGTCGAACTGACAAACGGACAGATCAAACCAATCGGCGCGGCGCGGACAACAAGTCAAGCCGACGAACGCATGGCTTCTTTTTTGAAATTGGGCTTGCCGCTGGAACGCCTGGCGATCCTGCACACCGGGGCGGAGACGCGCGCCCGCACCTTCCTCACCCGCCTGATGCAAGAGTCGCGACTCGAACTGCCGCGCGACATCCTGATCGTCAACGTGACGACCGTCATCGGCGCGCACGTCGGACCGAATGGGTTGGGCTTTGCGTCTGTTCGTAAAAATTAAACCTGGCGATCTGAAACGCGAATATCGCGAATGTGCGAATTTCACAAAATTAAATTTATTTTTCTCTACCGTACAAAGAGCCAAATCGGACGCGGACAAGCGCGGAAAACGCGGAGAAAAGCAAAAAAGGCCGCAAAAACCCGCGTCTACCCGCGTTTTCCGCGTCGCATTTCCTGGGATGTACGGTAGAGAAATTTATTTGCGTTATTCGCGAATTCGCATTGAGAGTTTCTCAGCTTTGAGAATTACCTCACTCCCACTTCACGCACACCAACCCTTTCAAATACATCCCCTCGGGAAAATTCAGCGCGACCGGATGATCCGCCGCCTGTGCCAGGTGTTCAACGATCTGCGCCTCCACTCCGGCATCCAATGCCGCGCCTGCGACGATGCGTTGAAACAGAGAGGCGTCCACGCCGCCCGAACACGAAAACGTGATGAGGATTCCACCCGGCCTTAATAATTTGAACGCCAGCAGGTTGATATCTTTATAACCGCGCGCGGCTTTTTCGGCTTGCGCGGCGGTCGGCGCGAATTTAGGCGGGTCAAGGATGATCATATCGAAGTGACGGTTCTCGTCGCGGAATTTTCGCAGGAGTTGGAACACGTCGCCTTCGAGCGCCGTGTGGCGGGCGATGGGAAGATCATTCAGCGTGATATTCTCTCGGGCGAGGGTTAATGCGTCAGCGGAGGCATCCACGGACAAAACCGATTTTGCATTTCCCGCCAGCGCGTTGACCGTGAACCCGCCGGTGTAGCAAAAACAATCCAGCACATCGCGCCCTTCGGCAAGTCCGCGCGCGCGCAGACGATTGCTCCGCTGGTCGAGGTAGAAACCGGTCTTGTGTCCGCTCTGAAAATTCACATTAAATTGCAAGCCGTGTTCGCGGATGGGAAAGATGAAAGAAGAAAGATGGCCGCGTAATTCACCGACAATGAGAGGCAACCCTTCGAGTTCGCGCACGTCGGCATCCGAACGTTCGTAGATGGCGGCGAGACCGGTCTCCTCGAGCAAAATATCCGCGATGGTTTGTTTCCAAAATTCCGCGCCGGTCGTCAACGATTGCAAAACCAAAACGTCTCCGTAGCGGTCCACGATCAGGCCGGGCAGACCGTCGGATTCGGCATAGATCAAACGCAATGCGTTGGTGTCATGTTTCAGGTTCCAGGTGTCACGCGCGTGGAGGGCGGATTTGATTTTGCGGCGAAAAAATTCCGCATCAATCGGTTCGTCCGCAAATGTCCACACACGCGCGCGGATCTGCGAGGTGGGCGAGCAGGCGGCGCGGGCGAGGAAATCTCCGCCCGAAGAAAACACGTCCACGCTTGCGCCCGCTGCGGGGTCGCCTTCGAGGCGTTGGATGGCGCCGGAGAAGATCCACGGGTGGCGTCGCAGGAGGGATTTCTCGCGCCCGGGTTTAAGAATCAGTTTCATGTGTTTTCCCCGGAGAAGGGACGAATCCAATCCATCCACCCGCTCGCGTCTGCCAGTATCTTAAATCCGAAGCGCGCATACAATTCGTGCGCGTCGTTTGTTGCGAGCATCCAGCGGCGGACGTTTTGCAGATCGGGATAATTGAAGACGGTTTCAAGAAGCCATGCGCCAAGCCCGCGCCCGCGATACTCTTCGTGGACGAATACATCCATGAGGTATGCGAAGATGGAAAAGTCGCTGACGACGCGCGCCATGCCGATCTGACGCGCGCCGTCGTACAGTCCGAAGACGAGCGAGTTGGCGCAGGCGCGCTCGGTGGCCGCGCGCGGGCGTCCCTGCGCCCAATAGGCGCGCGAAAGAAAATCACAGACGGCGTCCATGTCGAGTCGCATTGGATCGGCGCTGATGGTGAAATGATCGCGCCGCGCTTCAAAATAATTTTGCATGGCGGGAGTGTATCACAGGTGGTATCATCTCCGCCTTGTGTCAGGAGAGTGGTGTGCACGCAAAGGTTGTCAGTCTTGCAAAAGGCCCTCACCCCCCGGCCCCTCTCCCCAAATGCGGGAGAGGGGAGAACAGTTTCCAAGTAAACGACTTTTCTCCCCCTTCTCTCTCCCATGCTTTTGGGAGAGAGAAGGGGGCCGGGGGGTTGAGTGAGGGCCAAGACCGCGCAGGCTACCTGACATGGTTTGCGTGCACACGGAGAGTGTCAGGCTGAAAGCCTGACTACGAGATATGGCGAATCGAAAGGAGATTATGTTCAAACCCATTCGTTGGAAAACGTTTCCGCGCGACTTCCTGCGCATTCAGGTCGGGTTTTTTCTTTTCGGACTCGCCATCACGTTGATGATCCGCGGTAATCTCGGGACGAGCGCATGGGCGGTGCTGGATGTGGCGCTTGCAAAGATCAGCGGTCTCTCCGTCGGCACGCTGACCGTGCTGGTGGGGTTCACGGTTCTTTCCGGCGCGTTGATCCTGCGTGAGAAGATCGGCTGGGGCACGCTGGCAAATATTCTTTCGATCGGTCCATGGGAGGACTTCTGCCTGGCGCGGATTCCCCCGGTCACAAATAACCTGCCGTTGCAAATCGCCATGCTGCTGATTGCGATCCTGCTGATGGGCCTCGCCTCCGCCATCTACATCGGTGTGGACGCGGGCGCGGGTCCGCGCGACTCGCTGATGCTGGCGATCAAACGCACCAACAGTCTGAGAGAGTGTTTCTTAAGTCAATTTGTCGCCAGTTTCAACATGCGACGAATGCTGGCAATGTAAACCATGGATTCGCTGGAAGAGACAGTATGTTCAAAATCTCGTGACAAACGGCGATACCGTCCGA
>JABARH010000014.1 GCA_019187665.1 Anaerolineales bacterium
TCTGCAACGCCACCTGCGGATGTTCCAACAGAATCTTGTCCAGCGCATGGCGCGGGAGAAGCCACACCCCCGACTCTTCCAACGCGATGGCTGTGGCAGGATTCGGCTTCCGCGCCAACGCGCCGACTTCATTGAAGACCTCGCCCGCATAGAGAAATCGTAGAACCTGTTCGCGCCCATCGGGTGAGGTTTTCATGGCTTTGAGCGAGCCGTATTGCAGGAAATACAAATTCGATTCGTTATCCCCTTCCCAAAAGATGACCGCATTGGGCGGATAGACCTTCCACGCCGCGCTCTCGGCGATCTGCCTTAACGCGCTCTCGTCCAATCCGCGCAGGAATTCGGAAGCGCGCAGGCGTTTGAGGAACAGGTCGGTGTTGGTGATCATGGGTCGCGCCTGAGCAAATCATCCACCGTCTCCCTCCTCAACATCACTTCCGCCTTTCCCTCTTCCAGCAACAACACCTCCGGGCGGCGCGCGCCGTTGTAATTGGACGACATGCTCAAGTGATACGCGCCCGCCACAGGGATGGCGATCAACTCGCCCTCTTTCAACTCCGGCATCGGCAAATCTTCGATGACCACATCGCCTGATTCGCAATACGGACCCGCAATCGAAACCTTCGCATTGATCTCTCGATTAAGTCCCGCAACGGGTAAGCAAGAATATCTCGCGCCGTACAACGCAAAGCGCGGATTATCCGCCATGCCGCCGTCGGTGAGGATCCAAATCTTGTCACCGCGTTGTTTGATCGCGCCGACGCGATAGATCGCCACGCCAGCCCGCGCAACAAGGCTTCGTCCCGGTTCAAGATGCAAAACAGGAAGATTGAGTCCGCGCGATTGACAGCCTTCGACAACTGCTTCGGCGATCCCGCGCACATAGCTTTCAATGGGCGGGTTGGGCAATTCATCTTCGTGATAAGCCACGCCCCATCCGCCGCCGGGACAAAAATGCCACGCGCCGTTGAAGCCGATCTCTTTGGCGATGTCGAGAGCCATGTCAATGGCGGGGATCAATGGCTCAGGGTCGCGGAAGTTGGAGCCTTGGTGAAAGTGAATCCCTTTGAGCGGGAGATTGTTTTCTTGGCAGAATTTTGCCGCTTCGAGGATTTCATCGCGCGTCATTCCAAATTTACTGTCGTGTTGACCGGTCTGTGTGTGCGTGTGATGCGTCTTCACCGCCAATCCGGGTGTGAATCTTAACCACAGCGAAACCTGCGCGCGCGTAAACCTGTTCACCTGTGTACCTGTATACGTGTGTACGTGTGTACCTGCGTCCCTGTCTACCTGTGTTCGTATCCTCTCCAGTTCGCTGAGATTATCCACAACGATTGTCCCCGCATTTCGGAACGCGGACTTCAAGTCCGCTAGCGATTTATTCACCCCATGCACAAGAATCTTTTCACGCGGCACGCCGCCAGCAACGGCGATTCCGATCTCGCCTTCGCCGGTGCAATCTATCATCAGGTCGTGGGTTTGCGTCCATGCGGCGATGGCTTTGCACAGGAAGGCTTTGCCCGCGTAGGTGATATGCGACTCGCCCGGATAATACGCGCGCAACGCGGATTGATATTCCGCCACGGCAAGGTCGAGGGTGGCGCGATCATATACGTACAGCGGAGTCAGATGCCCATCCGCAAGAGAGGCGAGGGAATGTCCCGCGAGGAAGAGCGAGTCGCGTTCAATTGTTACAGTGACGGGAAAGAGAGCGAGCCGATTCATGCCATATGCAAATCGAAACCTGCGTTACTCTCCGAAAAATAACATCCACCAGATCTCCCAATTCGACATCGGTGTGGAAGCGGGAGGCGGCGTGACTTGCGGCGTGGCTGTGGCATTTGCATTTCCGAGCGGAACGACGGGAATATCGCCCTCCTGGATCATGTGCCCCTCGGGGCGGGCGTAATCCTCCACGGCCGCGTCCGAGTTGGCATAGGCGATTTGTGTTTGAAGCGCCATTTGGGTCTGCATGGACTGAGTGGCCTGCGCGCGCACCGTGTCGGCCTCTTTGTTCAAGCGCTTCAACCCCTCGATGCGGGCGTTCAGATCCACGATCACCAGAACCAGAATACCCACTCCAATCAGGATTCCCACGCGGCGCCATTGAATGGAAAACGATTTCATATCGGTATCTTACCCCGTCTGACTTTGGTTGGCAAGAAGCCGTTCCTCTGGTAGAATGTGCCGCCGCAGGTCGTAGTACCCTTCGACCGCGAAACTCAACCCCAGAAAGGGCTTAGAACCATGAAAGTGCTTCTCATCAAGGACGTGTACAAACTGGGCCGCGCCGGTGACGTGAAAAAAGTAGCCGACGGTTACGGACGCAATTTCCTCGTCCCGCAAGGGCTGGCTGTGCTCGCCACTGCCGGCGCGCTCAAACAAGTGGATCGCATCAAGAGTCAGGCCGAAGTTCGCCGCAGCACCCAGAACGAGGAACTCAAGGAAGTGGCCGCACTCATCAACGGAGTCGCGCTCGACTTTGCCGTGAAGGCCGGCGAGACCGGCAAACTCTACGGTTCGATCACCACGCAGGATGTGGCGACCGCGCTCACAGAAAAAATCCGTCACGAGGTCAAGCGTCAATCGGTGGACATGATGCCCATCCGCGAGGTCGGCGAATACACCGCCCACGTCCGCCTCACGATGGACCTTGTTCCCGAAATCAAGATTGTCGTTCACCGCGAAGGCGAATCGGCGGATGAATTGCAGGAGAAAGCCGCGCAGGATAGGGCGGCCGCGAAGGAAGAAAAGAAGCGCAGCCGCAAGGCCCCGGCCGAAACCGAAACCGAGGCGCCCGCCGCGCAAGAAACTCCCGCCGCCGAATAACACAGTTCCAGGAAACCAGGTTTCTTAAAGAAACCTGGTTCTTGCTTGTGGTACACTTTTGCCATGTCCGAAAGCATCGGAAACAAACTTAAGGCTGCGCGCGAATCGCGCCGCCTCACCCTCGACCAGGCGGCAGACTCCACCCGCGTCCGCGCCGTTTACCTGCAGGCGCTCGAAAACAACGATCATTCCGTCATGCTTTCCGCCGCGCAGGGACGCGGGTTTTTACGCATCTATGCCGACTTCCTCGGCCTGAACCTCGACAACCTGACCGCCGCCGCGCGCGAAAGCAGACCGCCCGCCTCCTCCGCCCCCGTTGTGGATTCGACGCCTCCAACCGAACCCACCCCTGAGACGACGCCGATTGTCCCCGGAGCCAAACCCTCCCGCCCTGGATTCTGGGCGCGGCTTTTGCGCCGCGAACCCGCCGCCGTGGGACAACAGCCTGTCCCCGAAGAACCGGCGTCCTCCATTGAGCCTGTTGTTGCCCCGGCCGCGATTGAAGTGGAAGAGCCGCTCAAGCCGCGAAAAACCCCGACGAAGAAACCCGCTCGCAAGAAAACGACCCCGACTGAAGTAAAATCAAAGACCGCGCCGCGCAAGCCCGCGGCCAGTAAAAAAAAACGGACGACGAGTCGTTCGTCGAAACGCTGAGCCAAACGGCTTCCTTCGAATCCAATCCTGCCCCTGAACAACCTGTCGAGTCTGCGACTGCCGCCCCGGAAGAATTCGGAGCGGAGTGGTGGCAGCGCGTCCGCGAGCAGGCCGGGCTGGCCTCCGCGATGCCGCATCCAGCCGCAGTCGCGCATGAAGCGCAGGCTGTGGATGCGGATTCGCAGGTGGGTGCGCGGCTTTCCTCCGCTGTCATGTTCGCGGAGATCGGCGCGCAGTTGCGTGAGCGCCGCGAGTCCCTGAATTTGCGCCGCGAGGAGATCGAACGACACACCCACATCGGCGCGCAGTATTTGTTCGCGCTCGAGGAGGGCAACTTCGCCGACTTGCCCTCGCCCGTGCAGACGCGCGGTATGTTGGGCCATTACGCCACATTCCTCGACCTCAACGTAGACGAACTATTGCTGCGTTTC
Organism: Anaerolineales bacterium; assembly: GCA_019187665.1. GTDB lineage: Bacteria > Chloroflexota > Anaerolineae > Anaerolineales > Villigracilaceae > Denitrolinea. Next base: position 3,915 of record JABARH010000014.1, read on the forward strand.
GCGGACGTGTTGCAAGTGCGGCATCGTGAATGGCATCCGCTCCCACCGGGCGCAACCGGCAAAGTGCAGCCCGCGATTCCCTCGAATCTGTCCGCCTGGCGCGGGTTTGTGGCGGCGGACCTGTTTGGAATTGTTGTGCTGGCGTTGTTGGCGATCTTTTCGGTATGGGGCATCGAGCGTGTCATGCAGACGCGCTCCCAACTGGCGGCGGCGCAGACTCCGCCCTCGATCTCGGATATGTTGCTTTCGGTGACCGTGCCGCCCACGCTGCCAACCGCCGCCACGCCCTTGTTTCTTGATCTGGGCAACGTTACCGCGACGGCGTTATCGAATTTGGAACCGACGGCTACTGCCACATTCCCGGCGGGCGTGACGGTGCAACTCAACCTGGTGGCGCTCGAACGCACCTATTTGCGCGTGAGCGTGGATGGGGAGGTTGTCTTCGATGGGCGCGTCATCCCCGGCACGGCCTATCCCTTCGAAGCGCGCGAGCGGATCGAAATTCTGGCGGGCAATGGAGCGGCCTTGCGCGTCACGTTTAACCAGCGCGACCTGGGTTTGCTCGGCGCGTACGCGCAAGTGATTCAGGCCATCTACACCGCCAATGGCGTGTTCAATCCCACCGCCACCATTTCGCCGACGCCAACCATCACGCGCACGCCAAGCCTCACGCCTTCGCCTACGAAGTCGCCATATCCCAGCCTGACGCCGACGCCGCCTTAATTCTCACGGAGTAATACATGCAACGAGGAACGAATGGCAAGATCGGCAATTACGTTACAATCGCCGACGATGCAGCGCCTGGAAACAATGTGACCATTGGCAACCATGTCACGATATATCCGAAAGCGACCATCGCTGATAATTGCATCGTAATGGATGGTGACCCAGGACGCTCCCGCGTGGACGGTGATGGGCGGGGTCCGGCCAAACCGTTGCGCGAAGTCCCCGCTGAATGGCGCGAAAAAATCCTTGAATATGGAAGAGAACAAGACAAAGGCTCTTGAGAGTTAATGGTATGGCAAAAAATACATTTCATCTGGTTTCGCTCGGTTGTGCGAAAAACACGGTCGACTCGGATTCGATGGCGCAGTTGCTCGTCCGCGATGGATACCACGCTGTGGATAAAGCCAATCGCGCCGATGTGTTGATCGTCAACACGTGCGGGTTCATCGGTCCGGCCAAAAAAGAATCGCTGGATACCCTGCGTGACCTGGCCGCCGGTAAAAAGAAGAATCAGATCCTCATCGCGGCGGGATGCCTGACCCAGCGTTACGGTGTGGAAGTGGCAAGACAAGTTCCGGGCATTGACGGAATCCTTGGCACGCGCCGCTGGATGGATATTGTGCAAGTCGTTGGCGAACTGCGAAAAACAAAACATCCCCAGCCGTTGTATCACTTGCCCGAAGCAAAGACCGTTGGCGCAGATGAACAGGAGGCTTTGCGCGCCACAGTCTATGGCGCGAGCGCGTATCTTAAAATTGCCGATGGGTGCCGCCGCCCGTGCGCCTTCTGCGCCATCCCGCTTATTAAAGGAACAGCGGTCTCACGTCCCATCGAAACGATCCTCGATGAAGCGCGCGTTCTGCGCGACGCGGGCGTGCGCGAGTTGATCCTGATCGCGCAGGACACGACCGATTACGGTCACGACCTGGGAATGAAAGATGGCCTCGCGGTATTGCTGGAACAACTCACCGCCACCGTCCCCGACATGGATTGGATCCGCATCATGTATGCCTACCCCGGTTACGTGACCGACCGCCTGATCAATATCATGGCCTCCAGCAAACAGGTATTGCCGTATCTCGACATGCCACTTCAGCATGCCGACCCGAAAACCTTATATCGCATGAAGCGCCCCTCGAACATGGAATGGGTTCACAGAACATTGGAGAAGATGCGCTCGAAAATTGACAACCTCGCCATCCGCACAACGTTCATTGTCGGTTATCCGGGTGAGACGGAGGAGGAATTCCAGTCGCTGTTGGATTTCATCGAGCAGACACGCTTCGACCGCGCGGGCGCGTTCCAGTTTTCCTTCGAGCCGGGCACCGCGTCCGAGCCGCTCGGCGACCCGCTCCCGCCGCAGGTCAAGGAAGAACGGTATGAACGCTTAATGGAACTCCAGCAGGGAATCTCCATGCAGGTCAATCAATCCTATGTCGGCAAGACGTTGGATGTGCTGGTGGAGGGATTCAACAACGGCCTCTCCGTCGGACGTTCCTACCGTGACGCGCCGGAGATTGACGGCTATGTGATGGTGGAGGGCGAGCTTCCCATTGGCGAGATCGTGCCGGTCAAAATCACCGGCGCAATGTTATACGATCTTGCGGGAGTCCCTGCTCAACAAGTGATTGCGTTATAACAGAACTTACGCATCATTGGCGTTCTCTAACGCCAGCAGGCGCGTTAGACCTTCGGCGCGCCCTACGCAAGGTTTTGCGTAAGTCCTGAGTACGTAATGGGTGAATCAAAAACGAGACTTCAGCGAGTCTCGTTTTTTTTGTGTACCTGTATACGTGTCTACGTCTGTACCCGATCTACGCGGCCCGTGCCAGCGCGGTCGCGCCGAGAATCAAGACCGCCAGCAGGAGGTTGATCTTTCGCAATCGTTCTTCGCGCTTTTGCAGCAGGATGATCTCCTGTGCGCTTGCGCCTTTTTCTTTGCGCATCAACGTGCGGCGGATGGCGGGGAAAATCTCCCAGGTCTGCAACGCGGTCACTGCGCCCATGACGAGTCCGAGACCGTGTTTCACAAGAATGGACAGCGACCATTGCGTGCTGGCGTTCAGGAAACCGTTGTAATGTTCGTTGGCGCTCATCTGGAAAAGACCGGTGGCGATCAACGCGGTAATGCTGAACCAGGCCAGCGGTTCGAGCCGCCTTTGCATCGCCTCCAAAAACGCCAGCTGGTCCAACGGTTGGAGCGTCCGCCGCGCGGCCGGCAGGACGAGAATCGAAATGGCTGCGATGCCCCCGATCCACGTCACGGTCGCGAGCAGGTGAATCCAATAAAAAAGCGCGAGCGCCCAGGCGGGAGGCAGCGGCATATTACGGTGTGGGGAATGGGAAGGTGGGTGTGGGCGCGAAGACCGGGAAACATTTGGCGTACGCGATATTGGCGCGCTTTGCACTGTCCGCATCGAGTCCGCCGAGCGCGGCCGAATTCTGGTATTGCTGCGAGGCGCCGCAATAATTTTCCTGCGCGAAGAGTTCATCGCCATAGCGCATCGAAGCGATCCGGTATCGCTCCGAGGCGGTCATCGTTCCGTCCCACATGGAGGGCCAGCCGCTGTAGGCCTGGTAGAAATAGCCAACCGCGTTCTTCCAGTCCAACTCCCAGAAACTGGCGGCCAGCACATAATTGCGCGCGCCTTCGCGCATGCCGTTGGCTGTGCTGTCCAGCGGACCGAAGCGCTCGGCCAGCGCCAGCTGATAAATACCGCCCTCGAGGTTGCCCTGCTTGATCAGATCCGACCCGTAATTGCGCAAGGCAAAATAATACATCCCGTCCACCTCGGCGGCGCGGTAGGTGGCATCCTTGCGTCGCAGCGAGTCGAGGTTGGCCAGCGCGTTCGGCCAGTCGAGGATGTTCATATATTGCTGGGCACGCTGGAATATCTCCTCCACGCCGCTTAAGTCGGGGGTGGGGGTGAACGTCGGCAGGGGGGTGGGCGTGGGGATGGCGGCCAGCACCATCACCTCGGCCAATTTTTCCGTCGCGCCGGGATACTGCGGGTAATTGTTGATGATGAATTCGAGACGCTGCCGCGCCGCGCCATAGTTTCCGCTTTGAATGTCCACCAGCGCCAGCGCGTACTGCTCCGCGACCTGCTGCGATACCACAGCGGATTCCGCGCCGAGGCGGTCGCCGATCCCAAATTGATAGCCGGCGAACGCGCCCAGGCCGATCAACACGATCAGCCCAAGCAGGCCGAGAAAAAAACGTCCCCAGCGAATGCGTCGCTTTGGCTTCGACGGCTGGGTGGCTTCGAGAGAAGGTTGGGTTTGCTCAGACATGGCGGCCATTATACCTTAGCGTGGAAACCGGGTCTCTGTGTGAAACCCGGCTCTCATCAGAATTTTAGAGTTAAACGTGATCGCAGGCTGGGGGTTCCATCCTATAAAGTGAACAGCAAACGCACATCGCGCCAGATGATAATCCATGCAACCATCCCGCCAACGGACATGCCCAACAGGGCAGTCGTGACCGCGCCGCCCGGCGCGCCCCACGCCAGGGCATAGGCGGTCACCCCGCCCGCCAGCGCGGCAACCAGCCCGCGCGTCACCGCCCCGCCCACATGGATGGACTCGTGCGTGCGCCGCGACAGCCACTTGAGCAGGATGATCGCTTCAATTAACAGTGCGATTTCGGCAAAGGCGATGAGCGGCGCGCCGATCTCGCGGAACCATGTCACACCGACGATGCCGATGGATAAAAATATCGCCAGGCGAATCAGCGCGGCGTAGAGTGGGAACATCGGCTCTTTGCGCGCGTAGAACGAGCGCGCCGCCACTTCGTGGATGGAGAAGCCGGTCAATGTCAACAAATAGGCGCGTGTCGTCCATGTGATCAATTGGCTGGTCGCTTCGTCGAAGCCGAAGACCGCGCGCACCAGCGGCGCGACTCCGGCCGCCATGACCGCCGCGATGGGAATTGTGAGCGCGATCAGCACGCGCAGAGCGCGCTCGATCGTGTCGCGGAATTTTGCCCAGTCGGCGCGGGCGGCGTATTCGGAGAGAGTTGGGAGCATGGCGGTGGCGATGGCTGTGCCGAGGATGGTTTCAGGGACCTGCATGATCATCCAGCCATAGGTCAGCGAGGTGACTGCCCCGGTTTGGTCGAGGCGCGAAGCGAGGTTGTCGCGGGCGAGAACGATCAACTGGATGCCGCCCATCGTCAGCAGGCGGGGCCCCATCAGCTTCAAGGCTTCGATCAAACCGGTGTGACGCAGGTTGAGGGCGGGGGTCCAGCGGAATCCGAATTTGAACAGCGCGGGGATTTGGATCAGCAGGTGCAGCGCCGCGCCGAGGATGACGCCATAGACGAGTCCGTGAATGCCCCAGCGCGGGACGAAAAAGATCGCGCCGAAGATCTGACCGATGTTGTACATGGTGGGCGCGAGCGCGGGCAAAATAAAATGCTGGTTGGCTTGCAGGCTTGCCATCACCAAACCGCTGACCGAAAAAATAATTGTGCCGATCAGGTTGAGCCGCATGAGGTCGGCGAGCAGGGCGCGTTGCTCTGTCTCGAAGCCCGGCGCGATGCCCAACTCCGCGTTGACAATCGGTTCCGCGAAGACGCTGATGATGATCGCAACGGTGGCGGTGGCGAGGAAAGCCACGTTGGCGACGCGCGAGAATAAATCCCACGCGGCGGCGCGATTCTTTGTTGTCAGGTATTCGGTGAGCAGGGGAATGAACGCCATTGCCAGCGCGCCGCCGGAGATGAGCGCGAATAAAACGTCCGGCAGGTTGTTGGCCGCGTTGAAGGTGTCGAGCATGCCCACATCGCCGGAGAATTGGCGCGCGATGATGCCGGCGCGCACGAAGGCGAGCGCCTTGTCAATCAGGAAAAAAAACGCGACGATCAGTGAGTTGCGCGAGAGTTGTGAGAGTTTGGGCATGGGGTGGGTGGGTATTCGGTATTCGATATTCGGTATTCGATATTCGATATTCGGTATTCGGTATTCGGTATTCGGTATTCGGTATTCGGTATTCGGTATTCGGTATTCGGTATTCGGTATTCGGTATTCGGTATTCGATATTCGATTATTGGGTGGAGGCTGTTTCGTTAGAATGTGGTTTTGAGGATGCCGCCATCAACGGCTACAGCCGCACCGTGAATGTAGGATGCGGCGGGCGAGACGAGGAAGGCGGCAACGTGGGCGTCAAATCCGGGCGCAGGCGGGAGCGCGCATTCAGCATAAAGATTTCGCAGGCCTTTTTTGCGCGACCTTGAAGAGATTCGCGGCCTTCGTTTCTTCGGGGCGGGCTGGACCTTTTTGGGCCGCCTGTCATTCACAGATTACACAGACAGAGCCCGCGCAAAACCTGGCGCAGGGCGCGTTCTCCAACGTCCATTACGCGTGCTGTGCGAAGAGCGCAATCTACACAGGGTTTTCGTGAGCTACTGATGATTGATGTAACAGGACAGCCGATTAATGTTCGTGCGGCGCGGGCGGGGCGGGATGGAAGCCTGGCAGTTTTTCGCTCAATTGCTGGGGTTTGTGAATCAGGATCGGAAAACAGCGCGAGCAGAGATATTGGGTCTCGCCTTTGAAGGTCAGGGTCAGCAGGGGGGCTTGCTCGTTGGTCGTGCCGCAGTTCAAACAAACAGGTTGAGTCATTGTATTTCCTTTTCGATCAGAATGTTCCCTGGATGATTCCGCCGTCCACTGGCAGCGCCACGCCATGCACATATGAGGCGGCAGGCGAGACAAGGAAAACAGCCGCGTTGGCGAATTCTTCGGGACGCCCCATTCTACCAAAGGAACTCTGCCCAGACTGCTTGCGCGTCTCTTCTTCGACCGTGGAGCGGTTCGCGGCCGCCCGCGCGTTCATCAACTCGGCGACGCGTTCGGTCTCCGTCCAGCCGGGCAGGATGGAGTTGAAGCGGATGCCTTCGCGCCCAAGCTCCAGCGCGAGGGATTTTGTCAACCCCACTGTCGCGGCGCGTACGCTGTTCGAGATCAGCAAATTGGGAATCGGCTGTTTGACCGAATAGGATGTGACCGTCAACACGCTCGCCGCATCCGATGTTCGCAAATGTGGCAGGGCGGCTTTGATCAATCGCACATGACTCATCAGGCACAGGTCAATCCCCTTTTGCCACGCGGCCTCGTCAAGCGTATCAATCGAGCCTGACTGCGGTCCGCCCGCATTGGTGATCAGGATGTCGAGTCCGTCGAACATGAGGGTGGTCTGATCCACCAGTTTCGACGGGGTATCGGCTTGACTGATGTCGCCCGCGAGTCCGATCACCTGCGTGCCTGTGTCGCGCTGAATCTTTTCCGCCGCCGCTTTGACCTTCGCTTCATCACGGCTGTTGATGACGACTCGGCAGCCTTCTTTGGCAAGCGCCAGCGCGGCGGCATAGCCCAGTCCGCGCGAGGCGCCGGTGACGAGGGCAATTTTGTTTTTGAGATGCAAGTCCATGTATTCTCCTTGATGAAGTACACACGTGAGTATGTAGACACGTAGACACGTAGACAGGTAGACACGTAGACACGTAGACGTGTAGACACGTAGACGCGTAGACACGTAGACACGTAGACACGTAGACAGGTAGACACGTACACACGTTTCGCAAATTGTATACCTGTGTACCCCTTATAAGACCTCTATCTTTTGATCAATCACATCCCCATCCGTCCAATTTCCTTCCACCCATTTTGCCATACTTTGCAGGGACTGTTGCACGGTCACTGTGTCAGAATTAATCACGGCGCAGGCGATGACGGTTTCGGTCCACTTGTCCTGCAAATCCATCTCCGCGACCGAGACGTTGAACTCGCGGTGCAGGCGCGCGATGAGCGGCTTGATCCGTCCGCGTTTTTCTTTGAGCGAGGCACAGCCGGGCAAGTGGAGGTGGATGGTGAGTTGTCCGAGCATTGGGTAATTTTGATTTACGATTTTTGATTTGCGATTTACAATCCAACCATGACCGACACCCAAACCGCCTACAACCTCGCCCTCGATTACCTCTACAGTTTCGTGGATTATAGCCTCAAACACGTCTCGGAACTTGCCAAGGCGGACTTCAACCTGGATCGCATGTTCGCGCTGATGGAATCGTTGGGGAATCCGCAAACGATGTATCCGATCATCCATGTGGCGGGGACGAAGGGGAAGGGGAGCACGTCCGCGCTGTGCGCTTCGGCGCTACGGGCGGCGGGGTACAGCGTGGGACTCTACACCTCGCCCCATCTGGAGGATTACGTCGAGCGGATTCAAGTGAACGGCCAGCCCATCGCGCATGATTTTTTGATCGAGTTGGTGGAAGAGATTAAGCCGCATGTCGCAAATATCCCGAAGTTGACAACCTTTGAAATTACAACCGCGCTGGGTTTCATGGCATTTGCAAAATCAGGGGTCAACGCGGCTGTCGTTGAAGTGGGACTGGGCGGTCGCCTCGACGCGACGAATGTGGTCACGCCGAATGTCGCAGTCATCACCTCATTATCCATGGATCATACGACTGTGTTGGGCGATACGCTGGCGAAGATCGCAGGCGAGAAAGCCGGCATCATCAAGGAAGGCGTGCCGGTTGTCGCTTCACCGCAGAAGCCGGAAGCCCTCGATGTTTTGGAGCGCATAGCCAGAGAGAAACATGCGCCGCTGACGTTGGTTGGCAGGGATGTAACATTTGAGATGTTGAGTTCGTCATTGGAAGGGCAATCGTTTCGGTTGAACGACAACGTTGAGCGTTTAACGTTAAACGTTCAACTGCCCTTGCTTGGCTCACATCAGGTTGTGAATGCCGCGACCGCGTATGCCGCGCTGAAAGCGAGCAGACTCACGATTTCAAACGCCGCCCTTCAAAAGGGATTTTCTCGGGTAAAATGGCGCGCCCGCTTCGAGGTGGCGCGCCGCGAGCCGCCGCTCATCTTTGACTCGGCGCACAACGACGATTCGTTCGCCCGCCTGCGCGAGACACTGGAGGCGTATTTTCCCAGCCGTCGGGTGTATTTGATCTTCGGCGCGTCGGAGGATAAAAACATCCCCGGTATGCTGCGCGAGATGAAACCAAAGATTCAAAAACTCATCGTCACACGCGCCGATCACCCGCGCGCGCTGGAGGTGGAAAAAATTCAGCAACTGGCAGACCAGGCCGGGGTCGCGCATGAAGCGGTGGCGCCGGTATCCTCCGCGTTGACGCGTGCGTTGGACTTGTCCGCAAAAGATGGTAGCATTGTCCTGTCGGCGGGGAGCATGTTCGTCACTGCCGAGGTGATGCGAGAATGGAAGAAACGAGATTCGATAATTCGATAATTCGATAATTCGATAATCGAATCTCGAATATCGAATATCGAATACCGAATTACGAAAACCGAGAAAACATGAATCATCCCGACGACTGGAACGAAGAAGAAGATAATTTTAACCTCGCGCTGACGCAGCGCACCGAGGAACTGTACCGCGTACCGAATTTCGACGCCGACGAGAACGGCCTCATTGAGGCGCTGGTTTTGCCGCTGAGAGACCTTGTTATTTTTCCACGCATGGTCTCGCCGATCTTTGTGGGACGCGAATCTTCGCTGTTGGCGTTGCAGGAAGCCCAGCATCGCAACCAGACCGTGATCGGACTGACCCAGCGCGATTCGAGCCTGGAAGATCCGAGCCTGAAAGATTTCCTGCCGATCGGCGTGGAGATGGCGGTGGGGCGGCTGCTCTCGATGCCGGACGGTTCCTCCTCCGCGCTGGTGCAGGGACGCCGCCGCATCGAAGTGGTGGAATTCATTCGAGTGAAGCCTTATATTAAAGTGCGCGCGCGTGTGATCTTCGAACCGACCGGCGCCGACCGGCAGACCCAGGCGTTGATGCGTTCCGCGCTGGACTCGTTCGACCGCTGTGTGCAATTGGACCGCTCGATTCCCGAAGAGGCGCATCTGTTCGCAATGAATATTTCCGAGCCGGGCTGGCTGGCGGATATGATCGCCACGTCGCTGTCGCTCAACTTTGCGGAGAAGCAATCCCTCCTGTTGATGACCAACCCGCGCGCGCGCCTGGAGCAGGTCAACAAAATCCTCGCCGAGGAAATTGACGTGCTGGAACTCGAAGACGAGATTCACAGCCGTGTGCAAAACGAGGTGGACAAGAGTCAGCGCGAGTTTTATCTGCGTGAGCAAATGCGCCAGATCCAAAATGAATTGGGCGAGGGCGACGTGTTCACCCGCGATGCCAGCGACTTGAAACAGCGCATCGAAAAGGCCGCCATGCCGGATGAGGCGCGCAAAGTGGCGCTGAAGGAAATGGAACGTCTCAATCAGATGCCGCCCATGGCGCCCGAAGTCGCGATCATTCGCACCTATCTCGATTGGATTCTCGATCTGCCGTGGAGCGTCTTCACTGAAGATAATCTCGACGTGAAGAATGCCGCGCGCATCCTTGACCGTGACCACTACGGTTTGAAGAAAGTCAAAGAACGCATTCTTGAATACATCGCCGTCCGTTCGCTCAAGCCGAAAAAAGAACGCCAGCCGATCCTGTGCTTCGTCGGTCCGCCTGGGACGGGGAAGACCTCGCTGGGACGCTCGATCGCCGAGGCGTTGGGGCGCAAGTTCGTGCGCGTCTCGCTTGGAGGAGTCCGCGATGAGGCGGAGATTCGCGGGCATCGCCGCACGTACATCGGCGCCCTGCCCGGCCGCATGATCCAGACGATGAAGCGGGCTGGCACAGCCAATCCGCTTTTTATGCTCGACGAAATTGATAAACTCTATTCGGACTTCCGCGGTGATCCAGCCTCCGCGTTGCTGGAGGTTCTCGACCCGGAGCAGAACAACTCGTTCAGCGACCATTATCTCGAACTGCCGTTCGACCTTTCGAAGGTCATGTTCGTGACCACGGCCAATTATCTCGGTCCGATCCCACCCGCTCTGCTCGACCGCATGGAAGTGATCGAGTTCCCCGGCTATATCGAAGAGGAAAAGATCGCCATCGCAGAGAAGTACCTCATCCCGCGTCAACTGGACGAAAATGGGATCCACGATCTCGGCTTGAAGATAGAAATGCCCAGCCTGCAAAAGATCATCCGCGAGTACACCTTCGAGGCAGGCGTCCGCAACCTGGAGCGCGAGATCGGACGCGTGTGCCGCAAGGTGGCGCGGCAAAAAGCGGAGAGCAAAAAATATTCCGAGACCGTCACGCCGGAGATCATCGAGAAATTCCTCGGCCCGCCGCAGTTCTTCCTCACACAAGCCGAGCGCAAGGACGAAGTCGGCGTAGCGACCGGTCTCGCGTGGACCGAGAACGGCGGCGAGATCATGTTCGTTGAGGTCGCCATCCTCGAGGGCAAAGGCACCGTGCAGATCACCGGTCAGGTCGGGGACGTGATGCAGGAATCGGCTCAGGCCGGGCTGACCTATCTACGGTCCCGCGCCGCTTCGTTCGGAGTCGGAAGCGAGTACTTCGACCGACTCGACTTGCACATCCATCTGCCGGAGGGCGGGATTCCAAAAGATGGTCCCAGCGCGGGCATCACCATGGCGACGGCAGTCATCTCGGCGTTCACGGGACGTCCCGTGTTCAAGGATGTGGCCATGACCGGCGAGATCACCCTGCGCGGACGCGTCCTGCCGATCGGCGGTGTGCGCGAGAAGGTGCTTGCCGCGCATCGCGCTGGCATGAAGACCGTCATCATCCCCGAGCGGAATCAAAAGGATTTGGTGGATGTCCCGAAGCAAGTGCAGAAGGACTTGAAGATTCTCCCGGTCAATCACATGGACCAGGTGCTGGAGATCGCGCTCTCGAAGGAAGTGACCGCCGAGCCGCCCAAGCCGAAGCAGAAGAAAGAAGAGGGGGAGTAGTCGGCTAGTCCGATAGTCGGCTAGTTCGATAATCGGCTGGTCTCCTAGTCTGCTGGTCAAGTAGTGCGTAGTTGGTAATGAATGAAAAAATGCGTAGCGCGGTGAGCGTTACGCATTTTGGATTCTGAAAGCGAATTTTACGGCGAAAGCCCGGCTTATTTTCGATGCTATAATGTTTATCATGCGTTCCGAGACCAGAAACTGGATCGCCCTTGCCGAATATGACTTGGAGACCGCCCACCACATGCTGGATACAGGGCGAAATCTTTATGTCATTTTCCTATGTCACCTCGCACTCGAAAAGATGCTGAAAGCCGTGGTCACAGAGGTTACCCAAACCGTTCCATTCAAAACGCATGATTTGATCCTTCTCGTCAAAAAAGGCGAATTGGTTATCCCGCGGAAATATCTTGAATTCATCGGCAAGATCAATTCTGCCAGCATCCCGACACGTTATCCCGAAGATTTGGAACGCGCTTTGAAGGTTTATCCGAAATCTGTTGCGCGAGATTATCTGAAACAAACGACGGAAATTGTACAATGGCTGAAAAAGCAACCAATCTTGAACGAATCATAAAAGCGTTTCGGCGCGAACTCAAAAAGATGGGCATCCGTTCCGAGCGGGTGGTGGTTTTTGGTTCCTATGCCAACGGGACAGCCCGCGAGGACAGCGACATCGACCTGTTTGTTGTCTCGCGTGATTGGGAGAAATACAATCTACGTGAGCGACTGGAAATCCTCGGAGTCGCGGCGGTTCGGATTCTGGAACCTGTCCAGGCACAGGGGGTGACGCCTCGCGAAATCGAGACAAAGCAGGTTCCCATGTATTGGTGGGAGGCGGTCCGAGAATCAAGCGCGGCGTAATCAGGTCTTGGAGATCGCGCTCTCGAAGGAAGTGACCGCCGAGCCGCCCAAGCCGAAGCAGAAGAAGGAAGAGGGGGAGGATGCGAGTTAGTCTCGTAGTCGGCTGGTCGAGAGTGCGTAGTTGATAATGAATGAAAAACGGCGTAGCGCGATGTGCGTTATGCCGTTTAGATTCCCTTACGCGCATGTTTACTCTGACGGCAGGATGATGAAAGTTTCCTCGTTGGAGCGGATTGTCCCAACCCAGGCAGGGATTAAAACGCCCTGGATTGTTTTAGATATATCAAGTTTGTTTTGATAGACTGCAACAATTGTATATTTCTCTTCTTCATCGAACATTTTTGCATAAAACTTGAATCACTTCTGTTTGTTAGATGTAACTCGAATTGAACATCCTCAAACGAAGAAAACTCTTTTTGTGTGGGTATCAAAGTCAATGAAAGGGGGTAAGGATTGTCTGTCGTGGGCAGGAAAGGACTACAAGCACTTGCCAACAGTAGCCCCAATCCAAGAACGAAAAACTGTATAGTTTTCATACGCATTCCTCCTCGAGGTCTATTTCTTTAATTATCCCCAGAAATTCTCTCATGAGACTGGACGAATATCACGATAAAATATCCCCATGGCAGAATCGCTCAAAGGAAAAGTAGTCCTCATCACCGGGGCATCCTCAGGTTTCGGCATGGACGCGGCCTGGCTGTTCGCGCGCGAAGGATGCAAGGTTGTCCTCGCCGCGCGCCGCATCGAGCGACTGCAGGCGCTCGCGGCTGGCATTCAGAAAGAGGGTGGAGAGGCTTTCGCTGTCCCTGTGGATGTGGCCGACCGTCAGGAAATTCAGCTCATGGTGGATACTGTGCTTGACCTGTACGGTCATATTGACATCCTCTTCAACAACGCGGGTTTTGGCCGTCTTGCCTGGCACGAAAACCTCGACGCCGAACGCGATATTGAAACGCAACTCAACGTCAATTTGCATGGCGTGATCCACGTCACGCACGCCGTCCTGCCGGGCATGCTGAAACAACGCAGCGGTCACATCATCAACATGTCTTCGGTCGCGGGCTGGATCGCCGCGCCCACCTATACCATCTACGCCGCCACCAAATTCGGCGTGCGCGGCTTTACCGACGCCCTGCGCCGCGAGTGCGAACCCTTCGGGATCGATGTCTCTGGCATTTATCCCGGTCCCGCCAAAACGGAATTCGGCCAGCATACCGGCGATCACCCGATGCGGAAATCCGTTTTGCGCCGCTACTTCCGTTCGATGAGTTCCGATGAAGTGGCCGAGCGCGTGGTCGAGCTCGCCAAACGCCCGCGCCGCGCGGTCATTATGCCCTGGTATTACCGCGTCGCCATCTGGGCCGACTGGCACATGCCCTGGCTCGTGGACTGGATCACCGAATCTTTCCTGACGAAACGCAGAAATTCCTATAAAGATTCCCGCTGATGGCGGCCGCAATACGTTCCAAACTGCACGGGGCTACTCGACCACCGTTCTCTTTGACCAGCAGACCAGCAGACTAGAAGACTAGAAGACTAGCAGACTAGCAGACTAGCAGACTAGCAGACTAGCAGACTAGAAGACTACCCAACCAGGAGACTACATGCCCTCACGCTTTGAACAACTTGCCACATCGCTCCGCGCCTCGAACCTGGATGCCGTTATCCTCAACCCGGGTCCCACTCTCACACACTTGACGGGCTTGCACTTTCACTTAATGGAACGTCCGGTTGTTTTGTTCTTTGCGCCGGGCAAAACCCCCGCCATCGTTCTGCCCGAGCTCGAAATGCAGAAAATGAATGGACAGCCGTACACGCCATTTCCCTACGGAGAGAACCCCGCCGAATGGGATGCGGTATTTCGCGGTGCGGTTCAATCGCTCAGCCTGGACGGAAAGCGGATCGGCGTGGAGCCGCGACAGTTGCGCCTGCTGGAATATTCTTTCGTGCGCGACGCCGCGCCGCACGCCGATTTTCCGGATGCCTCTTCCGCGTTGGCGCAACTCCGGCTATGCAAAGACCCAGCCGAGGTTGGAAAGATGAGGCGGGCAGTGCAGATCGCCCAGTCCGCGCTCGAGGCGACCCTCCCGCATATCAAAATCGGCATGACCGAAAAAGAATTGTCGAATCGGCTGGTGATGCAACTGCTCGATCATGGATCGGAACCGGAGATGCCGTTCAGCCCCATCGTTTCGTCGGGACCGAACAGCGCCAACCCGCACGCCACTCCCAGCGAACGCAGACTCCAGCGCGGTGATTTGCTGGTGGTGGATTGGGGCGCGGCATTCGAAGGATACATCTCCGATTTGACGCGCACCTTCGCGGTCGGCGATGTGGATGACGAATGTAAAAAGATTCATGCAACTGTGCAGGAGGCGAATGCGGCTGGGCGCGCCGCGGCCGGTCCGGGCGTTCCGTGCGCGAATGTGGACCAAGCCGCACGGAACGTGATCGAAAAAGCAGGCTACGGAAAATTTTTCACGCATCGCACCGGTCATGGCATTGGCATGGAGGGACACGAGGAGCCGTACATGCGCGGCGACAACCTGCAACTGCTCGAGCCCGGAATGACATTTACTGTGGAACCGGGAATCTATCTGCCGGATCGCAACGGCGTGCGGATTGAAGATAACATCGTCATCACTGAAAACGGAGCCGAGTCGCTCAGCGACATGCCGCGTGCGCTGCGCGTGGTTGGATGAAGCGCGCCGCACGCGGCGCGCGTTATGAATGTGACAACCTCCCGCGCGTTTCTCATAACGAAAAATTCAATTCCCCCTATCCTCGATTGGATGAACTCCCAGAGCCTCGCCGCTTTTTCCGCGCGGGAGGGACTGCCCCATTCTTGGCTCTGGCAGAAACCGGCGCCGAAAGAATGGAGTAGCGGAGACATTCCCGACCATCCTTATCTTGCTGATCTCCTCCCTGCTGTCTGCCGCGCAATGGCAGTCCGTTTGAGGTGATGTTTCGCAGAGGAAGCATGCAGTAAAATGGACGTATGACAACCTACTGCCAATACTGCCGCGACCATCCCGAAGACACGTTCAACCGCAATTACCACGACACCCAATACGGGTTCCCGCTGAACGACGATAATTTGTTGTTCGAGCGTTTGGTGTTTGAGATTAATCAGGCTGGGCTTTCATGGGTCCTCATTTTGAAAAAGGCGGACCATTTCCGCAAGGCGTATCACAACTTTGAAATTGCCCGGGTGGCGAAATACGGCGAACGCGACCGCAACCGCCTGCTGGCCGACGCCGGCATCATCCGCAACCGCCTCAAGGTCAACGCGGCCATCATCAATGCGCAAAGGATACTCGCGTTGCAAAAACAGTTCGGCTCGTTCCAGAACTGGCTCGACGCGTATCATCCGCTGTCGAAAGGGGACTGGGTCAACCTGTTCAAGAAGAACTTCATCTTCACCGGCGGCGAGATTGTGGGAGAATTCCTCCTGTCCACCGGCTACCTGCCCGGCGCGCATGAGAAAACCTGCCCGACCTATCGTACCATCGCCGCCCTGCGCCCCGCATGGATGCGCAAATAAGGAACCCCTCCCATATGTCCGCCTCGCAACGCAGCATCGCGCTGGACGTTCTCAAAGGCATCGGGTGCGCGATGATGGTCATCCCGCATACCGGGCTCAATATTCACGGGTATGAACGCTTCCGCATTTGGGGCATCCTCGCGCCGGTGCTGTTTTACGCGGTCTCCGCCATTACCGCCTCATTTCAGGCGCACAAATACCCGCCGCGCAGTTTTTTCCTGACCTATGCGTTTCTCTTTCTTCTCGGCTTCAGTTTCAACCGCATCACCGACCCCGGCTTCCTGAACGAAATTGAATTCGACATCCTGCAATTCATCGCGGTCGGTTCGTGCATCATCTATTTGCTTGAGCGTTATCTTCGCCCCTCGCAGTGGGTCTACCTCGTTTTGGGATTCGCCTCCGCCGCCGCCAAACCGTTGATTCAATCCGCGTTAGACGGCGCGGCCTTCCCCGGCGCCAACCTGATCGTCCCGCCGGGCATCTTCCCGATCTTTCCGTGGATGTTCCTCTTCTTCCTCGGTCTCTTTTGCTGGCGCGCCGAAAACCGCTTCAACCTCGGACTGGGAATTGGATCCACTCTTGCGTTAATTGGCCTCTGGCTTTCGGGTTATCCGCTCGACATTCAAAACAAGGAAGACATGTCGCTCTCCGTCTTTCTGCTGTGTTGTTCCATGCTCTTTCTGAGTTTTTATCTTGCGCGCGCCCTGCCAAAATTATTTAACAACAAGCGTCTCATGGCTCCGCTCTCGTTTCTTGGGCGAAATTCTCTCCTGTATCTTTATGTTCACTTTCCGACCATCCTTCTGCTGAAACATTTTCGCATTGTCCACCGCATCGAATTCATCAACACGCATCCCTATCTTATCTGGGCGCTGGCGCTGGCGCTGACGTACCTGATCATGTTCGCGCTCCTGCCGCTGGGCCGCATCGGCTGGCTGGCGCGCGTCTTTGACTTCATCCCGACCTGGGTTGTCATGGTCGCGCTCGTCTTCGGCGCGGGATTCTTCATTCCCAACATCTACATCGTCCAACTGGCGGAAGTTTTGCTCGGACTCGTCATTGCCATCTTCTTCCATCGCCTTGCCTCCACGCTAAAAAAACAACCTCTACCCTCCACCACACCTGACCCCTGAAACCTGACCCCTGAAACCTGACCCCTGAAACCTGACCCCTGAAACCACCCCCATGACACTGATCCCCACCGCCGAACCCTTCCTCCTGCCGGGTCAACCCGACCGCCCGGCCTGCCTGCTCATCCACGGCTTCACCGGCGCGCCCAAAGAAATGCGCTGGATGGGCGAAGCGCTCAATCAACATGGATTCACCTGCCTCGGCATCCGTCTCACCGGCCACGCCACCCGCCCGCGCGACATGATCCGCTCGCGCTACACGGATTGGATGGCTTCGGTCGAGGACGGCTATCACCTTTTGCGTGGACTCACGCCGGATATTTTCCTCGTCGGGCTTTCGATGGGAGGCGTGTTATCCCTGCTGATGTCCGCCAAACTCGCTCCGCGCGTGCGCGGCGTGGTTGCCATGTCCACGCCGTTCGATCTTCCCGACCCGCATCCCGCCTGGCAGATCCAACTTTTCAGTTATCTTAAATCGTACATGCGCAAGACCAAAGGCAGACCCGGCGAAGGCTGGTTCGACAAAAACGCATACGTTGACCACATCTCCTATCCGCTGAATCCGATTCGCTCCGCCGCCGAGTTAGCCAAGTTGATCGGAAAAATGCGCGCCGCCCTGCCCGCGATTCGCGTCCCCGTTTTGCTCATCCACTCGCGGGACGATAAATACGTCCCGCCGCAGAGCATGCCGAGGCTCTACGAACGGCTGAGAGTGCGGGAGAAGGAAATGCTCTGGGTGAGCGGATCCGGTCACGTCGTCACGCGCGACGCGGCGCGCGAGGAAGTATTCTCCGCCGCCGCAGCATTCATCCGGCAGGTCACAGCGTCGAATACGGCGGGCGGCGCATCAACGTCAACTCAAAAAACTTCGCGCGCTTAAGGGGGTTGAGTGAATCGCAACTTAATCTTTATCGCCCTCGCCCTCTTCACCTGGGGCATCGGCGAAGGCATGTTTGCCAACTTTCAGCCGATCTATTTAATGCAATTGGGAAGCGACCCCCAGCAGATCGGCGTCATCCTCAGCCTGTTCGGCGCGGCGATGGCGGTCACGCACATCCCCGCCGGGTATCTCGCCGATAAATTTGGACGACGACCCCTGCTCGTCGCGGCGTGGGCGATGGGATTCGTCTCCGCGCTGACCATGGCGCTGGCGACCACACTGCCCTGGTTTGTGACTGGCATGCTGATCTATGGACTGACCGCCTTCGTCTCTTCGCCGCTCTCCAGTTACGTCACCGCCGCGCGCGGCGAATGGACCATCGGGCAAACGCTCACGCTCACCTCCGGCATGTTCAACCTGGGCATGGCGCTGGGTCCGCTCGCAAGTGGATGGATCGGCGAACGCTACGGATTGCGTTCCACATATTACATCGTCACTGTGCTGTTCGCCGCCTCCACCGTGATCATGTATCAGATTCAGGACCAACCCATCGAACACCACGACTCATCCGCCTCGCGCTTTTCCATTTTATCGAACGCGCGCTTTGTCCTTTTCCTGGGCGTGATGGGCTTCGCGGTTTTTTCCATGTACCTCGCCCAGCCGCTCACGCCCAACTACATCACCGAAACGCGCGGACTCTCCCTGACCGACGCGGGCTTCATCTTCACCGCGGGCGCGCTCGGCAACGCCCTGCTCACCATTTCTCTCGGGCGTTTCAACCCGCGCCTCAGTTATCCCATCGCGCAGGCGCTGGTCGGATTTTTTGTTTTGTGCCTCTGGAAGGGCGCCGGGCTGGGATGGTTCGCCGCCGGATATTTTCTGCTCGGCGGATTCCGCGCCGCGCGCCCGCTTGCCTCCGCGCAGGCGCGTGAACTGGTGCGCGAATCGCAAATGGGATTAACCTTCGGCGTCATGGAAACGGTCAACGCGATCATTTTTATTTTGACTCCCACGCTGGCAGGATTCCTCTTCACGCAGAATCCCAGCCTGCCCTACCCTCTCTCTCTTGGACTGATTGCGGTTTCCATCGTCGCCACGTTGATTCTCCTGCCGCGCGTTTTTTCTCACAAGGACGAACCTCATGCTTGAAATTGTCCCCTTCACCCTCGGTCCCGCCATGACCAACGCCTACCTCGTCGCCGACTCGCAGACGAAAGAGGCGGCAGTCATTGACCCCGCCTGGGACGGCAGGCTGATTCTCGCGCAGGCACAGCGCCGCGGCTGGCGCATCGCGCACCTGTGGTACACGCACGCCCACTTCGATCACATCGGCGGCGCGGCGGAAATCGCAGACGCGCTCAATCCCCTGCCGTTGGTTGCCCTGCATCCCAACGATCACATCCTCTGGCGCGCGGGCGGAGGCGCCGCGCTGTTTGGATTCCGCATTGATCCCGGTCCCGAACCGACGATTGATTTTGTCCACGGACAGATCTTGCAACTGGGAAATATTTCCTTTGAAGTGCGCTTCACGCCCGGACACACAGCGGGTCATTGCATCTTGTACGTTCCCTCCGCCCAAACCTGTTTCTGCGGCGACCTGATCTTCGCCGGATCCGTGGGCCGCACCGACCTGCCCGGCGGCGATTTTGCAACTCTCGAAACAAGCATCCGCGATCACATCTACACCCTGCCCGACGACACGCGCCTGCTCTCCGGTCACGGCCCCGAAACAACAGTGGACGAGGAGCGGCGGACGAATCCGTTTGTGAGGGGATGAACGTTTTTTGTGTTCCATGTGTGCGCGTTCCCGGAGAATAAAATGAAACACGCCGTCAGCATCAGTTTGGGAAGTTCAAAACGCGATAAGAAAACGATCGTCCAATTCAAGGATGAGGAAATTCTCGTCGAACGCATCGGCGCGGACGGGGACGCGGCGCGCGCCCGCCAGATGTTTCTCGACCTCGACGGTAAAGTGGACGCGTTCGGCGTGGGTGGCGTGGACCTTTACCTGCGTCTCGATGACCGCGAATATCCGCTGCGCGCCGCGCTCAAAATGGTGGAGGGAGTCACGAAGACTCCGCTCTGCGACGGGCGCGGCCTCAAACACACGCTTGAGCGAAGAGTCTTCGAACTTGCGAAACCACAATTGGGCGATGTTCACTTCGAGCAGGGATTCGTCCCCGTGGCGGTGGACCGTCAGGGACTCGCGACTGCCGTCGCGGAGGTCTGCGGCAAAACCATCTTTGGCGATCTGATGGTCGCGCTGGGAGTCCCGATTCCCGTTTATGGAATCCCCGCTTTCAAACGCGTGGCGCGGCTCATGCTGCCCTTCGTCAGTTACTTCCCCATGTCCATGATCTTCTACGGCAGCGACGGCGCGGAGCAGGAACCGAAGTATGTCAAATTTTTTGAGGAGTCCGATCTGATCGCGGGCGACTTCCTCTTCATGCGCAAATACATGCCCGCGCGGCTGGATGGGAAGACGGTGGTCACGAACACGACGACGGAGGAGAATATCGAATTGCTCAAGTCGCGTGGCGTGAAGACGGTTGTCACTACTACCCCGCGCTACGACGGCCGCTCTTTCGGCACGAATATGCTCGAAGCCGCGCTGACCGCGTATGCAGGGAAGGGGAGGCGATTGGAGGATGAAGAACTGGAAGGGGTGATGGATGAATTGAAGATAAGGCCGAGCGTCACAAGGTTTTGAATCACAAATGGCCTGGAGGAGACAGGCCACTTGTTTTGTGGATTGGCTTTTCGTTCATGGCGGCGGTTCCATTTGAACCTCCTTTCCTGGTATGACGATTTGCTGATGTGGATTGGTTTTTCGTTCATGGCGGCGGTTCCATTTGAACCTCCTTTCCTGGTATGACGATTTGTTGAGACGGATGCGTTTTGTAAGAGTGATGTTATTGCTTGCGAGGCAGGCGAGGCTGTGTTGTGTACCGCATCCCTGACTTGGTAGGCTCGGGTCAGATGGCGAGGGGCAGGTTACTGCGCTGCTTGTCGCTGGAAGCCTGGGAGTTTGTAGCGGCTTTCAAGCGGGCTTCCATCAAGGTCACACTGCGGAACCATTCTTCGTTGTCTCGCGCCCACTGGCGTCGTTCCTGCCAGTATTTTTTGACATCATCCTTTTCCTGTTCGTTCTGGTTTGTCGCAGCCATGCGAACATTCGCGGCGGGCAGGGCAATCGCTGCGGCAGGTTTGCGGAAGAATGCCCAGGCGAAGGAGACGATCACGATGGCGATGCTGATCGCGGCGGCGAAGTAGGTCAGGATCGTCATCCACGCTTGGAAGGCGAGGGCGCGGTGTTTCAGGTCCAACTCCAGCGCCCGTTTGTCATGTTCGTATTGTGCCTCGAGCATTTTCTGCTCGCGTTGGGTTTGCTGGATTTCCGCGTCTGTCTTCGCCGCTTGCCGCCGTTCTTCAATCTTATTCATGGCATCTATGTGGGCGGAGTCGATGTTGGTGCGGGCGGCCTCTGCGGCAGAGGAAGTGGGGTTGAGCAGGTCAATGCCCGCCACTCCGAGTCCCATCACCAACCCTGCAACGAGCAGGACGACCAGGACCGAAACGTTGAGTGAATTGAAGACTGACATGTTGTTCTCCTTTCTTTGGCGTTCTCAACAACTTTGTGTTGAGTATTCTGCTCATAGTGTACGCCTCGTTGCCTGACGCGGTAAACCGCTGAATCTGGCAGTAAACAAAAAAAACGCTTGCGGCTGATATGGAATCACAAACGGGAAGGTGACTTAACCTTCCCGTTTGCTGTCGCGAAACTGTCACGAGCCTGACTAGTTCAACCAGCCGTGCATCTTCAACAACCGTAATCCTTCCAGGCGGAACGCATGAGGGAACAGGGTCTTGTAGATATGACAATTGGGACTGGACACATCCCACCTTCCGCTGGCTCGGTAGGTTTCAAGCGGACATCCGCCCGCGCAGCGATAACGGTAGGTGCAGGTATTGCAGTTTTGCTTCTCTTCCACTGATATGTTTTTTAGCGGTCCGTTGTGAACTTGCAGGAGGAGATCGTCTGTCAGCGCGCGCGAGACGGGAGCATCGAGTTGCATCTGGCACTGCGCCAGCGCGCCTTCGTGGTTGATGACCAGATAGGATGATCCTACACCGCAGGTGTGAAGGTGTCCGCCCGCCTGGGTGCGGTCCAGCAGACCGTTCAGGAAGGGGCGCAGCGGCAGGACTTCTTCGTACACTTGATACGCCGCGAGCATTCCGTCAATCAGTGTGTTTTCTTCCGCAGCCAGGTCTTCCGCCGAGTCGGGTTTGTGACGGTAGAAGTTTAAACTCACCGATAGATCGCGTTCCAGCGCCCAGCGCACCGCGTCCGCCGCGCCCCCCGCATTTTGTTGTGTGATGGTGACTGTGATCATGGGCGATAGCCCGCCCGGTAACAGTACCTCGTCAATGGTGCGCCTGACCGCGTCGAAGGAGCCATTCCCGTTACGGTAGGGACGCGTACGATCGTGAATCTCGCCCACGCCGTCCAGGGAGATCATCAAGCGCAGGTTGTTTTCGAGCATCCACGCGGCATCCTGAACGGTGATGCGCGTGCCGTTGCTCAAGATAACCTGCTTTAAGCCCAAGCCATATTCCTGTGAAAGTTGTTCGGCATGTTCCGCTAATTTTTTCAGCAGGCGAAATTGCAGGGTCGCCTCCCCGCCCGCATATTTGAGCTTGACGTTTTTGAATTGCCGCTTCGATGCGGTTTGAAAGATTTTTCCTATTGCGTTCAGCCCGATCTCTTCGGTCATGGACGCGGAGGACTTGCGTACATAGCAATAGGGACAATCCAGATTGCAGGCATTTGTGACGTGCATCCAGGCGGTCAGCATTTCGGGGATCGGGGTTGGCAGGCGGGCGGGAGCGGTTACCGGCATGATCAGGTTTTGTTGGGCGAGAATGGCATCCTCAGGTTGTGAAAGAGGGCGCGGCTGGGCAAAATTTTGCCAGCGTTCCCAGGCGGAGAGATTCAGCACGCTTGGTCCTTGCGGGGCGTAGGGGCTGAAGGCGAGACGGAAGTCGCTGGAGAGATCATCCCTGTAAATACTGTCCGCTTGTTTGTAGAGGCGATTATCTGCAGGGAGCAGGTTTGCCAGGTCGGCGCTATCTGCTGACGGACAGGCGCAATCATTCTCAAACGTATCCTGTAACGACGTAAAGATTTGCGGGCTGTCCGGGCAGGCGCAATCGTCGTCGAGGAAAAAATGTTTGCCTGTTAGGATGATTGGCGTGGTATTCGATTGGATGCGGTTCATCTCACGTTCCTTTGTCTGAAAGGCCAAAGGTGTAGGTCAGAAATTCATTGAGGTTGCCAAAGTCGGCCAGTTTGATCTTTGAAACGCCAAATTTTTTACGGGCTTTGATCACAAGTTTCTGGAAATCTTCCAACTCGAACAGGTTGAAATCCTTAATGTGGTCGTAGCAGGAATCATAGTTGATGGTCAGGGCGCTGGAGCGAGGCGAGAGCAATTGGGCATAGGCTAACGCCAATACATAAGATTCGGCTGCATCCTGTAGAAATTGTTTTGCATTCTTATCCTCGCGGATTATTTTTCGTCGTTCGTCTTTGTCAGATTCCCTGTGCTTGACCGATTCTGTCAGTGCGTCGAACTGATCCAGCGCCATCCGTCCTCGCAAGCCGTAGATTTTGCCGAACTGGTAATAAACGTGAAGATCATCTCGTTCGGCGGTAGGCGGCGGTTTTCCTTCTGCGAAAAGAGAATTGTCCGGTAACAGATTCTCGGCGTCTTGTAACGCCTTTTCCGTTAGATCATATTTTTGATAGTGATAGTGAGTCCATGCGATGTTTACGCGGGCGTCCAGTTCCAGGCGCGTGTTTTTTAATTCGCCTGCAAGTTTGATCGCCTGGTCAAAGTAGTAAAGTGCGTCGTCATAGCGTCGCTGTGTCTGCTTCTGGTCTTTTTGATTCGATAAAATCAGATCACGGTCCAGGCTGGCCTTTTCGATCCAGGCTTCCACGCGGCGGAGCGCCTCACCGGCCGCATCCCCGGTGGTAAATATGTTCACAGCCTCATCTATGGCGCGTTCGGCTATTTCCAGTACGACCTCGGGCAAGTCGCCGCGCAAATGGTACGCCTCGCTTTTGCGCTTGGATAATCTGCGCAGCGCTTCGCCCAGTTGCAGCAAGGCTAGTCCCAACCCGCGAGGATCTTCCGCTAGACGAAAATAAGCTACCGCGATCGCCGCTTCGACCCAGGCCAGATCGGGGCGCGAATGATCGTTGTCTATTAACGCCAGTGTGTTGTAAGAATACGCGATCGGAACTTCGGCACCCTGCTTTTTTCGCAATTCCAGGGCGTCCAGGCATAAGCGGCGGCCGCGCGTATGACCGCGATCGGAGAGTGCCCTTGAAAGATTGTTGCGAGTGGTCGCCTCCATGTGGGGAAATTCCACTTCGCGCATGTTACGAAGCGCTTTTCCGTAAACACTCATTGCCTTGGATGAGTTTCCCTGATTGGCATAACCGTATCCCATATAATTGTAATAAAGAGATATCACGCGCCTGATTTTTCTTTGGGCAGGATGCCCGATAAAGCCGGTCTCATTGTTGCGTTCCCGGAAAACAATTTCAGTTTGAGAATGGCGCATTAATTTTTCGAGGTCCTGGACGAACATTTCCATGTTTTTGAGAGTCAAATCAATCTCGACCCCAGAAAGCAAACGCGCATGGTTGTACCATAATGCTCTTTCACTGCGCGCTAAAGTGTTTTGCCAGGAGAGAGGGAAAAGCTCTTTATCGCCGGCTTTTTCCCTACCCCATTCCTGAATACGACTTTCGAGCTGTTCAGCGAATTGAATGGCTCTGTCGAAATCTTTACGTAGATCAAACCGTTTGATCCAATCGTTTGCGTCGTTTTGCCGCGCGAAGCGCTTGAAGGCATGTAGCGCATCCTCGCCGCGTTTTTTTAGGGATTCCCACTCGGTCACCATTCCGAACTCTTTTAATGCGTATGCAGGATCCTCTAATAATTGCCATAGTTCGGCTCGAATCACGGCGTCGGCGTCTTCGTCGTTAGCCATCCATTTTTGATCGGCCAGTTCGAACAACTCGTTGTTAAAATTGTATGTGAAGTTTTGCAATAAGGAATAATGTAAATCTTCGAGCTCCCATTGCTGGATTTCCGCGCGCAATGCAGTTTCTTCGCTTTTCTGACGTTTTGTTAGAACCGGGAAACTGACGTTCATGGCCTGGGATGGCCGCTCGATGTTCAACTGGCGTTCGGCATTCGCTTGACGTTCGGTTAAGTCTCGTAATTTCTCTTGGAATTGACGCCGCGCCCAGGCCTCCAATTTCTTGTATAGTTTTTGGCGCGCCTCTTGCTCCGAAAGGCGCCCTCGCTCATCGGCGGCTAAGGCATTGGTATATATCCGATACACCTCATCCTGTAGGCCCAGCCGCCCATCAGAACGAGTCTTTATAATCGTCAATTTTTTCAGTGTCTTTAACTCTTTTTCTATGTCTTCGCTTAATTGCAGGGCTTTGGAATCACCCTCGCAGCGCTTCAGCCAATCTTCCGGAGTTTCTTCCGGTCTGCTGCTGAAATAATAGCGTAGTTGCTCGGTATCCAATCCTCGCGGCGCTCGCACCAATGCTTTGAGTATTTCAGATCGAAGGTTGGGGCGGGCAAATAGCAGGCGAATAAAGCCAGCCTCAATTTCTTTTTGTACGTTTTCTAGAATAACCTTATTCTTCCTGGCTTTTTGCGGGGCTTCTTGTAACCGTTCGGGAATGGAACTATCCTCGATGATCAAATCTGTATAAAGCGCCAGCCGCACCGGTTGTCCGCCTGTATAGATCCATAACGTTTCTAACCGTGCGTCATCTTCGGCGATGTTTTTTATTGTGGCCACAACTTGATCGCTTTCGGGACGTTCCTTTTCGACGTCAACCATTGATTGAAGATAGAAGCGCGTATCCTTCAATGAAAAGGCCCCCATTTCATTCATTGGTATCAATTTGCAATTGGGTTGGGTAGAGGCGGACTGTGCGATCGCGTCAAAAAAACGTTGCCCTTCGTCTGCGCGGCCGGCCAGGATTAATGTCGTGTTGGGAAAACCGCCTAGTCGGATTTGTTTTAACAACCATTGATATGTGTAAAACTCCATGTCATCCGGCTTTAATAAACCTTCCTGCAATAACAACTCAGTTCCGCCTATCGGATAGAGCTTTTCCACCGTATCCAAAATTAATGTGATGCGCCCCAGTTTGGCGCTTTCCCGATAGTCGTTTAGAAATTCATTCTCGACTTCCTGGCCGATTTTCTGGATGTATTGGAAATCACCCATAAAGAATCGCTGGCTTTGAAATCTATCATACGCGGCATCGTAGCGCGTGAAATTGACGCTACTCTCCGCCCAAACCAGCGCATCGCGAATAGCGTGCATAAACGACGCGCGCGCATGCATGCGGGGCGCGCTTACATCAATTAAATCGCCTACAATCGCCTTACCTTGGCGCGTCCAATCCCATTCTACGCGTGAATCGGGGATGGGTCCGCGCCCATGATCCTTGTCCCGGCTGTGTCCGTTCCCGCCGCGCCAGAGAACCTCTTCCGACAAGCGCGATTTTCCCATGCCGCCCTGGCCGCGGATAAATAGAATATTGCAATCTGCGTCGGGGCGATAAATGGCGCGCTGGATCGTTTCCAACTGGGCTTCACGATTGACTAATACCGGAGTGCGCTGCGCTCCGAGGAAAGATGTGTCGCTCATAGCTGGATCTCCTTGTCGCTAGGGTAGTTCGAATTCGCGCAGCAAGTCGCGCAATCCATCACAGATTTGATAAAAAGGAGGAATATCGGGACTGATGATGATCGCGCCGACCTTGTACAGAGCTTGATAGGTTGCATCAATATTCATGTTCGGGATATTCAGCGTCTCTTGAAACGGGTCTTGCGACCATTGATCTGGGAGTTCGTTGGCAATGCGATGCAGCATCTTGAATCCATCGTCATGCAAAGGAAATCTGAGCCTGCCGGTATTGTCAGGGCGTTCGATAATTCTTTTGCAGCCATCTTTAAGGTCTTGTCCGGTCAACTTTGCCCAACTGCTGTTCATCCCCAATTTGAAGAAGAAGCAGTTTGCGAGAGGGTGATTCCATTTATAGTGTTTTAACTCGGTCATCCATGCCGATAGTTCTGGCGGGGTTTGTCTGGGGCGGGCTTTTTGGAAGAGGCGCTTGAATTGATCGAGCGCAAACTTGGGAGAGAGGGGATCCAGTTCATGGAGAAATAGTTTTGGATCATGTTGATTAGTGCGGAGGGAATCCCCTTTTACATTGCATTCAGGGCGATGGGCGATAATCAAGCGGATACAATCCCTTTCGTGCAAGGGTTTTAGAATCTGTGAACTGAATACCTCTGCTTGCGCTTCTGAAAGCTCGTCATAACCATCCACCAGGATAATGGGATCTTTCACTGGGTTGCAGTCGCAAATCAATCTGGCAAACTCGCTGAGTATCGCCTGTAGTTGCGGTACTCTGCTGATCGACTGGATGGAATAGCGTTGTGCAGCCGCCGCTTCGACCTCCTGAAGCCATTTTTCCAAACCGTCCATCTTTATCAACGCGCTGCCGTTTTTGTCTAGGTCCACCAGGCTTGGGACATCCATGTAGACTACAAAACGATCTCCTGCACTGTTCCACCCTTGTTCCAGGTTTTTCAATATCCATGACTTCCCCCCGCCAGGCGGCGCCACAAGCGGCATGACGCGCCTTTCAACAGCGGCTGTGTCTGCCCAGGCGCGCATCTTTGCCAGGGCGGCAGGGCGGTCTACGAAAACATCCTGATCGTAATCATCACAGGAGAACATGGATTCCTCCCCAGCCTTGTGGGTTCACAGAGGTATCCTTGCGCCGGCCGGCTTAATTGGAGCGGATGGCGGCATCCATCTCCAATTTTTGTTGGCATATGTCCCAATCTTTTTGATTGAACTGGATCGAATCTGGATCGCGGGCAAGATGAATGTCTATCAGGTTGCTGACAATTCCCAACAGCCTGCGGGGTGACCCTTCTGCGGCGTTGATCAATTTTTCATCCAGATTCAGATTGGGTGTTGCCAAACTATCGAGCCCCGCATGATAAGGACCCGATCCCGACATGGCGGCACGAAACCTCTGCGCTAGTAGCCGCCGCATCGCTGCGTCATCCCACTCCATTATAGAGAAAAACACCTCAAACGGCAAGCCTTTAAGGTGGGTTTCGAGGTAATCTTTTACCCTGGATTTTATCTCTACAGGCAGGAACATTTTTGGATAGATGTTCTTTTCTTCCAGCGAAGGGATAATATCAAGCAACGGGGCGATCAGTCCCAACATGGCGTCAGGAGTGCGTTGGCGGGCGTCAACCCCGTCTGCCAGGATTAAGAATCGTTTAAACCCCCATTCCTGCGCGACAGATATGCCGTACCAGAAATCACCCCAGGATAGATTATCTCGTTGATTGGGAAGTATCAATTCTCTTAAAACATTTTCCAGTTCTTTTGACGCGCCAACGTATTTTGTGGGCGCCTTGCCGATGATCTTCCAAGCCTGGCTGATGCCCCAAACAGGGTTCATGTCGGACTCTTCGGGAGGCGTCATCTTTTCCAATAAAGTTCGAAGCAATCGCTGTAACTGTCTTCCGCCTGTTAATATCTGTCGTTTTAAAGATTCGATCTGGTTTGACGTGGGAGGATGTAAGGGGGAGAATTGCTCGATAATTGCAAGCGTTAAATCTATGGTCAGCGCGCGAGCCAATCGTGTTCCGTGTTCTTCATATGAAAGCGGGCGCTCAATATCTTCGCCAAGCATGTAATTGATCGCAAGCGTTCCATCCAGGACAGTTCTGCAATCTGCATCCAACGTCAATCTTAATGTGCTTTTTCCGCTTCCTGGATTTCCAAAAACAAAGGAGGGTTGCGGTCTGCGCAATCTCCTTAACAGTCCCTCCTGGGAGGAAGAAGCAAGCGGAACCGAAAAATAAGAGTAAAAGCGATCTTGAACGCGCGTTAATTCCTGTTCCGCCACAGGCGTCTCAAAGGGGTCATGGTTAAGTCCGATCTTTTTTATGAAATTGCCGCGTATGTTCTTTTCTTCCATAATGAACCCAACATGCTCGATTATCGGTAGAGTGCAAATTTCGTATATTAGCGCCTGACGCAAACTTGGCGGTAGAGACCGCCTTTCCAATACGCTGATTATTTGCTGATGGCGGATTTGTGCGCCAACTGACACAGGTTGTCTATATCGCTGACACTGTACCATCCCATGGCTGTCAGCGTGAACGGCGATTCCTGTCGGCAGCCTGTCCGAAACCTGTCAGGAAGGTCAGCAAAGGGATTTTTCCAGCCAGTACCCCTCGCCCTTGTTGTTTTTGAGATAGATGGACTGGGTCGGGTCAGGTTCGATCGCGACTCTCAATCGTCTTGCCAGCGTATGCAGGTTCCCTTTGGTGGTCCTGGCAGCCTCATGGTCTATGTGTTTGCCTTTATGGTGAATGAGAACTGCCAGGAAATCGTAAACGGCGCGATCCAGCGGAATCCATTTGTGGCCGCGCCAGACTCCCAGGGTTTCGTTCTGCGGGCCAAGTCGGAGGGGCGAAAAGAGCGTGTAAAAAGAAAACTTTATTTTAGGGAGCGCTTCGATCGTTAAAGGGAGAGTTGATTCGGCGCTGGCTTCGTCCAGAATAATTTTTACGATCTTCAGCCATGTTCCAATCGTTGATACGCCCAGTTCCTCTTGTACAAAGTCTTTTAATTTCGAGATCAGTTTCGGGGAACCAAGTTGCTCGACTTTCCGAAGTGTGCCTTCGGTTGCCAGGGCAAGGTGGCGCGCGAGAATTTCTCCGTCAAGTGTCGAGACTGCATCCATTTCAAAGATGTCCGCGCGTCCCCTGGAAAGTTCTTTTACCCTTTGCTGTGTGTAGGAGGCAGGAAGCGCCATGACAACTTTTAATCCCGCGTGCTGCATCGGTTCCAGCCAGCTGAGATCGTGATCCAGGTCCTGCTCTTGCGCGGCGGTTAAAAACGGCGGGCTGTCCAAAACCACTACTACTTGAGAATATCCCAGCTTCGCGCAAAGGTTTTTTAATTCCTCGATTTGGCCTCCCACGTCGCTGGTGTAAGAGGGGTAAATGTCTTCATACGGAATTTCTTGCAGGGTTTGGGCAAATTCCTGCGGCAATCCGTCCAGCCAGCGCATGAATGCGCGATGGCCGTGGAATTTCTCCACCAGCCAGCGCATGAATTCGATTTGGGTTGATGAAAGCAGGGAGAATTTGGAAGGGGTTTTGCTTAAATCCTGGCGCAGTATCAATGAGGCGGGGACAAGAATCCGATGAAGTATATTGGTTTCCGTTTTTTCATCCTTGGTTTGAAAAAGAACGTCATCCTGGACGACGAGCGCCTTCCCCTCCATATTCCTTCGCAGGGCTTCCAGCGCGGTGGATTTTCCGCTCTGGGGTTTTCCAAGCAGAATACACCATCTCTCGCGATTCTCGAGGATATTCTGGACGGCGTGGGGCAGATAACACTCGCTCCACCATCGTTCGTTTTCCTCGGGCAGGCGCTCATCGGACGGTTGGAAGACCCAGCGCGAATATTTCAACTGCAATCTATCTGCTCCTTTGCCTTCTTGATATCTGTTATTGTAAACGTTAGCTTTTGTTTGGATCGAGCAAGCGCGTTCCAAAGGCGGATGAAACAACGCGGATTCCCTCTGGATGCCTTTAGTAATGCCTGCAAGGGATCGCGGTCAAACAGAACGCCTTCCTTTCTTGCTCCTCCATACACGCTTTCCCAGCGCCAATGCGCCCATTTTTCCAGTTGCTTTTCGTCCCATTTTAATTCAAAAGATTTTACTGTGCCAATTTGCTTCCTGGAGTTGCCGACTTTTTCGGATGGGCAGAACGTAATTGAATGAAGGTCAAGGTCTTTCCAGTAATACTGATGATCGAGAATGGTCTCCTCGTACCAATCCCAGTTGAAATTCTCTCCTGAATCAATCGCAATATAAACCGCGTTTTCGAACCCTAATGAGCGGAGACAGGTGGTAAAAGCCAGCGCCCACTGCCGATTGCTGGTAATGTGGGGAGTGGAATTGGAAACAGAATCCAATAACATACGAAGATGAACGCTGGCTTCCGCTTTCCATATCTTTCGCTTCTCTTCGCTGCTTCCTGCATCGTTTAACCAGTTCCATTTGGAAGTATCTGAAGCAAGTCCTAATCTGCCGATAACAGTTCCTTTGTCTAGTGTAGCGATCAGCGTTTGACCGAGTAGACTTCGTTGTTCTTCATTGAGCAGGATGAGAAACGAAGGCAGGCGTTCCACAAAATCCAGCAGGCGCCGCGCCAATTTTTCGCAGATATCTTCCAGAGTCGGTATTCCCTGGAGACCAATTGAAAAGGATCGAGGATCTACAAGCACATAGCGATAATTTCCTAACGCCTGGGCGAGAGCCGTTTTTCCAATTCCCGCTTCACCAGTCACAAGGGTTGCGCCGCGCGCAGATTTCAGGTCTTTTGTGAGTGGGTGGTCAGACCAAAACAATGCATTTCCTTCTGTAAACAGAAAGCATTCATCCTCCTCTGCCGTTTCAAAGGGGAAGGGATTATGGTCAAAATACTCAATTGGCGGGGCGAATTTCTGAAACTGCCTTTTAGGGGGATAGAGAGGCGCTCGTGTTTGCGCTGGCGTTTTGGTTTCGCTGACAATACTTTTTGCGGTTTCCAAATTTTTACGCATGTCGCTATCTTCAACCTGGTCGAGCGGGAACTCGCGCAGGATTTTTTCAAGTTTGCTGCGGTCTTTAGGGTTATGTTCCGCGAGATAAAGCAAAACGCTGGCCGCTTCTTTCATCCACTGATCGGGTGGAAATGCAGATGGTTTGCTATCCATTTCTCCAAGCGCCATTGCCACGAGACCTTGAGCGATTTGCAAATCTTTTTCGATGTATTGGCGAATATCACCCTGCTGTATCTCTTTAATGATTGCCTGTGCGTCGTCAATGCGCATTTGTTGAAGAGCCTCGCGTATATTAATTAGATCCGCTTTTGCCTTTTCCCTTTGCTTTGTTATTGCATCTTCCGCTTCTTTCTTTTTTTCCTTTTCTTTATCTTCCCTTTCTTTCTTTTTTTCCTTTTCTTTATCTTCCCTTTCTTTCCTTCTGCGCCCAATTTCTTGAAAAATGAAAGTAGCCACTGACAAGAATAAGGTGGTTAGAGGAAATAGTGGTATTTGCCCGTTGCTGCCGCCATAATTTCGTAGCTTTGCGCGCAAGGAGCCTTCGGCAGTCAGGGCAAAGGAGTCTAAGCCTCTGTTCGATTCAGAGATTTGAGTCACATAGACCATCCGCGCCTCCGTCCCCAGTCCATTGACGATATGGGCATTGGCGACGCGAATAGTTTGAGTCTCTTCCAGCGACCGTTTGTCAAATTTAATGACAGTGGATCGAGATTGCTCATTTGTTGGCGAGACGATCACAAATTGGCGCGGCATGCTCAGTTCCACCGAGACAGGTATCGGGATGATGTTTTCCTGATGCAAAGTAAATTGAACGTCCACGAATTCCTTGTCGTCTGGAATAATTGTCGGCCCCCAAACTTCAATATAGCGCCGCTGGTCAATTGGAATGCGCTGTCTAAAAAATTCCGCGTTCTCTACGGGCCAAACAATTGTCGCAAATATTACCCACAGGGCGGTGAGAACAAACAAAATAAACAAAATGAAAGACAAAAGCAGGAGGGGGTTGTGTCTCCACGTCTCTATCTTTATTTTGAAACTTTTCCAGAATCCTGCGCGGGGTACATGGTTTATTTCATTTGCAGACAGCCCATTATCTTTTAGAATCGCATCTTCTCCCATGATGACCTCATGTTCCGCTGCTTGGGGATACGGTATCCAATGAGAGTATTGTATCAACCCGTATTGGATTATACAAGTATAGCCTTATTTTCCTGACCCTCGTCGGCTCGAAGCGGCCTTTACCTCGCTCCCAGTTCCACCCTCATCCTCGTCCCTCGTCCCGCCTCCGACTCCGCCCAGATTCTGCCTCCATGCGCCTCCACCAGCGCCTTCGCGATGGCGAGACCCAACCCAGACGATGCGCCGTCCGCGTCGGTGCGGGATTTGTCGGCGCGATAGAAGCGGTCGAAGATGTGGGGGAGATCTGATGCTGGGATTCCCTCTCCACTATCAGCCACCGTAATGACCACGTATTGCGTATTCCGTCCCTGTTTACTTGTGTACGTGTCTACTTGTGTACTTTTGAACGCACGCGTAGCCAGAATTGAGATTTTGCCTCCACTTGGTGTGTGGCGAATGGCATTCGATACCAGGTTGGAGAGGACACGATCCAATCGAGACTCATCTGCTTGAATGTCGGGGAGAGTCGCGTCGGCTTGGATGGCGAGTGTGATTCCCTTTTGTTCGGCGGATAATTTAAACGAAGCGGCGAGGCGTTGGAGAAAATGTTCGAGGTTGAGCGGAGCCAGGTTCAAGCGTAGTTCGCCCGCATCGGCCACAGCCAGCAGGCGCAGGTCCGCGACGAGGCGTTGCAGGCGTTCGATTTCCGCGTAGATGGAGTCCAACCGTTCGGGAGTCGGGGCGAGGTCGCCGTCGCGCATGGATTCGATGTAGCCCGCGATGACGGTCAGCGGAGTCCGCAAGTCGTGGGCGATGTCGGCGGTCATCTGCCTGCGGAGTTGATTCGCCCGTGCCACTTCGCGGCTCATGCGGTTGAAGGAGTCTGCCAGTTCGCCGATCTCGTCTTTCGATTTCACTTCGACCTGTTGATCGAGTTCGCCGCGCGCCATTTTTTCGGTGGCGGAGGTGAGCGCGCGCAGGGGATGCGTGAGACTGCGCGCGAGCAGGATTCCCGCGATCAGCGCCAGGGCGGCGGCGCCGAGGGCGGCGTAGGTCAGGGCTTGATTCGTGCGGTCGAGGTAGGCTTTTTCCTGGGGGGTCAGGTCAATCGGCGCGGGCAGCGACAGGATCGTGCCAATGAAGACCCCGTCTATTTCGAGAGGTTCATTTCGCGCGAGGATTTCGTTCGGAACGCGCTGAGCGGGGATGAATTGCGGCATGAGCGGAACAATGACGATTCCGTTCGTGTCGGCAAAACCAAACAGATTGCGGCGGTCGGAGGGCAGGGGCTGAGGGTTAAATGGATTTGGCTGATTTGAATTGTTCTGGTTTGGCAGAGGCGGCTGATTGTTGTTATTGATCTGCCGCAGGAATGGATCGAGTCCGCTGAGCGAACCGGTCTGTTGGTAGTAATCGGTGACCAGCGCGGCGAAGTCGGCGCGCTGTTGTTCGATGACGAGTTGGTTGAGGCGTGTCGCGTTTGTCAGGCGGATGGACAATGCCACGATTGCCGCGGCAGTGATGGCGATGAGCAGGAACGCGAGGGATAGCTTTCGGGTGAGGGTCATTTTTTAAACACGAAACGCGCAAGGGATGCGAAGAGGAATGATCATGTGGCGGCTGACGAGTTTTGCGGTTCGTTTATTCCGCGCGGAAGCGATAGCCGACTCCGAAAACAGTTTCGATGTATTTGGGATCGGACGGATTCGATTCGATCTTGGCGCGCAGGTTGCGGATGTGGACGTTGAGCGTGCGTTCGAGTCCCGCGAAGCCGCTGTTGGATAGCTTTTCTGAAATTTGCTCGCGCGTGTAAACGCGGTTAGGCGCGGACATCAGCAATGCCAGCAGGTCGAATTCGAGCGGGGTCAGATTGGCAGGCGAACCGTTGACCGTGGCTGTGTGGGTTGCGGGGTCGAGCATCAGCGCGCCATGTTGCAGGGTTCGGCTGGGGTCGGCGGCGGATTCTTGGCGGCGTAAAACGGCGCGCACGCGCGAGACGAGTTCGCGCATCCGAAAGGGTTTGATCACATAATCGTCCGCGCCCAGTTCGAGCCCCAGCACGGCGTCGGTCTCTTCCTCTTTGGCGGTGATCACGATCACGGGCGTTTGTTTTTCTTTGCGATACTGACGCAGAAATTCAAAGCCGTCCATTTTGGGCATCATAATATCAAGCAGGATCGCGTCGGGATTGGAATGGCGCGCCTCGTAGAGCGCGTCCTGCCCGTTGGCGGCGGTGATGACGCGATAGCCCTGCTGGGTCAGGTAATCCTGCAAGAGAGTCCGTACGCTGGCGGTGTCGTCCACGACGAGGATGGTTTTCATGGTTCGATGATAATCGAGAATGATTTAGATTTGGGGTAGGTCTGCGCGAAAGATTCTCCCGGTCTACTCCGCTTCTGAATTTGTCTTTTCTACAATGGGGAAAATTATGACATGGCGACGATTGACGTGTTTCATGACCCGGCAAGAACTGATGTGCTTGTCGCGCAGTGTTGCGGCATTGAAAGGCCCTCCATGAGACTTACCCTCGACCCTCCCTCCAAAGAACTGGCTCGCTTCGAACGCTTTCTGGCTGTCGGCGCGCTCGGCACGCTGCTGGACTTCGGCCTGCTGGCCGCGCTCAAGTTCGCGGGCCTGCCGACCCTGCTCGCCAACTCGATCTCGTTCACGGCGGGCGTGTCGAATAACTTCACCTGGAATTCGCGCTGGACCTTTGCTGATCGCGGCGACGAAAAATGGCAGGCGCGCTTTCTTCAGTTTTTGCTGGTCAGTCTGGCCGGCCTCGCGTTGAACAATGCGATTGTGCTGTTGATTGAATCTCCGCTCGGCGCGTTGATTCAAAATCCCGATCTGGGCTATGCTCCCGCCAAAATCATTGCCACAGGTGTCGTCGTCTTTTGGAATTATTTTGCGAATCGAAACTGGACCTTCCGGTAATCAAAACAAGCCTCCTGTTTCTGACAGGACGCCATAGGAGCGCACCATGAAAAAATATCTTCCCGCCATCGCCGTCGTTGTCATTATGACTCTCTCGGCGACCCTGCATTTTTGGAACATTGATTCGATCGGCGATTCGAATTCGTATTACACCGCCGCCGTCGAATCCATGACTCAATCGTGGCACAACTTTTTCTACGCCGCCGCCGAACCGGGTGCCTCCGTCAGCGTGGACAAGCCTCCGCTGGGGCTGATGATCGAAACCGTCTCCGCGCTGATCCTCGGCGTGAGCGGATTCTCCACCGTCCTGCCGAATATCCTCGCGGGGATTTTCAGCGTGCCGATTCTGTATCACCTTGTTAAAAAACATTTCGGTGTCGTCGCAGGACTCGCCGCCGCGCTGGCGCTGGCTGTCACGCCCGTCGTCTACGCGGCAGATCGCAACAATACGCAGGACGGCTTGCTGACGTTCTTTCTGCTGCTTGCGGCGTGGGCGTTCATCCAGGCGGTTGAATCGGGCAAAGCGCGCTGGCTTTTCCTCGGCGCAGTCATCGTTGGTCTGGCGTTCAATATCAAAATGCTGCAAGCCTATTTGCCCGTCCCCGCGTTTTTAGCGCTGTATTTCTTCGGCGCGAAAATCGGCTGGTGGAAAAAAGTCGGCCTGACATTCGCCGCATTCGCGGTCATGGTCGCGGTCTCGCTTTCGTGGGCGCTGATCGTGGACTCGGTCCCCGCCAGTGAACGCCCGTACATCGGTTCATCGCGCGATAACACCGTGATGGGATTGATCGCCGGACACAACGGGACCGCGCGACTCTTCGGCGGAGGCAGTCGTCCGTCCACGCCTCCTGTCAACGGGACAGCGGGCGCGCCCGGCCCAGGCGGATTCAACCCCAGCGCGAGTCCCGACAACCCGGCGGCGCAGACTCCGCCCGGTGGCGGTCAGCCTTTCAGTTGGGAGACGGGCGCGCCGGGCGCGTTCCGTTTCTTCCTGGCTCCATTGGGCGCGGAGATGTCATGGGTGCTGCCGTTCGCGTTGTTCTCGCTGATCGTGATCGCGTTGCAAGCGAAGATAAAATTGCCGGTTGAATCGGGCGCGCATCTCGGTTTGATTCTGTGGGGCGGCTGGCTGATGACCTGCGTGATCTTTTTCAGCGCGATCTCCGGGATTTTCCATTCGTATTATGTGGTCATGCTGGCGCCCGCGTTGGGCGCGCTGGTCGGCGGTGGATTCGGTTCGCTATGGAAAATGCAGGTTGAGGGACGCGCGGGAAGCGGCTGGTGGTTGACGTTGGGCGCGGCGCTGGCGGTCGCGTTTCAGTTGTTCCTTGCCTGGCAGTATGGAGTCAACGAGATCTGGATGCCGCTCGCGTTTGTGCTGGTTGCGCTGGGCGCGATCTTGTTGTTCGTCAGCCTGTTCAAGCGCATGAGCGTTGCGCCGCAGGTTGTGTTCTCGACGATGCTGAGTGCGATGATGGTCATTCCGCTGGCGTGGTCCATATTGACGGTGACCATCGGCTCGAATGGAAATTTGCCCGCCGCCTATGGTGTGAGCGGCAACCCCGGCGGAATGCCGCGACCGGACGACGCGAAGAATGCCGCGCCTGCGCCGCGCGCTGCGGTCAATGATGCGCTCCTGGAATTTTTGCAAGCCAACACGCAGGATGTGGAATATTTGGTGGCGGTGGAAAGTTCGCAGACCGGCGCGCCGTATGTGATCGCCACGGGGCGCCCGGTCTTGTACATGGGCGGGTTCGGCGGCGGCGACGCCGTGGTGGGCGCGCAAGAGCTGGCGCGGATGGTCGCGAACGGCGAGTTGCGTTTTGTGTTGTTTGGGATGGACAGGCGTAATAATAAACAGGATGTGTTGGCGTGGTTGCAGAGTTCGTGCCGCGTAGTGACGCAGTTCGGCCAGCAGGTGCGTCCGCAATTCCAGCCGCAGGGAGAGAATCGGGGCGGGCAGGTTTTGTACGAGTGTCGGTAGGGGAGAGTCGGCCGATGTTAGGAAGCGTTGCCTGAGGCTTTTGTATAAGCCGCGTAGGTGGCGTTCTCTAACGCCGCCTACGCGCCAGTTTTCAGACACTCTCTTGGAGAATGTCAGCCACGCGGTTAGGGAATTTACTGGAGCGCGTCGAGATATTTCAATCCCGAACCTGTGTTGAGCAGGAGGATCGTTTCTGTCGGCGTCACCCATTTTTGCCGCATCAATTCTTTCAACGCGGCGTAGGTGGCCGCGCCTTCGGGCGCGACGAAGAGGCCTTCCTGTTTGGCGATCTCGCTTTGCGCGGCGAAGATGGCCTCGTCGCTGACAGCGAGGGCCGTGCCGCCGCTCTCGCGCAGGGTATTGAGGATCAAGCGGTCGGCGAAGCTTTTCGGCACGCGTAAACCCGAGGCCAGGGTGTGCGCGTTCGTCCAGAAATCGCAGAATTCGCGTCCCGCCTGAAATGCCCTGGGGACGGGCGCGCAGCCTTCGGCCTGCACCGCCACCATGCGCGGGCGTTTGTTCGTTTCCAGCCAGCCCAGTTCGGCCAGTTCGGCGATGGCTTTCCAGATTCCCACCAGTCCCGTCCCGCCGCCCGTTGGGTAGACGATCACGTCGGGGAGTTGGTAATTGAAAAATTCGGCGATCTCGTAGCCCATTACTTTTTTGCCTTCGAGACGGTACGGTTCTTTAAATGTGGAGAGATCGAACCAGCCTTCTTCGCGCGCTTTCACTCCCGCCATGCCCGCCGCGTCGCTGATCAGGCCGTCAATCAACACCACCTCCGCGCCCGCCATGCGGCTTTCCTGGATGTTGGCCTGCGGCGTATCTTTGGGCATGAAGATGTGCGCGCGTATTCCTGCTCGGGCCGCGTAGGCCGCCATCGCGCCGCCTGCATTGCCCGCGGTGGGGATGATCACTTTTTCGATTCCAAGTTCCCTGGCCCTGGAGACCGCCGCGCCCAGCCCGCGCGCTTTGAATGAGCCTGTGGGGTTGGCGCTTTCGTCTTTGAGGAACAGCTGTGATAGCCCCAGCGCGGCGCCGAGACGCGGCATGCGCAGGGTGGGCGTGTCGCCCTCGCCGAGAGTCACTTCGTTGGCGGGGTCCTCCACAGGCAGGAGTTCGCGCCAGCGCCACATTCCGCGCGGGCGGGCGCGCAACGCGTCGCGGTCGAGCTGGCGCCGCGCCGTGGGCAGGTCGTAATACGTGATCAGCGCGGCCTGGCAGTCGGGGCAGAAGGTGTGAACTTTGCGCGCGGAAAATTCCCTTCCGCAGTCTGAACATTTAAGATAGAGGAGATAGGGGTTGGCCTTCATGCGGTAGGCTGTCCGTCTGTGGGGACGAAGGCCTCCACCCGCGCCCACAATTCGCGGATGTTGATCGGCTTGGACATGTACACGTCGCAGCCCGCGGCCAGCGCCTTTTCGGCGTCGCCTTTTAACGCGTTGGCGGTGATGGCGATGATGGGAACGTAGGCCAGCCCGCTTTTGCCGCTGGAGCGAATGCGGCGCGCCACTTCGTAGCCGTCTATGTCGGGCAGGTTGATATCGAGCAGGATCAAGTCCACCGCTTCGCGCTCGGCCATGCTCACGCCCGTTTCGCCGTCTTTGGCTTGCAGCAGGGCGTAGCCGCGCGCTTCGAGGGCGCGCTGCACGAGCAGCATGTTATCGGGGTTATCCTCGACATATAAAATCGTTTTTCGCATTCTTCATGCTCCTAATTAATTCATGCGGGGCGTACTGTGTTTTTGCAGGCGGCCTACGACTCGGCGCCTTTGTCTGCAATGACCTGGATCACTTGATCCACAAACTTGCGCGTGGGCAGCGAGCCTTTTTGATAGACCGCTTCGATGTGACCGTTGAGTCGTTTGCGTTCCTCGGGCGTGATGTCCTTGGCGCTGACCACGACGACGGGGATGTTGTGCGTGCGCGGATCGAGTTTGAGTTCCTCCACGAGGCCGAAACCGTCCATGCCTGGCATGGTCAGGTCGCTTACGATCAGGTCGGGAAGTTTCTGCCGCGCCAATGATAACCCCTCCCAGCCGTCTTTGGCATGGAAAACGCGATAGGTTTTTCGCGCTTCGAGCAGGCGGCGGATGAGCAGCGCGTCGTCGGGATTGTCGTCTATTAAAAGCACTGTTGTGGTTTTTTCGTCGAGATTCTCGAGCGCGGCCTGCAGGCCCTCGCGCGGCGCGGGAGTTTGGTCTTTGCTCAAATGCACATCCACCGCGAATTGTTCGCCCAGCACATGTTTTTCGACGGAGAAGGTGTGTCCCGTGCAGTTGACCGCCACCGTTTCATCGGGACGGATCGTCCCCTCGCGCAGCATCTTTTCGAGACCCGCGAACGCCACCGCCGTCGCAGGCTCCACGGCCATGCCCTCGCTTTTGGCGAGCGATTGCATGGCAGAATAGGCTTCAAGATCGCTCACCGCCTCCATCGTCCCGCCAAATTGCTGGGTCAAATTCCAAAGGTAGGTGTAGGCCTTGCCTGGGTCGCCTGTGGAAAGGATGATGATGCGCGTGTCGGGGATGACGGGCTGAGCGACATCTTTGCCCGCTTTGAAGGCGTGCACCATCGGCGCGCATCCCTCGGATTGGATGACGGCCAGTTTGGGGATTTTGTGTATCAACCCCATCTGGAACATTTCTTTGAAACCCTGATACACGCCGAGAGGTCCCAGCCCGCCGCTGACAGCCTGAATATACCAATCGGGCGCGCGCCAGCCGAGTTGCTCCACGATCTCGTAGGCGATGGTCTTCATGGATTCGCGCGCGGGGACGGAACTCGCGCCGCGATCGAGCAGCAGGCCGCGGCGTTGCGCGAACTGCGCGGCGATCTGCTTGGTCTGATCGTAGTTGCCGCTGACACGGATCACCTCCGCGCCGAAGAGCGCCGCCTCGCGCAATTTTTCCTGCGGCACGAGGCTGGTCATAAAGACCCATAGTTTGATGCCCGCCCGCGCGCAGGCCGCCGCGTAGGCCACCGCCGCGTTGCCTGTGGAGGCGATGACCGCCTCGCGCACATTGTTCTCGTTCATGGCCGCCACCGCAACGGCGGCCTGCCGATCTTTGAAAGAGGAGGTCGGGGCGTAGCGTTCGTCTTTGATGAAGACGGAATCGGATCCCAGTTTGGAGGCGAAACGGGCCGACTGCCAGAGGGGCGTCCCGCCTGCGGGGTAAAGATCGAGCGCGGCAGGGTTGTCCAGCGGCAGAATGTCCTGATAACGCCAGAGATTGGCGGGGCGGTTGGGAAGCCCGCGCAGGAGTTCGCGTTTGAAGGCGTCGTAATCGTAGCGCGCTTCGAGCCATTGCGATTCGCATGTTTCGCAAACGGCGGGGACGAAGGGTATGTAGGGTTGTTGCGCCGAGCAGATGGCGCACTCTAAATAAAGCGGATGGGACATGGATGACTGCCTTTTACTTTTTCGGTTTTTCGATTTCCACAGACTCGGCAAAGCGCGCTTCGATGGGCAGTTCCACAAAGAAGGCCGCGCCTTCGCCGTCCACGCCAGAACTTTCGGCCCACAGACGGCCGCCGTGCATTTCGATCAGGCGGCGGCTGATGGGCAGGCCGAGTCCGGTTCCGCCCACTTTGCGCGTGGTGGAGGTGTCCACTTGCGTGAATTCCTGGAAGATGGTTTCGAGTTTGTCGGGCGGGATGCCGATGCCCGGGTCGCGCACGCGGATGAGGACGCGCTCGCCGCGGCGCTGGACGCGCAGGCCGATCTCGCCCTCTTCGGTGAATTTTATGGCGTTGGTGACGAGGTTGATCAACACCTGGCGGACGCGCGTGCGGTCGGCGGTGATCTCCACCTCGCGCTCCGAATCGGCTTCGACAAGCAGTGTGAGGCGCTTATCGCCGACCAGCGCCGAGGTGATGCTGAACACGTCTTCGATGGTCTCGTGGATGCGGAACCGTTCCGGATTCAGGTTCATGCGTCCGGCTTCGATCTTGGACATGTCCAGCACGTCGTTGATCAGGTGGAGCAGGTGGCGCCCGTTCTTTTGGATGAGTTGCAGATCGTTCTGCATGTTCGGGGTGAGCGGACCGTCCAGCTCTTCGAGCATCACGTCTGAGAAGCCGAGGATGGAGTTGAGCGGCGTGCGTAACTCGTGCGACATGTTGGCGAGGAAGGAGGATTTGAGCCGGTCGAGTTCCATCAGTTCGGCGGCGCGGCGTTGCAGTTCTTCGGCCAGGCGCAGGGTTTCGAGTTGCAGGCTGACGCGCTCGGCAATGGAGGCCGAAAGTTCGCGCGCCTCAGGCGAAATTTCGATCCCGCCCGCAACGCCCAAATGACCAATCGTCTCGCCGCGCACAATGAGCGGCTGGGTAAAGTCCATGTTCTTTGTGAGGAGCGGCGCGGCGCCAAGCGGGATGACCTCGTTGGCGTCGTAGGCAAAACCTAATTTTATCTCCCTGTCTCCGGCATAGGATTCCCAGTTTTCACGCGTCAATTGGCGCGTGGCAGCTTCGGCTTCGGCGCGGGCGCGCGAGGCCTCGGCCAGCAGGCGGATGTTTTCCACTTGTTGCGCCACTTGCCTGGCGATGGCCGCGATCATGGCGCGTTCTTCGGCGGTGGGCGCGCGCGACGGGTCGGGTTTAAGATACAACGTTCCAACCTGTTCTTCCATCACGTTCACCGGTTCGAAGATCCCGCCGTCGGCGCGGGGCGCGTCGATCATCGGTGTCACCGCAGACTGATCGTAGGCATAGCCCACGCGCTCGCTCTGGCGAATGCCGTCGAGATACGATTTCCAACTCTCGTGGATGAAACTGCGCGAGGCCGATTCGGCTTCGACGCGGGCGCGCTCGGCCGCGTCGAGCAGGCGCAGGTTTTCGATCTGGAGCGAGGCTTGCCGCGCCACCGATTCCAACAGGGATGATTCTTCCGCGGTCCATTCGCGCGCCGCGTTTGGCTGGACCTCCACCCTGCCGACGACCTGTCCGCTGGCAGTCAACGCGGCGCTGACTCCGCCTGCGACGGGCGCGCCCGCTTCCCCGTCTGAACCGCGCAGCGGCGCGAGCGCCTCGTCCGCGTAGGCGAAGCCGACGCGCTCGGCCTCGTAGAGACTGGGCGCGGCGCGGCGCGGTTGTTCGTCCTGCGGCGGTAGTTCGCGCTGTTTCACTTCCGCTTCCAGCTCAAACAGACGCGCCCGCAGGTCTTCGATCTCGCGGCGCAGCGCGGCGGCCTCCGTGATCGGATTGGAGGCCAGCCGTTCGAAGTCTT
This sequence comes from Anaerolineales bacterium, assembly GCA_019187665.1. GTDB lineage: Bacteria > Chloroflexota > Anaerolineae > Anaerolineales > Villigracilaceae > Denitrolinea. The sequence continues at coordinate 46,894 of JABARH010000014.1, forward strand.
GAAAGAGGGCGTCGAGTCGTTGGCGGAAGAATTTACTGGACATGCGTTTTGAATTCCGAATTTTGAATCCTGAATTTATTTCATGCCCAATTGGGCGACGGTGAGCGGCGCGCCGAGCGCGTGACCGAGTTCGCGCGCCGCGATCTGCAGCACGGCCTCCACGCTGGTGGCGCCCTGAATCTTCTGGCTGATGGCGTTGAGCATGGCTTCGCGTTCGGCCTGCCTGCGGGCGCGTTCGAACTGACGGCGGTTTTCCATGACGGTGGCGACCTGCGGTCCGAGCGCGATGAACAGGCGTTTTTCTTCCTCGGTAAAGTGATGCGGCTGCTCGCCCTCTGCCAGCAGCAGGCCGATCTGTTCCGCGCCCGCGTGCAGCGGCAGAATGCCCACCGCGCGCAGGTTGAGACGATGCACCAGCTGCAGCGTCACGGGGTCGACGCGTTCGTCGGTAAATCCATCGTCGAAAAATAATGGCGTTGGGCTGACGAACATTTTCATCATGCGCACCACTTCGAGCGGATAATGCGTCCCGATGGGGGTGGCCTGGCTGCCTGTGCCGTTCCACCAGTTGGCGAGAACGTCCATGCTTTCCACGTTGCCGTCCGCGTCGTAGTTCATGCTGGTCAGGATGGCGCGGTTGATGACGGGAATGTCAATCGCCTCGATGGCGGCCGCGACGAGTTTCTGCAAATCGGCGGCGCGCGTGATTTCGCGGCTGGCTTCAAAGAGTCTTTCCGACTGTGCCAGCGCGGCCTGGGTTTGGCCCGCCAGCCGCGCGCCTTCCAGGGCCAGCGCCACCTGTTCGCCCACCTGCGAAAGAAACGCGCGTTCTCCGCTGGAGAGCGGGCGCTTGGGATCCTCTGCCACCGATAAATTGCCAACGACTTCGCCGCCTGGCGTGCCCATTGGAATCACCGTAAACGGCGCGGAGGCGATGTCGGCGTCATGTATCGAGCGAACGCCAGCCTGGTCGTATATAAATCCTTTTGGCAGGTCGGTATAGGTCCGGTAAGCATCCCAGCCTTCGCGGGCCATGGTTTTGTAGAGATGGTTAATTTCATCCAGGCGTTCCGACATTTCCTGGCGCAGGCGGGTCTGCTCAATGGCTACCGCGATCTGACCGCACAAGCCTTCCAGCAACAGGCGGTCATCTTCCGAGAGCGCGCCTTCCAATTCGCTTTGCACGTCCAGCACGCCCAAAACCTTATTCTGAAGTTTGATCGGCACGGCGATCTCGCCGCGCGTGTTGGGTAAGAGCGGGTTGGGGCGCCAATCGGGGTCGTCAGCCAGGGTGGGGCGCAGAAGGGTTTTGCCGCTGGCGGCGGCGGCGCCGATCAGGCCGCTGCCCATCGGCAATTTGTGCCCGCTGGCAAGCATCTTTTTGCCGGTCTCGCCGTATCCGCTGACAAGGATGACGGCGTCCTGTCCGGCGTCGTAACGCAATAACTGGGTATGGTAGTAGCCCAGCCGTTCTTTGGTGAGGGATACCACGCGCTCAAATAACTCGCCGGTTTCCGTGACAGATGCGAGCTCCTGTGCGATCTCGGTGCTGACCTGTACTTGATAGCCGCGATGTTCAAACGCCTGTTGAATTTCGCGTTCCATTGATTTGCGTTCGGTAATGTCGCGCCAGACGGTGTGGACGATGACGTGGTCGCCAAGCGGGATGGGAGTGAGCAGGACTTCCACCATGAAGTCTTCGCCGTTGACGCGGCGGTGCATCCACTCGAAGCGGTTGCTGCCCTTCTCGAGCGCGGTTTGGATCATCTCGTTGGCCTTCTCGGCGGAGGGGCGTCCATCCGGCTGGAATTCGGGCGAGAGTTGCGAAGGATGCGTGGAAAGCACTTCTTCCTTTGTGCGCGCGCCAAGCATATCTACCGTGGCTTGATTGCAATCCACGAAGATATTCCCATCCAGGATCAGGTAGGCGTCCGCCGAATGTTCAAAGAGCGTCTGGAAGCGGGCTTCGCTTTCCCGAATGGAACGTTCTGCGCGCTTGCGTTCGGTGACATCCACCGCGGCCGCAATGACCACTTTTTGTCCGAAGAATTCTCCCGGATTCAAGAGGACGTTTTTCGGGAAAATTTCGCCGTTCTGGCGCCGCCCCCAGAATTCGAAGCGTTGGGGTTCGCCGTTGAACGCCCGCGCAAACGTGGCGAAGACTTCGTTCATGTTATTTTTGTCCGGCGCGCTGATGATTTCAGGTGTCTTCCCAATGAAAAATTCGCGGGGATAGCCATACATGCGCGTTACGCTGTCGTTGACATCCAGAAAACGCCCTTCGGCGTCCTGAATGTACAGGGCTTCGAACATGCTGTTGAAGATGCCGCGATACGTTTTTTCGCTTGCCGCCAATAATTCCTGCGCCTGCTTGCGTTCGGCAATGTCGCGCCAGACGGTGTGGACGATGACGCGGTCGCCAAGCGGGATGGGCGTGAGCAGGACTTCCACCATGAAGTCTTCGCCGTTGACGCGGCGGTGCATCCACTCGAAGCGGTTGCTGCCCTTCTCGAGCGCGGTTTGGATCATCTCGTTGGCCTTCTCGGCGGAGGGGCGTCCGTCCGGCTGGAATTCGGGCGAGAGTTGTGAAGGATGCGTGGACAACACCTCCTCTTTTGTCCGCGCTTTGAGCATGTTCACCGTTGCCTGATTGCAATCCACGAAGATGTTCCCGTCCAGGATCAGGTAGGCGTCTGCCGATTGTTCAAAGAGCGTCTGAAAGCGGGCTTCGGCGGCTGCGCTTTTTGACGCCATTCCGCTTTGGGTACTCTTGGGTTTTGAGTCGTTCTTCTGGCTATTCATTGACTGCCTCCAGTTTCATTGGCAGACTCTGCGGACGCGGCGCCGCCTGTGTCATCCGCCTTCGTCGTGATCAGTTGAACTGCCGCTTTGCGCCCCAGGATTTCGCCAAGTTCGCGCACTGCTGTGCGCAGGATGACGGACGGGTCGGTCGAGCCGCGCACGGCGCTGGTGATCTGGCGCAGCGCCTGTTCGCGCATGGCGCGTTCGCGGGTCTGTTCGGTGAGGCGCAAACTTTCCAGGTGTTCGCTCAGGCGGCGGGCGGTGGATTCCATCAGGTTCCGCTCGTGATCTGAAAGGTTTTCCTTCCCCGGCACGGAGAGCGCCCCCAGTTTTTCGCCGCGAATTTCGATGGGGAAAACTTCGGCGTTTTCCAGCCAGGCTGGCGATTCGGAAACCACCTTTTGGGTGTCGTAATGGTATCGCAGAGAAGTTTGTCCCGTGCTTTTAAGGTAGCCGCTCCAGTCTTCGCGGGTCAGGCGGCGTGAGGCCTCTTCCGCTTCCAGGCGGTAACGCTCGGCGCTTTCGAGCAGGCGCAGGGATTCGATCTGCTGCGACACCTGCCGTGCCACGGCGTTGATCAGTTCCGTGTTTTGTGGGTTTTGATCTTCGGGCTCCAGTTCCACCACGAGCGAACCCAGCGCTTCGCCCGCGACAGAAATGGGCGCGGCCAGCGCGTTTTCTTGCGCGGCTTCGATCTGCGCCTGGCCCAACGGGACGATTTGATTTTTCTCAAATTGGAAGCCGATCGTCTCGGGCTTATGGATGGCGTCGAGATATTCCATCCAGTTTTCGCGCGTCAGGCGGGCAGTTTGCTTTTCCACTTCGGCGCGCGCCTGCTGCGATTCGGCCAGCAGATTGGCGTTTTGGATGGCAACGGCAAGTTGTCCTGCCAGGGTTTCAAAGGCGGGTAGTTCTTTCTCGTTCAACTCGCCAATGCGTTCGCTTTGCATATCCAGTACGCCAATCACATTCTCGCCCAGCATGAGCGGTACGGCAATTTCGGAACGCGTGGCGGGCAGGAGCGAGTTTGGGCGGAAGGAGGCGCTGGACGCCGTATCGGTGATGATGACCGATTTTTTATCGGCTGCGGCGCGCCCGTTGATGGAGGCAGAATCGAGCGGCAGGCTGTAACCGCGCCCGGCCAGTTCCGCGCCGACGCTGCCTGTTCCTGCCTGCAAGACGAGTTGCGTCCGCGCGGGGTTGACAAGGTAAACCTGCACGTAATACAGGTCAAATTGTTTGCGGATGAGTTCCACCGCCTCGGCGAGCATGACTTCAAGCGCGCGCACCTGCGAAACAGAACGCCCGACCTCGGCGGCAACCTGCAGTTCTGAAAGACGTTGTATGGCGTCGCGCTGGGCGTGAAGCAGTTCGTCGTGGGAGCGTTGTAGTTCTTCGTGATCGCGTTTTGCTTCTTCGAGGCGCAGGCGTTCGATACTAGTACGATACCAGGCGAACAACGCCGCGAACAGGCCGATCATGAACAGACCTGCGATCGCGATGGGGTCATCGCTTTTCTGCGCGGGGGAAGCGATAGTGATGATAATTACCAGCGCCGCGGCGAAATTTGCCGCAATGAAGATCAACATTGCTTTAAGTTCCAGCAGGTTTGCAAGCAGGAACAGAACTGCAAAAGGGATCACGATGAAAAGCGCGGACGCGGAGCTGAACGTCGCGGATACGTATGCCAGCAACGTAAAGCCGCCGAGGAGCGGAGCCAGCGCGCGGCGATAGGCGCGGCTGCGGCTGAACAGATATGCCGCAAATGACGCGGCAGAAAACACAAGTGTCGTAAAGTTGAGGAGGCTGAAGAGCCCATACAGCGGCGCCGAAGTTGTGGCCGCGAAAAAGGTAAGGATCGCAAACGGAAGCGACAAAGCCGCGATCAGCTCGGCGGCGCGGCGCTCGTGTGGCGATTGGATTGACGGATGGGCGACGATAAATCGCTGGTAAAAGCCGCCGCGCCTGGCGTTGGGGGAGGAGGTCGCGTTCATCAGTTTTGCTCCTGCATGGAAACTGCGCGGCGGGCGCGCGCCGAGGCCACTGCCTGCACGCGTTGCGCGCCGAGCGCGTTGCCCAGTTCGCGGGCGGCGGTTTGCAGGGTCTCTTCCACGGTGGCCGCGCGCTGAATCTTTTGGCCGATGAGGTTGACCAGGGCTTCCAATTTGGCCTGCGCGCGCGATTCTTCAAAGGAGCGCGCGTTTTGTATGGAACTTGCCAGTTGCGCGGCCAGCGCGGTCTGGATGTTGGCGTCCGATTCGGTGAAGCGCCCAGCCCGTTCGGATTGAATATCGAACACGCCAATCACCCTGTCGGCGAAGATCATGGGGACGGCCAACTCGGAGCGGGTGTCGGGCAGCAGGGGGTTGGGCTGGAAGTCGGGCGCCTGCGTCACGTCGTTGACGATGACGCCTTTCCGCTCGCGGGCGGCGCGCGCCACCAGCGATTGTTCGCGGCTGAGCGGGATGGAGTGTTTTTCGGAGACCATCACGCGTCCCGCTTCGCCCGCGCCTGCGGATAGGTTCAGGTTTTTTCCCTCTTCGTCGAGCAGGTAAATGTGCGCGTGATAGAGGTTGAAGCGCTCTTTTGTCAGGTTTGTCACTGCCTGCAAGAGGCGGCTGAATTCCAAAATGGAGGCGGTGGCAGCGCTGATCTCCGCGACCAGGGCCAGCGCCTGGGTGCGTTCGTTGACGCGGTCTTCAAGGCTGGCGGTCAATGCCTGAAGTTCGGTGTTGACTGTTTGCGCTTCTTTCAATCGGGCGCGTTCGCTTGCCGCGCGGAACGCGGAGATTCCAAAAAGGATGAAGCCTGTTGAGAATGTGACTCCCAATGTTCTGCCGTATGAGAAGGCAGGGTCATTGATCAGGTGGGCGGGCGCATAGGCTCGTACACTGGCGGTTGCAAACACAGTGACGATCATGAGAAATAGAAATTCTCCCTGTGAAAGCAGGGCGCTGGCAAGGATTAACGAGATCGGGACGATGCTCAGAACCGAGTTGTCAATGCTGCTGGCCTCGCCGTTATAGATGTTGATGTATGCGATGGAGGTGAAGCCAAAGGCGATGATGTATGCGCCCAGGCGATAAAATCTTGTGCGGCTGGAGATATAGGCTGTCAGCGTAAGCCCGAGGAAGAACATGAACACGAACAGCGCGCTTGGCCGCGAGAGGAGCGCCCAGGTGAAGGACAGGGAAAGGATTACGGAAAGGGTCGAGAGTAATTGGGCGCGCCTGCGTTCTCCAACCTCCGTAACGGAGGGATGCGGGTCGGTCAGGAATCGCCAGAAACGCGCAATATGGTTTTTCAGCGTTTCGCCTGGTGAATTCTTCGTGATCATTGTTTACTCCAGTCTCTAGCCGATCTTGCTCTCATCCGACGGCGCGGATGTTTCGAGGGTCGCCAGGGCAGGCTTTCCGAGCGCGTGACCCAGCTCGCGTGCCGCCACCTGCATGGCGGCCTCGATGGTGGCCGCGCCCTGAATCTTCTGGCTGATGGCATTCAGCATGACTTCGTGTTTAGCCTGTTTCTGGGCGCGCTCGAACTGGCGGCGGTTTTCCATGACGGTGGCGATCTGCGGCGCGAGGGCCGAGAATAAACGAATCTCATCCTGGGTGAAGTTGTGCGGTTGCTCGCCTTCCAGCAACAGGATGGCGTCGCGCCGCGCAGCCAGGAAGAGCGGCAGGGCCGCCACCGAGCGGTAATGTACCCGTTTGGCAACGGCCAGGGTGGCTTCATCCACGCGCGCGTCGTTGAGCATATCGTTGAAGAAGAGGGGCGCGGAACTTGAAAAGAGCGAGACCGCGTTCAAGGCCTGCTTCGGATAATGCGTTCCGATCGGCGTTGCCGGCAAATTGGCGTCTTTCGACCAGTTTGCAATGATACTCATGCCGCCGAGTTCGTCGTTGGCGTTGTAACTCAGACTTCCCAAAATAGCCCGGTCAATGGCAGGAATACCAAGCGCTTCCACGGTGGTCTTCACCAATTCCTGCAAGTCAGCGGATTGCGTCAGGCGGCGACCGGATTCGAAGAGTCGTTCCGATTGTGCCAGCGCGGATTGGGTCGCGTCGTATTGGCGGGAATTTTGCAGGGCGATGGCGACCTGGTTGGCGATGGAATCCAGCAGTTTGGCATCCTCCTGGCCCAAGGCGTCGGCGACGTTGTGCTGCACATCCAGCACGCCCAACACGTTTTCGCCCGCCGTGATCGGCACGGCAATTTCGGATTTCGTCTCCGGCAGGAGGGGGTTGGGAAGCCAGTCGGGGTCCTTGCTGGTGTCTGGAACGAGGACGATTTCGTTCGTCTCGGCAGCGCGGCCGACGAGGCCGCGTCCACGCGTGACTGTGTGGCCGCGTTCCAGCATCGTTTGTCCGGCCTCGCCTGTTCCGCCCACCATCGCCAGGTTGCCGCTGGTTTCATCCACGAGGTAAATGTGCGTGTGATAGTAGTCGAAGGCCCGCTGCACTTCTTCCACAACTTCCTTCACCAATTCCGAGCGGCTCACGATCGTAGAAAGATGGCGGCTGACTTCGGCGGAGGCGGTCAGCGCTTTTGTGCGGTCGGCCACGCGTTGTTCGAGTCCGCCGATCAGGCCGCGCAATTGGGCGGTCATGGAGTTAAAAGTCTCTCCCAATACGCCGATTTCATCTTTCGATTCCACGACGGTCCGCGCGTTAAGGTTGCCTTGCGAAACCTGCTGCGCGGCGTCACGCAGCTGGAGCAGGGAGCGCGAAAGGATTTGACCAACCCACTGGCTGAGCAGGAATGTGATCAGCAGTGCCGCGATCAGGATCAGGGTGGCTAGTCTTTGAGTATTGCGCGCTTCTGTTGCGGCACTCGCGACGGCTGCAAGATAGGCTGCATCCAGCTCAGCCACCGGCACGACCAGCGCGATGCTGTATCCAATGCTGCCCAGCGGCGCGTAGGACAGGTAATACTCGGTTCCGCCGACGGTCGCTTTCGACAGCCCGCTGTTTTCCAGCGTCATCTGCCGTGTGATGGCTTGCAGTTCGGCGGAGCCGCGCCCGGTGACCACCTGCTGCGGGGTCTCGTTGACCAGTATCTCTTCCCGCTGAAGGCCGAAGAAGGCGTAGCCGGCGTCCGTCATGGCGATGATGCGTCCCTCCGAATCGATCAGGAAGGCGAAGCCGCTTTGGCCGATCTGCACGCCCGCCACCCGTTCGGCGATGCGTGTCAGTTGCACATCTGCGCCCATCACGCCGCGGAACGTTCCGCGTTGATCATAGACCGGGATCGAGTTGGTGACGAGTAGTCCCATGCCGGCCGGGTCCTGGTAGGGCGGCGTCCAGTCCGGGAGGCGCTGCGGGTTGTTTTCCGGCGCGGCAATGGAATAGAAGATGCCGGTGCGCGCGTCGAAGTCTGGGGGGACGAGCGTGGCGAGTCCGATATTTGGATAGTAGGTGGAGTTGCCCGCTTTGCCAATGTAATAGAGCGCTATGATGTTGGGATTGGCTTCGAGCATGGAGGGCGCGATGAAATCCAGGTAGGCGGTCGCGTTCAAGTCCCTGGCGAGAGACTCATCGAGGGACAGAAAACTGGGAATGAAGACCGAGCCCGGGGCAGAGGGATCGTTGCCGTATTGCCCGCCGTCCAGTTTAATGAGCGTGTCGGCGTTCCAGTAGGCGCCCTCTCCCAACGTTTCAGCCTGGCTGTACAACGCGGCGCGGTACTCAGCCAGGTTCCGAAGCGAGTTTGTCACATCCGTCAGGAGCTGGTTGGCGGCGCGTACCTCGCGTTGGACGGTGTCGGTCAACGTCTGTCTGGATTGCTCCTGCATGGTGGCTTGCAGTTGATCGGATAGGACGGCTTGCGTTTGGTTGGCGCGTTGAAAGGTGAAATAGCTGTAAATGCCGATGGTCAACCCGGTGATGACGAACACGCTGATCAGGAATTTTGTACGCAGAGAGTAATCGCGGAACTGGCGCAGGATGACGAAACCGAAAATAATGATAACGGCCGCGATGATGCCCGGCATGAATATGCGCGTGGCTTCCGGCTGGGGCAGGCGATAGGGCGGCAGATATAGATCCAGCAGGATGGAAAGGATGGCGCCCGCGATGCCGAGGTAGATTGCCCGTCTGGCCGAAGCGGGAGGCAGGGTCTGCCCGGCGATGACTGCCACGAGCACGCCCAGCCCCACGCCGATGACCAGCCCCGTGTCTTCGATCAGGGTTACGGTCGCGGCGAAGGTGATGATGGCCGCCCAAATGATCACCCATGCGCCGGTTTTCACCCAGCCGCGGCGGACGAGGAATCTGCCGACCAGAATGGCCGCCGCCAGCGCGAAGATATCCGCGCTCCAGGCGTACATCTGCCAGGCGTTGGAGCGCAGGCCGAGATACAGATAGAATGAGGCGGCAATGATCGAAGCGATAAAGCCAAACAGCGCAATGCGCAGGGCGTTGCGCGCTTCGGGGGAACGATCTTCGGGGAGTGTGTTGGAGAGGGAAGGGTCGGACATGGGTCTCCTCTAGAGCGCGGCGGAATTGAGCGGCTGTGTTTTTCGATCCTGGATGCTTTCATACCAGGCTGCATTTTCACAGACGACCGCAACTTGACCCGCGATGGCTTGCAGAATGGGCATTTGTTCCGGTTGAAAATAAGATGACGCGGGATGCGTGAGCAAAAGCGCGCCCAGCAATCCGCCGCGGCGGTTGGTCATGGGGACGATGATGGCGGAGGCAGCCGCCGCGCCGAGGATGTCGCTCCATTCGCCCTGACGCGCATTGTCAATCAGTTGCGCGGTGTTGGAACGATACGTTTTGTTCAGCGATTCCTTTAAGGCCGGGGCGTTCACCAGCCCTGGTGTGCGTGGAAATGAAAACAGTGCGCCGTTCTGGAAATTGAAAATATACCCCGCGCCTGCGCCGGTTCGCTGCGCCAGCAGTTCCAGCGCGGCGTTCAGCGTGTCCGCGAGTTGGCCGCGCGCGTTCAAGAGGCCGGTGATTTCGAGAACCATGCTCAGTTCGCGGTTCTGGCGGATGAGGCGGTCTTCGGCGCCTTTCACGCGTAACTTGGTACGGATGCGCGCCATCAGTTCGCGGCGGTCGAAGGGCTTGGTCACGTAATCGTCGGCGCCGAGGTTCAGCCCCGATTGGATGTCCACCGGGTCGAGCCGCGCCGCGGTCAGGATGATGACCGGCAGGCGTTGCAGAGCGGGGTCGGCGCGAATTTCCTCCAGCACGGCGAAGCCGGTCTTTTTGGGCATGTTCAGGTCGAGCAGGATCAGGTCGGGCGCGTGGCGGCGCGTTTGTTCGAGCGCTTCTTCGCCATCGCGCGCGGCCACATATTCGTAGCCTTCAACTTCGAGATAGCGTGAGAGTAATGTGATGTTGTCGGGGTGATCGTCGGCGATCAAAATTTTGAACGGCTTGGCGGCGGAGATTTCCTGGACGGCGGGGCGAGCGCGCTCCCATTTTGTCACCAATTCTTCCACGATCTGACAGATCTGTTCCGGCCGCACCGGCTTGATGATGATCTGGTCCACTTTGGCGCGCGCCGACGATTCTTTCAGCCCGGGCACGTCGTAGGCGGTGGTCAAAATGATGTACGCTGGTTTTCCCCCGGGGTGATTCTGCAATTTTTCCGCGAGTTCGAGGCCGTTCATTTCTGGCATGATCATGTCGGTGATCAAAATATCGGCGGCGCGTCCGTGGGCGCGTTCCAGCGCCTCGCGCCCGCTGGCAGCCGAGAAGACTTCCACTTTTGGCCCTAGTTGCGCCACCGCGCGCGCCAGCGTGGTGGCCGTGGTGGGGTGATCGTCCACGATCAGAACTCGGATGGGGGCATCGCCGGATGCGTTGGGTTGGGTCATGCCTCCATTGTGGCATGGATTTAACGTTTGTTCGGTTTGTATGGGGAGTGGAATGGTTGGGAAAAGTTGGGGAGGGCGCACACAAGGAAACAGGCGCATCGGTCACGCACGGCTGTGTCTATGAGTGTGCGCGCCTGCTTTTAATATGAAAACTTATTCGCCCACAAATCGGTAGCCCGCGCCCCGCACGTTGATGATGTAGACCGGTTTTTGCGAATCCGGCTCGATGGCCTGGCGGATGTGGTGGATGTGCCACTTGACGAGTTCCTGCGCCTCGCGCGGCGCGGCGGTATAGCCCTGCGCCTCCGCGACGAGGGTCTGGTAATCCACCAGGTTGGGCGCGTGGCGCGCCAGAACGAGCAGGTAGTCGAAGGCGGTGGGAGGCAGGTCCACGGCGCGTCCGCCCACGCTCACGCGGCGGGCGAGCAGGTCGAGAATCAGATTGCCGCGTGAGAGGAAACGTTCGGGGTGGCGCGTCGCGTCCGCAGATGGGGGAGTCGCTTCGTCGGCTTCGAGGTTTTTCAATTCGGTCTGCAGCGCTTCGATCTGCGATTGAATCTCGCGTTTGCGGCGATCTTTTACGCGGCGGGCCAGCGCGGCGCGCGTCCGTTCGAGCAGAACTTCGGGCTGAAGGGGTTTGAGCAGGTAGTCGCTGGCGCCGAGGCGCAGGGCTTCGAGCGCGGAGTTGAGATCGGGTTGGGCGGTGAAGAGGATCACCGGCAATTCGGGATGTGAGGCGTGGATTGTTTTGAGAATCTCGAGGCCGTTCATGTCGGGCATGCGGATGTCGAGGTGGACGAGATCGAAGGCGGTGTTGGCGAGGAGGGAAAGTCCCAGCGCGCCGCTTTCGGCGGTGGAGACGGTGTGACCGGCGCGTTGCAGGATGCGCGCCAGGGTTTGGCGCAGGGCGGCTTCGTCGTCAATGATGAGGATGCGGCCGGTGGGGTTCATGCCGGCTCCGTTGGAAGCGCTGGCAGCCAGACGTTGAAGGTCGCGCCGCCCTGCGGGTTGTTCATGGCTTCGATGCGTCCGTTGTGGCGGTGAATGATGTCGTAGGTGATGGTCAGGCCGAGGCCAGTGCCGTTCTCTTTGCTGGTCACGAAGGCGTCGAAGATGCGCGGCAGGAGGAGGGGGGCTATGCCGGGGCCGTTATCGGAAACCGAGAGGAGGATTTCGTTCCCCGCGCGCGTTTGTGTGGCGACGGAGAGTCTTCCACCGGGTGGGATGGATTCGACGGCGTTCATCAACAGGTTGAGGAGCACCTGGCGCATCTGGTCGGGCAGGCCAGAGATGAGAGGCAGGTTTGGCTCCGGCTGAAATTCAAAGACGATGCCTTTGTGCCGCAAGTGGGCGGCCAGCAAGGCATGCACATCTTCCACCAGCAGGTTGAGGGACAGCGGCTGGAATTCGTCGAGGCGCGTGGGGCGGTAGGAGGCGCGCAGGCGTTCGATCAGCCCGGACATGCGTTCGCTTTCGGAGAGGATGATCTGCAGGTCCTGCCGCCCCTGTTCGGTCAGCCCCGCATCTTCTTTGAGGAGGAAGAGCGCGTTCTGGATGGCCTGGAGCGGGTTGTTCAATTCATGAGAGACGGAGGCCAGCAGGCGTCCCACCAGCGCGAGGCGTTCGCTCTGGATGAGTTGCATGCGCATGGATTTTTCCATGTTGAGCGATTCTTGCAGGTTGGCGTAGAGCTCGGCTTTTTGGAGGGCGACGGCCAGTTGCTCGGCCACTGTGCCGATCAGTTGCAGATCGTTTTCGTTCAGGCGCTGGGGCGGTGATTGCTGAATATCCAGCACGCCCAGCACGCGGTCATTGACCTTGATGGGCATGGCCAGTTCGGAGCGGGTATCGGCCAGCAGGGGATGCGGGACGAAGAACACTACGTCTTCCACATTGTTGGTCAGGAAGGCCGCGCCGGTTTCGGCGGCGTGGCCGATGATGCCCGCCCCGGCCTGGAGGCGCGTGTTTTTGAGGAGCGCGCCGAGTTTTCCGCTGCCTTGTTTCATTACAAGTTGGCCGCTGGCTGGTTCAATAATGAAGATCGAGACGTTGTAGTAGCCAAAGCTGGTTTGCAGGAGATCCGCCGCTTCCTGCATGAGTCGCCCGGCTTCGAGCGAGGCAGCCAGTTCACGCGTAATGCGGTACAGGGCTTCCACCTCTTTGAGTCTGCGCTGGGTGGTTTCGAGCAGGCGCGCGTTTTCGATGGCGGCGGCGGCCTGGGTGCCCAGCACGCTGAGCAGGCGGTTATCTTCGTCGCTGAACGCGCCTGTCTCGTCGCTTTGCACGCTGATCGTTCCCAGCCTGCGCTCGCCGCTTTGCACCGGCGCCACCATCAGGGAGCGAAAGGTTGGGGCGGCCCCTTTGGTAATGAAGCGTTCATCCTTTTTGATATCGGCGATGTTGATCGTTACGCCGCTGGCGATCACCTGCCCGGCCACGCCTTCATTGTGGCGCATCTTGATCTGACTGCTGGCGGATTGCTCGTATCCGATGACGGCCTGGACGGCGAGGGTTTGTCCCTCCTTGTCCCATAAGTGGATGACCGCCTTTTGAGCGGCGGGAATTAATTCCTGCGCGGAGGCGACGATCAGCTGCAAAACGGTTTGCAGGCCGACGCGCTCGGTCTCGCTGAGCGAACGCGCGATATTGGCCAGCGCGTCCAGTTCTCGCAGGCGCGTCGCGACGGCCGCGGATGAATGTTCCAGTTCGTCGCGCAGGCTTGCAATCTCATCGGCCTGCGCGAGAGGAGATGATTTCTGCGGCGCAGAAGAACGCTTCTTCATGGGAGGATTGTATCATTTTCGAGAACAAAGCGACCACAGATAAAAGCGATGAAAGCGATGGAGAAATGAAAAAAATGCGGGACGACTCGCGCGAGCCGTCCCGAACTGTCCACGTGTCTACGTGCGTACGTGTCTACGTGTCTACCCTGCCGCCTACTTCGCGTAATCCACCGCGCGCGTCTCGCGGATGACGGAGACCTTGATCTGACCGGGGTATTGCATGGTCTCCTCGATTTTCTTCGCCACGTCGCGCGCCAGCCGCGCCGAGTCGAGATCGTCAATCTCTTCGGGGCGGACGATGATGCGCACTTCGCGTCCCGCCTGGATGGCGAAACTCTGCTGCACGCCCTTGAACGAACTGGCGAGGTCTTCGAGAGTCTTGATGCGCTTGATGTAGGCCTCGAGGTCTTCGCGCCGCGCGCCGGGACGCGCGCCCGAGATGGCGTCCGCCGCCTCGGTGATGACCGCCTCGATGCTTTCCTGCTCCACCTCGTGATGATGCGCGGCGATGGCGTTGACCACCTTTGGATTTACGTGGTAGCGCTTGCAAAATTCCGCGCCGAGGCCCGCGTGCGTGCCTTCCTGGTTGTGATCCATGGCCTTGCCGATGTCATGCAGGAAACCGCCCTGCTTGGAAATTTCCACGTCCGCGCCCAGTTCGGCCGCCAGGATGCCCGCCAGTTTTGAGACCTCCACCGCGTGCGCGAGTTGATTCTGCCCGTACGACGTGCGGAATTTTAATCGTCCGATCATGCGCAGCACTTCAGGATGCAAGCCCGCGATGTTGGCGTCGTAGGCGGCCTGCTCGCCCGATTCGTTGATGATCTTTTCGACGGCTTTCGTTTCATCCTCGATGATCTTCTCGATGTGTGTTGGATGAATGCGCCCGTCCACGGTCAGGCGCGTGAGCGCGCGGCGGGCGATCTCGCGGCGCACCGAATCGAAGCACGAGATGGTGACCGATTCTGGCGTATCGTCCACGATCACGTCCACGCCCGCGGCCTGCTCGAACGTTTTGATGTTGCGTCCGTTGCGCCCGACGATGCGCCCCTTCATTTCCTCGTTGGGCAGCGTGACGCGTGAACTGGTCACCTCCGCCACGTGTTCCGACGCGACGCGCTGGATGGCGTCCGCGATCAACTTGCGGGCGCGCTTCTCGCCCTCCTCGCGCGCTTCGGCTTCGATCTGGCGATAGATGCGCGCCATGTCGGCGCGCGCTTCTTTTTCCACGGCCTCGAACAGACCCTTGCGCGCCTCGTCCTGCGACAGATTGGAAATCTGTTCGAGTTTTACAACTTCCTGTTCGTAGAGTTTTTCGATGTCGTTGGCGCGGCGGTCAATGGCAGACTGGCGCTTGCTTAATGTCTGATCGCGCTGTTCCAGTTTGTCGGCGCGGCTTTCCAGTTCGGTGCGGCGCTTGTCGAGCCTCTCCGCCTCGCGGCTGTTCTCGGCGCGGCGTTCCTTCACATCCTGTTCGGCGGCCTGCGTAATCTTGACCGCGTTTTCGCGCGCCTGCGATTCGATCAACCGCGCCTGTTCGCTGGCGCCTTTAAGAATATTGGCGGCCTTTTCCTGTCGGTCGCGGTTGGCCTTTTCGGTTTGCGAACGGTGGACAAAATACCCGCCCGCGACGCCCAGCCCCAGGGCAAGCACGATCAATATGAGCCAGATGATTGGATTCATGGAAATTCCTCATTGTCGGTTTCAGTTTGTTTGCCGCCGTGCTCAAGCCAAAGGCGTTTTACCGTCGGCGCGGCGACCTCGTATGCGAATCCCCGCCTCGCGAGGAAATCGCCCAGTTTTTTTCGGAACTCGACCCACTCCAGATTTTCCAGCCTGCGCACCCGCTTCTGCGCGGCCGCGTAGGCCAGGGCGGTTTCGTCCACCGCCTCCGTCGCAGACTGGATGGCGGATTCGGTCAGCCCTTTGCGCTTCAACTCGAGGGTCAACGCGCGCCGCGAGCGCGGCCGAAACTCGGAGCGATTCGCCACCCAATCCTGCGCGAACTGCGCGTCGTTCAACAGGCGTTCCGCGCGCAGGCGCTTCAGGGTCTCTTCGACCACGGCAGGCGGAATCTCGTGTTTTTCAAGGTTCTTGCGGACCTCCGCCTCAGAGCGGGCGCGGTAGCCCAAAAAGAGCATGGCCTGCTGGTAGGCTTTTTCCTGCGAGTCCTCTGCTTGAAGACGCGCGACCTTTTCCTCGTCCAGCGCCTGTCCAACCTGCAACCACGCGGCGGTGATCTTCGCCAACCCGAAGGCGAATTCCCCATCGAGGTAGACGTTCACCCGTTTGGGATTTTTCTTCTGGGCTTCGATGGCGGTAATTCTTTGCATTGCATCCTGGCGAAACCTTTGGGGTCTCGCTTAAAAAAACGCACAGCCACAGACTGCCTGCGGGCGGCCTCGGCTGCGCGAAAAGATTTGGGTTGACTACGCCAGCCCAACGTCCCGCGTGAGGCGGAACGGGGAGATAACTTACGCTAAACCGGATGACGGTTCAAATCAACAATCATCAACATCCTTGTTTCGTCGGTTATCGCAATGTATCCCAATTGCAGGGCAAAGGTCGGTATCCAAAACTTGCAGCCAGGCCGTCAAGGGACGGGGAGTTTTCGAGTTCATCCTTGCGGACGGGTGAATTATACATTAAAACGCGGGCGCAGGATAAGTTTGTCGGCTTGTCCTGTGAAATATGTGACGAAATGAACTGTGTGCTTTTTGCAGACTGTGCGATAATCTACGGGTCGTTTGCCCGGTTGCAGAAACCTTTCAGGGCGTCGCGGGGTTTTGAGACATGCAGCCAGACCGATAATTCAACCATGTACGGAGGCGTTTATGACAAAGATCACGCGCGAAGACGCGCTCGAATATCATCAGCTCAAGGGCAAGCCTGGCAAGGTGGCGATCGTGCCAACCAAGCCGATGGACACCCAACGCGATTTGAGCCTGGCCTATTCGCCCGGTGTGGCAGAGCCTGTGCTGGAGATCGAAAAAAATCCCGAAGACGCCTACGAATATACCTCGAAGGGAAATCTGGTGGCGGTCATCTCCAACGGGACGGCGATCCTCGGACTCGGCAACCGCGGCGCGCTGGCCAGTAAACCCGTCATGGAAGGCAAGGGCGTGCTATTCAAAAAATTTGCCGACATTGACGTGTTCGACATCGAAGTGAATTCGCACGATCCTGAAGAGATCATCAAAGTCGTCGCGGCCATCTCTCCGACCTTTGGCGGGATCAATCTCGAAGATATTAAAGCGCCCGAATGTTTTCACATCGAGGAAGAACTCAAGCAGATGCTGGATATTCCCGTCTTCCACGACGACCAGCACGGGACGGCCATCATCTCCTCGGCGGGGCTGGCGAGCGCGCTGGAGATCGTTGGCAAGAAGCATGGCGAGATCCGCCTCGTCATTTCGGGCGCGGGCGCGTCCGCCGTTTCGTGCGCGGAGCTTGCCATCCGTTGGGGCGTGCGGCGCGAGAACATTATGCTCGTGGATACGAAGGGCGTTGTCTACAAAGGCCGCAAGGAAGGCATGAACCAATATAAAGATCGTCTCGCTGTGGACGATAAAGGGCATCGCAGCCTCGCCGACGCGGTGAAAGACGCGGACGTGTTCTACGGCCTGTCGGTGGCAAATGTCCTGACGCCCGAGATGGTCAAATCCATGGCGGGCGATCCGATCATCTTTGCCATGGCCAATCCCGACCCTGAGATTCGTCCCGAACTGGCGAAGGAGGCCCGCAGGGATGTGATCATCGCGACGGGGCGTTCCGATTATCCCAATCAAGTGAACAACGTGCTGGGCTTCCCGTTCATCTTTCGCGGCGCGCTGGACGTGCGCGCCCGCGCCATCAACGAGGAGATGAAATTCGCCGCGTCGAAGGCGCTGGCCGCGTTAACCAAAGAAGACGTTCCCGATTCTGTTCTGCGCGCCTACGGCCTGGACAGCGTCAAATTCGGACGCGACTACATCATCCCCATGGCGCTCGATCCGCGCGTCCTGCTGTGGGAGGCGCCCGCCGTCGCGGAGACGGCCATGCAGACCGGCGTCGCGCGCAAACCGATTGACATCCATGAATATCGCGAACAACTGGCCTATCGTCAGGGACGCGGCGAACAGGTGCGCTACTTCTTCCAGAACAAGGCGCGCACCAGCGGCGGGACGAAGCGCGTCGCGTTCGCGGAGGGCGAGGAGTCCAAGGTCATCCGCGCCGCGTACCGCGTCAAAGAGGAGGGCATCGCCGCGCCGATCCTCATCGGCCGCCCCGAAGTCATCCAAAAACGAATCGAAGAACTGGGCCTGCCCTGCTGCCCCGAAATTGTGAACCCCGCCGATTTTGCGCGCGTGGAGGAATACGCCGCCGCCTATCACGAGATCCGCGCCCGCAAGGGAGTCTCGATTTCCCTCGCGCGCCGCCGCATCCGACAGACGAACATCTTCGGCTCGATGATGGTCAAGATGGGCGACGCCGACGCGTTCGTCTCAGGCCTGACCTACGAATATCCCGACGTGATCCGCCCCGCGCTGCGCATCCATCACACCGCGCCTGGCGCGGCGCGCGCCGCGGGCGTCTACATTATGATCGTGGATGACCGCGTCTATCTCTTCACCGACGCCACGGTGAACATTGAACCAACCGCCGAAGACCTCTCCGAGATCGCCTGCCTGGCCGCCGATTTTGCGAAGCAACTCGAACTCGAACCGCGCGTGGCCTTTCTCTCGTTTTCCAACTTCGGCTCCACGCCGCATCCGCTTTCGGCAAAAGTGCAGAAGGCCGTCGCGCTGACCAAGACGCGCTGCCCCGAGCTCGCGGTGGACGGCGAGATGCAGGCCGATACCGCCGTCGTCGGCGAGATCGTGGACGAACGTTACCCGTTCAGCAAAGTGAAGGACGCGAACGTGCTGGTCTTTCCCTCGCTCGAATCGGCCAACATCGCCTACAAACTTCTCGCGCGTCTTGGCAATGCCAAAGCCATCGGCCCGATCCTGCTCGGCATGGGCGCGCCGGTCCACGTCCTCCAGACTGGCGACGACGTGAACGCCATTGTGCAGATCGCCTCCGTTGCCGTGATGGACGCCATGGGCAGGCGTGTAAATACGTAGACAGGTAGACACGTAGACACGTACACACGTAGACACGTAGACACGTAGACACGTACACACGTAGACACGTAGACACGTAGACACGTACACACGTAGACACGTAGACACGTAGACACGTAGACACGTAGACACGTAGACACGTACACACGTAGACACGTACACACGTGGACGCGCAAGCGCGGAGACTTGATACCTATTCCATTCTGCTATGATGAAAACATGAACAAAAAATATCTGCCCTTCCTTGTTCCCGCGCTCCTCGCTCTGCTGGTTGCACTGTGGGCTGGACTCCTGCGTCTCGGCTGGACTCTGCCCTCCGCGAAAGGACTCGCACTGGCGCACGGCCCGCTGATGATCTGCGGATTCCTCGGCGCGTTGATCGCGCTGGAGCGCGCGGTCGCGTTGAATCGCAAGTGGATGTTCGCCGCGCCGCTGCTCGCGGGATTGGGCTGGCTGGCCGCGCTCCTCGCGCCGACCCTACCCCTCGGCGCGATCCTGTTCGCGCTTGCCAGCCTGGTCGCGGTGGGCATCCTCTTCGTCATGGCGCGGCGCGAACCTGCCATTCACACCCTCACCATGCTCGCGGGCATGCTCTTCTGGCTTGCGGCCAACCTGCTCTGGCTTTCGGGAAGATCCATCTTTCAAGTCGTCTACGGCTGGCAGGCCTATCTCATCCTCACCATCGTGGGCGAACGACTGGAACTCAGCCGCGTGCTGCGTCCCTCGAAAAACCAGCAGGTCATTTTTACCGCGCTGGCCGCGCTGCTCGCGGTCGGGACGATCGTCACGCTCTTCGATCTTCAACTCGGCGCGCGCCTCAGCGGCGCGGGAATGCTGGCGCTCGCGCTGTGGTCGTTTCCCGCCGACATCGCCTGGAGGAACATCCGCCACAAACTGCCGCTCACGCGCTATATCGCCTGGTGTCTGGCCCTCGGATTTATCTGGCTTGGAATCGGCGGCGCGTTGAACCTCGTCTTTGGCGCGCAGGCCGCGGGTCCGCTCTATGACGCGTTGCTGCACGCGGTCTTCGTCGGCTTCGTCATCTCGATGATCTTCGGCCACGCGCCGATCATTTTTCCCGCCATCCTTGGAGCGCCGATCAACTTTCAACCGGCGTTTTATATCCAACTTGCGTTGTTGCATTTTTCATTGGCGCTGCGAATCGTCAGCGACTTGTTAAACGTTCAACAGGGGCGCCTGTGGGGCGGACTCTTAAACGAAATCGCCATCCTCCTTTTTTTGGGGATGACGATTTATTCTGTGCGGCAGGGACTAAAAACTGCTCACTGATTACTGGTCACTGATCACTGGTTATTCCTGCCACTCCAACTCGAATTCCTCTCCGATATAAACCGTATCGCCCTCTTTGATGCCCGCCTCGCGCAGCGCCTTATCCACACCGAGTCTTTCCATTAACTTTTGGAAGCGGCGCAGGGACCCGCTGTGCTGCCAGTAGGTCATCTTGGCGGAGCGTTCAATGACCACGCCGCTGATGCGCCACTCGTCCGCGCCCTCGCGCTGAATCTCAAACTGTTTTTCATCCGCCTGCGGACGGTAGACCGGCATGGGCGGCTCGACATCTTCGAGCGGGGGAGTCTCGGCGAGTTTGCGCGCGGCTTGGAGGAGCAATTCGCGCGTATCTGTCCGCGCCAGCGCCGAAACGGCCATCAACTCCACTTTTTGTTTTTTGAATTTCTTTTTCAGGTCTGCCAGGCGTTCCTGAACTTCGGGCTGGTCAATTTTGTTGAGCGCAACGACCTGCGGCTTCTTGGACAGATTCGGATCGAACAACGCCAGCTCGGAATTGATCTGGCTGAAATCCGCGAGCGGATCCTCGCCGAGACCATCCAGCAAATGGATCAAAACGCGCGTGCGCTGGATGTGACGGAGAAAATCGTGGCCGAGTCCCGCGCCTTCGTGCGCGCCCTCGATCAAACCTGGGATGTCCGCGATCACGACGCTCGTATCCTCGTCAATCCTCGCCACACCCAGATTGGGTTCGAGCGTGGTGAACGGATACGACGCGATCTTCGGACGCGCGTTCGTCAGCGCGGCCAGCAGCGTGGACTTGCCCGCGTTCGGCAGGCCGACCAGCCCAATATCCGCGATCAACTTCAATTCCAGTTTGAGTCGCCGCTCTTCAAACGGCTCGCCCTTCTCGGCCATGCGCGGCGCCTGATTGCGCGCGGTCGCAAAATGCTGATTGCCGCGCCCGCCGCGCCCGCCTTTGCAGGCAATGAGACGCTGACCCGCCTGCGTTAAATCGCCGATCAGCTCGCGCGAATCCGCGTCGAAGATGGCTGTGCCAGGCGGAACGGGGATCACCAGGTCCGCGCCGCCCTTGCCCGACTTCTGATTTGAGCCGCCGCCCTTGCCGTCCTCCGCCGCGAATTTCTGGTTCGGACGAAACGCCGAAAGCGTATTGAGCGTGGCGCGCACTTCAAAAATCAAATCGCCGCCGCGCCCGCCGTCGCCGCCATCGGGTCCGCCGCGCGGCATATATTTTTCGCGGCGAAAGTGCATCATCCCGTCGCCGCCTTTTCCAGAACGAACGTAGATTTCAACTTGATCTGTGAACATGTTTGGTTTGCTGGTTTGCTGGTTGGGTGGTTTGCGGGTTGGTTGAAGCGGAGTGCATTATACAGGACAATTGAAATAAATTCGGCTCCGCAAAAATTTCTACGAAGCCGAACGAAACAACTCGAAAAAATCCAAGCGTGTCACTATCTCACGAATTTCCACGCTGTTGGCAACACCAGCGCCGCCGCGATCAACTTGAGCGCATCGCCGACCAGGAAGGGTGTCATGCCGAGCGAGACGGCTTTGCCAAAACCGCCGACCACGAACGCCAGCCAACTCACGCCGAAAATATAAATGACGATCGTGCCGACGAGGAACGGGACCAGCGAAGTGCGAAAACTTCGTTCCAGTCCACGCTCGGCGAGCAAGCCGATCACAAACGCCGCGACGATAAAACCGACCAGATAGCCCGCGGTCGTGCCGCTCAAAATTGCGAATCCGCTTGTGCCGCCCGCAAAGAACGGCAGACCCAGCGCGCCCTCCGCAATGTAAACGATCATCGCCGCCGCGCCGCGTTTCGATCCGAGCGCCGCGCCGATCAGCAAAACGCCGAAGGTCTGTCCGGTGATCGGCACCGGTTGAAGCGGGATGACGATCTGCGCGCACAACGCCATCAGCAAACTGCCCGCAAGCACGAGCAGAATGTCGCGCAGTCGCGCCGAGATGTTCGGGAACAAACGAGTGGTCAGAGTGGGGGCGAGGGTGGTCATGGTTTTCCTTTTCTATGTTTCGCATTAGAACACGCGATGAATCGATTCGTTGCATCTCGCGCAAGTATAATGGATTCAACGCGCCCCTTTTTTGTTTTCCTTCAACATGAGATTCAGAATGACTCTTCGCAAACGACTGACTTTTCTTGCGCTCTGCCTGACCGTTCTCTCCCTCCTCGTTCTTGCCCAACCCAAAACGGCTGAGGCGGTCGCCGGCTCCTCAAACCCCGCGCAGGATTTCACCACCAAGACGCCCGCGCCGGGCATGGTCACACCCGCGGACATCATCAACGCGGTCAACAACCTGCGCCTCGCCAACGGACTCAACGCGCTCACCGTTCACTCTGCGTTGATGGCTGTCGCCGCGGATCAAGCCAACGCGCTCGCCGCCTCGGAAGGCGCGGTCGGACACGCGCGTTCCTGCGGCATGACCCTCGGACAGGATTTGCTTTCGCGCGGATTCCCCCTGCTGGGCGATCTCTCGCTGGACGGCTATCGCTCCGAGAACTGGGTGTCCGCTTCAACGGTGGAAGATGCGATGCGCTTCTGGCAAAGCGACGCGGAACATCTCGACACGATGCTGGATCCGAATCGCAGTCATATCGGCGCGGCGGTGGCGGTCAGCGACCAGATCTACATGGTGCTTGAAACTGCGTTTGCCACCAGCAGTGGACAAATGCAGTACGACGCCTATCCGATACTGACTGGCATCCCGCAAACACAATCGGCGTGTTATGGAATGTACACACAAGCCGCGACGATGGGCGTTTCGGTGGATGAGATCATGCCGGTCTTTCGCAATACCGCCCTGCCCAACGGCGACGTGTATCACGAGGTGAAATACGGGCAGACGTTGTGGACTCTCGCCATCCAATACAATACGACCATCCTTGACATTAAAAAATTAAACCGTCTCTCGTCGGATGTGATTTCCCCCGGCATGAAATTATTGATCCAGACCGGCGCCACTCAACCGGCCGGGACGCCATTCCCCTCGCCGTCGCCGGTCGCCACGCGGACGTTTCCGTGGGCGCTGGAAACGCCGTCCACGCCCTCACCCGCTGTCAGCGTCACGCAGGAGGCGGGACCGTCGGCAGGCGAATTCGTGCAACAGAACGGTATCGTCATCGTTGCGATCGTGATCAGTTTTTCGGTTTTGCTGGCGGGCTTGGGTGTGATGGGGAGCAGGAATCCAAAATAAAAATCGGCGCGTCTATAACGTGCGGCGGATCGGCGCGGTGAGGCAATGGGTGGCTCCGTATCCGCCGACCAGTTTGTTTAATTCCGCGCTGAGCACGCGGTAGCCGCGCGCTTCTAATTCCGCGATCACGCGTTTGTTGGTGGATAGCGCGACAATCACTTTTTTGCCGCCGAGGTTCAACAAATTCGTGGCAAAATTTTCCTGCTCGCGCCGGTCAACCTCGATGATCTCGATTCCCCGTTCCGACATGAAGTGCCGGAACCCGCCCAGGTCTTCCATGACAGTTTGTCCCTGCTTGTGCGCGACGCGCAAGACCCGGCGCTGATCCACTTCGTGGGTGTACGCCATCACCAGTTTCGGCTCCAGCGGGATCCAGAACATATCGAGATGCATCAGGTGCATGTGTTCGTCGTTCGGCGCGTGAAGAATTTCCGCCTCCCGTTCGTGACGCTGGTTGACGACCGCCGCCACCTGCACGCCGTACGCGTCCATGACGGGACCGATCTTTTGCGCCAGATCCTCAACCGCGCTTAAAGAGGTGCGCGCGCCGACGCCGACAAAACACGTTTGATCGAACATGGCCACATCGCCGCCCTCGAACGTGCCGCGCTCGATCTCCACCAGCGAGTCTTGATATCCGAGTTCGACCAGGGCTTGTTTGAAGACCGCCACCTCCGGCTTGCGGATCTCCCATTTGACCGATGAGAGGACCAGTTTGTCGGTCAGCGCCTGCGATTGATCGCGCCCATAGAAAATATTTGCCAGCGGCAGTTCGTGCGCGAGACTCAACAGGTGATTGAGGCGCGTGGCGGCGCGTTCCCCGTAAGCGGCTTCGTCCTCCCGCAGGATGCGTTTGATGTCCTGCTGGATCTGTTGATACACATCGTCAAAATCCCGTTCGTTGCCTGCCAGTTCAAATTCCCTCTGTTTCTCTTCGCGGTAGGTCTCGTAATATGCGTCGGCGCGGGCAAGGAGTAAATTCTCCACTTCGCGCAATGCCGACGGCTCGCCCGGTGCGCCGGTCTTTTTCAGCCGCTGGACCATGGCATCCTTGGCTTGCGTAAAGCGGATGCCTTCGTTCTCCACCAGACTGCGGAGATACCGGAATTCTTTGCGGGCTTCCAGGACTTCGTAGTAGCTAAAGAACAGGCTTTTGGATTTCGGCAATAACTGCCCAAGCAAAGCCTCGATGCCCGGCTCGCCCCAAACCAGCGCCTCCTCCAGCGGATGTGTTTCGTCAAATACCTGTGGTTGCATGGTTAAAAATAAAACAGACCAAACAAAAAGAAAATTGTTCGGTCTGTTTCCCTTTCTCTTGGACTCATTGACATGACCTGCTACATAATATCCGGCGCTTGGATGTCGAGCAAACGCAGGGCATTAGCGATCACTTGTTTTGCCGCGGCAACTAAACTCAAGCGCGCGTTCTTTATTTTTTCATCTTCCGTCTGCAACACAGGCACGGCATGATAAAACGAGTGGAATGCGTTCGCCAGATCGTGCGCGTACTGCGCCATCACGAGCGGACGATACTCATTCGCGGCTTGCTGAACCTTCGCAGGGAATTGGGAGATCTGTTCGATGAGTTCGATCTCATGTTTCGTCAATTCGTAGTCGAAGGTCAAAGGTCCAAGGTCGCCTGACTTTTGACCTTCGACATTTGACTTCTTGAGAATCGAATTCGCCCTCACATGCGCGTTCTGAATGTACGGACCCGTCCGCCCGTCGAACGAGAGCGCCTCGTTGATGTCGAAGACGATGTCTTTGTTGTTGTCCACCGCCAGCATCGAATAGACCAACGCGCCAAGACCGATCTGTTCGGCGATTTTCACACGTTCACCTTCAGGGACATTTCCGCTTCGTTCCGACTCCACCGCTAGCACGCGCTTGATGGCTTCATCGTACACTTCTTTGAACAGCACAACACGTCCGCGCCGTGAGGACATGGCGCCTTCGGGCAAACTCACAAACCCGTAGCCGAGGTGATAGCACTTGTCCGCTTGCGGGAAGCCCCACAATTTTAGAATCGCAAATGCCTGTTGCAAATGAAGCGATTGCCGCACGTCCACCACATAGATCGAGCGGTCAACGTGATATGTTTCAAACTTGACCTTCGCCAGCGCGAGGTCTTTCGTCAAATATAGAGTCGTGCCGTCGCGCCGCAGGATCACGTTCGTGCGATATTTTTCTTTGGTGAGTCCGAGCTTCTCGTCAATCTTCACGATCACCGCGCCGCCCTGCGGACGTTCATCATCGGCGATGCCTTTTTGGATCAACTCTTCGACGATTGCCTTCGATGGTTCGTCCACTTCCGATTCGTAAAACCAGACATCCATCTTCACGTCGAGGATTCGCAGAACATCGCGCAGTTCTTCCAACGCCCACTCGCGCGTTACGCGCCACAACTCGCGCACCGACGGATCGCCCGCATCATATGCGCGATACATCTCGCGGCGTTCAGCTTCGTATGCCTCGCGTTGCGTTGTTTCTTCAGGCGTTTCGTTCTCTTTCTTTTCCAACAACACATTCGCTTCGACGTATAACTTCAACAACCATTGTCCGCGTTCGTGCACGCCCTGCGGTTCCTGTCCCTTGTAAAACTTTTCGTACATCCACAACACGGTGATCACACCGAGCCCTAGATCGCCTGGGTACGAAGCGCGAATTGTTTCAAAGCCAGCAAACTCTGTCAGCCTCGCCAGCACCTCGCCTAAGACTGTGTTACGCGCATGACCGATATGGAATGAGTGAAGCATGTTCGGCTGTGCGTATTCCACCATGACTCGCTCACCCTTTGGCGCACCCCGCCCAAAGTCCGCGCGCGAGGTGAGAACTTCATCCACCACTCGACGGGCATAATCAGATGTCTTGTAATAGACGTTGAGATAGCCCTTCACCGCGTCCACACGGCTGACTCCGTCCACGCTTCCGATCTGACCTCGAACTTGGTCAGCCATCTCCTGCGCTCTCGCCGGGACAGGTTTCCCCGCTCCCTTACCCGCGCGCGCTTCATCCGCCGCCGTCTGAAAAAATGACGTGGCGATTCCCCATTCGCCCGCGAACGGAATCGCCGTCCACTTCAACGGCGCGAGCGCGATCCCATGCGCGTCGCAATAGGCTTTGATCTTTTCTTCGATGAGTCCTTGTTCTTTTTCAAACATAGCGGAGAGATCCTGTAGATGGTTGATTATATCAACCCCCACCCGCCTTCGGCACCCTCCCCCAAAATCCGACTGGGGTTCGTCGGATTTTGGGGGAGGGCAGGGAGGGGGCAAAAAAAGCGGGAGTCTGACGACTCCCGCTGACGATACGCCTTGTCTTATTTCTTGGAGGCTTTATTCGCCGCCTTCATCAAGCGGGACTTGCGCCGCGCCGCGTTACGCGGGTGGATGGCGCCTTTCTCGGCCGCCTTATCCAGAGCGCTGACAGCCTTCGTCACTTCGGCTTCGGCCATGTTGGACTTGGCGGCCTTGACGGCCGTACGCGCCGCGCCGCGGAAGGTGCGGTTGCGCAGGCGTTTCTTTTCGTTCTGCTTATTGCGTTTGATTTGAGACTTGATGTTTGCCACAGGTATTTCTCCAAATTTGATTCTTGCGATAACGACGGCGCATTGTACGTGAGAAGCGCGGATTTGTCCAGCGTTTATGGGGTGTTTGTCGCGCTCGGCGTGAAGAGGAAAGTCGGGGTGGTGGTGACCGGCGTGGATGTGGGCGGACGTGTGGCGGTGGCGGTTACAACATTGGCGGGGATGATCAACTGTTGACCGACGAATAAGGCATTCGGATTCTCAAGTTTGTTCTCGGCGATGATCGCTTCGATCGTGCTGTTGAATTTTGCGGCGATGCCGCCGAGCGTATCGCCAGCCTGGACGGTGTAGGTCAACTTTGTTCCGCGCGGCAAGTCTGCCGGTACCGGGGTGGCCGTGGGCAGTTCCATGCCGGGATTGGGGATCCAGATCACTTGTCCCGGAAAAACGATCGCGGTGGTCGGGTCAATTCCGGTCCCAGCCGCCTCATCGTACGGATTGAGCAAAAGGATCAGGGCAATGCCATCCGGTCCCGCCGCGAACTTTTCGGCGATGGTCGCCAGGAAATCGCCCTCCAGTACCGTGTATTGGAACGGCGCGCCGGGCGTGGGGGTGAAGGTGATCGTCGGCGTGAGCGTTTCGGTCGCCGTCATGGTCGGTGTGGACGTGCTGGTGGGGGTGAAGGTCAGGGTCGGGGTTGGGGTGTCGGTGGCAAACATGTTGCTGATGGGTTTGCCCGGTCCGATCAGCGCGTTGCCGATCAGATAAAGGCCACCCAAAACAAGCAGGACTGCCACCGCGATAAACAGCGTCTGCCCGATCTGCGGACGTTTTTTGCGCGGGGTCAGTGGTTTGAAAGAAGAGGCGCTTCCAGATCTATTCATATCCATTTTCCTTGTTGTCATGCGGGCGTTTTGTCCCGGTGGCAACGGCTATTCTACCTGAACTTATTGGATTGAGGGGAAGGGGTTTCGTTTGCCAGTCTTGTGTAGGTCACGCTTTTAGCATGACCTCTTCGCTGAGGGATGTGCCCGGCTGTAAGCCTGACCTGTGCGTGACGTTTCCCGAAAGCCTTATTGGTTCTTATTTCATGTGTTCTTTCAAAAATTTCGCTGTGTACGATCCCTTGACCTTCATCACTTGTTCCGGCGTTCCCGCGGCAATCAACTCGCCGCCACGGTCGCCGCCTTCGGGACCAAGGTCAATGATCCAGTCCGCGATCTTGATGATGTCCAGGTTGTGTTCGATGATCAGCACGGAGTTACCCGCGTCCACGAGACGTTGCAGGACCTCGATCAATTTATGCACGTCCGCCGCGTGCAAGCCGACAGAGGGTTCGTCCAGCACGTAGAGCGTTCTCCCCGTCGCGCGGCGCGATAATTCTTTTGCCAGTTTTACGCGCTGTGCCTCGCCGCCGGAGAGAGTCGTGGCGGGCTGACCGACGCGCACATAGCCGAGTCCGACCTCCTGTAACAGCGACAGTTTG
The DNA here is from genome assembly GCA_019187665.1 of Anaerolineales bacterium. Lineage (GTDB taxonomy): Bacteria > Chloroflexota > Anaerolineae > Anaerolineales > Villigracilaceae > Denitrolinea. The sequence continues at coordinate 74,918 of JABARH010000014.1, forward strand.
TTGACCATTTGCGGGAACGCCGCGAAAACATCGCGCGCGTGATCCACCGTCATGGCGAGAACGTCTGCGATGGAATGTTCCTTGAAATGGACTTGCAGTGTCTCGCGGTTGAAGCGCGAGCCATGACATACATCGCATGGCACATACACATCTGGCAGAAACTGCATTTCGATGCGTAGTTCCCCCTGTCCCTGACAGGCTTCACAGCGCCCGCCGTGGACGTTGAAGGAGAAACGTCCAGGCTTGTAGCCGCGCACTTTTGATTCAGGCAGTTCCGCGAACAACTTGCGGATCTCGTCCCATAGTCCCGTGTACGTGGCGGGGTTGGAACGCGGCGTGCGCCCGATCGGCGACTGGTCAATGTTGATGATCTTGTCGAGGTGTTCGATGCCTTCGATGCGTTTATGTTCGCCGGGCGTGGAGCGCGCGCCCATCAGTTTTTCGGCCAGCGCTTCATATAAAACATCCGTCATCAGCGTGGACTTGCCCGATCCGCTGACGCCCGTGATGCAGACCAGTTTGCCGAGCGGAATCGTGACGTCAATATTTTTCAGGTTGTTGGCTTTCGCGCCGACGATCTTGAGCGACTTGCCATTTCCCTCGCGTCGATTCCGCGGGATGGCGACCTGTCTGCGCCCCGACAGGTACGCGCCCGTCAACGATTTGGGATGCGCGAGGATCTGTTTCGGCGTCCCCTCGGCGATGACGCGGCCGCCATGTTCGCCCGCGGCGGGGCCAAGGTCCACGATCCAATCGGCGGTGCGGATCGTTTCGTCATCGTGTTCGACGACGAGCACCGTGTTGCCGAGGTCGCGCAGACCTTTGAGCGTTTCGAGCAGGCGTGTGTTGTCGCGCGGGTGGAGTCCGATGGAGGGCTCGTCGAGGACGTAGAGGACGCCGACGAGACGCGAACCGACCTGGGTGGCGAGTCGGATGCGCTGGGCCTCGCCGCCTGAGAGTGTCGCGGCGGAGCGATTGAGGGTCAGGTAGTCGAGTCCCACGTTGACGAGAAAAGTCAGGCGCTCTACGATTTCCTTTAAGATTCGCTCCGAGATGGCTCTCTGCCGTGCTGTCAATTTTTTTCCAAGTTTGCCCGCCCATTCCTGCGCGCGGATCACGGGCCAGGCTGTGACGTCAATGATGTTGGCGTTGTCCACGGTCACTGCGATGGATTCGGGACGCAGGCGTTTTCCGTTGCAGGCGGGGCAGGGCTTGTTCGACATGAACTCGGTGATCTTGGCGCGGATATATTCGGAGTTGGTGTCGCGGTAGCGGCGCTCGAGGTTGGTGATGACGCCCTCGTAGGCGCGCGAGAATTTGAATTCGTTGCCCGACCCGCTGTGGTAGGTCATCGCCACCTGTTTTTCGCCCGTGCCGTAGAGGATGATGTTGAGCTGCGCTTCGGTCAGTTCGCTGACGGGTTTATCGAGGTCAATTTTGTAGGCTTTGGCGGCGGCTTCGAGACTCTGCCAGTAGTAGCCGCCCTCCTCTTTCGGCCCGCTCCATTCCATGCTGACGATGGCGCCGTCGTTGAGCGAGCGTTCGCGGTCGGGAAGGATGCGGTCGGGGTCAATCTCGAGTTTCGTGCCGAGTCCCTGACATTCGGGGCAGGCGCCATGCGGCGTGTTGAATGAAAAGGTGCGCGGCTCAATTTCGGGGATGGAGATGCTGTGTTCGGGGCAGGCGAGGTGTTCGGAGAAGTGAAGGTCGGGATTCGGTGATTCGATATTCGATAATTCGATATTCGATAATTCGATATTCGGGATTCGAGATTCGAGATTTGGTTTTCGACTTTCGGTTTTCGAATTTCGATTATCGAGGATCGAGACCGTGACGTACCCATCCCCAAACTTTAACGCCGTCTCCACCGAATCGGTCAGACGCGTACGGTTGGCTTTCTTCTCTTCTTTATCTTCGGGATGTGCGATGACGAGGCGATCCACGACGGCTTCGATGGTGTGGATCTTGTAGCGGTCGAGTTCGATCTCCTCGTCGAGGGAGTGAACCGTCCCATCCACGCGCGCACGGACGAAGCCCGCCTTGCGGATCTCCTCGAACACGGCTTGATACGTCCCTTTGCGGGCGCGCACGACCGGGGCGAGGAGCAGGATGCGGGTCCCATTGGGAAGCGCTTCGATCGCATCCACGATTTCCTGCGCGGACTGTTTGACCACCTCGCGTCCGCAGATCGGACAGTGCGGAATCCCGACGCGCGCGAACAGCAGGCGCAGGTAATCGTAGATCTCGGTCACGGTGCCGACGGTGGAGCGGGGGTTGTGACTGGTGGATTTCTGGTCAATGCTGACGGCAGGGGAGAGTCCCTCGATGTAGTCCACGTCCGGCTTGTCCATCTGCCCGATGAATTGACGAGCGTACGCTGAAAGCGACTCAACGTAGCGGCGCTGTCCCTCGGCGAAGATGGTGTCGAACGCGAGCGAAGACTTGCCTGAGCCGGAGAGTCCCGTGATGACCACGAACTTGTCGCGCGGAATCTCGACGGTGATATTTTTTAGGTTGTGGACGCGCGCGCCCACGACGCGGATGGAGTTGGATGACATGGGGAACCCTTGAGTTGATTTCAGAGCGACTTAAAATTATAGCACAAATGTTTTATTGACAGAACGTACGCACCCTACGCAAGGTTTTGCGTAAGTCCTGATTGAGCGGGAATCGGGATTCGGAAAATTGGACATTGGTAGATTGGGAATTGGGGAACAGCGGGAAGATTCGCCCCGCTGATATTTGCAGGCTGTATAATCAGTACTTCACGAAAGCGCGTATTTGGCGGTCTCTACCGCCAGGTTGCGATAGAGATCGCAACCTACGCAGGGTTTTCGTGATCTACTGATAATTCACTCATCCCTTGACGGTGAGGAAACGAAATGCCTTACACCAAAGAAGAAGCCCGCGCAAAGATTCAAAAACTGGTGGAAGATTTTCGCGCGCAGGAAGCCGCGCTCGAAAAAGCGCCCGAGGCGCAGATCGAGCAGAATTTCATCCGCCCATTGTTCCGCTATTTGAATTGGAACACCGAAAACAAGGGACTCTCCCACGCGCATTACGAATTCAAGGTGCAGGCTACCAATCGCAAGGGACTTCGTCCCGATACTATTTTGCATTTGGACGGGCGCGACGTTTTGGTGATGGATGCCAAGCAAGTTAAATACGCGATGCACGAACCGCGCTGGCTATATCAAGTTTATTCCTATGCCTACTCAACGCAAAACAGCAAACCCAGCGAAAAAATTGACTTCGCCATCCTGACCGATTTTCAGGAATGTATCGTTTTGGATTGCACGTTGTTTGCGGCCAGGCCCGAAGCGGTGAATAATTTTCGCGTGCTCGACTGGACCTGCACCGAGTACGTGGACAAGTTCGATGAGTTATGGGACTTGCTCGAGCGCAACAACGTCCTGATCCACAGCCGGGAGCGGACGGGTGGACTCTGGTCGCGCTACCTCTCGCCTCAAAAGGTGAAATCGAATCGCGTTTCACCTGATAAAGCCTTTCTTGCCGAAATGGACGATGAAAAGAATGGCTGGCGCGTTCTGCTCGCCAAGGACATGAAGAAGCGCAATCCGCGCGCAGACGGGGAGCTCATTACGGCGTCGGTGCAATTGTTGATTGACCGTCTCGTGTTCATCAAAGCCCTCAGTGACCGCGAAGTGGACAAGGATTATCTGGGCGAACTGGCCGCGACTGTGGAAAAAAGCGGACTTTCCGAGGATGCCACCGGCTGGTTCAAAGCCTGCCAATCCATCTTTGAAGAATTGAACATCTTTTATAACGGCAGTATCTTTGCGCCACGCCCCGAGCTCGAAGCGGTGACTGTATCCAACAAGGTGGTGCGCGAGATCGTTCACGACCTGCAGCCTGAAAATTCGCCATATAACTTCGCGGTGTTGCCCGTGGAAATTCTCGGCACGATCTACGAACGCTTTTTGGGACGCGTCGTCCGCACGACCGAGAAGCAGGTAAAGATCGAGGAGAAGCCCGAAGTGCGGAAAGCGGGCGGCGTATATTACACCCCGCAGTACATCGTGGAGTACATCGTAAAAAATACCGTTGGGAAACTACTTGAAGATTGCAAAACTCCCGCCGATGTTGCCAAACTCAAAATCCTTGACCCAGCCTGTGGAAGCGGATCGTTTCTGCTCGGCGCGTATGAAGCCTTGATCGAATGGCACAAAGATCATTTCGCGCGGACGGGAAAAGAGAAACGCGACCGCGACTCGTTCTACCGCGATGAAAGCGGACAGATCCGCCTGACCGCCAAACGCAAGCGCGACATCTTGAAGAACAACCTCTTCGGCGTGGACATTGACCCCCAGGCCGTGGAGGTGACGCGCTTCTCACTCTCATTGAAGGCTTTGGAAGATTTGCGCGAAGGTGAGTTGGTGGAGGAACGCTCGCTCTTTCACCAGTCCGTCCTGCCCGATTTGAGTCAGAACATCAAGAACGGCAATTCGTTAATTGGGACGGATTATTTCGCGGGGCAGATGTTTGCTGACACAGCAGAGATGAAGCGCGTGAATGCCTTTGATTGGAAATCGGAATTTCCTGAAATCATGAAGAATGGCGGGTTTGATGCCATCGTTGGCAATCCCCCGTATATTCGCATTCAAACTTTAAAAGAATGGGCTCCGCTGGAAGTGGAGATTTACAAGGAACTCTACCAATCCGCCAAAGCGGGAAACTACGATATTTATGTTGTCTTTGTGGAAAGAGCGTTGAGCCTGTTGAACAAACGCGGGCGCATGGGATTCATCCTGCCGCACAAATTTTTCAACTCGCAGTACGGCGCAAATTTGCGCGGATTGGTCGCGAACGGAAAACATCTCGGCAAGGTGATTCACTTTGGCGACCAGCAGGTTTTTGACGGCGCGACAACCTACACTTGTTTGTTGTTTTTAGACAAATCAGGCAACGATGATTTTGAAATGGTCAAAGTGCAAAATTTGAAAAGTTGGCGCGATATGCAGACTTCCGAGTTCTCCGAGAACTCGGAAGTCTCAGGCCGCATACCCGCCGCCAACGTGACTGCCGCCGAATGGAACTTTGCGGTTGGACAAGGTGCAGGCTTGTTTGAGAAATTGAGTCAAATGCCTGTGAAGTTGGGCGATGTGGTAAGTAGAATTTACCAAGGTCCGATTACAAGCGCAGATACTGTATACCTCTTCAAAGATTTCAAAGATGAAACTTCTAAAACAATTTCGGTATTCTCGAAGGAATTAGATGCTTGGATCAAACTTGAGAAAAGTATCTTGCGAAAAGTAATCCGAAGTGGCAGTATCGGGAGATATTGGGCGCAGACTACAGCATATGTGCTTTTCCCTTATGTTGTTTCGGAAAATCGCGCTACGCTTTTGACCACGAAACAATTACAAACGAACTATCCATTGGCTTGGGCTTATCTCGAAAGGAACAAACGGACTCTCGAATCTCGCGAAAAAAGTGCCTTCAAAGATTCTCAGTGGTATCGTTTTGGGAGAAATCAGAATTTGGGATTGTGGGAACAATCGAAGTTGCTCATTCCATACATGATTACTGATTTGAGTACGTATTATGATCAGAGTGACGATTTTTATTTTATCAATGTGACTACAGGTGGATACGGAATCACAAGCGACGAAAGTAGAGGCAATTACACCTATTTATGCGGTTTGTTGAATTCTCGTTTACTCAACTTTTGCCTCAAACAAGTTTCAACAACTTTTCATAGCGGTTATTTTGCTGCTAATAAGCAATACATTGAGCAACTCCCCATCCGCGCCATAGACTTCACCAACCCCTCCGACTGCGCCGCGCACGAAAAAATGGTGGCGCTGGTCACGTCCATGCTGGAATTGCACAAGACCAAAGCCGCGGCTAGGACACAGTCCGAGCAGGATATGTACGCCCGTCAAATCGAAGCGACGGACCGTCAGATAGATGAGTTGGTTTACCAGTTGTATGGGCTGACGGATGAAGAGATTCGGATCGTTGAGTCATAAACCCCCACCGAAGGCATTTCATCTTTCATCTTTCATCTTTCATCTTTCCCAATTCCCCCTTATACTACGTGTAACTTCTCAAATCCGGCGGGGTTATTCTTTGCAAGCCCCGCCGGTAGGATTTTAAAGAATTGCCGGAACCCGAATATAAAGAAGATGCGACTCTGGCGCGCGCCTCCACAGGCGACAAAGACGCCTTCGGCGAATTATACGAACGCTACGCCGAGCGCATTTTCAGCTACATCTACTATCGGACGGGGAACGTCCACGACGCGGAAGACTTGACGGCGAGAGTTTTTCAGCGGGCGATGAATCACATCCGCAAGTACACGGATCGCGGCGTCCCGTTCTCGGCATGGCTCTATCGCATCGCTCATAACCTCGTCGCCAACTGGCATCGCGACCGCAGCCGGCGGCAGGAAATCCCCATCCACGAACTGCCCGTGGTCGCTGCCAAAGAAGAGCATCCGGAACGCAGTCTGGTCCGCACCGAGGAACAAGAATCTCTTTTACGCCTCATCCGCCGCCTGCCGCCGGAACGCCAGACCTTGTTGATCCTTAAGTTTGTGGAAGATCTGTCCAACGCCGAGATCGGCCAGATTATGGGACGCAGCGAAGGCGCCTCTACCACCGCACCCTGCTGGCCTTACGCGACGAACTCGGCGATCCAATCCAGTTTCAAGGAGAGTGAACCATGTTGCGATTGTTAACAGACGGAGCCATTGACGTCCCTGACGGTTGGGATCAGGAATATGGGATCCAGGTCATTCCCATCAACATCCACTTCGGCGAAAAAACCTATATCCAAAACGTGGACATGAACCTCGACAGCTTCTACAAAGAGATCGGCGTCAACAAAAACCATCCCAAGACCTCCCAGCCCTCGCCGCATCAATTTGTGGAATACATCCGCGCCAACTTTCAAAAGGGCGAAAGCATCCTCTCCATTCACGTCACCAGCAAACTCTCCGGCACCTACGCCTCCTGCGTGGCCGCCGCCGAGGAACTCAAGGGCGAATACAATTTGATTCCATTCGATTCGCTCTCTGGCAGTGTGGGTGGCGCCTTCATGTGCCGCACCGCCGCCAGAATGGCAAAGGCCGGCAAGGGCGCGGATGAGATCGTCAAAAAACTCGAAAGCCTGCGCGCCCAGACGCAAGTCATCCTCACTCTCGACAGTCTCGAATTTGCCAAACGCTCCGGGCGCGTCGGCACGCTCAAGGCCGCCCTCGCTTCCGTCTTGAACGTCAAGCCGATCGCCGTCTTAAAAGAAGGCGTCCTCGAAATGGTCGAGCGCGCCCGCACGCGCAAAGCGGCCATCGCCCGCACCGCCGAAATGGGACGGGAACTTGTTGGCGACGCGCCGGTCGTCATCGGCGCTGTCCACGCGCATGATCTCGAATCAGCCAAACTCATGCTTGAAGAAGCAAAGAAGACCCTCAACGTAAAAGAATCCGTCTTCGCTGAACTCTCTGTCTCGCTGGCCATCAACCTCGGTCCTGGCACGGTCGGCCTGGTGATCTACCCCGCGGAGTAAGTGACGCATGCCCTCACGCGAAAAAAATCTCTACGAACTCGAAACGCGTCTAGCCGGAACCTTGAGGCGGGTGAGGCCGCCCTCCGGCCTGGCCCAGCGCCTGCGCGAGCGTATCCGCGTGCCTGAGCCGCGCCTGCTGGCCGCGCGCCTCAGCGATTGGCGCTTCTATCTGCTCACGGTCGGCGGCGTGGTCAGCGGCATGCTGCTGATCATCACCGTTGCGCGGGCGTTGTTCCATTTGGCCGATCGGCGCGGTTGAAGAAACGATTCAAAACGCAAGAGACGGCCGGCCGGCCGTCTCTTGCGTTAACGAAACCTCTTGCAAACGCGCGCATACTATGCCCTTTCCAGGGGCGATCCCTAATGTCGGCGGACGTATGCAAGATGTCAACGGTATTTCATCCCAATAATGCCTCGCGCAATTTGCGCGCCTCGGCGACCAGGTCCGCGTCGACGGGCAGGCGGAAGGCCTCGTTCACGCGCAGGGTCAACAAAGAGGCGGCCTGCTGCGCGTCGAGAGGCAGATGCGGCTGCTCCGCGAGAAGTTTGAGCAGTTCATACGCGCTCGGTGTGCGGACGGGGATTCCGATCCGGGTAAAGTATTCGCGTACAACCATTCCCGCCGCGCGCCGCGCACAGACGCGTACCTGCCCCTCGTTTTTTTTTGCGCGCGCCGATTCGGCGCGCGCAATTTCATGTTCGAAGTCGGTTTGCCAGTCGCTCATGCGCCGGATTATAATGCACCCACCTTTTTGGAGAATGACATGAAGCGAAAATACTTTTGGCGGCCCATGCTGGTCCTCGCGCTCGCCTCGCTGGCATGTTCGCTGAGCGGTCCGCTGCGACCGGGGCCGACAGAACTGCCGCCGGTCGCAGTCACGCCCTTGAGCGACCAACCCTACCAGATCACCGGGCGGTTTACGGTTTCGAATGACTTTGTGGTTTCCACCTATTTCACGGAACACGCGGTTGCCCTGATTGACATGCGCGGCTTCGTGACTCGCGACGAAGATTGGGAGATCCCCGTCCACTCGCAGGCGCTTGGATTCCTGGACATTGACCTCGACTCGTCGAGCGGGACATTCGATTTGAATCTGCCGCTTCAGCCCGAAGGCGAATTTAGCGATGTGGACCATGATGATTCATCCGACACAGGCGTGCAGATCTTTGCCGTCTCGTATTCGCCCAACCTGAGCGGCGGCCCGTTTTCTGAGGGGGATGACGCTTCGCGCGGCTGGCCCTCGTATCTGGCTTCGATCATCACCGACAGCGAACGCGACGACGAAGTGACCGGCGGTAAACTTGTGCTGTGGGCGCCGGACTCAAATCAGGGATTCCCCAGCGGCTTCGGCAACGACAAACGGCTGTTCACTGCCGACGATCCGATTCAAACGCTTCCGCCGGGCTGGTCGTTCGTGGATCTGAACGAGGAGCCGTTCAAGGTCACGCGCGAACCGAGCGCGAATTTCACACTCTACGAACCGGCGGATGTCGCGCTCAAGGATTTTTCGAGTCAGTCCTATTCCGCCGCGTTTGACAGCATGTTCGAGATCGTTCGCAAGGAATACGCGTTCAACGATGTAGCCGACAAAGCGCCGGACTGGGACGCGCTCTATGCTGAAATTTCTCCGCGCGTGAAAGAAGCGGAACACAACCGCGACGCGACAGCCTACTTCCTCGCCTTGCGCGATTTCACGTGGGCGTTCAAGGATGGACACGTCGGGTTGAACGGCGGGACGGTGGAGGCGCAGGTCTTTGGCGCGGCGACCGAGGGTGGATACGGGTTTGCCATCCGCGAATTGGATGATGGGCGCGTGATCGTCACGTATGTTCTCTCGCAAGGACCGGCAATGGCGGCAGGAATCGAACCCGGCGCGCAGATCGTGGAATTTAATGGGCTGCCGATTTTGGATGCGATTGACACGACGGAGGCCTGGTCGGCGCCGTTTTCGATGGAGCGTTCCGCCCGCTATCAAAAATCCCGTTATTTGACGCGCGCTCCATTGGGTTCATCGGCGAAGGTTGTGTTCGTTAATCCGGGCGGCTCGCCGCAGACGGCGACCATTCAGGCCATTGCCGAGCGCGAGTCGTTTGCAGTCACTTCGTTCTTCCTCGGCTTTGATCTAAGCGCGCTGCCGGTGGAATATCAAATTCTCGATTCCAACATCGGTTACGTCAAAATCAATTCCAATTTCGACGATTTGAATCTGATCGTACGCGTCTTCGAACGCGCCTTGAAAAAATTTAAGGAAGCCAATGTGCGCGGCGTGATCATTGATATGCGCCAGAACTCCGGCGGCGCGCCGCTTGGCCTGGCGGGCTTCCTTACCGACCAGGAGATCGAACTGGGTCAACTGCAATACTTCAGCGAAGCCAGCGGCCAATTCGAGGACGAAGGCAAGCCGCAGACGATTCGGCCGAATGAAAATCAATATCGCTTCCCCGCGCTGGCGCTGCTGGTCGGGCCGGCCTGCGCCAGCGCCTGCGAACTGGAGGCATACGCCTTCAGCCAGGCGCCGGGCATGATCGTAGTGGGACAATATCCCTCCGCCGGTGTGGAAGCCGAGGTGGCGCGCGGGCAATTTTTAATGCCTGAAGGCTTCTCGCTTCAAATCCCGACGGGGCGCTTTGTCCTGCCGGACGGAAGCATTTTCCTCGAAGGACAGGGTGTCCCGCTCACTGTCCGCGTGCCGGTGGATGAGGTCACTGCGCGTTCAAGCGAGGATGTGATCCTCAACACGGCCATTGAATTACTCTCGCAGTGAGTCGCCGGATGCTATTCTCTGAGCCAAAGCGTAACGACCTAATGACAGCCTGCGGCGGCTTCCTCCGCGAGGAGGGTGATCGCGTCAGCGTGGAATTTCGCGGGCGGCGCGTCTACTTTTGCCGCTTGGCTTGTTATCGCGCCTACCTGACCGATCCGGAGCGCTTCATGAAAGGCGCGATTCCTCATCCGCTCGAAGAAGACGATGAATCCGCTTCGGGCTCGGCCTGAACGGCCCATCGGACTGGCTGCCGGAATTCCATTAGAGAAACATAGGAAGAACGCCGCCGGTCTACTCGTCAACAAAGGCGGTTGGTATAATCGCCCTGCTATTTGGAGGTCCCTTTGAATTCGTCACGCAGCCAATCCTTTCTGGTTACCTTTCTACTGATCGTCGCCCTGCTAGCCATGATCTACATGGCCTTTCAGCGCGAGGGAAATATGACTGATGAACCGCTCACCATCAATCAACTGGCACAGGCCGTAAAAAACGGCGATGTGGAAAAAATCTCCATCGAAGACGACAACAGCCTGACCATTGTATACAAGAGCGGCGTGGAAGAAGAGACCAAACTCGAACAGGTGTCGCAAAAAGAGCCAGATGCCACGCTTGTAGATCAGCTTATCAGCCTCGGCGTCTCGCCGGAAGAACTATCTCCGGAGCATGTCAAGATCGAGCAGAAGCCGCCCTCTCAATGGACTGGCCTGATCGGCGCGCTGGCCTATGTCCTGCCGGTTCTCGTCATGGCATTTGTGCTGTGGTTTATCTTCCGTCAGGCGCAGGGGTCGAACAACGCCGCCATGTCCTTCGGCAAGAGTCGCGCGCGCATGTTCAGCGGCGACCACCCCACCGTTACGTTTGCCGATGTGGCGGGCGTGGACGAGGCGAAGGAGGAATTAAAGGAAGTCGTCGAATTTCTCAAAGAGCCGCAAAAATTTATTCAACTCGGCGCGCGCATCCCAAAGGGCGTCCTGCTCGTCGGTCCGCCCGGCACCGGCAAGACGCTTCTCGCCAAGGCGGTATCCGGCGAGGCGGGAGTCCCGTTCTTCTCCATCTCCGGTTCTGAATTCGTCGAAATGTTCGTCGGCGTCGGCGCCAGCCGCGTGCGCGACCTCTTCGACCAGGCCAAGCGCCATTCACCCTGCATCGTCTTCGTGGATGAAATTGACGCGGTCGGCCGGCAGCGCGGCGCAGGACTCGGCGGCTCGCACGATGAGCGCGAACAAACGCTGAATCAAATGCTCGTTGAAATGGACGGCTTCGACACCGACACCAACATCATCCTCATGGCCGCCACCAATCGCCCCGACGTGCTCGACCCGGCGCTCCTGCGTCCCGGCCGCTTCGACCGCCGCGTCACGTTGGATCGTCCCGACGTGAAAGGCCGCGAGGCGATCCTCAAAGTCCACGTCAAGGGCAAGCCGCTGGATCCGGCCGTTGACCTGGCCTCCCTCGCGCGCGGTACGCCCGGTTTTGTCGGCGCGGACCTGGAAAACATGGTCAACGAAGGCGCGATCCTCTCTGCCCGCCGCAACAAGAAAGCCATTTCCCAACAAGAACTGGAAGAAGCCATTGAGCGCGTCGTGATGGGACCGGAGCGCAAGTCGCGTTTGATCTCCGATGAAGAGAAGCGCATCATCGCCTACCACGAAGCGGGCCACGCGGTGGTGGCAAACGCCATCCCCGAAGCAGACCCGGTCCAGAAAGTGACCATCGTCGGCCGCGGCCAGGCTGGCGGCGTGACCTGGTTCCGCCCCGACGAGGATCGCACCTTGATGTCGCGCAAGAAACTGGTCGCGACTCTCGCGTACGCTTTGGGCGGGCGCGCCGCCGAAGAACTCGTCTTCGACGATATCACCTCTGGCGCCTCCAACGACATCGAACAGGTGACGCGCATGGCGCGCGCCATGGTCACCCGCCTTGGCATGTCCAGCGACCTCGGCCCGATGCTCTACGGTCAAAAGGAAGAACTCATTTTTCTCGGGCGCGAAATTTCCGAACAGCGTGATTACTCCGAAGCGGTGGCCGAGCAGATTGACCGCGAAGTCCGCAAGATCGTGGACGAGGCCTACAAGCAATCCAAAGCGCTGCTCAAGAAGTATCGCGCCCAACTCGACGCGGTGGCGCAGAAACTCCTCGAAGCCGAGACCATCACGCGCGACGAATTTGAAACGATCTTCCCGCCGCCCGGAGGAAAGAGAAGCGGTACGCCACAGCCGGCCTGACCGGATAACAAACCCTCAGAACGTACGCATAAGAGAGTGTTTCTTAAATCTTTTTTGGACACGGATAACACGGATTTCACGGAGAAAATCATTTAGGCTCTTCCGTGATAAACGGGAAAGAGCCTCAACACAAAGTACACAAAGGCTCTCAAAGGGGGAAAGACGTTTAGCCGTAAGGGCTTTTCCTTCGTTGACTTTGTGTTCCTTCGTGTTTCAAAGGTTTTTCCCGTTAAAAACGGGAGAAAATCATTTAAAAATCCGTGTTTGACCGTGTAATCCGTCAAACCCGTGTACTTAAGAAACAGTGTCTAAGAGGAAATAGCGGCTACTACCAGAAGCGAAAACAACACCTGACGTTTTCTCCCTCGACCTTGCCTGGCCCTTCGCGGACGAGCCGCCGCGTCCGCCCACTCCTTTGTTGTTCGCTGTCTCTCCGACCGTTCTCCCGCCCGCGCCTGAGTGGGCCCACCGCGCGCATTTAACCGGTTACTTGTTTCTTGAGTCTCCTGCGGACTATCAACCTCCTCCTGGCTTGACTCGCTTCCTCGAATCTGGTCCCGCGCCCATCTGCGTGACGTTTGGAAGTATGCTCAATCGCTCATTTGAGTCCATTGCGAGGTCGGTGATGGATGCGATTCAACAAAATGGTCAGCGCGCAATCATCTTAACGGGTTGGGATGGATGGAAAAGCCAGACCTCCTCCGATGATTTTCTTTTCATCGACTCTGCCCCGCACGTTTGGTTGTTTCCACGATGCAAGACGGTCGTTCATCACGGCGGTGCGGGGACGACCGCCGCCGGTTTGCGCGCCGGGATTCCCAATATTGTGATCCCATTTGCAGGCGATCAGATGTTTTGGGGCAAGCGAGTCCATGCGCTTGGCGCAGGCCCCACCCCAATCCCTGTTAAAGAACTAACAGCGGAGAGGCTTTCATCTACGCTGGCTGAGGCGGAGAATCAAAATATGCAAGCTCGCGCCCGCCATGCAGGAGAATCGATTCGAGTGGAGGATGGGGTGGGGGATGCGATTCGCGTGGTAGAATCTCAACATGCTCACTGATTTTTCGAGCCGAAATTTTAAGGTTAAATGGACAGACAAGTTCTTGTTTTCCCTTGACAAAGTAAACGAAAAGCATATAATGACGCTTCGCCAATGCAATTGAAACCGATCTCGTCTCCCCAGACAGATCATTGACAACTGAGTGGAAGTCTCAAGTCAGAGACACAGGCCAAATGGTTTGACAGTCTGACGAGCCGATGTGAAAGAGGCATCGGCACTTTCGTCTGTATGGGCATCGGCAAGGCACCTTAACAACTGAAAAGTGACAGGAAGACAATACAGTGATGTCAAAAACCAGTTAATTCTTCCGTACCTTTCACCCCGCAAGGGGTGTTTCTGCGGAGAGTTTGATCCTGGCTCAGGATGAACGCTGGCGGCGTGCCTAATACATGCAAGTCGAACGAGGCGCTTTTGTAGCAATACGAGAGTGTCCTAGTGGCGAACGGGTGAGTAACGCGTTGGTGACCTGCCCCAAAGTGTGGGATAACAGTCCGAAAGGATTGCTAATACCGCATGTGGCCATCGGGTTTAGAAACCGATGTCTAAAGCAGCAATGCGCTTTGGGAGGGACCTGCGTCCCATCAGCTAGTTGGTGAGGTAACGGCTCACCAAGGCGACGACGGGTAGGGGGCCTGAGAGGGTGGCCCCCCACAATGGAACTGAAACACGGTCCATACACCTACGGGTGGCAGCAGTAGGGAATATTGCACAATGGGCGAAAGCCTGATGCAGCAACGCCGCGTGCGCGATGAAGGCCTTCGGGTCGTAAAGCGCTTTTCTGGGAGATGAGATAGGACAGTATCCCAGGAATAAGTCTCGGCTAACTACGTGCCAGCAGCCGCGGTAAAACGTAGGAGGCAAGCGTTATCCGGATTCACTGGGCGTAAAGCGCGTGCAGGCGGTTTGGTAAGTTGGGCGTGAAATCTCCCGGCTCAACTGGGAGGGGTCGTTCAATACTACCAGACTCGAGAGCGATAGAGGAAAATGGAATTCCCGGTGTAGTGGTGAAATGCGTAGATATCGGGAGGAACACCAGTGGCGAAAGCGATTTTCTGGATCGTTTCTGACGCTCAGACGCGAAAGCTAGGGTAGCAAACGGGATTAGAGACCCCGGTAGTCCTAGCTGTAAACGATGTGAACTTGGCGTTGGTGGCTTAAACTCCATCAGTGCCGCAGCTAACGCGATAAGTTCACCGCCTGGGGACTACGGCCGCAAGGTTAAAACTCAAAGGAATTGACGGGGGCCCGCACAAGCAGCGGAGCGTGTGGTTTAATTCGATGCTACACGAAGAACCTTACCCGGGTTTGACATACAGGTGGTAGGGATCCGAAAGGTGACCGACCCGCAAGGGAGCCTGAACAGGTGTTGCATGGCTGTCGTCAGCTCGTGTCGTGAGATGTTCGGTTAAGTCCGCTAACGAGCGCAACCCTCGCCGCGTGTTACATGTGTCACGCGGGACCGCCGGTATCAAGCCGGAGGAAGGTGGGGATGACGTCAAGTCAGCATGGCCTTTATATCCGGGGCTACACACACGCTACAATGGCCGGTACAATGGGTTGCGAAACCGCGAGGTGAAGCCAATCCCCCAAAGCCGGCCTCAGTTCAGATTGCAGGCTGCAACTCGCCTGCATGAAGTCGGAGTTGCTAGTAAACGCGCGTCAGCTATAGTGCGTTGAATACGTTCTCGGGCCTTGTACACACCGCCCGTCACGTCATGGGAGCTGGTAACACCTGAAGCCGGTAGCCTAACTGCAAAGAGGGCGCTGTCGAAGGTGGTGCTGGTGACTGGGACGAAGTCGTAACAAGGTAGGTGTACGGGAACGTGCGCCTGGATCACCTCCTTTCTCGAGTTTCCGAGTCGCGGCCCTTCTCACGAGGGACTGCACTCTACTCATTCAAAATCGCTCTGACACGGTGTCAGGGCGTGCTGGTCAAAAACTTCCTGACGTTTTCCTGTCACTTCTCAGTTGTTGAGGTACATTGCGGGCTTGTAGCTCAGTTGGTTAGAGCACAGTCCTGATAAGACTGGGGTCACAGGTTCGAATCCTGTCAAGCCCACTCGTTCGTTCTGGGGATGTAGCTCAGCGGGAGAGCAGCGCCTTTGCAAGGCGAAGGTCACGGGTTCAAATCCCGTCATCTCCACTATGAGTTGCAGAGTCTGAGTTCGTTTGATAAAGAGGTTTCTGGATTGTTGAATAACAGCCTGATCAATTGAGATAGTATGCTCCATCGCAAGGACCGAAGAGGCCCGGCGATGCGCCGGGCCTCTTCGTGTGTAAAAACTGAATAGTTGAAAGGCGACCGATGCGCTGGACGCAAGTTGAGGGCATCGGTCACCGGTCAACGGTGAATTGCACCTTACCAACTGAATAGTAATCTGATGATGTAGGCCAAAACAAACAAAGAGTATCAATTTCTCCGCATCACGTGGAGATGCTACTAAGAGCTTACGGAGGATGCCTTGGCGCCAAGTGCCGATGAAGGACGTGGGACACTGCGAAAAGTCTCGAAGAGCCGTGTACAGGCTTCGATCCGAGAATGTCCGAATAGGGAAACCTGCTACAGCGAACCTGTAGCGTCCCTGGTTGAACACATAGACCAGGTGACGGGCACCCGGGGAACTGAAACATCTAAGTACCCGGAGGAAAAGAAAGTATTCCCCTAGTAGTGGCGAGCGAACGGGGAACAGCCCAAACCGTCTCTGCTTGCAGAGGCGGGGTTGTAGGGTCTGGCACATGGGAGTTACAAAACAATCAGTTAGCAGAAAGGTATGGGAAAGCCTGCCATAGAGGGTAACAGCCCCGTATGTGAAAACTAATTGTCTCCCGCCGGATACCTGAGTACTGCCGTGCACGCTAATACGGCAGGAATCTGGGGAGTCCACTCTCCAAGGCTAAATACACTTGGCGACCGATAGTGAACAAGTACCGTGAGGGAAAGGTGAAAAGTCCCCCTGTTAGGGGAGTGAAATAGAACCTGAAACCGTAAGCTTACAATCAGTCGGAGGGCTAACAGCGTGTCGGTGCTATGGAGCGATCCTGTGCGCGGCGCTATGCCTGACGGCGTGCCTCTTGGAGAATGAGCCTGCGAGTTAATCTCAGTGGCAAGGTTAAGGGAGTGACACCCGAAGCCGTAGCGAAAGCGAGTCTGAATAGGGCGTATAGTTGCTGGGATTAGACACGAAACCGGGTGAGCTACCCATGGGCAGGGTGAAGCGAGTCTAAACGCTCGTGGAGGCCCGAACCTACTAACGTTGCAAAGTTAGGGGATGACCTGTGGGTAGAGGTGATATGCCAATCGAACTCGGAGATAGCTTGTTCTCCCCGAAATAGTTTTAGGACTAGCGTCACACGTTTAGTACTGGAGGTACAGCACTGAATGGGCTAAGGGGCTTATAGCTTACTGAACCCAATCAAACTCGGAATGCCAGTACTCCAAGTGTGGCAGTCGGACTCCGGGAGATGAGTTTCGGGGTCGAAAGGGAAACAGCCCAGATCATCGGCTAAGGTCCTCAAATCTATGCTAAGTGGGAAACGAGGTGAGGTTACTTGAACAACCAGGAGGTTGGCTTAGAAGCAGCCACCCTTTAAAAAGTGCGTAACAGCTTACTGGTCTAGTGACCTTGCGCGGAAAACTTAACGGGGCTAAGCATAGTACCGAAGCCATGAATCTCAGCCACCCTCGGGTGCGCTGGGGTAGTAGGGGAGCGTTCCGCCAGCAGGGAAGGTCGACCGGCAAGGGCGACTGGAGCGGGCGGAAGTGAGAATGCAGGCATGAGTAGCGTACAAACACGTGAGAACCGTGTTCGCCGTAAGTCTAAGGTTTCCGACGCCAGGTCATTCCGCGTCGGGTTAGTCGGGTCCTTAGCCGAGGCCGTGAGGCGTAGGTGATGGACATCCGGTCAACATTCCGGAACCGTTTGGAAGGAGCGATGGGAGGACACAGCGAGGTAGGCCAGCCTGACCTATTGGACATGGTCGGGTGCGCAGCCGTCAGGCGTTGAGACTGGCAGGTAAATCCGCCGGTTGAGCTGAGGTCTGTGCCAAGCCTTCAAGGCGTAAGTGGTTGAGCCTTGCTGTCAAGAAAAGTCCCTAAGCGTTGAGTTTCAAATGCCCGTACCGCAAACCGACACTGGTAGACGGGTGTAAATGCACCAAGGCGATCGGGAGAATCTTCGTTAAGGAACTAGGCAAAATGGCCCCGTAACTTCGGGAGAAGGGGCGCTTGCTGGGGTGTTAAAGCCCTGGCGAGCCGCAGTAAATTGGTTCTAGTGACTGGTTAACAAAACCACAGGTCTCTGCTAAGCCGTAAGGCGATGTATAGGGGCTGACGCGTGCCCAGTGCCGGAAGGTTAAAGGGAGAGGTTAGCGTAAGCGAAGCTTTGAACTGAAGCCCCGGTGAACGGCGGCCGTAACTATAACGGTCCTAAGGTAGCGAAATTCCTTGTCGGGTAAGTTCCGACCCGCACGAACCGCGTAACAACTAGAACGGTGTCTCAACGAGGAACCCGGTGAAATTGAAATGGCTGTGAAGATGCGGCCTACCCGCAGTAGGACAAAAAGACCCCGTGGAGCTTTACTGCATCTTGGCATTGTGTTTGAGCATGATCTGTGTAGCATAGGTGGGAGGCTTTGAAGCTGGCGCGTCAGCGTCGGTGGAGCCTTCAGTGAAATACCACCCTGATTATACTTAGACCCTAACCCCATTCCGTCATCCGGATGGGGGACCGTGCCAGGTGGGCAGTTTGACTGGGGCGGTCGCCTCCCAAAAAGTAACGGAGGCGCCCAAAGGTTCCCTCAGGCAGAATGGAAACCTGCCACAGAGTGTAAAGGCATAAGGGAGCTTGACTGCAAGACCAACGCGTCGAGCAGAGACGAAAGTCGGGCTTAGTGATCCCACGGTTCTGAGTGGAAGGGCCGTGGCTTACCGGATAAAAGCTACCCCGGGGATAACAGGCTGGTGAAGTCCAAGAGTCCATATCGACGACTTCGCTCGGCACCTCGATGTCGGCTCATCGCATCCTGGGGCTGTACAAGGTCCCAAGGGTCGGGCTGTTCGCCCGTTAAAGCGGTACGCGAGCTGGGTTCAGACCGTCGTGAGACAGGTCGGTCTCTATCCACTGTGGGCGTAAGGGATTTGAGAGGAGCTACCCCTAGTACGAGAGGACCGGGGCGGACGAACCTCTGGTGTGTCAGTTGTTCCGCCAGGAGCATTGCTGAGTAGCTACGTTCGGCAGAGATAACCGCTGAAAGCATCTAAGTGGGAAACTCGCCTCAAGATGAGATCCCTGTATTCCTTATGGAGTAAGACCGCAGGTAGACTACCTGCTATATAGGCGACAAGTGTAAGCACAGTAATGTGTTCAGCTAAGTCGTACTAATGGTCGAGGGCTAATCCCGTGGTGCGGAGAACTTGATACTCTTTCGTACATCGTCAGATGCAATTGCTATTCAGTCATCCACGTTGTGAAAACGTCCCTTGGTGATTTGAGCGGCAGGGGTACACCCGGTAACATCCCGAACCCGGTAGTTAAGCCTGTCAGCGCCGATGGTACTTGGAGGGCAGCCTCCTGGGAGAGTAGGTCATTGCCAAGGGGCTTTTCATTTACAAGCGCCCTGTGTGGCGGTATAATCCCGCCCGCAGTTCCATGAACAGGACGAGTCGCTCGTCCTGGATTAACAGTGTCGAGGAGATGCATCGCCCTGATGAAAGTGATCGTTTCGATCCCATTCGTGGCTTCGCTTGTCCCATCCTCGGCTCTTTATGCGCCGGGGTATTTTTTTCTCCCGGCAAAATCATCTTCCATGCGGAAGGAGGTGAAAGGCTTTGGCATCCGTAAATTTACGTTCCGGCGAATCGCAAGACTCCCTGCTCAAACGCTTCCGCAAGAAAGTCGTTAAGAGCGGCGTGTTGAGCACCGTCCGCCGCAAGCGCTGGTTTGTCTCCAAAAGCGAAACCCGCCGCATGGAAAAGAAAAAAGCCGTTCGCCGCATCAAACGACGCCAGTTCAAGGATGTGGAATAGGCTTGAAGGACAGCAGGAGAACTCACATGGCGAAGGATGAAGGCAAGATCAAAATGGATGGGGTGGTGGTGGAAGCCCTGCCCGGCACTCAATTCCGTGTCAAACTCGACAACGGACATGAAGTGCTGGCCTACCTCTCCGGCAAGATGCGCAAGTACTACATCCGTATCCTGCTCGGCGACCGGGTGGCGGTGGAAATGTCTCCGTACGACCTCGCGCGCGGGCGGATCACCTTCCGCCAACGCAAACAGGCGGAACCTGCGCCCGTTGAATAGCCTCGACTCTCCCTAAAAAAAAACGACCCCTGCCACCGCAGGGGTCGCTCGATTCTATCGAACCTCTCTCCACGAATTCAGCACGCGCATGTAATTGGCGCGCTCGAACGCGGCCGGTTCCGCCACAGACTGGCGACTCATGCTTCCCTGCATCTGGCGAATCGACTCGTATTCATGCGCCTCCATCCACCAGCCAAGTTCGCTGAGCATGGCGGCAACCACGCGTTCGCCGTTATGCAGCAGATTCGAGGCCATCATCGCCACCTTGGCCCCGGCCATCATCGCCTTGAGCGTGTCTTGCGCGGTATGAACGCCGCTGGTGAGGGCGAAGTCGGCGGCGATGACTCCGTGCAGGATCGAGATCCAACGCAGCGGCAGGCGCAGGTCGGTGGAGGCGCTGAGATCGAGATTGTGTACAACCTCCAACTCGTCCAGATCGAAATCCGGCTGATAGAAACGATTGAAGAGAACCAGGCCATCGGCTCCGGCTTCGACGAAACGCCGGGCAGCGCTGGGCAGGGAGGTGTAATACGGGCTGAGTTTTACCGCCAACGGGATGCTGATTCCTGCCTTGACTTCCGCCACGAGTTCCACCTGCGCGTTCTCTACATCCGCGGAGGAGAGCGACGGATCGGTCGGGAGATAGTACAGATTTAACTCGAGCGCGTCCGCCCCGGCCTCCTGCATGAAGCGGGCGTAGCGTACCCAGCCGCCTTTGGAGACGCCGTTCAAACTGCCGATCACAGGGACCCCGACTGATTTTTTCAGCAGACTCAAGTGATCGAGATACTTGCCCGGAGTCATCGCATACGTTCCGCTATCGGGCAGGTAACTGAAGGCCTCTGCCGAATTTTCGCCGCGCGTCAGGAAGTAATCAATCTCCATGCTTTCATGGATGATCTGCTCCTCGAAGAGCGAGTACATCACAATCGCGGCAATTCCCGCCTCCTCGAGGCGCTGGGCGCGTTCCACTTTTTTTGACATGGGCGAAGCCGACGCGACGAGCGGGTTTTTTAGTTTCAAGCCAAGGTAGGTAGTGGAGAGATCTAGCATGCAATTTTCTCTTTCTATTGAACCGGACAGGTTTAATCACCGTTGTAATGCATGGAAGCCATCTGCTGATAGAGCCGCCAGCGCCCCCGGATGCCTTCCTGCGCTTTTTGCATCAACTCTTCGGCGCGGCTTTCGTCGCTGAGGGTCAGCATTTTGTAGCGTGTTTCGTTATAAGCGTAGTCTTGCAGGCGGACGGTGGGTTCCCGGGCCTCGATGACGAGCGGGTTTTGCCCGGCCGCGGCCAGGCGCGGATCGTAGCGATAGACCGGCCACGCGCCCGAATTGACGGCCAGCTTCTGCTGTTGCAAACCGCGCGCCATGTCATACCCATGCGCGATGCAGTGACTGTAGGCGATGATCAGCGAAGGACCGTCGTAGGACTCGGCATCGAGGAAGGCTTTGAGCGTTTGCTGGTCGTTAAAGCCCATGGCCACGCGCGCCACGTAGACATAACCGTACGCCATCGCGATCAGGCCCAGATCCTTTTTCGGGAGTCCCTTGCCGCTCATGGCAAACTTGGCAACCGCCGCCATAGGGGTGGCCTTGCTGGCCTGCCCGCCCGTGTTGGAATACACTTCCGTATCCAGCACCAGCACGTTGACGTTACGCCCGCTGGCCAGAACGTGATCGAGACCGCCGTAGCCGATATCATAGGCCCAGCCATCGCCGCCGATGATCCACACCGATTTCTTAACGAGCGCGTCCGCCACGCTGGCCAGTTCGCCCGCGCGCGGATTCGGACTCTGCGAGAGACGCGACTTGAGCGCCTCCACGCGCTGGCGCTGTTCATTGATTCCCTTTTCGGTGGTCTGATCTGCTTTCAACAGCCCGTCCACCATTTCGCTTCCGAATTCACTCGTGAAGGCGGGCAGGAGTTCACGGGCAAATTCGTTTTGCTTGTCCAGCGTCAGGCGCATCCCCAGACCGAACTCTGCATTGTCTTCAAAAAGTGAATTGGACCAGGCCGGGCCGCGTCCGTGCGCGTCCACCGCCCACGGAGTCGTCGGCAGGTTGCCTCCATAAATGGAGGAGCAACCCGTTGCGTTCGCCACGATGGTGCGGTCGCCAAACAATTGCGAGACCAGTTTTACATAGGGAGTCTCGCCGCAGCCGGTGCACGCGCCGCTGAATTCAAAGAGCGGGCGCAGGAGTTGTGAATTCTTGATCGTTGATGGATTCACCAGCGCGCGGTCGAGGTCGGGAATCTGCATGAAGAAATCCCAATTCTGCGCTTCGCTGACGCGCAGGGGCGGCTGCGGCGCCATGTTGATGGCGCGGCGCCCAACCTGCGTTTTATCTTTCACCGGGCAGGCGTCCACACAGAGTGTGCAGCCGGTGCAATCCTCCGGCGCCACCTGCACGGTGTAGGCCATGCCGGGAAATTCCTTAAACTTGCTTTCCATATGCTTGAATGTCTCGGGCGCGCCATTAAGCGCGGCCTGGTCATAAACTTTGTGCCGAATGACCGCGTGCGGGCAGACGATCACACACTTGCCGCATTGGATGCACAGGTCCGGCTCCCACACGGGGATATCGAGCGAGAGATTGCGTTTCTCCCATTGCGTGGTCGCCAGCGGAAACGTACCATCCACCGGAAAGGATGAGACGGGGACCTCGTCGCCGCGCGCGTCCACGATCGGCGCGATAACTGTCTGCACGAACTGCGGCGCTTCTTTTGGAACCGCGAGGCGGCGCGTCGTGGCCGATGTAACCTGCCCCGGAACTTTGACCTCGTGCAGGTTGGCTATGGTCGCGTCCACCGCCTCGAAGTTTTTCTTGATGACCGCCTCGCCGCGCTTGCCATAGGTCTTCTCGATACTGTGCTTGATCTCTTGGATGGCCTGTTCGCGCGGCAGCACGCCGCTGATGGCGAAGAAGGCGGTCTGCATGATGGTGTTCATGCGCCCGCCCATGCCGGTCTTTTCAGCCACATCGTAGCCGTTGATCACGTAGAACTTGAGGTTCTTCGAGAGGATGTCTTTCTGTACCTCGACCGGCAGGTTGTCCCAGATCTGTTCCGGCCCGAACAGGCTGTTGAGCAAAAAGACCGCGCCGTCCTTGGCGTACTTGAGCATGTCCACGCGTTCGAGAAAAGTGAATTGATGACAGGCGACGAAATTGGCCTGCCCCTGTTCGATCAGATACGGCGCGCGCACCGGTTTTGGCCCGAAGCGCAAGTGCGAGATGGTCACTGTGCCGGACTTCTTCGAGTCGTAATAGAAATATCCCTGCGCGAAATTGCCGGTTTCTTCGCCGATTATTTTGATGGAGTTCTTGTTCGCGCCCACTGTCCCATCCGAGCCGAGGCCGAAGAACACGCAGCGCACGGTCTCTTCGTGTTCGATCTGGAAGGATGTTTCCACATCGAGGCTGGTATGAGTCACATCGTCTATGATGCCGACGGTGAAGTGATTCTTCGGTTCAGGCTTCTTCAGTTCGTCCAGCGCGGCCTTGGCCATGGCGGGAGTGAACTCCTTCGAGGACAGGCCGTAACGTCCGCCGATGACGCGGAGGCCGTCGCGTCTGGATTCCACAAGGGCGTTGACCACATCGAGATACAGTGGTTCGCCGGACGAGCCGGGTTCCTTGGTGCGGTCCAGCACAGCGATGGACTTGACGGTCTCGGGGAGCGATTCAATGAAGTGACGGATCGAGAAGGGGCGATACAAACGCACGCGCACCACGCCGACCTTTTCATCTTTGACGGCGAGGTGGCGGACGGTTTCCTCCGCCGTTTCGCCGCCGGAGCCCATGATAACCAGCACGCGTTCGGCGTCGGGGTGACCGAAGTAATCGAAGAGATGATATTGCCGCCCAACCAGCGAGCCGAATTTGTCCATTTCGTTTTGCAGAATATCCGGCACGGCGGCATAAAATGGATTGACCGCTTCGCGCATCTGGAAATAGACATCCGGGTTTTGGGCGGTGCCGCGCAGGACGGGACGCTCAGGGGTGAGGCCGCGCGCGCGGTGGGCCGCGATCCGTTCCGGGTCCAGCATGAGGCGCAGGTCGTTGTCGGTCAGTTCCTCGATCTTGGTCACTTCATGCGAGGTACGGAAGCCGTCAAAGAAATGCAGGAACGGGATGCGCGCTTTGAGGGTGGCGGCTTGCGAGATGAGCGCGAAGTCGTGCGCTTCCTGCACCGAACCGGAGGACAACATTGCCCAGCCGGTCTGGCGCACAGCCATCACATCCTGATGATCGCCATAGATCGAAAGCGCGTGCGCGGCGATGGCGCGCGCTGCCACATGGAAGACCGTGCTGGTGAGTTCGCCCGCGATCTTGTACATATTGGGGATCATCAGCAGCAGTCCCTGCGAGGCAGTGAAGGTGGTGGTCAACGCGCCTGTTTGGAGCGCGCCGTGAACCGTCCCCGCCGCGCCGCCCTCAGATTGCATTTCGATCACAAGCGGAGTCGTCCCCCAGATATTTTTTCTGTGTCTGGCAGACCATTCGTCCGCAAATTCGCCCATGGCAGACGAGGGCGTGATGGGGTAGATGGCGATGACTTCGTTGGTGCGATGCGCCACGGATGCGGCAGCTTCGTTGCCGTCAATGGTGATGATTCTGCGCTTCATTCATTCTCCTTTACAGGCAGGCTTTGATCTGGAATTTTCTCAACGAGGACACTGGAGGCCCGTTACGCCAGTCTATCTCTTCCAGGCGGAAATAGTCAGGTATATATTACCCGAATCTGTGAGCAGATTGTCATATTTTGGATATAAGTTGACCGATTTGGAATTTTCAATTCATCCAGCGGACGGAGGGGTCGAACTCTTTGGGCGTAAGCGGACGCGGGCGCGCCGATTGGCCGATAAGCGAAAGCCCTGCAAACAAGACTGGATCAAACAACGCATCAGGGTTATAAGAAAATGACGATAAAAAAGCGGCTCACGATCGTGAGCCGCTATGGGGCGCATGTCTATTTCTTTTTTAGCGTCATCTCGCGCGGTTCGAGCAAGCCCCAGCGACCAGCGGCAAGATATAGAATGTCTAGAAGCAGGTCGTTGTAAGAGATACCCTCGGCGGCAGCTTGCAGGCACAGGTCGCTGTAACCGGGAGTGAGGCCGGGCAGGGTGTTGATCTCGAGCAGACGCGGGTTGCCCTCGTCGTCGAGGCGGATGTCAGTGCGCGAGACATCCAGCGCGCCGAGCAGAAAGTGGGCGCGGTAAGCAAAGTGCTTGAGTTTCTTTTCGAGATCGGGATCAATGTCTGCCGGGCAGATGTAATCCGGCGCGCCCTTTTCGCCCACGTCTTTGGCCTTCGCGGCCTGGCTGTAGACATTGGGCGTGACAGAGCGGCTGGCGTCCAATTCGAGGATGGGGAAGCGGTGGAAGCCGTCCTTTTCATCGTACCAGTCGGGGTGGCGCGAGTAGAGTTTCGCGTCGGCGCGGCCCATCACGCCCACGGTGAATTCTCGGCCGGAGAGGAAGGTCTCGACGAGCGCGGGCTGCTGATAGGTGTTGACCACCCATCCTGCGCGCTCGCGCAACTCCGCTTCATTCTTGACGATGGCCCTGGCGTCCACGCCCATGCCGGTGCCTTCGCGGGCGGGTTTGACAAAGAGCGGGTATTTTAATTCAGGGCGGAGGGGATCGTCGGCGGTCAGAAATTCCTGAAACGGCGCCACGGGCAGGCGGCGGTCGCGCCAGATGCGTTTGGTGAGAGTCTTGTCGAGCGAGATGGCATTGGTCAAGACGCGCGAGCCGGTGTAGGGGATGCCGAACATTTCGAGCAGGGCAGGGACGTGGGCTTCGCGCGCGTCACCGCCGAGTCCCTCGGCGATGTTGAAGCAGATGTCGGGCGCGTACTCTTGAACCGTCTGCGGCAGGGTGCGGTCGGCCATCAGGAATTTCGTCTCGTGGCCGTCGCTTTCGAGCGCGCCCTGGATGTGGTGGATGGTCTCGATGTGATCAAAGTCCGCGAACGCGTCCGGCGGAACCCCCTCGGGTTTGGGCTGACTCTCATCTTTAATATTGGCAATGACGGCGATTTTCCAATACCGTTTCATGCGTGAGGGAGGTTTCTCCATGGTCTACTCCTGACAGTTTGCATGATCAATTCTGATAAACGAGTATAAAACATCGCGGGAAAATGGCAAGGTTTTTTGCAATCTCGAAAGTTTAAAGTTTTTCTTCTCTACCGTACCACGACGAGAGAATTTCGTTATTGCGAGGCGGGTGCTCTTCCCGACGAAGCCATCCCCGCTCCACGAACGAAGATTGCTTCGGGAAGATCACCCTCGCAAGGGCGGATGTACGGTAGAGAAAATTTCTCTTCGAGTTTGCGCTGCTCGGTTCACCAGAATGAACAATCCCACAGATGAGAAAAGCAACTAGACAATCCCCATTCTTTCAGTTATCATTCGTTTTGCCTAGTGCAGACAGGCACAATCAAAACTCACCCAATCAACACCCCGGAAACTTTGAACGAGAAAGTCCCCGGTTCGCCCGGATAGAGTCTATCCGGGCAATTGTACGTAACGTCAAAACGCAGGATGTACGCAACACCTTTCATGCGTACATCCTGGACAGGTAAAAGCCTGTAAATCAAGAACGCGGTACGGAGGCATAATGACCGACCTGATCAAACAGATCGCCAGTGATTTGCAAAAACAAATTGAAGCATTTGCGCCGGTCGTCGGCGTAAGCGACGTGGGGACAGTCAGCGAGGCGGGAGACGGCATTGCCCGCGTTTTAGGCCTGGCAAACGTCAAGGCGCAGGAACTGGTCCAGTTCGCGAACGGCGTGATGGGCATCGCGTTCAACCTGGAAAAAGACAGCGTGGGCGTGATCATCATGGGCGATTACGCCGAAGTGACCGAAGGCATGCAGGTGCGCGCCACCGGGCGCATCGCCTCGGTGCCGGTGGGTGACGGGCTGATCGGGCGCGTGGTCAACGCACTGGGCGAGCCAATTGACGGCAAAGGCCCCATCCAGACCAGCGGCTACCGTCCCATCGAACGTATCGCGCCGGGCGTGGTGTACCGCCAGGATGTGGATACCCCGGTGCAGACCGGCATCAAATCCATTGATTCGATGATCCCCGTCGGGCGCGGCCAGCGTGAACTGATCATTGGCGACCGCCAGACCGGCAAGACCGCCCTCGCCATTGACGCCATCATCAACCAAAAAGGGAAAGACCTCATTTGTATTTACGTCGCCATCGGGCAGAAGAAGGCCGCCGTTGCGCGCACGCTCGGCATCCTCGAACGTCACGGCGCGATGGAGCATACCATCATCGTGGTCGCCTCCGCCGACGAAGCCGCCGCGCTGCAATACATTGCTCCGTACGCGGGAACGGCCATTGGCGAGGAATTCATGGAGAGCGGACGCGACGCGCTCGTCATTTTTGACGATCTTTCGAAGCATGCCTGGGCGTACCGTCAGGTCTCGCTTCTGCTGCGCCGCCCGCCCGGACGTGAGGCCTATCCTGGCGATGTGTTTTATCTTCACTCACGATTGCTCGAACGCGCCGCGCGTCTTGCGAATCAATATGTCATTGTGAAGAACGATTTTGCAGAGGCAGAAGCCGGCGCGCAGGACGGCGTGGACGGCCGGGTCTATGCCGGTCCGCTATCCATGCACGAAGCGGGCGAAGTATGCAAAAACATGGAGGGCTGCAAAGTCGTCAAAGTGAAAGGCAGCGGCGGCTCATTGACCGCGTTGCCGATCATCGAGACCCTGCTCGGCGATGTTTCCGCCTATATTCCCACCAACGTAATTTCCATTACAGACGGGCAGATCTTCCTTGAGACCAACCTGTTCAATGCCGGCATCCGTCCGGCGGTGAACGTGGGCGTCTCGGTCTCGCGCGTGGGCGGCGACGCGCAGACCAAAGCCATGAAACAGGTGGCGGCCCGCCTCCGCCTCGACATGGCCGCCTATCGCGAACTGGCGGCCTTCGCGCAGTTCGGCTCCGACCTCGACAAGGCGACACAGTCGCAACTTGGGCGCGGCCAGCGCATGCAGGAGATCCTCAAACAGCCGCAATATGAACCGATGTCGCTGGAGAACCAGGTGATGGTTCTCTTTGCCGGGACGAACGGCTATGCCGATTTTGTGGCTGTGGAAAAAATGCGCCAATGGGAAACGGACCTGATCCGCTTCATGGAAACCTCCTATCCTGAAATCGGCCGGACCATCACCTCCGAAAAACGCATCAGCGACTCTACGCGCGACGCGCTGGTGCGCGCGCTGGATACGTTCCGCATCTCGTGGCAGGGATAGGCGATGGCTTCCGCCCGTGAAATGCGGCTCCGCATTCGGAGCGTAAAAAACATCTCGCAGGTGACGCGCGCCCTCGAGGCGGTCAGCGCGAGCAAAGTGCGCAAGGCTGTGCAAGCGGTGACTGCCACCCGCGCCTACGCCGGAAAAGCCTGGCAGGTGTTGACGCACATCGTCAAACAGCCTGGGCGCGAAAGCCTGCATCCGTTATTGTCCAGGCGCGCCGAGATCAAGAATACGCTGGTGGTGGTCGTCACCGGCGACCGCGGCCTGGCGGGCGCATACAACACGAACGTGATCCGCTTTGCCGCGCGGCGCTTCGATCATTATATTGCGCCGGTGCATTTCATCGCCGTCGGGCGCAAGGGACGCGACCTGATGATCCGCCGCCGTAAAAAAGTAGTGGCCGATTTCAGCAACCTGCCCGCCGCGCCCTCTTTTATGGATGTTTCTGCCATTGGGCGTATGGCGGTGGATGAATTTCTCGATGGCCGCGCCGACGAGGTCTATCTCGTCTACACCGACTTCGTAAACATGGTCAAGCAGGAGGCGGTGGTCAAGCGCCTGCTCCCGCTGGAAGTGGATGGCGGCGAGCGCGTGGAAGAATACGAAACCCATCGCGGGCCCGCTTCGGCCTACATCTACGAACCGGGCGAGCGCGAAATTCTGGATGAGATCATCCCGCGCTTCACCGCCTTGCAGGTCTATCAGGCCGTGTTGGAATCGCAGGCCAGCGAACACGCCGCGCGCATGGTGGCCATGCGCAACGCCACCGACTCCGCGCTGGAACTTGTGGAGCAACTCAAACTGGCATACAACAAGGTGCGCCAACAGGCGATCACCAACGACATTCTCGATATTGTGGGCGGCGCGAACGCGCTGGCCCAATCTTAAAGCGTTGGAGGCAATTCATGGCTAAAGCAATTGGACGCGTAGCGCAAATTCTCGGCGGCGTGGTGGATGTGGAATTTCCCGCAGGCCAGACCCCCGAACTCTTCGAAGCAATCACCGTCGAGCGCGCGGGGCAGGAGCCGCTTGTTTTGGAAGTGCAGAAAAACCTCGGCGATTACTGGGTACGGACCGTTTCGATGGACTCGACCGACGGCCTCCAGCGCGGCGTCCCGGCTGTGGCGACCGGCGCGCCGATCCTCGTCCCGGTGGGACCCGGCACGCTTGGGCGCATCTTCAATGTCCTCGGCCGCCCCATAGACGAGAAGGGCGAGATCCAGGCATCGGCGCATTATCCCATTCATCGCTCCGCGCCGCCCTTCTCGGAACAATCCACGCGCGTGGATGTGTTCGAGACCGGCGTGAAAGTGATTGACCTGATCGCGCCCTTCACCAAAGGCGGTAAGACCGGCATCTTTGGCGGCGCAGGCACCGGCAAGACCGTCATCATCATGGAACTCATCCGCTCCGTCGCGACCGAACACGAAGGCAACTCGGTGTTTGCGGGCGTGGGCGAACGCACCCGCGAAGGCACGCAACTCTATCGCGAGATGATCGAGTCGGGCGTGATGAAAGACACGGTCATGGTCTACGGCCAGATGAACGAGCCCTCCGGCGTGCGCCTGCGCGTGGCCCTCTCGGCGCTTTCGATGGCCGAATATTTCCGCGACCAGGGACGCGATGTACTGCTCTTCGTGGACAATATCTTCCGCTTCTCCATGTCGGGTTCGGAGGTCTCCGCGCTGCTTGGGCGTATGCCATCCGCAGTGGGTTACCAGCCGACCCTCGCCACCGAAATGGGCGAACTCCAGGAACGCATCACCTCGACCCGCACCGGCTCCATCACCTCGATGCAGGCGGTCTACGTCCCCGCCGACGACTACTCCGACCCCGCGCCGGTGGCAACCTTCACCCACCTCGACGCGACCATCGCCCTCGAACGCTCCATCGTGGAAAAGGGCATTTATCCCGCTGTGGATCCGCTCGCTTCCACCTCCCGCATTCTGGACCCCAACATCGTGGGCGAGGAGCACTACCGCACCGCGCGCGAAGTCCAGCGGATTCTGCAACGCTACAAAGACCTGCAAGACATCATCGCCATCCTCGGCATTGACGAACTTTCCGAAGACGACAAACTCATCGTCTCGCGCGCCCGCAAGATCGAACGTTTCTTCTCCCAGCCGTTTTTTGTGGCCGAACGCTTCACCGGCATCAACGGCCGCTATGTGCCGCTCAAGGAAACCGTGCTTGGCTTCCGCGAGATCCTCGACGGCAAATGCGATGATCTGCCCGAACAGGCCTTTATGATGGCTGGTACAATTGAAGACGTGCGCGAGAAGGCCCAGAAACTGGATAAGAGCGTGTAATGACCATCCGTTGTGAAATCGTTTCACAAGACCGCACCGTATTTGAAGGCGACGTGGATATCGTCGTCCTGCCCGGCGCGGCAGGCGAGATGGGAGTCCTTCCGCATCACGCGCCCCTGCTGACCACGCTGCAATACGGTTTCATCAAGATCCGCCAGCGCGGGCAGGAGCAGGTCTTCACCGTCGCGGGCGGCGTGGCCGAGGTCCAGCCGGACCTCGTCACCGTGCTGGCTGACGCGGCAGAAAACATCGAAGAGATAGACATCAAACGCGCCGAGACCGCCCGCAAGCGCGCACAGGAAGCGCTCGACAGGGGCGTTCCCGCCGATACCGATGCCTACCTCTCCATCGAAGCCGCGCTGCGCCGCTCCAATCTGCGTCTTGACGCGGTGCGCCGCTATCGCAAGACGCGCGCCAATTTAATTCCAGAGGGATAAGTGGCTGTCTTATCGAAGACCCTCGGCATTGACCTCGGCACCGTCTTCACGCGCGTCGCGGATGCAGAACAGGTATTGCTCGAGGAGCCAACCGTTGTCGCCATCGAAATTGATCACAAAAAAATGGTGGAAAAAATGGTCGCGGCCGGGCACCAGGCGCGCGATATGGCCGGGCGCGTCCCCGATTCCATTGAGGTGACGCGCCCACTTCAAAACGGCGTGATCGCCGATTACGAGATCACCCAGACCCTCCTATCGTACCTGCTCCAGCGCGTCAGCGGCCCGCTGCGTTTCTTTCGTCCGCAGGTTATGATCTCCGTCCCCTACGGCGTGACCAGCGTGGAGCGCCGCGCGGTCTATGAAGCCGTGATGGAGGCAGGCAGCCGCGAGGCCGGGCTCATCCAGCAATCACTCGCCGCCGCGCTTGGCATTGACTTGCCGATCGGCTCACCTTCCGGCAACATGGTCATCAGCCTCGGCGGCGGCTGCACCGAAGCGGCTGTGCTGGCGATGTACTCCATCGTTTCCGCCGACACACTCCGCTCGGGCGGCCTCGAACTCGACGAAGCCATTGTCACTTATGTACGAAGAAAATACGGCGTGGTGATCGGACAGCCGACCGCCGAACAACTTAAGATCAAGATCGGCGCGGCCGTTCCGCAAGATAATGAATTGAGCATGGAAGTGCAGGGACAAGACCAGGTGACCGGCCTGCCGCGCCCGGTTACCCTCGCAACGGGTGAGGTCGTGGAAGCCTTGCAGGACCCCCTCAAGCGCATCACCGAGACCTGCCGCCGCGTGCTCGAAAAGACCCCGCCCGAACTCGTCTCCGATGTTATTGACCGCGGCGTTGCCATCTGCGGCGGCGGCGCGTTGTTACGCGGCGTGGACAAACTGCTGACCAAGTCGCTCGGTATCCCCGCCTACCTAGTGGACAATCCACTGACCTGCGTGGTTGAAGGCGCTGTTAAAGCGCTGGGCATGCAACCGGTGTTGCGGAGGAGCCTGCCGCAGGTGTAAGGCTGCGAGTTACCTCACTGATGTTACGCAGTGTTGCAGGATTCTTGCCCTGAGCCGTCGTGCGCCCAGGCAGACAATCTGCAAACTACGGCGCGAAACTGTGGATCATCACCGATTCAATCAAAACGGCTTCCTTCAGGAAGCCGTTTTCCATTTTAGCCTGCACATACTACCGCTGCGTGACGCGATGCGCGGCATGAATTAATTGGCATTCCCCGGCGCGCACACTCTTCGGGGCTAAAATCTCTCCACGCGCAACGCGGAAAGATCGAATTCCGTTGGTTGGCCCAGCGCGATCTGCATGACCAATTTCCCGCTGATGGGCCCAAGCGACATTCCGCCCATGGCGTGACCGGTGGCGATAATCAGGTTTTCATATCTGCGCGCGCGACCGAGAATAGGCAACCCATCCGGCGTGCAGGGGCGCAGTCCGCGCCAGACTTCGGTGGCGGCGGGTTTGTCCACCTTGAGGTAACTCGCGGCGGCATGGGCGATGGCCGCCACGCGGCGCGGGTTAACGGAGAGATCCATGCCCGCCATCTCGAGGGTCCCGGCAAAGCGCAGCAGGCCGCCCATCGGCGTGACGGCGACGCGCGCCTCGCCGAGGATCAGGGGCAGCGATGGCCCATCATCGGGACGCGGCACGGTGAGGCTGTAGCCCTTCGCGGCCTGCACGGGGATGTTGATGCCCAGATCGCGCGCCACGCGCGGAGTCCACGCGCCCGCAGCCAGCACGATCTGTTTTCCATAGAATGTCCCGCTTGTGGTCAGCACGGATTGGATCCGGTTTCCGCGTGTTTCGATTCGCAAAACTTCGGTGTTGCGCTGGATGCGCGCGCCGCGCTCTTCGATCTGGTTCGCCAGTCCCTGCACAAATTTGGCCGGGTTGAAGTGTCCGTCGTTTGGGAAGAAGACCCCGCCCGCGATGTGATCGCGCAGGGCCGGCTCGCGGCGACGCGTTTCGGCCGCGTCGAGCAGGTCGGCGCGCACGCCAAATTCGGCGAGCAGTTTCGCCTCAACTTCGGCATGACGCAATCCCCGCATGGAGGCGTAGGCGGTGAGCATGCCCTTTTGTTCGTAATCGAAATCGAGTCCGCGCCGCGCCGCGAGTCCCTGGTAGAGACTCGCGCTGGCGGTGTGCAGGTCGCGCAACAGGGGGATGGCGCGTCGCATTTGAGGCTCGCGGGCGGCAACGATGAAACGCGCCACCCAGGCCCAAAGGTCCGCGGCGAGGCGGGGTTGGATGTAGAACGGGCTGGCGGGATCGAGCATCCATTTCAATCCGGCCGCGAGCGCGCCGGGCTCGGCGAGGGGAATACTGTGGCTTGGGACGATCAGGCCCGCGTTGGCGAAGGAACTTCCACAGGCGATCTCTCCTTTTTCGATGATCGTCACGCTTGCGCCTTCTTCGCACAAGTAATGCGCCGCGCACACGCCGATTACGCCGCCGCCGAGGATGAGGATGTCTGGGGGATTGTTCATGGATGCCAGCCTTGAGGCTGTTTCGAGTATAGCATGGGTCCGTTCGTCTCCCTGGTATTACACACAAGAAAATCATCCATGCAGGACCTTCTTCACCCCGCGCCCTGCCTCCACCTTTTCACCCGCTCGACGATTCTCTCCTCCCGTAATTCTGCGCACACTTTCCTCAAACTTGATCGCGCCCCCTGCCACTCCAGATCTTTGAGCGATTCTTTGAGCGGCACATCCACTCGAAGCGTGGACAACTCCCTGAACAGCAACGCGTCCTTGTAATTCTGCTGGAGATTTTCGCTCAGAGTCGTCGCGCGCCCCAAACTGAACGGAAGTTTCTGCGGGTCTTTGGGAATCGACTCGATATGTTTGTACTTCGCCAACACCGCAGACGTGGACGCCGCGCCCCAGCCTTTGATGCCAGGGTAGCCATCGGCAGAGTCGCCAACTAGCGCAAGATAATCGGGAATTGATTCTGGCTGAACGCCGAATTTCTCGACCACGCCTTTTTCATCCAATAGGATTTCACGTCGTCTATCCCAACAAATGACTTTTTTGCCTTCCACCATTTGAGTCAAATCTTTATCCACCGAACAGATGATGACCTGCTCGACAGATTTTTCTTTCTTGAATTTGGTCACAGCAGCTGCAATGGCATCGTCCGCTTCAAACTTGACCATGGACCAAACTGGCACACCCAAAGCGGACACCGCTTTTTCGGCGATCTCAAATTGATTCAAAATGATCGGGTCAACGCCTGCGCTGGTTTTGTAGCCCGCATACATTTTGTTGCGAAATGACTCGATCACATGGTCAAACGCCACAGCGACATGAGTCACGCCTTCGGTTTGGAGCAACATCAACAAACTGCGGACGAGTCCAAGCGTTGCGCCGACTTCCTGCCCGTTCATGTCTTTTTTTGGCGGCGCTCCGAAATGTGCGCGGAAGAGTTCGTATGTGCCGTCAACCAGGTGGATTTTCATGGGTTATCCTTTTTGACCATTGACCGTAGACAATGGTCAATGGTCTATCGTCCAAAAATTATTTCTTCTTCGCTGAATTCAACGCCACCGCCTCACGAATCAACTCTTTCAACGCGGCTTTGTCTATTTTGGAATTTTCGGTCAGGTCAATGCCGCGCGAACCTTTCGCTTCCAACCCTGCATTGAACAATTTCTTCGGGTCTTTCAGCGACGCGCCTTTGAAGAAATTTAGTTTGACATGGTCTTTGAAAATCCCAGCCGCGACCACATTTCCTTTGGCGACAAATACGGCGGTTCCCCACTTCCAATCTTCCGAAAGGTCGGAGGAGGCGGAAAGGATCAACTTTCGCAGACGTGCCAGCAGTTTGCCGCGCCAGTCACTGCCTAGCTCTTTGATCTGTCTGTCAATCTCTTGGGATGGAGTTAAGCCTGCCATGAGTGGTCTCTCCTCTCATTTCTTTGCAAACGACATGCCTTTTGCCTTCAATGCGGCTTTCAGCGCAACAAGGGCATTCGGTCCGATACCATGCAACTGCTTGATCTCGGCTTCGGTGAATTTTGCCAACTGCCTCAGGTTCTTGATCCCCGTATTGGCGAGCGCGCGCTGGGCGGGGACGGCGAGCTTGGGAAAGTCCGTAGTTGATTCTTGTTTCATAGCTTCATCCTTTACCCGACAACGCGAAAACGAATGCAAGTTCGGACGGGCAATTCAGCGACTTGAATCTTTTCCAATTTAACTTGTTGGGCATCCAATGTTTCAAATGGACGCAATCCGCTCCCGAGTAAAACGGGAATAATGTCCATGTGAACTTCATCCGCCAGCCCCGCCTGAAGCGCTTGTGTGGCGACGTTCGCGCCGCCGACAATGGTGACATCTTTCTCTCCAGCCACCTCTTTTGCTTTTCGAATTGCGCTTTCAACGCCGTCTGTGACAAAGGTAAAAGTCAGATTCTCGGTTTCCTTCGGATGTTTTTTTGGCGGGGTTTTCGTCACCACAAAAATCGGGACTTGGAATTCATAACCTTCCACGTATGCGTCGAAGTCTCCTCCCATCTCGAACGTCTTGCGTCCCATCACCACCGCGCCCGTGTTTTGAATGGCCTCTGTCAGCGGTTCGGAGTCTCGAAACGTATCCCAATCTGGATATAACGCCTCAACGCTGCCATCTTTGTCATTGATAAAACCGTCTAAAGACATACTGAAACCGAGAATAACTTTGCCCATGTTAACCACCTTTCTTTTGAGACGCGATTGTAGAACGTAAATTTTAGAGTTGTCAAGACAAAAATAGCCACAAAGGTCTCGGCGATCTTTGTGGCTCGTCTTCAATCTCGATTGCGCGGAAGAGATTTAGCTCACCGCTTTTTTCACCAGCGCGGCGAGCTTCGCCTCTTCAGTGGAACTCACCTTGACCAGCGCAAAACCAGCCGCCCACATATTGCCATCGGCGAGGCGCGTCGTAGAAGGCGAGTTCATCTACACGGAGGTTCATTTGTTCGCCGCGCTTGTCGGCTTCGCGGATGTTTTTGGCGAGTTGGATGAGTTCTTCGATAATTTGCGCAGATGTGATCAAGCCGTTCTAGTAACAGCATGTCGGAGAATTTTCTGCCTTGCGCTAAATTGAATTGACTGCGCGTTGAACATGAATTCAAAGACAGATGCTGTCTTATCTTGTGCGTGTATAATTTACTCAAGTTTGGAGGTTGATATGAGAGAATTCTTGCTTTCGATTGATACGCTGTGGATTGTGGTTCTGATTCTGGGCTGGTTTATCGTGTCTGAGTTGCGATCGGGCGAAATTCATTTACGTTTTTTCGGTTCCATCAAGCGCGCGCGAACGCCGATAATTTACTGGCTGTTTATCCTCTTCTATATCGCAGTTCTGGGCGTTGTCGTGTACGCATGGGTGAATGGGGTGCGGATTCCTGTATCAGAATTGTTTGATTGAGTAAAGACATCTCTTGGAAAAACTCATGGTCACAACCATCGGCGTTTCAATTCGTCAGTTTCTCAACTCACCGCTTTCTTCACGAGTGCGGCGAGCTTCGCTTCCTCCGCAGGGGATATCTTCACCAGCGCAAAACCAGCCGCCCACATATTGCCATCGTCGAGGTGTGCCGAATCGGTGAGGCCGAACGTGCAATACCGCGAGCCAAACTTACTCCCCGCCTGAAAGAAACACACCACCTTGCCCTCCGCGTTAGCATAGGCGGGCATCCCGTACCAGGTCTTTGGCGTGAGCGCGGGCGCGGCGGCTTTGACGATCTCGTGAATCTTTTTCGCCATCGAACGCTCCGCGTCGTTCATCTTGGCGAACGCCGCAAAGACAGCCTTCTCCATCTCTTCCTTATTTGCCGCCATTTTTCTCTCTTTGAGAGTCTCCTTCATCGCCGCTATTTCTTCTGCCGATAACCCTGTGCTGGATTTTTTTACAACTTTCTTGGCGCTCATCATGATCTCCTTGTTTAACCTTGCGTCAAAACGAATTTAGTTATATAATAAAGATACTTTATAATAAAGATAATGTCAAGGGTAGCGCTATGGCAAACTCCAAAACCGAATTAAAGAACCGAGCCCTCGCCGCCGTGCGCGATTATGGCGTTCAACTGGCGCTGTTCCGCAACGCCGTGAGCGAATCGGCGGGACTCAACGTCACCGACACAGATTGTCTCAGGCTTTTATTTCTCAAAGGCAATGCCACGCCCTCCGAGATCGCCAAATACACGGGGCTCACATCGGGCGCGACGACCGCCATGCTCGACCGACTCGAAAAGGC
Source organism: Anaerolineales bacterium (assembly GCA_019187665.1). GTDB lineage: Bacteria > Chloroflexota > Anaerolineae > Anaerolineales > Villigracilaceae > Denitrolinea. The sequence continues at coordinate 112,081 of JABARH010000014.1, forward strand.
AGGCTTGATCGACAGGCGCCCCAATCCCAACGACCGCCGCGGATTTCTGATCGCTCCCGCAAAAGGGAGCGGCGAAAAAATGGCGTCCTGGTTTGCATCCGCCAGAAAAGCGCAGGATGAAATGATCTCCAGTTACACCGCCGCTGAACTGGAAATCATTTCGGATGTCTTTGAGCGATTTACAAAATTATGGGATGATGAACGCGGGAAACTGAACAAGGGATAAACCCCGCTCTTCGTTCATCCTTTTTCCATCAACGCCAGCAGTTTCGTCGTCGTATTCCAATTGCGGATGGTCATGTATTGATACATCGGCATTGAAATAATTTTTGTCAAGTGGCTTGAAGAGGCTCTGGCAGTGAGACGTGAAAAATACAATACGTCTTTTCCAGCGGACCCGCTATCCACGCCTTCTTTCATGCTGACGTTTTTCATCGCTTCTTTCGCGGTGAGCGGTTCTTTCAGGAAAATCACATCGCATCGAAATTTATCGGGCTGTTTGCCAAACCCGCGCGGCGATTCGTCCACGGCTTGTTTGAGTTGCTTGTGCATAATCACAACCAGCCGCGCTTCATAATCGAAGCGTTCAGAAAGCCCGACTTCAATCTTCTTCGTCAGTTTGGCTTTATCTTTCTCAGCGGATTTGAAGATCACATTCCCGCTTTGAATGTAAGTGACCACGTCGGTCAAGCCCATGCTTTCAAAGCAGGCTTTCAAGTCCGCCATTTTGATGATGTTGTTCCCGCCGACGTTGATTCCGCGCAACAATGCAAGGTATTGAGTCTGTGCCATTGGATCCTTTCAAAACGTAAGGCGACCCATTCAATGTTGATCGAAATACATCTTCGGGTCGCCTTACCTATTTACGTGTCTACTTGTTTACCTGCTTACTTCCCATTATACGCCTTCTGCAAATCTGCCACGATCATCTTGTTCATCTTCAACATGGCATCCACCACGCGCTTGGCTTTGACTTGGTCGGGGTCGCCCATCAACTCGCCGAGTTGTTTTGGCACAACCTGCCACGACAGACCGAACTTGTCCTTGCACCAGCCGCATCTGCCCTCTTCGCCGCCGTCGGCGATGAGTTTGTTCCAGTAGTAATCCACTTCTTTCTGGTCTTCGCACTGGATGTAGAACGAAACCGCTTCATTGAACTTGAATTCGGGTCCTGCGTTCAAGCCCATGAATTCCTGTCCGTCCAATTCAAACTGCACGGAATACGGCGACGAACTGATCACCTTTGAATTCTTGAAGATGGAGACGTAGTAATTCATCGCCTCTTCAGCCTGCGACTCGAACCATAAGAACGGGGTAATCTTTTTCATTTAATCTCTCCTTTTATCACCATGGACGATAGACCATTGACCATTTTATGATCTATTGTCCATCCTCAAATTATTTTTTCTTCACGGTCTTTTTGACGGGTTTCTTCGTAACTGCCTTATTCTTTTTCCCCTTGCCTTCTAAATTCAACGTGCCAGAAGCATCGCGATGAACGCCTGTCGTATGCTTCAACTCAAATTCTGCGCCGTTGCGGATCACGTACGCAATCGCTCGCGCATGACCCGTCCCCAGATCGTAATCGCGTTTCAACCAAACGATGATATCTTTGAATTCAGTGATCTTCAATTTCTTGGCTTCGGCAATGAATTGTTTGGGAGTCTTGCCAGTTTTTTCTTCTATGTTATCGAGATAGGCTTGAAATGACATTTTATTTTCTCCTTTTAGGGACGATGGACGATAGACCGCCGACAATTTTATGGTCTATCGTCAATGGTCAAGTTATTTTTGATTCTTCAAATGATCCGCCACGCGATATTTCACCACCTGACGGATCAATTTCAACGGAAGCGGCTGATCGAGCGGGAATTGGATCGTCCCTTTGCCAGCAGTATACTTCGAGACGGCTTTGTTGAACGCTTCACTCCCCGCTGGAATTGGATACATCGAAACATGCTTTTTCCACGCCGAATAATAGACGAGATTCTTTCCGTTCAACTCGAAGCACGCGATCTGATAACTGATCTTCTCTTTGGCAGTCGGCACAACTGCTTTGATCGTTGTCCGCATTTCTTTCAACACCTTCTGCACATCAGGCGGGAACGAGCCGATATATTCAGTCACCGAAGCAAATCCTTTTTTCGTTGCCATGAGAATCTCCTTTCAGATCTGTCACGCTGAACATCCATATCTGGGCGCAAGGCGTGGCCTACGTGTTTACGTGTGTACGTGTCTACGTGTGTACGTGTGTACGTGTCTACGTGTTTACGTGTCTACGTGTCTACGTGTTTACGTGTTTACGTGTCTACGTGTCTACTCACCTCATCCCCGCCAAAACCTCATCCAAGCGCTCATAGCCCTCGCGCGCGGCGCGACCCCCATCGGGCAGGCGGGCGGCCGCGTGGTGCGGCGGACCCTACGCCCCGATCACCTTGTCAATCGCGTCAATTGCTTGCCGCGCCTTCTCCTGGTCCACGTTATGCAAGACGGCGTACATTGTGATCGCTTCGGGGCGGCGCTTTTGCAACAGCAATTCACGAATGCGAACGTCGCTGGTTTTCAGGTCCCCTTCCGCATAATCTACATTCATTTTGTGATAGAGATACTTGACGCGCTCCTCCAGTTCAATGAGGCGGGCTTTCAGACTATCGAATTCAGATTGTCCCATGTGATTTCTCCTATTCACAACGGAAGCGGTTGAGCGCGTCCTGCAAAAGGCCCTCGGCAGTGTCTGGCTGGGGGGTGTAAATCTTCCACGCGAAGGCGCGGTCACCGCAGACCCAGCCTGCAATGAGACCGTGCGGGAGCAGGGGGGATGCGGTGGATTGAATGGGGTGAAGCAAAACGTTGATGTTGTTGATCAATTTTAAATTAAAACTGGCGGCTGAGGCATCGGCGCCGGGCTCAAGGCTGAGATCCATCAAAAATTGCGGATCCGAAACGCCGGGCGCGTATTGCCAGATCAACTGGATGAAAAGATTCGGGTTGAATGCGGCGAGCAGCCCTTGTGAATAACTACTCGGCGCGGCCGGATTCTGTTGCGCGCTGACGTCGAAAAACGCCAGGTCTGCCGGGTGGCCGATGCAAAAATTGTATTCGCAAAACAACCCGTTCAACGTGAACGGAGTGGGGGATGGGCGGGGCGTGAACGTAGGGTGGGGTGTGACCGACGGGATGGCGGCAAGGGTCGCGGCTACAGCCTGACGGATGGCCGCGTTTGGGTCTGGCGCGGAAGGCCGGGGGCCGCACGCAGCCAGCAATGGAATGAGCAGGCTCAGGCTCCAGGAGAGAAGCGGGCGTGGTTTCATCGCCTGTGAGTATACGTCAGTCCAGGCCGTCCGGCAATGAATCCCCAATTTCCACTTTTAATCAGACCAATTTTGTGACCTTTGTTACAGTCAATTGTGAGGGTCTGCACGATAATGTGCGGCACATCACAAATAAGGAGAAACGAATGTTGAAGAAAATGTTTGTCTGGCTGGGGCTGGCGTTGGTGATAGTTGCCCTGGTTGTTTCCGGCTGCGCTCCGTCCGAAGAGGCGGGGAAGCCCGAGGAAGTCACGCTCGAGCCGCAGGCTGTGACCGACGCGTTCGTTAAGGGTGGATGCGGCGCGTGTCATGCCATTCCCGGCATCCCTGGCGCGATCGGCGCGATCGGCCCGGACCTTTCGCAGATCGGCGAGATGGCTGAGATGCACATCGCAGATGGAACCTACACCGGAAGCGCGAAGACGGCTGAGGAGTATTTGTACGAAGCGATTGTCGAGCCGGATGCCTTCATTGCGCCGGATTGCCCGTCTGGCGTCTGCCAGAAGGGTCTGATGCCCGCGGCGTTGAGTGAGACGCTTTCCTCCACGGAGATCGGTTTGATCGTTGGCTATCTTGATACACTGCCCGGCGGCGAATCGTTGATGGCTGGGACGGACATTACGGTGGACACCAGCCGCGCCGACGTGGACCTCTCCGATGAGGATTTTGCCTGGGCAAAGCAAACCTTCTTCGAACGTTGCGCGGGTTGTCATGGAACGTTACGCAAGGGCGCGACCGGCCCGGCCCTGACCCCCGACCTGACTCTCGAAAAGGGAACGCTGGCGCTGGCCTCGATCATTTATAACGGCACGCCCAAGGGCATGCCCGACTGGGGGAAGCAGGGATTCTTTTCGCAGGAACAAACCGAGATCATGGCGAAGTATCTGCAAAACGAACCGCCCGCGCCGCCTGAACTTTCACTCAGCCAGATGAAGGAATCGTGGAAGGTATTTGTCGAGCCGGAAGATCGCCCGACGGAACCACAGACCGAGCGTAACTGGGAAAATTATTTCTCGGTCACGCTGCGGGACGCGGGACAGGTGGCGATCATTGACGGCGACACCCACGAGATCGTCGCCAGGGTGGATACGGGATACGCGGTGCATATCTCGCGCATGTCCGCGACCGGCCGGTACGTCTACGTGATCGGCCGCGACGGCAAGCTGGCGCTGGTGGATCTGTGGATGGAGATTCCCGCGAAGGTGGCCGAAGTGCAAACCTGCTACGACGCGCGTTCGGTGGAGGTGAGCAAGTACAACGGCGAACTGGGCGACTTCACGGATAAGTATGCGGTCGTTGGCTGCTACTGGCCGCCGCATTTCTCCATTCTCGATGGGCAGACGCTCGAACCGATCAATGTGGTCGGGGTGCGCGGCTACACTTCCACGACGCACGAATATGTGGACGACCCGCGCGTGGCGAGCATCATCGCATCACCTTACAAACCGGAATGGATCGTCAATGTGAAGGAGACCGGCCAGATCTGGCTGGTGAACTACACTGATCCCATGAGCCCCATCATCAAGCAGATCGGCGCAGCGCTCTACCTGCACGACGGGGGCTGGGATTCCACGAAGCGTTACTTCCTTGTGGCGGCGAATCAGTCCAACAAGATCGTGGTGGTGGATTCGGAGACCGAGTCTTTGGTCGCGATGGTGGATACGCCTGAGGTTCCGCATCCGGGCCGCGGCGCGAACTGGATTGACCCCGAATTCGGCCCGGTCTGGAGCACACCCCACTTGAGCGCCCCGTCGCTGATCGCCATCGGCACCGACCCGGAAGGGAATCCGGACAGCGCGTGGAAGGTGGTCCGCAATATCGAACTGCCTGGCGCAGGGAGTCTCTTCGTCAAGACGCATCCCAACAGCAAATGGATCTGGGTGGACTTCACGCTCAACTCGGATGAGAAATTGCAGCGAACGGTGTGCGTGATCGCCAAATCCGATCCGACGAAAGTCCACAAGTGCTGGGAAGTGGCCGATTATGGGCGTGCGGTTCACTTTGAATACAACATGGATGGGACGCAGGTCTGGGTGAGCGTGTGGGGCGACGCCTCCAAGCCTGGCGAGACCGGCGAGATTGTGATCTACGATGACGTGACGCTGGAGGAACTCTTCCGCATCCCCGACCTGATCACCCCAACCGGCAAGTTCAACGTGTATAACACCGTGCACGAGGTTTACTAGAATGAGAAAAACCAGGCTTCTTGTAGAGGCCTGGTTTTTTTATGCGCGCCCGATATGCCGCGTGAAATCCTGCGCGGCATATTCTTTTTTTCCATTCTGCGCCCAAACCCTGGATGATTGTCATATTGACCTTCTCCGCGCGCTAATGTATATTTGGCCTATCCCATCCCCCCTGGGAGGGGTAAGAGAACGGCGGCACGCGCGTTCTTGAAAGTAGAGGCCCCATGGAAAACGATACCACCCTCCGCCGACTGAAAACCATCGAAGGCCACCTGCGTGGCGTCATCCGCATGGTGGAAGAAGACTCGTATTGCATTGACGTGATCCGCCAGATTCAGGCGGTGGATGCGGCGTTGAACAAGGTCAGCGCGCAGATTCTGGAGAATCACTTGAACTCATGCGTCATTACCGCCATCAAAGGAAACAACGCGAAAGAACGCGAGAAGGTGCTGAAAGAAATCACCGAAGTATTCGAGATGTCTACGAAGGTGTAGTAAGTAGGTAGACGCGTTGACACGTAGACAAGTGGACAGGTAAACACGTAGACAGGTAAACACATAGACAAGTAGACAAGTAGACACGTAAACACGTAGACACGTAGACAAGTAGACAAGTAGAACTAACCCCAAACCCAAAAGGAGAAAATACCATGACCATCGTCACCTATACCGTCCCCGCCATTTCGTGCGCGCATTGCACGCACACGATCGAAAGCGAAGTGGCTGAATTGCAAGGCGTCCAGTCTGTGAAGGCCGAGGTTGACAGCAAAAAAGTCACCATCGCTTTCGAGTCGCCCGCGGATGAAGGCAAGATCAAGGCATTGCTGGCCGAGATCAACTATCCTGCGGAGGGGTTGATCACTCTGTAAATGTAGACACGTGGGTATGTAGACACGTAGACACGTAGACACGTAGACACGTAGACACGTAGATACGTAGACACGTAGACACGTAGATACGTAGACACGTAGACACGTAGACACGTAGACACGTAAACACGTAGACACGTAGGCATGTAGACACGTAGACACGTAGACACGTAGACACGTAAACACGTAGACACGTAGGCATGTAGACACGTAGACACGTAAACACGTAGACACGTAGACACGTAAACACGTAGACACGTAAACACGTAGACACGTAAACACGTCCCCTGTGTACTTGTGTACCTGTATACCTGTATACCTGTATACCTGCTCGCCTGATTACCTCAATGGACACAAAACAACTCACTCTCCCCATCACAGGCATGACCTGTGCCAACTGCGTCGCCACCGTTGAACGCAACCTCAAGAAGCTCGATGGCGTCAATTCAGCCGTTGTCAATCTGTCGTCCGAACGCGCCACTGTGGATTTTGATTCTGCAAAGCTGGGAATCACAGATTTCATTGCCCGCGTCAATCGCGCGGGATACGGCGTGGCGACTGGCGACGCCGAGATCATCATCAAGCGACTCTCCGATGACAACGATGCGCGGCGGCTTGAAAAGTCGCTTGCGAGTCTTGAAGGCGTGCTCGAAGCGCAAGTCAATTTTGCAAATGAAAAAGCGCGCGTGCGTTATGTGCCCACAGTAGTGAGTCAGTCTGAGATCCGCGCGGCAATTTCAAAGTCGGGGTTTGAGGCGGTGGAGTTGGGAGGCGAAGCGGAAGACGCCGAAGCCAAAGCCCGCGAACACGAGATCAACGAACAGCGCCGCCTACTCATCATCGGCCTGATCTTCACGGTCCCGCTCTTCCTGTTCGCGATGACGCGCGACTTCAACCTGCTGCCCGACGCGTTCTACGCGATGTCTGCGATGGCAGGCATGACGCGCGCGCCCGCCGCGTGGACGAACTGGCTCATGCTCGCGCTGGCCGCGCCCGTGCAGTTCTATGTCGGCTGGCAGTATTACGTCGGCGCGTTCAAAGCCCTGCGCAACAAATCCGCCAATATGGACGTGCTGATCGTGATGGGCTCCTCCGCCGCCTTCTTTTACTCGCTCCCGATCACATTCGGCTGGCTCGCGGGTCACGTCTATTTCGAGACGGCGGCGGTGATCATTACGCTCATCAAACTGGGGAAATTTTTGGAAGCGCGCGCAAAGGGACGCACCTCGGAAGCGATCAAAAAGTTGATGGGACTCCGCGCCAAGACCGCCCGCGTCATCCGCCCCGCTGCAAACGGCGGGGCAGGCGACGGGGAGGAGATTTCCGTTTCGATTGACGACGTGCGCGTCGGCGACGTGGTCCTCGTCAAGCCAGGCGAAACGATTCCCGTGGACGGCGTGGTGATCGAAGGCAAGTCCAGCGTGGACGAGTCCATGCTGACGGGCGAGTCGCTTCCTGTTGAAAAGAAGCAAGGCGACGCGGTCATCGGCGCGACGCTCAACAAACTGGGACTGCTCAAATTCGAAGCGACCAAAGTTGGCAAAGAAACCGCCCTGGCACGGATCATCAAACTTGTGGAAGACGCGCAGGGAAGCAAGGCTCCGATTCAAAAACTCGCCGATCAAGTCTCGGCGGTGTTTGTCCCCATTGTCGTCGTCATCGCCCTGCTGACGTTCGCGGTTTGGTATTTCCTCGTTCCCCAGTTTGCCAATTACCAATTTACCGACTCGACTTTCACCACTGCGTTAATTAACATGGTCGCGGTGCTGGTGATCGCCTGTCCGTGCGCGATGGGACTCGCCACCCCAACGGCCGTCATGGTCGGCACAGGCAAGGGCGCGGAGATCGGTGTCCTCTTCCGCAACAGCGAAGCGCTCGAACGCGCGGGCAAGGTCAATGTGGTGGTTCTCGACAAAACGGGGACGATCACGAAGGGTCAACCCGCAGTAACAGATATCGTTACTCGGGATTCGATACTCGATGACAGTAAGTCGAATAACGAATATCGAATATCGTCCGACGAACTCCTCCGCCTTGCCGCGTCAGTTGAAAAAGGCAGCGAACATCCGCTTGGCGAGGCGATCTGGGCGGAGGCGACTGCTCGGGGGTTGGGTTTGGGCGAAGCGGCTGGGTTTGCGGCAGAGGCTGGGCATGGCGTGCAGGCTGAAGTGGAGGGAAGAAGCGTTGCCGTTGGCAATCTCCGCATGATGAACGCGCGGAACTATCCCTTGAATGGACTCGAATCCGAAGTCTCTCGTTTGCAATCGGAGGCGAAGACTGCGATGCTTGTCGCGGTTGACGGACAAGTCGCTGGCGTGATCGCGGTGGCGGATACGCTGAAAGAAAATTCAAAAGACGCGATTGATGATCTTCATCGCATGGGTTTGAAAGTTGCCATGATCACAGGCGATAACCAAAAAACCGCCGAAGCGATTGCCAAACAAGTTGGCATTGATGAAGTGCTGGCTGAGGTTTTACCTGAAGGAAAATCATCTGAAGTGAAAAAATTACAGTCGCAAGTCAAAGGTCGAAAGTCGTCCGACCTTCGACATTCGACTTTCGACGTGATCGCAATGGTTGGCGACGGCATCAACGACGCCCCCGCGCTCGCGCAAGCCGATGTTGGAATTGCCATCGGCACAGGAACGGATGTCGCCATCGCCGCCGCGCCTGTCACATTGATGAGCGGCGACCTGCGCGGCGTGGCGCGCGCCATCTCGCTTTCGCGCAAGACGCTCTCGACGATCAAACAAAATTTGTTCTGGGCGTTCTTCTACAACGTGATCCTGATCCCCGCCGCCGCGCTCGGTTGGTTGAATCCCATGCTTGCGGCAGGCGCGATGGCGTTTAGCAGCGTCTTTGTGGTGAGCAATAGCTTAAGGCTGCGCCGCGTAAGTTTGTAGACACGTAGACACGTAGACACGTAGACAGGTAGACAGGTAGACACGTAGATAGGTAGACACGTAGACAGGTAAACACGTAGACACGTAGACACGTAGACACGTAGACGCATCACCTGTATACCTGCCCCCCAGAGACCCCATGACCAAACAACAAAATCCATTCAGCGATCCCGTCGTTCTCGTCACGCTTGGCGTGGTGTTGGTGGCGGTTGCCTTTGCCCTGCTCATTTTCCAGCCCAGCGGCGCGCAGACGATCGCTCCCGCTTCGGGCGCGTGGGCGCAGATCGTCGTCGCCTTCGTCACTGGCCTCACCACAGGCGGTTTGAGTTGCCTCGCGGTGCAGGGAGGCTTGCTGGCTTCCTCGCTGGCGCATCAGATCGAACAGGATTTTCTCGCGCACGCGCCGAAGACCCATCCGAAAAAACACGCGAAGAAAATCGAATCCGTCCCCGCGCCGCATGCCAACTCCGCGCTGCCCATCTTTCTGTTTCTGGTCGCGAAAGTTGCGGCATACACATTGCTCGGCGCGCTGCTTGGCTGGCTCGGTTCCTTCCTCAGCCTCAGTCCCATGACCCGCGCGTTTCTGATGATCGCCATCGGAATTTTCATGATCGGCAACGCGCTGCGCATGTTCAACGTGCATCCGATCTTTCGCTACTTCTCCATCGAGCCGCCCAAATTCATCACGCGCTACATCCGCCGCACCGCCAAAGGCGCCGACACCTTCACGCCCCTCTTCCTCGGCGCGCTGACTGTCTTCATTCCCTGCGGCGTGACGCAAGCCATGATGGCCACCGCCCTCGGCACAGGCAGCGCGCTCATGGGCGCGGCGCTGATGCTCGCCTTCACGCTCGGCACGAGTCCCGTCTTCTTCGCTCTCGCCTGGTTGACGACGACCCTCGGCGCGAAACTCGAAAAATTTTTCATGCGATTCGTCGCCGCCGTCGTTTTGATCTTCGGATTCGTGACGCTCGACTCGGGACTCAACCTGATCGGTTCGCCTCTCTCGCTTCAAAACCTGACGCGCGCGTGGTTCGCCCCATCCAGCGCTTCCGCCCCCGCGCTCGACGCGGACGGCTCGCTGACGGTCAACGTGCAAAACCAGGGATACTTCCCGCGCACGCTGCGCGCCGCCGCCGACACCGCCTTCACGCTCGATCTTGTCACCAATGAAACGTATTCCTGCGCGCGCGACTTTGTCATCCCCAGCCTGAACTTCTACCAACTCCTGCCCGCCAGCGGAACGGTCCAGGTGAACATCCCTCCCCAGCCCGCAGGGACAAAACTCTTCTTCACCTGCTCGATGGGCATGTACACAGGCCAGATCGTATTCGAGTAAACTAAACGTACAGAACTTACGCAAAATCTTGCGTAGGGCGCGTTCTCTAACGCGCCTGCTGGCGTTAGAGAACGCCAATTATGCGTAAGTCCTGACGTAGAAAACGTCCCCGCGCCATCCAGTCACAACACAGGCGACGCTCTCCAGCGTCGGACTGATAAGTTGGAGACCCCATGATCAAACAAACCTTCCGCGTCGCAGATATGTCCTGCTCAAACTGCGCCATGAAACTGGAGAGTCTCGAAGATTCCCTCGACGGCGTCAAAGAGATCAACGCCAGCTATCACAAGCTAAGCATGACTGTTGAGTACGACGAGACCCGTCTCACCGCCGCGCAGATCGTGGAGGCCGTCAAACGCAAGGGCTACACTGCCGTCCCCGCGTAAGCAACGCGGAGCAGGCTCCCCGTTCAGAAAGAAGCGGGGGGTTTTTCCGCCATCGGTTATACTCGTCGCATGAAAAAGGGCATTCTTTACGGCTTGGGCGCATACGCGCTCTGGGGATTGTTTCCCATCTATTGGAAGTTTCTGCATGCGGTCCCCGCCCTGCAGATCATCGGGCATCGCATTGGCTGGTCGTTCATTGTCCTGGTTGCCTTCATCCTGCTGACCAAACAATGGCGGGATTTTCGCGCGGCGCTCCGCCCAAAGGTGATCGGCGTATACGCCCTGGCGGGCATCCTGCTTTCGATCAACTGGCTCATTTATGTGTGGGGAGTGAACGCGGATTTTATCGTCGAGACCAGTCTTGGATATTTTATTAATCCGCTTTTGAGCGTTTTATTCGGCGTTATTTTTCTGCGCGAGCGCCTGCGTTTCGCGCAATGGATTCCCGTCGCGGTCGCCGCGCTCGGCGTCCTTTATTTAACGTTCGTGTATGGCCGCCTGCCGTGGATCGCGCTCTCGCTGGCGTTTTCCTTTGGCCTGTACGGCCTTGTCAAAAAGATCGCGCCGCTCGGCTCGCTGTATGGCCTCGCGCTCGAAACCGCCGCCGTCTTCCCTGTGGCGCTGATCTACCTGCTCTATGTGGAAGCGACAGGCGCGGGCGTCTTTCTGCATGATCGGCCGATCGTTGACCTCCTGCTCGCGGGCGCGGGCGTCGTCACCACCATCCCACTGCTCATGTTCGCTTCCGCCGCCAGGCAGATCCCGCTGACGATGGTCGGCCTCCTTCAATATATCGCGCCGACCCTGCAATTTCTGATCGGCGTCTTCATCTACAAAGAGCCGTTCGACCGCTCGCACCTGATCGGCTTTGGCATTGTCTGGCTGGCGCTGATTATTTTCTGGGTTGAAAACCACCTTGCGCGCCGCGCCGTCGCCGAGCCGATTCCCGAACTGGCAGATTGACCCGGCAAACCGCCTTCGTTCCCACAGTCCTGCCGTATAATGGCAGCGTCGCTTCCACCTCCAGAGGTTGCATGCTTGTTATCGAACAGATAGATACCAGCAACAAGGACCAGGTCAGGCGTTTTGTCGAATTTCCGTATCGCCTCTATCGCGATTGCGCGCAATGGGTGCCGCCTCTTTTTGTGGACGCCTACCTGCCGCTCAACCGCAAGAAACATCCCTTCTTCGAACACTCCGAAGCGGACTTCTTCCTCGCCGTCCGCGATGGGGAAGTGGTGGGACGCATTTGCGGGGGCATCAACAAACCCTTCAACAAATATCACGGGACGAAGAAAGCGCAGTTCGCCTTTTTTGAATCTGTGGACGATCCATCCGTGGCAGACGCCCTCTTTGCCTCTGTCTTGGACTGGGCGCGGGCGCGCGGCATGGACACCTTGATCGGCCCCAAAGGCTTGTCTCCGTTCGACGGCTACGGGATTCAAGTGCAAGGCTTCGAGCAGCGCCAGATGATGACGATGATGAACTACAACTTCGATTACTATCCCAAATTAGTTGAGGCGCTCGGCTTTGAAAAGGAGGTGGACTTTGTCTCGTGCTATCTTCCCACTGAGTCATTCAAGATTCCCGAACGCGTCGAACGCATTGCCAAACGCGTGCTCGAACGCGGCAGTCTGTGGGTGAAACGCTTCAAGAGCAAACGTGAATTGGTCTCATGGGCGCCGCGCATTGGAGCCGCATACAACAAAGCCTTCATCCACAACTGGGAATATTATCCCTTTTCGCCCGGCGACATCCAATACGCCGTGGACAACATCTTCCTCGTCGCCGACCACCGCCTGATCAAGGTCATCCTGCACGAGGAAGAGATCGTTGGATTCCTCTTCGCCTTTCCGGATGTTTCTGCCGCGTTGCAGCGCGCACGGGGGCGTCTGCTCCCGTTCGGCCTCCCCGATCTGCTGTTGGAAATGAGGCGCACGAAGACCGTCAGCGGAAACGGGATGGGCATCCTGCCGGAATTTCAAGGCCAGGGCGGCAACGCTCTCCTCTACTATGAAATGGGCAAGACCCTGCTCGACTTCGGTCAATTCGAACACGTCGAGATGACCCAGGTTGCCGAGACCACCGAACAGATGCGCGCAGACTTGAAAAATTTGAATGGGGTGGAATATAAAAATCATCGCGTGTACCGTAGAAAAATATAGTCACAGGTCAAAAGTCGAAAGTCAGCAGACCTTAACCTTTGACTTTCGACTTTCGATGGAATATGCCATGCGCCACCCTCTTGAATTCATCTCACCCGAAAAACGAAAACCTCTCTTCATCCTCTTCCTCGCATTGACCCTTCTGCTCTTTGCCGTCTTCCGCGTGCTGGACGAGCCGCTTCGGACTCCTGCCGCGCCGAATGGCATCGTCTCATTGGAGTTGGCGCGGTCGCCCGGCGCCTCCGTGGACATGGTCAACTCGTGGAGCGAGCACGCGCGCCTGCTGGCCGCCTTCGGCCTTGGCATGGATTATCTCTTCATGCCGCTCTACGCTCTCGCGCTCTCGCTCGGAATCCTGCTCGCGTCTAGGCGTCACACCGGCGGGTTCGCGCGTCTGGGCGCGTGGATGGGTTGGGCCGCGTTGGCCGCGCCGTTGTTCGACGCCGTTGAAAATTACGGCTTGCTTCATTCTCTGCTCAGTCCGCTATTTTCATTGTGGCCGTTGATCGCCTCTGTCTGCGCTGCGATAAAATTCACTTTGTTGTTATTGGGTTTGTTGTATGCGTTGATCGGCTGGTTATGGCTGAAGAGAATGTAGACATGTAGACGCGTACATATGTAGACATGTAGACATGTAGACATGTAGACATGTAGACATGTAGACACGTAGACACGTAGACACGTAGACACACCGCCTGTGTACCTGTATACCTGTATACCTGTATACCTGTATACCTGTATACCTGTATACCTGTGTACTTGTGTACCTGTGTACCTGTGTACCCGTGTACCCGTGTACCTGTGTACTTGTGTACCTGTGTACCTGTATCCCTGTATACCTGTGTCCCTCCCCCCATGCTAACCATCCACCTCTTCAGCTCGATACAAGTTTTCGATGGGGATACATTACTGCCGCCATTTCCCACACAACGATCCCGCGAACTCTTTGCCATTCTGGCCTCGCAACCCAATCATCCGCATTTGCGCGCAAGTCTTGCCGGGAATCTCTGGCCCGAAAAAACAGACGACAAGGCGCGCGCCAGTCTCAACACCGAGTTGTGGCGCGTCCGTCAGTCGTTGGGCAAAGCGGATCAATATCTTGAGCTGACGCGCGACACGCTCGCGTTAAAGATCCCTGCCGAACAGGTGGACATTCACCAATTTCGCGCGCTGGTTAAACGCGGCGACGTTTCTGCATTGCAGGAAGCGCTCGCATCCTATCGCGGCGAATTTCTCGAAGGCTGTTACGCCGACTGGTGCCTGCTCGAACGCGAACAACTTGCAGACCTCTTCCGCAGTGTATTGGATGGATTGCTTCGCCACCACGAGTCGCGCGGAGAATTCAACGAGGCCATTGCCATCGCAAAACGCCTCGCCGCCCTCGACCCGTTGCGCGAAGAGATGCACCGCGCCTTGATGCGCCTGTATGCCGCGCTCGGCGACCGCCCCGTCGCGCTGGCGCAGTATCAAACCTGCAAAACTATTTTAATGCGCGAACTCGGCATCGCGCCCATGCCCGAGACCGAAGCGCTCTATCTCAAGATTCGCCAGACCGCGCCGCTTGAAGATCACTGGTCGAATCGCCGCGCAGCCGTGCAAAAAATTTCGGAACACCGTCTCGCCGAAATGCGCCTCGCCAAACAATACCTGCCAGACCTGTACACGCCGCGCGCCGCTCTGGACAAAAACATGGAAGCGTTCAGCGCCTCCGATGCAGTTGGCCTGATACTGATTGGCCAGTCTGGCTGCGGCAAGAGCGCCTATCTCGCGCGCCTGGCCGAAACGCGGCTGGAGCGCGGCGACCTGGTACTGCTGCTCGATTCGTCCAGCCTCACGCTCAACCTTCACCGCGAATTGACGCGTCAACTGTGGGGGTCGGAAACCATTTCGCCGGAGGAGGCTTTGTCCGCGCTCGGCCGCGAGGCGGCTGGGCGCGGCCGCGCGGTCTGGATTCTGCTCGACGAGTTGAATGCCTTTCACGACCTGGGCGCCGCCCCCGCCGACCTGTTACGCCGACTCGACTCATTGATCGCCGCGGTCCATCACCAAACAGATACGCATGCCGTGAAGTTCGTCATTGCCTGCCGCGAACATGCGTGGCGCGCCCTGTCCCTCAGCGGCGCGGCCAATTTGAACTGGGGCTGTTATTTCCAGCGCGAGCCGATCGCGGTGGGCCCATACACGCCCGAAGAAACAAGCGCAAGTTTTGAAGCCTTCCGACAATTCTTCAAGATCAAAAACTCATACGATGAACTCTCCGATGAAATGCGCGAACGCTGCCGCACGCCTTTCCTCTTGCGCCTCACTGCCGAAACCTGGCAGGGACAAGCCATTCCTGTCACGGGTTCAACGGGACGGCTATTCCACAATTACTTCGAGCGAGTCGTGAGTCATCCATCCGCGCGCGCGCTGGTTGCCGATCTGGTCGCGCGCATCGTGCAGAAACGTCAGGCGCAACTGTCGTTAACCGAGTTGCGCGCCGACCCCGCCTTCCAGGCCGCCCTTGCCGACGATCCGCACGCGCCGCTCCAACGCCTGCTCGAGGCGGGCGTGCTGGCCCTCGCGGGCGCCGATTTTGCGCCGCGCCTGCGCTTCGCGCACGAACGACTGCTCGAATATCTGCTGGCGCAATATTACGACGCGCAATGCGCGGAAGGAAGTCTCGACGAAGATTGCATCATCAACATGGCGCGCGACTCGCGCGCCTTCCCCGCCTTGTGGGGCGCGGCCTTAACTCTGCTCCTGCTTGGAAAAAACATGGAGCAATTCATCCTGCTGGCTGAAAGCGAATCCTCCGAAGCGCGCCAACTTGTAATCGAGGGACTGGCCTCGCTCCATCAAGAGGACGCCTCGCTCGCCCAACAATTCGCCAGCCGTCTGCTCGCCCGCCCCGCCGCAGAATCCAAGCGCGCCGCGCTCTTCGCCGCCAGCCACATGGGGCAGACGGGCTTCGACCTGTTCCGATTCGCTTCCGACTCGCGCGACGCGTTCACGCGCCAGACGATGATCGTTGTGATCAACGCCATCTACCAGCGCGACCCGCGCATCGTCCTCGCCGTCCTGCATCATCTGCTCGACGACATCAGCCTGCGCACCTTCATCACCGCCTCGCCGCGCCTGCAAGTGGGCATGCGCATCATGGGATTCTTCACGCGCTATGGCCTCGACAAAAAATCGCTGGACGAGGCCGAGCGCCTGATCCACACGCTCGCGGTAAAGAAACTACGCCTGCCCTCCGAATCGAATCGCATCGGACGCCTGCTCGTCCAGCGATTGCTTTCGATCAACACCACCTCCTGGCCTGCCGATCGCGGCGCGGTGGAGGCGGTGGCGCATGTTGGTTCGCTCACGCCCGAGGTGGATGCCGCATATCGCCGCATGCTTCACTGCCTCAAACTGCGCGGCGACGGCCTCGATCAAATTTCGCTGGACGATCTTCGCCTGTTGCTGGCCTGCCCCTCCGACGCGGTGCGTTACCTCGCGCATCATCAACTTTGTATGTGGATCAACCTGCGCGAGGCACAGGCATTGCAGGCGATCCAAACTCTTTTCGATTCGGTCAATGATCCCGAAGTTCGTTTATGGTTGTTGATGACGTTCCAGCCGCTCAACGCGCCGCGCATCAAACCGCTTTCACTCAACGGTTTGCACACGCTCGAAAATTTGACGGCGCGCTTTGCGGAGGAACATCCCGACATGTTCCTCGAAGGCGTCTCGCGCGGCACGCTCGGACTGTTCGGCCCGATCGCATTTTTCCCGCTTGGGATGCGCTGCGCGCGCGCCCATCAATTTGACTTCCCTCTGCTGGCCGCCCGCCTCGCCTCGGACCCGGAGCGGATCGCACAGCACTTGCGTTTGCTCGCCCCGGTCGGATGGTTCCACCCGCAGGAAGCGCTGGCTTTCATCGAGAAGCATGTCAACTTCAAAAAGGCGCTACATCCACAACTCGCTGAAACGCTTGGACGCATCTGGGTCAGCCATCCCGAAGTCGTGGACACCTTCCTGCGCCGCGTCGGCGTGGACGGGGCGACACAGCAACACCTCCACGCGGACGCGGACATCGAAGTCACGTTGCGAAGCATCAACCTCATCCACAACACCGACCTGCGCGTCAGCAGTGTCTTGCTCGGCGCACCCTATGGAAAGTGGGTGACCGATTCGGTCTTTGAAGGCTACGTTGATTCAAAAAGTTTCGAGCAGGCCGCCTCCCGTTTTGGTCGCGGATTGGTGGATGTTTATATGGAATCTGGCTGGAGGCTGAAAAAGATTTTGGGCCTGGAAGGAAAAGCGTAGTGGTAAGCCGTAGGCCGTAGGCAGGTATACAGGTACACAGGTACACAGGTACACAGGTACACAGGTATACAGGTATACAGGTATACAGGTATACAGGTACACAGGTACACAGGTATACAGGTACGTGTCTACGTGTCTACATGTCTACATGTCTACGTGTCTACATGTCTACATGTCTACGTGTCTACGTGTGTACGTGTCTACATGTCTACGTGTCTACGTGTCTACATGTCTACATGTCTACGTGTCTACGTGTGTACGTGTCTACGTGTCTACATATCTACATGCCCACCTCCACTGTGAGAGTTTTGTGAGAGCGGGGGAGTAGCATGTCGGCAGATACCAGTCAAAGGAGGCTGACATGAAATCCAAACAACTGACGTTCACCGTTCTTCTACTTCTGACGATCATCCTAGGGGCCTGCGGACCCTCGCCCGAGGAGATCGCCGCCATGACCGCTGCGGCCTGGACCCCGACTCCGAAGCCGACCAGCACTCCGCCACCGACACCGACCGCTACGCCATTGCCGTATGATCTTACGGTCAAGGTGACGGATGAGGCGGGGAATCCCATCGCGGGGGCGCTGGCGTTCTTCCCCATGTCCGGCAGCGACGAACCCGTCGCGGCGGACGCGTCCGGTCAAGCCGTGTGGAGCAACCTCGGAGGTCCGGCCGGAACCGTGACCGTTCTTGCGCAGGGATATTTCAGCGGCGAGCAGTCGTTCAACCTGAATCGTGGACCGAACGAGATCGTCTTGAAACTGGAACGCGACCCGTTCGGACTGCTTCCCTCGGATGCGTGCGGCGCGGGCGAGTCTCTGCTCTATGTTGAAGATTATCAGGATGGCGAGGCGCAGAATTGGCTGTATCACGGTAGTAACAACGCCAGCATCTATGTCGGCCCGGCGGCAGATGATGCGGCGAATTCCGTGTGGACGATTGATGCCACAAAAATCACCGATTACAACGACGCCTGGCTGGGCTCCAATTACGCGCAGAATAACATGGGAGGCGCCCCGGGTTTGTTCGGCGATTCCGTCTGGCGCATGAAGTTCATGGTGAGCCGTCCCACTGCGCCGCAGTTCTCGTGGAATTCGTTCGGCCCGTTGACTTTTGGCGGAATGGAGTTGATCCGCGCTACCTATAACTTCAATCTGGCGGGAGGGCAAGCTCAGGTTTATCTCAACCGCACACTATTCGATAATGCCGACCAGATTGCCTCGGACAAGTTTGTGAAGTCTGGAAGGTTCAAGCAACTCGAGATGACATGGCATTACGCGGAACTCTCTGTGTTCCAGGGCAACGTTCAAATGTGGCTGGACGGTAAACCCGTGATTGACTTCACCGACCCCGAGCCGCTTCCCGAAAAGACCCTCGGAATCTGGATCGGCCCGTTCACCGACAAGTCCCTGACCGTGATGTACTTCGATGACATCCGTGTGTGCGGGTTGAGCGCGCCGTTCGCGTCCACGTACGTTGCGCCGTAGTTGAGATTTGCCCCGGTTCATCTCATGCAACCCGAAAGGCAAAACCCCTTCACCTTCATCGTCCGCTTGTGGCGGGAGAAAAGCGACGACGAATCCATCTGGCGCGGATCGGTGGAGCGCGTCCAAAGCGGGGAGCGGGCCTACTTTCAGGGCATGGCGAAAATCAAAGATGCAATTGTCCGCATGTTGGGGGACTCATCCCGCGAGGAGGATGACAACTCGGAAACATGAAGTGCGGATTCCCAACGGGGAAAGAATCAGGCGGCAGGTAACCTGCCGCCTGATTCTTTGCGAACCCAGACTGTTTTGTGAGAGAATAAGATTATCAGGACGTACGCAAAACCTTGCGTAGGGCGCGCCGAAGGTCTAACGCGCCTGCTGGCGTTACGCCTGCCTGATTTGCCTGGCAGATCACGGGCGGCGCCAGGGGAGAACGCCAATTATGCGTAAGTTCTGATTATATTGGATGCCAAAGGAGACTGACATGAAACCCAGCGTACTGGTATCTCTTGGTTTGATCGTGACCCTGTTACTGAGCGCGTGCGCGGGCGCGCCTACAACCGAAGCGCCCCCGACCCTCGCGCCCAGCGCGACGCCGCAACCGACCGTAACTCCCATTCCGCCCAGCCCGACCATTACATCCACCGCAACCCCGCGTGTGACCAACATCGTCATTGATGGGAATTCCGGTGATTGGGGTAACTACGAAGCGCTCGCCTACGATCCGTCCGGTGATGCCCCTCAAGGGAGCCCGGATATCGAGGAGGTGCGGGCAGTAATCAACGATCAATATGTTTATCTTTTCATCAAATTAGTTGATCCTGCTGTAACCGGGAAATTCGATCTGGGTTTTGAAACGAACAGTAAACCGCCGGACTATTTTGTGACCGTCTGGCCCCGCGAAGGGAGAAATGTGTTTGCGGCTGGTATTGGCGGCAGCGCTGAGCCGAATGACGCCATTGCAACGGCGCAAGGCGATGTGGTCGAGGTGAGATTTCCTCGCGCCCTTGTGGAAAACAAACGCATCAGCAGTTTCAATATTCAAATTGACCTCGGCGGCTCGGTTGGCGACGATATGTTTGAAATCAGGGCCCGCGCGCTCGGTGAGATCGAACCAACTCCGCTTCCGGGTTCTCAGCCCAAGCCGGAACCGTCCCGCGTCGAATTCGCCGCCGAGGATGGACACGCGCTCGTCGGATATTTCTATCCCTCATGGAAATCGAACGCGCCGGTGGTTCTGCTTGTCCATCAATATGGACTCGCGCAAGAGAATTGGGTGAAATTCGGTTTAGTGGACTGGCTCCAAAATTGGCCCCCCGATGGCGCGGCGCACGGTCTCTTCCCCGCCATGCCTGTTGACCAGTCGTTCGCCGTCTTCACGCTTGACCTGCGCGGCTTCGGCGAAAGCGGACCTGCCATTCCAAATAATTTATCGGATGAAGAATTTAATCAATGGGGCGCAGGCTGGGTCATGGACGTGAAAGCCGCAGTGGAACAGGTCAAATCCATGCCGGACGTGGATGCGAATCGAATCGCCATCATCGGCGCGAACAACGGCGCGGACGCGTCGGTTGCGGCGTGCGGGGATTGTCTCGGCGTGCTCGCCCTCTCCGCCGGAAGTTATGCCGGGTTGGATACCAAAACCAACGCGGAAAAACTTGACGCGGAGGGCAAAGTGGTCTGGTGCTTTTCCACGGAAAAATCTGCCGGGTCAGATGTCGCCACATGCAGTTCGCTTGCGGGAAGCCAAATCAAGTGGATCAACTTCCCCGGCGATGGGCGCGGCATGCAACTCATCCGTGACGACAAAGCACCGGAGGAAATTGGTCAAAGCATCCTCGATTTTCTCGCTGTGGTGTCCAGTAACGTTTCAGCTATCGCGCAGAAACCAGCTGACACCTCCACTTCTGCCTGTTTCGCGAACGAAACCCAACTCTTCGCCAGTGACTTTGAATCCGGCACGAATGGCTGGGAATTCAACCCGCCTTCCGCATGGACTGTCGTCGCCGATGGCGGCTCGAAGGTCTTGCAGGGAAGCGGGCATGTCCATGCGAATCACCCCGAATCCTGGGCGAATGTCATCTGGCGGCTAAAGGTAAAAATCGAAAAAGGGCGCGCGCATCTGAACTTTCACTGGGACGGTGATCAACGCTATTTGATCTCCTTTGCTGCCAATTGGACTCAAGCAATGAAATTCCCTGGAGGTGAGATGTTGAAGCAGGTTGACCTTACTCACGCCACAGGCCAATGGCATGTGGTCGAGATCAGCCTGTTGAATGGCAGGTTGAAGGTCAGCACAAACGGCGTTCAGGAAGTTGATCATGCCGAGTCCGCTCCATTGGGCGCGGGCGGAATTTGGCTGGAGGTTTTGGAAGACAGCGTTGTTCAATTCGATGATATCCACATCTGTCAACCGTGACAAAAAAATCGGGCGGCCCTAGTTGCCGCCCGATCCGTTTTCACTGCCGATGGTAAATTGCACGGGCCTGCCGACGGGGAAGGTGTCGCTGGGTTCCACTTTAGGCAGGGGCAGCAGGATGTTGAATTTACTGCCGGGGAAATTTTTCTCATCGTGGCCGGGGCTTTCCACCCAAACGCGCCCGCCGTGCGCCTCCACGATGCCTCGGGTGAGCGCCAGGCCCAGCCCCACTCCGCCGCCCTGAAAACGAAGTTTGCTGGTGGAGTGTTTTCCCAGGTCGCTGTTCTGGTAGAACTTGGTGAAGATCAGTTCCTTGAATTCCGGGTCCACGCCTACGCCCGTGTCGCTGACCGTGAGAACCAGCCCGCCGTTGGGCAGTTCCTGTCCGTATGGCGGGACGGCCTTGCCCATGACCGCGATGGAACCGTTGTCCGGCGTGAACTTGATGGCATTGTTGAGCAGGTGCGCGAACGCTTTCTTGAGGATACTCGGGTCGGCCTTGACGGTGGGCAGGGCCGGCATATCCACGATCAGGTTTTGCCTGCGTGCCGCGACCGATTTTTGCAGGCTGTGACCGACCTCGCTGATCAGCGCGGCCGCGTCCACCTTTTGCCAGTGGATCTGCAATGCGCGCGCATCAATCTGCGCGATGTCGAAGAGCGAGTCCATGATCTCGTGCAGGCGCAGCGTGCTTTTGTGGAGCGACTTGACGATGTGTTTCAGGTTTTCGTCGAGCGCGTCATCCTCGATCAGCATTTCCGTGTAGCCGCGCATCACGGTCAGGGGCGTGCGGAGCTCGTGCGAGGCGATGCTGATGAAATCGGTCTTGGTCTGATCGAGGCGCGCCAGGTCGCGATTGGCTTTGTCCAGGTCGCGATAGGCGCGGCGGTTCTCGCTGTTCAATTTCATCAGGTTTTCCACCAGTCGCGCGTTTTCCAATGCGACGGCGGTTTGATTTGCCAGCGCGCTGACTGTGACGAGGTCATCTTCGGTGAAGCGATTGCCCGAAAGTTTCTGTCCGAGAGCCAGCATGCCGATCCAGCGGCGGTTGGTGAAGATCGGCGCGTACACGTCCGCGTCGAGGCGCGCGAACCACTGACGCTCGGAGGAGGTCAAGCCTCGAAACGAAGAGAGCAGGTCCAGGTCATATTGCAGGAGCGGTTTCATTTCCAGCAGGAAGTGTGAGACGACCGGCGCGTGTTCGCCGAGCGTGATGGATAACGATTCTGTGTCGTCCCCCACGCGGGCGGGGCGCAGGCGGAAGAGGCGCGCGCCGTCCTCGCCGGTTTCGTTGTCCACGAGGAAGAGGAATCCGCGTTGCAGTTGCATCGACTCAATGATCAGTCCCACCGCCACGCTCGCCAGTTTTTGCATGTCGAGAATGTTGCTGATGGCCTCGCTATATTGATGGAGCGTACGGCCCGCGTTCGTGCGGTCAATGCGCAACATGCGGTCCACGAAGCGCTGCACCAGTCCCAACAGCGGCGTGGCGAGAATGGCCAGCACGATGACCGTTGCCGCGCCGCTGGTCACCGGGTTGTAATTGGACAGAGACTGAAACAGCGGCTGAATACCGAGCGCGATGGCCAGGTAGACACCG
Source organism: Anaerolineales bacterium (assembly GCA_019187665.1). Taxonomy (GTDB): domain Bacteria; phylum Chloroflexota; class Anaerolineae; order Anaerolineales; family Villigracilaceae; genus Denitrolinea. The sequence goes on from JABARH010000014.1 coordinate 135,037, forward strand.
ACGAGCAACAGGGCTGTGACGAAGTAGATCAGCGCGCGGCGCATGATCAGGCGCGCGTCCGGCAGGTTGTGCGTCAGCGACACATAGCCCATCAACAGCGTCGCGGCCAGGCGCAAGGGTTGCCCCGGCACCGGCAGCCCGCCCAGGATGAACAGGTCGTTCGCGACGACGAGGAAGGTGATCGGCAGAAAATACGAAAGGCGGTTGCGGTGCATCGGCTGGCGCTGTTGCCGCAACGCTCCCAGTATGTTGGCAATCACGCCGATCATAAAGATCACCCAGCCCAAAATGGCCCAGCCGAGCGAGAGCCCGTCGCGCGGCAACATCATCTGTCCATTCGACCAGAGGATATCCGGCAGGGCGAGCAGGTTCGTGTCCACCATCAAAAGACCTGCCGCCCAGACCACGCCAAAGACCATCCAGGACCAACTTTCGAGGCGGACAAAGGCGCGCACGATCATGATCAGGAGCAGCGCCAGAAAGAACGCGCCGAAAACCTGTACGCTCTGTATCCCCCGCACGGTCACCGATGGCAGCCAGCCCGCGCGCCAGGCGGCCTCCGTAAAGTGCAACGCCAGCGCCACGAACGCGAAGACGGTCAACAGCGCCGCGATCATTTCCTGTCCCGCGCGGCGCCGCACCGCGTTCACCAATACGAACGCATACGCGGCGGCTTCCAGCATCATCAGGATGAAGACAATGTGTTCAACAGTTAAGGCAGACATGCAGGAATAAAGTATAACCGAATCCCCGCCGAAACTGCTTTGCGGTATTATTAGGACATGGATTCAGGCTGCCTCTCCCGCCAGGCGCGCGACCGTTTCGCGCTCGAGCGTTTACGATTCGAGAACATTGCCGCCGCGCGAAACATTGCCGCGCAGATGAATGTTTCCGCAGGCGACCTCTACGCGCTGGGGTTGATTGACGAAGCCCTGCGGATGCTGTTGACGCGCCGCGCCGCGCCCGCGCAATTTAACCGCGCCGCCTCCTTCCTCGACGGGAAACTGGGCGCGCCTCGCGTGCGTGAGACTCAGGCGGCGTTTGTCTTCGCGTTCCCGACCGCGCCGATCTATCGCGGAGAAATCAGCCCGCAGGAATTTTTGAGCCGCGAAGAATGGACGGAGGCGCAGGGCATGGAACAGGAAGAACAGCCTGCAAGGCTGCGCGGCGACGCGCGCAGCCTTGAGGAAATGCTGCTCGTGAACCTGCACAACACCAATCCGGCCGCGCGGCCGTTGGTCGAACTCTTCGACGACGCGCCCCTCGATAAAACCGCATATTCAAAAATCATCCAAAACCTCGACGATTACTTTCGCCGAATATCGAATAACGAATCTTCGGCTTCAGGCGAGTCGCTGATAGACATCCTGCGCGCGCCCGCGCTGGCTTCGCCGCATTCACTTGAAGGGCAGTTGGAATTCATCATCCAAAAATGGGGGACAGTTTTAGGCGGGGAATTTGTTGCGCGGCTTTTGCGCGCGATCGATTTTGTGCGCGAAGACACGATGCGCGCGCGGGGACATTCCGATTTCAAACCGACCGCCGAGGTCCCAGGGTATGCAGGCTATTCCGAACATGAACGATACAGCCCCGACAAAGAATGGATGCCGCGACTCGTTTTGATCGCCAAGAATGCCTACGTCTGGCTCGACCAACTTTCGAAAAAATATCAGCGCGACATTTCCCATCTCGACCAAGTCCCTGATGAAGAACTTGATATCCTCGCGCGGCGTGGATTTACAGGCTTGTGGCTGATCGGTTTATGGGAGCGCAGCCACGCTTCGCAGAAAATCAAACAGCGCATGGGACAGCCCGACGCGGTCGCTTCGGCGTATTCGCTGAAGAGTTACGACATTGCGGGCGATCTCGGCGGCTGGGGCGCGCTGGAGAATCTGCGTTGGCGCGCCTGGCAGAGGGGCATTCGCCTCTCCGCGGACATGGTTCCCAATCACATGGGTATTGACTCGAACTGGGTCATCGAACATCCCGATTGGTTCCTCTCGGTTGATGCCCCTCCTTATCCTTCGTATTCCTTCCACTCCGAAAATCTCTCCGAAGATTCCCGCGCTGGCATTTTCCTCGAAGACCACTACTACAACCACTCCGACGCCGCCGTCGTCTTCCGACGAGTAGACTATCAGACTAGCGACCATAAGACTACCTACATTTATCACGGCAACGACGGCACATCCTTCCCGTGGAATGACACCGCGCAACTCAACTATCTCAAGGCCGAAGTGCGCGAGGCCGTCATTCAAACCATCCTGCACGTGGCGCGCAACTTCCCGATCATCCGCTTCGACGCGGCGATGACGCTGGCGAAGAAGCACATCCAGCGCTTGTGGTTCCCCGAACCCGGCGCGGGCGGCGCGATCCCCTCGCGGGCGGAGCGCGGCCTGACCAGGTCCGAGTTTGAAGCGGCGTTGCCCGAGGAATTCTGGCGCGAGGTCGTAGACCGCGTCGCGGCGGAAGTCCCCGATACGCTGCTGCTCGCCGAGGCGTTCTGGCTGATGGAGGGATACTTCGTCCGCACGCTGGGCATGCACCGCGTCTACAACTCGGCGTTCATGCACATGCTGAGGGACGAGGATAACGCCAAGTATCGCATGGCGATCAAGAACACACTGGAGTTCGACGCGCGCATTTTGCAGAGATATGTCAACTTCATGAACAACCCCGACGAGAAGACCGCCGTCGAGCAGTTCGGCAAAGCGGACAAATATTTCGGCGTGTGCGTTCTGCTCGCGACCCTGCCCGGACTGCCGATGTTCGGGCATGGACAGATCGAGGGCTTCCACGAAAAATATGGGATGGAGTATCGCCGCGCCAAATGGGACGAGACGCCCGACGAGGGCTTCGTCCGCTACCACGAGCAGATCATCTCGCCGCTGCTCCATCGCCGCCGCGTCTTCGCGGGCGTGGACAATTTTTATTTGTATGACTTGTTTACGCCGAGTGGAGACGTGGATGAAAATGTGTTTGCGTATTCAAATGTGACCAGCGGATATGAAGCGGATGAACGGATGGGGGAGCGCGGATTGATTATTTACCATAATAAATTTGCGGACACGCGCGGGTGGATCAAAACGTCTGCGGCGTATCTTGAAGACGGGCGCCTCCGCAAAAAAACTCTTGCTGACGCCCTCGACCTACCGAATGGGGTAAACGACTACGTGACCTTCCGCGACTATGTGACCAATCTGGAATACATCCGCTCGTGCAGAGAGGTCCGCGAGCAGGGATTGTATGTGGAGCTGGGCGCGTACAAGTGTCATGCGTTTTTGGATTGGCGATTTGTGGAGGGGAGAGAGTGGCGCGAAATTTATTTCGCCTTGAACGGAGCGGGAGTGACCTCTTTGCAGGAGAAATTGAATGAGATATTGAAGGCCAGGGAGGAAGCGAAGACCGAATCTGCTGGAGTGAAAACCATCAAGAGGAAAACAAAAAAGACGGCGGCGAAGAAATCCGCCGTGAAAAAAGAGAGCGGGGAGAAACCCGCGTCAAAAAAGAAACCCGTTTCGGGAAAACCAAAAAACCGCTAACCGCATGGCGCGCCGCCAACCCCTCCGCAGAGGGATGAATCCAGATTAAACCGAATGGTACAATCCTGCCCGATGAAACTCAAACCCGCCGGGCGCGTCGCCATCTTAATGGTCTCCATCTTTGCGATCATCGCTCTCGTCCTGCTCGCCGCCGGACTGGAGTCGCTTCAATTCAACGACCCGGTCATGTATGAACGCGAGCGCTCCGAGACCATCGCCGTAAACGTCGCCGCGCTGCTCGATCAGATCGCCTCTGTCTCGATGTGGAAGCACATTGTTTTTTGGGTTGGCATCTTCTTCATCGTCCTGCTTCTCACTGCGCTTCTCCCTCCCGAACTCCGAAAAAAATTATTATGGTCCATCGTCCGCCTGGCGCTGTTTGCCCTCGCGGTTTTTTATCTTGTCCAACATCGTCAAGCCTTCGGTATTTTAAGTTCCGAACAGGCGACCTTCAGCGAAGGCATCTCTGTCCCGTCAGCGGATACAGTCGCGGAGCCGCTCTTTGCTCCGCCGAACCTGCCGCCCATGCTGACCTATTTCATCAGCGTCGCGGTTCTGCTCGTGACGTTTGGCCTGCTCTGGTTTTTTGGAAAGAGGTTCGCCTCCATGCGGACTCGTCCCCAAGCCGACGCCGCCCTCGATGAGATTGCCTCCGCCGCGCGCCAATCGCTGGATGAACTGTCCGCCGGGGAAAAGTGGGAGGACGCCATCGTCCGCTGCTACGCGCGCATGAGCGACTCGGTCTCGCGCCGTCGCGGACTCCACCGCGACTCGGCCATGACCCCGGATGAATTCGCCTCTCACCTGACCCGCTCCGGGCTCCCGGCCGACCCGGTCCGGCGGCTGACGCGGCTCTTCGAATCTGTCCGCTACGGCGCGCGCTCGGCCGGTGACCGCGAACGCGACGAAGCCTCGGCCTGTCTCAGCGACATTCTGCGCTACTGCGGAGAACCTGCATGAACCGCCGCCTCCTGTTTGCGATTCTTTTGGCGGGCGCGCTTGCCTACCTTCTGCGCGGCTTCATCGAAGAGTCTCTCATCCAACCCCTGATCTATATTTTCTGGATCGTCCGTTTATATTACGAAGCCTTTCCGCAAATTTTTTTGTGGATCGCCCTGCTGGTGGGCGTGTTTCTCATGCAAGCCGCCAGTCTCATCACCGAATCGAAATCGCGCGGCAGAGAGGCAATACATCGCAAACAGGCGGCGGGACCGGTTGAATCGCTGGCGGGCTGGATGGAGGGCGCGCCGCGCGGGCTGTACTTCAAATGGCTGGTCGCGAACCGCCTGGGAAAACTCGCCCGCGCGCTGATCGCGTTCCAGTCGCGGCGGGAACCGAAGCCCACCTGGGAGCCGCTCAACGCTCCAGGCTGGGACCCGCCGCGCGAGGTCGCGGCCTATCTCGAGTCGGGAGTGAACGGTTCGTTCTCCGATTATCCCCGCTCGCGCTGGCCGTTCCAAAAACAGAATCCGACTCCGCTGGATATTGATCCGGCGCAAGCCATTGATTACATCGAATCGCAAATGGAGAAAGACCAGGCTAACCGCTAAGTTCGCGAAGAGCGCAAAGTTTTTTTCATCTTTCATCCTTCATAATTTCCCCGGAGTAACCATGTCCGACATCAAAGAAGTTTCATCCCTCTCGCAAAAAATAATTTCAGAAGTGGAGCGCGCCGTGGTCGGCAAACGCGCCCTGCTCGAAATGATCATGTCCGCCGCGCTGGCGGGCGGACACATTCTGCTCGAAGATTTTCCCGGCCTCGGCAAGACGCTTGTCGCGCGCAGTTTCGCCGCCGTGCTGGGTCTCGACTTCAAGCGCATCCAGTTCACGCCCGATCTTTTGCCCGGCGATATCACCGGCGGCTACATTTTTAACCGCACAAAAAATAAATTTGAACTGCGCAAGGGACCGATCTTCACCAACGTCCTGCTTGCCGATGAAATTAACCGCGCCTCGCCGAAGACGCAATCCGCGCTGCTCGAAGCCATGCAGGAGGGACAGGTGACTCTCGAAGGTGAGACGTTGCGCCTGCCCGAACCGTTTTTAGTGCTCGCGACTCAAAACCCGATCGAATACGAAGGGACGTTTCCATTGCCCGAAGCGCAACTCGACCGCTTCATGTTGAAGCTGACGATGGGCTATCCCTCCCTGGAAGAGGAGCGCGAGATTCTGCACCGCCGCCGCGAACGCAAACAGGACGATGTCGTATTGCGGAAGATGGCGGACGCCAAAAAAATGCTGGCGATGCGCGCCGCTGTTGAATCGGTCCACGTGGATGTAGACCTCGAAAACTACATCGCCTCCATTGTTCACGCCACGCGCTCCGACCGCCGCGCCGCAGTGGGAGCCAGCCCGCGCGGGTCGTTGTCCTTCCTCAAGATCGCGCGCGCCCACGCCGCCCTCGCGGGCCGCGACTTTATTTTGCCCGACGATATCAAGCGCTATGCGACTCCTGTCCTCAGCCATCGCCTGATTCTCCAACCCGAATATTGGATGTCCAGCGCGGTGACCGGCGAAGTGATCCGCGATGTCCTGCTCAAAACGCCGGTTCCGGTATTGGGGAATCGGTAGACACGGAGACAGGTAGACAGGTAGACACGTAGACAGGTACACACGTAGACAGGTAGACAGGTAGACAGGTAGACAGGTACACACGTAGACAGGTAGACAGGTACACACGTAAACCCCCGACACCCTGACCCCTGACCCCCAACCCCTGACACCCTGACCCCTGACCCCTGACACCCAACCCCTGACCCCTGACCCCTGACACCCAACCCCCGACACCCTGACCCCTGACCCCTGACCCCTGACCCCTGACCCCTGACCCCTGACCCCTGACACCCAACCCCTGACCCCTGACCCCTGACCCCGGCACCTGACCCCTGACCCCTGACCCCTGACCCCTGACACTGACCCCTAAAACCCTCATGCCCCGCTCCCTGCTCCTCGGTTTGCTTGCCTACGGACTTCTCCTCATCGGACTCGCCACCCTGCGCGGAGACTTGATCGCGTTGTCCGTGCCGTTGGTGTTATATCTGTTCTTCGGTTTATTCCGCGCCCCACAGACTCTTGAGCTGGATGTGACTCGCCGGCTCAGCGCCGAACGAATCGCGCCGCATCAAACCGTCACAGTCACCCTCTCCGTCACAAATCGCGGTGAAGAAATGGACGAGATGCTCGTGGAAGATGTTTTGCCCGAAGGCATGACCGTTGCCGACGGCTCGAACCGTCACCTCACCGGCCTCGCACGAGGCGAGACGCGCACGTGGACATACACCATCAGCGCGCCGCGCGGCGCGTACGGATTCGAATCGATTCAGATCGAAGCGCGCGACGGACTCGGTCTGCTGTCGCGTTCGCAAACATTCGCCGCGCCGATGCAACTGGCGGTCCTGCCTCCCGTCCTGCGCCTGCGAAACGCGCTCGTCCGCCCGCGCGCCACGCGCGTCTATGCCGGGACGATTCCCGCGCGCGTTGGCGGCGCGGGCGTGGATTTTTTCGGCGTGCGCGATTACCAGCCGGGCGATTCTCCGCGACGGATCAACTGGCATGTCAGCGCGCGGCAACGCGAAGAGATTTATTCCAACGAATTTGAACAAGAACGCGTCGCCGACATCGGCATCATCCTGGATGGGCGCGACCGCACGAACATTTTTAGCGGGCACAGTTTGTTTGAACATTCGGTGCAAGCCTGCGCCGCGCTCGCCGCCGCATTTTTAACGCAGGGCAATCGCGTCGGATTACTGCTCTACGGGCAATACCTCCACTGGACCCTGCCCGGCTACGGCAAATTTCAGCGCGAAAAAATTCTTCACGCGCTTGCCTCCGCGCGTCACGGCGGCAGTGATGTTTTTTCCAATCTGGCGCATCTGCCCGCGCAACTCTTTCCCATTAATTCGCAGATCGTGTTTGTCAGCCCGCTGGCAAACGAAGACCTCGGCGTATTGGTGCAACTGCGCGCGCGCGGCTATCAAGTCCTTGTGGTCAGCCCCGATCCGGTCTCATTTGAAACGTCGCATCTGCCGCGCCTCGCACAGGCCGGACAAGCCGCGCGCGTCATCCGCCTCGAACGCGAACTGCTCCTCGGTCAACTGCGCCGCGCCGGGATTCAAATTTTAAATTGGGATGTCTCGCAACCGTTCGATCAAGCCGCGCGCCATGCGCTTAGCCGCCCGCCTCAATGGGCGCGTACAGCCGGGAGGAGCGCCGCATGAAATTCGTTCAATACCTCGCCATCCTCATCGCGGCAGGATCGCTCGCCTATGATTATTTTGCGGAGGGACACGCCTCCCTCGCGCGCTGGATTCTATTCCTCGGACTCGCGTGGCTCATCGCGGAGATTCGCCGCTGGCGTCCCGCCGCTTCATTCGGATTCCCGATCTGCATTGCCCTCGCGGGCTTAGGTTTGTGGCTGGACCTCTCCCTCGGCTGGATGCTCGCCGCCTCCAGCGCCGCGCTCATCGCCTGGGACCTCGCCGACTTCATGCGCCGCGTCTCGTCCGCCTCCTCCGAAGACGATGTCCCGGCATTGACCCGTCGTCACCTCGCGCGCCTGATGCTCATCACGTCGGCCGGATTAATCCTCTCATTGGTTGGAACGTTTACCCGTCTCGAATTTTCATTCGAATGGGCGGCCTTCCTCGCCCTGCTCGCCGCCCTCGGCGTGACGCAATTGGTTGGATGGATGAAGAAGAGCGGGTAAATAAAGACTACTGGGTTTATGCATAATTGGCGTTCTCCCCTGGCGCCGCCCGTGATTTGCCAGGCAAATCAGGCAGGCGTAACGCCAACAGGCGCGTTAGAACTTCGGCGTGCCTGCGCAAGGTTTTGCGAAGTCGTGAACTATTGAACCGCCAAACTATCGAGCCAACCCTCTGTTTCGCGCGGGGATTTGAAATGGAACACTTTCAAATGTTGATATCCGTGTTGCTGAAGTTGCAGGGGAATTTCGCGCTTGCGTCTCCAGTATGTTTTGAATAACCATTTAAAAAGGGACTCATCCGACCAGAGTTTAAGATGCCACCAGAATTTTTCGCGGTTTCCGTTCCAAAGTTCCTCTTGCGTCACGGCGCGGCGGACGGTGCGGGTAAGCAATCGCCAAAACACAACGGAAAATGGATAATCCAGCCAGACGATCGCCTCCGCCTTGCTCCAAATAAGATTTCGCACCCGGCTGTAATTCCCCGCCACCACCCAACGCGATGAGCGGACGGCAGTCTCCACCTTTTCACGGAACGTCTCGTCGTCCGTCCCTACCCAGTTTGGATTCCAATACAACGCATCCAGTTCAATATAGGGAATAGCCAACCGCATCCCAAGAGCGCTGGCGAGAGTTGACTTCCCAGACGATGTTGTGCCGATCACGTTTATCCGCTTGTACGGGAAGGAGGAAATTTCCATGACGTTTTTCGATTTTACCGTGTTCCGCAACCGGATCGAGAATCATCGAAGCGGCGCGGCAGGTCGTTGACAAAAAAGCGGACGGAGTTTCCTCCGTCCGCCAATGTCCATCTACCTGCGATCGCGTCTGCCGCCATGACCGCGATCCCCGCCGCCTCGGCGATCTCCGCCGCGGAAACCGCCTCCCCCGCCGGGACGCGGCCCGCGTGAACCGCCGCCGCTATCCTTCTCGCGCGCTTCCTCGGCAGTCCAGCCTTCCAGCACAGCCTGGCGCGAAAGGCGGATCTTGCCCTGCGGATCAATGTTCGTCACCATCACGGTGATCTCTTCGCCCAGGTTCACCACGTCTTCCACTTTGTTGACGCGCTCGCTGTCCAGTTGCGAGATGTGAACCAGCCCGTCCATGCCGGGCAGAATTTCCACAAAGGCGCCAAACGCTTCGATGCGCACAACCTTGCCGGTGTAGATGTTGCCAACCACCGCGTTCTCGCCCAGCGACTTGACGCGCTCCTCGGCTTCCTTTGCGCCGGGTCCGCCGGTCGAAGCAATGTAAACCGTGCCATCTTCCTGCACGTCAATCTTTGTGCCGGTCTCCTCTTGCAGCGAGCGGATGTTCTTGCCGCCCGGTCCGATCAACGCGCCGATCTTTTCAACGGGTATTTTGACCGTGATAATGCGCGGCGCGTGCGGTTTCAATTCCGCGCGCGGTTGTTGAATTGCTTCGAGCATTTTGCCCATGATGGACATGCGCGCCACGCGCGCCTGCTCCAGCGCTTCCTTCATCATCTGCGCGCTCAAGCCGCTGATCTTGATGTCCATTTGCAGGGCGGTGATGCCGTTGGCAGTGCCTGCCACTTTGAAATCCATATCGCCGAGGTGATCTTCCGTCCCTTGAATGTCGGTCAAAATTTTATAGCGACCGGTCTCGTCGGTGATGAGTCCCATCGCCACGCCCGCAACGGGAGCCTTGATCGGCACGCCCGCGTCCATCAACGCCATTGTCGAACCGCAGACGGAACCCATTGAAGTCGAACCATTGGAGGACAACGCCTCGGACACAACGCGGATGGTATACGGGAATGATTCCTCTGCCGGAATCACAGGTTCAAGCGCGCGTTCGGCCAGCGCGCCGTGTCCCACCTCGCGGCGGCTCTGCCCTCGCAGAGGTTTCACCTCGCCCGTGCTGAACGGCGGGAAGTTGTAATGGTGCATGTAGCGTTTGGTGGCAACCGGTCCGAGATTATCCAATTCTTGCGCCTCGCCCAGTGTGCCGAGCGTGGCGATACTAAGCACCTGCGTCTCGCCACGTGTGAACAAACCGGAGCCATGCGCGCGCGGGGAGAGGTCCACCTCGCACCAGATCGGGCGGATATCCGTGGGAGCGCGCCCATCGGGACGCTTGCCCAATCCCAAAATCCGCTCGCGCACGATCTTGTGTTCGGCTTCGCTGAACGCAGACTTGACATCTTTCTCGGAGGGGGCATTGGCATCCTCGGTTTTGCACAATTCAACCACAACAGCGGCTTGCAGCGCGTCCATCCCGCCGTAAAATTCCGCTTTGCTCAAGGGCTTGTCGAGCAGGGCGTTCATCGGCGCGTTGACGCGCTCGAAGACTTTGCTGTTCAATTCATCGGCTGCGAGGGCAAAGGTGGCTTGACGTTTGGGCTTGCCGATCTCGGCGGCCATTTTGAGTTGAACGTCCACCAGTGGCTGAATGGACTGATGACCAAATTCCAGCGCGGCGGCCATCACATCTTCGGGGACTTCGTTCGCGCCGCACTCGACCATCAAAATGGCGTCTTTCGTCCCGGCGATTCGCAGATCCAGATCGGAGGCGTCCATTTCTTTGAAGGTTGGGTTGACGATGAACTCGCCGTTGACGCGTCCCACGCGCACCGCGCCGACCGGCCCGCCCCAGGGAATGTCCGAGATCATGATCGCGGCGGAGGCGGCGTTGATCGCCAGCACATCCAGCGGGTTTTCGCCGTCGGAGGAAAGCGAGAACATCATCACTTGCACTTCATTGCGCATTCCGTGTTGGAAGAGCGGGCGCAGAGGGCGGTCGGTCAGGCGCGCGGTGAGGATCGCTTCGGTTCCGGGGCGCCCCTCGCGGCGGAAGAAGGAGCCGGGAATCTTTCCACCGGCGTAGAGTCTTTCTTCGTATTCCACCTGGAGCGGGAAGAAGTCAATGCCTTCGCGCACACCGCCCATGGTGGCGGCTGCAAAGACGATGGTGTCGTCGAGCGCGACGGTCACGGCGCCTCCCGCTTGCGCGGCGAGTTTGCCCGTCTCAAATGTGACGGTGCGCGGCCCAACGGTCGTTGAATAACGTTTGGATTCGGGTTTCATATTGTCTCCTGTTCGGCAAAATTAATTTTGCCGAACTATTTCCGCCTGTGTCAGGGACTGAAGAGCGGCGGCAAGCGGCTTGCCAGCGCTATTCAATTCCTGACAGACGGTCAAAAAAACGGATAGGGACGACCCACGGGTCGTCCCTACAAAACGACTTACTTGTGGCGGAGGTTCAGACGTTCTGTGACTTGCAGGTAACGCTGATATTCCGTCTTGCGCAGATAGGCCAGCAGGCGGCGGCGCTGACCGACCAGTTTGAGCAGACCACGGCGGCAGGATTGATCCAGCTTGTTCGCGCGCAGGTGCTCGGTTAACTGTGTGATGCGGTTGGTGAGCAGTGCGATCTGAACTTCGGGCGAGCCGGTGTCGGTGGCGTGGCGATGAAAGTCTTCGATTGCCTTGCTCTTCACTTCCTTATTGAGCGGCATGACGTGTGCTTCCTTTCTTTAGATTATGCAGGTCTCCGTGCCTACAGCGATGAACCGTTGGGCAGGACCAGTCACGGGCGGGGATTATACCAGAGAAAATTGTCGAAGCCGTTTTCCGAAAATCCGGGTTTCTGGCTTATCGCCAAGACCCGTTTCTCGTTTGGAGGTCTCATGTCCCTTGCCTCCCCTCTCTTTTGACCTGCCCGGCTCGCTTCCCTGTGGCTTGTGGATCACGCGCCTCGTTAAAAACATGAACATTCGAGACGGCGGCTCCGGTCACATGGCAACGACGAACACGATGCGGCAGGCCGGATGGATGCCCGGCCTCGCCGTCTTTCTCCTCGACTTTGGCAAGGGGCGCCTCCTGGCCTTTTTCGCCGCGCGCGCCGGGCAGGCGGATTTTTCCATCGGCATCCCCTCGGCCTGCGCGGGCAGCGTTCGCTACACCTCCACTTGAATGCCGCTTCCGCTTTCGTAACGGCGCAAGCCGAGGCGGAAGAGCGAGGTGGCGAGGCAGAGAAACACAAACGCGCCGAGGAATAACTGACCGAGAGTCGTCCACGAGAAAGTGCGGATGAGATCGGCGGGCAGGCTTCCCATAAACGCGGCGGGGATGATCGTGAACAGAACGAACTTGGCGGTTGTGTCGAATAGTGTGGCGGGATAAATTCCAAATGTGAGGATGGCGTTAATCATCACGTTGGTGAAGTTAGTCAGCATGCCGAGCCAGAACGCAAGACTCTGAATGATGATCAGGAACGACGCGAACACAACCGCCGCGAGCAGGGTGGCGAGGAGAAAGCGCGCGAGGCCGTCCCAACTAAAAAGTCCAGAGAGAGCGTAGCTGATGAATCCGTAGGTGAAGTCGCCCATCCCGCTTCCGATCATGCGGCTGGCGACGGCGTGCAAAAGGACGGGGCGCGGCAGAGACAGGTAATAATCCAATCGGCCTTTCATAATGATGTCGCTAAGATTGAAGGCGTTGCCGAAGAGCAGGCTCACCAGCCCGAACGCGCTTGCCAGCACGCCGAACGTGACCCACATATCGTTGAGTCCCCAGCCGTTCACATCCTTGAAGCGCTGGAAGAAGACGATCCAGATGGCGAAGTACATGAAGTTGTTGAGCATCATGCCGATGACTTGCGAGAGGAACGCGACGCGATATTCCATGGCAGAGAGCAGGTTGGCTTTCCAGACGGCAAGCAGGAATTTTAATTGACCCACATCAGCCTCCGTTCACCGTGAGATAAGTCAACCCTTTGCGATAGGCGAGGGAGAGCGCCAGGCTGAGGGCCATGATCCAGAAGAATTGCAGGGCAATGATGGATGTGAACCCGCCCGCATTCGGCGCGACGAAGAGACGGGCGGGCGCGTAGACCATCGAGGAGAATGGCAGGAAGCGCGAGAGCGTCTGAAGCCATTGTGGATAAAAGTCGAGCGGGATGAGCAAGCCGCCGAAGATGAAGGCGAGTTTTTGATAGATCCATTCGAAGGGCGCCACATCTTCGGCGACGAATGCCGCCAGGCCGATTAGCGCGTTCATGGCGAAGTTGAGGATCCACGCGCCCATCACGGCCACCAGCGCCAGCGTCCAGTTGGAAAGATGCGGCGGCGGACCGACCAGCCACCAGGTGATCGCGCCGCCGAAGAGGGCGTTCGTCGCGGTGCGGAAGACGGTCTCGCCCATGGACGTGCTGAATTGGTACAGCATGAAATCGTAGGGTTTGTTGAGTAGATAGGCAATGGATCCGTCTTTCACATTTTCCGCCACCGTGCGCGCGATGCGCGGGCGCCCCAGTTCGATCGTCTCCGCCATCATCAAATACCAGAGCGTGTCGCGCAGGGTCAAGCCGTTGATCGCTTCCGCGCCAGTGGAACGGAACGTGACCGACCATAACTGATAGAAAACCCACATGAAGGGGATGATCATCAGACTCCGCCCGACCAGTTCGCCTGGATAGGCAAGCGAGTTGACCACTTGAATCTTGAAGATGGAAAGATATTTTTTCATCGGCTGTTCGCGGTTGGCGATTGAGGACAGAAAGATGACCAGCGAATTTTTAACGGATAAGTGGATAGAGGCGGGCCGATCTGTTTATCCGCTTTCTTTCCGCGGGTCACTGCTCGCGACGGAAAGTTATCTGGCTTTGCGTTGTAATGTTAGGCCTGTATGCAAAATGCTTTGGAAGGTGGTCGAGTAGACGGCATTTTTTTTCTGTTGTGTTCATTCAAAATACCGTTTGCCGTCGTATCGAGACCACAAATTGAATTTGCATACACACCCTAGCAATTAGGTTAAAAAGGACGCATGGCGATTACGGCATCGAGGAATATGGCGGACAATTCATCCTTGCGCGGCAGTTCTGTGGCGGATAAAACGCTCAAGTGAATCGCGCGCAGAAGATTCCTTGTGTTGAAATATGCGCGCGTGCGCGCCTCGTCCTGCCACGCGCCTTTCCAGTCGGAGGTCAGCGATTCGCTCCATGCCTGGACCTCTTCCGTGGACAGCGCGTCGCGGGCGAGGGTCGTGACTACCGTCCGCGCGAGTCGGCCGTCTTCGCCGTGAACGTAAATCCAGTCAATCGAAGCGCGCATCTTTTCCGTGATGGCGTTGAGGATCCTCATCAGCCCCGCGCTGTCCACATGCGGACTGAGCGCGAAGGCCATCAGCGCGTCGGCGGTGTGCGCGAGGGCATGCGCCCAACCTTTGACGGGGACATATCCGCGAGGGTCGCGCTCTGCCGCGAGGTAGGTCAGGACGCGGGCGAGGGCATCGTTCACCTCGGCGGATTCGAGGAAGGGCTTTTGATTGTCGCGGTGAATCACTTCGGCGAGGAAGAGAATCGAAAAGGCGCGGCGGAAAACGGTATCCGTGTCGCGTTCGCCGAGTCCGACGTTCAAATTTTCAAGCAGGCGCGCGAGATAATCGCGCAGCGCGTTCGCTGAATAAGGCTCCGTCTCGATCCAATTGGCGAAGACCTCGTAGCCGATGCCGTCGCGCAGTTCGGGATCGACGCTGGAGAGATACGTGAAGAGTTCGTCTGTCAGCGCGATCAGATCGTGATCTGTGGGGAAGGCATATTTGTTTTCGCGGATGTCGAGCCAGAATTGTTTGTCCATGTTCATCGAAACGCTTGAACGTTTAACGTTAAACGTTTTTTGCCTCCTGATAAATTTTTGCGATCACTTCCTCCAGCGGCGGGTCGGAGATGGTGATATCCACGACGCTACCTGAATCAGTCAGATGCGCGAGAACTTTTTCCACGGAGATGCGCTGTGTATCGAATTTCAGTTTCACGCCGTAATTTCCAACTTTGAGAATTTCCACGCCGTCCAATGAAAAATTGGCGGGGATCTGTTCCGCGTAGCGCACCTCGACCAGTTTTGTGGTCAGGTATTTTCGTTTCAGGCTCGACACTTTATCTTGATAAACGATCTGCCCATGATTGACGATGATGACGCGCTTGCACAGCGCTTCGAGATCGCCCGCGTCGTGGGAGGTGAGCAGGACGCCGACATTTTCCTGCGCGCTCATCGTGCGGATCGCGTCGCGGATGTGTTGCTTGGCCACCACGTCCAGCCCGATGGAAGGTTCGTCGAGCAGGAGCAGCCTGGGGCGGTGAAGAAGCGAGGCGGCAACTTCACAGCGCATGCGTTGACCGAGCGAAAGTTTGCGGACGGGCGTCTCCAGCAGATCCTGAATCTCGAACGCCTCCGAGAGAAAGGCGATGCGCCTCTCCGTCTCGCGGTCATCGAGATCGTAAATTTTTCCGAAGAGTTTGAACGTGTCAATCGCAGGCAGGTGATACCACAACTGCGGGCGCTGACCGAAGACCGTGCCGATCTGATACGCGAGTTTCTGGCGCTCTTTCCACGGGACGAAGCCCAATACGCTCGCTTCTCCGCCCGTCGGATGCAGGATGCCCGTCAGGATTTTGATCGTCGTGGATTTTCCCGCGCCGTTCGGACCGATGAAGCCGAGCAGTTCGCCCGCCTCCATGCTGAACGAGAGTCCGCGCACCGCTTCGACCTGGCTGTACTGCGGCTTGACCAGCGCGCGCAACGACCCGCCCAACCCTGCGGCTTTGCGTTTGGTCTGAAATGTTTTTTGAAGGTTGTGGACGGCGATGGAGGGCATGGGTCAAGTATAATCGCCAAAAACTTTTTGCGAGGAAATCCATGCGCCCCGATTGGGACTCCTACTTTTTAAAGATCGCCCATGCCGTCTCTGAACGCAGCACCTGCGACCGCGCCTTCGTCGGCTGTGTTCTCGTTCTCGACAAACGCATCCTGACGACCGGCTTCAACGGTTCGCCGTCGGGTCAGCCGCACTGCGATGAAGCCGGTCATCTGCTTGTCGAGGGGCATTGCGTCCGCACGATTCACGCCGAGACGAACGCCATCATTCAAGCCGCGTTGCACGGCGTCTCGACCAAAGGCGCGGCCTGCTACGTCACGCACCTGCCGTGCATCAACTGCACCAAGGCGCTGATCAACGCGGGCATCACGCGCATCGTCTATGATCTTGCCTATCGAACAGACGAGAATGCCATGTCCTTCCTTAAAGCCGCGAACATTGAAGTGACTCAGAAATCCATTTCACAAAACGAGTCGCGGGTTTGAAACTCGTCACCATCCTGTTCGCGCTTCTGATCATCCTCATCATCGTTCTCGCCGACACGGGGCATCTCGGCGCGTTGGGGTTTGTCTATGACTTTCCGCTTGGAGACAAGGCCGGACACTTCCTCATCTTTGGGACGTTCTCCTGCCTCATTAACCGGACGCTGCTTCGCTCGCTTCACACATCTGACCCAAAGCGGGCGGCCGTCATCGCATCTATTCTCCTCGCCCTCGCCATCGGACTCGAGGAGTGGGCGCAGCGATTCTTTCCTCAGCGCAGCTCCGATTGGGTGGATTTGTTTTTCAGTTACGCGGGCGTCGCATTGGGCGCGTGGCTGGGATTTCGAAAAGGACGCGTCGCTGAAAATGGCACGCACAAAAAAGGCGCTTAAAAAATTTAAGATAAATGACAGCCTGAAAACATTGTCAGGGCGGGATTTTGTGGAATAATTTACAGCGTTCGGTAAAAAAATAGAATCGAAAGAGGTCGAATGCGCGTTTGTGTTCTTGCTGATGAAATATTCGGGAATTATTCTCCCGAACTCCATTTGAAACATCACGAATGGAAAATGTACAACGTAAAACTTCCCGCCTATGAATTCATTCGCGGGATCGCGATGCGCGAAACGTACGACGTGTTTTTGAATCTGTGCGACGGCGCCGAAGACGAGGCGGATCGCCCCGGCATGGATGTGGTGCAGGCGCTCGAGACGCTGAACCTGCCCTTCACCGGCGCAGACAGCGGTTTCTACGCGCCGACCCGTGAAGGCATGCAGGCGCTCGCCGTTAAAAAAGGAATTGGCTTCGCACGCGGCATCCAGGTGTTCGAAAACGAAAACGTGGTCGCAAAAGTGGCCGCTGCGGGCTTCCGCTACCCGATGATCGTGAAGCATCACGATAGTTACGCCAGCGCGGGCATGACGCGTGACAACCGCGTCGAGAATTCGAAGCAGCTGAAGAGTCAATTCCAGAAAATGGCTTCACACTATGGCAGCGCGCGCATCGAGGAGTTTATCGAGGGGCGCGAGTTCACCTGCCTTGTGGCAGATAACCCCGACGATCTCGACGAGCCGTATGTATACCAGCCGGTGGAGATCCTCTTCCAGCAGGGCGAGACCTTTAAACACTGGGCGATGAAATTCGACGCGGACGCCTCGGCCGATATGGATCTGGAGTTCGTGTCCGAATCTGGGCTGGCGCGGCGCATCAAAAACATGACGAAGAAAATGTATCTCGCCATGGGTGGGACCGGCTACGGCCGCGCCGACATCCGTATGGACAGGGACGGCAGCCTCTTCATGCTCGAAATGAATCCCAGCCCGAGCGTGCTGAACATGGAGGATGACTTCACCTCCGCCGATTACATGATGCAGGAGGACCCCGGCGGCACGGAGGGCTTCCTGGACCGCATTTTCCGCTCCGCTATTCTGCGGCTTGAGATGCGCAAGATGCCCGTCCCGCTTCAACTGCCCCGGCGGCGCAGGCTGGAACCGGTCGCGGCGCGGAAATAGATGATTAAACGATGGCGGCGCAGGCATAAGACCTGCGCCGCTTTTTTTTGATGTGTGTGTTAAACGCCCGTGTGCGAGGGGCCGCCCAACCGATTTTTTCCATCTTTGTAGGCTTGGGCAAATGCGGCATACATGATGAGCGTGGTGTAGGCAGAGAGGCCCGGCAGGATCAGCGGCAGGGCGCAGATCAACACGAGCGTGATCATCGCCAGGCCGACGATGGATGTGACGACAACGCCCGACAGCATGGCGATGATGAGGGCCAGCAGGAAGCCGCGCCAGTTGGAACGGAAGACCGCCCACCACTCGCGCACGCGGAACCCGGCCGCGAAATCGGAGTGAAGCGCAGTATGCGCCTCGGCGGCCGGGACGATGAGGCCGACCGCGAGCGAGATCGGGAGAATCACGATCGAAGCGATTCCAAGTATGAACAGGGGGAGGAGCGCTGGCCCATCTCCCGTGTTGCCAGACTGGGCGAACACCGGAGTAAACGCGGCCAGGATATACACCGGGGCAAGCACAATCATGAGCGGCAGGGTGTAGACAAGACGCACGCCAAACAGAAGAATGCCGTCTTGCAGCAGGGTCTCCCAATCCTCCCAGGCGGGCATG
Source organism: Anaerolineales bacterium (assembly GCA_019187665.1). Classification (GTDB taxonomy): domain Bacteria; phylum Chloroflexota; class Anaerolineae; order Anaerolineales; family Villigracilaceae; genus Denitrolinea. The sequence goes on from JABARH010000014.1 coordinate 153,505, forward strand.
CGCAGTTCTTCGCCATTGATGGTCTGTCGCAGGATGCGCGCAACGTAGCCCAAAATGAAAACGACGGGAACGACCGGCACGATGGACGCCGCAAGATAGACCAGCGCGGCGATGAGAAAATTCTTGCGCGCTTCATTATCCTTGAGAGGGAAGATCAAGAGTTGTTGGATATCGAGACTGCCGCTCACAACGCCACTCCCATTACCGCCACGAAATGCGCGGCCGCGGCCAGCATGACGAAAATGTGCCAGACCTCGTGGAAGCCAAACACGCCGGGAACAAAGTTGAAAATTTTAGTGATGTACACGAGCGCGCCGAAGGTGTAGATCACACCGCCGACGATGAGCCAAACGAAGACCCACACGGGCAGGGCGGCCAGCATTTGCCCGGCCGCGCCGACGCACAGCCAGCCCATCACCACGTAGATGCCCGCATTCAACCAGCGCGGCGCCTTGATGTAAAAGATCTTCACCACAATGCCGATCAGCGCCAGCGACCAGACGATGCTCAACATGCCCCATTTCCAGAAACCGTCGAAGGCGTTGACGCAGAACGGCGTGTACGTTCCGGCAATGAGCAGGTAGATGGCAGAGTGGTCAATCTTTCGCAGGATCAGCAGCGCCTTCTCCTTTGCATATACCATGTGATACGTTGCGCTGGCGGAGAACATGGCGATCAGACTCACTCCGTAGATGGTCAACGAGATGATTTTGGCGGGCGTGTCCCAGCCCACAATGAGCAGCGCGATCAAGCCGATCAGGCCGAGCGCGGCGCCCGCCCAATGGGTCAGGCTGTTGACGGGTTCGCGGATATATTTTTGCATGATACGCCTTTCGGTTAAACGATTTTTTGAAGGAGGACGAAGACCGTGTCTATAAAATAATCGAACGTTTCTTCGTTCGATGGGATGCTCAACATTTTCACCTGAACATTTTGCCGGCTGACGCGCAACTCCAACGAGCGAAGGGTTGGGTCGAGGAAACGTCGTTGCATGTCGCTCGTGAGAATCCGCTGGGCGAGAAACGGGTCCTCGCTGCGGACGATGCACTTGCGGTCGAATTCCTCGTCGTTCAGCAGGATGCGTTCTCTGCCGAACGCGCCCATGATCTTTTGGGTCAGATCGTTACGCAGGATGTCGAACGCTGGCAGGATCATGGTTTCGACGTGCAACGTGGCGATGGTGCGGGCGGGGCTGTTCCGGCTGCCGGGCATGCAATAAACGATCAGCGTGTTTCCCTTGCAGGGCAGGCGCGCCTCCGAATGGCGGAACAAACCGCGCTTTGCAAATGTGCCGCCGCGTTTTTCGGCCTGGGCGGCAAGCAGCGCGTCGCGTTTGTTTTTTTGAAGCGCCGCAGCCCCAAGGCTGATCATCACCAGGAGCGCCATCGCCGCATAGATGATGAGATCGCCTTCGAATGTCGTCATGGGTTTTCCTCGGGTTTTCTTGCCAGCAGGATCAGTAACGTCCCCGATTGTACTTCAAGAATCCGCGCCTCGGTTTTAAATCCCGCGCGGTAAAACGGCCTCATCCAGTTTTGTTGTGCCGCCTCACGCGTCCCGCCCGGACTCTCGCCGGTGGCGCGGTACAGCCATCCGAGAAACGGATTCTTCGGCCAGCCCGCAGGCAAAACGATGAGTCTTCCACTGCTTTTCAAAACGCGATGCGCCTCACGAAGCGTTCGTTCATCGAAAATATATTCGGATGGAAATGTGGAGACGACCGAATCGAACGTCCCGGCTGGGAAGGGAAGGCGTTGCGCCGCGCCACGCGCCAGACAGACAGGGAGGCGGGCGCCCGCCATCCGCCGGCGGGCGAGGCGGCCCATCTGCGCCGATTCGTCCAGTCCGGCCGAATCCAGCCCGAGTTCGAGCATGAAGCGTTGTAAATGTCCAGGCCCATGGCCGAGTTCCAGCACGCGTTTCCCCTCGATAAAGGGGATGACCGCCCGTATCCAATCCCGCCAATGCCCGAACGACACCGCCGCGGCGACAAGATCGTAGGTGAACGCCAGTCCGTGATAGAGGTGATGAAAAAAGAAGCGCAGGAAACGGGCGAGGTGATCCATAAAACAAAACAAGGGTCTGACACCGTGAGTCAAACCCTTGTCGTCGGGCCGGGCCGGTTATGCCGCTGCTTCGGATTCGTCTTTCTTCGTTTTACGGACAGCGTCGAGGGCGCTCTTGCCGCGCGCCTTGACATCTTCGTAGGCGGTCATGCCGCGTTCGCGCAGCTGGCGTGCGAGATCATCGGCGCGGGCGCGGGCCTCGGCGGCGGCGGCTTCGGCTTTGGCCAGCGCCTGCTCGGCGGAAACGGAGGCCTTGTCGCGCAGTTCGATGCTCTTGTCCTTGATCAGGGCGCGGGTTTCCTCACCCGACTGCGGGGCAAAAAGCAGGGATACAACCGCACCGGTCAAGCCGCCGACGATAAAGCCGACGAGGAAGGCTCCAAATTCATCACGATCAGACATGGGGATACTCCTTTTTTTGATGACGATTTGCGTTCCACAAAAACGCGCATGGAATGTTGTGTGGTTACTTCTTCTTGATGCCCATTAATTCTAACACACGTTGCAGGCCCGCCAGATAGCCGTTGAGTTTGACGACAGGCTCGACCACGTTCTCGCCGAGGAACTCCGCGGTGCCGCGCAGGGTGTTAACGGTCTCGTTGGTGGCCTTAAGGATCGGGCGAATCTCATTTTGCACGAGGTTGATCAGGCTGGCAACCTGCACCACCAGCGTCACCACCGCCACCCCGATCATCAGGGACATGAGCGCCATCACGATCAGGAACACATCGCGAACTTTTCCGACCGTCTCGCCGCTGGTTTCAGGGCGCATCAGAAAGTAGATCGCCGTTCCGAGGAGGGCCAAAAGCACAACCGCGACGCTGGCCAGGGTAATGACCACCGTTCGCTGCTGGCGTTCGGCATCGCGCTGCGCGGCAAGTTCTTCGGGAGTCAATTGTGATTGGAGATGGGGATCCGGGATTGACATATAATGATTATAGCATGTGATTGCCCGACGACGTTATAATCGTATCAGCCAATGTTCAGGAAAACAGGATGACAACACTTCTTACCGCAGGACTCCCGGTCGTCGTTTTACTGGTCATGTTCATCTTTAAGATGTACACCTTTCGCAACCTCGGGTGGGTCCTGCTCTGCCTGCTTTGGGGCGCGGTCGGATACGGCGTTACGCATTTTCTCAACCCGCCGCTTGCCGCCCTGGGACTCGACGCGCTGGCCTTGACGGTCGTCTTCACCCCGTTGCTCCAGCAGGTTTTTGTGGCGCTTGGAAATTACGTCATTGTTCGCCGCGCCCGCTTCGACAACATCATTGACGGCGCAGTCTACGGATTCACGACCGGGCTTGGATACTCTGTCGCGGGGCATCTCGCTGCCTCCCTCGCCTCCCGCGCCAACCTGGATGTGGTCGCGCTGTTGCGGGCATTTTCCTCCACGTTGGTATACGCCACCGCCTCCGGCATCGTGGGCGTCATCGTGATGCAGTTCCACTTCAGCGGGCGTTCCAACCGCATCACCATCCTGTTAAGCGGCCTGGGCGCGGGCATCGGCTATCTCGCGCTTTTCAATTTCATCCTCTTGCGAAAATTCGGCGGCGACATTCTGCCCATCGCCTATGGCGTCGGCGGCCTGACCCTCGTCGGCCTCTACCTGACCGGTCAAATGCGCCGCATCCTCATCCAACTGGGCGTCGAAAAGAAGCGCGCCGACAGCCTGCTCAACATTGTCATCCCGATCGGCGTCCAGCTCAGCGCCGAAAAGAATTTCAGCAAACTGCTCGAAGGCATCCTCGTCGAGGCCAAGTCCTTCTGCAATGCGGATGGCGGCACACTTTATCTCGTGCGCGAGAACCGTCTTGAATTTGCCGTCATCCGTAACGACACGCTGCGCATGACCATGGGCGGCACCTCCCCGGTCGAGATCGTCCTGCCCGGCCTGCATTTGTACAATGAAGATGGCACGCCCAACCATCACAATATCGCCGCCTATGCGGCCCTCTCCGCCAAAACTGTCAACATCGAAGATGCCTACGCGGCCAAAGACTTCGACTTTTCCGGCACACGCGCCTTCGACCGCACCAACGGCTATCAATCCATTTCCTTCCTCACAATTCCTCTTAAAGGCGCGGAAGAGAAGGTGCTGGGAGTATTGCAGTTAATCAACGCGTTGAACTCAAAGCGCGAGATTATTCCCTTTGACAAGAACCTGGAACGGCTGATGGAATCCTTCTCGTCGCTGGCCACTGCCGCCCTCGAAGGCTACATTCAGGAACAAAGCCTGCGTAACGAGATCAAAGCCATGCGTATTCAAATTGACCAATCCATGCGCGCCAAGCAGGTGGAAGAGATCACCGACTCGGATTATTTCAAAAATCTACAGGGGCTGGCGCGCAAGGCGAGGCATACCCTGCCCGCGCCCAAAGCAGAGACGGACGACCCAACAGACAAGCCCGCCTCCGACCGCTAGCCAGACGGGCCTCTCTTCTGCATCTCGCGGAACTGCTTTATCGGTCGGTTCCGCCGGGGCTAAAGCCCCGGCTCAGTTCATGGAAGCCCTGCGGGCTGACAGCTGAGTCGGTTCCGCCGGGGCTAAAGCCCCGGCTCAGTTCATGGAAGCCCTGCGGGCTGACAGCTGAG
>JABARH010000012.1 GCA_019187665.1 Anaerolineales bacterium
TCGGACGGTATCGCCGTTTGTCACGAGATTTTGAACATACTGTCTCTTCCAGCGAATCCATGGTTTACATTGCCAGCATTCGTCGCATGTTGAAACTGGCGACAAATTGACTTAAGAAACACTCTCTGAGATAACCTCTCGAACTACGAACTCCTGGGAATCTCAACTTTCGACGCAACCTCTTCGAGTTCGGCGAGGAGAATCTCAGCCAATTCCTCGGGCGAACCCTCGCGCTCGATCCACTCGCCGCGTTTGTACTCTTTGGCGTAGTCCGTTGTGGAGGTGGCGCCGACGGCCATTGCGTAGGCGTCTATTTTATTTTGCACTTTTTGCGAGAGTTGCTTCTTCACTGTGCGCCCCTCGCCCTCGACGGTAAACGATTGCGGAATATCCTTCCAGTACATGACGCGATATTTTGACATGGCTTCACCTTATCTGGGCTTACGCAAGACCTTGCGTAGGGCGCGCCGAAGGTCTAACGCGCTGAGCGGGCGATTGGCGTTAGAGAACGCCAATTATGAGTAAGCCCTGCTTATAAATGAGATGAATTGATTCTAACGGGCAAGAGGTGAATCTGCAAATGCTTGTTCACGTTGGGATATGGCTTTACCAAAGTCGGAGATTCCTCAACGCGAGTTACGCCAATCAGCGAATGACGCGAATAAACCCAAGAAAATTCGCGAAATTCGCCTATTCGTGGCATTCGCGTTCCAAACCCGCCGGTTTGCCAACAGTATCTTTGAAAAGACCATACATGTTGGGATATAATGCAATCATCCCCAACTTAAGGTTTGAAGCATGGCATCATTTTGGCAGGGCAAGCCTGTCCTCGTAACCGGGGCGGGTGGATTTATCGGCAGTCATCTCGTGGAGCAACTCCACGCACGGGGGGCAAAGGTGCGCGCCTTCGTGCGCTACAACTCGCGCGGCGAGGCTGGCTTGTTGCGGCAATTGCCTCCCGAAACACTCGCTCAAATCGAAATCATCGGCGGCGACATCCGCGACTCGTCTGCGATTCTTAAATCCAGCGAAGGCGCGGACGTGATCTTCCACCTCGGCGCGCTGATCTCCATTCCGTATTCCTACGTCCACCCGCGCGAGGTGACGGAGAGCAACATCCTCGGCACGCTCAACGTGCTGGAAGCGGCGCGCCTGCACAAGACGCTGCGCGTGATCCACACCTCCACCAGCGAGGTCTATGGCACGGCGCGTTACGCCCCGATCAACGAGGCGCATCCATTGCAGGGACAGTCGCCGTATTCCGCCAGCAAGATCGGCGCGGACAAACTGGCGGAGAGTTTTCATCTTTCGTTCAACGTGCCGGTCGTCACCGTGCGCCCGTTCAACACCTTCGGTCCGCGGCAATCGGCGCGCGCAGTCATCCCGACTATTATCACGCAGGCGCTGGCGGGCAAGGTGATTAAACTCGGCAACCTCGACACGACGCGCGACTTCACCTATATTGAAGACACGGTGGACGGATTCCTCAAAGCCGCGCAGGCGGAGGGAGTTGAGGGCGGGACGTTCAACCTCGGAACGGGCGCGGAGATTCGCGTGGGCGACCTCGCCGACCGGATCATCTCCGCGACGGGCACGCAGGCGCGGGTCCAGGTGGATGCGTTGCGTCTGCGTCCGGAAAAATCGGAAGTGTTCCGCCTGATCTCGGATAATTCCCTCGCCAAAGAATCCATCGGCTGGACTCCGCGCTTCAGCCTGGACGAGGGGCTGGGTCGCACCATCGCGTGGATCCGCGATCACCTCGATCTGTATCAAGTTGGAAAGTATGAGTTCTAACGGAGGCAGGCAATGAAAGCGGTCATTCTTGCGGGAGGCAAGGGCGCGCGGCTCGCGCCGTACACAAAAATTTTGCCGAAGCCGCTCATGCCCATCGGCGATATGCCGATCCTTGAGGTGTTGTTGCGCCAGTTGAAATTTGCCGGCGTGAAAGATGTGGTCATCACGGTCGGGCATCTGGCTTCGCTGTTGCGGACATACTTCACGGATGGAAGCGAATTTGGGTTGAATATTTCGTACAGCCACGAGGAGAAACCGCTCGGCACGGCGGGACCGCTTTCGCTGATCCCCGCGTTGAACGAAACTTTTTTTGTGATGAACGGCGACGTGCTGACCACGCTCAAATTTCGAAACCTATTGCAGTTCCATAAATCGCAGGGCGCGGTAGCCACCATCGCATCGCATCAGCGCACGGTGAAGATTGACCTGGGCGTGTTACAGCACGCAGATGGCGATTATCGTGTGACGAATTATGTCGAGAAGCCGACGTATGATTATCTCGTCAGCATGGGCATCTATGTATTCGAACCGCAGGCGCTGGAGTTGATCCCGCACAACGAGTATCTCGATTTTCCAAGCCTGGTGTTGAAGTTGATCGCGGCGGATAAAAAGGTTTGCTACCTGCCGCACGACGGGTATTGGAAAGACCTGGGCAGACCCGACGATTACGAACAAGCCGCGCAGGATTTTGAGTCCATGCGCCGCGAATTTTTACCGGAGGATTAACACATGTCATGGAAAGTTCCACTGGCGGATATTGACCTTGGCCTTGAGGAAGAAGAAGCCGTTCTGCGCGTGGTGCGCAGCCGCTGGCTGAGCATGGGCGAGGAGACGCAGAATTTTGAAAAAGAATTTGCCGAGTTCAGCGGCGCAAAACACGCGCTGGCAGTGACCAACGCCACCGCCGCCCTGCACATGGCGTGCATGGCTGTGAACCTCGGGCCGGGTGATGAAGTCATCCTCCCCTCGCTGACGTTTGTGGCGACCGCCAACGCCGTGCGCTACACCGGCGCCACCCCGGTCTTCGCCGACGTGGAAAGCGAGGACTGGCTGACCGTCTCGCCCGCCTCCATTGAAAAATGTCTCACCGAAAAAACGCGCGCGATCCTCATTGTCCATTACGCGGGCTATCCCTGCGACATGGCCGCCATTCAAGCCATCGCGAAAAAACACAACCTCGCCATCCTCGAAGATTCCGCGCACACGATTGGCTCGTATCTCGACGAACGTCACCTCGGCACATTCGGCGCAGTGGGTTGCTTCAGTTTCTTCTCGAATAAGAACATGACGACCGGTGAGGGCGGCATGGTCACCACCAACGACGACGCGCTCGCGGAAAAATTGCGCGTCCTGCGCTCGCACGGCATGACCTCGCTCACCTGGGACCGCCACAAAGGTCACGCCTGGTCGTACGATGTGGTGGACCTCGGCTACAACTATCGCATTGACGAACTGCGCTCCGCCATCGGGCGCGCGCAATTAAAAAAGATCCCGCGCTTCAACCAGCGCCGCGCCGAATTGACGCGCCTCTACCGCGAACTGCTCAGCGAACTCGCGCCGCAAGTCGGCGTGCCGTTCAACGAAGAGCGCGGTGTCTCATGCCATCACATTATGCCGGTCCTGCTTCCGCGGGGAACGGACCGCGTCCAGTTTATGGAAGCGATGAAGGCGCAGGGCATCCAGACCAGCATCCACTATCCGCCGATCCATCATTTTCAAAATTACGAGGGACACCAGGAATTTCTTCGCGACGATTTGCGCGTGACCGAAGAAGTCGGCGCGCGCGAAGTGACCCTGCCGCTCTACCCACTGCTCACAGATGAAGACGTGCGCGCGGTGGCTGAAGCCGTTCAAAAAAGCGTGCGAGGCTGACATGCCATCGGTCTTGTTCATCTGCACCGGCAACATGTTCCGCTCGCCGATCGCGGAAGCCGCGTTTCGCCAGCTGTTGATTGAAGACGGACGCAGCGGCTGGACCGTTTCCTCGGCGGGAACATGGGCAACGCCGGGGCAACCGCCTCCCCCCGCGACGCTGGAACTGGCGCGCCTGCTCGGGCTGGATCTTTCGGGACACCGCACCCGCCTCGTGGACGAGGCGATGCTCGAAGCGGCGGATGTGGTGCTGGTGATGGAGTCCGGTCATAAAGAGGCCATCGAAGTGGAGTTCCCCGCCGCGCGGCAAAAAGTCCACCTGCTCATGCAGGTCTTGACCGGCAGACGCCACGACATCCCCGACCCGATCACGGCAATGGAGGATGCGGAGCCAATCCTGCGCAGCCTTGTGGATTTAATTCGGTCCGAAGCCGGAAAGATCATCCGTCTCGTAGAGTCTTGAGTGACACAAATTTGAGAGGGGTATAATCAGCGTCGAGTTGCCCATGCTTAAAAGTCTTCAAGCACGATTGACCATGCTCTTCATCGCCTTCGTCCTGCTGGTGGTGGTCTCTGTCGGCGCGATGCTGTGGGGGAGCGAGGCGCAAAAGCAGGACGCCCTGCTGATCAACCTGGCGGGACGTCAACGCATGCTGGCGCAGCAGATGACGCGCCTCGCGTTCGATTCTGGCACGGGGGAAGACGCGACCAACGCCGCGTTGCAGGAAACCGAACAGACCTTCGATCAGACCCTGCGCGCCCTGCGCGACGGGGGAGAGGTTCCCTATCTTTCGGGCGCGACCGTCACGCTCCCGCCCACGCGCGACGCGGCCATCCGTTCTGCCCTCGACGCGGCGGCCCTCGCCTGGGAGGGTTTCCGCGCCCGCCTCGATGAATTAAAACAAACCCCGCGCGACGCCTCATCCTTTTCGACCCAACTCAAATCCATCGAAGAAAAATCATCCCTGCTCGCGGAACGCGCCGACGCGGTCGTCCATTTATATGAAGCGGACGCCACCGAAAAGGTCAACCGTCTGCGCGCCATGCAGGTTGGGTTTTTGATCGGCGCGTTGATCCTGCTCGGTGCGGGCGCGTGGATCACGCGCAAGTCCGCGCTCGAACCGCTGCGCGCGCTATCGCGGGCGGCGAATCGCCTGGGCGCGAACGATCTCGCGACGGCGGTGCAGGTCGAAGGTCCCGAAGAGATGCGGGCGCTGTCCGCGTCGTTCGATGCGATGCGGGTCAGCCTGCTCGACCTGATGTCCACGCTCGAAGAACGCGTCGCGCAGCGCACGCGCGAACTCGACGCGCTGAACGAGGTCAGCCGCGAGATCGCCTCGCAATTGGACGTGCGCCGCGTGTTGAACTCGGTGACCGAGAAGGCGCGCATTCTGCTCGACGGCGACGTTTCGATGTTGTGCCTGCTCGACGAGGCGGGGGAATATCTCATGCTCAAATCGGCCAGCGGCGCAGACACCATCCAGATCGAACGCACATCCACGATCAACCGCGCCAGCGCGGTGCTGACCAGTCATCAGGCGCTGGTTTGCAGCAACGCGCAATGTGTGGGCGGATGCGGCCTGCTGTCCAATGTGCATGCCTCCAGTCACGTGGTCGCGCCATTGCGAATCGGAGAGACGACCCTCGGCGCGTTATGCGTGAGCGCCACGCGCGCAAACAGTTTTTCCAAAGAATCGGCGGACATCGTGACCAAGCTTGCCGACACCGCCGCCATCGCGCTGCGCAACGCGCAGTTGTACGCGCAAGCCGAAAAGGTGGCCGCGCTGGAGGAGCGCAACCGCATCGCGGCCGACATCCACGACGGGCTGGGACAGACGCTGAGCTATCTCGGCCTGGTCACCGACCAGACGACGGAACTGATCGCGGAGGGGCAGGACGAGCGCGCCCTCGCGCATTTGAGCCGCGCCCGCAACACCATCGGCGAAGCGACGCGGCAGGTGCGCGCTTCGATTCAGAATCTGCTCGACCCCGCGCCGCGCGAACGAAAACTGTGCGAACGCCTGAGCGAAGCCGCCCGCGAACTCGAGGAAAAATATCGCGTAAAGATTGATTGCCGCGCGGACGAGAATGTTTCGGCGGCCATCCCGCGCGAGACGGCGGAGCAGGCGCTGAACGTCGCGCGCGAGGCGCTGGAGAACGCCTGCAAGCACGCGGGCGCGCGTTCCATCCGCGTCCATCTTGGAAGGGAGAACGGCTCCTGCTTCATTGAAGTGGAGGACGACGGGCATGGTTTCGATCCCGATGCGCCCCGCCCCGATACGCGCGGCCACTTTGGTTTGCGCGTGATGCAGGCGCGCGCTGAACACATCGGCGGGAGCCTGCGCGTCGAGTCCGCGCCTGAGGCGGGGTCGCGTGTGACGCTGACATGGTCGGCATAATTCATTGCCGCAAGTTATCGAGAGAATTGAGATGACCCGCTACCGCGTTCTACTGGCCGACGATCACGCCCTTTTCCGCGAGGGGCTTTCGGGAATCATCGCCTTGCAGCCCGATATGGAAGTGGCGGGCGAAGCCAACGACGGGCTGGAAGCGGTGGTCAAAGCGGAAGCGCTGCGTCCCGACCTGGTGTTGATGGATGTGCAGATGCCCGCGCTGGACGGGATTGGCGCGGCGCGGCAGATCCGCGACAAACTGCCGAACGCGATCATTGTGATGCTGACCGTGCGCGACGACGACGAAAAATTATTCGACGCGTTGAAAAGCGGCGCGCAGGGCTACTTGTTGAAAGACATCCAGTCGAAGGAAATGCTTGCCATGCTGCGCGGCGCGCTGCGCGGCGAGGCGGCGCTCAGCCCGCGCATGGCGGGGCGCGTGCTTGGAGAATTTCGGCGCATGGGCGCGCGCCTGCCCGCCTCTGATGTGATAGAAGACGAATCGCTGATGGATTTGACCAAACGCGAACTCGAAACGCTGACGCTGGCCGCGCGCGGCGCCTCGGATAAGGAGATCGCCGACGAACTGACCATCAGCATTCACACGGTCAAGAGTCACATGCGGAATATCCTGTCGAAGTTGCACGTCAACACGCGGCGCGAAGCCGCGAAGGTGGCGCGGAGCAAGGGATTGTTGTGAGACCGTGAAACCCATTCTTACGAAACGCTCTCTCGCAAATATGCGCTTTCGTGAGATGCGGGCATGGAATGGCCAGCCGCGCCGGTTTTCAATGCGCCTGTCTGATTACCTTACACTTGGGTTGGGACGCGGATAAACGCTGATGAACGCGGATGTTTTTTGAGAAATTTGCCCAAAAGACGCTCAGGATCCGCGTTTTCCGCGCTCGTCCGCGTCCTGATTTTAAGAGTGTAAGGTAACCAGTGCGCCTGTCTTTTTTAGAAAGACGCGCGAATCATTCCGCCGTATAATCGGGGTCGGAGATGCGGAAATGAAACTACCCCTGAATCGGATTCTCAAAGGCGACTGCGTCGAAACCCTGAATTCATTGCCCGAAAAATCCATTGACCTGATCTTTGCCGACCCGCCCTACAACCTGCAGCTGCGAAATCCATTGCATCGTCCCGACATGAGCAGGGTGGACGCCGTTAACGATGACTGGGATAAATTCGATTCGTTGCCCGCCTATGATGAGTTCACGAAAAAATGGCTGGCCGCCTGCAAACGGATTTTGAAACCGACGGGTTCGATCTGGGTCATCGGTTCGTATCACAATATTTTTCGCGTTGGGACGATCATGCAGGATTTGGGATTTTGGATGTTGAACGACGTGATCTGGGTCAAGACCAACCCGATGCCCAATTTTCGCGGGACGCGCTTCACCAACGCTCACGAAACGATGATTTGGGCCAGTTCAGGCAAGGGCGCAAAATATACGTTCAACCATCAGGCCATGAAGGGCTTAAATGAAGAAAAACAAATGCGTTCCGATTGGTGGCTTGTGTCTCTGGCGACGGGTTCGGAACGAGTCAGGGACGACCATGGAAACAAGGCGCACTCCACGCAAAAACCCGAATCCCTGCTGTACCGCGTCATTCTCGCTTCGAGCCATCCTGGCGACATAGTCCTGGATCCGTTTTTCGGAAGCGGCACAACGGGCGCGGTGGCAAAACGCCTGCATCGAAATTGGATCGGTTTGGAACGGGAGGCAAAATACATCAAGGCCGCGCAAAAGCGGATAGACGCGATCCAGCCAGAAGCGTTCGACGCGCAGGCCTTTGACGTGAAGAGCAAACGCCGATCCGCGCCCAGGGTGGCGTTTTCCGCGCTGGTCGAAAACGGTTTCCTGCGGGCGGGGCAAAAGCTCTTTTTCGCAAAAGACGAGTCCCGTTTTGCGGTCATCAAGCCCGACGCGCGGCTGCGCACGGCGGACGGTTTTGAAGGCAGCATCCACAAAGCGGGCAGCCATTACATGCGCGGCGCGCCGTGCAATGGTTGGGAACATTGGTTCATTCAGAAAAACGGCGGCTGGCTCTGCCTCGACGATGTGCGGCAAAAATTTAGAAACGAAAGCCGATAACGCGTAACAAACACTCTCCAACATCGGCATCCGTGGAGATTCCCATGACACATTGGTATTCCAAATCCCTTGGCGATGGGATGTGGGCGCCGACCGCCCGCGCAGAGATCGAAAATCTCTTCGAACCAGTCTTCGTGTCGGAGGGTATGCCCTCCGACATGGCGGTCTTTCTGCGGGAGGAGCAGGGAGGCCTGCATTGCGAATGGATCGCGTATTTTTCTCCCGCCGCGCAGCGCGTTGCGGAACGGATTGGCGCGGCGCCGTGCGCGCCTCCCATGCGCGCAGGGCTGGAATTGCTGGCAGGGAATGAGAGTTGCTGGTCGGCGTTGTTTCCCGAGTAGCGCGCCGCGTAGGGACTAATTCTTTTCATACCTTTTCCCCAAAAAAATCATGCTTTTTTCAGACCTGCACGCGGCAGCATAAGGGTTCTTTTCAACGCGTGTTTGTGCTACTCTTACAAGGTCAATGCTTCACGAAACGCCCGTATTTGGCGTTCTCTTAACTCCGACCTGAAGCGGGAATTGAAGGAGCGCGCAGTACGCGCGGTTTTCGTGATTCACCGATTGTCCTTCAACTGGACAAAACCTTCATCGCCAAAAAGAGGAGAGTGCAATGAAACGACAAGCGTATTGGCCCATTCTGGTCGGCGCGCTGCTTGTGCTAACCGCAATCGTGCTGGCTGCCTGCGGAGGAAAGACCACGCCTCCGCCCACTCAACCGCCAACGTTCCCGCCCACAAAAGCCCCCACCGCCACAGAAGCCCCAACCGAAGCGCCTGTTGACGAAAACGGCGCGGCCGCCTATGCGGTAGATCTGATCGCGGCGTGGGTCGAGTCAGGCGCGCCCGAAGCGGACCCTTTCGATTATGAAGGCGTGGACGGCAACACGTACCAGGCTACCTACGCAGTGGATATCCAGCCGCTCTTCACGCAGAACAATGCCTGGTTCGAGGGACAGCAGGCCTGCGTGGGCTGTCACTTTGCGGCCAGCGAAAATTCATATCACCAGTTGAACATGTCCACATACGAGGGTGTCCGCACCGGCGCCGACTCGCTCGAGTCGCCTCCGGGCGTTTCGATTCTCGGCGAGAGTGAACCCAACAAGGGCGACTTCGATTGGGATCATTCCAAGCTGCGCGAGCGGCTGCGCAATAACCGCATGCCTCCGGGCTGGGAGTTCGACATCACGGAGGCGAATCGCAACGGCCCATGCGTGGAGTTTGACGAGGACGGCGTGGATGTGGAACTCGGCGAATACGACTGCGAGTTGAATGCGGTCGGCTTGATCGGCGCGTGGGTGGAGGCGGGCGCGCCGAACGGCGAGTTCACCTATGGCGACACGCGGCTGACGTTCGAGCGCGATGTTCTGCCGTTCTTCACGCAGTCCAGCATGTGGTTTGAGGGATCGCAGGCTTGTTCGGGCTGTCACTTTGCGGCCAGCGAAAACTCGTATCATCAGATGGACCTGTCGAGTTACGATGGCATCATGACAGGCGCGGATTCGCTCGAGTCGCCTCCTGGCGTTTCGATCCTCGGCGAAAGCGAGGCGGGCGCGGGCGACTTCAACTGGTCGGCCTCCAAACTGCGGGCGCGGCTGCGCAACAACCGCATGGCCCCGGGCTGGTTCTTCGACATCACCGAAGGCAATCGCGACGGTCCGCTGGTCCTGCACGGCGTTCGCGTGGAAGCGGAAGCCAGCGCCCCACAATTTGGCAGCGGCGAATGTGAAGTCTACGCCGTTGATCTAATTGCCGCGTGGGTCGAGGCGGGCGCGCCCAACAGCGCGTTTGACTTCACCGCCGAAGATGGTTCTGCCTGCGAAGGCGATTTTGAGACGGATGTTATGCCCTTGTTCACGCAGAACAATGCCTGGTTCGAGGGGCAGCAGGCCTGCGTGGGCTGTCACTTTGCGGCCAGCGAGAATTCATATCACCAATTGAACATGTCCGCCTACGACGGCATCATCACGGGAGCCGACTCGCTCGAGTCGCCTCCTGGCGTTTCCATTTTGGGACAGAGCGAGCCTGGCGTTGGCGCTTTCGACTGGGATCATTCCAAGCTGCGTGAGCGGCTGCGCAATAACCGCATGCCTCCGGGCTGGGAGTTCGACATCACGGAGGCGAATCGCAACGGCCCATGCGTGGAGTTTGACGAGGACGGCGTGGATGTGGAACTCGGCGAATACGACTGCGAGTTGAATGCGGTCGGCTTGATCGGCGCGTGGGTGGAGGCGGGCGCGCCGAACGGCGAGTTCACCTATGGCGACACGCGGCTGACGTTCGAGCGCGATGTTCTGCCGTTCTTCACGCAGTCCAGCATGTGGTTTGAGGGATCGCAGGCTTGTTCGGGCTGTCACTTTGCGGCCAGCGAAAACTCGTATCATCAGATGGACCTGTCGAGTTACGATGGCATCATGACAGGCGCGGATTCGCTCGAGTCGCCTCCTGGCGTTTCGATCCTCGGCGAAAGCGAGGCGGGCGCGGGCGACTTCAACTGGTCGGCCTCCAAACTGCGGGCGCGGCTGCGCAACAACCGCATGGCCCCGGGCTGGTTCTTCGACATCACCGAAGGCAACCGCAATGGTCCGCTGATTCTGGCGGGGAAGAAAAAGTAGCGGTTCGTTTGGAACAAGGAAGCAGGAGGCGGTCATTGTGACGGCCTCCTGCTTTTTGCAATGTTGCCATGTTCACGTTGCTCCAACGCGCGCGATGATGAGCTTTAAGAAAGCAAACACCTCATCCGTGTCGGCGTTGGAGAAATCTGACTGCGCGAATGCACGTTGACTTGTTCATGTCCATTTACCTGTATCCGAACAGCCTCCCCTCGATATCCCCGATGATCAGCCAGCCATTCCCGACGGCGGGACTCGTGCGCGCCGTTGAGACTTCTGTCTCGGCCTGCCAGAGCAATTGACCGCTTGACGCGTCCAGCGCGAAAAAATTTCCCTGCTGGGTGAGGAAGTACAAAACGCCGTCGAGCAGGATCGGCGCGTCGAGCAGATAGTTGAACGTGCCAGCGGGAATGTCGAACTGCCAGATGGATTCGCCCGTGTCCGCGTTCACTGCAAAGACTTGGGTGTTGGCGGAACTGAAGTAGATCGCGTTCTCCGCGCCGAGGAAGGAGGGAGTCCAGTTGCCCGTGTCGAAGCGCCAGCCGAGTTTGCCTGTCGCGAGGTCCACGCCGTTCATAAAGTCCTGGTAGCCGACGAAGACCAGGGTCTCTTCGGTGGCGTACAGGCGTTTGGGAAAACCGTCTTCGGATTCGTACTTCCAAAGCGGCGCGCCCGTCGCGGGGTCGAGCGCGTAGATGCGCGTGTGGCCGCCCTCGTCAATGGGACGCGGATCGTAGAAATTTCCGCCGACGAAGAGCGTCTCGCGGTTGCGCGCGGCGGTCTGCAAAATGTAATCGTCGGATTCAAACGCCCAAATCTCTTTGCCCGTCTGCGCGTCGAGCGCGAAGAGTTTGGCGCGGCCGTGAACGTCTGGCGTCAGTTCGGGGCCGACGAAGGCGGTGGAGGCGTAGACGATTCCATCGTCAATGAACGGCGGGACTTGAACGTTAATTCCCAATTCTTTTTGCCAGATGACTTTGCCGTTTTTCACATTCAGCGCGGCGAGTCCGCCTCCCTTCACGCCGACGAAGACGCGCCTCCCGTCGCTGGCGTAGGCGCGCTCCCAGATTCCTTCGGGCGGCGCGAAGGTCCATTTCGTCGCGCCCGTTGCGAGGTCGAGGGCGAGAAGCGGAGCGCCCGCAGGGGCGAGGAGAACAATATCTCCAACAATCAATGGCGGATGGTTGATCGCGCCGTCGGTCTGGATCGTCCACGCGAGGGAGAGGTCCTTGTTTAGCGCGAGCGCGCGGGGCTGCGGGGAACAGCCGAGGAGAGTCGGCAGGAACAGGATCAGAAAAAAGAAGCGGCGTTTTTTCATGGAATACCTCAAGTTGATTTTACCTCCCCAGGCGCCAATGTTGTCCGCCCAATGCAAAATCAAGTTCGCGGCGCTCGATTCCAGAAGAATTAGTTCTTTTCTGCCGCACAATCAAAAAATCATTCTTTTCCCATCCTTTCCAATGCGGGCGAGGGATTCATTTGTACCCGCTTTTCAATTATCTTACTCATTAGACCTCTTGCAAAAGCGCGCACAATATCCCCTTTCCCAGGAGACGTTCTCTAACGTCGGCGGACTTATGAAAGATGTCAACTATAAGAAGACCTATTGAACAATGCAAAGTGAAAAACGCCGCGTTCTACTCATTTGCTCGAAGCGCTTGTTTGGCGAAAGCCTGGAGGCTCTGCTGCGAAAGGACGGCCAGTTCGAATTGCTTGGCCCCATCGAAGCCTCCGAAAACAATATCGGCATGCGCCTGCGCGAACTGCGCCCCGACGCAGTGATCGTAGTAGATGAAGGCGAGACCAAAATGGGCATCACCTACCTGACCGCCTCCATCCTGCAACAATTTCCCAGCCTGCCCATCATCCGCGCAGGACTCGAACAAAATGTATTTCGCGTCTTTTCGGCCCACACCATCCCCGCGCGCAGTTCAAACCTTGTAGAAGCCATCCTGAACCTGCCGCAAAACGACCCGTGGGAAGAGGCGCAATTTCATCTCAAGGTTGAGGAGGATGAGTAAGCCATGCGAACGATAAAACGATCTGCTGTCAACAACGGGCAGGCGTTGGAGAAGGCCCATCTGCGCGAACATAAAAAGCGCGCTCCAGCGGCGGGCGTCAAAACCTCGCTTCTTTTCTGGACGATGTGGTTGATCCTGCCTGGGATCATGATCCTGGCCCTGGCCGCGTTCCCGTCCCGCGCGGGCGCGCAGGATATTTCCGAAGGCGAACAACTTTTCACGTCCAAAGGCTGCACCGCCTGTCACACCATCGGCGGCGGCGATCTGGTCGGTCCCGACCTGGCTGGCGTCACCACCCGCACCGAAAAAGACTGGCTGTCGCGCTGGCTCAAAGAACCCGATAAAATGCTGGCAGAGGGGGACGCAACCGCCACAGAACTATTCGAAAAATACAACAAAGTTCCCATGCCCAACCTTGGGCTGACCGATTCCGAAGTGGCCTCGCTGATCGCCTACTTCGAAAGCCTGGATTCGGGCGGCACAACCGCGCCGACCTCTTCCGCCGTCACGCTGCCCGCAGGCGACGCCGACCGCGGCAAGGCCTTCTTCATGGGGACGACGCGCTTCTCAAAGGGCGGCCCCGCGTGCATGGCCTGTCATAGCGTGGCTGGAATCGGCGCGCTGGGCGGCGGCAACCTCGGTCCCGACCTGACGACCAGCGGCTATATCGTTTCGGAAACGGCCTTCGCCACCTTCATCAGCGCGCCAATCACGCAGACGATGAGCGCCGTCTGGAAAGGCACCCCGCTCACTGAGCAGGAGCAAGCCGACCTGTACGCGTTCCTGAGTAAGGCCTCTGTTGCGCAGCGCGAACCAAGCGCGTTGACGCAGATCGCCATGCTCTCAGGCGGAACCGCCATCGTGCTGATCGCGTTCGCTCAGATTTGGTGGCGCAAGCGCCTGGCGGGAGTCCGCAGGCCGATGGTCGAACGCGCACACGCGAAGCGCGGTCATTGAAACGGACGTTGAGTAGGCGACGCTCTCCAGCGTCGGACAGACATTAGAGAACGTCAGAGAATTTTCAAACTAACTGTTTGGAGGAGCAACTATGGCCTGGATCCAGGATTTGGTCAACCCGAAATCGCGCAAGTGGGAAGAGTTTTATCGTAACCGCTGGCAGCACGACAACATCGTCCGCAGCACGCACGGCGTGAACTGCACGGGCGGATGTTCGTGGCAGGTGTATGTCAAGGACGGAATCATCACCTGGGAAATGCAGCAGACAGACTACCCGCTGCTCGATCAGAAACTTCCGCCCTACGAACCGCGCGGATGCCAGCGCGGCATTTCGGCTTCGTGGTACGTCTACAGCCCGATCCGCGTCAAATACCCCTACGCGCGCGGCGTCCTGCTCGACTTCTGGCGCGAAGCGCGCGCGAGCGGAAAAAGCCCCGTGGACGCGTACGCCGCCATCATGGAGGATGAAGCGAAGCGGACGCGCATCCAAAAAGCGCGCGGCAAAGGCGGGTTCCGCCGCACCAACTGGGACGAAGTGACGGAGATCGTGGTGGCGGGCATGCTCTACACCGCGAAGAAATACGGCCCCGATCGCATCTTCGGTTTCTCGCCGATCCCTGCCATGTCGTATCTTTCATACGCGGGCGGTTCGCGCTTCCTGCAGCTGTTCGGCGGCGTCAACATGTCGTTCTACGATTGGTACGCCGACCTGCCCAACGCCTTCCCCGAAATCTGGGGCGACCAGACCGACGTTTGCGAATCGGCTGACTGGTACAACAGCAAATACATCGTCTCGATGGGCGCCAACATGAGCATGACGCGCACACCCGACGTGCATTTCATCTCGGAAGCGCGGCACAACGGCACGAAGTATGTTTCCGTCGCGCCCGACTTCAGCATGGTCTCCAAATATTCCGACTGGTGGATTCCCGTCAAACCTGGCACCGACGCGGCGCTGTGGATGGCGGTGGATCACGTCATCCTTAAAGAATTTTACGTGGACCGCCAGGTCCCCTATTTCGTCAACTACCTCAAGCAGTACACCGACAGTACCTTTCTGGTGGAACTGGAGAAGGACGGCGACGCCTACAAAGCGGGACGCCTGCTGCGCGCCAACCGCATCAAACGCTACGCAGACGAGGAGAACGGCGACTGGAAACTGCTGGTATTCGACAAGAACAGCGGCCAGCCGCGCATGCCCAAAGGCACGGTCGGCTTCCGCTGGAGCAAGGAAAAAGGCAAGTGGAATCTCAAGATGGAAGACGGGCGCGACGATTCCCCGCTTGATCCCGAACTCTCCTTCCTCGAGAAACATGACGAGGTTGTGAAGGTGGCCTATCATGAATTTGCCGAAGCGAAAGTGGCCCTGCGCGGCATCCCCGTCCGCTACGTGGAGACGGAGCGCGGGCGCGTCCCTGTGACGACCGCCTTCGATCTGCTCATCGCGCAGTTTGGCGTGGGACGCGGCCTGCCTGGCGATTACCCGCAATCCTACGACGAAGTCGGCCCTTACACACCCGCCTGGCAGGAACAGTACACGGGTATCGGCCGCGAGACCGTCACCCGCCTGGCGCGCGAATTCGCGCACAACGCCGAAGCGACCAACGGTAAATCCATGGTCATCGTCGGCGCGAGCATCAACCACTGGTACAACAACAGCCTGATGTACCGCGCCCCGATCACCGCGCTGATGTTGTGCGGCTGCTGTGGCGTCAACGGCGGCGGCATGAACCATTACGTGGGACAGGAAAAACTCACGCTGGTCGCGCCGTGGTCGGCGATGGCCTTCGCGCTGGACTGGGTGAAACCCGCCCGCCGACAGCAATCTCCGATGTGGCATTACATGAACAGCGACCAATGGCGCTATGAAGGCGACTTCACCGATTACGCGCCCGTTCCTGAAAAAACAAAATGGGCCAAGGGCCACGCCGCCGACCTCGCCGCGCAGTCTGTGCGCCTCGGCTGGATGCCGCATTACCCGCAGTTCGACCAGAATCCCTTTGAACTTGTCAAAAGCGCCGACGCGGCTGGAGCGAAAAACAACGACGATGTCGTCAAGCAGGTGGTGAATCAAATCAAAGACGGCAAGACCAGCTTCGCGGTGGACGATCCCGACGCGGAGCAGAACTGGCCGCGCATCTGGATGATGTGGCGCGGCAACGCGCTCGCCTCCAGCGCGAAGGGCGCGGAATTCTTCCAGCGGCACTATCTTGGCACGCACGATAACATCGCCGCCGAAGAACATGCCAAAGGTAAAGTCAAGGCTGTTAAATTCCGCGAGCCTGTGCCGCGCGGCAAATTCGACCTGGTCGTTGACCTGAACTTCCGCATGGACTCCTCGGCGCTGTATTCCGACATCGTCCTGCCCTCCGCCTTCTGGTACGAAAAGAACGACCTCAACACCACCGACCTGCATTCCTACGTGCATCCGCTCGGGCAGGCCGTTCCGCCCGTCTGGGAATCGAAGACCGACTGGAACATCTTCAAACTGCTGGCGCGCAAGGTCAGCGAGATGGCGCCAGAGGTCTTCCCCAAACCCATGCGCGATATTGTGATGTTCCCGCTCATGCACGATACGCCCGACGAACTCAGCCAGACCGAAGTAAAGGACTGGCGCGCGGGCGAATGCGAAGCCATCCCTGGCAAAACCATGCCGCATTTCCGCGTGGTCGAGCGCGATTACGCCAACCTGTACAACATGTTCATCTCGCTGGGACCCAATATCCGCTCGGACGGCATCAACGGCAACGGCGTGCAGATCCCAGTCGAAAAATTCTACGATCAACTGTTGGAGCGGCCCACTGGCGGCACGCCCGACTCGCGCCGCACGCGCTGTGTGGAATGGGGCGGCAAAAAATATCCCAGCCTCGAAGACACGCTGGATACCGCCAACGTCCTGCTCCATCTTGCGCCCGAAACCAACGGCGAAGTTTCCTACGAAGCGTTCAAACACGAGGAAGAACGCGTCGGACTTCCGCTGGCCGACCTGGCCGAGGGTGTGCGCGGCGTCAACATGACCTTCCACGACCTGACGCGGCAAGTGCGCCGCACACTCATCAGCCCCTGCTGGACGGGCATGGTTAACGACGGGCGCGCCTACGCCGCCTGGTGCATGAACGTGGAACGCCTCGTCCCCTGGCGCACATTGACGGGCCGCCAGCACTTCTTTGTTGACCATCAATACTATCTCGACTTCGGCGAACATCTGCCGACCTTCAAGCCGAAGCTGAACCCGCGCGCCACTGGCGACATCGTCAACAGCCCCGTGGACGACAAATGCCTGGTGTTGAACTACATCACCCCGCACGGCAAGTGGAACATCCACTCCACGTACAAAGACAACCATCGCATGTTGACGCTCTCGCGCGGCATGGACCCCGTCTGGATCAACGACAAGGACGCGGAACGCGTCGGCATCGTGGACAACGATTGGGTGGAGATGTACAACGATAACGGCGTGGTCGTCACCCGCGCCAACGTCAGCGCCCGCGTGCAGCCTGGCATGTGCCTGTACTATCATGCTGTCGAGCGCACGATCTACATCCCCAAATCGCAGGTGCGCGGCAAGAAACGCGCAGGCGGACACAACAGCCTGACACGCACGCGCATCAACCCGCTCTTGCTGGCGGGCGGTTACGCCCAGTTTACCTACGGCTTCAACTACTGGGGCCCCATCGGCATCTTCACCCGCGACACGTACTGCGTGGTCAAGAAGATGGAAAAGTTGGAATGGTAAAAGGTATGTGCCGCAAAATTCATTTTGCGCAAAACGCAAGATGAATCTTGCGGCACGCCTAAAAGGAGCAAACACATGAACATTCGTGCGCAAGTTTCAATGGTTTTCCATCTCGACAAATGCATCGGCTGTCACACCTGCAGCATCGCCTGTAAGAACATCTGGACCGACCGCAAAGGCACCGAGTACATGTGGTGGAACAACGTCGAGACCAAGCCTGGCACAGGCTACCCGACGCGCTGGGAAGACCAGAAAAAATATAAAGGCGGTTTTGAAAAGAAGAACGGCAAACTCAGCCTGAAATTGCAGGGACGCACGGGCGCGCTCGGCAACATCTTCTACAACCCCAACCTGCCGAGCATGGACGATTACTACGAACCGTGGACCTACGACTACGGCCATCTCTTCGACGCGCCCGAAGGCGACGACCAGCCCACCGCCCGCGCCATCTCGCTCGTCACGGGCAAGGTGATGGACACGATCGAATCGGGCCCCAACTGGGACGACGACCTGGGCGGCTCGCCCGTCTACGCGGAGAACGACATCAACCTCGACGAACTCAGCGAAGAAGAACGCGAACAACTCAGCGAAGTCGAGCGCATGACCTTCTTCTACCTGCCGCGCATCTGCAACCACTGCGCCAACCCTGGCTGCGTGGCCGCCTGCCCTGCGGGCGCGCTCTACAAACGCGGCGAAGACGGCATCGTTCTACTCTCGCAGGAAAAATGCCGCGCCTGGCGCATGTGCATTTCGGGCTGCCCCTACAAGAAAACCTACTTCAACTGGTCTACGGGCAAATCGGAAAAATGTATTTTATGCTACCCGCGCATTGAATCGGGACAGCCGCCTGCCTGCTTCCACTCCTGCGTGGGACGCATCCGCTATCTGGGCGTGCTACTCTACGATGCCGACCAGATCGAAAAGGCCGCTTCCGCCGAAGACGCCGACCTGGTGGAGGCGCAGCGGGCCATGATCCAGGACCCGTTCGACCCCGCGGTGATCGCTGCCGCCAAAGCCAACGGCATCCCCGATAACATGATCACGTCGGCGCAGAAATCGCCTGTGTATAAATTCGTCAAAGAGTGGAAGATCGCGCTCCCGCTTCACGCCGAATTCCGCACCCTGCCCATGCTGTTCTACGTTCCGCCCATGATGCCCGTGCTGGCAAAATCCAAAGACGGCATCTATGAAGTGGATCAGAGCGGCTCCGACGGACTGGCTCCCCTGCTCAGCGCGCTGGACAAAGCGCGCGTCCCGATCAAATTCATGGCGCGACTCTTTTCTGCGGGTAATACGGCCATCATCGAAGAGGTCTATCGCAAACTGATCACCGTCCGCATTCACCGCCGCAGCGCGGAAGTCAAGGATGTGTCGCAGGCGGAACTCGAAAAAGCCTACGTGTCGGGCAAAACCAACCCCGAAGAAGCCGACGCCATCTTCCGCCTGACCGCGCTCCCGACCTACGAAGAACGCTTCGTCGTCCCCGACATGAGCCGCGAACTCGCCGTCGAGGCGACTGTCCTGCCGCTGGCCAACAAACAGGAAACAGGCTTTGGTTTCCGCAAGAAACCCGAGCGCAGGTTCTAGCCATGACACTTCATCCCATGCTTTCCAATGTCCTGGCGCAATTCGCAGACGTGCTGGATTATCCCCAGCCTGGCCTGGCGGAGAAGGCGCGGCTGTGCGCGCAGACCCTCGCCCAAATGGGGTTAACGCCCCTCGAAGCAGAATCCGCCCAACTGTCGCCCGACGCGCTTTTATCCGCGTTCGCGCGCGAAGTCGAGCCGATGTCCTTCGGCCTGTTGGAAGAGGCCTACGCCAGCACCTTTGATCTGGGCGGCGCGTATCCCTACATCGGGTATCAAATTCTCGGTGAAACATATAAACGCAGCGTGTTTATGCTCGAGCTCAAAAATCGTTACCGCGCGCATGGCATGGACGAAGCCGAGGAGCTGAGCGATCATCTCGTTTGCATCCTGCGTTATCTGAGCGTTTTGCAGGATGAAGATGAACTGCGCGAGATGACGCAGTTTGCCATCCTGCCCTCGCTGGATAAAGTGCTGCGGGCCGCGCGTATGCGCGACGAAAACGACCACTCCGCGCTGCCGTTGTATCTGGCCGTGTTGCAAGCCCTGTACGAAGTGTTGACGCTGACGGTCGGCGAAGCGCTGATGAAAGCCCCCGAATGGGAACACAGCCACGCCAAGATGCAGGAAGAAGCCTTTAACGATATGCCGCTGGCATACGACACAGTAGATTAACCTCTCGGAGGCCACCATGCTTGATACCGTTCTCTTTGTAGCCTTTCCCTATGTCGCCGTCGTTTTGGCGATCGTGGTTGGCGTGTATCGCTACTTCTTCGACCGCTACTCCTTCTCCAGTTTCTCCTCGCAATTTTTGGAGAGCCGCCGCCTGTTCTGGGGATCGGTGCCGTGGCATTACGGCATCGTCACCATCCTGACCATCCACCTGCTGGCCTTTCTCTTTCCTGGCGCGTGGGGCGCGTTGACCGCCGACCCAAACCGCCTGTACATCATCGAGGTGATCGGCATGGCGATGGCGCTCGTGGCGATTGTCGGCATTGGCCTCCTGCTTTTACGTCGCTCCAGCGATGACCGCGTCCGCGTCGTCACAACCTGGGCCGACTGGGCGCTGATCGCCGCGCTGTTTGTGCAGGCCATTCTCGGATTCTGGGTCTCCTTTGTCTATCGCTGGGGCTCAGACTGGTTTCTGCATACCGCCGTGCCGTGGCTATACTCGCTGCTCATCTTCCAGCCGAAGATCGAATACGTCACCGCCCTGCCCGCCATCGTCAAGTGGCATCATCTGTGGGGCTTCCTCATCATCGCGCTCTTCCCGTTCACGCGCCTCGTGCATGTGTTGACCTTCCCCATCACCTATCTCTGGCGTCCGATCCAGGTTGTCATCTGGAACAAAGGACGCCCCGCGCAAAAGTAAATCTTTGCGCACGGATCCTAAAGCACACTGTGATACGGAAACGGTAAACCAGGCCGACGCTAGAGAACAGCCACTGCGCGCCAGCGTAACAGACGCTCTCAAGCGTCGGCTTTCATAAAAGAAAATCTCTCACCGTACATTTGCACCGCTACGCCCGCAAAGCCTGTACTGAGCGAAGCCGAAGTGAACGCAAAGAAAACCTTTTTAACTTGGCGACCTTAGCGTGCTTTGCGGTAAAAATCTTCTCATGTACGGTAGAGAAAAGAAAATTCACGTTCTTCGGTAAAACCCGCAGACAAACCTCCTTCGCACATGCTCATCACCGATGCCCTCCTCGGAGAACACGGAATCTTTTACCTGCTCTTTCAAGATATCGAACAAGCCCTGCCCGCGCTTGATTCCGTCTCCGCATTACAAAACCGCCTCGCGCCGCTGACCTTCTCACTCGAGGCCCACGCCGCCCTCGAAGACCAACTACTCTTTGCCGCTCTCGAACCGCATCTCGGCACACAGGGCGGCCCGCTCATGGTCATGCGCATGGAACACGACCAGATCGTTGAACTGCTGGCGCGTATCCCCTCCGTGCCCGATCTTGCGCAGGGCCGCGCCCTCGCCGCGCAAATGATCCAGATCGCGCGCGGCCATTTCCGAAAGGAAGAACAGGCTCTTTTTCGCATGGCGCGCCAATTTCTAAGCGAAGACGAACTCTCCGCCCTCGGCGCGCAATGGGAGCAGCGCCGCAAGCCCCTGATCTCACTGGACCTTCCATGAAATCTCTCGACGAACTCCTGCGCGACTGCGCGACTCACCATCGCCGCCTCTGCCCCAGGCAGGTCCTGGGCGCGCGCATGGGAATCCTCGCCGCCTCCCTCCTGACCCTCGACCTGCCCCAGTCCGACAAGCGCCTGCTCGCCTTCGTCGAAACCGACGGATGCTTCGCGGACGGAGTCTCCGCCGCGACGGGTTGCTATGTGGGACGCCGCACCCTGCGCGTGGAAGACTTCGGCAAGACCGCTGTGACCTTTTACGACACACGCACCGAACGCGCCGTGCGCATTGCGCCGCGACCCGACGTGCGCGCACTGGCGCGGGAATATGCCCCCGACGCGCGCAACCGTTGGGAGGCTCAATTGCTCGGCTATCAACTCATGCCCGATGAAGACCTGCTGGACTTCAAATGGGTGACGATGAAGATCAACGTCACCGCGCTGATCGGACGGGCGGGCTTACGCGTCAACTGCGACGCGTGCGGCGAAGAGATCATCAACCAGCGCGAAGTCCTCTGGGAATCGAAGATCCTCTGCCGCGCCTGCGCGGGGCAGGCGTATTATCTGGAATCAGAAAATACCGCAACCTTCAAGTTGTGCGAATAGCGCCGCCCTCTTCAGGTTACATAGCGCCCATTCCATGAATCCCGCGTCTGCCAAAAACAACCCATCCCTCTGGCGCATATTCACCTCAGCCGCGGACGGACTCCCGTCCGCTTATTTTGCCCTCGTCATGGCGACGGGCATCGTCTCCATCGCCGCAAAAATGGAGAACATGCCCGAAATTGCATGGTCGCTCTTCATCGCCAATATCGCCTTCTACGCGGTTTTGTGGATACTCACGCTCCTGCGGATGTTCCGTAACTTCCCCGCAGTTATCGCCGACCTGACCAGCCATCAGCGCGGGCATGGATTCCTGACCATGGTCGCGGGGACTTGCGTGCTTGGCAGGCAGTTTCACGTCATTGCCAACAATCCCACGATCGCCTCCGTCCTTTGGCTGGTGGGACTTTTCCTCTGGTTTTTCCTGATGTACACCTTTATCACGGGGATCACAATTGGAGAAACCAAACCGTCTCTTGAAAAGGGATTGAGCGGCGGATGGCTCCTGCTCGTCGTCTCCACCCAGTCCATCTCTGTGACGGGCGCGAGCATCTTCGATCATTTGGAACGATGGGCTGAACCGATCCTTTTCACCGCCCTGGCCATGTTCCTGCTCGGTTTTATGCTCTATATCCTTGTGATCTCGTTGATCTTTTACCGCTTCACGTTCTTTCAACTGAAACCCGAAGAATTGGCGCCGCCGTATTGGATCAACATGGGAGCGATGGCGATCACCACGCTGGCTGGCTCGGTCCTCATTCTGGAGGCGGATCATACGCAAGTAATTCAAGACATAATGCCGTTTCTCAAAGGCATCACGCTCCTCTTCTGGGCAACCGCAACATGGTGGATTCCGCTCCTGGTGATTTTGGGCGTTTGGCGGCACGGTTACAAAGGCATCCCGATTCGTTACGATCCCTCCTACTGGGCGCTGGTCTTTCCGCTCGGCATGTACACCGCCTGCACCTTTCAACTTGCCAAAGCGCTGGAGTTGGATTTTCTCTACGCCGTGCCGCAGTATTTTGTGTACGTTGCCATCGCCGCGTGGGTGGCGACGTTCATCGGACTTGTGATTCAAATGGCGGGAGGGATGAAGGCGATCCGGCGCGATGGGGGAGAGGAAATATAACAGGTTGTATAAAAACTGCCGGCGTCAACCCATGACCGGCCTGCATTCATCTCAAAATTGCCTCGAAACGTCTTGAAAATTCCCATCCCAATTGCTTGACAGAACGCTTGTTCGGGTATTATACTTAGCACAAATGGTCTAGTTTACAGACCAGGAGGCTGACATGATGGTACGAAAAAGCAAACCCGAACTGAGCGATAAGCAGAGACTCGTACTGCAGTTTCTTGCCAAACACCAGGAGGAATACAATCGCCCTCCATCTATTCGCGAGATCTGCGACGAGTGCGCCATCTCCTCCACCTCGGTCGCCAACTACTACCTCGACCAATTGGAGGAACGCGGCTACATCTCACGCGACCAGCGCGTCTCGCGTGGTTTGCGCCTGACTGAGAAGATCAACGAGATATTCAGTTTTGGCAACCTTTTGCGCATCCCCATTATGGGGCCAATTGCCGCGGGTCTGCCGCTCCCCGATCTTCAACCCGGGCGAGTCTTCATCTCTGAAAACGAGTCGCACGCAGTGGATATTGCCCGCAGTCTCCTGCCCGGCCGCGAGCGCGGCAATGACCTCTATGCCCTCGAAGTCCAGGGAGACTCGATGATAGATGCCATGATCAACGATGGCGACATCGTAGTAATGAAGCCCGCCATCGAGGCGCATAACGGCGAAATGGTCGCGGTCTGGCTTCCCAATGAAAACTCCGCCACGCTGAAATATTTCTTCAAAGAAAAGGACCGCTATCGCCTGCAACCGGCCAACCCCACCATGAAGGCTATTTACATCAATAAAAACGAACCGCTGGAGATCAAAGGCAAGGTGGTCATGGTCATCCGCAAAGTAGACCGCATTTCCTGATTGAAATTCGAGAATCAAAAACGACCGCCTTTGCGAGCGGTCGTTTTTGATTCGAAGACGGCAGAAAAGTTACTTGACTTCCACAACCGCGCCGGCTTCTTCGAGCTTCTTCTTCGCGTCAGCAGAGGCGTCCTTGCCAACAGCGGAGAGTACCTTGCCGCCCGCAGTTTCGGCCAGGGCCTTCGCCTCGCCCAGTCCAAGGTTGGTCAACTGGCGGATGACCTTGATGACCTCGATCTTCTTGGGGCCAGCGTCCTTAATCACCACATCGAATTCGGTCTTCTCTTCGACGGGTTCAGCGGCACCGGCGGCCGCGCCGCCAGCCATAGCCATTGCCACCGGTGCGGCGGCAGAAACGCCCCACTTTTCTTCGAGCATCTTGACGAGTTCGGCAGCCTCGAGAACGGTCAGTTCGCTCAGGGAGGCAACCAGGGATTCGAGATTAGCAGCCATTGTTTACAAACTCCTTGCTTGTATTGGTAGTAGTTGATTGGTCGGAATTACGACTTGCATCGTCTTCACGGCGCTAGGCCGCGGCAGGTTTTTCAGAATAGGCCTTGAACACAGCGGCCAATGAACGGGCCGGTTCGGCGATCGTACGGACCAACTTGCCTGCCGGGGCCTGCAACACGCCCAGCAGACGGGCGCGCGTGACCGGGAGTGGCGGCAACTCGGCCAGCGCCTTCACCTGTGACGGATTCAGGGCTTCGCCGTTCATAAAACCGCCCTTGACCCTGGCAAACTCCATGCCTTTCGTCGCTTCATTCAGCGCCTTGGCGGTGGCTGCGGCATCGTTGAAAGCAAACGATATGGCCGTGCTTTTTTCCATTAAACCGTCCGGCGCCTTCATGCCAGCCGATTCAAGAGCACGCTTTGCCAGGGTGTTCTTTACAATGTGGAATTCGCCGCCCGAATCGCGGATCTTCGAGCGAATGGCGTCCAGGTCTTTCATCTTCGCGCCGGTATATTCCACCAAAATTACAGCCTGACTGCGTTTGAACCAGTCGGCATACTGAGCCAGTACTTCATCCTTGCGTTCGCGAGAAATAGCCAAAGGGAAATCACCTCCTTTCACAAAAAAGTCTTTGCCACACGCTAGGCAAAGACTTTTTTGCGCCCCGCAAAGGGGAAAACAGCCGGGGCTGTTTATTGCATTCAGTCTCCACCTGGGCAGGGAATTAAGTCCGCAAGAGTCGAATGGGGCAAAACCCATATCGAGACCGGGACACCAGCCGTCATTGGCGAAGTGGCATTTGAGTTAAGCGAATATTATTCGCTGGCCTCCAGAGCCTGAGCCACGCTCGGGTCTATTTTGATTCCGGGACCCATCGTGGTCGCAATCGTAATACGTTTCAGGTATATGCCCTTGGCGCCCGAAGGACGGGCCTTACGCAGGGCATCCATCAACGCCGAGAAATTATCGTTGAGTTTGTCGGCAGAAAACGAAGCCTTGCCGATGGACACATGGATGTTCGCGGTCTTGTCGAGGCGGAACTCCACGCGGCCGGCCTTGGCTTCCTGAATGGCGCGTCCGAGATCGTTCGGCCCGACCACCGTGCCAGCCTTCGGGTTCGGCATGAGGCCGCGCGGGCCAAGCACGCGTCCAAGGCGACCCACCTTGCCCATCATGTCGGGCGTCGCGATCGCGACGTCGAAATCCAACATACCGCCCTCGATCTGCTTCATCGTCGCGTCGTCGTCTGCGACCAGGTCGGCTCCTGCAGACCGCGCGGCGACCGCGCCATCGCCTGCCGCGAAAACCAGCACGCGGACCGTTTTTCCGAGCCCATGCGGAAGGACGACCACATCGCGTACCTGCTGATCTGCCTGGCGGGGATCCAGACCGGTGCGGATATGAACTTCCACTGTCGAGTCGAATTTGGTGGTGGTCGTCTCGCGAACGAGCGCCATCGCGTCTTTCGGCTCATAGAGTTTGTCAATGTCTACTTTGGCCGCGGCGGCCAGGTATTTCTTACCGTGTTTTGCCATTGTTCCTCCGTGGTGTTAGCGGGTCACCTAAAAAAGCAACCCTCCCACAAAATTAATCAACCACATTGATGCCCATTGAGCGGGCGGTGCCTTCAACCTGTTTCATTGCGCCTTCGATATCGTTGGCGTTCAGGTCCTTCATCTTCAGTTCGGCGATCTCGCGTACCTGCTTGCGGGTCACCTTGCCGACCTTGTCCTTGTTGGGTACGCCGGAACCCTTCGGGACTCCGGCCGCCTTGCGGAGCAGAACCGAAGCCGGGGAGGTCTTCAATATGAAGGTGAACGAGTTATCGCTGAAGACGGTGATCTCCGCCGGGAGAACCTCGCCCTGACGATTGGATGTGCGGGCGTTGTACTCCTTGCAGAACTGCATGATGTTGATGCCGTAGCCCGCGAGCGCGGGGCCGATCGGGGGGGCAGGGTTGGCCTTGCCGGCCTCGATCTGCAGACGAACGATTGCTTTGACTTTCTTTGCCATGATTTCTCCTTCGTGGTTTTAGCGGGTCATTTGGGAGACCCTCCCACGTATCAAGCCGGATGCCCAGCTTGGTACCGTCAAATGAATTTTTTCTTCCGGCTAGGCTTTTTCAACCTGCAGGAAGTCCAGCTCCACAGGCGTTTCTCGCCCGAAGAAATTGACCATCACGCGCACTTTGGTGCGTTCCATGTCTAGCTCGGCCACGTTGCCGCGGAAGTCGTTGAACGGCCCATCAATGATGCGGACGCGTTCACCCACCTTAAAGGCGACCTTGACCGTGGGTGATTCGGCTTCCATGCGCTTGATGATCTGATTCACCTCTTCCGGGCGAAGCGGGGTGGGATTGTTGCCCATGCCGACGAACCCGGTTACGCCCGGTGTGTTGCGCACAACATACCAGGATTCTTCGCTGAGCGCCATGTTGACCAGCACATAGCCGGGAAAGATATAGCGCTCCACTGACCGGCGCTTGCCATCGCGGACCTCGATCTCTTCCTGGGTGGGAATGACAATATCAAAGATCTTGTCTTTCATGCCCATGGTTTCGATACGCTGTTCGAGATTGTGTCGTACCTTGTTCTCGTAACCCGAATAGCAATGGATCACATACCACGCGGGGCCGCCATCGGCAGGGAGCTCTTCGGGCGCGCCTAGTAACGACGGCAGAACTGATTCTGCGGCAGGTTTCGAATCGGAATCAACCGTCTTGGGCGCGGGTGTTGCCGCTTCCACCGGCTCGATCGAATCTTGGGGCAAGTTCTGTTTGTAATCCTGCGCTTCCATACGGGACCTCAAAACCTCGGGCTTTTATCGCGCGTTGAGCGCCAACCCGATCAGAAACTCTGCGATTTTATCTACCACGCCAAGGTAAATGGCCATGGCCGTCATCACGCCGATGACAATGATGGTTAACTGGCGGGCTTCCGGCCAGGTGGGCCAGGCCACTTTACGCAATTCGCCGCTTGTTTCTCGGACATAGCGGGTGATGGCGTTCGGTCTCTTTTCGTCTGCCACAGTCTACTCCTCGTGCTTCTCTTGCGTTCAAAACGCCGCCCGATTCAGCGGCGTTTTGAACTCAGGCAGGCCAGGCAGGACTTGAACCCACAACCGCTCGTTTTGGAGACGAGTGCTCTACCAATTGAGCTACTGGCCTGTGTTGCGTTAAGTAGTCCGTTGGCGTTATGGTTACGTTGGGTCTCCATCGAACCATGAGCCAATGAACTACCTAACTGTCAAACTACTTCGTTTCGCGATGCAACGTGTGCTTGCGGCAACGCGGACAGAATTTTTTAAATTCCAACCGGTTGGGGTCGTTGCGGCGATTCTTTTCGGTGGTGTAATTGCGCTCCTTGCAATCACCACATTGGAGTGTAATGACCGGGCGCACGTCTTTCTTCTTCGAAGCCATGGCTTATCTATCCTATTCGATGATCTTGGTGATGACGCCTGCGCCGACGGTCAGGCCGCCTTCGCGAATGGCGAATTTGGATCCTTGTTCGAGCGCCACCGGCACGATCAACTCAACCGTCAGGTTGACGTTGTCGCCCGGCATGACCATCTCCACGCCTTCGGGCAGCGTGATGTTGCCGGTCACGTCCATCGTGCGGATGTAGAACTGCGGGCGATAGCCGCTGAAGAATGCCTTGTGGCGCCCGCCTTCTTCCTTCTTCAATACGTACACTTCCGCCAGGAATTTCTTGTGCGGGGTGATCGAGCCGGGTTTGGCCAGCACCTGGCCGCGCTCCACGTCGGTGCGTTCAATGCCGCGCAAGAGCAAGCCCAGGTTGTCGCCGGCCATGCCTTCGTCCAGCATCTTGTGGAACATCTCCACGCCGGTACAGGTTGTGGATTTGGTGTCGCGCAGGCCGACGATTTCGATCGGGTCGCCCACTTTCACCAGTCCGCGATCGACGCGCCCGGTCACGACTGTGCCGCGCCCTTTGATCGAGAACACGTCTTCCACTGCCATCATAAACGGTTTGTCCGTCTCGCGCTTCGGTTCGGGGATGTATTCGTCCACCACGCGCAGCAATTCTTTGATGCAGGCGTATTCCGGCGCATTCGGATCCGTGCTGGCGCTGTCCAGCGCGTTCTTGGCCGAGCCGCGCACGATCGGGGTTGTGTCGCCGGGGAAGTTGTAGGCGGTCAGCAGTTCGCGCAGTTCCAACTCCACCAGTTCCAGCAACTCCGGATCGTCCATCATGTCTACTTTGTTGAGGAACACAACGATGGACGGCACTTCCACCTGGCGCGCCAGCAGCACGTGTTCGCGCGTCTGCGGCATCGGCCCATCCGGGGCCGCCACCACCAAAATCGCGCCGTCCACCTGCGCCGCACCGGTGATCATGTTCTTGATGTAGTCGCGGTGGCCCGGCATGTCCACGTGGGCGTAGTGCCGCTTTTCGGTCTGGTATTCCACATGCGAAATGTTAATCGTGATGCCGCGCGCTTTTTCTTCCGGCGCGTTGTCAATCTGGTCGTAGGCTCTGAATTCGCCGGTGCCCATCAGCCCGGCGACTTTGGTGATCGCCGCCGTCAGCGTCGTCTTGCCGTGGTCAATGTGGCCCATTGTTCCCACGTTCAGATGCGGTTTGTTTCGATCAAATTTCTGCTTCGCCATTTTTTTGGTCTCCTTCTTATCTCAAGGTTGCTGAATCAGCAGTTGAGCCCACGATGGGATTTGAACCCATGACCTCGTTCTTACCAAGAACGCGCTCTGCCGACTGAGCTACGTGGGCTTGTCCGTGCTGTTGTCCGGCATATGCCGGTGGCGCTGAAGAACGATCTTCAGCAAGTGGGCGGTGAAGGATTCGAACCTCCGAAGTCTTCTGACAACTGATTTACAGTCAGTCCCCTTTGGCCACTTGGGTAACCGCCCGGTTCGTCTAGTAGTCCACTCGTCTACTAGTCACTTGGTCCTGAGGCGCAAGACCAACTGACTAAGAGACCAGCCGACTATTCAATTGTGGAGCCGACGACGAGAATTGAACTCGTAACCTACGCATTACAAGTGCGTTGCTCTGCCGATTGAGCTACGTCGGCCTTTAAGCGGGGAAATTATACCAAAGCCTTAAACGCGTTACAAGGGATTTGGCATGCAAACTCATGGCTTTCTCAAAGTCGGAGATTCCTCAACGCGAGTTACGCCAATCAGCGAATGACGCGAATAAACCCAAGAAAATTCGCGAAATTCGCCTATTCGTGGCATTCGCGTTCCAAACCCGCCGGTTTGTCAAGCGACTTTGAAAAGACCATACATGCAAACTGCTCCAGTTCCCTGGAGCAGACAGTCGTAGTTTATCAGTGAAGCGGGAGTCCGTCAAGAAAACAGGTGAACAAAACCCGGCTTGCACTGTTTCCAGTATGAAAAACTCGTACGCCGGCCTCTTGACAAAGAGGAGCATATGTTTTTATAATTAGAACAAATGTGCTATGCGTAACTCAAAATATTATTCCCTGGCCCTCGAGGCCCTGGCCGAACTTGCTCCGGAACTCGCGGACGCGACCAACCGGGCCACTCCCCCGCCTCAAACACAGCCCAACTTCGATGCTGTGACGCGCGGCGTTGGTAACCTGCCGGCAGGCGCGTTATTCCTCGGAATGGCCGACGATGGTTTACCGGTGCTGTTGGATTTGTTCGATGGATCGCCTGGCCCTCTTTTGATCGTCGGCGATGAAAGAGCAGGAAAAACTTTGTTATTAAAGACGCTGGCTCGGACCGCGGCAGAAATCTATGCCCCGCACGAAATCCAAATTGGGATCGTATCGTCCGACAAGACGGATTGGACGGAATTGGAATCGCTGCCTCACTGCGCGGAGGTGAATGCCTTTTCTGAAAATGATTCGCAAGAATTGGTGGCGGCGCTTTACGATTGGGCGCATCAAGACGCTCGCGCGGGGTTGGCGGTCCTGTTTCTCGTGGATGGATTCGATTGCATCGGCCAATGGGACGAGGCGACGCGTACTCATCTGCGCTGGCTTCTCTTGCGCGGGCCTTCCCGCCGCATCTGGCCGATCCTCACGCTCAATGCCGCGCGGATCGGCGACGTAAAGGAATGGCTTTCGCTGTTTCGGACATTTATCTACGGCAGGGTCTCGAATGATTCATTTGGCGATATGCTGACCGGCGCGTCTAATGCCGGGCTTGAATCGCTGCGCGCCGGGGTCGAGTTTACAATGCGTGAGGGAAATCACTGGCTGCGGTTCCAGATTCCCAGCCTGCGTTGATCAACCGCGATCCGCAAGCCCCACAACGAATGCCAGGGCGTGATCGTTGGTATGACTGATGCTGACAGACCAATCCACGATCTCCATCGCCCTGGCTTTTTCTTTTGCCGCGCCGTGCAAAACCAGCAGGGGTTGACCGGACTCGCCGCGCAGAATCTCGATCTCCTTCCACGCCACATCCCCGATTCCCGAACCAAACGCCTTGGCCACCGCCTCTTTCGCGGCAAACCGGCCCGCGAGAGATTCCGGTTTGTGCTCGTATTCCTTCAACTCGGCCGGCGTGAAGATGCGATTTAAAAACCGCTCGCCGTGCAGACTCACCGCCTCACGTAAACGGGCAACTTCGATCAGGTCCACGCCGCTGATAAGTTTCATGGCCGCATCCCTACGGCCCCGCGCTGGCAATGACCAGGCGGGATGGGTCAATATATTTTTCGGCCACCGCCTGCACCTCGTCACGCGTGATGCGGCGGACGAGATCGGCGTAGCGTTGCAGGTAATCCAGCCCCAGATGGTTTCGCTCCATGTTCAGCAGCGCGCCCGCCACCCCGTTATTGGATTCGAGCGAGAGCGGGAGGCGTCCGATAAAATTATCCTGGCTGTCTTGTAGTTCGGATTTCGTTGCGCCGCGCTTTGCGAACGCGGACAGTTCACGCAGGATCAGGCCGGTTGCTTTGCGGACGTTTTTGGGATTTACGCCCGCGCTTACATCCCACGTGCCAACCTCGTATCCCGCGCCCAGGTGGCTGTAGGCGTAATAGGCCAGCCCGGCCTTCTCGCGCACAACATCGCCGATCCGGCCTCCCATGCCAAATTGACCCAGCACGGAATTTGCCAGCGACGCGGCCAGGTAATCGTCATCCCTGCGACGCGGGCCGATCGTGCCGATCACGAGATCGGTTTGTGACTTACCGGCAATGGTGTGATGACGGGTGTGGATTTTCTTCAATTTTTGAACGGCAGGAATCGAAGGGAGCGGCTTCTGATGGGGATTGGTCCAGTCGCCCAGGGAGCGCTGGACCAACGCCGTCGCGCGCCTGGGTTCGATTGCGCCCACTACGGCAATGACCAGTTCGCGCGGGCCAACCGTACGGCGATGAAATTCCTTCAGGTCGCGGCGTGTGATGGATTGGATCGTTTCCGGCCAGCCATCGTCGGGACGGCCAAAGGGATGATCTTTGAAAAGAGTCTCGTCGAAGATCAAATCTGCCATATCCGAGGTATCTTGCGCGCGCAGCGCCAGGCTTGTGAGCAATTGAGTGCGCAGGCGTTCCATTTGATCTTTGGGAAACACGGGATGGCGAAGCGTTTCGGCAAGAATGTTCAACAACAGGGGCAGATCCTCCACCAGGGCGCGTCCGCTAAACGTTGAGGAGCGTGTTCCGGAATCATATCCAAAGGAGGCGCCGATGGATTCCAGCGCCTCGTACAGTTGTTGCATCGAATGCGTTTCGCTGCCGCGCATCAGGCAGGAACACATGAAATCGGCCAGGCCGAGTTGATCGTTCGATTCGAACAAACTGCCCGACGCAAAATAACCGCTGATGATGACCGATGGACTGTTGAAGTTGGCGCGGCTCAATACCGTGATCCCGTTTGCAAGCGTTTCGCGGTGGATCGTCTCGGGGCCGGGCAGACTCTGAGGCGGCAGCGTTTTAGCCATGTTTCACGTCTCCGTTTCCGGTGGGAAGATATGTGCCGACCACGCGTTGCTTCGGCTGGAAGTAGGCGCGCGCCACGCGTTGCACGTCGGCGGGCGTGACCGCAGCAAGTTTTTCGAGATAGGTACAGAACCAGTTGTAATCGGCGAACATTTCGGAAAAGCCCATCCAGAACGCCTGGTTGGTGATGCTCTCGCTTCCATAGGCGAACAACGCACGGGCTTGTTTGCTGGCGCGGGCGATCTCGGCCCTCGAAACACGTTCTTCCTGCAAACGTTTGATCTCGACGTCCAGCGCGGCCAGGGCCTCGGCCGGTTTGCGCCGCGGATGAAGCGTCAGCGAAAATGTGTATAAGAACGGGTCAATTGTTGCTCCGGCTCCGCCGGAAACGCCGACCACGTACTCTTTTTCCACCAGCGCGCGGTACAGCCGCGAGGTGCGGTTGGAGATTCCGCCGCCGAACATATTCAGGCTGCTTGGTCCGGCCAGCAGGCTGTCCAGCACGGTCAGCGCAAAAAAGTCCGGGTGCGCGGCCGCAGGGAAACGATATGCCACCTGCATAAAGGTGGTCTCGCCGGGGCCTTCTACATTGAGGGTGATCTCGCCCGGCTGGGACGGCTCCTTGCGTGCGAGACGCGGGGGAGGCGGCCCGGCGGGAATGGTTTCGAATAGCTCACGGATGCGCGCCAGCATGGGCCTGGAATTGAAATCCCCGGCCACCGCCATGACCGCATTGTTCGGGACATAATATGTTTTGTAATGACGGTAGAGATCGTCGCGCTGGATCGTCCACAAGTCGGCCATATCGCCGATGACCTCGTGACGGTAGGGATGGATGCCGAAGGCCGCGTGCTGGACCGCCTCGCCCAGCCGGAACATCGGTTCGTTCTCGTGGCCTTCACGTTCCGACACGATCACTGTCCGTTCCGAGTGGACCTCTTTGGCCTCGAACAA
Source organism: Anaerolineales bacterium (assembly GCA_019187665.1). Lineage (GTDB taxonomy): Bacteria > Chloroflexota > Anaerolineae > Anaerolineales > Villigracilaceae > Denitrolinea. The sequence continues at coordinate 33,105 of JABARH010000012.1, forward strand.
ACTATTCACCATGCGGTCCGCTTCGAGGCGCAGGGCCAGGTCAATTTTGGCGGAGGGCATGGTTTCGAAATATGTGGTCCAATCCATGAAGGTGAAAGCGTTCCACACCCCGCCGTCGCGCGAGATGGCGCGGTCGAGGCTGCTGGCCGGAAATTGCGGGGTGCCCTTGAATTGCATGTGTTCGGTCCAATGTGAAATGCCGGTTTTACCGGTGGTCTCGTCCTTTGAACCGACACGATACCAGACCCACGAAGAGACCAGCGGCGCGCTGTGAATTTCTTTAAGGAAAACAGTCAGGCCGTTCGATAGTGTATGTTTCGTAAAATCTTTTTTCATGCTTCTTCCTATGGTGTGACGGGAGGTTCGCAAATCAAAGACCCGGAGCGCGTGACGGCTTCGGGGTCGAGCAGACAATAGATCGGCTGAATCACCTGCTGCAAACCGGCGAATGGCGTATGCAGATCGGTTTCCTTGAGGGCAATATCCACTGGCACCACCAGGCTGACTGGCACCGACTTGTCCACCGGCACGATCAGCGACAGTTTGACCGGCAGACGCGTCCCGGCCGGGAGCATGATGTCGGCGGGCGCGTTGGAAATGTTCAACCCGCCGGTACTCAGCGTGACATGCGCCTGACTGATGAACGCATCCTGGCTGAGCACCACCTCGGTTTGCGTATCAATGGCAATGTCGAACTGGACTGGCACTTCGAGTGTAACGGGGATTTGCGTGCGGATGTGCGCCTCATCCATCAGCACGAAATTATCGTACAGCCCCTGCACGGTTGCCTGTGGAAGTTTGGCGTATTCCAGCAGTTGGCTGACTTGCAGGTTTAATTTTGAAACGTAATTTAACAGGAACAGCAGAACCAGGATCAGGATTAAATTAACCGTGAGCGACAGCACGCTGGCGACGGTCCAAAACAGCGGGGCCAGGCGCCTCTTTTCTGACGGGGGAGCGGGGCGCGGCAGCCGGTCTGTCAGCGGGCGGGCAGGCGGCTGAGTCTGTTCAGCGGCAGGTTTTTGTTTCCGGCGGAATGGATTGTTAAGGGTGCGTCGCTTGCCAGACTCTGCCGCAGGTCGTTGGGAGGCATCCTCTGCGAGCGGGGACATTTTTCCCTGGGTTTGCTGCAGTCGTTCCAACGCGGATGTGCCGGAGGGTGTCGAGGCATCGGCGTTGGGGGTCGCGTCGGCCGGGGGATTCGAACCCACTTGCGGGTCGGGCGCGGAGGCGGGCGGCAGGGTCTCTTCCTCCTCCGGTGTGGTGCGAATACGTCGAAAACGCTGCGTGCTGTCTTCAGGGTCGAGATCGGAAGTGCCATGCTGGGTCATGTTGCCTCCTGTCAAAGTACGGCCAATCTTAACACAAGAAGAGGCGAATTACTCACTTGACCGGGCAATTCAGCGGCCGCGCGCAAAGGCTGTCATCCGTGCGACGCTAGAGTGCGTCTCTTACGCTGGCGTAGGCGAACGTTCTCCCCTGGCAACGCCCGCCAGGGCAGTTGTAACGCCGGCTGACATGGTCTGCGTGCACACCGGCGCGCGTTGCTGCTTGTCGGATATTCATTTCTGATTATAATCAGCCCGTTTTGGTCAGAAATAAAGTCAAGGAGTGTTCGATGCAGAATCAATATTTGGTTGCCGTAGTAGGCGCGGGGCCGGCTGGGTTGTTTGGCGCGCGCGAGTTGGCCAGGTCCGGCGCGCATGTGGTTATGTTCAATCGCGATATCAAGCCCGGTGGGTTGGCGGAATACGGCATCTATTTCAGCAAGCACACGATGAAGGCGGGGCTGCGTAAACAGTTTCGCGGCGCGTTGGATCAAGCCGGATTGGATTATTATGGTAACGTGACCATCGGCGCGCAGGGCGATCTTTCGCTCGACGATTTGCGGGCGATGGGCTTTCAGGCGGTCCTTGTGACTGCGGGCGCGCAGGGGACGAAATGGCTTGGCCTGCCCGGCGAGCATTTGAACGGTGTGTATCATGCCAAGGATGTGGTTTATTTTTATAACAAACTGCCGCCGTTCGCACAGATGCCGTTCCGTTTTGGGCGACGCGTGGCGGTGGTGGGCGCAGGCAATGTGATGGTGGATGTGTCGCGCTATCTGTTGCGCGAACAGAAAGTGGATGAGGTCATCGCGGTGGTTCGACGCGGCCCCGCCGAGGTGAAATTCGACAAGAAAGAGATGGAACACGTCATTGCCTACCTCGACCAGGCGGCGTTGGAAGGGGAGATGGCGCGTTGCGCGCCGATCATGCAGGCGATTGGACAGGACCCGGCGGCGGCGAAGGAGGCCATTCTGGAGTCTTTGCCCAAGGCCGAAGCGAAACATTCCGATGGGCGTTTCCGTTTCGAGTTCCTGGCCTCGCCCGTGCAGCTGGTTGGCGATGCAGACGGCAACCTGACACAGATCGAGATCGAAGAGAACTCGTTGAGCCTGAAAGACGGCGCGACGAAGGCGCGCGCCACCGGCGTGAAGCGGACTCTCGATGTCGAAACGGTCATCTTCGCCATCGGAGATAAGGTGGATGAATCGTTCGGTTTGCCGGTCGAATGGAATGAGTTTGTGAAGAGCGCCGCGCCGAAATTCCCGGTGGAGGGCATTTCATTCGAGTCGGCGGTCGAAGGTGTGTTTGTCGGCGGGTGGTCGCGCAAGGCCAGCGAGGGCCTCGTGGGATATGCGCGCAAGGATGGAATCAACGCCTCGAAGGCGGTCCTTCATTATTTGCAGACCCTTGCGCCTGTCACGCCGAACGTGGAGGCGGTGGCAGCAAGGCTGAGCGGCCTCGACAAGCCGGTGGTCACGAAAGAGGACATCCAACGGCTGGAGGCTGTCGAGGCCGAGGAAGCAAAGAAGCGCGGATTGGACGAATTCAAGTTCGATAACAATGAAGACATGCTGACTGCCATGGGCATGACGGTGAGGGTCTAGCCGTCCTCGCCTCTGGCGCTGTTTCGGAGGGCTTAACATATCTTTCTCCCGCCTGGGGGAGGCGTGGAGAAATGTAAAGAATCGGAGGTCTTAAGACCTCCGATTTTTTGATTCGCTGGCGGGAAGGATTGTATAATTCCACGTCATGCCGAAACGAGACTTGTATTTCCGCGCACCCATTATCAACGCGGCGGGGATGCTGGGGTTTGCCCCAGACCTGCGCGAATTTCAGAAGACGGGCGTCTCCGAGAGGTCGGATTTCTCATGGGCGAACTTTGGCGCATTCGTAACCAATCCGCTTTCATGGCGGCCGCGCAAGCCGACGGGTATTCCTGCTGTGGTGGAATATCCCGGCGGGTTCCTGCTCCACACAGGACTGCCCAACCCCGGCTTCGGCGCGGCGAGGAAGAAGTACGCGCGCCAATGGGCGGATGCGCCCCTGCCGATCATCGTCCACTTGATGGCGGATCGCCCCGAAGAGACGAGACGCATGGTTGAGTCGCTGGAGGAAATCGAAAACGTCATGGCGGCCGAGCTGGGATTCGCGCCATTGTTAACCGACGATATTATTTTGACTGCCATTGAAATGTCGCTGGGAGAATTACCCCTGATTGTTTCACTCCCGATGGAAGACGCGGCGCGTCTCGCTCCGCGCGTGATGGCGGCGGGCGCGGCGGCGGTGAGTTTATCGGCGCCGCGCGGTTCCGTTTTCCTGTCGGAGAGTGGGGGAATAATCCACGGGAGGCTTTACGGACCGAGTCTCTTTCCGCAGGGTTTGGAGATCGTGAGTCGGATCGCGCGGGCGGGCGCGCCGATCATCGGGGGGGTGGGCGTTTATACACGGGCACAGGTCGGGGTCATGCAAGAAGCCGGAGCAATGGCCGTTCCGCTGGACGCGGTTTTGTGGCGCGGGGGATTCAGTTGATCGGCTCCAACACCCAGACAGAAATTTTCCTCGGGGCGGCGCGTTTTTCGTAGGCCTCATACCCTTTGTAATATGAGACGGCTAACCGCCAATAGTTTGCGCGTTCTTCACCGTCGGTTTCGCGTGCGACGTACGCGCCCGCTTTCCCGTGCGCGTGAACGACACAGTCCGGATGTGCGCGCAAATTATGCACCCAGGCCGGGTGATGTTTCCGCCCAAAATTTGAACCGATCACAATATAGTTGCCGCCGTCTACAAACCCGCCGAGCGGGTGGGTCCGTTTTTGCCCGCTGTGCGCGCCGATGGTTTCCACTTCGATGGTCGGCAGAACCAGACCGGTAATGGTGTGTTGGCCGCGCGTGAGGAACAAAACCAGTTCATCTGCCGGCTGAAGAATATGCGATAGCAGCCATGAAACAGGCTTTAACATTAGAAAGCGATGGGCGAATCGAATTAACGCGTTCGGTTTGCTGTTCATTTTTCCAGCCAGATCGTCACAGGCCCGTCGTTGTGAATCCCGACGAGCATTTCCGCGCCGAACCTGCCCGTCTGTGTTGGAACTCCTTGTTCACGCAGAAACTGTGCTACCCGCTCCACGAGCGGCGCGGCGACTTCGGGGCGGGCCGCGTCAATGTAGGAGGGGCGGCGTCCCTTTTGCGCGTCGGCAAAGAGCGTGAACTGTGAGACGACGATGGCCCCGCCTTTCACATCCAGCACGGAGAGATTCATCTTTCCCTCTGTATCGCTGAAGATTCGCAGGGTGGCGATCTTCTCGGCCATCCAGCGCGCCTGCTCTTCGCCGTCGTTGTGACCGACGCCCAGCAATACAACCAGACCATGCCCAATGGAGGAGATGGTCTGGCTGTCAACAGTGACGCTGGCCTGGGTAACTCGTTGGATCAGAGCGCGCATGGGGAAGGGACAAGTAGACAAGTAGACAAGTCACCTGTGTACGTGTGTACGTGTGTACGTGTGTACGTGTGTACCTGTGTACATGTGTACCTGTGTACGTGTGTACCTGTGTACGTGTGTATGTGTGTACGTGTCTACGTATCTACGTATGTGCCTCACACCGGAAGTTGCACTGCCTCGCGGACTTCCTGCATGGTCTGTTCTGCCAGCGCGCGCGCGCGTTCCGCTCCATCATGCAGAATGTCCCAGACCTGGTCGGGTTGCTGGGCGATCTCGGCGCGTTTGGCGCGGAAGGGTTCGAAATATTTGTTCAGGTTTTTTATCAGGAGTTTTTTGCAATCCACGCAACCCAGCGCGGCCGAGCGGCAGTCGCGGTCAATCATCGCCACTTCTTCGGGGGAGGAGAAGATTTTATGCAGTGAAAAGACATTGCACACATCGGGGTTGCCCGGGTCGGTGCGTTTGATGCGCGCCGGGTCGGTGACCATTTGCATCACGCGTTGGCGGGTCTCTTCAGGCGTCGCGGCTAGTTCGATATGATTGTTCAGGCTCTTGCTCATTTTTTCTTTACCGTCAATGCCCAGCACTTTCGGCACTTCGGTATTTTTCATCTGTGGTTCGATCAGCGCCTTGGTTTGAAAACGATAATTGAACGAGCGCACGATCTCGCGCGCAAACTCGATATGCGGCGCCTGGTCCACGCCGACGGGAACCACGTCGGTTTTGTACAGCACGATGTCGGCGGTCATCAATACGGGATAGCCAACCAGCCCGTAATTGACATTATCGGGTTGCTGGCGCACTTTTTCTTTAAAGGTCGGCAGGTCGGTCAGTTTGCCCAGCGGGGTGACCATTGAAAGCAGGAGATGCAGTTCCGTCACCTGCGGCACCTGCGATTGGATGAACATGATCGAATCCGCCGGGCGGATTCCCGCCGCAAGCCAGTCGAGCGCCATCTCGTAGGTGTTCTGGCGCAGGTCGCGCGTGTCTTCCGCCGTCGTCAACGCGTGCAGGTCCACGATGCAATAGACGCAGTCATAGTCGTCCTGCAACGCGACGTAATTTTTGATCGCGCCGAGATAGTTTCCAAGATGTTGTCGTCCTGTGGGCCGCGCGCCCGAAAAGACACGTCCTTTTTTTGCCATGAAGCCTCACAAATTTGGATATTCGATATTCGATATTCGATATTCGATGTTCGATGTTCGATGTTCGAGTATCGAATATCGAATATCGAATATCACCTTTATTTTTCAATCCATGTGCGGATCAGCCCTGTTATCTCGTCTGTCTGGGCGTGACGCCCGGCCTGCTTCTTCGAGAAAATCAGAGCGTCGTTCACGCGCACTTCGAAGCGGCCTCCGTCCGAGGGAATGATCGCCAGGGAGGCGATATCCATCTCGAATTCTCCGATTAAATCCTTAGCCAGGCTCACGGCCCGCTCGGTGTAATGTCAAACCGCGCAATAGACAATCTCGATCTTCAACATGGCGGCTTTCCTCCGTAAAAGTGTAAGAAAATTATAACACGCCCGCAATTGGCTCTTGCGGCAGCCCTATCCTCGCGCTATAATCCCGCCCGTCGAATCAGAAAGTAAGGAGAAAGACCATGCCCGTTTATACCTATCGCTGTGAATCGTGCGGTGTGCAATTCGAGCGCCGCCAATCGTTCAGCGATGCCCCGCTCAAAGTTTGCCCGGAATGTAGAAAAAAATCCTTGAAGAAAGTGATCGCGCCGGTTGGAATCGTGTTTAAGGGGTCCGGCTTCTACGCCACCGATCATAAGTCTCCCTCCGGGCAGGCGTCTCACCGACACGATAAGAAGGAAGAAATCAAGAAGGAAGAGAGCAAGCCTGCCGCGAGCGAAAGTAAACCGGCAGAGAGCAAGTCAGAATAATGGGTGATTAGTAACTGCATTTGTATGGGCGCAGTTTTTGATTCTGATTGGAGAAATTCGCATTGAGGTCGGCGCTCTCTGCAACAAAAGACCCTCCGTTATGGAGGGTCTTTTGTTGGCTCCTCGCAGAGGACTTGAACCTCTAACCTAGCGGTTAACAGCCGCTCGCTCTGCCGATTGAGCTAGCGAGGAAAGCGGCGAGATTATATGAGGAAGGGCGGGAAGTGTCAAGCAAAAAAATTGGAAGACCGAAAGGCTCCCAAATTCTGAAGATTAATATTTGATGTTGCTCAGCTCATGCAACTTATCCATTTGATGACGCGCCTTGATCTGGCGGACGGTGCCGGTCAGGCCGCGCACAACAAGGCTGTCGGTTGCCGCGCCGTCGCCGAAGTAGCGCACGCCGCGCAGGAGTTCCCCGTCGGTGATGCCGGTTGCCGCGAAGAAGACATCTTCCGACGAAACCAGGTCATCCATGGTCAGCACACGCTCGAAGTCGTATCCCATCTCACGTCCGCGATTCATTTCATTTTCATCGCGCGCATAGAGTTTGCCTTGAATCTCGCCGCCCATGGCGCGCAAGGCGCAGGCCGTGATGACGCCCTCAGGCGTGCCGCCGACGCCGAACAACACGTCCACGCCGGTGTCGGGCCAGGCGGTCATCAGCGCCGCGGCCACATCGCCGTCGGGGATGAGGCGGATGCGCGCGCCCGCGCGGCGGATCTCGGCCACCATGTCATCGTGACGCGGGCGCTCGAGGATGATGGTTGTCAAATCTTCCACGGACTTGCCTTTGGCCCTGGCAATGGACTTAAGATTATCGGTGATGGATTTTTCGATGTGGATCTTGCCGCGCGCTTCCGGCCCGACGGCGATCTTGTTCATGTAAACGAAGGGTCCCGGGTTGAACATCGTCCCGCGCGGGGCGAGGGCCACGACTGAAATGGAGTTGGCCCGTCCGAAGGCGAGCGGGCGCGTTCCGTCAATGGGGTCCACGGCCACGTCGAGTTCTGGCTTCGAACCGTTGCCCACGCGCTCGCCATTGTAGAGCATCGGCGCGTTATCTTTCTCGCCCTCGCCAATCACAATGATGCCATCCATCTCGACCGAACGCAGGACGAGCCGCATCGCTTCGACGGCGGCGCGGTCGGCGGCTTCCTTGTCGCCGCGACCCATGTAACGACCGGCAGAGAGCGCGGCGGCTTCAGTGACGCGCGCCAAATCAAGCGCAAGATTTCGAGTGGGGATGCTGTCCGACATGGTTTCTCCAGGATAAAAATCGTTTTGTCTCAAGGCTGAGGCGGGTTACAGAAAGAAGAAGCGGATCCACGCGACGCCGATCACCGCCGCCCAGACCCATGAATCGATGCGGTCAAACGCGCCGCCGTGGCCGGGGATGAGTTGGCTCGAATCTTTGATGCCGCCCTGGCGCTTGAAGAGACTTTCGCCCAGGTCGCCGAGCGTAGTGATCGCGCCAAGTACAAAACCGAGCAGTACGCCATCCCAGACGCTGATGGTGAGAGGCCCGAGCAGGGATCGCCCAAAGAGGGTCGTATCCACATTGTATGCCCAGGCGAAGAAGCCGCCCATCAGCGCGGCAGTGAAAACGCCCGCGAAATATCCCTCCCAGGATTTCTTCGGGCTGAGGCGCGGCGCCAGTTTGTGCTTTCCGTATGGAACGCCGATCATATATCCGCCGGTATCTGCCGCCCACACGCTGGGCAGCACGAGCATCAACCACCAGCCGCCGTCCGGGAGGTTGCGTAAGTCAATCAGGTAGGCGCCAACCCAGCCCAGATACACAAAGCCGGCCACGCTGGCGGCAAAATCGAGGGCGGCCTGGTCGCGTCCGCGTTCATAGGCAAGCGTGTGAACAGCCAACGCCGCGAGCACAAGCAGGGTCAACGTAAGCATGGCCCATTCCACAAAGAATGCGCGCGCGATGAGCAGGCACAGCGTTCCGCCGACGGTGAGAATCATGGAGGGTTGGGCATGCGCGGCACGAAACATGTGAACGTATTCCCACGCGGCGATGACGAGAAAGGTCCCCATTAGCAGGAAATACCAAATGCCCCCAAGCGCAATGGCTGGCATGGCTGCAAATAACAGCAACAGTGCGGTGAGCGTTCTCCGGCTCATTGCCCGGCCTTGTCGGCGACCACGTCAGACACGCCGCCATACCGGCGGTCGCGCTGGGCGAAGGTCTCGAGCGCGCGGCGATATTCATTTTTGTCGAAATCAGGCCAGAAGGTGGGTGTGATGTACCACTCGGAGTAGGCCGCCTGCCAGATGAGGAAGTTGCTTACGCGTAATTCGCCGGAGGTGCGGATGATCAGGTCTGGGTCTGGGACGCCCGCGGTGTAAAGATATTGTCCGATCCGTTCGTCGGTCACATCCTCGGCGGGGACTCCGTCGCGGATGATCTTTTGTACGGCTTGTACGATCTCGTCGCGCCCGCCATAATTGAAGGCAATGTTGAGCACCAGCCGCTGATTGTTTTTGGTCAATTCGACTGCTTCGAGGACTTTCTGCTGCAAGCGCGGCGCGAGACGTTCCAGCCGCCCGATGTGGCGCAGTTGGACGCCCTCTTTGTGAAGTTCGTTCAGTTCGCGGTCAATCACGTCTTCGAGGATGCGCATCAGACCCTGGACCTCCTCCGTCGGGCGCCCCCAGTTTTCAGTGGAGAAGGCGTAGATGGTGAGGTAGGGGATCCCAAATTCCACCGTCGAACGAATGACGCGGCGCAGGTTTTCGGTTCCGGCCTTGTGTCCGGCCAGGCGCGGCAGTCCGCGTTGGAGCGCCCAGCGTCCATTGCCGTCCATGATGATGGCAACGTGGAGCGGGATTCGTTGGGGGGGCACAGAGAGGGGGGAGTCGGTCATGGGGAGGGCGAGGCAGATTGATCGTCGGGAAGGAAGCCGTTACACTTCCATGATCTCTTTTTCTTTGGCCTGGCCGTGTTTGTTGACATCCTCCACAAAGCGGTCGGTCAGTTTTTGCAACTGGTCCTCGCCGCGTTTGAGGTCGTCTTCAGAAATGAGTTTTTCCTTTTCGTATTCGCGCATATCGTTATGCGCGTCACGGCGAATATTGCGGATGGCGACGCGCGCCTCCTCGAGGCGGGTATGGACATGCTTGACGAGGTCGCGGCGGCGCTCTTCGTTAAGCGGCGGCAGGTTGAGGTGAATCACCTTACCGTCGGTGTTGGGGTTCAGTCCGAGGTCTGAGGCCTGGATGGCTTTTTCGATCAGTTTGAGGGAAGAGGGGTCGAAGGGTTTGATCATCAATGAGCGCGGCTCAGGAACGGAGATCGTCGCCAGTTGGATCAAGGGGGTGGGCGTGTCATAGTAGTCCACCTGTAAACGTTCCACCAGTGCGGGGCTGGCGCGACCGGTGCGTATGGTGGCAAGGTCCTGCCCGAGGACATGAACCGCGCCCTGCATGCGATGCTCCGCGTCTTTTATTAGGTCTTTCAGGTCGTCACTCACCGTTGCCTCCTGCGAAGTTATTCAACATAAGGATACCCCAAAACTTCAAAAAATGCCACCAAATCTGAACGCGCGAGAGGAAACGCGCGCAGGTTGAGAGACTCTCGAAATAAAAACCCGAAGGAGCGCCTGCCTCTTCGGGTCTGTATGGCTGTGGCGGGCAGCCTACCTAACCAGCGTGCCGACGGCTTCGCCGCGCAGCGCACGCGGCAGGGCTGCCGGGTCCCAAAGATTCAAGACGAGGATGGGCAGTTGGTTTTCCATGCACAGGCTGATGGCGGTGCTATCCATTACTTCGAGGCGTCGGCTGAGAACTTCGAGGTAACTCAGTGTATCGAATTTTTTGGCGTCCTTGTTTTTCTTTGGATCCGAGTCGTAGACGCCGTCCACCTTGGTGGCTTTGATGACCACATTGGCCTCGATCTCGTTGGCGCGCAGGGCGGCGGCGGTATCGGTGGAAAAGAAGGGGTTGCCGGTGCCGGCGCCGAAGATGACGACGCGTCCTTTTTCGAGGTGGCGGATGGCGCGCCGCCGAATGTAGGGTTCGGCAATGGCGCGCATCTCGATGGCCGACATGACGCGGGTATAGACGCCGGCGTGTTCGAGCGCGTCCATCACGGCCATGGCGTTCATCACTGTGCCGAGCATGCCCATGTAATCGGCGGTGGCGCGGTCCATGCCGCGGTCGAGTCCCTGCTTGCCGCGCCACAGGTTGCCCGCGCCGATCACCAGCGCCACTTCCACGCCAGACTCGTGGACTTCCTTAACGCGGCGGGCCACCTGTTCCACCTCGGCTGTGTCAATCCCAAACCCGTTCGGCCCGGCCAGCGCCTCGCCGCTCAATTTTAGCAGGATGCGTTTGTATTTCAATTCGGTCATGGGGTCTCCTTTTGGCTGGTTTTTTTGCGCGGGTAGAAAAAAGGCCAACCAGAACGGTTGGCCTTTCCAAAAACTACGCGCCCAAATTCTCACCCAGCTCCCAGCGCTGGAAGCGGCGGACGAGAATATTCTCGCCGATGGCGGCGATGTTTTGCAGGATCAACTGCTCGACCTTGACGTTTTCGTCGCGGATGTAGGTCTGGCGCAATAGCACGATCTCATCCTTGAGTTTGGACAGGCGGCCGTCCACGATCTTTTCGAGGATGGCGTCGGGTTTGCCCTCCTCTTTGGCGCGGGCGCGGGCCGATTCGGCCTCCTGCTCCAGCACAGACTGCGGGATGTCTTCCTCTCGAACATATTGCGGCGCGCTGGCGGCGATCTGCAGGGCGATCTCGTGCGCCAGGGTGCGGAACTGTTCCGAGCGGGCTACGAAGTCGGTCTCGCAGTTGACTTCAACCATCACGCCCACGCGTCCGCCGCCGTGTGAATACAGTTCAACTGTTCCGTTCGACACATCGCGGTCGGCGCGCTTGGCGGCGGTGGCCATGCCCTTCTCGCGCAAAATTTCCATGGCTTTCTGCACATCGCCGCCGGCTTCTTGAAGCGCTTTGCGGCAATCCATCATGCCCGCGCCGGTCGCCGCGCGCAGTTCCTTGATCATTTCGGTGGTGACTTCCATTGATTCGTTCCTCGATATTCCTGTGGAGGCTATTCGCCCGCCTCGGTCTTTTCAATCGGCGCTTCTTCCGCCGACGGGCTGGCGGGTTTCTCTTCGGCAGGTTTTTCCGCGCTCAATTTGGCCAGGGTCGATTCGCCCAGCAGGGAGTCATCGGTCACTTCATCCACGTCGGCGGCTTCGACCACACGTTTGGGTTTGCCGCGGCGCGCGGGCTTGGATGCGGGCGCGCTTTCAGCAGACGCGTCATCGGCAGGCTCTTCATCCTTTCGCATGGCCTTGCCCTCCAGCACGGCGTCAGCCACTTTTGAAACCAGCAGTTTGATGGCGCGGATGGCGTCATCGTTGGAGGGGATAACATAATCAACGGGTTGGGGATCACAGTTGGTGTCCACCAGCGCCACGATCGGGATATGAAGCAGGTTTGCCTCGTGAACGGCCGCGTCTTCGCGGCCCACGTCAACGATGAAGAGCAGGTTGGGCAGGCGCTTCATGTTGCGGATGCCAGAGAGACGCGTGAGCAGGCGTTCGATCTCGCGCCCGATCAACAAGCCTTCCTTTTTGGTGAGGCGGTTGATGTCGCCGCTGTCGCGCATGCCCTCGAGACGATCCAGTTCCTGGATGCGTTGGTGCATCGTGGACCAGTTGGTGAGCATGCCGCCCAGCCAACGCTCGGTGACGTAGGGCATGCCGGCGCGCGTGGCTTCCTCTTTCACGGTTTCCTGCGCCTGGCGTTTGGTGCCGACGAAGAGAATGGTGCCGCCGGCCGCGACGGTGTCTCGGATGACGGTAAAGGCGTTGTTCAACAACTTGACGGTCTGTTGAAGGTCAATGATATGAATGCCGTTGCGCTCTGTGAAGATGTACGGCTTCATGCGGGGGTCCCACTTGTTGGTACGGTGTCCGAAGTGGACGCCGCTTTCAAGCAGGGCCTTCATGGAAATGACGGCCATGGGGAAGTGCCTCCTTGCGTTTGGCCTCCGCTTGCATCATCCCCGCCAGCGACTGCGTCCATTCGGTCCGCAGCACGCGCTGGAAGGTCCGCAAGCGTGTGAGATTGGGCTTATGTTGCCAGCCCTGGCAGAATGTGCGCCGCTCATGTTCTGGGCGGAAGCGGCGGGATTATAACACAGACAAAACGATTGTTGCCGTGAAAGCAAAGATCGCACATGTTTTCTTCATCTTTCTCTACCGTACATGGGAAGATTTTTACCGCAAAGCACGCTAAGGTCGCCAAGTTAAAAAGGTTTTCTTTGCGTTCACTTCGGCTTCGCTCAGTACAGGCTTTGCGGACTTAGCGATGCAAATGTACGGTAGCGAGCTTCATCTTATGCAGCGCCGCACGATTCTTGCCCTGCTGAGTTGGCGGTCGAGAGTGGCGAGGCCTGGTTAAAGGGCGGCTTGCGCCCAGCGATGCGGATTGAACGTTGTGGCGCGGAAATGGAGTACCACCCCCCGGTTATTTGAACAAGCCCCTCATCGCGGATTGATATCCGGGGAAGATATCTGCCAGCGCGGGGTTGTTCAAGCGCTTGACCAGAATTTCTGAAAGCACATCGCGGTAATCGGTGGTGACGGCAAGGTCGCCGGGACCGATGAGTTGCCCTTCTCGCAGTCCCGGCCATGCGCCGTGGACTTTGCCTCCGTCCACGTTCGCGCCCATGACCATCATCATGCTTCCGTGTCCGTGGTCTGTGCCAAAACTGCCGTTCTCCGCCGCGCGCCGCCCAAACTCGGACATGGTGACGACGGTGATGTTGTTCATGTGGTCGCGCAGATCCGCATGAAAGGCGGCCAGTCCTTCGGAGAGTTCCTTCATCAGGCGCGCCATCTGTCCCTCCGTCCCACCCTGCGCGAAGTGCGTGTCCCAGCCGCCCAGGTCAATCGCCGCCACTTCGAGTCCCACGTCCGCTTTGATGAGCATGGAGACTTGTTGGAGGGCGAGGGCAAAATCGGTATCTGGATAACTGGAGATCGGAGATTGAGTCGGATCGAGTTGTTGGAGAATGTCGAGGATGGCGAGGGTCTCCTGCCCGAGAACGGAAAATGAATCCGCGCCGGAGTAGAGCGTGTCGAGGGCGGCGCGCATTTGCGCGACGGCGCGCTCGTCGCCCTTGAGGTGAAAGTCTGCGATGGAGCGCAGCGCCGAAACCGGGACCGTGCCGGACAAGCTGCGTTGCGGCATTTCGCCGAGTCCCACCGCGCGGAGAGGAGAGTTGTTGCCGGTGTCCAATGTGGCGAGGTGGCGTCCGATCCAGCCGGAGGCGGGACCGCGCTCATCCTCTACGCCGCGTTCCATCAATTCCATGGCTTTGAAGTGACTGCGCGATTCGTCCGGCGCGCCGCAGGCATGGATGATGGCAAGTTGTTTTTCGGTCCACGCGTCGAGCAGTGGACTCATAGCGGGATGGAAGCCGAAGAATCCGTCGAGATCGAGGGCGCGCAGGCTGGCTTTGTTATCATCGGGGCGCGGGATGTTGAGCGTGGGACGCAGTTTGTAGTATGCGTCTTCTGCATGCGGCACGACGATGTTGAGCGTGTCGGCTGCGCCGCGTAAAAAGATCACGACCAGTGTGTCGCCGCGCGGGGCGGAATATTTCGGCGCGAAGGCGAGACGCGGCATCCATGAGAGGCGGGCAGAGGAGAGCATGGGTAAAGGTTGAAGAGACATGGGGACTCCGATAAAGCAATGCAAGAATCGTGCGGCGCCGCTCAAGGCGAGATGACGGCGTCAACGCCACTGAAAGGCTGGCGAGGAGAGGATCCCGGCGGTGATGATCGCGGTGGATTCATCTTCATTCGCCCCGGCCGATTTCAGATTGGAGATCAGCGCGTCGCGTTCGGACTCGGGGAGGGGCGCGCCGATCAGCAGGGAAGTGAGCGCATCCACAATTTCGGGCAGGGATTGCAAGCCGGTGGCCCCGATGAGTTTTTGAAGGTTAATGCGCGTGCCTTTGATCTCGTTGTTCAGCAGTGCGAACGCGAACTGCCAGCGCGGCATGAGGTTTCCCTGCCATGCCTGGACGCCGTCCGGATAGCCGTCGGGGGTGGGCCAGAGGAAGTAGGATTGTCCCATTTGCATGAGGTAATCCTGGATGGGATTGTCGCCGTCAGTCTCGGCGTTGAGGAGACGTAAGGCAGAGACCACAAAGTTGACCGGGCGTTTGTATTTCGGCCCGGCGAAGGGGAGACCATCGAGGAGAATCACGCGCAGGACGGAGCGGATGTCGCCGCGCGAGCGAGTAAAGGCGGCCGCGGCTTTGTCCACGACCTCGGCCGGTGGGAGGTCGGAGAGGAAGCGGCGGGACAGTTTGACGGCGATGAAGCGCGCGGTGGATGGATGATCGGCGAGCAGGTCAATCACGCGTTCCGCCTCCGCCTGTCCCGCGTTCTGTAGTTCGAGACCGAGGACGTGTTTGACGCCGGTGTCGTGCCGCTTTTCAAAAAATTTGAAATCGCCGCGCCAGAAATTTTTTTTCACGCCCCAGCCGGTGAGACAGCGCGCCAGTTCCATCACGTCGGTTTGGGTGTAGCCGCCTTCGACGCCGAGGGTATGCAGTTCCATTAATTCGCGGGCGTAGTTTTCGTTGGGCGCGCCTTTTGTGTTTGCCTGGTTGTCGAGGTAGGTGAGCATGGCGGGCGAATGCGCGGAGGCTTGCACCAGGTCGCGGAAGGAGCCGAGGGCGTGCTTGCGGATCACGTCGCGGTCGTCCACGGTTTTAAGGTAGAAGCAGTCGTTCTTTTCAGTGGTGATGTTGAAGTGGTCGGACCAGAACTCGACAACCGATTCAAAAAGCTGGCGGCGGCTGTAGGTTTGGCGCAGGAGCGCGGCTTTTTTTAATTCGCGCGGGACTTTGCGGCGGTCCACGTTTTCGAAGATCTGGTCGCTGATGTCGTAGAGGTCGGAGGCGCTCATGCCAAGCGTGGACAGGTTTCGCAGGCGGAAGGCGCTGGCGTTGTCGGTGATGGTTTCCGGCGCGAGTTGTTCTTCGATCCAGTTGGCGAGTCCGATCTCGGCGACGCGACTCCGTTCTTCGGGTCGCGCGCCGTAGGTGAGGCGGCTGAGGGCGAGATAGTCCGCTTCGCTGAGAGGGGACCATGCGGCGACTTTGACCGGCGCCAGCGTGCGCGTGATCGGTCGTTCCAGGCGGCTGCACGAGGCGAGCGCGGCGGAGGTTGCCACGAGGGCGGAGAGTTTGAGGATGTCGCGGCGGGAGAGAGTCATGGCGGTGAGGAGTGAGGGGTGAGGAGTGATGCGTGATGCGTGATGTGTGAGGAGTGAGATGATCTTAAGCTTGTGCCGGGATTTCGACAGCCGGCGCGGCAGATTTGGGCGTCCAGTTCAGCATGGCGAAGACGGACGCGCCGAGAGTTGTGACGAGGGCGATGGGTAGAAAGACGAACCAGCCGACGACGGGCAGGATGGAGGCGAGTTCGATGATGACCGCGCCGCGCACAAAGGAGCCGATGGCGCTGAAATTGCCGATGCGATTCAGTTTATCGGCAAAGCGCGCTGCCAGTCCCGCCGCGCCGAGGCTGGCAAGCACCAGCAGCACGCCGATGGCGACGAAGCCGAGGAATTTAAAAAACCCCGAAGGCAGGTTGAACAGGATCATGATGGGGATCAGGAATCCGATCAGGGCAGCCAGCCCCATCCAGAAGGATGCGCCGGGCGTGTGTTGCATCCGCATACGGGCGCGTTCGACGGCGGCGGGAAACAATAGCCACCACGCGGTGAGCAGTGCGGGATAGGCAATGCCGATGATGAGCAGAATGAAGAAGATGGCAGTCAGGTCAGCCATGGGAGACTCCTTGGTTGGATAGTTTGGTGGTTACAGTTGCGCTACAAAGAGTCATACAGGGGCGACGGTGAAATTGTTGCAATTAAAATCCTGCGGTGTGCCTGTTGTTATAATCAATCCGACCGACCATGTTGTCTCCCTCCCACTCCCGCGCTTGGCGCGCCCTGCTGTTCCTGCTCCTCGCCCTCGGTGGATTCCTCCGTCTCCTCGATCTGACGGATGCCCCGCTCGACTTTCATCCCACGCGCCAGCTTCGCAACTCGATCATTGCCCGCGGCATCTACTACGATCTGCTCCCCAGCGCCGACCCATCCGCCCGCGCCCTCGCCGACTCGATTGCCCGCGTCCCGGCGCGTTATGAACCTCCCATCATCGAGACTCTCGTTGCAGTGACCTATCTTGCCGGCGGCGGAGAATCCATCGTCATCCCGCGCCTCTACGGGACGCTCTTCTGGCTGCTCGCGGGTCTCTGTCTCTATGATCTCGCCCGCCGCATCACAAATTCGCCCATCGCCGCGCTGCTCTGCCTGGCCTATTTCCTCGTTCTGCCCTTCGCAGTCCAGGCCAGCCGCAGCTTTCAACCCGACCCGCTGATGACCGCCTCCGCTCTCTTCGGAATCTATTTTCTGTATCGCTGGTCGGAATCCCTACCGCCTGACCCGCCACCAGCAACGCGCAGATCGTATCTTGTATCGTCCTGGCGGTATGCCCTCCTTGCGGCTCTCTGTATCGGGTTCGCTGCATTCGTCAAAATTTTCATTGGTTTCATTGCCGGCGGCGCGGCGGCGGCGTTGACCTTCTTCACGCTGGGCAAAAATTTCTGGCGCAATAAACAAGTTTGGGTAATGGCCGCCGTCATGATCTTGCCCGCTCTTCTTTTCTACTTCACAGGCAATCGCGGTAACTCGACCGAGTACATCACTAACTGGTCGCTGGACATGCTGAAACTGATCGCCAGTCCGGATTTTTACTCGAAATGGCTGGCTTTCCTCGGCAGTCTCTTCGGGCAGACGTTCATCTTCCTCTCCCTCGCCGGGACGCTCCTCGCCGCGCCGCGCGGACGGGCGTTGCTGATCGGCCTCTGGGCGGGATACCTGCTCTACGGACTCTCGGTCCCGTTTCAGATGTACACGCATTCGTACTATCACATCCAACTGACGCCGATCCTCGCGCTGGGGCTGGGGCCCATTGCGGAAGCAGTCACCCGCCGCGCAGTGAGAGAGAAGCGAGGCTGGCAGGCCGCGTTGACCCTCCTCGTCGTCGCGGTCATCGGGTTTCAATCGTATGTGTCGCGTTCTGTTCTCCTCGCTGAAGATTTTCGCGCCGAACCCGCCTACTGGAAAACCGTCGGCGAGGCGATTCCTGAAAATGCGAAAGTCATCGCGCTGACGCAGGATTTCGGCTATCGCCTCATGTATTATGGCTGGCGCCGCGTGGACACGTGGCCGCTGGTCTCAGGACTCGCAGACGTGCGCGGCAACCAACTTGACGCGGAAAAAACCTTTGCCGAATCTGCCGCCCATAAAGATTATTTCCTGGTCACCTCATTTAATCAACTCGACAAACAACCCGGCCTGAAAAAAATTCTCGACGCGTATCCCATCGCGGCGGAGGGCGATGGGTTTGTGTTGTATGATTTAAAACCATGAGCCTCGTTTCCATCGTCACCCCTTCCTTCAATCAAGCCTCCTATTTGGAACAGACCATGCGCTCTGTTCTCGATCAGGATTATTCGAACATCGAATACCTTGTCGTGGACGGCGGCTCCACCGACGGCTCGGTTGAGATCATAAAAAAATATTCATCGCGCCTGGCTTCCTGGGGTAGCGAAAAAGACGCCGGTCAGGCGGACGCGATCAACAAGGGCATGGCGCGGGCGAAAGGCGGGATCGTGGCCTGGCTCAATTCAGACGATTACTACCTGCCGGGCGCAGTGACTGCCGCTGTGAAGGCCTTCGACGAAAACCCGCAGGCGCTCCTCGTCTACGCGGACATGCTCGCCGTGGATGAACACAGCCAGACATTCAACAAGCTGCGCTATCGTCAACTTTCGCTCGAAGATGTGATTTGCTTTCAGATCATCGGCCAGCCTGCTGTTTTCATGCGCCGTTCCGCTTTTGAAAATGCGGGCGGACTCGACCTCTCCTATCACTTTCTGCTCGACCATCACTTGTGGATTCGCATCGCCGCGCAGGGACCCATCCTCCACATCCCTCAAACCTGGTCTGCCGCGCGTTACCATCCCGCGGCTAAGAATCGCGCGCAGGCCGCCGCCTTTGGGCGCGAAGCCTTCCGCATTTTGGAATTTGTAGAGCGGGATCATCATCTTGCTGCCACACTCGCCAAAATCAAACGTCGCGCCGCCGCCTCCGCTCACCGGGTCAACGCGCGCTACCTGCTCGATGGAGGACAGCCTGCCGCCAGCCTCGCGGCGTGGGCGCGGGCGATGCTCATCCATCCACCCACCGCGCTGGCGCGGCTTAATCTGCCCGGCTCGGCGCTGCTCAACTGGCTTGGGCTGGGAAAATTGCGCGAGGCCTCATTGGAAAAGCGAAGAGCGAAATTTGCCGCCGCGAAGGAAATAAAGTGACACAAAGGATTCCCCTGTGACGAATCAATTAAAATGGGCGGGCGATTTCCATGAATGAATCCTCCCGCTCCGTCTTCGACCGTTTTCACCTCCTCACGCTGGTCGTCCTTTTTCTCGCGGCCCTCTGCATCCGCCTTTACGACCTGACCGACCTGCCGCTCGATTTTCACCCCACGCGCCAACTGCTCTCTGCCATCAAGGCGCGCGGTATGTATTACGAGACTCTCACCGACGCGCCCGCCGACCTGCGTCGGTTCGCCATTCAGCAGGGGAATCAGCGCGTCACCATCGAACCCGAAATTTTGGAGCAGCTCACTGTCTTCACGTGGAAGTTTACAGGCGACCAACTCTGGGTAGCGCGCGTCTACTCTATCCTCTTCTGGCTCATCGGCGGAATCTTCCTCTACCTCCTCGCCCGCGATTTATTTTCAAAAGACTCCGCCCTCTTCGCCGCCGCCTTCCATCTTCTCCTCCCTTATGCCGTCATTGCCAGCCGTTCCTTCCAACCCGACCCGCTCATGGTCGCGCTCATCATCGCCTTCTGGTGGTCGGTCAACCGCTGGGCGAAATCTCTAACCCCGGTACCCTCTTCTACGTCTCCCGTTCCACAGCCTGCAACCCGAAACTTGTATCCTGCCATCTCCTCTTCCTGGCAATACGCCATCGCCGCCTCCCTCTTCGGCGGCCTCGCGATTTTCATCAAACTCAACGCGGCCTTCTTCATCATCGGCGGCGCCCTCGGCGCGGCCCTCGGACGCGCCTCTCTGCGCGACCTGCTCCGCAACCAACAGGTCTGGGCCATGGCTGCCCTGGGCATTCTGCCGGGCATGAGTTGGGTGATCTATGGACTCATGCGCGGCTTTCTCGGCCAGTTTTTCAAAGATCGCTTTTTACCAGCCATGTTTCTCACCCCTTCCTTTTATTTTGGCTGGACGCAGATGCTCGACAACGTTCTCGGCCTCCTCCCCTTCGCTCTTGCCCTCCTCGGACTCCTCCTCGTAGACTCCAGACCCACGCGCTCGTTCCTCCTCGGGCTGTGGGGCGGGTACCTCGCCTTCGCGCTTTTCTTCAACTATCACATTTCGACTCACGACTACTACAGCCTGCCCCTCATCCCCATCGCCGCCTTGACGTTGACCCCGCTCGCGAATGCGATCGTGGCGCAAATTTCAAATGTACGCCACAACACCATCGCCGCCCTCATCCTGACCATCTGCCTCCTCGCCCCTCTCTGGACTGCGCGCGCCGCCCTCAAATCCGTGGACTATCGCCCTCAGGCCGCATTCTGGAATCACATCGGCGAGACTGTGCGCGGGCATCGCGTCGTCGCGCTCGCCGAAGACTACGCCATGCCCTTCGTCTATTGGGGCTGGACAGCCACAACCAACTGGCCTGATTCCTCCGATATCGAGTATCATGCTTTGCGCGGCGGCGGACAGACCTTCGAAAAATATTTCGACCGCCTGACGAAAAACAAAGACCTCTTCCTCGTCACCGACCTCGCCGACCTGAAACGCCAGCCCGACCTGCAAGCGCGGCTTTCTGGCTTCGCCATTTTCGCGCAAGGCGATGGCTATCTCATTTACGATCTCGCAAACCCGTTGCCGTGAGGGCGTGGTAGGTAGACACGTAGACGCGTAGACGCGTAGACGCGTAGACGCGTAGACGCGTAGACGCGTAGACACGTAGACATGTAGACACGTACACATGTACACACGTAGACATGTAGACACGTACACACGTAGACATGTAGACACGTAGACACGTACACACGTAGACACGTACACACGTAGACACGTACACACGTAACTTGTAACTTGTAACTTGTAACTTGTAACTCGCAACCCGCAACCCGCAACTCGTACCCGTAACCGCCTCTCGCGCTACCACCAACCCCCTCCATGCCCTGCCTCCCCCGCCTCGCCCGCATCTTCTTCTCGCTTGCCTCTGCCGCCGCGCTTTCCGTCTACGCCTACCTCGCCGCGTTCATCCGTCCCATCGGCGACGACTATTGCATCTCGGCGCGCTTGATCGGCTATGACCCGCTGACGGCCAGCCTCATCAAATACTGGTACACATCGAATCGATTCTCCAATCAAATGGTCGCGTGGACCGCCGACCTGCTCGGGCCGCGCGGTGTGGCGCTCCTCGCGGCGCTCTCCCTCCTGCTCTGGCTCGCAGGGCTGACGTGGCTTCTGTACGAATCGGCGCGCCTCCTCAAAATCCGCTGGGACTTCTGGGCTGGATTTCTCCCTGCCGAACTCATCACGCTGATCTCCTACTACACCGCGCCGAATCTTTTTCAATCTGCGCAATGGCGGCCTGGGCTGATGACCTACTTGCTCCCGCTCGTCATCTTCGCCTTTATCTTCGCGGGCATCCTGCGCGGCACGCGCCGCCTCGCTGGGCGAGCGGCCGCGCAGCGGCGTATCGAGACCAGCCTCGCCATCACGCTCCTCTTCTTCACCGCGTTCTTCGCGGGCGGACTCTCCGAGACTGCGGGCGCGTTGCACATTTCCATCCTCGGCCTGGCGCTGGCCTTCAATTTTATTTGGAATAAGACTCCCACCCGCCATCCCGCGCTTGTCCTCATCACCGCCGCGCTCGCGGGCGCCCTGCTCGCGATGATCGGCATGTTCATCACACCCGCCAACGCCATCCGCCTCGAAGGCGCGCAATCTCCCTCCATCCTCGATGCCCTCCTGCGCGCATTCACCTACGCAGCGCTATTCTTATCCGAGTCCGCGCGCCTGCTGAAAATTTCACTCGGCTTCACCTTCGTCGCTGGCGCGGCGCTCGCCTTTCTCTATTCCAAAACCGCCGACCTGTCTCTGCCGCGCCGCGCCTGGCTCGGCCTCCTCCTCATCCCGCTTCTAACCTGCCTCCTCATCGCCGCGACATTCGCCCCCAGCGCCTACGGACAGTCCTTCCCTGTCGAACGCGTCCGCTTCCCCGCGCACGCCCTGCTTGCCGCCTCGCTCCTGACCTGGGGCGGCCTGCTCGGCGCGTTGGCCGCGCGCCTCTCCCTCCCGCGTGCGACGACAACGCTGACCGCCATCGCGCTGTTCACCCTCGCGCTCTATCCGCTCTGGACGATCCGCAATAACTATAAATTGATTCCGCAATACCAGCGCCAGGCCGCGCAATGGGACGCGCGCGACGCGTCCATCCGCGCGCAGGCCGCCGCGGGCGAAAAGAATATCGTCACCTGGAGACTGCCTGACATCGCCAACGTCAACGATCTCGGTCCGCGCCCTGGCCATTGGATCAACTACTGCGCGGCCATCGTCTACGGCGTGGACTCCATCTCCGCCTCGCAGGAAAGCCCGTGACCTCGCAGCCCCTCCTCGTCACGGGCGCGCACCGCACAGGCACCACCTGGGTTGGCAAAATGCTGGCCGCAGGCGGATACGCCTACGTCAGCGAGCCGCTCAACGCCCTGCATCGGCCTGGCGTGATGAGCGCGCCCGTCGGCAAGTGGTATCAGTACATTACGCGCGAAAACGAAGACGAATATCTGCGCGCCTTTCAGAAGACTCTCGCGCTGCGCTACGGCCTGCTCGCGGAACTGAAATCGCTGCGCTCGCCTCGCGACCTCCTGCGCGCGGGACGCGACCTGGCCGTCTTTTTCCACGGGCGAATCTTTCGCCGCCCCGCGCTGATCAAGGACCCCTTCGCGGTCTTCTCGCTTCCGTGGTTCGCGCAAAGGCTCAACTGCCGCGTCGTTGTCACAATTCGCCATCCCGCCGCGTTTGCCAGCAGTCTCAAAAAACTGAACTGGCCGTTCAACTTCCGCGACCTGCTCGACCAGCCTCTGCTCATGCGCGACCATCTCGAACCTTTCCGCGCGGACATGCGGCGCGTCGCCGCCGACGATATTATCGGCCAGGCCGCGCTGTTGTGGAAAATGATTTACGCCGTTGTTCAGCAGGGTTCGACGCTGGAGGGCGCAGTGTCTGCTGGCCCGCGCCGCGAAGAATATCCCTCCGTGCTCCTCCTCCGCCACGAAGATCTTTCGCGCGATCCTGTCGCGGGGTTTGCGCGGGCGTATGAGTCGCTGGGGTTGGCGTACCCCGCGCGGGTTCGGGAAATGATCCGCAATTCGTCGGGCAGCGAAAACCCCGCCGAGTTGTCGAGTCGCAAAACACATTCCGTCAAACTCGACAGCCGCGCCAATCTCGAAAATTGGAAGAAGCGTTTGACGAAAGATGAGATCGCGCGCGTCCGCGCTCTGACCGAAGAAACGTCGCGCCATTTTTACGCCGACATGAAATGGGATTGAGATGAAGCCAGTTGCCCTGCCCGTCGTTTCGATCGTGACGCCGTCGTTTAACCAGGCGCGCTTTTTGGAGGCGACGATTCAATCTGTGTTTGCGCAGGATTATCCGCGCATCGAATACATCATCGTAGACGGCGGCTCGACGGATGGCAGCCTTGACATCATCCAAAAACACGCGCGCAAACTTGCCTGGTGGGTGAGCGAAAAAGATCGCGGGCAGACCGACGCCATCAACAAGGGCTTTGCGCGCGCCACAGGACAGATCTTCGCCTGGCTGAATTCGGACGACACCTACGAGCCGCGCGCGGTTGGGCGGGCCGTGAAGTATTTGTTGGAACAGCGCGAGGCGGGCATGGTTTACGCGGATTGCAATTACATCAACGAAGAGGGGCGCGTCATCGGCAAATTTCCCGCCGCGCAGACCGACCTGGCGCGCCTGCGACGCGGCTACGTCCACATCCCGCAGCAGACGATGTTCTTCCGCGCCGAATTATGGAAACAGGTCGGGCCTCTCGATCCGTCTTTTTATTTCGCGATGGATTACGATCTGTGGACGCGCATTGCCGCGCGCGCCGAATTGAAATACCTCGCGGGACAAACCTGGGCCAATTTCCGCATCCACGCTTCGGGCAAGACCGTCGCCGCCGACGACCGCTGCTGGCCCGAGATGCTCCGCGTCCATTATCGCGATGGCGGAAATTTTTTCTCTCCCATCGTCGCAAAGTATTACATTCGCAGATTCATCGCGCCGTTGTGGGCTTGGAGATTTCGTAGAAGACTCGGCGTATAATTTGGGGAGGCGCGTATATACGTATACACGTACACACGTATACACGTACACACGTACACACGTATACACGTACACACGTATACACGTATACACGTCAGTACCGCGTAACCCGTAACTTGTAACTTGCAACCCGTAACTTGTAACTCGTAACTTGTAACTTGCAACCCGTATCCTGCCGTAGCCAACTGCCCCATGTCCCTCCTCTTCTCTCCTCCTTCGCCCGAAGACCTTACCCGCCTCCTCAAAGCCTGGCGCTTTTGGGTTCTCGCCGCGTTGATCGGCGGGATTCTCGGCGCGGCGCTCTACCTTATCACGCCGCCCGCCTATCGCGCACGCGCCTCCGCTCAGGTGGATTTCAACATCGAAGAAGCGTATACGCCCACGCAGGATAAACAGGCCTTCTATTATCTCGAACGCGAAGTCCGCAAGTTGCAGGATGTCGCCTTTTCAGACGCGGTCCTGCAAGCCGTCGCGGACGAGGTCGGCGGCGTTTCCATCGCGGAACTGCGCGACGAAAAACTCCTCCTCAGCCAACCTGGCGAAGCGGGCTGGCATTTCTTCGCCGAAGACCGCGACCCGCAACGCGCCGAAGCGCTCGCTTCCGCATGGACAAACGCCTTTATCGCGGAAGTCAGGGACGCCGCCACAGCCAGCATGACGCTTCAATCCTTCCACGCGGAGATCGAAACAGGCTGCGACGGGGATTGCTCCTCCATCGAAGCGCAGGTCGCCGCGCTGGAAGCGCGCGCGCGCGGTATCAGTCCCTACGTGGAGGCCGGGCCTCTCCAGACCCAGCAACTCCCCGTTACGCGTAAACTCGATATCAGCGCCTATATCCTCATCGGCGCGCTCTCCTTCGTGGCAATCGCCGCGTTGTTTGTGTTGTTTGTCCCAGGCAGGCGCGTGGAGAGGTAGACAGGTAGACAGGTAGACAGGTAGACAGGTACACAGGTACACAGGTACACACGTATACAAGTCAGCGCTTTGTAACTCGTAACCCGTATCCCGTATCCCGTATCCCGTATCCCGTACCCAACATCGCCACCGACAACCGACAACCGACAACTGACAACCGACAACCGACAACTACCCACCGATGACCGCCCCCTCCCTCTCCCTCGAAAAAATCTCCCGCCTCCTCTGGGCGGCAGTTTTGTTTACATTGCCTGTCACTAGTTTTCGCTTCTTCCCCTTCCTCGGCGATTCGACTCAAGTCCGCCCGCTGGCGCTGTATCCCCTCGCTCTGCTCGTGCCCATTTTGCTTGCAAGACTCTGGCGCGGAGAAATCCAAAATCCCATGCCGGGCAGCCTCGTTTTGTGGGGTGCGTTTTTGCTCGTGGCGCTGCTGGCCTCCGCGCTCGGCGCGTTGAACGCCCCGCTCGAACTGCGCGGCTCCTTCTATTTCGACCGCGTCCTCCGCGCCTGGGCGACCGTCGTCATCGGCCTCATGTTTTTTGTCGCGGCCATCTGGATGAACCGCGACGAAACCGACGCGCGCTTTTCGGTCAAATGGATTCTCCTCGGCCTCTGTCTCCATATTGTTTGGAGCGGCGTGCAGGCGCTCTCCTTCTACACGCCGCTCATCTCGCGCGACACCATGCGCGACCTCCAGACCTCCTTCTCGCTGCGCGTCCCCATGAAGAACCGCCGCTTCTCTGGCATGGCCTTCGAATCTTCATGGCTCGCGGGGCAGATCGCCACACTCTACATGCCCTGGCTCGTCGCCGCACTGCTCACGCGCTACCGCGTCTTCAAACAAAAATGGATCGAGCCGGTTCTCTTCCTGGTCGCGCTCTTCCTGCTCTTCTTCACTTTTTCGCGCGGCGGCCTGTTCTATTTTTTGACCGCCGGACTCATCACCGGCTGGATCGGACGCGGCGACTTTTTCCAGCGCGCCCGCGCCTGGCTCGCCTCCCCCTTCCGAAAGGAAGCGGCCGCGCCGACCCGCGCGCGCGACCTCGCCCTGCGCGTTTCACTGCTCGTCCTCGCGGCCGCCGTCCTGGCCGGGACGAGCGTCTTCATGTACAACAAACGCTACCTCAACAAACTTTTCTCCGGGTTCGAGAAAGCCGACAGTTTCGAGGAATACATCATCTACAACTACGCTGGCGGACGCGCCGCCTACGCCTGGTCTGCCATGGGCGTATACCGCCTCGACCCGTGGAGCGGAGTTGGCCTCGGCGCCAGCGGCCTCAGCATGTACAACCACCTCCCCGATTTTTCCCAAACCAGCCTCTTCGAGATCGCGCGCCAACTCGACCCCTCCAGCCGCGCCATCCCCAACCCAAAATCCATGCCGATCCGCGTCCTCGCCGAAACGGGGCTGATCGGCCTGGCGTTCTTCCTCGCCTTTCAATTTTCCATGCTCGGCGATGTGCGCGTCCTCTTCCGTTCGGGCGCAAAAAAATATTTTGCCTGCGCGGGCATATTCACATGGATCGCGGTTTTCCTCTATAATATGACCCAGGACTCGCTCGCTACTCCCAACTTGTGGATCAACCTCGGAATTTTGATCGGCCTCGCCAGCGCGTACAACCTCGCGGAGGCCGTCAAGGAGATTGCATGATCGTTCTTTCCGTCGGAATGCCGCGCGCTGGTTCGGGCTGGCACTACAACGTCATTCACGATCTGATGGCCGCCGCAGGCGCCGCCGATGCGCGCGATATTCGCGTGAAGTATCGTTTGCAAAAAATTCTCACCGAAGTAAACTGCAACATCGGGGTCTTGTCCGCGCGGCGTCTCGCCATGACGACCGTCCCCGCGCTGATGGGCAACACCTTCGTCATCAAGGCTCACGCGGGACCTTCGGCCGCGTCGCGCTTTCTGGCAGCGATCGGCCTGATGAAAGTTTCCTACATCTACCGCGATCCGCGCGACGCCATGCTCTCCGCCTTCGAGTTCGGCCAGCGCGCCATCCAAAACGGACGCCCCAACGCCTTCTCGCACCTGACCGATTTCCAGAAGACGCTCGACTTCATGTCCGAATACGTCCGCGTTTGGGAGAGATGGATGGGCGAGACGACGCCCCTCATCGCGCGTTACGAAGACCTGCTGCTCAATTACGACGCGGAGGTGATGCGTCTTGCAGAATACCTCAACCTGGACGGCAGCCGCCCCGAGGTGCGCGCAGTGATCGAAAAATATCGCCCCGAAAAGGCGGAGGGGCAGCAGGGCCTGCATTTCTACAAGGGCAAGATCGGCCGCTTCCGCGAGGCCTACCCGGAGGATCAGCAAAGGATCATGGCCGAACGCTTCGCTCCCGTCCTGCGAAAAATGAGGTATGAAGTTTGAAACACAGGACGTACGCATAATTGGCGTTCTCCCCTGGCGCCGCCCGTGATTTGCCAGGCAAATCAGGCAGGCGTAACGCCAGCGGGCGCGTTAACCTTCGGCGCGCCCTACGCAAGGTTTTGCGTACGTCCTGAAACAATAGAAACCAGGTTCCTTCGATGAACCTGGTTTCTCAAACCGTAAGCATCTTGTAACGCCTGCCGAAAAAATCTCCAAAAAAGTCGAGTATCATACCCTCCTCATGCGTACCTACGATTCGCCCTACATCGCCGATTGGTTTGCGATCTCACTGCGCTGGATCACGCTGGTAGGCGCGCTTGTTTCGCTTGCCATCCGCGATACGTTGGTTGAGATGGCCTGGGTGACCTTGCTTTTATTGTTGTGGAATGTAGGCATGACCTTCATGGCCGCGCTGAACGTGCGGCTGAATTTTCACCGGATCGTTTCCGTCACCATGGATGCGGTGCTGGCTGTGATCTTCTTTTTTCAACAGGGAGGCATCACCGGCCCTACATGGTGGATCGCCATCCTGCCCATCTTGACCGCCTCGGTCTATTTCGAATTTTGGGGAGCGATGGGCGTTTCCATTGCCTTTGCGTTAATTCAATTTGGGAGTTTATGGTACACGGCCGGGTCGCTCAACGCTTCGCTGGCCGCGCTCCTGCCCGCAGGCGGCACTCTCGGCCTGGGAGTGTTGTTCGGTTTTCTTGGCGGACGGTTGGTGACCCATCTGCGCGCCAGCCGCGAAGATCACTTGCAGAATGAAGCACGTAAATGGCGCATCGAAAGCGAACGCCTGCGCGCCATCTACGAGTTGACCTCCACCCTCACTGCCACGCTCAGTTACAAACGCGTACTCGATACCGCCCTGGATATGGGCTACACCGCGCTCAACTCCGGTTCGGAGGAGGAGGGCGACGTGAAACTGGTCAGCGCAGTGCTGTTATTCAAAGGGGATAAATTGCGCGTTGGGTCGGCGCGGCGCTTCACCAACGCCGACATGAAAGTGACCCTGGCGGGCGAGGAGGGCGTTCTCAAGCGCCTTTTTGATGAGGGGGAACCGCTGCTTTCGCCCAACATCGGCTACGACCCGGAACTGGGACGCATCGTGGCGCTGCGTTCCTGCACCTCGGCCTATTGTTTCCCCCTGCGAAGCGGATTCAACGTCTACGGCGCGATGGTCTTCGCGCACCCCGACCCGAAATACTTCAACCCCGATCGCTGCAGCCTCATGGATATCATCGGCCGCCAGGCTGTGATCGCCATCCAAAATGCGCGGCTCTACCAGGACCTGATCGAGGAGCGCAACCGCATGATCGAAGTGCATGAGGAGGCGCGCAAAAAACTGGCGCGCGACCTGCACGACGGCCCAACCCAGTCGGTGGCGGCGATGGCGATGCGTATCAACCTCATCCGCCGCATGGTCGAGAAGAACACCGGCAATGCCATTGATGAACTGGCCAAGGTTGAAGACCTGGCGCATCGCACAACGAAAGAGATCCGCCACATGCTCTTCACGCTACGCCCGCTCGTGCTCGAGTCGCAGGGGCTGAGCGCGGCGCTCCAATCCATGGCCGAGAAAATGCGCGAGACCTTCAGCCAGAATGTCGTCATTAATGTGGATAAAATCCTTTCCGATCAATTGGAAATGGGCAAGCAGGGCGTGATCTTCTACATTATCGAAGAGGCGGTGAACAACGCGCGCAAGCATGCCAACGCCTCTGCCATCACCGTCCGCCTCGCGCTCGTGGAGACGGGCATCGCCCTGCTGGAGATCGCCGATAACGGCATGGGCTTCGATGTGCATGAGGTCAACCAGGCCTACGATAAGCGCGGCAGTCTCGGCATGGTCAATTTGAGCGAACGGACAGAACTGGTTAACGGCCTGCTCAATATTGATTCGACACCGGGAAAAGGCACGCGCGTGCAGGTTTATATTCCGCTCACCGAAGAAGCCGCCGACCGCCTGCATCACAAAAAATAAGGCGCGAGCGTTTCTCTCTTCCCCGTTTCCATGCCCACCGTTTCCAACATCTTTTATTTTTCTCACGGCGCGGATAATATCTCGCGCCCACCGGTCGTGTTCATTCACGGCGCGGGTGGCACACATCTCCACTGGTCCCCGCAAACCCGGCGCATCCCCAACTATCGCGTCTATGCCCTGGACCTGCCCGCGCATGGAAAATCGGCGGGACTGGGAAGCCAGCATATCGGCGAGTATGCCCGCGCGGTGATCAACTTTCTCGACGCGCTGAAACTCAACGCCGCTGTGATGATCGGTCATTCCATGGGCGGAGGGATCGCTCTCTCCCTGGCGTTGGACTTTCCCAAACGCGTTCTCGGACTCGGCTTGATCGGAACCGGCGCCCGCCTGCGCGTTGACCCGCGCATGCTCGAATCCACCTCGCGGGCTGAGACGTTCCCCGCCGCCGTCCAACTGATCAACGACCTGGAGTTTGGCGTCTCCGTCAGCCCGCGGCTGAAAGAACTGGCACGGCAACGCATGTCCGAGATGCGTCCCGCCGTATTGCACGGCGACTTCCTCGCCTGCGACGAATTCGATGTGACCAATCGCTTGAACGAAATCTCCGCGCCCACGCTGATTCTATGCGGCGCGCAGGATCAACTCACCCCGCCGAAATATTCCGAACAGTTGCATACCCAGATTCAAAATTCCCGTCTGGCCATCGTTCCCCAAGCCGGGCACATGGTCATGCTCGAACAACCGGAACTGTTCACGCAAAGCGCCGCTGAATTTTTGGATACGATTCCATACCGTGCGGGACAGTAGCATAAGTTGCCAAATTGCGCTATAGATCGAATATCCGCTTCAGAATCGGCTTTGCCGCCTGCACCGCCCTGGCGCGATGACTGAGGCGGTTTTTTGTTTCTTCAGAAAGTTCTGCCATGGTCCGATTCAACTCCGGGATGAAAAAAATCGGATCGTAGCCGAAGCCGCCCGCGCCTCTTTCTTCGGGGATGATCTCTCCCGCGCAGATTCCCTCCACCCATTCCACGCTTCCCCGCGCACCCGCAACGGCTACCGTCGCACGGAAGCGCGCCGTCCACGGTTGAGGTTTGTCCGCAAGGTTTTGCAGGAGAAAGATTCTGCGGTCTTTATCGGTTGCTCCGGGTTTGGATGAATATCTTGCCGAGTAAAGCCCCGGCGCGCCATTTAACGCATCCACTTCCAGTCCCGAGTCGTCCGCGAGGCAGGTCAGTCCACTGGCGCGCGCGAAGGCGACAGCTTTTTTGGAGGCGTTTTCCGCATAGGTCGTGCCGTCTTCTTCCACTTCGAGGTTCAGTCCGATCTCGGCAGGGGCGATGAGTTGGAGCGGCAGGCGCGCCAGGATGAATCGTAGTTCGCGCAGTTTGCCTTTGTTGTTGGTGGCGAGCAGGAGTTTCATGCTGGGTTTATGTTTTTGGATTTTCGACGTTCAATTTGTTCGATCGCCCATTGCGCGTGGCGTTGGACGAGCAGTTCGGAATCATGCGCGGCGCGTTCCAGGGCGGGCAATGCTGTTTCATCGCCGGTGTTTCCCAGCGCGACGGCGGCATTGCGAAGCAGGCCCCTGCGTTTGGCGCGTTTGACGGGACTGCGTTTATATTGTTTGTTGAAGGATTCAGGCGTGAGCGTCAGCAGGGGAATTAAGTCCAGCGAAGCCGAGCCGCCCCGCGGTTGGAAAGAAGCGTCTCCTTCCGGTGCGGCGAATCGATTCCACGGGCAGACTTGCTGACAGATGTCGCATCCGAAACTCCAATCCTGTATGTGCGGACGGAGATCCTCGGGAATGTCGCCTTTGTTTTCGATGGTCAGGTATGAAATGCAGCGGCGCGCGTCGAGGGTGCGGTTCGCGAGGATGGCCTCGGTGGGGCAGGCTTCGATGCAACGCGTGCACGTGCCGCAATGATCGGTGACGAAGGGAGAGTCGGGTTCAAGCTCGAGGTCGAGCAGAATTTCGGCGAGGAGGAAATATGAACCTTTTTGCGGATGGATGAGGCAGGTGTTCTTGCCGATCCAGCCGAGACCGGCGCGTTGGGCGAGGTCGCGTTCGAGCAGGGGCCCGCTGTCGGTGTAGTAACGATTCGCGATGGAGCGCCCCACCTGCCCTTCGATGAAGCGCACGAGGGAGTCGAGCCGCGGGGGGAGGACATCGTGGTAGTCGTCGCCGATGGCGTAGGAGGCAATTTGGCCGGTGTTTTTTTCACCACGAAGAGGCAAAGTGAGCGAAGATTCTTTTGAAGAAAGAGAAAGCGGACGGTTGTATGGTATAGCAAGAACAAGAATGGATTTACATTCGGGAAGAATTTCTTTTGGGTTCGCGCGGCGCGTGATGGAACGCTCGGTTGCGAGATAATTCATGTCCCCATGATGACCCTGTGCAAGCCAATTTTCAAATGCGGGGAAGTGTGGAGGCAGGTCGGGAGTCGTCACACCGGCCAGGACGAATCCCAGCCGGTGCGCTTCATTCAGAATGGATTGTTTAAGCGAGTCTGTCACTAGCGGACAACGACTTTGACGTAGAACGGCTTGCCCCGGTCATCGAAGAAATTGACGCTTTGTGGATTCGCCATCGTCCATGCGCTGACGTATACGCCGGGCTTGGTGGGCGCTTTGAATTGCACAGAAACTTCGATCTCTTGTCCGGGTTGCACGACGGTGGTGATCGCTGCCGGAGCGCCGCTCATCTTGTCGGAGTAACCGGCGTAGGCCACTTTGTATCCCGCGCCCCAGGCGCAGGTGCCCACGTTGCGGATCTTCCATGTTTTGATGAACTCGGCCCCGGCGGCCACGCCGGTGTCGTCGGGATAGTTGATATCGGTGACGAATTGGAATACTTCGCAGAGCGGACCGGAGGTCCCTGCGCCGAAGGTGATGGCGAGCAACACAGTGGGCGTCACAGTCGGCGTATCGGTGGAGAGAATCTCGGTGGCGGTTGGCAGGGGTGTGGGCGGTTCGGCTTGCGCTGTGCCGGTGATGTTGGCGATCACGGTCTCGGCGGCGGCGGTGGAGATGGCCGCGATGTCTGGCGTGGGTGCGGGCGTTGGTGTGGGCGCGCAGGCGGCCAGCGCGACGATTAGCAGAAGCGTGATGGCAATTTGTTTCGGGTTCATGGTAGGCTCCGTGATTAATGAGAATTTATTTTTTCACTTCAATGCTGGCAGTGAGGCCGGTGCCAAACGGTATTTCGAGATTGGAATATAGTTGATAACGCGCCTCATATAAACCCGGTAATTTCGGCGCGGTCATATGCAAGGTGATCTCAGCGATCTGCCCGGGCGCGACGATCTGGCTGGCCAGTTGAATCGTATAGGGGGGCGCGTTGAAATCGGTGTTCCCGCCCACGCGCCGCAAATAATAACCGATCGTCCAGCTGCAGAAGCCGGTGTTCTGGACCAGCCAGCCTTTCACAAAAGCCCGGCCGGGTTTGATTACGGTCTTATCCTGCACGCCCACATCGGCGACGAACGCCGAATTGTTGCACAATGCGCCGGTGACGGTGGCCTGTGGAAGCAGGGTGAGGGTGGGCGAGGCAAGGATGAACGGCGTGTTGATCGCTGGCAGGCCTGGCGTGACCGTGTTCAGTCCCGATGGGGAGGCGGGCGCGGCGATTGCCTGCGTATTTGTCGGGGGAACGGTCGCCGTTGGCAGGGCGGCGGCGGTTTGTGTAATTTGCGCCGCGACGGTCTGCGCGGCCTGGGTGGAGATCAGGTTGATATCCAGGGTGGGGGCGGGCGTTTCGCGTGCGCCGCAGGCGGCAAGGATCCATAAAACCACGAACGAGGCAGCGCGCGCGCGTAACAGGGTGAGTCGCATGTTCGTCTCCATTTCCTTGCAACGTGCACACAACGATTATAACGCAGATGATCTGCCGCTGCCGGCAGGTTATCCATGTGTGCGATCGCTTATGGAACGATATATGCGACCGTGAGAATGACCGGCGAAGCGATTAACACGTCGTCAATCGTTGCGTCTGAATTGGTGAGCGTGTCGCGAAATTGCAGACGGAAGCGAAAGCGCGGGTTGCCCAGCGATGCCTGGAGCGCGGCGACAAGGGCCGGGTGTGAAAAATTGGCGCTCAGTTCGGCGTCGCTGCACCAGAAGGCGAACGCGCCGGTTGCGCCGGGCGCCACAAAGTCGCCTGCATCCAGCGTGCCATAGGGATGAATGAAGGCACGCAGGCAGCCGAGCGCAGAAAAAGGCGCGCCGCGCACATTGCCCCCGCCGATCAATTTCAAGGTCGCGGCCTGAAGCGTGGCATGGGCCGGAATGCCGCTCAAATCGAAACTGAGGAAGGCCTCCACTCCCTCGTCGCTGAGACTGTCGCCTGTCGCGATGGCGGCGTTATTGACCGCGCCGCCACTGGTGACCGATCCGCTTTCCGCGGCCATGAACGGCAGAATGGCGAGCTGTGCTTGGGCGTTGCCCTGGCTGGTGATGCGCGGGTCTATCCATATGGCGAAATCCTTGCTGGGTGAACCGTTGGCAAGCACACTGAGGATGAACTTGACCTTGCTGCCTGCCAGTGAACTTAGATCCACATCGACCGGGTAATACTTCCCTTCATAGGCTTCGTTCCATTGTCCGAGGTTTTTGACGGCGCTGTTGCCGATCTGGTAATCGAGGCGGAACAACACATTGCAACCGGATGTGTTTTGGCGGCATTGTACGAAGGCGCGGAAGTGATCGCCGCTTTTCACCGGCAGGGCCGGGTATACGCCGCGGATCGAGCCATTGTTCACGTCGCGCGGATAGGTGAGCAGGCCGGGCGCGTTGGCCGGGCTGCCGTTTTCCAGTTTGGCCGAATCGATTTTTTGCACATAACCGTCGTTGTCGCCGTCTACGCCGGGGCATGGCAGGTCTTTTTTATTGTTGCTCCATTCCGCGTCGCAGTAGTTGGCAACGAAGGAATAGGAGGCGTAGCTTGCGCCCGACACTTTGATGGACGCCCAGAAGGAGGTGGTGGCCGCGTTGCCAACGCCGAACAGGAGGCCGGATGCGTTGCGCAATTTGAAATCGGCGCGATAACTGCCATCGGTGGCGGGGGAAGTGAGCGCCACTTGAATGTCCACCGTCTGACCGGGGTTGACGCTGCCCGGCAGGGATGTGGCGGCGGGCGCGTTCATCGCATCGCCGCTGACGAAGACGACGGCGTAGTCGGACGTCCACGGGCAAGTGCCGATGTTTTTCAAACGCCAGATTTTTGTGAATGATTCGCCGCGTCCTAATTTCGAACCGTCTGGGTAGGTTACATCGGCCACAAATTCAGCCCAGTCACAGCGGCTGAAGGGGGTGTTGGTTTTGAGCGGAGCGATGGGTGTTGGCGAGAGAAAACCAGGCACGAACGTGCTGGTGGGCAGGGCGGTTGGGGTGATAGAGGGCAGCGACACAGCCGAAGTCTGCGCGGCTTGCGTACCCATGGCTTGCAGCGTCTGTGCGGATTGGGTGTAGAGCGCGTCGAGCGTTGCAGCCGGGCTGGGTTCCTCCGGACTGGGAAGATTGCACGCCAGTTGAGCAACCAGGAGGAAGAGGATGGCCGCGGCGGGAATCCATGTTTGTGTTTTCATGTTCTTTTCTCCGTATGTGGATGATACCGGCAAGATAAACGTTTTCAGCGCAACGGAGGTTCCATAAAAAGGAAGCGCCGGGGCGTTGGCCCCGGCGCGGGTGGTTATTGGCACAGATAGGAGAACGGCACTTTATCAAATTCCACGAAGCCTGGATCCACCTGTGTCAGTTGGATCCATTTGTCGCCGGGGGAAGAACCGAGGTGAATGCCCCAGCGATCCACGAGTTCCTGGCTTCCGGCGCTGGTGAACGTCAGGCGAATCTTGCTGGAGGTCCAGCCGTCGTTGTGACGCCACTGCACGCGCGAGTCAAATGGGCCGTTGGTCGTGATGGTCGCGTAGACGGTGAAGATCACGTTGGTGGCGCACCCTGCCAGCGGGTCGCGGACGAGGCGATATTCCACGGAAATGATCTTGTAGTCTTCTTTCTCGGCTGCGGCGTTGACGACCACCTCGGCATAGAAGGCCTCGCCATATTGGCCGACGCCGAAGGTGATTCCATCCGGGGTTTGTAATTTCCACTCGCCCTTGTGTGTGCCGTTTTCTTTGGGGGCATAGAGTTGAATGGAAATGTCCGTGTTTTGCCCGGGGCCGGTCACAAGCGGCAGGTTGTACACGTACGCGCCGCCAAAGGTGTTGCCATCCCAGAAGACGATCTTGTAGTTGGTGTTCCAAGTGCAGGCGCTTTCGTTTTTGATCGTCCACGTTTTGAAGAAACTGGTTTCCGGCTGCATGATGGTGCCGTCGGGAATGGTTTCATTGATGAGGCTGGCCCTGGCGCATTCTGCATACGAACCGCTCAGGGCTGTGCCGGTTGGCGGTGCGGGCGTGAAAATATTCGTCAGCGTGGGTTGCACGTTCGCGGCCGGGGCGGTGGCCGAGGGGAAAGGGGTCGCGCTGGCCGAGGCATTCTGCGCCTGTACCGTCAACGCGACCGCGGTGGCGATGGCCGATTCGCCGTTCGCGCCGCATCCCCCCAGCAAGAGACTGGCGCTAATGATCAGGGCAAGCAGGGGAAAGTTCTTCTTCATGGTCATCCTTTCAGCGTGAAATGTTACACGCCAAAATAATTATAACGTCCACGCATGAGAGTGGATTAAGCCAAGCGCCCGGCTGGGCGCTTGGCGTGCTTCGTGTAGCGGAGGAGTCTGTTACGGAACGGTGTAAGTCACCGTTAACACCACCGGGCTGATGATGAGCACATCATCAATTGTGGCGTCGCTGTCTGTCAGGGCGTCGCGGAATTGCAGGCGAATGCGAAAACGTGTGGTTCCCACCGCGCTCTGCACTGCCGAGACTACCAGTGAGTCGCTGTAACTCACTGAAAGTTCGCCGGCGCTGCACCATTTGGCAAACGCTCCGGTCGCGCCCGGCGCCACAAAGTCGCCGGCGTCCAGGCTGCCGTAATTATGCACGTAGGCGCGCAGACATCCCAGTGAGGCGAAGGGGTTGCCGCGCACGTGGCCGCCGCCGATGAGTTCGAGAGAGGCTGTTTGGATTGTGGCGTTTGCGGGAATTCCGCTGATGTCGAAACTCAGGAAGGCCTCCACGCCTTCGTTTCCAATGCTGTCGCCAACGGCGACGGTGGCATTGTTTATTCCTCCGCTGCTGAGCGCCAGTCCACTTTCGGCCGCGAGGTAAGGCAGGTTGAATGTGGCCGGTGTGCTGGTTGGAGCGGCGACTTTGATGTCCACATAGAACGATTTTCCATTGTGTCCACCGGTCACAGGGATCAACACCCCCGAAGCATTGCGGATTCGCCAATAGCCGCGATAGCTGGCGGGCGCGGTGGGCGCGGTCAGGCTGATCGAAATATCCACGCTGGCTCCGGGCGGTGTGCTGCCGATGGCAGTGGCGGCCGCTCCGCTCATCGAATTGCCTTCATCGAATACCAGCGAATACCCGCTCCATGTGCAGGCGCCGATGTTTTTCAAGCGCCATGTTTTGGTAAATGCCTGGCCTGGCATCATGCTCGAGCCGTCGGGGATGTTCACGTCGGTAACGAATTGGGCGCGGTCACATTCCTGTGTGGCGGTAAACGCGCCGGTTGGCGGCGGCGCAAATGTGGGCGGCGCGGGCGGTGTGTTGGTGGGTGGCAGCACGATAACGGTCGGCGAAGGCAGTCCTTGGTTGATGGCCGATTGCGTCAGTTGCGCTCCCACCGTTTGCACAGCGGCGGTCAGGGCCAGGTTGGCATCCTGGGTGGGGGTGGGTTGAGGCAGGTTGCAGCTGCTAGCCGCGACGAGCAGGATAACGGTGATGATGGTCAGGGAAAGGCGGGTTCTCATTTTTCCTCCGGGTCGAATTTATTGTATCGCAGGATAGACGGAATCGAATGTAATTTTGTTCGAGGTCTGCATGCTTCATGCGGAACGCTCGGCGGGCGAGGCCGTCGCGCGCCTGTCCCGACGAAAAAGAAACGGGAAGCCGCGGCCCGGCTTCCCGTCGAGAAAGAGTCGGTTGAGGCGGTTATTGTTTTTCGTACGGCTGGCCGTCGGCCGCGGGCGGAATGGCGCGTCCGATCACGCCGGTCAATACCAGCATGGTGATCAGGTAGGGGGCCATTAATAAAAATTCGGAGGGAATCGGCGTGCGCAGGATTTGTAATTTAACTTGTAACGAATCCGCGAAGCCAAAGATCATTGAGGAGGTGTACGCGCCGAGCGGATTCCATTTGCCAAAGATCATCGCAGCCAGGCCGATGAAGCCCTTGCCGGCGGTCATCATTTCATCGAAGCGGCCAACCGAGCCGATGGTGAAATACGCGCCGCCCAGCCCGGCGATCATGCCGCCGAGGATGACGTTCACGTAACGGACGAAGAAAACGTTGACTCCGAGGGTGTCGGCAGCTTTGGGATGTTCGCCGACCGCGCGTGTGCGCAGTCCCCAGGGGGTGTAGAACAATAGGATGTGCAGGGCGAGGACGAGCAGAATGGTGAGAAAGACAATGATGTTATTTTCGAATAGCACTGGTCCGAGGATGGGAATCTGCGAGAGCAGGGGGATGGAGATGGTTGGGAAGACGGCGGCGTTATTCAAGCCGTTGATGTTTGCGGCGAGGAAGCGCGAACTGATGAAGGCAGTGACGCCCGCGCCGACGATGTTGATGGCGACGCCGCTCACAACCTGATCCACTTTGAAGCGGATGACCAGCCAGGCGTGGAAGGCGGCGACCAGCCCTCCGAATAGAATGGCACAGACCAGGCCCAGATAAGAGTTGCCGATAACAGTGGCCGTGACGACGGCCACCTGCGCGCTGAGAAGCATGATGCCCTCGATGCCGATATTGATGACCGCTGAGCGTTCGCTGATCACGCCGCATAATGCGGCGAGGGCGATGGGGGTGGCGCGCACGAGTGAACTGCTCAACATGCCGGTCAGGTTAAAGGATTTGTCGGCGGCGGCCCAGGTGAGGAAGGAGACGATAAAGGTGATGGCAATCACTCCCGCCAGCCAGCCGGTGGAGCGAATGCCGCGTGCCAGTTGGAAGGCGCCGAAGAACGCGGCGATGGCGGCCATGGCAAAGATGGTGGCCTGCGAGGGAACCACAAGGTCGGAGATGGTGATGGCTTGCGAACCGGCCAGGTTGGTGCCGAAGGTTGTGAATACGCCGGCGGGTGTATTCAAGCCGAAGACGAGGAAGATGAACAGACCGAATCCGAGCAAGACCAGGCCATAGGTGGAGCGTGTGCGGCGGAAGGCGATGGTTTCGATTTCGTGGGTGGCGGTGTTCATGGGAACCTTAACCTCCCCAGCCGCGCGTGCGCATGGCTTCGTCGCTGACGGGGATGGCGCGGATGCGATAGATCCAGCGGATGATGGCCGGGGCGGCGATAAAGATGACGATCAAGCCCTGGATGATGGAGATGATGTCTATGGGGATGCCGGCCATGGATTGCATGCGCGTGGCCCCGCTGCGCAGGAAGCCGAACAATAAAGCGGACAGCACCACGCCGAAGGGGTGGCTTTTTCCAAGCAGGGCCAGCGCGATCGAGTCGAAGCCATAGCCTGAGGAGAAACCTTGTCCCACCCAATGATCCACACCCAGGACTTGCGCTGTTCCGGCCAGTCCGGCCAGCCCGCCAGCGATCGCCATTACCAGTACAAAGTTGCGGGTCACGTTCATGCCTGCATATTTGGCGGCGTCGGGGCTGGCGCCCACGCTGCGAATCTCGAACCCGAGTGTGGTTTTGAAGAGGAACCAGTAAACGAGCCAGGCCACCGCCAGGGCCAGCACGAAGCCCCAGTTGAGTCGCAGCGGGTCGGGAAAGAAGCGGGGGAGTTCAGCGGTCGCTTCCACGTTGGGAGTGACCGGGCGGGAACCGGAGGCTTGCATCGGGCCTTTTAGCAGCCAATCGCTCAATTTGAAGGCGATCCAGTTCATCATAATGGTGTTGACCACCTCGTGTGCGCCGAAGCGGGCTTTAAGATAACCGGGGATCATGCCCCAGACTGCGCCGCCTGCCGCCCCGGCTAGGATTGCCAGTGGCAGGTGAACGAAGGCGGGGAGTCCTGTGATGCTGTATCCAATGTAGGCGGAGCAAAGCGCGCCCATCAACACCTGTCCTTCCGCGCCGATGTTGAACAGCCCGCAGCGGAATCCGAGCGCTACCGAAAGTGCGGCAAAAATGTAAGGCGTGGTGGCAACGAGGCTTTCGGTGATGGGATAGATGGCGCGCAGTAGTTTGCTGGTGTCACCGCTGGCGAAGTAGGTTTGAAACCCTTCGATGAAGCGATCGGGCGTGCCGAATGAACCGGCAAACAGCGCGCCGTACGCCTCGAGCGGGTTTTCGCCAACAGCGAGGATGGCAATGGCGCCAATCAGCAGGCCGGTCAATACCGCCAGTGCGGGAACAAGCAGCGCCTGCCAGATTTTGCCGCGTGTGCCTTTCTTTGGGTCTTCACCGGGCGGGGTGACTTCGACGGGTTGAATGGCTTGATCGCTCACGAGGCTGTTCTCCTAAAAGACCCGTTCTACTTTTTTCTGCTTCCTGTTGCCGCGCGTGGGCGCGGCCGCTTCGGCTGGTTTGATGCCCGCCATCAGCAGGCCGAGGTATTCCTTGGTGGCGTCCTCGGCTGAAATAATATCCATGATCTGGCCGTGATACATCACCGCGATTCGGTCGGAGAGGGCGAGTATCTCATCCAGTTCGGAGGAGACCAGCAGAATACCGGCGCCTTCGTCGCGTTTTTCGATGATGCGGTTGTGGATGTATTCGATCGAACCGACGTCGAGCCCACGGGTGGGCTGTGAGGCGATCAGCAATTCGATCGGGCGTGAGAATTCACGCGCCACGATCACTTTCTGTTGATTGCCACCCGAAAGGGAGGCGGCCGGAACGTAAATGTTCGGCGTGCGCACGTCGAATTGCCCGACCAGTGTTTCGGCATTCTTAAAGATGATTTGTTCCTGCAGGTTGATGCCGCGCGCGAACGGCGGCTGGTAATATGTGCAGAGAATCAGGTTGTCGTGAATAGGGAAGGAAAGCACCAGGCCGTGTTTCTGGCGATCTTCGGGGATGTGCGCCACGCCGCGCTCAAGGATGTTGCGCGGGGCGCTGTGGTGAACGGGTTTATCCGCGATGCGAATGGTTCCGCCGACGAGCGGCAATAAGCCGGTTAATGCGTAGACTAATTCCGTCTGACCATTGCCTTGTACGCCTGCGATACCAAGCGTCTCGCCCTTACGGACATCCAGCGACAGACCGTTGACGGTTAAGTTGCCGCGCTCGTCGCGGACGTACAAGTCGCGCACCTCGAGAACTGTGTTCATCGGTTGGGCGGGTTGTTTGGTAACGATGAGGTTGACGTCGCGTCCTACCATCAGAGACGCCAGTTTTTCGGGATTGACATCCTTCGGCTTGACCGTTCCCGCCACGCGCCCGCCGCGCAAGACGGTGATCTGGTCGGCAACGGCCATTACTTCCTTGAGTTTATGGGTAATGAAAATAATGGATTTGCCTTTTTCGATGAGCGTTTGCAAAATTTTGAACAGGCCTTCCACTTCCTGCGGGGTGAGGACGGCGGTCGGTTCATCGAGGATGAGAATATCCGCTTCCCGATAAAGCACTTTGATGATTTCCACGCGCTGTTGGATGCCGACGGGCAGGTCTTTGATGTAAGAGTCGGGGTCTACTTCGAGGCCGTATTGTTGCGAAATGTCGCGGATGCGCGCCGCCACCCTGGCGCGGTCGAGAAAGATTCCATTGCGCGTCGGCTCTACGCCGAGCATGACGTTCTCCGTCACGGTCATCACTGGGATGAGCATAAAATGCTGGTGCACCATGCCAATGCCGCGCGCGATTGCGTCGTTCGGGCCATGAATCTCCACCTCTTGCCCGCGCACGAGAATTTTCCCCTCGTCCGGCTTGTACAAGCCGTAGAGAATGTTCATTAACGTGGTTTTGCCTGCGCCATTCTCCCCGAGCAGGGCAAGGATATCCCCTTCTTTCAATATAATATCAATATGATCGTTGGCAAGGACACCTGGAAAGCGTTTGGTGATTCCGTGTAGTTCCAGAACATTTGCCATGCCATGTCTCCAAAAGATCGCGTTGAACTCGATGCGCCGCGCAGGCGATATAAAGAGGCCGGGGGTGGTTGCCCCCGGCCTCTTTAACAAACAAACTTACTTGAGCATGCTGTCAACGGTCAGAGAGCCGTCAATCAGCGCGGCTTTGATCGCTTCGAGTTCGGCGGTCAGTTCAGCCGTCGCGCCGGCTACCTTGGCAAGAGCCACGCCATTGTTGGGCAGGGTGCCAACGTAGACGCCGCCTTTGAAAGTGCCTTCTTTGGCAGCCTTAATGGCGTCGAATACCGCCACGTCCATGTTCTTGATGACACTGGTGAGGATGATGTCGGTGTATTCCGCGGCTGATACGGTCCAGTCGGTATCCACGCCGACGATCTTGCACGCGCTGGTTTCCTTGCAGTACGCGGCGGAACCGAGTCCCACCGGGCCGGCCACCGGCATGATGATGTCGGCGCCTTCCTGAACGAAGGATTCGGCGAAGGAGCGGCCGTCATCCAGCGAGTCGAAGTTGCCGGTGAAGGAGCCTTCATTGGCGGCGGTGTTCCAGCCGAGCAGTTCCACGTTCGCGCCCTTCTGCTGGTTGTAATACTTCACACCCGCCTC
The DNA here is from genome assembly GCA_019187665.1 of Anaerolineales bacterium. GTDB lineage: Bacteria > Chloroflexota > Anaerolineae > Anaerolineales > Villigracilaceae > Denitrolinea. Next base: position 75,266 of record JABARH010000012.1, read on the forward strand.
AAAACCCTTCATAAAGATGGTCACGGTCGGGATGTTGATGCCGCCGAACGTGGCAACCTTGCCAGTTTGGGTGGAGGCGGCCGCGGCGTAGCCCGCCAGGAAGGCAGCCTGGTCGGTCGCGAAGGTCAGGCCTAGAACGTTCGGGAGTTCGGTTGCGGAGCCGCATTCCTTGCCTTCCACAGCGCCGGGCCAGCAATCCGGGTAGGCGTAGTCCACGATCGCGAAATTCTGATCCGGGTTGGCCTTGGCCGCAGTCGCAGTATCCACGCCGAGCAGGAATCCGACAGTGACGATCACATTGGTTTCCTCATCCAAAACCTGCTGAAGGTTCTTGGCGTAATCCGACTGCTGAGTGGACTCGAGGTACTTGCCCTCCACACCCAATTCGGCAATCGCCTTTTCCACGCCCGCGTAGGCGGTGGCATTGAAGGATTTGTCGTCAATGCCGCCCATGTCGGTCACCAGGCCGACCTTGAACGCGCCGCCGCCGCCGCCCCCGCACGCGGTGAGCGCGAGCGAGAACACAACTAACAGACCTACAATACCGTACAGTTTCTTCATTTGTTTCTTCTCCTCTCGAATCGAGATAATGGGTGAGATGGGGATACGGATGGTTTGGTAAGGTGTGTCTTTGGTGTCAGAGATCACCTCCTGCAAACAGGATCGTGTGCATCGTTCCCCTTTCAGTCTTGCAGTGCAAGTATACAGCCAGTCATTTTATTGTGCAAGGTTGTACGAAGTATTGCCAAAAAATTATGGCTCGCGCGGAACATTGGTCTGGATGGAGCCATCTGAGAGGCCGCGTTGGATCTGTTCAATTCGCCCCTGGAGGCTGGGCAGAATCAGCCTCGCGAAGCCAGGACCTTCAGCCAGCGCGTAGGCCCCGCCGAAATCTCCGCCGGGCAGTTGTCCCTGCGAGGCGGCCAGGGTCAGCGTATAAACGATGCTCCGCACATCCTTGACAACACTTGCGATCACCCGATCCGGCGTTTTGACCTGATATAGCACATCTTCATCTGTGCCGATGATGTACAGACCTTCTTCCGTGGCGGCGTCGAGCGCGCCCAGGGCAGAGTTACCGCCCGCCGCGAACAGCACATCCATGCCGATGCGCGCGTTGATGCTCGCCTGCTCCGCGCCCCAAACGGGATCGTTAAACCAGTTATCGGGATTATGGTCGGGATGGAAGACCACCCGCGGGAGAGCGTCGGCAGAGGCGTAATGCACCCCGGCGCGGAAGCCCTCGCAGGCGCGCCACATTTCGGGGATGTCGCGTACCTCGCATACCGCCGCGACGCGTCCCGTTTTTGTGGCGCTGGCGGCGATCACACCGGCCAGAAATCCGCCCTGGTCTTCGGGGAAGGTGATCGCGGCCAGGTTCGGGCGGGACTCTGTTTGGGGTTGGTCCACGCCCAGAAAGCGGGTATCCGGCCAGTCATCCGCGGCGAGGCGGGTATCTTCTCCGATTGAATATCCAATGGTGACGATTAAATCGTAACCGGCGCCTGCGAATGACGCGATATTTTTTGCGCGGTCGCGAGCGTCAACCGTTTCGATGAAATCGGCCCGATCCACGAATCTCTCTGTCACCGCCTGTCTCACGCCCTCCCACGCGGATTGGTTGAGGCCGTGATCGTCAATCGTTCCAAAGGCGGTGACAAAACCGACGCAAAACAGATCCGGCCGCGCGCAGTCGTTGGCAGAAGGCGCGTTACACGCGGAGAAAAGAACGGCCACAGTCGCCGCGAGGTGGAGGGCGCGCAGGCGCGACTTCGGCCGGTTTGGATCGTTCATCTTAAATTTGTTGCGCCTCGCCGCGCTTGACGCCGAGCATGAGGACCATTGCCACGATCATGAAGAACGGCGCGATCAGCATGATGATGTTGTAGTTGCCGCCGCTGAGTTGGACGGCCCAGCCGTTGACGTTTGGCCCGACGATGGCGGAGAAGGTGGAGAAGAGATAATACAGGCCGGTGAAGGTGCCGAGGCGCGCCGCGCTGGTCAGGTCTACGATCATGGGCAGAGAGTTGATGTTGATGCACGCCCAGCCCACGCCGCCTAGCATGAGCATCACGCCCGCCAGTGTCAACATGCGCGCGCCGCCCTCTGCCAGGGGAATGCCCACGAGCGGCAGGGGGGCAATTTCTGTCAGCAGGGCGGAGGCGGGCGTGACATAGAAGAGAAAGAGCATCACGGTGACGGTGATCAGGCCGATGGTGATGGTGATGCGCCGCCCAATGCGCGCCGCGATCAGCCCCGATGGGATGGCGAACAGGACGAAGAACAATGGAAAAACGGAGAGCAGGGTCGCACCGTCACCGGCGGGAAGGCCAAGGTGGTTTTTGGCATAGAGCGTAAAGAAGGTCTCCACAGCAGAATAGCCGAGGAACCAGAAGAAAATGGCGGAGAGGATTCGCAATCCGCTTTTGTCTTCTTCGTTGACGATTTCTCTCAGGCTTTGCCACATGCCCGGTTGTTGTTCGGCAGATTCATATTCTTTCGGTTCTTCGATGAAGAAGAAGACGACCAGCGCGGCCAGAATGACCAGCGCCGATCCCAGCCAGAACGGGAAGTTGGGACTCATCTTAAACAACACGCCTCCGGTCTGCAGGGCAATGATGGTGCCGATGCCGCCCATGAAGTTGATCACGCCGTTGGCCTGCGAGCGGAAGGGCGAGGGGGTGATGTCGGGCATCAGTGCGACGACGGGAGTGCGCCAGAGCGCGGCGCTTAAAAGCGTTGTGCTGGTGCAGGCCACGAACAATGGCAGGATCGAGGCCATCGGGATGAAACCAAAAGCGAGCGCGGTGAGCGGCGCGCCGATCAGGATGAACGGGATGCGCCGTCCCCATTTGGTGCGGACGCGGTCTGACCACGCGCCGACCGGCGGCTGGATGAATAGCGCCGCGATGTTGTCGAGGGTCATAAAGAAGCCGATCCACGCGGGCGAGAGATCGAATTTATCCGCCAGGAAGATCGGGACGAAGGCGTTATATACGCCCCAGATGACGCTGACGCCGAAAAAGCCGAAGCCGAGCAGGAAGATTTTGCCGTAGTTGAGTCGGGCGGTCATGGTGTCCTCCAATCGTTAGTCGAAAGTCGAAAGTCGAAAGTCGAAAGTCGAAAGTCGAAAGTCGAAAGTCGAAAGTCGAAAGTCGAAAGTCGAAAGTCGAAAGTCACGATTCGTTTTTGATTTTGGATTTTCGATCTTCGATAAACGCTTTTTCTTTTTCCGTCAAATCTATTTTTTTCAACAAGTCGGGTCTGCGCTGTAAGGTTCGCAAGAGAGATTGTTCGCGCCGCCATTGTTCGATTTTGGCGTGGTCGCCGGAGAGCAGAATCTCTGGCACGCGCAAGCCGCGATATTCGGGCGGGCGGGTGTAGTGCGGGTATTCGAGCAGGCCGCTGGCGTGTGAGTCGTCTTGCGCGCCGGTGGGGTCGCCGAGCGCGCCGGGCAGGAGGCGCGTGACCGCGTCTATGACGATCAGCGCGGGGAGTTCGCCGCCGGTCAGCACATAGTCACCGACAGAGATTTCATCGCTGGCGAGGCTGCGGATGCGCTCGTCGAATCCTTCGTAGCGGCCGCAGATGAGGCCGAGGCGCGCATGCGCGGACAGTTCGCGGGCGACGGCCTGGGTGAAGACGCGTCCTTGAGGGGTCAGCAGGATGACCGGGCAATCCGGATCGGGCCCAAGAACAGATTCGAGCGCGTCGAAGACCGGCTCGGGCTTCATTACCATCCCGCCGCCGCCGCCGTAGGGCATATCGTCGGTGGTGTGATGTTTGTCGCGCGCCCAGTCGCGGATGTTGTGGATGCGCGTTTCGATCAATCCGTTCTGGCGGGCGCGTTGAAGGATGCTTGATTCAAGGTAGGGGGGAAAGACTTCGGGCAGGAGGGTGAAGACCTCGAACTGCATGGTTCGATTTTAGCATAAGACCCCCTGCCGTGCGGCACCCCCATTTTTACGACACGCTGCGCTTTGGATTTCTCTACCGTACATGAAAGATTTTTACCGTAAAGCACGCTAAGGTCGCCAAGTTAAAAAGGTTTTCTTTGCGTTCTTTGCGGGCGTAGCGGTGCCAATGTACGGTAGAGAGCTTTGGATTAGATTCCGATAAGCGAAAGTGGGAGGAATGTGGGGGGCGCTTGACGCCGCTTCTGGCCGGATGGTAAGATGATTACATGATTTTACGCCGCAAGACGAAATGGAGTATGACGCGCAAGCGCTACCGGCCCAACTGGTTTTTGATCGGCATCCTTGTGATTCTGATCGGCCTGGGCGCGTATGTGGACCGGGTGATCGTGCCGAGTATTCCGCCGCCATTCGTTCCTACGCCCACGTCAACGCGCTCCGCCGAATCGTTTATTGCCGAGGCGCAAAAGGCCTTCGACGAGGGGAACCTGCTCCAATCCATCGAGTACTATAAAGAGGCGCTGCGATCCGACCCGCAGGGCGCGTCCATTTATGTATCCATGGCGCAGGTGCAGGTGTTTGCCGGGCAATATGCCGATGGGGAAGCCAGCGCGGCGAATGCCATCCTGCTGAATACCGATCACTCCATGGCGCATGCCGTGCGCGCCTGGGCGCTGGATTTTCAGGGGGATACCATCGGCGCGATGGACAGCATCCAACGCGCGCTCGACCTCGACCCGAATAACGGAATCGCCCACGCCTATTATGTGGAAATTCTGGTGGACAATTATCAGGCCGGGACCGGCGGCTTCGATGATTTGACGAAAGCGGCGGACGAATCGCGCGTGGCGCTTTCGCTGGCGCCGGACACCATCGAAGCGAACCGCGCGCGCGGCTACATTCTTGAAGCCACCGCCAACTATGAAGAAGCCATTCAGTATTACACGAAAGCCATCGAGATCAACGACAAGATTCCAAACCTACATCTCGCGCTCGGACGAAACTATCGCTACCTCCAGGTGACCGACCAGGCCATCGAGGAATTCACGCGCGCCAACGCGCTTAATCCCGCCGACCCGATCCCCGACCTGCTCATTTCGCGCACGTACGCATCCATCGGTGAATTCGCCAAAGCCGCGCAGTTCGCGCAATCGGCGGTCAACGACGCGCCGACCGACGCCAGCCTGCGCGGAAATTATGGTGTGATGCTCTACCACAATGTAGATTGGGTGGAGGCCGTGGGCCAACTTGGCCTCGCCATCAATGGCGGTAAGACCGAAGACGGCAAGCCCATCGAAAAAATCCCGCTTTCCACCGAGGTGCGCGTGGTGGAATATTATTTCACCTATGGCATCGCGCTGGCGCGGTTGAATCGCTGCGGCGAGGCTCTGCAAGTGGCACAGCAGATTTTGGGACGCGTGCCCGCCGATGAGATCGCGGTTGCGAATGCCAACGAAACCATCCGCATTTGCGAAAAGAACCTTTCGGCCTCGCCGACGCCCGCAGCGGCCACGCCCTCGCCGACCAACACCCCCGCGCTGGAGACGCCCACCCCCGCTCCATGAACGTCCCTCCCCGACGCAATCTCTTTCATCAGCGACCGCGCGTCAACATCTACCGGCTGTTCTTCCTCATTGTTGTCATCCTCGGCGGCATCTGGTTGATCCGCCAATTGGACCAGGGCGAGATCAAGCCGTTGTTCCTGCCCACGCCAACCCCCACGCGTTCGGTCGAATCGTACGCGCTGGAAGGCGATGCGTTTTTCACGGCTGGAAACCTAAACAGCGCGATCGCGGCCTACCGCGAGGCGGTGCATGTAGACCCGTCCAACGCGGAGATCTGGGCGAAACAGGCACGCATCCAAACCTATTCCTCCGCGCTGTTGACCACCGACCGTGAACGACTGGCGCGCCTGACCGAAGCGCTCGAGTCGATCAATCGGGCGGTGGAGCTCGCGCCGGGCGATTCCACCGTCCACGCCATCCGCGCTTTTACGCTGGACTGGAACGCCAGTTCCACCCTCGTGGATAAAAAACAAGTGCAGGCCTATCTTGCCGAAGCCGAGACCGAAGCCATCCGCGCCCTGCAACTGGACAACCAGAACACACTTGCATTGGTCTTCTATGCCGAAATTTTGATTGACCAGCAAAAATGGACGCAGGGACAGCAATACATGGAGCAGGCGCTCCAACGCGAAGACGCAGCCACTTTGATGGACGTACATCGTGTCTATGCCTACCTGCTCGAAACCCTGGGACAATACAATCAGGCCATCCAGGAATACGACAAGGCGATTGCCCTCGCGCCCAACATGACTTTTCTTTATCTGCGCGCGGGGGCAAACTATCGCCGCCTCGCGTTTGGCAGCCTTAATGAAGATTCGGCGCTTCTGTTATACGAGCAATCGCTTGAATATTTTGCGCGCGCCGCGCAGATCAATGAAACGCTGGGAGTGAAAGACCCCATTCCCTATCTTTCCATCGCGAAGACCTACTCGCAGACCGGCGATTATTTCGCCGCCGCCATTAACGTCCAAAAGGCGTTGGAGTTCGACCCCTCCAACCCGGATACCTACGGTCAACTGGGCATTGTTTTCTTCAAGTCGCGCAACTACGAAGGCTCGATTCCAGCATTGATGTGCGCCGTGCGCGGATGCACGCCCGAACAATCCTGCGAGGCGCGCGGCGGTTGCGCGGACGGTGACACCGGCGCGACAGTTGTCGGACTGCCTCTCTCCTCAACCACCATGGTGTATTACTACACCTATGGCTCCGTGTTAGCCGCGCTCAGCCGCCCCAAAGATAACCAATGCGCTGAAGCGCTCAATGTGATGAACGCGGTCTGGGCATTTTACGAATCGAACGAGGAATACAAACTGGCAGACCCAAGCGTGCCGGGCATCGTGCAGACGGCGGAGATCATCTGCGCGGGGCTGGGAACCAACTCCGCGACGACCTCACCCGCCTCAACCTCCACGCCTGAAGCGGGTGAGGCCAGCCCGACGCCGATTCCATAAAAATCATTTCATCGGAAATAAACGGGAAAAACGTTCTTCATCAAAAAGCCACATTCGACACGGGTTATGACTGACGGATGGTACGCAGTCTCAGTACCGCAACTGTCAAACTGCATCGAGGAGCGCAAGATGAATCTTGCGGTACGGCTTGCGGATAGGAGTCGTTCCCGACTGGTGAAGGTTGAGCAGGGGAGTGCCATGTCGGAGTTTTGTAAGAATTTTTCCAATCCACTTGACTTGTTTTTGAATCGCAAGTATTATTCGGCCATCTTTAGCACTCGATCTACGTGAGTGCTAATTCTCTTGTAATCACTTCAACGGAGGTTTTCTCATGAGCTCGAAACTGTCTCTTAAGCCCCTTGGCGATCGCCTGGTGGTCGAACCGATCGAACAGGAAGAGGTCACGGCAGGCGGCATCGTCCTGCCCGAAACCGCCAAGGAAAAACCCCAGCAGGGCAAAGTGCTGGCGGCTGGTCCCGGCGCGCGCGACGAAGACGGCGAACGAATCGAAATGGACGTGAAGGTTGGCGACAAAGTGCTGTACGCCAAATACAGCGGCACCGAATTTAAACTGGACGGCAAAAAACTGCTCATCCTGCGCGAGAGCGACCTGCTCGCGATCTTGAATTAACTCTCACGCGGCAATTTGTTCTCTCATGCGTTGTGTTTGAGAACGCCGCCTACGCACACGATTTTTTTGGAGGAATATCCCCATGGCTGCTAAACAACTTGTATTTTCTGAAGACGCGCGACGCCGCCTGAAAGAAGGCATGGACGTCGTCGCCAACGCGGTTTCCATCACCCTCGGTCCGAAAGGCCGTAACGTGGCAGTGGACCGCAAGTTCGGCTCCCCGACCATCACCCACGACGGCGTTTCCGTTGCGAAAGAGATCGAACTCGAAGACCCGTTTGCCAACATGGGCGCGCAACTCCTTAAGGAAGCCGCCCAAAAGACCAACGACATCGCCGGTGATGGCACCACCACCTCCACCGTCCTCGCGCACGCCATCGTGAGCGAGGGCCTCAAGGCGCTGGCCGCCGGGTACAACCCGATGCTCCTCAAACGCGGCATCGAACAGGCCACGGCTGAGATCGTCAAATCGCTCAAGAAGATGTCCACCAAGATTGACACGAAAGAGGAAATCGCCTCTGTTGCCACCAACTCTGCCGCAGACGCCGAGATCGGCGGCCTGATCGCGGATGTGATGGACAAGGTCGGCAAAGACGGCGTGATCACCGTTGAAGAATCCAAGTCCATGCAATTCGAAACCGAATTCGTGGAAGGCATGCAGTTCGATCGCGGTTACATTTCGGCCTACTTTATCACCTCCACCGAGCAGATGGAATCCATCATCAGCGAACCGTATATCCTGATCAACGAAAAGAAGATTTCGGCCGCGCAAGATATCGTCCCAATCCTCGAGAAACTGGTCCAGATCGGAAAACGCGACCTGGTGATCATCGCCGAAGATATTGACGGCGAAGCGCTGGCTACCCTGGTGCTGAACAAACTGCGCGGCATGTTGAACGTTCTCGCGGTCAAAGCGCCTGGCTTCGGCGACCGCCGCAAGGCCATGCTGCAAGACATCGCCATCCTGACCGGCGGACAGGTCATCTCTGAGGAGACCGGCCGCAAACTCGAAACCGCCACCCTGCAAGACCTGGGCAAGGCCGAGAAGGTTGTGTCTGACAAAGAGAACACCACCATCGTCGGTGGCAAGGGCAAGAAATCCGAAATTGACGGCCGCGTTAAGGAAATCCGCAGTGAGATCGAAAAATCCACCAGCGACTATGACAAGGAAAAACTTCAGGAACGCATGGCCAAACTCGCGGGCGGCGTCGCTATCATTCGTGTTGGCGCGGCCACCGAAACCGAAATGAAAGAGAAGAAACACCGCGTCGAAGACGCCCTCTCTGCGGCCCGCGCGGCCGTGGAGGAAGGCATCGTCCCCGGCGGCGAAATCTCCCTCATCAATGCGGCCGACGGCCTCGACAAAGTCAAGAGCGACAGCGAAGAGGAACAAGTCGGCATCAACATGGTCAAGAAGGCGCTCGAGGCCCCGATCCGCAAACTGGCTTCCAATGCCGGGCAGGACGGCGCGGTGATCATTGACGGCGTGCGTCGCGAATCCAAAGCCGCCAAGAACAAGAACATCGGCTACAACGTCCTCACCGACGAATTCACCGACATGATCAAAGCCGGTGTGATTGACCCGGTCAAGGTTGTGCGCGGCGCGCTCGAAAATGCAGCCTCCATCGCCTCGATGATCCTTACCACCGAAGCGCTCATCACCGACCTGCCCGAGAAGGATAAGCCCGCTCCGGCCATGCCGCCCGGCGGAATGGATTACTAAACCGGTACGCGGATACACACGTAGACACGTAGACACGTGGACACGTAGACACGTGGACACGTAGACACGTACACACGTACACACGTAGACACGTACACACGTAGACACGTACACACGTAGACACGTACACACGTAGACACGTAGACAAGGCCTCTGACAACAGGGGCCTTGTTTATTTTGGTTGTGGTGTTCGCGGGCAGTTCGATTTGCTTGGCAAATCGTGCGAACTGCTGACGAACGGGAGCGTTTGTTATAATTAGGGACGATGTTTCCCCAACTGAAAACAAAATTCACTGCGACCCTCTTCCTGCTGGTTGTCCTCCTCTCCGCCTGCTCGCTTCCAATCGGACCCCCAGCGGATACTCCGACCCCATCCTTCACCTCCACGCCCGAGCCTCCCACCGCGACACCCGTCCCCGGCATTGCGACCGTGAACGGCGAAGTGATTCCTCTTGCAGACTACGATGCCGAACTCGCGCGATACAAATCTGCACAGGCAGCGTTGGGAGTGTCGTTTACCGATCAGGACGCCGCGCAAATTGTGCTGGACGATTTAATTGACCAGACTCTGCTCGCGCAGGCCGCGCGGCAGGCGGGGTTGTCCGTTTCAGAATCCGATCTCCAGTCGCGTGTGGACGCGTTGGCGCAGAGCATCGGCGGCGCGGAGCAGTTATCCGCATGGATCTCGGCGCACGGCTATACCGACGAGGCGTTTCGCTCCGCGTTGCGCCGCGCCGCCGAGGCGGCATTGATGCGAGATGCGATCGTCGCAGAAATTCCTGGTACTGTGGAGCAGGTACACGCCCGTCAAATTCTGCTCTATAATGCGGATGAAGCCAACGCCGTGCTGGCGCAATTGAATGGCGGCGCAACTTTCGATTCGCTTGCCGCGTTTTACGACCCGCTCGCGCGCGGAGAGTTGGGCTGGTTCCCGCGAGGCTATCTGCTTGAACCCGCCATCGAAGAAGCCGCGTTTGCCTTGCAGGCCGGTGGATATAGCGGCGTGATTCAAACGCAGGCCGGCTTTCATATTATTTTTGTGATCGAACGCGCAGAGCGGTCACCCTCCCCGGATGCGTCACTGGTCTTGCAGGAAAAAGCCGTGCGCGATTGGTTGACCGCAAAGCGCGCCGAAGCCCAGATCGTTTTATCGCAGTAGATGGAGTGACCATGAGCAAATTCGACGACATTGATTTTGACCGGCCGCCTGAAAAACGCACTGCCGCGCCAACCTTGAATCGCTGGGACATGCTGTCCATCGGCGTGTTGACGCTTACGCTCTGCATCGGCTTGTATTTCCTGCTCGTGTTTATGAGTCCCAACACGCCGCTCAATCCACTATCCGAAAATAACGTTTTCCGCGGCCTGCTTCCCACGCCGACGGCGACCCTGCTACAACTCGAACCCACGTGGACGCCAAGCGCGACTCCCTACATCCCGCCGACCGATACGCCTCGCCCCACGTTCACACCGGTCTTCACGGCTACTGCGTTCTCGCTCGTACCGCCGACGAAGACGCCCGTCCCGACCAAGACTCCCAAGTCACCGTATTCTGTCACGGTTCAGTACATCTCCAGCGCAAAATATTATCCCGAGCTGGGATGCAACTGGCAGGGCGTGGCGGGCATTGTGCTGGACGTGAATAACGCGCATATTTACGGACTGCAACTGCTCCTGACCGGTTTCTGGAACGATCAATCGGTCAACAACTTTATGATCTCCGGCACATTCCCCCTGCTCTATGGACAATCGGGCTGGGAATTTAAGCTGGGCGACATCCCGCTCAACAGCAACGGCACGCTCTTCCTGCAACTGCGCGACCAGGGTGGTTCGGTCAAACTTTCGGAGGATGTGGTCATCAACACCTATTCCGATTGCAGTAAGAACATGGTCTTCGTGAAATTCAAAAAGAATCCGTAGCAAAAACAACGTCGGCTGGAATTTCCAGCCGACGTTTTGATTCTTCCTTTCTTATTTTCCTCTGTTTGCAAGTTTTCAATTTAACCGAGTCAGAACTTACTCATAATTGGCGTTCTCTAACGCCAGCAGGCGCGTTAGAGAACGCGCCCTACGCAAGGTTTTGCGTAAGTCCTGCGAGTAAAAAATCGCAGCGCGCATGTCGCGAATAAACGCGAATGGATTTTGAACGATTTGCAAATTCGCTCCATTCGCGGTATTCACGTTAAAAACGATACGATAGGGAAGGGGGTTACACCGCCAGATTCCAATGCTCGTATTTCGGAATCCGATTCCGCACTATATCCTCGAACAGGTCGCGCAGTTTTGTCACGACCGGTCCCATCACGCCCTTGCCGATGGGGCGGTGATCCACCTTTGTAACCGCCGTCACCTGCGCGGCGGTGCCGGTCATAAAGAACTCCTCGGCCAGGCTGACCTCGGTGCGGTCAATGGAACGCTCCACTACGGCGAGGCCCATTTCATTCTTTAACAACTCAATCACCGAACGGCGCGTGATGCCTTCAAGGATATTGTCCGTCACCGGCGGCGTGATCACCTCGTCATTGCGTACCATGAAGATATTCATGGCCGACCCCTCTGAGACGTGACCATTCTGGTCCAGCACGAGCGCCTCATCGTATCCCGCGCGCGTGGCGTCCGTCTTGATCAGCGCCGAGTTGACGTACGCGCCCGAAACTTTTCCGCGTGCGGGGATCATGTTGTCGTCAATGCGCCGCCACGAGGAGACGGTCACATGCGCGCTCGTGTCGTTCTTGATGTACTTGACGTACGGCACGCTCCAAAGGGTCAACTCGCTTTTTAAATCGTGCAGGCGCACGCCGATGCCGGTATCGGACATATAAAACATCGGGCGGATGTAAATATCGCGCCGCCAGTTTTCCTTGTGCAACAAATCCACCATCAACTGGATCAAAGTCTCTTCATCATATTGCGGTTCGATACAGATCAAGCGCGCCGAATTCAACAAGCGATGAAAATGATCCCAGGGACGAAAAACGAAGAGCCGTTTCTGCTCTTCGTTCCAATAGCCGCGCATACCGCCGAAAACGGCTGTGCCATAATTAAAAGCGTGGGTGGCAACGCTCACCTTCGCTTCATTGACCGGGACGATTTTTCCTTCGAAATAAGCATACTGTGGCTGTTCCAAATGGCGCCTCCAAATCAAAAGGTCGTCTTGCGACTAAATTATACCTGATTCATCCCAAACTCTTTTTGACGATTCCCCAACGCGGACGTTAAAGCCCCTCGCGGACAATTTCCTCCCCATTCGTTTCCTGCCTCGCTTGCATCGCCTCCTTCCAACCTCCGCCCCCGCGGACATGGACCTCGATGCCTACGATCGCAAAGTCATCGCCGATTACACTCGCCGCGACGGAAGTTTGAAGACAATCCCTGCACAGCGAAAGAAATTAGAAGCGGTGTTGCGCTACGTGGCAACCGCATTCGAGACCGACAAACGCTATAGCGAAAAACGTGTCAACGAGATTCTCAAAGGCTATCACGAAGACACAGCCACTCTGCGGCGCGAACTGGTTGGATATGGTCTATTGAAGCGCGAAGGTGGGGGAGGGGAATACTGGAAGGAGACGGAAGGAGAATAAGGAATGGCAGATGGTACGCCCGCATGGATGCTTCATCGTTTTAGCGCGGCTGAATGTTGAATGAATCTAAATTGTCCAATGGGGGATTCAATTTTTCCGCTTCCAATTTCATCACCTTGCTGTTCGCGAAAAATCCAAAATCGAAATTCGTTTCATCGCCAGCCTTCTTCCCAGGGACCGGCATCAGCCGCGCGGTGAGCGGTTTGTCGAGACGCAGAGCCAGCGCGGAGAGGTCGAGCAACAGGGGGACGAGTTGTTCCGCCGTTGTGTCGCCCGGCAGAGGGACCGTGTCCAGCCCCGTGCCACAGACGGTGGAGTAGAGCAGCAGGTCTTTGATGGTCAACGTCTCTTCGGCGGCGCGTTTGGCAAGGACAGAATCTTCGAGCACGGGTTGCATGAATCCGCTGAAACCAGTGTGAGGGAAGCCTGCGCGGTCAATGGATTCTGTCAAGAGGGCGGCCATGGCGAGCGAGCCGTGCAGTCCAATTTTGGGGATGCCCATTTTTTCGACGGCGTTTCCCAGCGAATGGGCATCATCAGGAAAAGGCGCTAGAGAAAAATCAATACCGCCGAATCGAATATCGAATACTCGAATATCCGATATTCGAGTATTCGATATTTCGTTGGCGATGCGCGTGATGGCTTGACCGTGACGAGTGATGCTGGAAATCAAATTCGAGCGTTGAACTTCGAACGGCTCGCCCGTGCTAAAAGCGGAGACAGCCAGATCAGCGGACTCGGTTGCAATGGCAAAGAATGGAGTTCCTCCATCGTGATAGGCGGCGGGGAAGAACGGAGCGCCCGGTGGGACATTTGCCAGCGCGGCGAAGTTCAGGTTGGCGAATCCGTTCGGATCAATGGTTGCGCACTTGACGATTACATCGGCGCACGCGCGCAAGGCGGACATGTCAATTCTGGAGTCGGACAGCTTGCTGTCCGCACGGCTTGTCATTTTCCCACCGAAAAAAATATTTTGTGATGCGGCGATGGCTTCGGGAATGACAGCATAACTATCGGGAAACTCGGTCAAGGCTGGACCGAAGGAGGCATATGCGATTCCGATTTCGGGAAGGAGTTTGGAGAGCGATTCGGCGAGGCGCGGCGTTTCGTCAACCTTGCCGTTCAACAACTGCGGAAATGGAATCGTTGCCAGCCGCGTGGTCTGGACCTCGTATCCCGCTGCCTCGTAAGCAGATTTCGCCTGCGCGAGAAAGTCACTTGCCTGCCGGAGAATGATCTCATCGAGCGGCCAGCCCGGATCGCAGAAGTAGGTGATGGAACGAATCTTCATGCTGTGTCAGTTTTCGTCTCTTCTTTGTCTTTCGACCTCGTCGGCATTTTGATCAGCCCCGACCGTTCGCCTAGCAAAATAATGAAACCGGAGAGCACGCCGATGCCAACAAAGATGTAGATCATTGTAAAGATTTTTCCCGCGTCGGTCTTCGGATAAAAATCGCCATAGCCGACCGTGGTCAGCGTGGTGATGGTAAAGTACAAGGCGTCGAGCGCGCGCCAACCTTCCACGCGGGCGTAGAACCAGGTGCCCATGGCCAGAATTCCCAATACCCAATAAAACAAAGCGCGGAACTCTTTGTCTTGAAGTCCGTGCCAGAGACTGCGGAAGAAGCGATAAAGCAAAATGAAAAATGCGGGCATGCCAATCTCCTAACCGATTACTGATTACTGATTACTGATTACTGATTACTGATTACTGATTACTGATTACTGATCTCTGTCTCATCACCTCAAACATCAATACAGATCCAGCCACCGCTGCATTAAGCGATTCGGTTCCTCCCGCCATCGGAATGCTGATTTTATGGCTCGCTACTTTTCTCGCTGACTCACTCGCCCCCTCCGCCTCGCTTCCAAGAATCAATGCTAGCGGCTGACGTAAGTCTGTTTCCCAACATGATTGACCATCCATGTCCGCGAGATAAACCTGCAAACCTGCCAACTTGCCAACAATGGCATCCCAACTCATCGAATGAATTGGCATGCGGAAATGCGCCCCCATCCCGGCGCGGACGGCCTTCGGTGCGAATGGGTCGGTCGTCTCGGGCGGAATCAACACCGCGTCCACGCCGGCCGCGTTGGCGGAACGAATCAATGAGCCAAGGTTGCCGGGGTCGCGGATCTGGTCCGGGATGAGCAGAAAGGTTGGGGAATCGGGAATCGGTAAACTGGCGAGTTCGAGAACGGCGAGGATACCTTGCGGAGAGTCTGTCTCGCTGAAAGATTTCATCAACTCGGGAGTGACTTCTTCGACCTCGATACCGCGCGACTTTAGACTTTCGACCTGCGACCTTCCTCGTTGGCTCAACGTCTCATCGTACAAAACGAATCGAATCGGCCAACTCGTGTTGACCGCCTCTTCCACGAGACGTACACCCTCGGCAATGAACGCGCCCGCCTCGCGTCGTTCCTTCGGGCGTCCCATCAGGGCGCGCGCCAGTTTCAATTTGGAGTTTTGAGCGGATGTGATCATTGGCGATTATGTAAACTGAAAAATGGCTGGCTGGGTTTCAATCCCGAAGGGATGCCATACTTTACTGTGCTACCCATTTCGACAAAAATACTTTTACTGTCTCATCGTCCAACAACACAAGTTTAACCATTTTGATCCCAGACACATTCCCCGCAAAATAATCTTCGATGGTCTTGAACATAATTCCCGCCGCGCGGTCTTTGGGAAAACCGAAAATGCCGGTCGAGACGGCGGGGAAGGCAATGGACTCACACTTCAATTCGTCCGCGACACGCAACGATCCACCAACCGAATCCGCTAATTTTTTATCTTCATCGCCATCGCCCCAGACCGGACCGACGGCGTGGATCACGAATCGCGCTGGCAATGACCCGGCCCGGGTCCAGGCGGGACGCGAGTGGGGGACCGGTCCGTGCTTGCGAATCCAGGCGTCGCTTTCCTGTTGAATCGTTTCCCCACCGCGCCTGACAATCGCCCACGCCACGCCACCGCCATGTTGCAGATGTTCGTTCGCTGCATTAACGATGGCATCCACTTCCTCGAGCGTGATGTCGCCCTGTACGAGCTGGAGGAATTGCCCGCCCGATAATTTTTTTCCAGCGAGGAGAGCGCTCATGCGATGATTGTACCCCGTTAAAAGAGTAGAGCGAGATATTATCTCGCTCTACAAAATTTACTTCGCTTGCGCCACGACCGATGCAAATGCGCGCGGGTCGCGGATTGCCATATCTGCCAGTACCTTGCGGTTGAGCAGGATGTTTGCCTTTTTGAGGGCAGACATCAGGCGGCTGTACGTGGTGCCGTTCAGCCGGGCCGCGGCGTTGATGCGCGCGATCCACAATTTGCGCATGTCGCGCTTGCGCACGCGGCGGTCGCGGTAGGCATACCACATGCTTTTGAGCATGGCTTCATTGGCGCGCTTGAACAGCAAATGCTTTGAACCGCGCTGACCTTTTGTATACTTCAAAACTTTCTTATGACGACGATAGCCTTGAGGGCCACCTTTAACACGAGCCATTGTTGAACCTCCTGCGAACCCTCGAGCGTCGGCGGATCACGCCAGTTGCGTACACCCGAAAGCCGCACTAAAAATTTGGATGCGCTGAATTACGATTCCATGTTGGGCGCGAGACGCTTGACGCGTTTAACGTACCCCTGTCCTTCGACGGGAATCATCTCGCTCAACTTCGCCTTTGTGCGGTCCGACGTTCGGCGGCGGAAATGACTCTTGCCGCCTTTGGTGCGCACCAGTTTGCCGGACCCGGTCAGACGGAAGCGCTTTGAGGTGGCCTTGTGGGTCTTCAATTTGGTTTTACCGGCTTTTGCTTTGCGGGGCATGATTGATCTCTCCTTTCAGACAAAATAAACCGCGGGAGGTTCATACGACCCGCGGAATTCAACATCGTTGGGACGGGCTTGTTCTCTTAGGCATCGGCGGCGGGAGACTCGGCCTTTTCCTTCTTCTTGGCGGCAGGCTTGCCTGGCGCGATCACCATGGACATTGTTCGACCTTCCATCATGGGGGCTTGTTCGATGGCGCCGTCGCCAGAGAGCGATTGTGCGACCTCTTTCAGGTCTTCGAGCGCGATCTCGGGGTAGTCCATTTCGCGTCCGCGAAACCGAACGGTCACGCGGACTTTGTGCCCCTGCGATAACCAGCGGCGGGCGTCATCCACGAGATAACCGCGGTGACCGCTGCTGGTTTTCGGGCGCAGGCGAATCTCCTTGATCTCGATCTTGGTCTGCGCTTTTTTGGCTTCGCGTTCTTTCTTGGCGCGTTCATAAATGAACTTGCCAAAATCCATTACGCGGCAGACGGGGGGGGAGGCGTTGGGTGAAACTTCCACCACGTCCATCTCGGCGTCGCGCGCGATCTGCAGGGCTTGCTTCATTGAGACCACCCCGACGTTCTCGCCGTTCGGCCCGATTAAGCGGACTTCCGGGACGCGGATGCCCTCATTTACTCGAAATTCGTTGGCGCTGATAATCTTCTCCTTCAAAATAGACGACCAGCCATCGGCTGGTTTTTGAGCGGGCGAATAATACCATGAGCGGTGCGGAATCGTCAATGAATGGAAAATTCTACAGGAGATTCAAGGAGGTCGGGACTTATGCAAAACCATGCGTAGGGCGCGCCGAAGGTTTAACGCGCTGCTGGCGTTACGCCTGCCTGATTTGCCAGGCAAATCACGGGCGGCGCCAGGGGAGAACGCCAATTATGCGTAAGTTCTGGAGGCAAGATTCGCAAATCGGCGCAAGAGCGCCTTGTACGCTCAAAAAATTCTAGCCCGGTCAGCCTTCTCCCCGGGCCACGCGGGTAATTTGCCAGGCGAATCAGGCAGTTCGAACGCTGAATGAAGCGAAACCCGCAGAGACAAAGACCTCTTGTGCCAATGAATTGATGCCGGGTCTGGTTGGCCGGTTATTTCTGCGTGCGCATGTTTCTGTGATTCGCGCAACGGTATCGCCAGCGCGTTGTATAATGATGCCAACTTTTTGTTCCTGGAGTCAATCATGCCCGAGAAAAATTCGATTCGCCGTATTGCCATCAGCACTGGCGGCGGCGATGCGCCCGGCCTGAATGCCGTGATCCGCGCCATTGTTCTTTCGGGGACGCATCGCGGCTGGGAAGTGTTGGGCATCCGCGACGGATTTAACGGTCTCCTTTTACCCGAACACTACGCCGGCGGCGGACTCATCACCTTAACGCGTGAGAGCGTGCGCGGCATTACGCCTCTGGGAGGGACCATCCTCGGCACCACCAACCGCAATAACCCCATGCGCTTCCCCGTCACGCGCCCGGACGGTACGATCCTGGAAGTAAACCGCATCGCCGAATTGGCCGAGGCCATTCGCATTCAGGGTATCGACGCGGTCATCTCGGTGGGTGGCGATGGCTCGCTCGAGATTGCAGATGCCCTTCAAAAAACAGGTATCCCGATGGTGGTTGTCCCGAAAACGATTGACAATGATCTGGACAAAACAGAGATCACATTTGGTTTTGAAACTGCCGTGGATTTTGCCGCGCAAGCCCTCGACCGCTTACATTCCACCGCCGCCTCTCATGGACGAGTGATGGTGGTCGAAGTGATGGGACGCT
This sequence comes from Anaerolineales bacterium, assembly GCA_019187665.1. GTDB lineage: Bacteria > Chloroflexota > Anaerolineae > Anaerolineales > Villigracilaceae > Denitrolinea. The sequence goes on from JABARH010000012.1 coordinate 93,719, forward strand.
ACGCGGGCTGGATCGCCCTGCACACGGGCATCTCTGGCACGGCCAATGTGATCCTCATTCCCGAGATCCCGTACGATATTAACAAGGTCAGCCAGAAAATAAAACAGCGCATGGCGCGCGGCGTACGCGAGACGATTGTCGTTGTAGCCGAAGGCGCCAGACCGATCGGTGGCGAGTTCAGTGTGATCTCGAAGGAAGTCGGCCAGGCAGAACGATTGGGCGGGGTCGGGGAAAAAGTTGCAGCGGAAATTGAAGCGCGCACCGGGCGGGAAACCCGCGTGGTAGTGCTGGGACACTTATTGCGCGGCGGGAGTCCGATCGCCTCGGACCGTTTGATCGCCTTGCGCTTTGGCGCGGCCGCCGTCCGCGCGTTGGAAGCGGGCGAGAGCGGCGTCATGGTTGTTTTAGATGAGCCAAATATCCGCCATGTGCCGTTCTCCGATGTGGTGGGACGGATGAAAAGAGTTCCGCTCGATTCCGATGTGGTACAGACCGCCCGCGATCTGGGCATCAGCTTCGGAGACTGATTCTTAAAGACAAACAGGCGGGGAATTTTCCCCGCCTGTTAATGCACCGTGCTGGGACGGCAGTTCAACTGCCGTCCCAATTGATTTACAGCTCCTTCGCCCGCCGCGCAATCCGATCCGCTGCACGCGCCGCAAACTCTGCCAGCAAAATATTATTCTGCTGACTCCCATCCCGCACGCGCAGTGAGACCTGCCCGGCTTCCATCTCGTTTTTACCGACCACCAGCATGTACGGAACTTTCATCAACTGCGCCGAGCGGATCTTGGCGTTCATGCGCGCGGCGGACAGATCCGCATGGGCGCGAATGCCATTCTCGCGCAATTGCTGGGCGATTCTTTCGGCGTATTCGTTCTGCTCATCCGTGATCGAAATCACGCGCGCCTGCTCCGGCGCAAGCCAGACCGGGAAATTGCCCGCGTAATGCTCGATCAAAAATCCGACCAGGCGCTCGTGCGTGCTGAGCGGCGCGCGATGGATGCACAACGGCACCTCCTCCTGTCCGTCCTTGTTCGTAAACTTCAAGTCGAAGCGCGCCGGTTGGGCGAAGTCCACTTGATTCGTGGCGAGCGAAAACTCCTTGCCGATCACCGACCAGATCTGCACGTCAATCTTCGGACCGTAGAAAGCGGCTTCGTCCTCCTCTTCCACGAACGGCACCTCGTGTTTCAACATCGCGTTGCGCACCATCTCTTCCGTCTTCAGCCACAGGCGTTCGTTGTCCACATACTTCTTGCCCAACCCGGCCTTGCTATGCAGAGACAGGCGCATCACATATTTCTCGATCCCGAACAATTCGAAGTACTTGTGATACAGTCCGATCACGCCCATGAACTCTTCCTCGAACTGATCTTCCGTCACATACATGTGCGCGTCGTTCATCTGCAACGAACGCACGCGCATCAGCCCAAACAACTCGCCCGATTTCTCGAAGCGATAACACGTCCCATATTCCGCAAGGCGGATGGGCAGGTCGCGGTACGAGCGTTGTTTCGAGCCGAAGATCTTATGGTGCATCGGGCAGTTCATCGGCTTGACGTAATACTTCACGCCCTCAAGTTCCATCGGCGGGTACATGCTCTCGGCGTAATAGGGCAGATGCCCCGAACGCAGGAAGAGATCCTCCTTCGTCAGATTCGGCGTGCGGACTCGCAAGTATCCGGCTTTTTCTTCCATCTCTTTGGCGAGTTTCTCCAACTCCTCGATCATCACGCCTCCGTTCGGGAGCCACAGTGGCAGGCCCGGCCCGACCTCCTCATCGAACGTGAAGATCTCGAGTTCCTTGCCCAGCTTGCGATGATCGCGCTTTTTGGCTTCCTCCAACAGGTGGAGATGATCCTTGAGTTGTTGCGCGCTCTCCCAGGCTGTGCCATAAACGCGCTGGAGCATTTTATTCTTCTCATCGCCGCGCCAATATGCGCCCGCCACATTCATCAACTTGAACGCATCCGGTTTGATCTCGCGCGTATTCGCCACATGCGGACCGCGGCACAGATCCACGAACGTATCCTGCTGATAGATGGAAATCTCCGGCTTCACTTTCAGCGGATTCCCGTACTCATCCAATCCGCCCTTTTCGAGTCCCTCGATCAGCTCCAACTTGTACGGCTGGTCTGCGAAAATTTTCTTCGCCTCCTCCGCCGAGATGACCGTCTTCTTAAACTCGTGTTTGCCCGCGATGATCTGCCTCATGCGTTTTTCGATCGCTTCGAGGTCTTCCGGCGTCAAATTGCGCGGCAGGTCGAAGTCATAATAGAAACCGTTTTCCACCGGCGGACCGATCGTGATCTTCCCATCCGGGAACATCTCCATCACCGCCTGCGCCATCACATGCGCCGCCGAGTGACGGATCTTGTAGAGATTTGACTCTTCGTACTTTTCCTGAACTTGTTGTGCCATTCTCGCTTCCTTTCATCTTGTCTCCCCTCTCCTTTCAGGAGAGGGGCAGGGGGTGAGGTCTGCTTCCTGCTTCGTGGACATTCTCGCGTCTCAGAGGGAAGCGATAGCAAATCCTCCGAGCCGCTGACGAGTGTTGGTGTTGTCTTCAGCCATCGCGGTCTCCTTTTTGGTTTTGTATTACGAGATTTACCTCGCAAGGTTGGGCGACATATTGCAAATTAACCAATAAATCTAGCAATAAGCACGATATGGATTGTTGCCATAAAGCCAATCCCGAAGGGATGGCAGGATTCTAAAAAACGGCAAAATGGATATTCAAATCCCGAAGGGATGATATAAATTTGCCGCCTCTGACACCCCTTCGGGGTTGAATGTGATACATCCTTCAATACTATAATCATTTGACCCCTTCGGGGTCTGTGGGTAATTGCCGTATTGCTCGGTTTAATTGTTAACCTGCAAAATGTCGCATTACGATTCGGGCGAATTAAAAATAAAACTCGCCCACACACGGGGCGAGAATTTTCTTCACGCGGTTCCACCCGATTTGTGCGACAAAATTAATTTTGTCGCACATCTCTTCAGCCTCTAACGGAGCAACCCGTTTCATCTACTCACTGATCACTCTTCACTGATCACTTTTCAACTCAACGCTCGCGAGTGGTTTTCTGCGGACTTCCCTTGAAGAGACTCTCAATCTTCGTTCTCTTCTCCCTGTCAGGGACTTGACCACATACTCGTCTCGGTCATCGCATTTTACGTGTGTACTTGTGTACCTGTCTACCTATCCAGTGGGCGGAATAGGGCTCGAACCTACGACCTCATCGATGTCAACGATGTGCTCTAACCAACTGAGCTACCCGCCCGAATGCCCAACGGCAGGCGCACATTATAACGAGGGCAGAGTGTTTTGGCAAGCCGAAAATAACTCAATCTTGCCCGATGCCCCCCTTTATGCTAGACTTCGATTAGACACAGGAAGGAAGCGGTATGCCGGAAAAAATCCTGATCGTTGACGATGACGTAGATACCCTGCGCCTAGTGGGAATTATGCTTCAGCGCCAGGGCTATCAGATCGCGGCCGCCGCCAATGGGCAACAAGGTTTGGCAAAGGCCCTCGAAGAAAAACCCGACCTGATCCTGCTCGACGTGATGATGCCGGATATGGATGGTTACGAGGTCACCCGCCGCCTGCGCGCCGACCCCGCCACGGCAAAAATCCCCATTTTGATGTTTACCGCCAAGTCGCAGTTGGATGATAAGGTGACCGGCTTTCAATCCGGCGCGGACGATTACCTGACCAAACCCACGCATCCCTCCGAACTGCAGGCGCACATTAAAGCCCTGTTCGCACGCGGACCGTCGCAGCCGAAGGCTGTACCGGAAAGACACGGACATGTTACGGGCGTGCTTTCGGCGCGCGGCGGGTTGGGCGTGTCTGCCATCGCGGTCAACCTTGCAGTGGGATTGTTCACGCGCTCTCAATCGCAGGTGGCGCTGGCAGAGATGACGCCGGGCAAAGGCACGCTCGGCCTGGACCTGGGGTTGCCCAACCAAAAAGCGCTGGTCAGCCTGCTTAGGGGCAATCCGTCCGAGGTCACGCGTGAACGGGTGAAGAAGGCGCTCATTTCGCATATCTCCGGTGTCAGTCTTTTGCTGGCTTCCGAAAACCCTGCCGACCTTTCGCTGGTGGCCAACGTTTTGCAGTATGAAGCGCTGGTCAGGCAGCTGGCTGCGTTTGCCAGTTTTTCCGTATTGGATATGGGCAGCACGCTGCTGCCGTTCGTGCAAAAGACCCTGCCGCTGTGCGATGAGGTGGTTGTGGTGGTGGAGGGCGTTCCGAACACAATTGTGCATACCCAGACTCTGATTGGCGCGCTGATTGGCATGGGGATGAAGCCGGATCGAATTATTGCGGCGCTCAATCTGCGCGTGCGCTCGGATACGCAACTGCCGGTGGGTGTGGTGCAGGAGAAACTGGGCCACCCTATTTCTGTCACGGTGACGCCCGCGGCGGAGTTGTTTACGCAGGCCACGCGCATGCAAACCGCCGCGATCTTGTGTCAGCCGGAGGGCGCGACCGCGCGCCAGTTCCGCTTGCTGGCGGATCTCATCATTCAGAACGAAGCGACCGTCTGATATGACCCTGCCCGCCCAACGCATCGCCTCGGTGGAGTTTGCGGTGGACCTCTTCCGCCAGGCGCGCAATGTGCTCGTGTTAACCGGCGCGGGAATTTCCACGCCCTCGGGCATCCCCGATTTTCGTTCGGAGGGAAGCGGCTTGTGGTCGCGCGATGAACCACTGGAGGTGGCCTCTCTCTCCACATTCCGCACCGCGCCGGAAAAATTTTACGGATGGTTCCGCCCGCTGGCGCGACACATCTTCCACGCCGGGCCGAATCCGGCGCATCTTGCCCTTGCGGAACTCGAAGTGGGCGGCCGTACCCATTGCGTGGCCACCCAAAATATAGACATGCTGCATCAAAAGGCGGGTTCACACAATGTGGTGGAATTACATGGCACGCTGGCGACGCTTTCGTGTTCCCAATGTTACGCACAGACCCCGTCCAGCGACGCGCTCGACGCGTTCATTGAGAGCGGGAAGATTCCCCAGTGCCGGCAGTGCGGGGCGGTGATGAAACCGGATGTGATCCTCTTCGGCGAGCAATTGCCGCAGAAGGCATGGTATGCGGCCCAGCGCGCCGCGCGCAACTGCGACCTGATGGTTGTGGTCGGATCCTCTTTGGAGGTTTTGCCGGTGGCTGGCCTGCCCATGCAGGCGCTCGACCGCGGCGCGCATTTGATTATCGTCAATAATTCGCCCACCTATCTGAATGTTCGCGCCGACGTTGTGCTTACAGAGGATGCAGCAACCATCCTTCCCGAAATTGCGAAACGAGTCTTGCATGCCTGAGATCGAGACCCAGCGCCTGGACGGTTATCGCCGGCTGATTGAGATCGCGCGCGACCTCGCCTCGACCCTCGATCTCGACGAACTGCTGCGCCGCATCGTCTTCGCCGCGGCCGAGATCACGGACGCGATGGCGGGCTCGATCCTGCTCTACGATTCAACCTCGCGCCAATTGTTCTTCCAGGTTTCTACCAACATGGACCAATCCACCATGCGCGGGCTGGTCGTTCCGCTGGAGGGCAGCATTGCCGGTTGGATCGTGACCAATCGCAAGCCGGTGCGGATCAATAACCCTCACGACGATCCGCGCTTCTTTCCGCAGATCGAGCAATCCACCGGCTTCTCGAACAGATCCATGCTCGGCGTTCCGCTGATCACAAAAGAGAAGGTGGTTGGCGTGCTGGAGGTATTGAACAAAAACAACGGCGATTTTTTCGACGGAGACGAAAATCTGCTGCGCGTATTGGGCGCGCAGGCGGCGGTCGCCATCGAAAATGCGCGGCTCTTCCAACAATCGGACCTGATCGCTGAATTCGTCCACGAACTGCGCACGCCGCTCGCCTCGCTCAGCACCGCCGCCTATCTCCTGCTCCGCCCGGAGATCTCGCAGGAACAGCGCGAACAGATCGTGACCAGTATCCACAATGAGACCTTGCGCCTCAGCGCGATGACCTCCACTTTCCTGGACCTGGCGAGACTCGAATCTGGACGCGTGCAGTTTCACAAAACGAGTTTTAATCTCGGCGACCTGCTCCACGAATGCCGGAATGTAATGCAGGGCAAAGCCGATGAAATGCACATTCAGATCAGAGTGGAGCTGGCGGAACATCTTCCGTCCATGGACGCCGACCGCGACAAGATCAAGCAGGTGCTGCTCAACCTGATCAGCAACGCCATCAAATACAATCGCCCGAACGGAACCGTGATCCTGCGGGCGGATTCAAGCGCCGATGAAATTTTCGCTGCGGTTCAAGACACCGGGCTGGGGATTCCCGAAGAGGCGCTGCCTCACTTGTTCGAAAAATTCTATCGCGTGCGCGAACACGAGGGCGTCGCTGCCGGCACGGGTCTTGGGCTGTCCATCTGCAAGCAGATCGTCCAGGGTCACAACGGCACGCTCGAAGTTAAAAGTAAATTCGGCGCGGGGACGGCCTTTATTTTAAAGTTGCCCAGGAATTCAAAGGCAACGCCAAGGTAGCCGCCATACATTTTCCGTCAGCCAGCCTGCGCGCAGATGGGAGATACAGCGGGGAGATCAAAAATAAGATTCCTGCGCCATTGCCTGCTACCTCGCCCCCCGCCTCCCAAATTGACGTTCCAACATATCCACCGATAAGTGAATCATCGTCGGTCTGCCATGCGGGCAGGTGCGCGGTGACTCGCAGGATTCCAGGTCTGCGAGCAGGGCGCGCTGTTCGTCGGCAGAGAGCGTCTGCCCGCCTTTGACCGCCAGCCGCTTGCAGACGCGTCCCGCCAATTTCGCTTCGATCTCATTTTGAAGCGGCGACTCGTCCTCCTCGAAATCCTCCACCAGCGCGCGCAGCGCCGAGGCGGGATCCGCGCCCGCGAACAGGGCGGGGATGGCGCGCACTTGAAATGAATTGCCCCCGAACTCTTCCACATCGAAACCGAAATGCTGGAGGATGGATAATTGAGAAAGCAGCAGCCCGGCCGATTGAGGAGATAATTGAACGACAGCCGGAGAGAGCAATGCCTGCGATGGAATCTTTTTCTGTTCGCGCTGCGCCATCAACTTCTCGAACAGGACGCGCTCGTGCGCGGCGTGCTGGTCAATCAGATACAAGCCATCCGGGCCCTCCGCGACGAGATAGGTCTGCCCGATCTGGCCGATGAGGCGCATCAAAGGTAGATTTTCGATTTTCGATTGACGATTTGCGATTTCTGATGGCGGTGAAGATTGATCACTGTTCACTGATGACTGCGAAGTCCCCGAAGGGGGATCACTGTCTTTCGCCATTGTCCAATCCAGCCCCGCCTGCCTCGACTCGGTTGGCCGACTCGCTCCGCCCCACAATATCGGCGCGACTTGCGGGACTGGCGCATAGGCCAGCAGCGCCCGCCGCGTAGATCGTTGAACGAAACTGAAGACGCGGTCCTGATTCTTGAAGCGCACCTCGGCCTTGGCAGGGTGGACGTTCACATCCACATCTTCGGCGTTGATTTCCAAAAACAATGCCGCCATCGGGTAACGCCCGACCATGAGCAGCGTGTGATAGGCCTGGGTCAGGGCGGCGGTCAGCGGCGTATCAGAGACCCATCTTCCGTTGACGAAGAAGGTGATGTCTTTGCGGTTCGAGCGCGTCAACGCGATCGGGCTGATGTAGCCAGTCAGAGTTAATCCATCTTCTTCGGCGGTCACTTCCAGCATTTGCTTCGCCACTTCCACGCCGTAGAGCGCCGCCAAGATCGCGCGGCGGTCGCCGTCGCCCGCTGTTTGCAGCGTGACGGTTTTATCCTCGGTCAACTTGAAACGCACATGCGGATACGCCAGCGCGTAACGCGTCACCAGGCCGTCCATGGCGCGGCGTTCGGTCGCGTCGCTTTTTAAGAATTTGAGCCGCGCCGGGACGTTGTAAAACAAATCTTCGACGCGTACGGTCGTGCCGACCGGCGCGCCGACTTTTTCGACTCCGCCGCTGATTCCGCCCTCCGCCTTCAGGCGCGCGCCCGCATCCGAATCGGCGACGCGCGAGACGATCGTCAGCCGCGCGACCGAGCCGATGGAGGCCAGCGCCTCGCCGCGAAAACCAAGCGTCCCGATGGAAAAAAGCTGGTCGGCGCGCGCCAACTTCGAGGTCGCGTGACGCGTCAGCGCCAATTCCAGTTCGTTTGCGGGGATGCCCGTCCCGTCGTCGGCGATCTCGATCCGTTTGCGCCCCGCCTCCGCGATGGTCACGGTCACGGAACGCGCGGCGGCGTCCAGCGAATTTTCGACGAGTTCCTTCACGACGGACGCGGGACGCTCGATCACTTCGCCCGCGGCGATCTGCGAGGCGACTTCGGATGAAAGCAGGCGAATGGGCATGTTTCCATTATAATCGCGCCGTGAAATTTACCACCGTCTTTTTCGACCTCGACGACACGCTCTATCCCGCCAGCGTCGGTCTGTGGCATTCCATCAAGGAGCGCATGAACGTTTATATGCGCGAGCGCATGAGGTTCGACCCCGTTGAAATTCCGCGCCTGCGCGAAAAATATTTTCTTGAATACGGCACAACCTTGCGCGGCCTGCAAGCCAACCATCCGATTGACGCGGACGATTTTCTGGCCTTCGTACACGACCTCCCGCTGCGCGACTATCTGACTCCCGATCCGACTCTCCGTTCGGTCATCGCTTCATTGCCGACCCGCAAGTTGATCTTCACCAACGCGGACGCCAGCCACGCCCAGCGCGTCCTGGCCGCGCTCGACCTGGAGGGACTCTTCGAATCTATCGTGGACGTAAATCGAGTCGCGCCGTATTGCAAGCCCATGCCCGAATCTTTCGCGATCGCGATGAAAGCGGCAGGCGAGACCGACCCCGCGCGCTGCGCGATGATAGACGACCTGCCGCGCACCGCCCGGGCCGCGAGCGACTTTGGCATGTTTGGCCTGCTCTATGGCCGCGCTGAACCGCACCCCGACGCGGACGCGTCTTTTGCCGATTGGAAGCAATTGCCGGCGCTGTTGAATGGGAGATGAATTGCCATGCCGCCATTATTCGAAAACGCCGCCTTTCTGATCATCATTGGGATCATCGCCTTTGTCTTCCTGGGATTGAACCTGTTCACCGCGCTGGTCGTTTTGCGCGAACGAAAAAACAAGGTGGATGAACTGCTGAACCGCGATCAGCAGGCCATGGACGAACTGCACCGGCGCGTGGAGAAGTTGAAAAAGTAACGCAAGCAGAGCAACGCCTGCCCACCATAGGGCGGCTTCACCGCAGTCAGGGGAATACGATGTCCAACGCTTAAAAAAAACAGCCCCGCCTCACGACGGGACTGCTCACTGCTCACTGACCGCTGCTCACTCCCCCTGTATCTCCGCCGCCCGCAGCGTATTCGCCATCAGCATCGCGATCGTCATCGGTCCCACCCCGCCAGGCACGGGCGTGATGAATCCCGCCACTTCTTTCGCTTCGTCATAATTCACGTCGCCGACCAATTTCTGTTTCGGCTTGCCCGTCTTTTCGCTGATGACAGGATTCCCCTTTTCATCCAACACGGGAACGCCGTTAATGCCCACGTCAATCACCGCCGCGCCAGGCTTGATCCAGTCGCCGCGCACCATCTGCGCGCGGCCAACGGCCGCGATGACGATATCTGCATCGCGTAAAACCGCGGAAATATCTTTTGTGCGCGAGTGGGCGATCGTCACCGTCGCGTCTTCTTTCACCAGCAGCAACGCGGCGGGCATGCCCACGATGTTCGAGCGCCCCAACACCACCGCGTTCGCGCCCTTGATCGTCACGCCCGCTTCTTTAAGAAGATAGATACATCCGTACGGCGTGCATGGCACGAACAAAGGCTCGCGTCCCCTCTGCGCCAGGCGTCCCAGATTGATCGGCGAGAATCCATCCACGTCCTTTTCGATGCTGACCAGTTGCAAAACGCGCTCCTCATCCAAATGTGACGGAAGCGGCAGCTGCACGAGAATCCCATTCACCTGCGGGTCGGCGTTCAACTCGCGAATTAATTTCTCCAGGTCCGCCTGCGAAACATCGGCGGGCAATGGCTTGTGATGCGAGATCATCCCCAATTCGGCGCACGCCTTCTGCTTCATGCTCACATACGTTCTCGAGTCGATTCGTTCGCCCACCAGCACGGTCGCCAGCGCGGGCTGAGATTTTCCCGCCGCTGCCCGCGCCGCCACCTTCGTCTTCACCTCCTCGCGCACCTTCTGCGCGATGGCGGTTCCGTCAATGATTTTTGCCGTCATGCTTTGCTCCTTTGAAAAATTCGGACGCGTACTCGGCGCTCTCTTGCGCCGCCATTAAATTATACAAGCCCTCCCTCATCCGCATAAGTGACACTCGTCCCGAATTTCACGTCACCAACCTCCCCTTCATTCCCTCCTCGCCCGCCTCCACCAACTCCACCTCATCCACCTCGTTCCACCTCGGCGAGAAGGCCGCCGCGCGCACGCGCAGATAATTTTCCGTCCAGCCCTCCATTTGCCAGCCCCGGTCGTTCAACTCGGTCACCGACTCCCACAACGCCGACATTTTCCTCCCGACGAATTTCCGCCGATAGACTTTTGCCGACTCAGCGAGCGCTTCCCGCAAAATCCGATTCCGCCTCTTCCTGACCTCCAGGCGGATCTGCCCCCTCATGCGTGACGCGGCCGTTCCAGGCCGCGGCGAATAGGTGAACACATGCCCGCCCGCAAAACCCATCTCACGCACGAACTCCAGCGTCTCGGCAAACTCCTCCTCCGTCTCGGCGGGAAAGCCCGCGATGATATCCGTCGTGATCGCCGCCTCGGGGATCACCGTCCGCGCGGCCGCCAGCAGCGCGCGGAACGACGCGGGCGTGGTCTTGCGCGCCATCCGCTTCAACGTGGATTCGCTCCCCGCTTGCAAAGGCAGGTGCAGATGAGGCATGAGGCGCGGATTTTCCCAGAGACGGAAAAAGTCCGCGTCCAAATCCCAGGGTTCGAGCGAAGAGAGGCGCAGGCGCGGCGCGTCGGTCTGGTCGAGAATCGCCTTTACAAGATCGCGTAAATGAATCCCGCGCTCCTGTCCCCACGCGCCAAGATGCACGCCCGTCAGCGCTATTTCCTTCACGCCGCCCGCCAGCGCAAAGTTGACATCCTCAATCACCTCCGCCAGCGGGCGCGAGCGCGCCGCGCCGCGCGCGACGGTCGTTACGCAAAACGTACAGGCGTTATCGCATCCATCCTGCGCCTTGATGAACGCGCGCGTCCGCCGCTGCAAACCAGGGAGCGGCTGACGCGCAAGCGGCTCGGTCTCGAATTCCAAATTTGGAATTTTGGATTCTGAATTGAATTCGGAAACAAGATCGTCTTTTTGCAAATTGGAAACGACTTTTAAAACATTCGGCAGCGAGGCGGCCTCTTTCATTTGAAGCGTCGTCCAACAGCCTGTCGGGATGATCTGCCCCACGCCCGCGCGCGCCAAATGGCGAATCAACTGCCGCGAATCCGCGGCCGCGTCCGCAGTGACCGCGCAGGTGTTCACCACCGCCAGCTCCGCGCCCGCGGCCTGCGCGACGATCTCATGCCCCGCCGCGCGGAATTGGCGCGCCATGGTTTCGATCTCGCTTTGGTTCAGCCGGCAGCCGATGGAGTCGAGATGGATTTTCATGGAAAGATTCGTTTACGGTTGCAGGACCACGAACTCGTCGAAGACCATGTCCACCTGGGTTTGATCGAATGTTCCTGCCACGAGGCCCACCTCGCCGCTGGTCAACGCTGTATCGCTGGCCTGCGAGACCAGGAACCCGTTGACATACAATGAGAGCGTGTTTCCAATGCAGTCGGCGCGCAGGTGATTGATGGCCAGCCCGGTCTTGATGGCGCTCGACTGCGCCGGGGCGGTCTGACCGAGCAGGACGCCCTGTCCTCCCTCCGCGCGGCCGACCGCGTAATACCCGCTGTTGGTAATGATGAAAAAATAATAGCGCGCCGAATCCCCGACCTGACTCATGCGGCAGATGATTCCCGCGCGGTTGTCGTCCGGCCCGTCAATCTTTACCGCGTCCACCTCGACGCGCGTATCGTTGAACGCTCTGCCCGGTGTGGCAAAGTAATTCATATGCGGGCCTTTCACCAAAATACGATAAACGCCGTCATCGTAATCCATAATTCCTTCGGCGTCGCTCACGCGTTCCCAGCCGCTGGCAGGATTCGAGAAATCATCCAGAAATAGAACCGAACCGGGCGCGGGCGGTTCAGCCGTCGGCCCGGAAGGATTCGAACTGCCCGGCAGGAACGAACAGCCCGCCGTCAAAACAATGGCGAGAAGGATCTGAAGTATTTTGTTCATGGCCGTATTCTATCATCACCAGAACTTACACATAATTGGCGTTCTCCCCTGGCGCCGCCCGTGATTTGCCTGGCAAATCAGGCAGGCGTAACGCCAGCAGGCACGTTAGACCTTCGGCGCGCTCTACGCAAGGTTTTGCGTAAGCCTTGATCACGCATTACGGAAAATATTGCTCCAGCATTTCTCTGGCGAGCAGGCCGGACGCGCCGTCTGAGTCGAGATCGCGTGCCAGCAATAATTGCGCGCGCGCCGCCGGGTAATCTCCGCGTTGCAGGTACAGCATGCCCAGGTGCAAATGCGCGGCGGCAAGATTTGCATCCAGGGCCAGCGCGTGTTGCAGGGCGGCTTCGGCCTCGGCGTGCAGCCCGCTCGAAAGATAGAGCCAGCCAAGCAAGTCATAGGAGGCGGCGTCGTCTGGGGCAAGCAACACAACCTGATGCGCGGCGGCCACGCCCACTTCGGCGGTTTGAAATGTGTACTGCGCGCAAAACACCGCCAGCAGCCGCCAGAACGAAGCGTCTGTTGGGGCCAGCGATGCGGCGCGCTGGTAGGCATCCAACGCGGAGGGCAGGTCGCTACTTTGCGCGTAGGCTTCTCCAAGCGCGGCCTGCCAGAATGGATTCTCCGGCTCAAGGATGACCGCCCATTGAAATTCCGCCAGCGCGCGGCGCGGTTGTTCATTTCGCTTCCAATACAAACCGGAGAGGGCGCGCACATTGGCCGAAAACGGATTCAGCGCCACTGCGTACTCCACCTCTTCGCCTCCGCCCTGACCGAGGTGTTGCTTCGCCTCGCCCAACCAGGCCCACGCCTCGGCATTTTCTCCGTCTGCCTCGACCGCGCGCTGGAAGGCCTCGCGCGCCAGCCCCCATTCCTGCACCAATCCCAGCCCGCGCCCGATGACCATCAGCCGTTTCGATTCATCCTTTTCCAGCGAGGCAAGGTTGAGGGTGGTCCGCAGGGTCTGATAGGCCGGGGCGTAATCTTCATTTTGTTCAGCCGCAAGGGATAGTTCCGCGAGCGCGCGCTCGCGATCCTCCAGCGCGGATAATAATCCGAAACGATAATGAGCGGGCGCGTCATCCGCTTGGAACGCCAGATAGTTTTCCAGCGCGGCCGATTCGCGCGCCAGGTCGCCCTGCGCGTACTGCGCCAATGCCAGTAGGCGATACGCTCTGGCGTTGGCGCCGGTCTTCTCCAGTCCCTGTTCGAGGACGCGAAGCGCTTCCTCGATCTGGTCGAGCTGAAGATGCGATTCGCCCAGGTCGGTCCATCCACCGGGAGAGAGGGAGGGGGAGCGCCTCAGCAGGCGGATCGCGTCGTTGTAATTTTTTGCGGCGAAGGCGGCGCGCCCGGCGCGTTCCCATAGCTCTGTGCGCCAGAAGAGCAGGCGCGCTGCATGTTCGTAATCTCGCGCGGCGTCGGCGAAGTCGCCATTGGCAGCGTCGGAGTCGGCGTGGCGGAGGTCTGCGCAGGCAGAACCAAGCGCGGGGAGGAAAATCAGGCCGCACAGGGCCAGCAGGATCAGGATTCGGGAGAGAAGCGGGCGCATGTTTCCATTATACGCCGGCGATTTCACCGCGAGCGTACGCGAGCGCCGCGAGCGCCGCGGGCGTCATGGAATTATCACAGTCAAAATTCAAACGCGGTGTATAATCGCGGCCAACACATGGAACTCCTTTCAATTTTGACATTGCCACCGGGCAATATTCTGTATCACCTGGTCTTGTTAAATTCGATTTCGGGCGCGTTGCAGGCGGCGTTCACGCACTGGCGGTCGAGCGAATTTCCACAGGCGCGGCGCACCATGGTCGGACTAGGCCTGTTGCTGGCCGGGCAATTGATCCTGTTTTTGGCAGCCGCTCTGGGCTGGCAGCAGGTGATCAATATCGAACTCGTTCTGCCGCCTCTCGATCGCGCCATAATGCTGATCAGCCTGATCTGGATCATCTGGTTGTGGGCGTTTCCCGAACCCAGCCGCGCCGCCGACTCGGCCACCGTGCTCGTCAGTTTTTTCGTTCTGTCTTCGCTGGCGCTGGGCATTGCAGACGCGCTGCACCAAACACTGGCGGGGCGCTTCAATGCTTCATTCCAGGAGACGATCTGGCAATTCGCCTCCATCGGAATGATCGCGGTCGGCGTGTTGCTCTTGCTGATTCGCCGCCCCAGCGGATGGGGGAATGGACTAGCCGCGCTTATACTGGCTTTCATCGGCCACATGGCGTACCTGCTCACCGATCATTCAACCGGCGATTTTCCCGGCGCGGTGCGCTTAATGTATCTGGCGGTCTATCCGATCTTGTTGACCCTGCCCCAGCGTTTTCCTGCGCCTTCGTCCAGCCCGCCCGTTACGACCCAGCAGGAAGCCTCCGTGCCGGAACGGCGGCGATACAGCGCCGACCCAAAAACGTTCCATGCGCTGCTCGATCTGGCGGCCGAGGCAAATCCAACAAAGGTCAGCCAGGCCGTGACGCGCGCCATTGCACAAACCATGCTGGCCGACCTGTGTTTTCTCATTTACTTAACCGACAATAAAAACCAGCTCGTCATCGCCTCGGGCTACGACCTGATCCGCGAAGAGCCGCTCGAAGGCGGTAATTTAAACAAGACCTCTGTGCCGATGCTGGCCAGCGCCATCCAGCGCGGCCGCCCGCTGAGGCTTCCGGCCAGCGCGACCTCTGCAGATATCAAAGGCCTGGCCGAGACGCTCGGCGTCGGCAGTCTGGGTAATTTGATCGCGGTGCCAATGCTGACGAAGGAGAAAGATTCCATCGGCGGAATCCTATTGCTCTCGCCTTATTCCAATCGCTTGTGGAGCGCGGAAGATCAGGCCTTCCTTGCCAACATTGCCGCGTCGCTGGTTGCCATTGTGCAGCGCACCCGGCAGACCGCCTCGCTTCAGCAAAAGGAGCAGGACGCGAACGAAGCCGTGGAACAGGCGCTCTCCCGATTAAAGGAAGCCCAGGCCCGCAATGAACAGCTCGCCTCTCAGTTGGAGGAGGCGCTCAAGCGGCCTGCCGTGTTTGAAACCGATTTTGATATGGCGGCCGTGCAGGAACAATCACGTCGGCGTATCGAGGAACTGGAGCGTGAGGTCGGAGCGCTGCACGCCTCTGCCAGGCGCCTGCGCGCGGTCGAGGGCAGCGGACAGGTGGAAAAAGAATTACGCATCGCCCTCGAAGACATTGCCCGCCTGCAAAACCAGGTGGCCGAATCGAACATCCAACTGCTCGAGGCGGAAAAAAATCAAAAAGCCGCGCAGTCCAGCGAACAGGCCGAGGTGGTCGCATCCATTTCACAGGAACTGCGCCAGCCCATGTCTTCCATCGTCGGCTATACCGACCTGCTGCTCGGAGAATCGGTCGGCATCCTCGGCGCGTTACAGCGAAAATTCGTGGAGCGCATCAAGGCCTCCACCGAGCGTATCGGCAGTTTGATAGACGACATGATCCAGGTCACCACGCTCGAAGCCGGTATCGTAGACCTGAAGGCCGAGGCGGTGGATCTTAACGCCATTCTCGACAACGCCATGTCCTATACGAGCAGCCTGGTGCGCGAGAAAAATATTGCCATTCATCTCGACCTGCCCAAACAGATGACGCCCATTCACGCCGACCGCGAAGCCCTGCAGCAGATTCTGATCCACCTTCTGCAAAACGCCGCCGCCGCCACTCCGGTGGAGGGCCGCGTCACCCTCAAGGTTCAGGCGCGCACCGAAGGCGGGCAGGATTATGTCCTCATCCAGGTGGCCGACACCGGCGGCGGCATCCCCGCCGAGGATTTGCCGCGCGTCTTCACGCGCTTATATCGCGCCGACAATGTCCTGATCCAGGGAGTGGGCGATACAGGCGTCGGCCTGTCCATTGCCAGGACACTGACCGAGGCGCAGCGTGGCCGCATCTGGGTCGAGGCGGAAGCGGGCGTCGGTTCCACGTTCAGCGTGCTGCTGCCGTTCTCCAGAATGGCGCGCCCCCAAGAGAGGTGAAATGCAGGCCGTCAAACAAATGGGGGGAGGCCTCCTGCTCGGCATACTCTCACTCGTGATGGTATTTGGCGGCATCCTGCTCGCGCTCACCGAGGGATACGTTCCCCAGCCCGCGCTTTTCCTGGCAAGCCAAACGCCCGGCGACACCGCCTTCCCCACTTCCGAACTTTCCACCTCACTCGATTTTTTACTGACCGCTTATCCGAGCGAACCCTCCACTCCTTCCCCCACGCTCTCGCCGCCCACAAGCTGCATTCCGCCCATGGGCTGGGTGCAAATCCCCATCGTTTCCGGCGAGACGATCGAAGGGCTCGCGGCGCGGCATCACGTTCGAACGGAAGAATTAATACAGGCCAACTGCCTGCCTTCCCACATACTGATGCCCGGCTCCTTTTTATACGCTCCCGCGCTTCCAAGCGCAACCGCTCCCTCTTGCGGCGCGCATCCCGGATGGGTTCACTACACCGTCCAGGCGGGCGATACCCTCTTTAAAATCAGTACGCTATATCGCGTCACCGTTCCACAACTTCAAAACGCAAACTGCCTCGGCTCCTCTTCCACGATCTTTGTCGGTCAAGCGCTGTGGGTGCCAAATGTCCCCACCAGCACGCCCGCCGTTACCGCCACCATCATCACCATCGAATTCGCTACCGTGACTCCCACCCCGACCGATACGCCTGCTCTCAGCGCGACCAGCGAACCCAGCGCGACGCCTGCCCCCTCCGCGACGCCTTCGCCCACCGGCGTTACGCCTCCTGCCTCGCCCTAAGCGGGTGACATCCTCGCGAGCCGAATCCACTCCCATGTCTTTTCCCATGCGACAATTGACGATCGTCCTGTCCATTGGCTTTCTGTTTGCCTGCGCGCCGGCTGCCACCCCCGCGCAGATCTATCGCGAATCGTTTTTTCTCGTTACCGATTCTTCAATTCCCCAACCAACCGCCACGCCGTTCCAGCCCGCGCTACCCACATCCTTTCCGACTCTTTCGCACGAAACATTTTTCACACCCCTGCCGCCGTTACTCCTGCCGACTGCAACGCCGGGCATGTCCGTTGAACTTCCACCTTCAACCGCCGCCCCGAATATTCCCTATCCCACCGCCGTGCCGCCGCCCGCCGTTGTCTATAACGGCCCCGACCTTGTGACCTTTCTGCTCATCGGTTCAGACAAACGCCCCGGCTCTTCCTTCCGCACTGACACAATGGTGATCGCCATCCTGCGTCCGCGTGATCGGCAAATATCGTTGATCTCCATCCCACGCGATCTGTGGGTATACATCCCCGATTGGGAGATGCAGCGCATCAATACCGCTTATCAACACGGCGACCTCAGCGGATATCCCGGCGGTGGGCCGCAGTTACTCAAGGACACCATCGAATACAATCTCGGCCTGCACATTGATCACACGGCCATGGTCGAGTTCGACGGCTTTCGTCAGATCGTGGATACGTTGGGCGGAATTGACCTTCCTGTGTCTTGCCCCTATACCGACTGGCGGCTGATTGACCCGACCTACGATCCAAACAACGAAAATAACTGGTATCTCTATACCACCCCGACGGGCCTCGTTCACATGGACGGCGACTTTGCGCTCTGGTATGCGCGTTCACGTTCCAAATCGAATGATTTCGATCGCGGCCGCCGTCAACAGGAAGTCTTGCGCGCTATCTTCGAACGCGGCGCCCGCGCAGAAACGCTGATCAGAATCCCGCAACTTTATAATGATTTTCACTCTCTTGTCGAAACCGACCTCGGACTTGGCGATATTCTCAGCCTGGCTTCGCTGGCCTCGCAGTTTACCAACGCCAATATTCGCAGCTATTACATTCGCCCGCCGATCGTCAGCTCGTGGATTACGCCGGGTGGGGCATATGTTCTTCTGCCTGACCAGGCCGCCTTACAGGGGTTGATCGCACAGGCGCTCACCGCTTCGAACGCGGCGACAGTCAACGAAACGCTCGTGGTTCAGATCGAAAACGGGACGACCAACACCGGCTGGGACGCGCTGGCTGCCTCGCGCCTGAATTACGCCGGTTATGAAACCGTTCTCCGGGCCCCCGACCGCCAGGATTACGCCAATAGTTACATGATTGATCTGACTGAATCGCAGGTTCCGGCGCGCAGCCAGGCGCTCCTCAGCATCCTGGGACTCACGAACGCCCAGTTGTTGTCCCTGCCAACGCCCGGCAGCCCGATTCAATATCGGCTGGTGTTGGGCTACGATTATCAGCCCTGCTTTGCGCCGGAGAGTCTGACCCAGTGAAGTGAAAATTACCCCGAACTGCAACACAAAATCCATTGACCCGATTAATAAATGCTTGTATAATGACGGGTCGCAAATCTCGAGGAAACTCGGGAGATATTTTATTTACGTGTTCCTCATGTATGTCCAGGTCAGGAGAGACGAATGGCATCCTCTTTGCCCCATAAGAATTACGCGCGTATCCCGGTCGAACTTGGTCTTCCCAATCTGATTGAAGTACAACTCGATTCATTCGAACGACTTAAACGGGAAGGATTGGGGGATCTCTTCCATGAAATTTCACCCATTGAATCCTACAACAAGGGGATGAAATTGTATTTTCCCGGCCGCGGCCCGGAGGCCAGGCAATGGGGATTGAAATACTGGTTCGACAAGCCCAAACACAGCATCGAAGAGTGTGTGGAGCGCGATCTCACATACGCAAGCCCGCTTTGGGTATCTGTCCTGCTGGCCGGGCCCGATGTGCCGGAGCCGATCAAGCAGGACCTGTTTCTGGGCGATTTCCCGGAGATGACCGATAAAGGCACCTTCATTATTAACGGTACCGAACGCGTGGTTGTTTCGCAATTGATCCGCTCGCCCGGTGTGTATTTCGAAGCGCCCACTGATCGTTCCACCGGTCGCTCGCTCGCGATGGCGAAACTGATCCCGGATCGCGGCGCGTGGATGGAATTCGAAACCCGCAAGTCCGACTACATCATCCTTAAGTTTAACCGTAAACGCACCGTGCCGATCACGGTTTTTCTGCGCGCGCTAGCGGCGGTCAGCGACGGGATGCCCAATTCCCCGTTGAAATTCGGAAGCGACGAAGAGATCGTCGCGCTCTTCCAGGAAGTGGACAATAACGCCGAGAGATTATTTATCCCCTCCACGCTTCAACAGGAACCTGAGTGGGATCTCTCCGGCGGCATCAGCATTGCAGAGGCGGCGCTGATCGAATTCTTCCGCAAGATGCGCCCCGGCGACCCGGCCACGCTCGATAACGCGCGTACGTTCCTCGAGGAGCAACTTTTCGACCAGCGGCATTACGACCTCGAACGTGTCGGCCGCTACAAACTCAACCAGAAATTAGATCTGCAGATCCCCATTCCGCACCGTACGGTGACGAAGAACGATGTCATCCGCTTGATCCGCCGCATGATCCAGATCAACAACGGCGCCGAACCGCCGGACGATATTGATCACCTCGGTAACCGCCGCGTTAAGACGGTCGGCGAGCTGATTCAGAACAAACTTCGCATCGGCCTGCGCCGCATGGAACGCGTCATCAAAGAACGCATGTCCATTCGCGACCAGGAACAACTGTCGCCGGTCACGCTTGTCAACATTCGCCCGGTCGTCGCCGCATTGCGCGAATTCTTCGGCTCCAGTCAATTGAGCCAGTTCATGGACCAGACCAACCCGCTGGCCGAACTGCGACACAAACGCACGCTCTCCGCGCTCGGGCCGGGCGGCTTGCGCCGTGAACGCGCCGGCTTCGATGTCCGCGACGTTCACCATTCCCACTACGGACGCATCTGCCCGATCGAAACGCCCGAAGGCCCGAACATCGGTTTGATCGGACGTCTCGCCTCGTTCTCGCGCGTCAACGAATATGGTTTCATCGAAACCCCGTACCGCAAAGTCTATCGTGCCTTCGCGTGCGACGACCCGCGCCTCGAGGGCCGCGCCGCGCGCGGCGCAGTGACCGACCCAAAATCCGGTTCCGTGATTGCCGCCGACGGCGAGCGTATTACCTCGAAGATGTTGAAGGCGCTGGCAAAGATCGGCGCAGATATTCCCGTCGCCCCGTTCGTCTCGGAACAGGTGGATTACCTCTCGGCTGACGCCGAAGACAAATATGTAATTGCCCAGGCCAACGCGCAACTGACAAAAGAAAACGAATTTGTCCGCGATCGCATTTCGTGCCGCTATCACTCCGGCTTCCAATTCCAGGTCGCGGAGAACGTGGACTACATGGATGTCGCGCCGCACCAGGTGGTGGGCATTAGCGCCGCGTTAATCCCCTTTCTGGAGCATGACGACGCCAACCGCGCCTTGATGGGGGCAAACATGCAGACTCAAGCCGTGCCGCTGATCCGTCCCGAAATCCCGCTTGTTTCCACCGGCATGGAATATCACGCGGCAGTCGATTCCGGCCAGGTGGTTGTGGCCGAAGCGGATGGAGAAGTAGTCTCCGTTACCGGCTCCACCATCATCGTCAAGGAGCGCAGCGGACAGCGCGTCTACTATCTGCGCAAATACCAGCGTTCGAATCAGTCCACCTGTATAGATCAACGCCCCGCCGTCGTGAAGGGCGGCCTGATCAAAAAGGGCGATATCATCGCCGATTCTTCCTCAACAGAAAGCGGGCGGCTGGCCCTCGGCCAGAATGTCGTTGTTGCGTTCATCTCCTGGGAAGGCGGCAACTTCGAGGATGCCATTCTTCTATCGGAACGCCTTGTTCAGGAGGATCGCTTCACCTCTGTTCATATCGAAAAATATGAAGTGGAATCGCGCGATACCAAACTCGGCCCTGAGGAAATCACGCGCGATATTCCCAATGTCGGCGAGGACGCCATCAAGGACCTCGATGAGAATGGGATCATCCGCATTGGGGCGGAAGTCGGCCCGAATGATATTCTGGTTGGCAAGATCACCCCAAAAGGTGAAAAGGAATTGACGCCCGAAGAGCGCCTCCTGCGCGCCATCTTCGGCGAGAAATCGCGCGATGTGAAAGATTCCTCCCTGCGCATGCCTCACGGCGAACGCGGCAAGGTTGTGGATGTGAAGGTTTTTACCCGCGAAGATAATGCCGACCTCTCTGCCGGAGTGGAAATGATGGTGCGCGTCTCAGTGGCGCAGCGCCGCAAGATCACAGCCGGCGACAAAATGGCCGGACGTCATGGAAACAAAGGCGTTGTATCGAAAGTGGTCCCGGTGGAAGACATGCCCTTCCTTGAAGACGGCACGCCAGTGGACATGATCCTCAACCCGCTCGGCGTTCCCGGCCGCATGAACATTGGACAGGTGCTGGAAGTTCATCTTGGCTGGGCCGCGAAGCGACTCGGCTTCCGCGTGCATACGCCGGTCTTCGACGGCGCGTCCGAGTCAGAGATCGAAGCCGAACTCGCACGAGCGTGGATCGTGGATCAGGCGTGGAAAGAATCCGGTCAGAAAGCCTGGGACTGGCTGAGACAGCAGGAATACGACGCTGAATCCATTCAGGATGACGAGGAAGTCCGACGTCTCTATCTGGAAGACTGGTTGGGCGGACGCAAATATGATCTCTACCGCATCCCCGACGTGAATTATGCCCGCCTCTCCACGGCCCGCGAGTGGTTGCGCGATCGCGGCCATGATCCAGAAGTGGTCTTTGCCATGCAAGAGGAGACCGTTCATCACCGGGACCCGGAGCGGGACCTGTACACCGTGCGCGCCTGTCTTCGTCTTTGGATGGAAACGCTTGGACAGACCCGGAAGGTATCGGATGAAAAACTGCATGAAGTCGCGCAGGAAGTGATGGCGCAGAGCGGCTCCCCAATGCCCACACTCGGAAAGCAGACCTTGCGCGATGGCAAAACCGGCCAGCCATACGATCAACCTGTGACCGTGGGCGTGATGACCGTATTGAAACTTCACCACCTCGTCGAAGATAAAGTTCACGCGCGCTCGACCGGGCCCTACAGCCTGGTCACGCAACAACCTCTCGGCGGCAAGGCGCAATTTGGCGGCCAGCGCTTCGGCGAAATGGAGGTGTGGGCGCTCGAAGCGTATGGCGCGGCGTATACCCTTCAAGAAATGCTCACCGTCAAATCGGACGATGTGCAAGGACGCGTCAACACCTATGAGGCCATCGTCAAGGGCGACCCGATCGAAGAGCCAAGTATTCCCGCATCGTTCCGCGTCCTGGTAAAAGAACTGCAAAGCCTTGGACTGGCAGTTGAGGCGGTCGGCGAGACCGGTGATATGGTGAAGTTTGGCAAGGATGAGGAAAAGACTCATCCGCCGAGGCTGGATACCGGCCTGCTCGATCTTGGAGGAAATCTGCCGTCGAAAAGCAGAAAAAATTCTTGACGCGTGCATGGGCGCGTGTTATACTGCCGCTTCGTTGCCGACACTAATGCGGCTCTTCTTCTGCCGCCCAGGGCGACTAATTGAATGAGGCCATCAGGCAAGTTTTTGATGGCCTCATTTTCTGCGAAAAAACCAGTTCCATTTTGCAATGAAAGTGACACGGAGGCAAGGTGCCTACAATTAATCAAATGGTCCGCAAAGGTCGTAAGACCAAGAAAACAAAGAGCAAGGCTCCCGCCTTGCAATACACGTTGAATTCTTACAAGCAACGTCGCGTCCGCCAGGCCAGCGGCGCGCCGCAAAAGCGCGGCGTATGCACCGTGGTGCGCACAATGACTCCCAAGAAGCCGAATTCCGCGCTCCGCAAGATTGCCCGCGTGCGCCTCACCAACGGCATTGAGGTCACCGCGTACATTCCCGGTGAAGGTCATCAATTGCAGGAACACTCGGTCGTTCTTGTGCGCGGCGGCCGCGTGAAAGACTTGCCGGGCGTTCGTTATCATATCGTGCGCGGATCGCTCGACACCACCGGCGTGGCCAATCGCAAACAGGGCCGCTCCAAGTATGGCGCGAAACGCCCCAAATAATCAGATAAGAGGAAGCCAATGCGAAGAGGATCTCCCCAGCCGCGCCCGGTTCAGCCGGATCTGCGCTACAACAATCTTAATCTTCAGACGATGATTAAACACATCATGGAGCGTGGCAAGCGCAGTCTCGCCACACGCCTCGTCTACCAGACGCTCGACCTGATTCAGGAGCGGACGCAGAAGAGTCCGATCGAGGTGTTTGATACTGCGCTTAAAAATGTCAGCCCAGCCATGGAAGTTCGCCCGCGACGCGTGGGTGGCGCCACCTACCAGGTTCCGATGGAAGTTCCGGCTGATCGCCGCGTTACGCTTGCGCTGCGCTGGATTCTCGAATCGGCCCGCGCCCGCTCCGGCAAATCGCTCCCGGATAAACTGGCTTCCGAACTGATCGAGGCCTCCACTGAAACCGGCAACGCCATCCGCAAGCGTGACGAAACCCACAAAATGGCGGAGGCCAACCGTGCCTTCTCGCATTATCGTATTTAATTGAAGGCAGGTAATTCGTACCATGGCACGTGAGTATCCGCTCGATCGCTATCGAAATATTGGAATCATCGCCCACATTGACGCCGGGAAAACAACGACGACCGAGCGTATCCTTTTCTATACCGGCAAGACCCACCGTATTGGTTCTGTGGATGACGGCACGACCGTCACCGACTGGATGGAGCAGGAGCGTGAACGCGGCATCACCATTGTTTCGGCCGCCGTTTCCGCCGAGTGGAAGGGGTATCAGGTCAACCTGATTGATACGCCAGGACACATTGACTTCACCGCCGAGGTCCAGCGCTCGTTGCGTGTTCTGGATGGCGGTGTGGTCTTGTTCGATGCCGTTCAGGGCGTGGAACCACAGTCTGAAACTGTGTGGCGCCAGGCGGATCGGTATGGTGTGCCGCGCATTTGTTTTGTCAATAAAATGGATCGCGTGGGCGCTTCCTACGAACGCACCATCCAATCCATCAAGGATCGGCTTGGCGCCAATCCGCTGCCCATGCAGGTCCCGCTTGGTTTTGAAGCGACTTTCAAAGGCGCGATCGATCTTCTCGAAATGAAAGCCATGTATTGGGAAGATGAAATGGGCCGCGAGATCAAGGTCACGGACGTTCCTGCTGAAATGAAAGCCCAGGCCGAGGAAGCCCGCCACTTCATGGTTGAGAAAATCGCCGAGCTCGATGATGTCCTGACCGTAAAATATCTGGAGGGCGCGGAGATTACCGTACCGGAGTTGAAAGCCGCTCTTCGCCAGGGAGTGCTTGCCAGCAAGGTGACGCCCGTCTATTGCGGCTCGGCCATGCGCAACAAAGGCATTCAGGTTTTGCTCGACGCGGTGATTGACCTGCTACCCTCCCCGGCTGACATTCCACCAGTGGAAGGCGCCGATCCGGATCATCCCGAAGAAATGATCGTGCTTCCCGCTGAAGATGATGCTCCACTGAGCGCGCTGGTCTTCAAGATCGTGACCGACCCTTACGTGGGACGCCTGGCGTACTTCCGCGTCTACTCCGGGACCCTCAGTCAGGGTTCCATGGTTACCAATTCCATCAAAGGCAAGCGCGAACGCATTGGCCGTTTGATCCGCATGTATGCCGACCGCCGCGAAGATATTACCGAGGTGCGCGCCGGTGACATTGCCGCCGCGCTCGGATTTAAAGAAACCTTCACCGGTGACACGCTTTGCGAGAACAAGAAGGTCATCCTCGAAAGCATTTCCTTTCCCGAACCCGTCATCTCCGTTGCGATCGAGCCGAAATCAAGCTCCGACCAGGAAAAAATGGGTGAAGCGCTCAAAAAACTTTCCGAGGAAGACCCGACCTTCCGCGTTCGCAGCGACGAAACCACCGGCCAGACGATCATCGCCGGCATGGGCGAACTGCACCTCGATGTTCTGGTGGATCGCATGTTACGCGAGTTCCGCATCCAGGCCAATATTGGCAACCCGCGCGTGGCCTATCGCGAATCGATCACGCGTAAGGTAGCCCGCGCGGAGATGAAATATGCAAAACAGTCCGGTGGACGCGGCCAATATGGGCATGTTGTTTTTGCCCTTGAACCGGGCGAACGCGGAAGCGGCATTGTCTTTGAAAACGATATTGTGGGCGGCTCCATCCCACGCGAGTATATTCCGGCCATCGAAAAGGGCGTGAAAGAAGCGACTGAAAGCGGCGTCATTGCCGGCTACCCGGTCGTGGATATGAAGATTTCCCTCTACGACGGCTCCTTCCATGAAGTGGACTCAAACGAAATGGCCTTCAAGATGGCCGCTTCCATGGCGTTCAAAGATGGCGTTCAAAAGGGCGGACCGGTCCTGCTCGAGCCGATCATGAAAGTGGAAGTAGTCATCCCCGAAGAATATCTCGGCGATGTGATTGGGCAGTTGAACAGCCGCCGCGGCATGATCCAGGGCATGGAGATTCGTCCTGGCAATGCCCAGGCTGTGAAGGCCATGGTTCCGCTGGGCGAGATGTTCGGCTATGCAACTACACTTCGTTCCGGCACACAGGGACGCGGCGTTTTCTCAATGGAATTCGATCATTATGCCCCGGTCTCTGAGGCTGTGGCAAAAGAAATCATAAAGTAACCAGTCCGTTTTTGATTAAACAAGGAGACCAAAAAAATGGCGAAGCAGAAATTTGATCGAAACAAACCGCATCTGAACGTGGGAACAATGGGCCACATTGACCACGGCAAGACGACGCTGACGGCGGCGATCACCAAAGTCGCCGGGCTGATGGGCACCGGCGAATTCAGAGCCTACGACCAGATTGACAACGCGCCGGAAGAAAAAGCGCGCGGCATCACGATTAACATTTCGCATGTGGAATACCAGACCGAAAAGCGGCACTACGCCCACGTGGACATGCCGGGCCACCGCGACTACATCAAGAACATGATCACCGGTGCGGCGCAGGTGGACGGCGCGATTTTGGTGGTGGCGGCCCCGGATGGGCCGATGCCGCAGACGCGCGAACACGTGCTGCTGGCGCGCCAGGTGGAAGTGCCGTCCATCGTTGTGTTCCTCAACAAAGTAGACATGATGGACGATCCGGAGTTGCTGGAACTGGTGGAGTTGGAACTGCGCGAACTGCTGACCGCCTACAACTTCCCCGGCGACACAACCCCGATCGTGCGCGGCTCGGCCAAGAACGCGCTGGACAGCGCCAGCACGGATCCGAATGCGCCGGAATACGCCTGCATCAAAGAATTGCTGCGCGTGGTGGACGAATACATCCCCGAACCGAAGCGCGAGACGGACAAACCGTTTATGATGGCAGTGGAAGACGTGTTCTCGATCAAAGGGCGCGGCACAGTCGTGACCGGGCGCGTCGATCGCGGACTGGTGAAAGTGGGCGACCCGATCGAAATCGTCGGCCTGCGCGACACCAAATCCACAACCTGTACCGGCGTGGAGATGTTCCACAAGATGCTGGACGAAGGCATGGCCGGCGACAACCTGGGCTTGCTCTTGCGCGGCATTGAACGCACCGACGTGGAGCGCGGCCAGGTGCTGGCCAAACCCGGCTCGATCACCCCGCACAAGAAATTCCTGGCGGAAGTGTACGTATTGAAGAAGGAAGAAGGCGGGCGCCACAAGGCATTCTTCAGCGGCTATCGCCCGCAGTTCTACATCCGCACGATGGACGTGACCGGCAACATCACGCTGCCCGAAGGCGTGGAGATGGTCATGCCGGGCGACAACGTCAACCTGACGGTTGAGTTGATCGTGCCGGTGGCGCTCGAACAAGGATCCAAATTCGCCATTCGCGAAGGCGGCCTGACCGTCGGCGCAGGCGTCATCACCAAGATCATCGAATAGGATAGCCATGACGAAACAAAAGATCCGCATCCGCCTCAAGGCTTACGATCATCGCGTTCTCGACCAATCCGCCAAGCGGATCGTTGAAACTGCAGAGCGTTCCGGCGCCCAGGTTGTGGGGCCGGTACCCTTGCCAACAAAACTGGAACGCTTTACAATACGCCGCTCTGCATTCATTGACAAAGACTCGCACGAACACTACGAGATCCGCACGCACAACCGATTGATCGATGTTCTCGACCCTGATTCGAAAACGATTGACATGTTGATGCGTTTGAACCTGCCTGCGGGCGTGGATATCGAGATCAAAATCTAACAGATGCAGTTCGCCACATGCCAGACGCGATGGATGTCTGGCACGTGATATGAACCAAAGCGGCGCAAGAATTTTCGCTCGGGCGGGAGCCAACACCCCAACGGCTCTGCACGACGGATATTGACTGTGTCGTCTCCGAGATGATGCAGCCCAGGCCCGGGCTGACAGTCTCGAACCAAATTTTTAAGGAGAAAACCGAAATGTTGAAAGGGCTTCTAGGTCGAAAGATCGGCATGACCCAGATCTTCGATGAACAAGGCGTCGCGTCTCCCGTGACCATCATCGAGGCTGGGCCATGTTTCGTTACACAGGTTCGCACCCCGGAAACAGAGGGGTATTCCGCAATTCAGTTGGGATTTTCCGAATCGCATCCCAAAAAATTGACTGGCGGCGAGCTGGGGCACCTGAAGGCAAAAGATCTTCCTCCTCTGCGCGTATTGCGCGAATTCCGTACCACAGAAAATGATATGAAGGTTGGCGACAAGGTCACGGTCGAGGCGTTTGCCGTTGGCGAGCGCGTGGATGTGATCGGCACCAGCAAAGGCAAAGGATTTGCCGGTGTGGTGAAACGCCATAACTTTAACGGCCAGCCGAAGACGCATGGCGCCTCGGATCGCACGCGTGCGCCCGGCTCCAGCGGTTCCGGTACCACGCCGGGTCGCGTGTTCCGCGGCAAGCGTCGTTCCGGACATATGGGCAGCGAGCGCGTCACAATGCAGGGACTGCGGGTGATCTTGGTGGACGCCGAGCGGAATCTGATTGGCCTGCGCGGCGCCGTTCCGGGTCCGAAAGGCGGCGTGGTCGTCATCCAGGAGGCGCGCAAGCAATAGGCGCAGGAGCGTATGATGAAAGCAGACGTTTTCAATATAGACGGTCAGAAGGTGAAGCAGGTGGAATTGCCAGCCGCGATCTTCGAAGCCGCCGTAAATGTGGATTTGATGTATCAGGCTTATCAGCGCCAGATGGCGAATGCGCGCCTGGGCACACACAGCACCAAAACCCGCGGCGAAGTTTCCGGTGGCGGCCGCAAGCCGTGGAAGCAAAAAGGCACCGGCCGCGCTCGCCAGGGTTCCACCCGTGCCGTGCAGTGGGTGGGCGGTGGTCGCGCTCACACGCCGAAGCCGCGCAGTTATTATCAGCGCATGCCGAAGAAAATGCGTCAGGCCGCCCTGCGTTCGGCTCTTTCCGTGAAAGCCGCAGAAGCCGGTGTGGTGTTGGTGGAAGATGTAGCGCTCGGCGAAGGCAAGACCCGTTTGATGTCCGAAGCGTTGCAGCGCCTTGTGGGTCAGGCGAGCGCGCTGGTTGTGCTTCCCGAAAAGGACGCGAATTACGATACTGTGATGCAGTCTGCCGCCAATTTGGACGGCGCAAAAGTTCTGCTGGCCGGATATCTCAACATCCGCGACCTGTTCAGTTATGACAAACTGGTTCTGCCGATCAAGGCGCTCGACGCGTTGACGGCGCAACTTGGATAGGATGGGTGCCATGACGACAAGTTATGACGTGTTGCGCCGCCCGCTGGTCACCGAGAAATCCAATTACCAGTCCGGTAAATTGCAACAATATACGTTCGAAATCGCTTCCGATGCGAGCCGCACCATGGTCAAGGATGCGATCGAAACCATGTACGATGTGAGCGTGGTGCGCGTGAATATCATCAACACCGCGGCCAAACGCAGCCGCCGCGCCCGAAGCCGCCGTCTGTTGGTGCGCAAGTCCGCCATCAAGAAGGCAATCGTCACCCTGGCCGCCGGCCAGACTCTACCCATGTTTGAAGGGGTGCAGTGATGGCAGTCAAAAAGTATAAGCCCGTAACCCCCGGCCAGCGCGGCATGACCGGCCACACCTTCGAGGAGATCACGAAGGACAAACCGGAACGCTCGCTGCTGGTCCCGCTTCACAAACACGGCGGCCGCAACTCCTACGGTCGCGTCACGGTTCGACATCGCGGTGGCGGAAGCAAACGCTTTGCACGCCTTGTGGATTTCAAGCGCGAGAAACGCGGCATCCCAGCCAAAGTGGCGGCGATCGAGTACGATCCGAATCGCACCGCGCGCCTGGCGCTCCTGCATTACGCGGACGGCGAGAAGCGTTATATTGTGGCTCCGCTGGACCTGCGCGTAGGCGACACGATCATGTCCGGCCCCAACGCGGAAATTCGCAGCGGCAACAGCCTGCCCATTTCAAGTATTCCGGTGGGCACGCTGATTCACAATATTGAGTTGAAGGAAGGCCGCGGCGGACAACTGGTCCGTTCCGCCGGCGGCGCCGCCCAACTTCTGGCAAAGGAAGGCGATTTCGCCCAGGTGCGTATGCCCTCCGGCGAGGTTCGTCTTGTGCGTCAGGTGTGCTATGCCACGATCGGCCAGGTTGGCAATCTGGACCAGGGCAATATCAAACTGGGCAAGGCCGGACGCAAACGCCACAAAGGCATCCGCCCGACCGTGCGCGGTTCAGCCATGTCCCCGCGCGATCATCCGCATGGGGGCGGTGAGGGCCGCCAGCCGATCGGCAAGCCCGGCCCGCGCAGCCCGTGGGGCAAACCCACCATGGGCTACCGTACGCGTCGCAACAAGTTGACCGATAAGATGATTGTGCGCCGTCGCAGCAAGACGAGTCGCTAGTAAACGAGGAACGAACCTATGTCTCGATCACTGAAAAAAGGGCCATACATCGAGCCCAAACTACTCAAACGAGTTGAGGCCATGAACGCCAAGGGCGAAAAGAAAGTGATTCGCACCTGGAGTCGCGCGAGCGTCATCTTCCCGCAGATGGTGGGTCACACCATTGCAGTGCATGATGGGCGCCGCCACGTGCCGATCTATGTGACAGAAAACATGGTGGGGCATCGCCTGGGCGAATTCGCGCCCACGCGCGTGTTCCGCGGTCACGGCACCAAGGAAGCGGCCGCGGCGGCTTCCGCGTAGGAGAATGAGTCATGCAGAACATTCATGCCCAGTTGAATCATTATCCTGCCTCGGCCCAAAAGGTGCGGCTGATCCTTGATCTGGTGCGCGGCAAAAGCGCGGTTGAGGCGCTTGAGATGCTGCGCTTTGAACCGAAGACCCCTGCCGCTGCCGTGCATAAACTGCTGGCTTCGGCGGTGGCTAACGCCGAGGAAAACTTTGGCATCAGCCGCGATAACCTGTTCGTGGCGAAAATTTTCGCGAACGAAGCGCCCACCCGCAAATGGCGCCGCTTTGGGGCGCGCGGCCGCTTCAAGCCCCTGTTGCGCCGTTCTGCGCATGTGACCGTGATCCTGCGCGAGCGCGGATCGTAACGGATAAGGAGAAGTTATGGGTCGAAAAGTACATCCGATCGGCATTCGTCTCGGCATCAATACCATGTGGCAGGGCCGCTGGTTTGCCGAGGGCGCGCAATATCGCGAACAATTGCAGCAGGACATGGATATCCGCCACCTGCTGTTGGGCCAGACATCCAAAGGCGGGGCTGCATGGAATGGCACGGTTCGCAAACTTCGCCGCGAACTCCCGGATGCAGTGCTGGAACGCAAGGCCGGTATCTCGCGCGTGGATGTGGAACGTTATCCTGGCAAGACCAAGGTGGCGATCTTTACCGCCAAGCCCGGCATCTTGATCGGGCGCAAGGGCGAGGGCGTGAAGCGCATCCGCCTGGCGCTCGAGACCTTGATCGGCAAAAAAGTGGACCTGGACATCAAAGAGATTTCCTCCCCGGATGTAGACGCCACTCTTGTGGCATACAACATTGCCGACCAGTTGGAGCGCCGCATTGCCTATCGCCGCGCCATGAAGCGCGCCATGCAGCAGGCGATGAAACAGGGCGCCCAGGGAATCAAAATCGAAGTGGCCGGTCGTTTGGGAGGCGCGGAAATGGCGCGCACCGTCTGGCTGCGCGAAGGACGCGTACCGTTGCAGACCCTGCGCGCGAGCATTGACTTTGCCCGCGCCGAAGCCACCACCACCTACGGCCAGATCGGTGTGAAGGTGTGGGTCTACAAAGGCGAGACCGCTCCTGAAGTGGAAGAGAAAACAGAAGCGACCGAAGGCGTGTACGTCAGCAAGTAGGCGTAACGGTCAGGAGATTTTTCAATATGTTGATGCCAAAACGTGTCAAGTGGCGTAAGCAGATGCGCGGCCGCATGCGGGGCAAGGCCCTGCGCGGCGCCGAAGTGTCCTTCGGTGAGTACGGTCTGCAGGCGCTCGAACCCGGATGGGTGACTGCCCGTCAGATCGAAGCGGCGCGGCGCGTCATCGTCCGCGAAATGAAGCGGCGCGGCAAGGTCTGGATCCGCATTTTCCCGTCCAAGCCGTACACCCATAAGCCGCCCGAAACCCGCATGGGATCTGGGAAGGGCAACGTGGAATATTACGTGGCTGTAGTCAAGCCGGGCCGCATTATGTTCGAGATCAGCGGCCTGCCGGAAGATGTGGCGACGTTTGCCTTGAAAAGCGCCCAGTATAAATTCGCGATCCGGACCCGGGTTGTCGCCCGCCACAGCGCAGGAGAATCGTCATGAAGCCGAGCGAGATTCGTGACCTGAAAACCGAAGAGATACAAACCAAACTGGCGGACGCGCGCGAAGAGTTGATGAACCTGCGCTTCCAGCAGGTGAACGGCCAATTGACCGATACCAGCCGCCTGCGCGCCATCCGCCGCGATATTGCCCGCTATCTGACGTTGCTCGGTGAGCGCGCAGCGGAGACGGAAGGTGTAGCATGAACAATCGTCGTCGAATCACTGGGACCGTGACCAGCAACAAGATGACCAAAACGGTGGTCGTGGAGATCTCGCGCAAGTATCGCCACCCGCTGTACAAGAAAGTGGTGCACTCGAGCCGGCGCATCAAAGCGCACGATGAAATCGGCTGCCAGGTGGGCGACGAAGTGCAGATCGTGGAATCCCGCCCCCTGTCGCGCACGAAGCGCTGGGCCGTGGAGGCAGTTGTCAAGCGCGAGATCCGCACACAGGATGAGGGCGTGGAAGCGACCTCATCTGCGGATGTGGATCGCGTGACCCTGACCGGTCTCGAAGAGAAACCGGCCGAAACTGGAGAGCAGGAATGATCCAGCAGGAATCGTTTCTCAAAGTGGCCGACAACACCGGCGCGCGTGAAATCCAGGTGATTCATGTGTTGGGCGGCTCCACCCGCCGATACGGAGCGGTGGGCGACGTGGTGGTGGCGGCGGTCAAATCGGCCGCGCCGCAGGGAGCCGTCAAAAAGAGCGAGGTGGTACGCGCGGTGGTGGTTCGCTGCACGAAGGAATGGCGTCGTGAAGACGGATCGTATATTCGTTTCGACGATAATGCGGCGGTCATCCTCGACGCGGACGGCGAGAACCCCAAAGGCACGCGTATCTTTGGCCCGGTGGCGCGCGAACTGCGCGAAAAGGGTTTTATGAAAATCGTTTCGCTGGCGCCGGAAGTGCTGTAGCCAGCGCGGGAGCGATGAGAATGACTATGAAGATTCGAAAAGGCGATACCGTCGAGATCATCAGCGGCAAGCTGGAGGACAAAGGCAAGCGCGGCGAAGTGCTGAGCGTGCGGGTCAAGGAGCGGCGCGTGGTCGTGCAAGGCGCGAACATTCGCATTAAACACCAGCGCCAGGTGCAAACCCAGGCCGGACGTAACATCCAGCCGGGCCGGATCCAGTTTGAGGCTCCCATGGACGTCTCGAATGTGATGCTGGTTTGCCCCAAGTGCGGCCAGCCAACCCGCGTGTCCGTCCAGCGCGACGACAGCGGCGCGCATCGTGTCTGCAAGCAGTGCGAAGCCGTGTTGGACTAGGCGGTTGGAGTTGTGATGATGAACAAGTTACTGGAACGTTATCAAACAGAGGCGGTACCCGGTCTGCAAAAGGCGTTCAACTACAAGAACGTCATGCAGGTACCGCGCATCGAAAAGGTTGTTGTGAACATTGGCATGGGCGAGGCGCTGGACAACAAGAAGGCGCTCGAGTTTGCCGTGGCAGATCTGACGACGGTGACCGGACAGAAGCCGATTCAGACCAGGGCGCGCAAAAGCATTGCGAACTTCAAACTGCGCGCCGGCTCCATCATTGGCACAAAGGTGACCCTGCGCGGGCCGCGCATGTGGGCCTTTCTCGACCGCCTGATGAACATTGCCCTGCCGCGCGTGCGCGACTTCCGCGGCGTCTCGGCCAATGCCTTCGATGGACGCGGCAATTACACCCTCGGCTTGAAAGACCAACTGGTTTTTCCCGAGATCGAATACGACAAAGTGGACAAACTGCGCGGCATGGAAGTCACGATCGTGACGACCGCGCCGGACGATAATCAGGCGCGCGCCCTGCTGCAATTGCTTGGCATGCCCTTCATCAAAAAGGAAGCGTAATTTATGGCAAAGAAAGCTATGCAATACCGCGAACTTCGCCGCCGCCAGGCGGTTCAGACGCGCAATCGTTGCCACCGATGCGGGCGGCCGCGCGGATACATGCGCCGCTTTGGCCTGTGCCGCATCTGCTTCCGCGAACTGGCATTGCAGGGAAAAATCCCCGGCGTGACCAAGTCATCCTGGTAGCCGGTTGGAGGTGAGATCATGAGTGTAAACGACCCGATCGCTGATATGTTGACGCGCATCCGCAATGCCGTCCACTCGGGACATGCGCAGGTGGCCATGCCCGGGTCCAAGATCAAACTGGAGATCGCCAGAATTCTTAAGGATGAGGGGTTCCTTGAAGGACTGGAACTTGCCGATGGCGAGCGCGCCGGTGAAAAAGTGCTGCGTCTGAAGATCAAGTATGTTGGCGAGCGCCGCGAACGAAAGCCGGTCCTTGCCGGACTCGAGCGCGTCAGCACGCCTGGCCGCCGCATCTACACCGGCAAGCAGAATATCCCCTGGGTGCTCTCCGGCCTGGGCATCGCCATCCTTTCCACGCCCAAGGGTGTGATGACCGGCTCGCGCGCCCGCCAATTGGGCGTGGGCGGCGAAATCCTTTGCAAAGTCTGGTAGGAGGAAGAATACCATGTCTCGCGTAGGACGTTTGCCGGTCGACATTCCGGCCGGTGTACAAGTGACGATCGAAGGATCGCACGTGAAAGTGAAAGGACCGAAGGGAGAACTCCAGCGGGTGTTCGCGCCGAGTATCGGCATCGCGCTGGAAGGAAACCAGGTCAACATTGCGCGCAGCTCTGAAATGGCGACGCAACGCGCCCTGCATGGAACCACGCGCGCCCTGCTGGCGAACATGATCAAGGGCGTCAGCGCGGGGTTCGATTCTGTGCTGGAAGTGGAAGGCGTCGGGTATCGCGCCGAAATGAGCGGAAAGAACCTGATGCTCTATGTTGGATATTCACATCCGGTCGAAGTGCCGCCCCCGGCGGGAATTAATTTCGAAGTGGATCAGAAAACCCGCCAGATCAAAGTGTTGGGCATTGACAAGGAATTAGTCGGCCAGACCGCCGCAGATATTCGCAAGGTGCGTCCGCCGGAACCGTATCACGGTAAGGGCATTCGCTACAATGGGGAGCGGGTCCGCCGCAAGGCCGGCAAGGCCGGGAAGGGAGCCAAGTAAGATGGCAGACAAGAATCGTGCCGCAGCGCGCCTGCGCCGCCACGCCCGTGTTCGCAAGAATTTGGCTGGCACTGCCGCTCGCCCGCGTTTGAGCGTGTTCCGCTCGCTGTCAGAAATCTATGTCCAGGTCATTGACGACCAGTCGGGGCGGACCCTCATCTCCGCCTCTTCGGTGGATCGTGAACTGCGCGCTGAGTTGGATGGCAAAAACAAAACAGAACAGGCCAAACTGGTTGGCGCGGCGGTAGCCAAACGCGCTCAGGGTAAAGGGATCGCCTCCGTTGTGTTCGATCGCGGCGGCTTCCGGTACACCGGCCGCGTGAAAGCCCTCGCCGATAGTGCGCGTGAAGGCGGCCTGCAGTTCTAGGCCGAAGTGGAGTTGAAACATGAGCAATAAAGAGAAGAATCCAGAAAAGCAGGATTTCGAACCGCAGGATAGCTTCGAGGAACGCGTGATCGAGATCGCCCGCGTCGCCAAAGTGGTCAAGGGCGGCCGCCGCTTCCGCTTCCGCGTGACCGTTGTGGTGGGCGACAAGAAAGGTTCCATCGGCATGGGCGTCGGCAAGGCCAACGCTGTCCCCGACGCGATGCGCAAGGCCTCAGAACGCGCCCGCAAAAGCGTGCGTTCCGTTTACCTCTCTGGAACCACCGTTCCACATGAGACCATTGGCAAAGTGGCCGGGTCCAAGGTATTTCTCAAGCCTGCCTCGCCCGGAACCGGCGTAATCGCCGCAGGCGGGGTGCGTGCCGTGCTGGAAGTGGCCGGCGTGCGCGATATCCTCACAAAATCCATGGGCAGCGCCAATGTGCTGAATGTGGTGATGGCTACTTTCGACGCGCTCGGCCGCATGCGCTCGCCGCAAGTGGAAGCGGCGCGTCGCGGCAAACCTGTGGAAAATATTCTGCCGTTCTGGGAACGGAGGAAGCAACATGTCTAAGATAGGCATCCCGGGCAAGACCCTGCGCGTGACCCTGGTGAAAAGCCCCATCGGCTACACCAAGGATCAAAAAAAGACCGTTCTCGCGCTTGGCTTGCGCCGGCTGAATCAAACGGTGGAACACAAGGACACGCCCGCCCTGCGCGGCATGTTATTCAAAGTGACCCATCTATTGCGCGTCGAAGAGTAGGGTAGCCATGAAATTACACGAACTTGTTCCCAACCCGGGATCCAAGAAGAAACGCAAGCGCGTGGGACGCGGCGTTTCGGCGGGCCAGGGTAAGACCGCCGGGCGCGGCACCAAGGGCCAGGGCGCACGCTCCGGCGAGGGCGGACGCCTCTATCGCCAGGGCGGCAACCTGCCGTTCTACCGCCGCCTGCCGTTCATGCGCGGCGAGGGATTCCGCTCGATCAACCGCGTGGACTACAACGAGGTCAACCTCGATCAGTTGTCCGAGGCGTTTCAGGCCAACGCCGAGGTGAATCCTGAATCGCTTGGGGAGGCGCGCCTGTTGCGCGACCCGCGCAACCCGATCGTCATCCTCGGACGCGGCGAGATGCGGGCCGCGCTCAAAGTGCGTGTGCATCGTGTCAGCGCGGGCGCCAAAGCCAAGATCGAGGCCGCGGGCGGCAGTGTCGAACTGATCGCCGAAGCGTAACTTCCGGAGACCAAAGATGGCTCAAAAGAAAATTTCCGCCGCACGTTACCTGCGACACTTGTGGAATTCGCAGGATCTGCGTCGCAAGATTCTCATCACACTTTTGATTCTGGCGATCTTCCGTGTTGCGGCAAATGTGCCCGCACCGGGCGTTGACGCGGATGTATTGGCCGCGTTCCGGGGTCAATCGTCCAGCACCGGCGGAACCCTGTTCAATTTCCTCGATCTGCTTTCCGGGGGAACGATTTCTTCGTTCTCCCTGCTGGCGATGGGCGTCTACCCCTACATCACGGCACAAATCATCCTGCAACTGCTCGTCCCAATCATCCCCGCCCTGCAGCGCCGCATGGAAGACGACCCGCGTGAAGGCCGCAAGTGGATGGAAAAGTGGACCTATTACCTGGCCGTTCCGATGGCCGCGCTGTCTGCCATTGGGCAGATCCAACTCTTCAACCAATTTGCATCGCAGGCCCTGGGCGGGCAATTGATCGTACAGTTCAACCTGTTCGATTCGAAACTCTGGCTGCCCTCCCTGACGACCCTGCTGGCCATGACCGGCGGCACGATGTTCGCCATCTGGCTGGGCGAGTTGATCTCGGAATACGGCATTCGCGGCCAGGGACTTTCGCTGGTGATCTTTGCCGGTATCGTGGCGCAGATGCCTTCGAATATCGGAAGCCTGATGAGCGACGAACAGAACCGCTGGTTCCTGCTTGGATTTACCCTGGTGATCATCCTGCTCACCATTTTTGCCATCGTCTATGTCCAGCAGGGCCGGCGCAACGTGCCGGTCATGTATCCGGGCCGCCGCGTGGGCAGCCGGATGTCCATGCCGGTCAAGGGCACCCTGCCGCTCATGGTCAACCTGGCCGGCATGATCCCGCTCATTTTTGCCAGCGCGCTCCTGCAATTCCCGGTCATCATCTCCAGCTACTTTGCCCGTTCCGAAACTCTCTGGGTCAAGGCCGCCACTGATTGGATTCAGGCCAACCTCGGAGGCACCGGCGCGTTTTACTGGATACTCTATTTCATCATGGTGGTGTCATTCACGTTCTTCTATACCACCGTACTTTTCGACCAGCAAAATTATGGCGACAACCTCAAGCGCATGGGCGCGCAGATTCCCGGCATCAATCGAGGCGCGCCGACACAGAAATATCTGAAACGCGTGCAGAGTCTGATCACCCTGCCGGGCGCGGTCTTTCTGGGTGTAGTTGCCATCATGCCGTTCTTGATCACGCTGCTGCTCCAAAGCCTGAACATCGGCACTGCCGGGGCTTCCGGACTCTTCCTGGCCTCCTCTTCTGGTCTGCTCATCGTGGTGGGCGTGGTGCGCGATACCTTCATGAACATCGAAGCAGAGATGAAGGTTCACGGCTACGAGGATACGCTGCTCGTCAAATAGGCTTTCCATGGCGACCTTCATTGTTCTGCTCGGACCGCCCGGCGTGGGCAAAGGCACACAAGCCAAGATCCTCGCCGACCAGACACACCTCGCGCACATCTCTTCGGGCGACCTCTTCCGCGAGAATCTGAAGAACCAGACCGAACTTGGTAAACTCGCGCAGACGTACATGGGGCGCGGCGAGCTTGTCCCAGACGATGTGACCATCGGCATGATCCGCGAGCGCCTCGCCCGCCCAGACTGTGAGGCGGGCGCCATCCTGGATGGCTTTCCCCGTACCGCCGCGCAAGCCGACGCGCTCGCCAATATGCTCAAGGAAATTGGCGGCGAGGTGAAGAGCGTTCCTTACATCACCGCACCGGAAAGCATACTGGTGGAACGTCTCTCCGGCCGTTGGACCTGCCGCGCGAATGGGCATGTCTTTCACGAAAAGAATAACCCGCCGAAACAATCCCTCGTCTGCGATTTCGACGGTTCCGAACTTTATCAACGCGACGACGACAGATCCGAAACCGTCGTCCGGCGCATCCAGGTATACCTGGAACAGACCGCCCCGCTCATCGCATACTATCGTGAGCGCGGCAAACTGATGGAGATCTCCGGTGCGCGGCCCATCGCTCATGTGACGCGCGAACTTCTGGCGGTACTAAAGAAGTGACGCATGGATGATTGGGCCCGCCAGATCCACATCAAGACACCGGCCGAAATCGCCATCATGCGCGACGCCGGACGGATCAATGCAGAAGTCCTTGCCGCCACAAAGGCTCTTTTACAACCCGGTGTTTCAACAGCCGACCTCAACGCGGCTGCTGAGGAAGTGCTGAAGAAACACGGATGTTTTTCGCCGTTCAAGGGCTACGGCCGGCCGCCGTTTCCAACCTCGGTCACCGTTTGCATCAATCGCGAGATGGTGCACGGCATCCCGAAAAAAGACCGGAAACTGCGCCAGGGAGACATTGTCTCTGTGGATTGCGGCACAGTCCTGGATGGGTTCGTCGCCGACTCGGCCTATACCGGCGGGGTGGGGGAGATATCCCCCAGGGCGCGCGAACTGCTCGAAGTCACGGAAGGCGCGTTGTACGCGGGCATCGAAAAGATGCGCGTGGGCAGCCGCACCGGCGACGTGGGCGCGGCGATCCAACGCCATGTTGAAAGCCAGGGATTTCACGTCACACGTGAATATACCGGGCACGGCGTAGGGCGTCAGATGCACGAAGGTCCACAGGTACCCAACTACGGGAAGCCCGGGACCGGACTGCCTCTAAAACAGGGCATGACCATCGCCCTTGAACCGATGGTGCTCGTCGGGACGCATGCAACCCGCGTCCTCCCCGACCGTTGGACGGTTGTTTCCGCCGATGGGTCGTTGACGGCTCACTTTGAACATACAGTGGCTGTCACCGCAGGAGATCCCCTCATCCTGACTGTCCCCTGACCCGCGGACCTGTTCTCTGGACGGATGTGGTTGGCACGTGTATAATTCAAACCTTGTCTGAATCGTTTGACTCAACTTCAGGAGAAGTGTGTAAATGAAAGTCTCTCCCTCCATTCGGAAGCGATGCGCCAAATGCAAAGTGGTGCGACGCAAAGGCAGAGTGTATATCATCTGCGAAAACCCCAAGCACAAGCAGCGACAGGGATAGGTGAAACATGGCTCGTATTGAAGGCGTTGATCTACCCCGCAACAAGCGGGTTGAAGTAGGCTTGACCTACCTGTTTGGCATCGGCCTGAATCGTTCGCAGAAGATACTTGCAGCGACCAAGGTAAACCCCGACACGCGCATCAAGGATTTGAGCGAGTCGGATGTGGCTGCCATCCGAGAATATATCTCCAAGCACTACACAGTCGAGGGCGATTTGCGGCGTGAGGTGCAGTTGAACATCAAGCGACTGATCGAGATCGGCTCGTACCGCGGCCTGCGCCATCGCCGCAACCTGCCGACACGCGGCCAGCGCTCGCGCACCAACGCGCGCGTCCGCAAAGGTCCCAAGAAGACCGTCGCCGGTCGCGGCCGCCGTAAGGGCGGAAAGAAGTAAAAGGAGAAAAACGACATGGCACAAAGTGTTCGTTCCACGCGGCGCGCTGCAGGCGCGAAGAAGGGCAAGCGCACCCTGTCCTCCGGGCAGGTGCACGTCTTTGCCTCGTTCAACAATACGATTATCACAGTGACCGACACCCAGGGCAATACGGTCGCCTGGGGCAGCGCCGGCTCGGCCGGGTTCAAAGGCTCGCGCAAAAGCACGCCGTTTGCGGCGCGCCTGGCTGCCGAGCAGGCTGTGAAGGCTGCCCAGCAATTGGGCATCCAGGAAGTGGAATTGTTTGTGAAAGGCCCGGGACCCGGCCGCGAGAACGCGATCCGCGCAGTTCAGGCCGCCGGTCTCAGGGTGCGTTCCATTTCGGATGTGACGCCCATCGCGCACAATGGCTGCCGGCCTCCCAAGAAGCGTCGCGTGTAATTCAAGGTATAAAAAGGTACTTCTATGTCTAAAAATATCAGCCCGGTATGCAAACTCTGCCGGCGCGAAGGTGAAAAACTGTTTTTGAAGGGCGCGCGCTGCTATACCCCTAAGTGCGCGTTCGAAAAGCGCAGCTACGCTCCCGGTCAGCATGGCAAGACGGGCAGCCGCAACAGCGCCAGCCGCACCGGCCGCGAATCCGACTTTGCCCGCCAGTTGCGCGCCAAACAGAAGGCCCGCCGCATCTATGGCATCCTTGAGCGGCAATTCCGCCGCTATTACGATACGGCGATTGGTCGTCGTGGCCTGACGGGTCTCAACCTGTTACAAATCCTCGAGTCCCGTCTCGATAATATCGTTTTCCGCCTCGGTTACGCCGCCAGCCGCGCGCAGGCGCGTGTGCTGGTGACTCACGGTCACTTTATCGTTAATGGCCGCCGCACAGACATCCCCTCGATGATTCTGAAAGAGGGCGATGAGGTGGCGGTGCGCGAAGGATCGCACTCGCTCAACTACTTCAAGGAGGTGTCTGACTTCGCGGAGAAGCGCACATTCCCGGCGTGGTTGGGACGCGACCTGAAAAAACTGAGCGGCCGCGTCGATCGCATGCCCGAACGGGTGGAAATTGACGGCAGTCTCAACGAACAGCTCATCGTCGAGTATTACTCGCGACGCTGATTGGCCCGGCTGGACGGCTGGTCTCCCTGGACCGGCCGGTTTTCCCGCCTCTGTATCTACAGGGAGAGGTGAACCGTGACAGGAATCACGAATATGGTCATGCCGAAGATCGAGCGCGAGGCGGAAGCGCGCAATTACGGCAAATTCGTCATCAGCCCGCTAGAGCGCGGGTACGGTGTGACAGTGGGCAACGCCCTCCGCCGCACCCTGCTTTCCTCGCTGGATGGCGCGGCGGTAACCTCCGTCCGCATTGTGGATGTCTTGCATGAGTTTAGCGACATCCCCGGCGTCCGCGAAGATGTCATTCAGGTGACGCTGCAGATCAAGCAACTGCGCATGAAACTCGACGGCGTGGACAGCACCCGCATGCACCTTGAAGTGCGTGGCGAAGGCACGGTCACTGCCGCAGACATTATCACGCCCCCCGAGGTGGAAATCGTCAACCCCGACCTCTATCTTTTTACCGTGGACAGTTCCAAGGCAAAACTCGACCTGGAATTCACGGTGGAACGCGGCCGCGGATATTCCCCCGCCAATGAACGCTCCGGGCATGCGCCCATCGGCGACCTGCCGGTGGATGCCATCTACAGCCCGGTCAAACGCGTGAACTGGGAAGTGGGTTCGGCGCGCGTCGGTCAAAGCACCAACTACGATAAGTTAACGCTCGAGATCTGGACCGACGGCACCATCTCGCCGGAACGTTCCCTGAGCAACGCGGCACGCATCCTGATTGACCACCTGCGTTTCATTGCGGGCATCAGCGAGGAAACGTTGACCGTGGCCATCGAAAAAGAAAGCGGCGGAAGCCGCCTCGCGAGCGAAATGGCCGAGACACCCGTTGAGGCCCTCGATCTTTCGGTACGCGTCTTCAACTCGCTCAAGCGCACCGGCATCACCACCGTTGGCGACGTACTAGACCTCCTCGAAAAGGGCGAACAGGCTGTCATGTCCATTCGCAACTTCGGCGAGAAGAGTCTTGACGAACTCCGCCAGAAGATGCGTGAAAAAGGTTATCTTAAAGACGAAACAACTTCTTCGGAGTAATTTCGAAATGCGACACCAGGTTTCCGGTTACAAACTCAATCGTACCTCGAGCGCGCGCATCGCGTTGCGGCGCACGCTCATCAAACAATTCTTCACGCACGAGCGCATTCGCACTACGCGCGCCAAAGCCGCCGCCATTCGCGGCGAGGCCGAACGTCTGATCACGATCGCGCGCAACAGCGCCGACAAGGATGAAAACGCCAAGGTGACCGCGCGCCGTATCGTTTCCTCCCGGCTCGGAAGCAACGAAGTGACCAAGCGCCTGTTCGAGGAGATCGCCCCGCGCTTCGCCACCCGCCCCGGCGGATACACCCGCGTCCTCAAGATCGGTCCTCGTCTGGGCGACGCGGCGGAGATGGTCATTCTCGAGCTTGTGGAAGAGTAAATCAGTTATCAGTAAACAGTCATCAGGTATCAGGCACAACTGATCACTGATGACTGATCACTGCAAGATGGCACGTTACCAGTTGATCCTTGCCTATGATGGCGCCCGATTGGAGGGCAGTCAACGGCAGGCTGGCAGAAGGCGCACCGCCCAGGGTGAACTCGAAAAAGCCCTGCGGACTCTCGGCTGGACGGGACGCTCGGTACTCATCGCCGGACGAACCGACAGCGGAGTCCATGCGGATGGGCAATCGGTCGCGCTGGACTTTGAGTGGGCGCACAGCCCCGACGATTTGCGCGCCGCCCTGAACGCCAACCTGCCCGAAGACCTGTCTGTGCGCGGTGCGTGTGAGGTCCGCCCGGACTTTCACCCGCGCTTCGACGCGACCTCCCGCCGCTACCGCTACACTCTCTTCTGTGACCCGATTCGCAACCCAGTGCGCGAGCGATTCGCCTGGAGAGTCTGGCCTGCAGTGGGTGAGAAACTCCTCCATGAAGCGGCCTCCGTCCTTTTGGGCAAACACGATTATGCTTCCTTCGGCTCGCCGACCAGCGCGAACGGCTCAACAACGCGGACGGTGATGTCTGCCCGATGGAGTGGCTCCGCGCGAGAGTGGCAATTTGAGGTCCAGGCCGATGCGTTCTTGTATCGCATGGTGCGGCGGCTGGTGTTTGTCCAGGTATTGGTTGCTCAGAAAAGACTCAGCATCGAGGAAGTCCGTCAGGCAGTTGCGACACAGACAAAACTGCGCGCCGGACTGGCTCCGGCGCACGGGTTGAGCCTGATCGAAGTGACGTATGCAGATCAACAATAAATTTCCTGTAGAAGCGCGCAAGCGCGCAATACACCCTCGCGTGGGAGACGCTCACTACCATTGGCGGACCTGTGCAAGTGGCAAATAAAATTCGACATGTATGTGGAGTAGAGATGTTCAAATCATACTATCCAAAAGAGAACGAGATCGAACGCAAGTGGTTCGTGGTGGATGCCAGCGGGCAGAACCTCGGCCGTCTCGCGACGCGCATCTCACGCGTTTTGCTTGGCAAGCATAAACCCACCTTCACGCCGGGCGTGGAGATGGGCGATTATGTTGTCGTGACCAACGCCGGAAAGGTGGCTGTGACCGGCACCAAGACCCAAAGCCGCCTGAGCACCAAGATGTACCATCGCCACTCTGGCTATCCGGGTGGAATCAAATCCATCACTCTGCGCGACCAGTTGGAGCGCCATCCTGACCGTGCCTTGAAAGCCGCCGTGTGGGGCATGTTGCCGCACAACCGCATGGGGCGCGCCCTGCTCAAGCGCCTGAAGATCTATGGCGGCTCTGATCACCCGCACGTGATGCAAAAACCGGAACCCCTGGCGTAATTAGAAAGGAACCAAACGAATGGCTGAACAATATTTTGAAGGCATTGGCCGCCGCAAAGAATCCAGCGCGCGTGTGCGCCTCGTAAACGGCTCCGGCAAATTCACCGTCAACGAGAAGGAAGCGGCAGCCTACTTCACCCGTCTCGGCGATTTGCAGGCCGTGCTCGCGCCTCTCGCGGCCGCGGGCGAGAGTCCGAAAACATACGATATTACCGTCACGG
This sequence comes from Anaerolineales bacterium, assembly GCA_019187665.1. Lineage (GTDB taxonomy): Bacteria > Chloroflexota > Anaerolineae > Anaerolineales > Villigracilaceae > Denitrolinea. The sequence goes on from JABARH010000012.1 coordinate 137,750, forward strand.
TCAACGGCGGCGGCGTGACCGGCCAGACCTCGGCGGTGCAGCTGGGCATGGCCCGCGCGCTCGTCAAGATCAACGCCGACTGGAACTCCGCGATGCGCAAGGGCGGCTACCTCACTCGTGATGCCCGCATCAAAGAACGCAAGAAGCCCGGCCTCAAGCGCGCCCGCAAGGCCCCCACCTACACCAAGCGTTAATCGGCGTCAGGTGTCACGTGTCAGATGTCACGTGATGTTAAAATGAAAACGTAATGCGTGACGAAAGTTTCGCATTACGTTTTACGTTTAAGCCCCCGCATTTTTCTCAACGCGGATACCGCGAATTTTGCGAAGGGATTTAGAAAGATAGTCGCGCTATTCGTTCATTCGCGTGATTTGCGATAAAGAATCGAGATATTCTTATGGACTTCGCCCTCGTTGCCTCCGTCTTCTCTATCCTCTACCTCGACCCGCCCGCGCGCTTGACTCTGCTTGACGCGCGGACGTTGAAGGGCAAACACGTCCCGCCGTTCTCTGCGGAGATGCCAGCCCTGCTGACCAACGTAGACTCGCCTGAGTTGGCGGCGCATATCTGTGACGTGTTGTTAACGGTGTATCCGAAAGAACATGAAGTAACCATTGTCGAAGGTCAAAGGTCAAAGGTCGAAAGACTTTTCGACTTTGGGCTTTCGACTTTCGACTCGTCATGTATTTTCATCCCCGCTCTCCCCGAAGGGACCGCCTTCGAGTCCTTCCACGAGATCGTCGCCCATCTGCGCGCGCCGAACGGCTGTCCCTGGGACCGCGAGCAGACTCACCAGTCTCTGCGGACGCACCTGCTGGAAGAATCATACGAAACGTTGGCCGCGCTCGATGCAGGCGATGTTCTCTCCATGCGCGAGGAATTCGGCGACCTGTTATTGCAAGTGGTACTTCATGCACAGATCGCCGGCGAGGCCGGTGACTTCAACATGACCGACGTGGTCAAGGGCATTCACGACAAGATCGTGCGGCGGCATCCGCACGTGTTCGGCGAGTTAGAGTTGCATGACGTGGATGGGGTGTTGCAGAATTGGGAGAGGCTGAAAGAAAAAGAAAGAAGCAGGAGAAAGGAAGGTAAAGGCTTGCTTGACGGTGTGCCTGATATTTTGCCTGCCTTGAATCTGGCGCAGGAATACCAGGAGCGCGCTGCCCGTGTGGGATTCGACTGGCCGGAGATCGAAGGCGTGCTGGATAAAATTACCGAGGAGATCCAGGAGATCGGGCAGGCTACAAACGAAAATCAACTGGCCGACGAGATCGGCGACCTGCTCTTTGCGCTCGTCAATCTGGCGCGTTGGAAAAAAGTGGACGCCGAGTCCGCGTTGCGGGGGACGAATATGAAATTCAAGAAACGCTTTGGCTATGTGGAACAGGAGGCGAAGAAAGATGGAAGAAATTTGTCGGACATGAGCCTCGAAGAGATGGACGTACTGTGGAACGAGGCGAAAGGCATGGGAATGTAACGTCCCTGCCGCTGGGACAGGGACGGAAGCATTAAATCTCAAAGTTGCCGGAAGATTCGGGTTGGTAGATTATTTTTTCAACCTGTAGGTGTCGTTTACCGGCAGGTACGTCCCACTCGAATATGTCCCCGACTTTATACCCCAACATGGCGGTTCCGACCGGCGCCAGCACCGACAATTTTCCCTGCGCGAGATCGGCGTCGTCCGGGAATACGAGGGTGTAGGTTTCCTCTTCCCCGGTATCTGTGTCTTTGAGACATACCGTAGAGTTCATGGTAATGACATCGCCAGGAATTTCGTGTGGAGATACGACCTGCGCGCGGCGTATTTCTGCCTGAAGTTTTTCCAAATAAGCGCTTTTCCGATAGTCGGTGGACTGCGCCTCCCAGAGAAGTTTTTTCAAACGCTCCAGGTCAAATTCGGTGAGATAGATCGGTTTATTTTCCATGGTTTCCTTCTTTTCATCCTATAACTTGGCGGACCCGTGGTTTGAGAAGCGACGGATGCCGTTATTATACAGCAGGATAATTTTAACGGACTGACGTTACGCGGCTTGCAATATCACAGATTTCAAGTTTCCAAGCCGTAGCGATGGCGAGGCGGCAACCAAAATCCATTATATCGGTCGGAAACGGTTGGCGATGGCGTACCTGTCCCAGACTTGCGATCCGTATCAGGCCAAGGGTACAATGCTATCAGGCTGGGTAAAGCGGTTAAGATAAGTATAATACCTCATCCGCTTCAAGGAGTTCATCATGCTCAAACGCATTTTATTTTTAACCGTGCTGTTCTCGCTCGCGTTAGCCGCCTGCCAACCGGCGCCCGCAACCCAGGCGCCGCCGAACACGATCACAAAAACGCCGTCCGCGTCCGTGACGGATTTGCCAGCCACGCAAGACCCGCAAGCCATCGAACAAATTCCTGTGCATGTCGGGTATGGCTATCAAGGAGCATGGTTCGAAATTTATTTCACCGACCCCGCCAACCCCGCCGCGAAACAAGACTCGGGCGGAATCGAGGAGGCGGTCATCGCTTCCATTGACTCGGCGCGCTTAAGCATTGACGCCGCTTTTTACAGCCTCAGTCTGCGCGAGGTGGCAAACGCTTTGTTGCGCGCGCGCGACCGCGGCGTGGCGGTGCGCGTGGTGATGGAAAGCGACAACCGCGACAAGTCCGTGCCGCAGGCGTTGATCGAGGGCGGCATCCCGATCCTGGGCGACCGCCGCGACGGATTGATGCACGACAAGTTCATCATCATTGACCGCTCCGAAGTCTGGAGCGGCTCGATGAATTTCACCGTCAACGGCGCGTACGACGACAACAACAACCTGATCCACATCCGTTCGGTGAAGGTGGCGGAAAATTACATGGTTGAATTTGAGGAGATGTACAGCGACGACATGTTCGGCGCGGATTCGGTCGCGACGACGCCGAATCCCTTTTTGACCGTGGACGGCACCGACGTGGAAACGTATTTCTCGCCGGACGACAACGTGGCGGCGCGCCTGCTGGACATCCTGTCGCTCTCGGAGGAAAGCATTTACTTCCTTGCCTATTCGTTCACCTCCGACGAGCTCGGACAGATATTGCGCGACAAGGCGGCGCAGGGCGTGAGCGTGCAGGGCGTGATGGAGGATGCCCAGATCGAATCGAATCAAGGCACGGAGTTTGACCTGTTCCGCCAATTGAACCTGGATGTGCGCCGCGACGGCAACGACGGACAGATGCACCACAAAGTGATGATCATAGACCGCAGTATCGTCATCACCGGCTCGTACAACTTCACCGCCAGCGCCGAAGACCGCAATGACGAGAATCTGCTCATCATTTACAGCGCGCAGATCGCCAATTTATTTTTGCAGGAATTCCAGCGCGTGTTCAGCGCCGCCGAAGCGCCGTAACATAACTCACCTTACGCAGTACCGCAGGATTTATCTTGCGCCCTTCGATGCAACTTGAAAGTTGCGGTACTAGTCTGTCAAACCTGAATTTTTGGATAGAGGTGCTTCAGTTTGATGCGAGCATCATCCGTGGTGAAACGCCAATCAACTTTAACAAGACGATCGTTTCGTTCATGCGCCCAAGCTTG
>JABARH010000001.1 GCA_019187665.1 Anaerolineales bacterium
TCCCATCTGCTTGGCCGGAAAAAAGTCCGCAATCAGTTGCCATTCGGTATACTTGAGGTCGGTCGGGTAGGTTTGGTTGAATTTGGTCATTCTCCAATCTTACCCGACTACTTAAGAAACACTCTCTGAGTCTGCGCGCGGCGCGCGCCATGATCGAGGTGACGGTAGTGACGGTCGGCTGGCTGTTGGGCGGGCCGGCCGGAATCGGCACGCTGGTCTTTGCCCTGCTGGTGGGTCCTTCGGTGCAGGCGGGATTTAAATTGTTCAAGGTGGAGCCGCACAAACCCGTCGAAATTGAGGCGGCGCTGGAGGATTAAATGAGCCGCGCGCGCGTCGCCATACAGGGTATCGTCTTTATCGCACTGTTCCTCCTCGTCATGCGCCTGCCGGTCTTTCCGCAAGTGGCCGAGATGCGCGCCTATTCACCCGGGGGCGAAACCCTTTCGCTGGAGTATTCGATCGGTTCGCTGAAAGACTTTATCGAAAGTTACCGCTTTATTCGCACGGCATGGGTGGCCGCGCCAAAGATCGCCTATGCCGCGCTGGCCGCGTTCAACGCGCTCGCCGCATTTCTCGTTTGTTTTTTCGGCGCGCGCTTGTCTGACAGGGTTATCGAAACATGGACCTCCTCGAAGCGCGTTCGTTAAAGAAAGCAGACATCCCGCTCGCGAAACGCCTGCTGTGGATGCTGGTCGTCGTTGCCATCCAGAGCGTCTACTTGCCAACCAGTCTGGCGACGAGCGGCGGCATCGCGCCGAGACTTCCGATTGACGTCATTCCGGTGTACCCGGTCTGGGTCGTGCCGTATTATTTCACATACGCGCTGTGGCTGTTTGCGCTTTTCTGGGCGCTGTTCAAATCCGACGCGCGTCAATTTCGCGCGGTCATCTCGGGTGCGCTGTTGACGGTCACGGTCGGCGCGCTGACCTTCATCTTCTTCCCCACCTATATCGAACTGCCCGTCATCCGCGGCGGCGATATTTTTTCCGTCATGCTGCGCGCCGTCCAGGCCGCGGGCGGGACGCACGCCGCGCTGCCCTCGGCGCACAACTACGGCACGATGCTCGTCTGCGCCTTCGCGGTCCATTTTGACCCGCGCCGCCGCTGGTTGTGGGGCGTGACCGTCGCGGTCATCGCGCTATCCACGCTGTTCACCGGCCAGCATTACCTCCTCGACGTTGTGACCGGCCTCGCGTTGGGGTGGATCGGATTCAAATTTGGAATCTGGCAGGCGAACAGGAACGCGCAGTAAAGCCTCGATTACAATTGCGCGATACACTACCGGAGTCTCCCCCTAATGAAAAAAACACTCGTATCCTTCCTGACATTTTGCCTGTTCCTGCTCCCCACCGCCGCGCTCGCCAAAGGCGGCTTCACCTACGTAGAAGTAAAAGGCCCCGGCCTCACGGGCAGCATCGCCATCACTGACCCCGCGCTGACCGAAGATTTCTTCGCCTTCGCCGATTTCACAGCCGGGCCCGTCCCTGCCCCCACAGACCCGGGAGAGGGCTACCTGGTCACACGCGTGTACGTAATCGAAGACAAGGATCACCCCTTCGACCAGTTGGAATACTATCCCTACAGCGGCTATGTTCACTACATCGGTCTCGCCGAAGGCGTCTCTGAATACGACGGCAGCTGGTTCATTGCCAGCCCGGCCGCCGCCGCGCCCTTCCGCGCCGCGCTCAAAGCCAAAGCCACACTCACCTGGGCGCCCTTCGCCGCGTTCCTCATCATCATGGCGGCCTTCTATCTCGCTTATCGTAATAAACCTGCCGGTTCCAATAACTGACATCGGCGCCCTTCAGGCGTCTCACCGCTGACAAGATAATTTTTTCGGCGCTGCCTAATTCGAAAAAACCCGGGCAGGGCGCATTCTCCCCTGGCAACACGTGATTTTCCAGGCAAATCAGACAGTTGTAACGCGCCGAATGAACGGCTGGCGTTAGAGAACGGCAATCACACGCAGGCCCTGTTTGTATTACCCGGACAAGAGCCTCAGATGCGGCGCGACCATCCGTTGAGTATAATCGCCGTATGCGACGCGCCCTCATTTTATACAACCCGATTGCCGGGCGATTTCCGGTCAAACCCTTTCTTGCCTCTGTGACCAAGACCCTCGCCCGCTCCGGCTGGAACGCGGATGTGATAGCCACGCAAAGCGCCGCGCACACCACAGAATCCGCGCGGCAGGCCGCCTCGGAGAGGTACGACGCGGTCTTCGCCTGCGGTGGCGACGGGACGATCGGCCTCGCGGCCTCCGGGCTGGCCGGCACAGACACCGCGCTCGGAATCCTGCCCAGCGGCACCGCCAATGTGCTTGCCATCGAACTCGGCTTGCCGATTTTTTCATGGGCGCGTTGGTGGACGCTCAAGCAAAACGCGCAGACCCTCGCCCATTCGCCAATCTGTTCTGTGGATGTCGGCGACTGCAACGGGCAAACATTTCTGCTCTGGGCCGGCATGGGACTGGACGCCATGACCATCCACGCCCTCGAGCCGCGCATCCGCGTGGAAAAATTTCTGGCCTTTCCGGAATATTTCGTCACCACCGTGCGCAACGCCAGCGTGTGGAGCGGCGTGAACCTGCGCCTGTGGGCGGACGATCACGAAGTCGAGGGTCACTTCATGGTGGTGGTGGCCAACAACATTCGCCGTTACATGGGCGGCTACTCCATCCTCTCGCCCGACGCCTACATTGATGACGGAATCTTCGACATCTGGCTGCTCTCCGGCAACAGCCTTGCCGACGCGCTGCGCCAGGCCTATGATCTTTGGCGCGGCAACCATCTCACCTCCGACACAGCCCGCAAACTTTCCTTCCGTACCCTGCGCGTCGAGGCCGACACCCCCTTCCTCGTTCAAACCGACGGCGAGCCGCGACCCGAAACCACGCGCGTCGAAATCTCCATCCGGCCGCGCGCCCTTAAAATGCTCCTGCCGCCTCACGCGCTCGGTTTATTATCGAAGAAGATATAATCGCACCATGAATCGCAACACAAGATTATTCACCCCCGCTGTGATTTTCACCGGATTGGGATTCGCCTGCCTGCTGACTTTCATCACCTGGATCGGATTCGCCCTGACCGCCGCGCCGCGCTCCGACCTCGAAGCCGCGCCCGCCGTGCTGACCCTGATCCCCGCCCCCACCTCGACCCCGCTTTTCACCGCCACGCCCACCCGCGACCCGCTCGCCCAGCTCACGCCGACCCTGCCCGCCAATTACATCACCGTCGGCAGTTACGTGCAGATCAGCGGCACCGGCGGCGACGGCCTGCGCATCCGTTCCGCGCCAAACCTTGCCGGTCAATTCCTCTTCCTCGGCGAAGACTCAGAAGTATTCAAAGTGGAGGACGGGCCCAAAGACGCGGACAACTACATCTGGTGGTACATTGTCGCGCCCTATGATGTCTCGCGCGCGGGCTGGGCTGCCGCGAATTTTCTGTCTGTGGTCCCACCGCCGCAATGAAACATGTTTAACCGCCCGGACGCGCAATTGAGATTACAGCAACGTACCCCGGATGCAGGAAGGATGGAAGCATGATCCCCAAACAATACGACGCGATCATCATTGGCGGCGGCCATAATGGACTGGTGGCGGGCGCGTACCTTGCCCGTGCGGGCAAAACCGTAGTCGTGCTTGAAAGAAGGCACATCGTCGGCGGCGCGGCAGTGACGGAAGAAATCTTCCCGGGGTACAAGTTCACCGAATTTTCGTATGTGGTGAGCCTGCTGCGCCCTGAGATCATCCGCGACCTGGAACTGCCGAAACACGGATTAAAGATCCTGCCATTGCCAAGCACCTTTACGCCGATGGATGGCGGAAGCCGCGGCGATTATCTCGCGTTGTGGGATGACCATGATTTAACCCGCCGCGAAATTTATCGGCACTCGCCGAAAGATGCAGAAGCGTACGAAGAATACGGCCGTATCATGGCGCGCGCCGCGAAAGCCATCAAGCCCATCATCAACTTAATTCCGCCGGACCCATCTTCCATGAGCGTCCGCGACTTGATGGGTTTGCTCAAAGTCGGCCAATACGCGGCGGGGCTTTCCGAAAAAGAACTGTACCTGGTCGCCAAACTTGCCACACAATCGTCGGCCGATTTGCTCGAAGAGTGGTTTGAGACCGACGCGCTCAAAGGCACCAAGGCCGCCAGCGGAATCATCGGCACGTATCTTGGCCCGCGTTCGCCCGGGACGGCGTACGTTTTGCTCCATCATTACATGGGCGAAATTGACGGCGCGTTCCGTGCCTGGGGTTTTGCCAAGAACGGTTCTGGCGGTGTCAGCGGCTCGATCTTTAACGCGGCGCGGGCGCTTGGGGTGGAGGTCAGGGTTAATTGCGCGGTGCAACAGGTCAAGGTCAAGAATGGGCGCGCGGTGGGCGTCATCCTCGAAAACGGCGACGAGATTCATTCCAGGGTTGTGATATCCGCCGCCGACCCGAAGCGCACCTTCCTGCAATTTGTCGAGCAGAAACATCTGCCCGATGATTTTGTCGCGTCCATTCAGAATTATCGCACACGCGGCTCGTCGGGCAAGGTTAATATTGCCCTGAGCAAACTGCCAGACTTCACGGCTTTACCCTACGCCGGCAATGGCGCGAATTCGGTTCTGCATCGCGGCGCGGTGTCCATCAGCCCAAGTATTGATTATATTGAACGCGCCTACGACGACGCGAAGTACGGACGGATTTCCAGACGCCCCTACATTGACATGATCTTCCCCTCGATGATTGACCCCGACATGGCGCCGCCCGGACATCACGTCATGTCGTGCTTTGTGCAATACGCGCCGTACGATATAGAGGGCGGCTGGAATGACGCAAAGCGCGATCAACTCGGCGAGGCGGTTATTGCGACCATCGAACAATACGCGCCGAACCTCCGCGAATGTATCGTCGGGATGCAGGTTATCTCGCCCAAAGACATCGAAACCATCGCGGGCATCAGCGGCGGAAATATTTTTCACGGCGAATTGCTGTTACATCAAATCTTTTTCCTGCGTCCCACCCCGCAATGGGCAGACTTCCGCACGCCGCTCAAAGGATATTATTTCGGCGCAAGCGGCGCTCACCCCGGCGGCGGTGTGATGGGCGCGCCCGGCATGTTGGCGGCGCAGGAGATTTTGAAGGACGGAATGCGCTAACGCCGGACGCACAGCGGGCGGGTGAATCTGTTCGAGACGGGCAACCCGCCTGCCCGTTGGAATGAAGCGGAAACCCCTTGCGAGGAGGATGTATCCGGGGTTGTTTTGCTGTATAATGCCGCCATCCCCACAATTCTGAAAGGAGGCCGATGCCTGAAATATATCCATTCACTTTCCAATTGCCAATCACCTTACCCAAATCATCCTACTGGAGGAGAGAACTGTGAATAAGAAACTGTTTGCCTTGCTTTCGGTCATTATGATCGCCAGTATGGCCCTCGCGGCCTGCGGCGGTCAAAAGACCGAAGTTCCCGCGGCAACGGACGAGCCGACCACGGCTCCGACCGATGCCCCGACCGCGGAACCCACCGCCCCTCCGACGGCGGAACCCACCCCGATTCCCGACGTGCCGATCGCCACTTATGATGGCACCAGCCTGTCGGTTGCGGAATGCGGCAATGGCTATACCGGCTTCATCAAGTCGGTAGTCGCCCAGGACGCTAACACCGTGGTCTTCACGCTCTGCAAATCGGACCCGGCCTTCCTCTCGAAGATCGCCTTCAGCCCCTTCTCTATTTACCCGCAGGAATGGATCGAGTCTACCGCCGGTGACGAAACCCGCACCAGCGAAGGTCTCGAACATCCGGTCGGCACCGGCCCGTACATGGTCAGCGAGTGGAAGCGCGGCGAAAGTGTCACCTTCACCGCCAACCCCGACTATTGGGGCGAGGCGCCTGCCGCCGAAACGCTCGTCTTCCGCTGGTCGTCTGAGTCCGCGGCCCGCCTGCTCGAACTACAGGCTGGCACGATTGACGGCTTTGACAACCCCGGTCCCGATGACTTCGCCACCATTCAGGCTGACTCCACGCTGCAACTGTCCCTGCGCCCGGCGTTGAATGTCTTCTACATCGGCATGACCAACACCTTCGCGCCGTTCGATAATGTGAAGGTTCGCCAGGCGATTGCCCAGGGTATTGACCGCCAGCGCATCGTGGACACCTTCTACCCGGTCGGCTCCGAAGTGGCGAGTCACTTCACCCCGTGCTCGATCCCGAACGCCTGCGATGGCGATGCGTGGTATGACTTCGACCCCGCCGCTGCCAAGGCCTTGCTGGCCGAAGCCGGCTTCCCGGATGGTTTCGCGACCAAACTGTACTTCCGCGATGTCGTGCGCGGCTACCTGCCCCAGGTGAGCAGCGTGGCCCAGGACATCCAGTCCCAGTTGAAGGAAAACCTGAACATTGACGCCGAGATCGTGGTCATGGAATCGGGCGCCTTCATCGAAGAGTCCGGCGCGGGCCGCCTCGACGGCCTGTACCTGCTCGGTTGGGGCGCGGATTACCCGCACATTACCAACTTCCTGGATTATCACTTCGGCCAGGCCACCCAGCAGTTCGGCGCGATCCCGGCCGCGATCTACGAGCCGATCGCTCTCGGCGCGACGATCGCCGACCCGGCCGAGGCCGCCCCGGTGTACACCGAGGCGAACAACGCCATCCGCGAACTGGTCCCGATGATCCCGATCGCGCACGGCGGCTCCGCTGTCGCGTACCGCGCCGACGTGGTCAACCCGCAGGCCAGCCCGCTGACCAGCGAGTCGTTTTTCGCCACCGACCCCGGTGGACGGGATGTCTTCGTCTGGATGCAGAACGCAGAACCGATCAGCATGTTCTGCGCGGATGAGACCGACGGCGAATCTCTGCGCGCTTGCGAGCAGGTGACCGAAGCGCTCTACTCGTACGAGATCAACGGCACTGCCACCCATCCTGCCCTGGCTGAATCCTGCACGCCGAATGAAGACCTGACCGTTTGGACCTGCGCCCTGCGCCAGGGCGTCACCTTCCACGACGGCTCGACCTTCGACGCTGCGGATGTAGTCGCCACGTTCAACATGGGCCTGAACATCGGCTCACCGTTCCACGTTGGCAACACCAACCTGTGGGAGTACTACGATTACCTCTGGGGTCTGATGAAGAAACCCGGTGGATAAGTCGTAACATCCACAACCTGCAAGAAAAATACGGGATGGTGGTTGCCCACCATCCCGTATTCTCAAAAGGCAGAACATCCCATGATGATCCAGTACATCCTGCGCCGCATCCTTACTTCCATCCCGGTATTATTTGGCATTTTGTTGGTCACGTTTGCGCTGGCGCGCCTCATTCCCGGCGATCCGTGCCGGGCGATTCTCGGCGAGAAGGCAACGGATGCCGTGTGCGACCGCTTCATCCGCGAAAAAGGGCTGGACAAACCGATCATGACCCAATTTGGAATTTACATTGGAGAAATTGCGCGCGGCGATTTTGGAAATTCCATTCGTTACAGTTTGCCAGTCACGCGCCTGCTCGAAGAACGCCTGCCCACCACAGTGGAGTTGAGTTTCGCGGCGCTGCTGATCGCCATGCTGGTGGGGATTCCTTTGGGGGTCATTTCCGCCGTCAAACATAATTCATGGGTGGACGTGGTCACAATGATTTGGGCCAATACCGGCGTTTCCATGCCGGTCTTTTGGCTGGGATTGATGCTTGCCTATGTTTTCTCGCTCCTGCTCAAAGACACCCCCTTCTGGCTGCCTCCCTCCGGCCGCGTCAGCCCCGGCATCCCGGACGATCCGTTTTTTGAGGTTTGGAAATTGACCCTGCCAGAAACTGGATTCGTCACAACGCTCTGCAATTTTATCAGCCGTCTCAATATTTTGAACGCGCTCCTGACCGGTAATTGGGAACTGCTCAAAGATTCGATCCAGCATCTGATTCTCCCGGCGGTCGCTCTGGGCACCATCCCGATGGCGCTGATCGCGCGCATGGCGCGCTCCTCCATGCTGGACGTGCTCGGGCAGGATTACATCCGCACGGCGCGCGCCAAAGGATTGAAAAACGGCAGGGTGATCGTTAAACACGCCTTCCGCAACTCGCTGCTTCCGCTCGTGACGGTAATCGGCCTCTCGCTCGGCAGCCTGCTGGGCGGCGCGGTGCTTACCGAGACCATCTTCGGCCTCTCCGGCGTGGGACGCATTCTCTATGACGCCATTACCGCCCGCGATTATGGAATCGTGCAGGCCTTCACGGTGGTGATCGCCGTCTTTTTTGTGGCGCTGAACCTGCTCGTGGATATTTCATACGCCTACCTCGATCCCCGCATCCGCCTCGATTAGGAATCCATCATGGACCAGGAAAATAAACTTCAAACGCTGGATGCCGAGGGCCTGTCCCTCAAATCGGTCAGCCTGTGGCAGGTGACGTGGCGGAGACTCTTCCGCCGTCGTTCCGCGGTGATCGGCATGGTGATTTTGGGCGTGATGGTTTTGATCGCGCTCACCGCCCAATGGATCGCGCCCTATGATCCATTGAAAGTGTTGATCGGCGTCGAAGACGTGAAACGCCGCGAGCCTCCCTGCATTCACCTCCTCGGCTGCCCGGCAGACAAGCCCCAGCACATCGCCGGCATTGACGGCAACGTGCGCGACGAATTCAGCCGTCTGCTGTACGGCACGCGCCTCAGTTTGATGGTCGGTTTTTCCACGGTCACATTTGCCATCATCATCGGCACCGTCCTCGGCGCGCTCAGCGGCTATTTCGGCGGCTGGATTGACAACATCATCATGCGCACGATGGATGTGCTGCTGGCCTTTCCCTCGCTGCTGCTCGCCATCGCCATCGTGACCGTGCTTGGCCCCGGATTGATCAACGCGCTATTGGCGATCGGCATCGTCTCGATTCCCTCCTACGCGCGCGTAGTGCGCGCCTCCGTCCTTTCGGTTCGAGAAATGGACTACGTATCTGCCACGCGCGCCCTGGGCGGATCCAACATGCAGATTTTATTCCGCCGCATCCTCCCCAACGCATTGACGCCCCTCATCGTTCAAGGCACACTCGGCATCGCAACCGCGATTCTCGACGCGGCCGCGCTTTCATTCCTCGGTCTCGGCGCGCAGCCGCCCACGCCTGAATGGGGCTCCATGCTCGGCTCGGAACGCAACCAGGTCTTCACCGCGCCGCATCTTGTCTTCCTGCCGGGCTTTGCCATCATGCTGACTGTGCTGGCCTTCAACCTGCTCGGCGATGGCCTGCGCGACGCCCTCGACCCGCGCCTGGCGCATGTGAGTTGAACTTTCGCCCTTCTTGAATCAAAGACCAGGTTTTCTCTCTGAAGAAAACCTGGTCTTTGATTCAAAACCTATGCTGCCGCCGCCTTCGCCACTTCCTCCGGCGCGAAGACCACCTCCTCGCGGCCCGTCAGTTTTTCCTGCATTTTGTCCACGATCAGGTTTAAATGGCCGGGGTGCGCAACAAAATCGAGGTCGTCGCCGGGCACGGTCAGGATCGGGCAGAGGGTGAAGTGCATCAGCCAGTTTTCGTAGAGACGATTGAGGCTTTCGATGTAATCGGGAGCGATGGACTTTTCGTAATCGCGACCGCGGCGGGAGATGCGATTCATTAATGTGGAGGAGGAGGCTCGCAAGTAGATCACCAGGTCCGGGTGAGGCAGGAAGCGCAGCATCGTTTCGTAGAGGTCGCGATAGGTGCGGTAGTCGCGCTCTTGAATATTGCCCGCCAGGTACAGATTGTGCGCGAAGATCTCAGCATCTTCATAGACACTGCGATCCTGGATCACCGACGATGGATGCCGCGCCAGCTCGTCGTGCGCTTTGAGGCGGTGCGTGAGAAAGAACACCTGCGAGTGAAATGCCCAGGCGTGCATGTCGCGATAAAAATCGGACAGGTAGGGATTCTCGGTCACGGGTTCGTAGAACGGTTCCCAACCCAGTTTGGCGCACAACATGCGCACCAGCGTGGATTTGCCAACCCCGATATTTCCAGCCACTGCCACAAATTTTTTCATACGTTGTCCTCTTTCTGGCATTGTAGCATGAGTCCCCGTGAGTGAAACGCAGTCAGGACTTACGCAAAACCTTGCGTAGGGCGCGTTCTCTAACGCGCCTGCTGGCCTTAGAGAACGCCAATTATGCGTAAGTCCTGGCAGTGATACAATCCTGCCAATTTATCCGGCGGTAGAGGAGCGGTTTCACGAGAGGAATATCCATGACAGAAAATCATCGAACGAACGATATCGATTCACAAGCCCTTGTGCGCGGTATCACCGCCGGGGTTGTGGTTGGCGTGATCATCCTCACCGTCGCCATCTCGCTTGCCGCGCTGATCTTTTCCGGCGATCTTGCGCCTTTCCTCTCGCGCGGCATCGGTTTGTTTTTGTTCGGCGCGCTGGTGATGAGCGTGATCGTGTCCGCGTTGAGTTCCCTGCCCGGCGTGACCATCGTTCCGCAAGACAGCCCCGGCGCGTTGATCGCGGTCGGCGCGGCGGGCATCGCGACAGTCATGGCTGGCTCGGCGCCGGAGCGAATGTATGCCACTGTGGTCGCGGCGATCATCCTTTCCGCGTTGGGGACCGGCGTCATCTTTTATCTGATCGGCCAGTTCAAACTTGGCAACCTCGTGCGTTTCATCCCGTTCCCGGTCATCGGCGGATTTTTGGCGGGCACCGGCTGGCTGATCGTGCGCGGCGCGCTCGAAGGGACGCTGGATCAGCCGCTCAGCCAGTCCGTGTTCTCCTCGCTCTTCCAAACCGATATGCTCCTGCGCTGGCTTCCGGTTGCGGTCTTTGCGTTTGTCGTCCTGCTCATCCTGCGCCGCTTCGATCACATTCTCATCTGGCCCGCCGTCGTGTTGGGCGGCATTCTTCTTTTCTATGGCTTGATCTTTGCGCAGGGCTTGACCATCGAAGGCGCGCGCGCCGAAGGGTTATTGATGCAGCCATTCCCGTCCGGGGGATTGTGGCGACCCATGCTCCCGTCCGATTGGGGCGCGGTGGATTGGAACGTGCTCGGGTCGCAAGCCGGAAGCCTCGTTGTGATTCCGCTGGTCAGTTTGATCGCCTTCCTCTTGAACGCTTCCGCGCTGGAACTCGTGGCGAAACGCGACATGGACCTGAACCGCGAACTGCGCGTGGTCGGTCTCTCGAACGTTCTGGCTGGACTGGGAGGCGGACCCGTCGGCTATCACATGCTCGGCGGGACATCGCTCGCGTTCCGTATGGGCGCGAAGACTCGCGCAGTGAGCATCACCATTGCGGTCATCTGCGCGCTGGTGCTGTTGACCGGCGGCGGCTTCATCGCGTACCTGCCGGTCATGTTCCTGCGCGGCATGTTGCTGATGCTGGGTCTCTCCTTCCTCGCAGACTGGGTCTACGACGCGCGCGCGAAACTGCCCAGGAGCGATTACGCGCTGGTCTGGGTGATCCTGTTCGTGATCGCGGACGTGGGATTCCTCGAGGGCGTCGGCGTGGGCATCGCGCTGGCGACGGTCCTGTTCGTCTTCAAGTACGCGCGCATTGCCACGGTGCGCGACACGCTCAACGGGCAGGTCTATCACAGCAAGGTGGAACGTCCTCCCACCCAGCGCGAGATCCTGAACAAAAATGGCGAGGGCATCCACATCTTCCGCCTGCAGGGATATCTTTTCTTCGGCACGGTCAACGGCATTTTGAGCCGCGTGCGCGAAATTCTGGAAGATAAGACTCGCCGCGAACATTACATCATCCTTGACTTCCATCGCGTCCACAGCCTGGACTCGTCGGCGGTCTCCTCGTTCGTGCGCATGCGTCAGCTGGCGGACATCCACGACATCTATCTTGTGCTGACTCAGGTCGCGCGGCCCATTCGCTCCCAGATGGAGAAGGGAGGCTTTGTCGGCGATCAGCGTGTGCAGTTTTTCCCCTCGCTCGATTTCGGCATGGAGTGGTGCGAGAACATGCTTTTGACGCGCAATGAGGCTTCCACGGAATTCCTCGTGACCGGCATCCAATCCCAGTTGAAGCGCACCTTCCCTCATCCTGAATTGGTGGCGTCCATGTTGAACTATCTCGAACGCGAGGAAGCCGACGCGCATACCACCCTCATGCGCCGCGGCGACCCGTCCGATTCGATGTACTTCATCGAGTCGGGGCGCATCAACATTCAATTGGAAACGCCGGATGGAGAGATCATCCGCCTGCGCAGTCTGCGCGGCGGGACGGTGGTCGGTGAGATCGCCATGTATCTCAACTCGCCGCGCACTGCGGATGTGATCACCGTTCAGCGCAGTGTCCTCTACCGCCTCACCTCCGACGCGCTGACCCGTATGGAATCCGAAGCGCCGCAGACCGCCTCCGCCCTGCACGAGTGGATCGCAAGACAAATGGCGGAACGGCTTGCCGATAACAACAACACCATCGAGGCGCTGTTGGATTAAGCGCAGCGCGGGCGGGAAACGAACCCCGCGTTTTTTTCTGATGTTTCTCTTATCTTTCCTCCCTTGACCAAAGCCCGCTTCGGGAATATAGTTCAGCCCGCTTAACTAAAAAGCAGGCTTAACTATGACCCAATCGCCCCTCTCCCAATCCCTGCGCGCCTGGATGGACGTCTTCATGCATCGCTCGATGCGCGGCTGGACGCACTTCGCCAAGTCCACCGGGCTTTCGATGCCGCAATTCAGCATCCTGATGCAACTGCATCACCGCGGCGTCTGCGGTCTCTCCGATATCCGCGCGCGCTTCGACATCACCACCGCGGCCGCCAGCCAGCTCGCGGAAAAACTTGTGCAGGCGGGCTATATCGAGCGTCACGAAGACCCATCCGACCGCCGCGCCAAGAAACTGAAACTCTCCCCCAAAGGCGCGAAGTTCATTCAGCAGGGCATCAATCAACGCCATCGCTGGATGGACGACCTGGTAAAGAATCTCTCCGCCGCCCAACAAAAGAAAGTCGCCGAAGCGTTGGATATTTTGACAGAGATAGCGAAGGATGTGGATAGACACGTAGACATGTAGACACGTAGACACGTAGACACGTAGACATGTAGACATGTAGACATGTAGACACGTAGACACGTAGACATGTAGACACGTAGACACGTAGACACGTAGACACGTAGACATGTAGACATGTAGACATGTAGACACGTAGACACGTTGTAACCTGTGTACCTGTGTACCTGTGTACCTGTGTACTTGTATACCTGTATACCTGTATACCTCCCCCCCTCCCCAAAAAAGGAAACCCATGCAAGCAACCATGACCCGTTCACGCGTCCGCCCAGCCCGCCCCAAATCCAAAGGCGGGATGAAGCGCGCCATCCGCTACCTGATGCACTACAAACAGCAAGCCGCGCTTCCGTATCTTTTCCTGCTGATCGCCACACTTTCGCAACTGGCGGTGCCGAGCATGATCCGCAAAGTGATTGACGCCGTTACCGGCGGCTACGTCGCCGACCAGATCCTCGCCGCGCTGGATCAGATCCCCGCGCAATTCATGGGCGTCGCCCTGCCGAAGGTCCTCGAAGCGACCGGACGCGACGCGGCCATGACGCTGGACCAACTGCGCCTCGCGCTCGAAGCGGACGTGACCGGCGCGCCGCGCGCACTGATCGCCGCCATCGTCGCCATCGTTGTCTTCGCCGCCCTGCGCGGAGTCTTCTCCTTCCTGCAAGCCTTCTGGGCGGAGAAAAATTCGCAGTCTGTCGCCTACGATCTGCGCAATGATCTGTACGCGAAGATTCAAAATTTATCGTTCTCGTATCACGACAAAAATCAGACGGGACAGCTGATGATCCGCGCCACCGACGACGTGGAAAAAGTGCGCCTCTTCATCGGGCAGGGACTCCTGCAACTCGTCGGCGCGGTCATCCTGCTGGGCGGCACGGTCATTATTTTGTTCTCGTCCAACACCGCCCTCGCCTGGACCGCCATGCCGATCCTGCCGATCGCCATCGTGGTCTTCATCATCTTCGCCAGCCTGGCGCGCCCGCTCTTCACAAAAGTCCAGCAAAAACTTTCGCACCTCAACACGGTCCTGCAGGAAAACCTGGCGGGCATCAAGGTCATCCAATCCTTCACGCGCGAAAAGGAACAGCAGAAAAAATTCCGCGCCGCCGCCGACGACACCATGCAACAATCCATCGCCGTCTCGCGCCTGTTCACATTCATGTTCCCCTTCATCTTCATGATCGCCAACCTCGGTCAAGCCGCCATCCTCTACGTGGGCGGCAAACAGATCATCTCCGGCCTGCTCACGCTCGGCGCGTGGCAGGAATTCTCCATGTATTTGATGTACCTTTTCTTCCCGATCATGATGTTCGGCATGATCGTCACCCAGCTCGGACAAGCCACCGCCTCCGCCGACCGCATCTTCGAGATCCTCGACGCCAAAAGCGACATCACAGACAAACCCGACGCCATCAAAATGCCCGACGTGCAAGGCAGCGTGAAATTTGAAAACGTCACCTTCCGTTACTTCAGCGGCGGCGAACCCGTGCTGAACAAAGTTTCGTTCGAAGCCAAAGCGGGCGAAACGATCGCATTGCTCGGCGCAACCGGCTCCGGCAAAACCACCATCATCAACCTCCTGCCGCGCTTCTACGACCCCAGCGAGGGACGCATCACCATTGACGGTCACGATCTGCGCGACGTGACGCTCGACTCACTCCGCTCGCAAATCGGAATCGTCCTGCAAGAAACGACCCTCTTCAGCGGCACCATCCGCGAAAACATCGCCTTCGGCAAACCCGGCGCGAGCCTCGAAGAGATTCAAAAAGCCGCCAAAGCCGCCGCCGCGCACGACTTCATCCTCAACTTCCCCGACGGCTACGACACGCACGTCGGCGAACGCGGACACACCATGAGCGGCGGACAAAAACAGCGCGTCGCCATCGCCCGCGCCCTCCTGCTCAACCCGCGCATCCTGATCCTCGACGACTCCACCTCCTCGGTGGACCTCGCCACCGAAGCGCAGATCCAATCCGCGCTCGACACGCTCATGCAGGGACGCACCTCCTTCGTCATCGCCCAGCGCATCAGCACCGTCATCAACGCCGACAAGATCCTCGTCCTCGACAAAGGCGAGATCGTCGCGCAGGGCAAACACGCCCAACTCATGGAAGAAGAACCCATCTATGCTGAAATTTACAACTCGCAACTTTTACCCGAAAGCGCCGGACAACATGATTAATACTTCATTCAACCCGACGCTAGAGAGCGTCTCCTGCGCGCCAATGCCGCGTAACGGACATTCTCTGCGTAACGGACGTTCTCCGCGTAACGGACGTTCTCTAACGTCCGCCGCCCTCCTGCGCGACCGGAACGAGGTGACACCATGATGCACGGACGCGCCAACGAATTTCTCCGGGCTGAAACCGTCAAACCGCGCGCCCTCGGGCAAACCCTCGCCCGCCTCGGCGCATACTTCAGCCGTTACTGGTACATGCTCTTCATCGCCCTCGGATTCGTCCTCATCTCCACCTGGGCTCAAGTGACGACTCCCGAATTGACCGGACAAGCCGCCGACTGCTTCCTCGTCCCGGCCGGACAATCGCTGGGCGGCTTCGCTTCCTTCCTCCCTCAAAGCGGATCGGACACCCCGGCCGAATCCACCTGCTGGCTGACATCCTCCGATCCCGCGTCGCTGACGTGGACGCGGCGGCTGATCCACTCCGCCTTCCACATGAACGGCTACGAATTCCCCGCCGAAGCGACCAGCGAAGAACGCGCCATCGCATTGGGGCGGCTGATCCTCATTATGATCACGCTCTTCGTCACCGGCTCCGTCCTGACCGGCGCGACCTTCTACACCATGGCATGGACGGGACAGCACGTCCTGCGCGTCCTGCGCGTGGAAGTCTTCGAGAAACTGCACGCGCTCTCGCTCAGCTATTACTCCGAACACGAAGCCGGCGACCTGATGAGCCGCATCACCAACGACACGACCGCCATCGAGCAGGCATTTTCGTTCGCGCTGGTCAACGTGTTGAGCGGAATCCTTTTGCTCGTGTGGGTTTCGTACAACATGCTCACCACGAACCTGCCCTTCGCCCTGCTCGCGCTTTCGGTCTCGCCGCTGATGTTCCTCGCCACCAAATATTTTTCCGACCAGGCGCGCAAAGCCTTCCGCCAGAGCCGCGAAAAGATCGGCAACGTCAACGCCGAATTGCAGGAGTCGATTGCCGCAGTGCGCGAGGTGCAAGCCTTCAACCGCGCCGATGAAAACATCGAACAATTCAAAGAGGTCAACGCCGCCAACCGCGACGCCAACATCCGCGCCGTCACCTACACCTCCGCGCTCGCGCCGACACTGGAAGCGTTTTCTTACGTCGGTCTCGCCATCGTGACCGGCGTCGGCGGCTGGTATCTGCTCCAGGGCGAAACCCTGCTCGGCACAACCGTCACCCTCGGACTCGTCGTCACCTTCCTCGCCTATGTCCAGCGCTTCAACCAACCCATCCAGCAGATCGCCGTCTTGTGGACCAACATCCAAAACGCCATCGCAGGCGGCGAGCGCATCTTTAACATTCTCGACGAACATCCCGCCGTCACCGATAAAAAAGGCGCGCAGGAAATGCCGCCCATCGTCGGGCGCGTCGAATTCCACGAAGTCTCGCACGCCTACGAAGACGGCGTCCCCGTTCTCGACAAAATTTCCTTCCACGTGGAAGCGGGGCAGACCATCGCCATCGTCGGACCGACCGGCGCGGGCAAGACCACCATCATCAACCTCCTGCCGCGCTTCTACGACGTGACTCACGGCTCCGTCAAAATTGACGGCGTTGACGTGCGCGAGGTCACCGTCGAATCTCTGCGCCGTCAGATCGGCATCGTCCTGCAAGACACCTTCCTGTTCAGCGCCACCGTCATGGAAAACGTGCGCTTCGGCAAACCGAACGCGACCGATGAAGAAGTCCTGTCCGCGATCCGACTCGCCAACGCCGACTCGTTCATCGAACGCCTGCCGGAGAAATATCAGACCGTCCTCGGCGAACGCGGCTCGGGTCTTTCTCAGGGACAGCGGCAACTGCTCTCCATCGCGCGCGCCGCCCTGGCAGACCCGCGCATCCTGATCCTCGACGAAGCCACCTCCAGCGTGGACACGCGCACCGAACGCTTGATCCAGAAAGCCTTCGACGAACTCCTCAAGGGACGCACTTCCTTCGTCATCGCGCATCGTCTCTCCACCATCCGCAACGCCGACATGATCCTGGTGCTCAAGGCTGGTCAAATTATCGAGCGCGGCAAACACGACGAGCTCTTTGCCCAACACGGCTTTTACCACGACCTGTACATGAGCCAGTTCAAAAAGCAGGAGGATGTGGAGGCAATGGCTGTCGCAAAGTGAGCAGTGAGCAGTCATCAGTCATCAGTCATCAGGGATTGGAAAGCCCTCGTCAGAAATGACGGGGGCTTTTGCGCTATACTTGAAACCTATCCGAAACATACGCGTCCCCAACACATTGCCACAATGCCGCCCATTTACGCGGTCAACGAGAGAAGCATGAACGAAAAACCGACCGGCGTCACTGCCAACAAAACTCAACGCAATCTCACCCTCACCTGGAACGACGGGCACATGAGCGTATATCCATTTGGCTTATTACGCGCGGCCTGTCCATGCGCCTCCTGCCGCGGCGGACACGAGAACATGCGCGCCGAACCGGATGAAACCATGTTCAACGCAAACCTGCCCGACTCGGCGGAGACGCGTCTCGCCAACATCCGCGCTGTTGGATCATACGCCCTCACCATCGTCTGGGAGGACGGACACGATTACGGAATTTATAACTGGCATTATCTGCGCGCATTGTGTCCGTGCGAGCAACATCGAGGAAAGGCATAAGCATGGCCAAAACACAAACCCGTTTCGTCTGTCAGAATTGCGGACGCGTCTCCGCAACATATATGGGCAAATGCCCGCAATGCAACTCATTCAACTCGATGGTCGAAGAAATCGTCCACGACGAGCCCGCCGCGAAAAAAGCAAACGTGCGCGGGTTGACGGGCCGCTCGCAGCCGCGTCCCATCGGCGATGTCAGCGGGCAGGATGAGGATCGAATTCATCTTCCCATCGGCGAATTTGCGCGCGTGCTGGGCGGCGGAATTGTGCCAGGCTCGATCGTGCTGGTCGGCGGTGACCCGGGCATCGGCAAATCCACGTTAATGCTTCAAATGGCGATGGAGATGGGCAAGAGTCAGCGCGTGCTGTACGTTTCGGGCGAAGAGTCCGAGCGGCAGATTAAAATGCGCGCGGCCCGTTTGACAGGACCCGCTTCGGGGTCCATGCCTGAGGCGTTATTCCTCGTCACCGAAACGAATCTCGAAGTCATCTTCAATCACATCGGCGAGGTCAAGCCCAATCTATTGATCGTTGATTCGATCCAGACCGTTTATCTGTCCGAGATCGATTCGAGCGCGGGATCGGTGACGCAAGTGCGCGAAAGCGCCTCGCGTTTGCGCGAACTTGCCAAGTCCAGCGGCATCACGGTCTTTATCATCGGTCACGTGACGAAGGAGGGCGCCATCGCCGGTCCGCGCATCCTCGAACACATCGTGGACACAGTTTTATATCTCGAAGGCGACCGCTTCCAGGCGTATCGTCTCTTACGTTCGGTGAAGAACCGCTTCGGCGCCACATCCGAAGTCGGCGTGTTTGAAATGCGCGAGGGCGGACTGATCGAGGTGACCAACCCATCCGAAGCGTTCCTCGCGGAGCGCATGGTTAACGCGGCGGGTTCCGCCATTGCCGTGACGATGGAAGGCACGCGCCCGATCCTGGTGGAGATTCAAGGCTTGACCTCGCCCACTCAATTTGGCAATGCGCGGCGCACTCCCAACGGCGTGGACTTCAATCGCGTGTTGTTGATCACCGCCGTGCTGACGCGCCGCGTGGGACTCAAACTGGGCGAGCAGGATATCTTCGTCAACGTGGTGGGCGGCATTCAGATTGACGAACCCGCCGCCGACCTGGCTGTGGCGGCCGCCATTGCCTCCTCGTGGCGCGATGTGCCGGTGCGCGCGGAAGCGGTGTTAATCGGCGAGATCGGACTGGCTGGCGAATTGCGCATGCCCGGTCAAATGGTGCCGCGTTTGCGCGAGGCGCAAAAACTGGGGTTCAAAACTGCCATCGTGCCGAAAGCCATCCGCAAGGGCGAGCCATATCCAAAAGGAATTGAAGTGATTGAGGTTCGTTCGGTGGAGCAGGCTTTACAGGCGGCATGGAAGCCGGGTGATTTGCCCAAGGGCCGCAAACTGGCTTGATTGTTCGCAGCAAAAGGTCACGCTTTGTCAATGACCTAAATCACTTGCCTGCCGGGGAAAGAGACGCTAAAATTGCAAAAGCAGGTAAATATTATCTGCTTTAAAAGAAGGAGCGCGTATGCAGATCACACGTCAAGCCGATTACGCCGTGCGGGCAGTCTTATACCTATCCCGACTGGGGAACAGCAGGCGGGCCGCAACCAGCGAAGTGGCAAAGGAACAACACATCCCTGCATCGTTTCTAGCCAAGATCATTTCGCAACTTTCGATCGCGGGATTATTGCACACCGCGCGCGGCGCGCGCGGCGGCGTGACGTTGGCCCGTCCCGCGCAAGATATCACCCTGCTGGAAGTGGTAGAGGCCATTGACGGTCCGATCCAGTTGAACGAGTGCGTGGGCGCAAACGGCGCCTGTGAGTTCGATCACAACTGCCCGTTGCGCCCGGTCTGGTGCGACGCGCAGGACGAACTGGTGCAACGCCTGAAAGATACCAACTTCGCCCAACTCATGGTTGAGAATTAGCCGCTCTGTAGCGACGCCTGCCACAACGGACTCTCCCAAGTCGAAAGTAGGATAGTGTCATCAAAAGACACCCTGCCCATTTCCTGGAGCAGGGTGTCTTTATTTTGGTTGAACGCCCATAGAGTTAACGCACAATCAACTTTCGCCTGGCAGGGCTTAAACACACAGAACGTTCGATTTATCCAGTGTGAGAGAACTCTGGCCGGGTCCGCATTTTGCGAGCCAACCAGACATTCTCTTGCACGATTTGCGGACAGGCGAAAGCCGGACGTCATCCGTACTTCATGAAAGCGGGTATTTGGCGTTCGCGAGCGCAACCATCTGTGCGGTGCGTTAACACTCCCTGTGCAAGGCTGCGCGTACGGCTTGTTAGAAAAAACTCACAAAGTTCAGCATGATTCCGTTTAGGTCGCGTAGGGCGGGCGTCAAGCATTCCCTGCAAACGTGTGATACATTCAGGGCGCAGGACAGCGATTTCTCTTCTCCTCAGTTAAACTGAAAGAGCCGGGACCAGGGACCCCGGCTCTTTCAGTTTAAGCGATTGTCCTGCCGTCGGGCGATAGCCAAAAGCCGGAGCAGCCTCGTCCCGACCGCGAGCAGGGTCAGTCCAAGTGCGGCAGAATCCTGGACTTGAGTTTTTCCTTCGACACGAAGCCGGTGATGCGTTCGGTCAATTGTCCGCCTTTGAAAAACATCAGGGTCGGGATGCTTAGAATGCCATATTGCGTCAGCACGCCGGGATTCTGGTCCGCATCCACTTTGACCACCTTGACCTGGCCCTGCCATTCTGCTGCCAGTTCACGTACGATCGGCTCAATCATACGGCACGGGCCGCACCAGGCGGCGGTTACATCCACCAGCACAGGTTCCGAGGCGTTGATCACCTCGGCTTGAAAGTCCGCTTCATAGACATATTGCACATCAGGCATGACTACCTCCAGCGGCATGGACGTGGACGGGCTTGAATCTATTACGTTGACGCCCTTAATTTCACGTGATAGAATGCAATCCGCTAAATTTCGGGGCGCGTAGCTCAATGGCAGAGCAGTGGCCTTTTAAGCCATTGGTTGAGAGTTCGAATCTCTCCGCGCTCACTAAATCCTCCCGACGGGAGGATTTTTGTTTGGCGCTTGCATAAATCAGCCAACGTTAGCGATACGCTTCTTGCGCGGCATATGACTACTGCGCGCTCGTTTGCGCGCAGCCGCCACAGCGAGTGATTATTTCCGTGTGGCTAACGCCGACTCAGACCTCAACCAGAGCAGGTTGCAGGGTAATGCTCTTGAAGACCTTGCAAGCGCCGTTTACGGTACAGTTTTATTGGATTGAAGCCTGCCTGTCCTTGCGCGCTTGTTCCTATACAGCAATCCCCGTCATTAGCGCCCAACCATCAGGAATGAAACGCGCCAGGCGTTGCTTGGAAAGAGCGCTCCTTTAATCTCGGCCCGTTTCACATCTTTCGGCGGCATGCGGCTTTTACGCTGTCCGTTGCACATCGCAAGCGCGTAGACCGTAGCATTTGCTCGCTGACGCGCAGCGTTTCGCTGATCTCGCCGTCCGTTTTTTTTCTCCACCACGTTCAGCAGGATATGGGCTCACTGAATCACAGCCGCTTTGTTACAGCCTTTCGAAAAGATCGCCAATAATTTCGTCCGTTCCGCTTCTACTGGATGGGCTTGGCGCTTTTCGCTTTGCCTGTGACTTAAGCCGGTTGAGGCGCTAGCGCGGCTGGGAAATCCCCTGGCGCTCGCGTATCTGTTTGATGTAATCCTTCACCAGTTGCTGCGGGTGCGGCTGGCTCCCGCCCATAATGAGATAACCGGGCGCCCAGAAATCGCCGGATGGATTTTCCTGCAAGATACGCGGGAATTCGGCGAAGATCTTTTCCGAGGTTTGCTGGCGCATGATACGCATCAGGTAACCGGGCGAGGTGTTCGGCGGAACGCTGACCACCCATTGCAAATATTCCGGGCGCACGGCCATGAACTCCAGTCGCCAGCCGAAGGCGACGCACGTGACGGGGAACCACTCGCCAAGTCGGTTGGCCAAGTCGCCCGCCAGGAAATGTGAGGCGAAGCGCGGGACGAGCAGACAGGCATAATTAAGATGATACATTCCCGCCGAGGCCGGTTCGAGCAGATTGCGTCCCGCCGCCTCAGCGATCGAATGAGGCCGTGTCTCATCCAACTGGCCGGGCTGGGGCGCGCGCACCGGCGTGGGCGGTCGTTTGGGCTGCGAGGGCGCAGTAACCTCCAGCTCTTCCGCCTCGTGCTTTATCGTAGAATCCATGGCTTGCAATTCCGCGGCGCGGTGAATGGCTGGCGAAGATTCGCGGCTGATGATATGCACCTCGGCCAGCGGCGCGGACTTGCGCGTTTCGAGCGAGGCCGAGTCGGCAGTTTCGAGCGCGGTCGAGGTTTCAGTCAAGAGATCCATTTGCATGACCGGCGCGATCGGTTCATCGTGCGGACGCGGAATCGGTGTTGGGATGTCGGAAAGGATCTCCGCAATGGAGGGCAGCTCCTCCTGCGCTTCCCTGCCCGGCGGGGGAGCAGGTTCGGCCGCCTGGACAGATTCCACGTACGGGGCAATCGGCCCGGTCTTTTCCATCGAGAGCGAGCGCGCCAGTGAATTAGCCTGCATGCGAATCGTGCTGAAGGGTGTCTCCGCGTCAAAGACCATCGCCAGGATGGTGCTGGCTGCAAGGGCGGTGGCGTAGAGCATGTGCTCGGCGCGCGTGGTTTCAAGGCGCGCAAAACGCAACAGGTCGCCGCCCTTTTGTTCGTCCCAGTTGCGGGTGACGATGCGGACAATCTCATTGGCGGTCTCTTGCGAGAATTGACCGGCGTAGGCCCACAGCGACTTTTCGCGCGTGATCAATGCGGCCTGTGCGGAGGATTCCAGTGTCAGGCGTGTGAGGCGTTGGGCGGCTTTGTTCACGTCGGCCAGCCAGGGCAGGTCGGCGTTGGGAGCGGCGGGAAGCATTTCTTCGAGCATGTTCATCAGTTCGGGCAGGTAAAAGGGCCTGCGTAACAAGACCCATGGGCGGATGGAGTCGAGCTCCACAGGCAGTTCTTCGCCGGAAACGAGGACCAGTTTGAGGTCAGGATGGAGCGCACGCAGGGCGCGTCCGATTTCCACGACTGCCTCCATTCCAAGTTCCGTATCCAGAATAGCCAGCGCGCATTTTTCGGTCTTCAATTGTACGAGCGCGGCCGGTTCGTCCCCGGCGGTGTGGACGCGGTAATGCCCGCTTTCTTCGAGCGAGGCGCGCATCATCGAACTGAAACTATTTTGAGGGGTGACGACCAATAATGATGTTGCCATAGTATTAAATGGAGTGTATCACTTTACAAGTTTGCAAGCAAGCAGATGGTTGGGCGGCGTGTTTTTGTGTATACAACTTGATTTTTTGCTTTACTTGTGCTATTTTATACCCCGCCGAATCAATTCCGGAAATTCAACAGGAAATTGAAACAATTCTTTAAATAGGGTGTTCCATGCAGCGTGAACGTGTTTCTGAAAATGTGTACTGGTTTCAAAGTGATGTGTATGCCCAGGTGACGGCCGGGGTGGTGGTAGGACCGCAGTGGGCGGTGATGATTGACACGCTTGCCCTTCCAGACGAGACTATGCAAATGCGCGATTTTATCGAGCGTGAACTGGGCGTGCCGGTGCGCTATGTGGTCAATACCCATTATCACGCCGATCATGCCTGGGGCAACTGTTTTTTTGCGGAGGCCACCGTGATCGGCCATGCGCGCTGCCGCGAACTGCTGATGGAGCGCGGTGCGCCGTCTTTGGAGTTGGCGCGCCAACAGAATACCGCTCTGCGCCAGGTGCGGGTTGTCCCGCCGCACATGACCTTCTCTTCCGGCGAAATGACCCTGCGCGTGGGCAAGAAGAACCTGATCCTGCTTGTCGCGCCCGGCCATAGCGAGGATGGCATTGCCGTTCTAGTGGAGGAGGACCGCGTCCTGTTCGCAGGCGATGCGTTCATGCCCATTCCCTCCCTTGTGGATGGCGACGTGGAGGATGCGATCTCTTCGATTCGCAAGGTTGGGCGCATGGGGCTGGAAAATATCATCCAGGGACATGGCGACATCATCTTGCGCGGCGAGATTGACGCGGCAGTGAAGGAGAACCTCAATTATCTTGCCGCCGTTAAGAAATCGGTAAAGGGCGCGCTGCGACGCCGCAATGCGGAGGAATATCTCGAAGGGGTCAGTATCGAAGAATGTGGAAAGAGCCGCGTGTATCTTGGCGGGCTGGCAGAAACACTGCATCGCCGCAATTTGCGCGCGTTGTACCGTCAGATGAGCGACACGGACGCGTAAGCGGCGTTCTCCAGGGAGGCTGCGCGCTGTGCAAGATGTGAAACAAAAACGAGCCGGGTGATCGGCTCGTTTTTGTTTCGCTATGATTGCGAAGAGTTGGTCCGGGCTTCGTGTTTGGCCTTCCATTTTCCGTATAGGCTGATCGGCACAACACGTTCCTTTCCAGCAAACAGGTTCTTGATATTTGGGCGCAGCGCCCAGATGAGCAGGATTTCTGCAACGACCGCATACAACACATCCACCCAGGAACTTAAACCGAGAGCGGCGCGCACAACAAAAACCACAATGGCAAGGAAGGCCACGCTCATTGTGGTGACGGATGCGATGCCGATCGTAAAAAACACCAGCACGCCAAGCGGGAAGATGATGGCTAGCGAGGCCGGCCAGAGTCCAAATGCGCCGCCAATACTGGGAGCGCCGCCCGCGCCGCCGCGCAAGCCTTTGAACTTTCCGTTCTCATCGTAATCCGGCAGGAAGATGGAATAATTGTGACCGAGGATGGCGCCGATGGGGGCCAGCGCGTGGACGAGAGTCTGTTCGGGCAACAGGAGGCGCGCCAGCCAGACCGCCGCCGCGCCTTTTAAGATATCGAAAATGGCGGTGGCGAATCCCGCCCAAAATCCGGCTGCGCGCATGGCGTTGGTTCCGCCGGTGCGCCCGCTTGCCACCTTGCGAATATCTTTGCCGGTGGTGATTTTTACGATCATCAAACCGAAAGGGATCGAACCGACCAGGTAGGCGGCGATCAGCACTGCGATGGCGGAAAAATATTCCATTACAACGTCACTCCTCGTATGGGATGTAAACCATAACCCGAAATTTTGCCGCAGGTTACTCGACCTGGCGGCGCGCCGTGTTTTGGTCCGAAGAAAGGCGTCGGTTAAATCAGCGCAAAAGGAAGGCCGTCGCCCAGAAAAGCACAAGGATGCCCATTGGCTCCAGCCATGCGCGGCGCAGTGGGGTTCCATCGCCCACGTTCCCGGCCAGCGAGGTGAGCGCGTAAAGCGGAGCAAACACAATCAAGCCAAAGGGAATGGAATGAATCGGCCAGTAATGCAGGGCCGCCGCGACTTGAATGGATACGAGCGCGATGCCGGCAGCCCAGAATATTTCCCACTGACCGTGCAGGCGCAGGCGCAGGGTTCGCAGCGCAACGAGCGCGCTTCCCACAAACACCGCCGGCAGGAGAATGACCAGGCGCGGCTGGGTGGCATCGAGGGATACCAGCAAAGTCAAATAAACTGAGAACGAGAGCGCGGTGAGCAGGGCGGTGGAGGCGGAGTAGCTCGATGCCGCCGGGTTCACGGCAACATACTCCGCCAGAAAGACGATCACGATCAGCGTGCCTGCCATTCCAAAGACGCCCCACCACACTGGGCCGGGGGCGATCATCCCCAACGGCACGCCGATCACAAGAACGGTGAGGGTGGGCAGCAGATAATGCTCCAACGTGGGGCGCTTGCCCAGTTCGGGATGGCCTTGCAGGAGCCAATCCATGCCGGTGGCGGTCAGGCCGGCAGCGAGCACGGTAAGCAGGAAGCCCAGATTGACCGGAAGTGCGAGGGAGAACGAACCCAGTGTGAGGCGAAGATCCACCGCAGTAGATGGAATGAAATGCCCCAGCGCCAAGGTCAGCAACACGGCGGCGGCGAGTACGCCGATGCGGTTGGTGTCGGGCAGAGGGGAATGTTGTTCCATGAGGGGATTGTACCACCCGCGCTGCGTCCAATTTTGGAGCGGGTCGGTATGGTAAAATCAATTGCTTATGAATTCGAGCGCGAACTCCCAGCCCATCCCGCCTCCGCCCGGCGCGATGGGCGCGTTAAAGGCCGGACTGGACATGATCTCCGGCCATCTTTCCCTGGCGCTGTGGCCGTTTGCATTGGATGCCTTTCTCTGGATGGGGCCGCGCTTGAGCGTGAAAAGTATATTTGCCGCGCTCTACGCAGAGATGACCCTGTTTTATAACGCCAGCGGGCTGCCCGCCGATGATCTAAAACAAGTGGAAGAGGTATGGCTCGAATTTTTCCGGCGCTTTAACCTGCTTGGAAGCCTGAGAACGTTCCCGCTGGGCGTTTCCAGTTTAATGCAGGGACGGATGCCGGTCGAAACGCCGTTCGGCGCGCCGGCCATGATCGAGGTTGGATCCTGGCTGTCTTTTTTGGGGTGGCTGACCCTGATTACGCTTCTGGGTTGGACGCTGGGCGCAGTGTACTTTCGCGGAGTGTCGCGCCTGGTTGCTCCAGGCGAATCTGCGTTCCCGATATCAAGAACGATCGGGCAAAGCCTGATCTTTTCCGCCGGGTTTTTAGTGGCCTCACTGGTGGTGGGAATGCCGGCGCTTGCCATCCTGTCTTTGTTGAACTTGTTTGGCGCGTCGGCGATGCAGGTGGGGATGTTCGTGATGATGCTGGTTGCATCGTGGGCGGTGGCGCCGTTTTTTTTCATGCCGCATGGAATTTTTATGAGGGGCGAAGGCGCCCTGCGTTCGGCGCTGAGCAGTCTGCGTATGTCGCGCTTTGCCCTGCCCTCGGCCAGTTTGTTCGTGCTGGCGTTGTTTCTTGCCGCGCAGGGGTTGAATATTTTATGGAATGTGCCGGCGGACGATTCGTGGATGCTGCTGGTCGGCATGGCCGGGCATGCCTTCGTGACCACCGCGCTGCTGGCGGCCAGTTTTATTTATTACCGCGACGTGCAGGTATGGATGAATCAGGTCGCGGAACGATGGAACACCAACGCGCCGCGCCCGCTTTAGAAATCATTTCTCTACCGTACATGAGAAGACTTTTACCGCAAAGCACGCTAAGGCTAAAAAGATTTTCTTTGCGTTCTTTGCGGGCTTAGCGGTAAATGTACGGTAGAGAGGAAATCATTGGTTCAAAGAAGGTTGGAGGTTGCCGTGACTGAATCCAGTTCGAAAACAAAATACGATGTCAGTTCCATCCAGGCGCTGGAGGGAATCGAACACGTGCGCAAACGCCCCGGCATGTATGTGGGCGGCACAGACATTAAAGCCCTGCATCATCTCGTGTACGAAGTGGTGGACAACGCCATAGACGAGGCGCTGGCTGGTTTTTGCACGCGTATTGATATTACCATTCATGCCGACAGCAGCGTAACCGTGGAAGATAACGGGCGCGGCATCCCGGTTGGCCCGCACCCAAGCAAGAAGGACGCGAACGGCAAGCCCATGGAAACGGTGGATGTGGTGATGACCGTGATCGGGGCGGGCGGCAAATTTGGCGGCGGCGGGTATAAAGTCTCTGGAGGCTTGCACGGCGTGGGCGTTTCAGCGGTCAACGCGCTATCTGAGTGGATGATCACCGAGATTAAGCGCGACGGCAAATTGTGGCGGCAGGAATACAAGCGCGGCATCCCGCAGGGCAAGATCAAAAAGACCGGCGAGGTAAAGAAGGACGAAACCGGCACCCGGCAGACGTTCAAGTTCGACCGGCAGATCTTCGTTGAAGATTTTGATTATCGTTTCGATACGCTCGTTCAACGCTTACGCGAGATGGCCTTTGTGACGCGCGGCGTGACGATCCGCTTTGTGGATGAGCGCGCCAACCGCGAAATGAATTTCTACTTCGAGGGCGGCATCACTTCGTTCGTGCGGTACCTGAATCGCAACCGGGAAAATTTGCACCCGGTGGTGTACGTGGAAAAGGAGATCGAGGGCGTTGGCGTGGAGGCGGCGGTGCAATACACGGACGCGTTCACCGAGTCGGTGTATTCGTTTGCCAATACGATCAACACCATAGACGGCGGCACGCACATGACCGGCCTGCGCGCCTCGTTGACGCGCGTCATCAATGATTATGCGCGCAAGAGCGGCCTGCTCAAAGATTCCGACCCCAATTTCACCGGCGATGATACACGCGAAGGTCTGACGGCCATTGTTTCGGTCAAGCATCCGGGACCGCAATTCGAATCGCAAACCAAGGTCAAATTGATGAACCCCGAGGTGCAGACCTATGTTACGCAGGTGGTGGGCGAAGCGTTTGCGACCTTTCTCGAGGAAAACCCACAGGCTGCCAGGGCCATTGTGGCCAAGTGTCTCACTTCCTCCCGCGCGCGCGACGCAGCCCGCAAAGCGCGCGACCTCGTCATCCGCAAGTCGGCGCTTGAGTCGCTGACCCTGCCCGGCAAGCTGGCAGACTGCTCGGAACGCGACTCATCCAAAACAGAACTCTATATTGTGGAAGGCGACTCGGCCGGCGGCTCAGCCAAACAGGGACGCGACCGGCATTTCCAGGCGATCCTGCCCCTGCGCGGCAAGATCATGAACACCGAACGCGCCCGCCTCGACAAGATCCTTTCGAGCAATGAGATCAAGGCGCTGATCTCGGCCCTCGGCACCGGCATCGGCGACAATTTTGACGTGGAGGGATTGCGCTATGGCCGCGTCATCATTATGACCGACGCCGATGTGGACGGTTCGCACATCCGCACGTTGTTGCTGACCTTCTTCTTCCGGTACATGCCAGCGCTGATCGAAGAGGGGCATCTCTACATTGCCCAGCCGCCGCTGTATCGTATTGCGTACAAAAATAATGTCAAATACGCTTACAGCGACAAGGAGAAGGATAAGACTCTCAAGGAAATGGCCGCAGCCGACAAGGCAAATATTCAACGTTACAAAGGGCTGGGCGAAATGAACCCCGATCAGTTGTGGGAGACCACGATGAATCCGGCCAACCGCACGCTCCTGCAAGTCAACGTGGAGGATGCCACAGAAGCCGACCGCACCTTCGACATGTTGATGGGCGACGCGGTAGATCCCCGCCGCCGCTTCATTCAGACGCACGCCAAGTCCGTGCGCAACCTGGATATTTAACCCGTCGGAGATGCCCGCAACCATGGACCCGCTTTCCCATTAATCAGGAGGCGGGTTCTTTTATGTTAACGGCTTTGTCATGGAAATATCATCTCATTCCCCGTTAAACGAGAGTAAAATTTCACCACAGCCATGTTTCAATCTCAAACGTTCCAATCCGCGTTGAGCAGGGTCTTGCAATGGATCATTGGGATCTATCAGACCGCGGCGTTGCTTGTGTTTGCGGCGTCCATTTTTCTGGCGAGTCGCTGGATTCAGACACCTTTCCTGGGAGCCTTTTTCGAGCAGACGATGGTATACAATGGCCTCCAGTCGCCGACCGCGCAGGAGCAGTGGCCGCTGACAGCTCAGGGGATTCAATTGGGCGACCGTTTGGTGAGTGTGTTTGGGCAGGATGTCCGCTCCGCGCAGGAACTGACGGAGAGGCTGGGAACATTCAGCCCGGGCGAATCGGTGCCTGTGGTGATGGAAGCAAATGAAAGCGGGGCCTTGCACGAATACACCGTGACCCTGCGCTCGTTCTCGTACCTGCCGACCGGCCAGGTTTCGGCTTCGCTGGTCTCCTTTGTCGTCATTCCTTTTTTTATAAGCGCCCTGTTCCTGCTGTTGAGCGGGTGGGTCTTTGGGCTGCGCCGCTCAGAATCGGCCGGGCGCGCCTTTTCCCTGTTTGCCACTTCCCTATCCATCACGACTGCCACGTTTTTCGATATTTCCACCACACATCGCTTTACGTTGTTTTGGACGCTGGGATTGGCGATGGTGGGCGGCTCAATGGTGGATATGGCGCTCAACTTTCCGCGCGAGTTCAAGTTCACGATTACACGCCCCTACCTGCGATGGATCGGCTATCTGATCGCCCTGGCGTTGACGGCCTATGCCGCGACCACCTTGTGGGATTTTGAGAATCCCACCCATTATTTTCGCGCGTGGCAGTTTATTTACATCTTCGTCGCGATGGGTGGCCTGTTCTTCATTGGCATGCAGGTGTACCACAGCGTTGCCGCTCAATCGCCGGTCATCAAATCACAGGCGCGCACGGTTTTACTGGGTACCCTGGTCGGTCTCTCGTGGGCGATCTATTGGATGCTGACCAATCCCATCACGCATGAGCCATTCTCCACGAAGATTTTCCTGCCGTTGATTCTCTTTCCGCTCAGCCTGGGATACACGATTTTGCGTTTCCGCCTCTTGCAGACCGAGGCCTGGGTGCGGCAGGGGCTGGCGTATTCCATCCTGATGATCATCATTATCGGGGGATTGGGGCTGCTCGTTTCCGGCTTGTTCCTCATCTTTAACGCGGTGTTCCGCGCCGATAATATCTTCCTGGTCATTGCGCTGGTGTTCCTGATTATTGTCCTGCTCATGCCTCTGCGCCAACGCGTGGAAGCCGCGCTCGACGCAACGTTCTTCCGCGGCCAACGCGCCTACCTGAAAAGCCAGCAGGAATTCACGCACCAGGTTTCCAGCGCAGTGGACCAGGCAGGCATCAGCCAGGCGCTGCGCGAGACCCTCATGGGCGCGCTCGGCCCGGACCGCACGCACATTTACCTGTACGAAAATCTGAACGATCAATACGTTGCCATGCCGGGGCCGGATGGACGCCCCACAAGCGATATTCGCTTCGCGGCCAATAGCCCCATCGTGCAGTATTTTCAGGCCTCGCGCATTCCGCTCTATCTCGACGGGGCCGATGTACCGGCCTCGCTGCGGGGCGAGACAGCCCGCCTGACGCTGCTTGGGACGCGGCTTTTTGTCCGTCTGGCAGGCAAGGATCGCCCGCTGGGATGGATGGCTCTTGGACAGCGCATCTCCGGGCGCGCCTACGCGCCGCAAGAATTAACCTTCCTCGACAACATCAGCGAACAGGCCGGAATCGCCATCGGACGCGCCCAAACCGTGTCGGACCTCGAACGCCGCGTGTCAGAAATGAACGCCCTGACGCGCGTCGCACAGGGCGTGAACATCACCCTCTCCTTCGATGATGTGCTGGAATTGATCTATGCCCAGACCGCGCAGATCATTCCATCCACCGACTTTCACATCACGTTGTACAACCGCGCAGGCGATTACTACTACCATCCCTTCAGCGTGGAAAACCGCGACCGCCGCGAAGACCTCGAGAATGCGCCCCTGCCTTCCGATTACGGCCTGGCGCAGGATGTCATTCGTAAGGGACGTCCGTTGCTGACACAAGATTATCTGCGAGAAAGCCAGGCGCTCAACCTGATTCCCGCCGAAGAAAACGTATATGCCTGGATGGGCGTTCCGCTCAACGCGGGCGCGGAGACCATCGGCGCGCTCAGCGTGGGTAGCCGCGACTCGCTGGTCAACTATACGCGCGGGCAAGTGGACTTGCTGCAAAACATCGCCGACCAGACTGCCGGCGCCATCGTCAAGTCGCGCCTGCTCGAAGAATCCGAACGCCGCGCCCGACAACTGACCACCCTGAACGAGATCACACGGCAACTGACCTCCACCCTCGAATCGGAACCCCTGCTCAAGAATATTCTTGAAAACGCCGTTTCCATTTTAAACTGCGAAGCAGGCAGCCTCTTTCTTGTGGACGACCAGAACGATGAACTCATCTTCACGGTGACGGTCGGCCCGGTGGCCACCAACCTGCTGGGACAGCGCCTTCCGCCGGGAAGCGGAATTGTAGGACTCGCCGTGCAAACCCGCCGCCCGGTGATAGACAACGACGCGCAACGCTCCGGCTCGCGCTTTGTCAAAACGGACCAGCAAACCGGCTTCCAGACGCGCGCCCTGCTGGCTGTTCCGTTGCAAGTGAAAGATCGCGTCATCGGCGTGATCGAGGTGATTAACCGCCGCGACGGCCTCCCCTTTGGCGACGACGACCAAAACCTGCTGACCGCCTTCGCCGGACAGGCCGCGGTCGCCATTGACAATGCGCGCCTATACACCCTTACCGACCAGGAACTGGCCGCGCGCGTGGAGGAACTCTCGGTAATGCAGCGCATTGACCGCGAACTCAACGCCAGCCTGGAAATGGACCGCGCCCTGCGCATCACCCTCGAATGGGCCATGCGCCAGTCGCGCGCGGATGCGGGATTGATCGGCATGTTGGAGGGAGACGACCTGCGCATCATGGCCCAACAGGGATATGGAAACTACCTGGCAGGCTTTGCCGAAACCCCCATGCCGCTCGACCTGCCCCTGTTGCGACGCGCCGTAGAGAACGGCCAGCCGCAGCGCCAGGCATTAGAACCGGAACTCGGAGGCAGCCTGCTGCCCGAAGCGCGCGACCAGATCGTTGTTCCCATCCGCCGCGAGGCGCAGGCCATCGGCTTGATGATGTTGGAAAGTTTGAAAGAATCGGCGGAGGACATTTCCTTTCTCACCCGCTTGAGCGATCATGCCGCCATTGCCATCGCCAACGCGCAACTTTTCGCCGCGGTCCAGGCGGCCAACGTCGCCAAGAGCGACTTCGTCTCTTTTGTGGCGCATGAACTCAAAAACCCGATGACCTCCATTAAAGGATATACCGAATTGCTGGCCGGGGCCAAAGTGGGGCCGATCACCGACATGCAGGCCAACTTCCTGACCACGATCCGCACGAACGTGGAACGCATGTCCACCCTGGTCTCCGACTTGAACGACAACTCCAAGATCGAGGCCGGTCGTTTGCGCCTCGACTTCAAGGCCATGGATGTTTCCGATGTGGTGGAAGAGGTCATCCGTTCGACGCGCCGCCAGATCGAAGAAAAGAAACAAACCATCGTGTTAAATATACCGGAACAACTGCCGCCGGTCTGGGCTGACCGCATCCGTGTGGGGCAGGTGCTTACAAACCTCGTCAGCAACGCGCACAAGTACACGCCCGAAGAGGGGCAGGTGATCGTTGGCGCAGAGGCGGTGAACAACCAATGGGATCCAGAAGGCGCGGCGCGCGTCGTCCACCTGTGGGTGCGCGACACCGGCATCGGCATCAGCCTCGAAGATCAGCAAAAGATCTTCCAGAAATTTTTTCGCTCCGATGACCAGAAAGCGCGCGAGTCGCCTGGCACCGGTCTCGGTTTGAACATCACCAAGAGTCTCGTGGAAATGCAGGGCGGGCGCATCTGGTTCGACAGCGAATTCCGCAAAGGCACTGCCTTTCACTTCACCATTCCTGTGGCGGAAGGATAATCGTTTATGACTCTCATCTCAGCCGTTGGCCAGGCCCAGGCGCTGGATGGACGCGAGGCGGGATTGCAGGCCACGTATCAGGCCCTGAACAAACTGGGCGCGGTCACGCCGAACCTGGGCATTGTCATCGCATCCAATCAATACCAGCCGCGCGAAGTGGCCGCAGGGGTTTCGAGTTTGACGGGCGACATGCCCCTGATCGGCTTTAGCGCCCCGGCCGGTCTGACCGGCGAGGGTGTCCACCCGCATTCGGTGACGCTGGCCCTGCTCAGCGGCGACCTGCGCGCCGAGGTACACTGGCTGCCGGGCTATTCGCAAAGCGGACGCGATACCGGCAACCGCCTGCTGCAGCTGACCGCCAACGAACTACAGCAACGATCCCTGCTCTTCTTTGCCGACGGATTCAACGGCGACGCCGAACAATTATGCGCTGCCCTCACCGGCCGCTCCCTGCCCATACTGGGCGGGCTTTCAAGCGGCGATCTGAACACCGGGGCCACCTATCAGATTGCCGGGACGCAGGCCGGGATGGGAGGTCTCTCTGCAGCCATCCTGCGCGGTAATGTGCGTGTTGGGGTGGGGCGCGCCCATGGCTGGGACCCGGTCGGGAGTCAGTTTCGCATCACACGCTCGCGCGGCTTCTGGTTGCGCACGCTCAACGGGCGCCCCGCCTCCGAATCGTACGCGCAGGTCTTTGGATACCCGGCCCGCGAATGGGCCTTCCCGCCATTGAGTTACCTGGCGCGGCTCTACCCTCTGGGCGTGGAGGAGGGCGATCAGTTGGTTGTGCGCGCGCCCCTGCGCGTGGAGGCCGACGGAAGTTTTCGCATGAATGCGCCAGTCCGCGACGGCGCCGATGCCTACCTGCTTGTGGGCAGCCGCGCCTCCTGTCAGGAAGCCGCCCGCAAAGCCGCGCGCGAGGCCCTGCTCCAACTCGATGACGCGAAACCGGTCTTTGCCCTCATTCTGGTGGATGTTGCCTGGCAGATGTTGCTTAAATCCAGCCCCGGTGCGGAGGTTGCAGCCGTGCAGGAAATCTTCGGCCCGGAGGTGCCCCTGGCGGGCGGCTACACCCTCGGACAGATCGCGCCCTCCAGCCCCCTTGCCGCGCCGACTTTCCTCAACCAGCATATCGTTGTCATCGCGTTCGGCGAGGATCGGTAAGGCGCACAAGCAAACACATAGATAGGGTCAGCAAAGAGCCGGGTGATTCCCCGGCTTGTTTTATTTGCAGGCCAGAGTAGCGACCCGATTGGCAGCGCCATGTATAATGGGCGCACCATGAGACCCCCCGAGATCAAATTGATCGTCAACGCCGATGATTTGGGGCGCACTGTGCGCATCAACGATGGAATTCAAAAGGCCTTTCGTGAGGGTATCCTTTCCAGCACGAGCATGGTGGCGAACTCGCCCGCCTTCGATCACGGCCTGAATGTGGCGCGCTCCAACCCCGCGCTCGATATCGGCATACACCTCGCGTTGACCGAATACCCCCCGATCAGCGACAGCGCATACCTGCGAAGTCTCTCGAAAAAAAGTTTCGGACGCGCCTTCCTCCGGCTCGCGTATGCAACGGATGCTCAACTGCGCTCGGTCGAAACAGAGTTTCGCCGGCAGATTGAAAAAGCGCTACTGCACAGGATCCGGCTGACGCACCTCGACGGGCACAACCATGTCCACGCGCATCCCCGCCTGGCAGGAATCGTGACGCGCCTGGCGCGCGAATATTCGCTGTGCTGTATCCGCCTGCCGCGCGAACGTCTTGCGTACGGGCGGGGAGTCGGACGGTATCTGCAAAAGGCAATGCTGGCCATCGTCTGCGAACTGGATGTACGGACGTTTCGCACGGCCCTGCGCTGGCCGGATGAATTTCACGGGTTTACCGAAGGCGGCAGGTTGACGCGCGAAACGTTGACCGCCATCTTGCGCCGCATGCGGCCGGGCGTGCATGAGTTGATGTGTCATGTCGGAACGGAGAATGACGACCCGCCGTTCTCCATCGGTTATCGCTGGCTGGACGAGTTGCAGGCTGTCACGTCATGGAGCCGGGAAGAAGTACAGCGCGAATTTGGAATTCGCATCATTTCGCACCAGGAGATGGAAGCATGAAGGATCAGAAGGATTATTGGGAGAATCGCATTCTCGATTGGGAGGGAGTTTCGTATGGCGACGCCGAAACGCAGCCGGTCTCGCTTGTGGAACGCGTGGCGCATTATTTTCGCGGACCAGTGCGGCATCGTCCGGCGGTGGCCTTCGAGTTGATTCGCCGGGCAAAACCGGCGCGCGTCCTTGAACTGGGATGCGGGTCGGGGCGTCTGGCCTTTGACCTTGTCACGCGCGCCGGGGTCGCTCATGTGACCGGCGTGGATATCTCTGAATCGGCCATCGCGTTTGCCGGCGAACGCGCCCGCGCTCTCGGCATGGCCGGCCAATTAAACTTTGTGGCCAGTAGTATTTCCAATTTGAATTTTGATGCGTATCGCCCTTATGATTTTGTGCTTGGCATGGGGCTGACCCCCTATCTGACCGGGATGGAATTTGAGCGCCTATTCGACGCCATGCGCGGCGTTTCGTTTCTCTTCGACGTTCACCCGAAGGGAATCTCATTCCAGAACTTCAGCCACGCGGTCTATCGCATGCTCAAAGGCCACCCATTCTACAACACGTTCAGCAAGGAGGAGATTCTTGGCAGGCTGACCCAGGCCGGTTTCTCCAACGTGACGTGGAATGTGTCGCAGGGTGTGTTTTACGTGACGAATGTGGGATAGCAGACACGTACTTTCGATCAACCACCCCGTTGCGTCGCCGCGCGGCTACCGGATGATCTTCGCTCTCATCACCATGCGGTCTTGCGCGCCGAAACGGTATTTGTATTCCTCGCTGCCGCGCATGAAATCGAATTCGAGGCGGCCATGTTCGCAGGCCCATTGCAAGACGTGACCCAGCAATACCCAGCCCGGTGACAGTTCGATAAAGTCGCGGTTGACGCCGGAGTTGTAACCCCACAGGCGATTGCCGTAATCAAAATTGAACATGCCCGCGGCCTTTTGTCCGTCCACCTCGAGGAAGGCCAGCCACAACCAGCCCTGCGACATGGCCGTGCGGGCGGTGGCGAGCATCTGCGCGCGCATGGCCTCGGTGAGAAATGTTTCCTTGGCGGGGTCCTGAGTCATCAGGTTGAAGAAGGCTTCCATTTCAGCATCCAGCGCGGCGGGATGCTCCACGATTTGAAACCGCGCAGGGTTGTCGCGCTCGGTGGCGCGGCGCATCTTGCGGCGGATTTCGTGGCGTTGTTTTTTGTCAATGGATGCGAGATACGCATCAAAGTCGGCGGGAAGGGGGATGAATGGCGCGGGCTGGTAGACCTCGCGTGTGAAGGTCCAGCCGCGCGCGGCGGATTCTGATTCGAGCGCGGCCAGGGTTGCGGAGGCCTCGGGCAGGTTGTAGAAATCGAGGGCGCGCCAGCAGGCCGTCTCGGAGGAGTCGAGGAAATCGAACAGGCCGGAGGTGACGCGCTGTATATCTTCCGGGCGGACGATCAGATCCAAATAGTCGGAGATCTCGATCGAGCCGAGCAGCATCAATGCGGGCAGGCCGTCGCGGTTGGTTGTCTGAAATAAGGGCGCCACACCGATGAGTTCCCGGCCCGCGTGCGTGGTGACGACGCGCAAATCTGCCTGCGGCCATTCGCCGCCGCCGCGGGTGTGCCACCAATTGCGTAAATATTCGAAATGTAAAAAGGGCACGTCGGTGACAGCGCGCGCCAGCAGGTTGTTCCACGCGTCGGCCAGCGGCGCGAGCGATTCGAAGTTTGTGTGCAGGTTAAAATCCATTTGATTCCAGAGGACGGGGGAGTGAGCCGCGCGAAACCGCGCGCGTTGGACGGGTTGTTCAACAGTGCTGC
The DNA here is from genome assembly GCA_019187665.1 of Anaerolineales bacterium. GTDB lineage: Bacteria > Chloroflexota > Anaerolineae > Anaerolineales > Villigracilaceae > Denitrolinea. Next base: position 36,972 of record JABARH010000001.1, read on the forward strand.
CCGGCGGCCATGTTGAAAAAAGGGTTTGAACTGCGCGGCTGCTACTCTGCCGCCTTCCCTCCATACAATTTGCGATGCACCACGCTCAGCGCGCGCACCTGCTCCGCGGCGTGATACGACGAGCGCACCAGCGGATTCGACTCGACCCACTGGAAGCCGATCGCCTTGCCGTAGTCGCGCAGTTCGGCAAATTCTTCCATTGTGTAGTATTTCTGCATGGCAAGGTGTTTCTTGCTCGGCTGCAAATACTGGCCGATGGTTAAGATATCCACACCCCAACTGCGTTGGTCGCGCATCACCTGTTTCACCTCATCCAGCGTCTCGCCGAGGCCGAGCATGATGCCGCTTTTGGTCAGTACATCCGGGTCGAGTCTCTTCGCGTTCGAGAGCGTCGCCGCGGCCCAATCATAGTTGTCCTGCGGCTGCACAGACTTGAACAGGCGCGGCACCGTTTCAACGTTGTGATTCAAAATTTCTGGACGCGCCTCCATGACGATCTTCAAGGCTTCGACGCTTCCCTTGAAATCGGGAATCAAGACTTCGATGGAACAGCCCGGAAGCGCCTCGCGTATTTTCCGAATCACCATCGCAAAAATAGGCGCGCCGCCGTCGCGTCTCTCGTCGCGATTCACAGAGGTGATGACTGCGTGTTTCAAATTCATGGATTTTACCGCCTGCGCCACGCGTTCCGCTTCGCCCCAATCGAGCAGGCCGGGGCGCCCGTGTTTGATATCGCAGAATCCGCAGGTGCGCGTGCAAACGTCGCCGAGCATCAAAAAGGTCGCGGTGCCGCTGCCCCAACATTCGCCCAAATTCGGGCACATCGCTTCTTCGCAGACGGTGTGTAATTCCTTCGAACGCATCAATGTTTGCAGGCGCTCATACATCTCGCCTGAGGGCGCGCGCACTTTGATCCATTCCGGGCGGCGCGGCGGGCGAACTTCTGTTTGTGGGATCACTCGATCTCGCGTTGGAACAACGGCCATGTTTCCTCGTACCTTGTTTTGACGTGTGTGCCTGTGTACGTGTCTATTTCTTCCTGACTCTCAACCTTAAACCCTTAACCCCGACAACCTCAACCGTATCACCCTTACGAATCTTCGCCGACTCTTCCACGGCCTCCGCGCTCCATAGCTCCGACTCCAATTGGACTTGACCGCCCGCTTCGCTCCAGGCCCGGACGGAACCTGTTTTCCCGGTCAATGCCTCCACCCCCGCGCGGATCGGCGCGCGCAGCGCCCGCACCGCGAACCCGACGATAACGGCAAACGTCCCGCCGAGGACCAGCGCGAGAAGAATCACGCCGGGAATGGAAACGCGCGCGAAGTCTGGCGTGCCGGGCGAGTTGAACAACACCAGCGCGCCGACGATAAACGAAGCGATGCCGGCCGCGGTCAATGCGCCGTGCGTGGGCGCTTTCACGTCGAGGATGAACAGCACGAACGCCATGATCAAGAAAACGATGCCAAACCAATTGACCGGCAAAATGCCTAGCCCGTAGCCTGCCAGCGCGAGGCACGCCACGCCGATAAACCCCGCGATCCATCCGCCGGGGCTGGAAAGTTCGATCAGGATGGCTTGCACGCCCACGCCGAGCAGGGTCAATACGATGATGGGATTGGTGAGGATCAGCAGGAGTTCTTCGATGAAATTCATCGGCAGAGATTCGGTCTGCGCGTTGACGGTGTCGAGTGTCCGCGCGCCGTCTGCCATTTGGAGACTGAATCCATCCAGCTTTTCGAGCAGGTCGTTTGTGTCGTCGGCGATGAAGTCAATCAACTGCGCGTCGAGGGCTTCTTTTGCGGTGACAGCCTTCGCCACGTCAATCATGGCTTCGGCCAGTTTCACGGCTGGCTCGCCGCGCGGCTCCACGTAGGGGCGGATGGCGGCCTTGGAGATTTCCACGGCCTTGTTGCGTTCGTCTGAGGTCAGACCTTCGCCCGAACCGCTGATGGGCGTGGAGGCGCCGATGGCTGTTTCGGGCGCCATCGCGGCGGCATGCCCGCTGACGGTGATCAACGCGCCCGCGCTTCCAGCGATCGCGCCGTTCGGTCCGACGAAGACGATCACCGGCGTTTTGCTGGCGCGGATGGACTTGATGATTTCGAGCGTGGACATCAAATCGCCGCCCGGCGTATCAAGGCGCAGGATGATCGCTTCGGCGTTTTCGCGTTCTGCCGTTTGGATGCCGCGCGCGATATATTCCTGCATGGCGGGCATGATCACGCCGTCCACGTCCAGGATCATCACGAGCGGGCGATCGCCTTGGGCGCCGACCGAGGCCGCGGCCGTCAACAGGACGGTCAACAGGAGAAGGAGTCTCAGGATTGTTTTCATCGTGCCGCTTATTATAATCAGTACTTCACGAAAGCGCGTATTTGGCGGTTTCTACCGCCAGGTTGCGATAGAGATCGCAACCTATGCAGGGTTTTCGTGATCTACTGATAATCAGTAGATCACGAAAATTCTGCGTATTCACTCTTCGCGCTTTCGTGAGACGTTGAGAATGTCCGCCGGAGGAAGGCGGATCATGTCGGTTACCACACTGCCAGCAGAATCGTGCGGGCGCTCAGCGCGATGATGATCGAGCCGACGAGGATCATCAGCGCTTTGACCGGCATTTTCTTTGTGGCGCGCGCCGCGAGCGGGGCCGCGATCGCGCCGCCAATGAGCAGGCCGAGGATGATCTGCCAGTATTCACCGAAACTCAACGTGATAATGAAAACGATCGATTCGGTCAGCGTGACGAAGAACTCCGAAAAGTTGACCGAGCCGATGGTGAGACGCGGGTCTTTGCCGCGCGCCACGAGCGTGGTGGTGACAACCGGTCCCCATCCGCCGCCGCCAACGGCGTCGAAGAATCCGCCAACGAGGGCGAGCGCGCTGACGCGGGCTGTGTGAATGCCGGTCGGTTTGCGCTCCTTGTGATGGAATGCCTTGACCAGAATGACGACCCCCATGATGAGCAGGTAGCCGGAGATATAAGGCTTAATCATGTCGCCGTCAAAGGAGGTCAACAAATATGCGCCAGCGCCGCCCGCGAGGGCGCCAGGGATGAGCAATCGCTTGACCAGATTCCAGTCCACGTTGCCGAGCCGCCAGTGTGAGGTTCCAGAAACGCCGGTCGTCACCACTTCGGCCATGTGCACAGACGCGGAGGCCGCGGCGGGGGGCAGGCCGAGGCTGAGCAGAAACGTGTTTGAACTGACGCCGTAGGCCATGCCCAATGCGCCGTCTATCATCTGCGCGGCAAAGCCGACCAGACTGTAGAGCAGGATGGTTGTGATTTCGGTTTGCACCTGGATTCTCCTTGTTTGAATTTTTCCGCGGCGCCTCTCGCGGGCGCCGGGGAACGCGCAGGCTGCGCCCTCTTGCGCAACCTGCGCGTTGCGGATGTCGGCAGGTTGGTCTGTGTCTCAAATTGCATATAATACCCATTGCAGTAGTAGGCTTTTTCGGTAAAAAGAAGCGCGGCAGGTTTGCCGCGTAACGCGCTACCCAGCCCGGGCTTTTTCGACTCGTTTGGCTACATCGGCCAGTGTGGTTTTATCCAACACGTTGACGATGGCGTTACGCACGTCGAACATGGACATGCGCAGGCCGCAGGTCTTTTCATCGGGACATTCGCACGATTCGTATGCCATCTGGCTGACGCAGCGGATCGGAGCGATGGGACCGTCCAGTGTACGGAAGATCTGTCCCAGCGTGATTTCGCGCGGCGCCTTGGCGAGGTAGTATCCGCCGCCGACTCCCATTTTGCTGTGGAGCAGCCCCGCATTTTTGAGGCTGAGTAAAATCTGCTCGAGAAACTTGGATGGGATGTTCTCACGCGCGGAGAGTTCCCTGGTCTGCACCAGAGATTTGGGTTTCTGTTTTTGCATGTCGGCCAGGGCGATCATGGCGCGCAGGCCGTATTCGCCGCGTTTGGAGAGTCGCATGGTTTCCTTGTTGTAATATGCCTATTGATTCAATGGACTTTATAGGATATCGTAATCCGACGATTGGATTTTGTCAATTGATTCTGGATAGGGATGGGACGATTTGAATCTGGATGCAAGGGGCGGCGCGTATGGCGGAATGCCCCTCCCTGTTTTTATTTGTAGTTTGCCAGGCCAAAATCGCATACTGCGCGGATCGGGCAATTGGGGCAATCGGGTTTGCGCGCGTGGCAGATCTGCCTCCCCAGTCGAATTAGATTCAAATGCGCGGCGTAATACGTTTCGGGCGGAAATAGTTTTTCGAGATAGGGGTGCGCCTGTTCGACCGTCATTTTTTGCGGGCGCAGGCCGATGCGGCCGCTGACGCGGTAGATGTGCGTGTCCACCGGAAAGGCGGGACGTCCCAGTGCGAAGCATAAGACGATGGCGGCCGTCTTTGGACCGACGCCGTTGAATTTCATCAGCCAGCCGCGCGCTTCTTCGAGCGGCTGTTCTTTCAGGAAGGATAAATCCAGGCTGCCGCGTTCCTCGGTGATGGCGCGCAGGACGTTTTGAATACGCGGCCCTTTTTGATTGGCGAGTCCCGCCGGGCGGATGGCGGCAATCACCTCGCTTTCCGGCGCGTCGCGGACGTCCTCCCATGCGGCGAACCTGGCGCGCAGCGCGTTGTAGGCGCGGTCGCGGTTGGTGTCGTTGGTATTCTGCGAGAGGATCGTGGAGACGAGTTCGTTCACCGGCGGGAGCGGATTGCGCCAGACGGGTTCGCCAAAAACCTCGATCAGTTTTTCGTGAATTTTGAGGGCGCGTTTTGAAAGAGTTGACATGGGGATGCGTGATAGGAGATAGGAAATGTGAGTTGCGCGATACCTGTCTACGTGTCTACCTGTGTACGTGTCTACCTGTGTACGTGTCTACCTGTGTACCTGTCTACCTGTCTACCTGTGTACGTGTGTACCTGTGTACGTGTGTACCTGTCTACGTGTCTACCTGCCCACCTGCCCACCTGTCTACATACCCAACTCAAACACCGGATGCGACTCGCCGGTGACCAGGCCCGCGTAATTCTTTAATGTTTTCTTCGGGCCGAATTCCGCCAGCGACTTCAGTTGATCGTCATCCAGCGCGTCGAGCTGGCGGAGAATTTCAAGCGTCACCGCGGGGCGGACGCGGGCGCGCGTGACGAGTCGGTCGTTCATTCGTCCGGGGTCGCCGTCGGCGATCTTGAAGGCGATGCCGACGCCGTATTCGCCGATCAGGCCGGGCCGGAGACCGACGATCTGGAATCCCTCCGCGCCGCGCTTGGTGACGATCGCTCCGCCGCAGGTTTTCATCAATTCGCAGTCGAATTCGCCAAAGTTGCTGATCATTTCGGGATGCGCGGTCATGGCGGATGTGATTCTTTTGCAGGCGGATGCGCGTGTTTCATGTAGATCGCGCGGGTCGCAGAGACGCGCCATCGCCAACGCGGAGTTAAACAGCGGCGCGGCGAAGTTGGGCGCGGAGCAACCGTCCACGCCGAGGAGAATGGCATCGGCGGAGAGTCCGCTCATTTCGGCGAAGCAGGCCAGCAGGTCGCGTTGAAGCGGATGCGCGGGGGAGAGGTACGAGTCGAGGGGCAGTCCGCGCATTTTGGCATGGGCCAGCATGGCGGTGTGCTTTCCCGAACAGTTGTTGAAGTTGGCGGTGGGGGCGATGTCGTTTTGGATGACGCGCTTTAGCATGGCCGCGTCGCTGGGCAGATGGGGGCCGCATTGCAGGTCGGATTCGCGGATGCCGATTTTTTCCTGCAGGGCCGCGACCGCCTCGAGATGGATCTGCGCGGTTTCGTGCGAGGCGCAGGCCAGGGCGAGTTCGTTTTGCGTGAAGCCGAAATGTTCGAGGCCGCCGCGTTCGACGAACGGCAGGATTTGAAATGGCTTGGCCGAGGAGCGCAAAAAGGCGACGGTGTGCGGGTCGCCGATGGAGTGGAGCAGCCGTCCCTGCGAATCCACGACGGCGATGGAGCCGATGTGCGCGGCTTCGACCAGGCGGCCGCGCGTGATTTCGAGGAGCGGGGCGTGCTTCATTATTCTTCTACAAACGAACCGGAATGGCGATAGCGCCGCAGGTAGTATTGCCGCAATCCGTGACGCAGGCGCTGGGCGAAATATTTCTGGCGCGCGGCGGGCGCCTTCCATTTGGCGAGCAGGGTGTCGGCCAGTTTTTCGGCCGCGTCCGGCGAGGCGTTGCGCGCGGCGAGTTTTTCCATGCGCTCGTGGATGTGTTTGATGATGTCGAGTTGCATCTTGACCATTGGCTGTGTCACTGCGCCGCCGCGCCCGCTGATGATGGCGTAGCCTTTGTAGTCGCCGCTTTGCAGGAGTTTGAGCGATTCGATCCACGCGGGCAGGTTGGCGTGTGAGAGGAACGGCGGCTGGTTTTTGAGGACCAGATCGCCGATGAAGACAACTTTTTGCGCGGGCAGCGTGACCCACAGGGCGCCCGCAGTGGGACCGGGGCGATGATCGAGATGGATTTCCATTTCGGCCCAATACAGGACGAGCGCGTCTGTGAAGGAAAGTTCGGGCGGCGCCCAGCGCACCGAACCGAGGCCGCCGATCGATTCCCACGAGGCGCCGGTCTCGTCGCCCTGGGCTTTAAATGTGGTGGGGCGGTTGCGGAATACCTGCGCAGTCATTTCGTGGGCAATGATGGTGCAATCCATGGAGCGCGCTCCGAGCGTGCGATCCGGGTGTGTGTCGAGGTTGATCAGCACGCGCTCGGGCCCCGCTCCGACGTGCATCAGAGACGCGCGCCAGGCGCGGCTGTCATCGGGGGAGGGGGGCGCATCAATATGCGCCAGCCCGCGCGCACTGCGGATCGCGCCCAGGGTGACCCCGGCAAACGAGTCTTCGATATATACATTGTCGGCTATGGATTGCATGGAAACTCCGGGAATGGTTTTGATCGTTGGGTGGTTGGGTTGTGATTGAGGTTCGTATGTGTGTGCCTGTCTACTCACGTGCCATGATCTGTTTCTCCGTCGCACACGGAAGGGTGAAGAAGAACGCCGAGCCTTCGCCTGGCTGGCCTTCGACCCAGATGCGCCCGCCATGTCCGAGAACAGCGAGCTGGCAAAAAGCCAGACCCACGCCCAGGCCGGATGGATGATTCTTGCCGCGCAAGCGCATGAATTTTTCGAAGACGCGCTCCCGATCTTCGATGGGGATGCCGGGGCCGTTATCCTTCACACACAGTTCGAGCCAGTCGCGGTCGGCGTGCGCGAGGATCTCGATGCGCCCCCCGGTCGGCGTGAATTTGGCGGCGTTTTCGATCAGGTTGGTGAGCACGCGGCGAATCATATCGGCATTCACCCAGAGTGGGGGCAAGCCCGGCGGCAGGGACATGGAGAGAACCTGCCCGCGGCCTTCCACTGTTTGCGCGGTATCATTCACCGCCTGCTCGATCAGCGCGGCCGGGTCGGCGGCCTTCTGTTCTCCCACCGGCTGCCCGGCTTCGAGGCGGTTGAGGTCGAGCAGGGAACTGATCAGGCGTTGGATGCGCGCGGTGGACTGCAAGGCGATCGAAAGAAGCGACTGCGCCAAATCATCGTTCGCGCCGCCCAGCGTGCCAGATAACATGTCCAGACTGGCAACCACGTTGCCAAGCGGAGAACGCAGATCGTGATAGATCATGGCGGTCAGGTCATCGCGCAGGGCGTCGAGTTCCTTGCGTTCCTTGATATCGCGGAACAGCCACTGCACGGCGGTGGCCTCCTCGAATTCCACGCGGCGCACATGCACTTCGATGGGATGCGCCGCGCCGGCTTTGCAGCGCAGGCGCGATTCATAGGCGGCCGAGTTGCCGGTTTCCAACGCCTCCCAGCCGATGCCGAGTTTTGCAACGTTGATCTCGTGCAATTGCTCGATGGTCTTCGAGCGCAATTCCTGGTCGGAATATCCGCTCAATGACACGGCCTGGCGGTTGGCCTCGAGGACGCGCCCGGTCCAGTCGGTGATGAGGATCGGGTCCACGCTGTCTTCAAAGAGTTCGCGATACCGCTGGTGCGCGGCATCCAACTGTTCATAGAGTTCCGCGTTGTGCAGGGTGGTCCCGGCCAGGCTTCCGAGGCCGGTTAACACCAGCAGGGCATCCGGGTCGAACGCCCCACTGATGGGATTGATCGCCTCGATCACGCCGATCACCCCGGCCTGCGTCACGATGGGCGCGACAGCCAGCGCCCGCGTCCTGATTCCCGCGAAGCGGTCGAGGTCATGGACGCGTTTGTCTGCCTCGGTTTCGGCGACAACCACGCCGCGCCCGTCGCGCGCCGCCGACCCGGCCAGACCTTCGCCGAGCGGGATGCGCCGGTCGAGGATATTTCCGGCGTTCTGCCCGCTCGCGGCGCGAAAGACCAACTCTCCCGACGTTGAATCCGAAAGAGCGACAGCGGCAGTCTCCACTTGTAACGCCTGGATCGTCTGGTTGAGAATGCGCTGAAGCACGTCATCCACGCGCAGCGCAGTGTTGATCGAAGCCGCACCCTCGGCCAGGGCGGACATCACGCGCGCCTGGCGCTGACTCTCGGTATAGAGGCGCGCGTTCAATACCGCAATGCCCGCCTGGTCGGCGATGGCCTGCATCAATTCGAGATGTTCTTCATTGAACGCACCGGAGATCGAGTGGACGAGGGTCAGCGCCCCCACCAGCCGTTCACGCGCCAGCAGCGGCACGCAGATGGCGGATTTTGCGCCGCTGTTTTCCGAGTCGTCATCGGGACGGTGCAGCCAGCGCTCGTCGTCCGCCGTGTTGGGAAGCAAGGCCGGCTTGCGATTCTTAACCACCCATCCGGCCAGGCCGCGCTCGACAGTATCGCGCAACTGTTGCGTAGTGTGTTCGTGGAACTGCTGCCCATACACGATGGTGGCGTCTACGGGTTTTCCGTTATCGTCCAACACCACAATGCTGGCGCTCTCGCCGCCCACATTACGCATGGCCTCGAACAGGACGCGCTGTAACACCGTGCGCAAGTCGAGCGCGGTGGCCACCTCGCGGCTGACGTGATAGAGCAGTTCGAGCAACGCGCGAGTTTGATCTGGTTCGGCGGGCCTGGGGCGAAACATCAACGCGAGAGTATAGCACATCGTTTCTCTGCGGTAAAATCGCAGCATGCCCCTCGATATTTCACGCATCCGCGCCCTGTGTTTCGACGTGGACGGCACGCTCAGCGACACCGACGACCTGTACGCGCGGCAGGTGGCGCGTGCCTTGCCGCGCTTCCTCGTTCACGATCCGCAGAAATTTGCCCGCCGTTTTGTGATGTGGGTCGAGACGCCCGGCAACGCGCTGATGGGCATCCCCGACCGCTTCGGCCTCGACGATGAACTGGTTGCGCTTGCCAACTGGCTCAACCGCCATCGCCGCCGCCCGATGAGATCCTACCTGCTCGTGCCAGGCGCAGAGGCGTTGCTGGCATCGCTGCACGGACGTTTCCCGATGGCGGTTGTCTCTGCCCGCGACGAACATGGCACGCGCGCCTTCCTCGATCACTTCAATTTGACGCGCTATTTCGATGTGATCGTCACCGCGTTGAGCGCCGCGCACACCAAGCCCTATCCCGATCCGATCGTCTACGCCGCACAGAAGATGAACGTCGCGCCCGAAGCCTGCCTGATGATCGGCGACACCAGTGTGGACATGCGCGCCGGGAAGTCGGCAGGCGCACAGACGGTGGGCGTGTTGTGCGGGTTCGGCGAAGAAGCAGAATTAAAACGAAGCGGCGCAGACTTGATCCTCACGTCTACGCTGGAGGTGGGGGAGTTGGTCGAGGTGAACGGTTTGTGACGCTGGCGGTGATTGCCATTGGCAGGAAATGTGAAAATCATCCCCGCCATGCGCCGCGATGGTTTGCCTCCAGATATGGATGGCAGGCGGCTGCGAGATTGGTTGATCGGCCTTTGACAGTGTTATGATTCGTTTGCGTGCTTGCCTGCGCGCGAATGGAGCCTTGAATCGCCGCGCCGCTCAAGGGGCTTGCAAAGATGAAAGCCGGTCGGTTGTCAATCCCGTCTTTGCACAATATAATCACGGCAGGAGCGTCAGTCTGGAAACGCAGCAGATCAATTCGTCTTTCGATGAAGGTAATAACGCCCCGCGCCGCCAGTTGCAGGCAGGCGTCACGCTGACCCAGCGCTATTTGATCCAGGAAGTGATCGGCGTGGGCGGTATGGGTTCGGTGTATCGCGCCCGCGACCAGCATTTTCCGAACGTGGTCAAACTGGTGGCGGTGAAAGAGATGATCAATGTGGCGCCGGACCCGGCGGTGCGCCAGACCATCATCCAGAATTTCGAGCGTGAGGCCAACTTGTTGGCCACGCTCAACCATCCCTCCATCCCGCGCATTTACGATTACTTCAGCCAAAACGATCGTTCGTATCTCGTGCTGGAGTTTATTCATGGCAAGGATCTCGAGACGATCATCGCCGAAACGGACGGCTTCATCGCCGAGGAACAGGCGATGCTCTGGGGCATTCAGTTGTGCGATGTGTTGCAATACCTGCACAGCCATAAACCCGACCCGATCATCTTCCGCGACATGAAGCCTTCCAACGTGATGATCAACAATAATAACGATGTGATCCTGGTGGATTTCGGCATCGCTAAAAAATTCCAGGTGGGGCAGAAAGGCACAATGATCGGCACGGAGGGATATTCGCCGCCGGAACAATATCGCGGCGAGGCGACCCAGCTGGCGGATCTATACGCCCTGGGCGCGACCCTGCACCACACGCTCACCCGCCGCGACCCGCGGCTAGAGCCGCCCTTCTCGTTCAACGAGCGTCCTGTGCGGCGCATTAACCCGGCCGTCTCGGCCGAGCTGGAAGCGGTAATCAACACCGCGCTGCAATACAACCCGGAAGACCGCTATCCTTCGGCCTCGGAACTGAAGGAGGCGCTGTTCACCGCGGGGCGCAAGACCGGCATGTTGTCGCGCATGCCCACCACCAGCCTGCCCGCTTCGGCCATCAAGCCGATCTGGAGTTTCGCCTGCGAAGATGAAATTCGCGGCACGCCCGCCTTCTACCAGGGTTCGATCTACATTGGTTCGTATGATAACAATTTGTATGCGCTGAACGCCGCCGACGGGGAGTTCCAGTGGAAATATGCCACCGACGGCGGGGTTGTCTCGCGCCCGGCGGCCTACGAGGGCAACATTTACTTCGGCTCCGAGGATCGGCGCCTGCATGTGGTCAGCGCGCGTTCGGGCAAGGTGGTCTGGTCGTATTACGCCGACGATCCGATCCGCTCCTCGCCGCGCATTGCCGAGGGACACGTGTTCTTCGGCGCGGACGATCAGTACCTGCACGCGGTCAACGTGACCACCGGGCGGCTGGCATGGAAATTCGAAACGACCGGCGCGGTGCGTTCGACGCCCTTCGTGGCCCATGAACTGGTCTATGCGGGGAATGAGGCCGGTGATCTGTACGCGGTGGATTTTCGCGGCGATATGAAGTGGCGCATGAACGCCAAACGCGCCATCACCTCCTCGCCGTTGGTGCATGGACCGATGATCTACATCTGTTCGATGGACGGGACGATGTACGCCATTGACGCGAAGAACGGCTGGGTCGTGTGGCGTTTCCGCATGGGCAAAGGCTCCATCGTTTCCCCGGCCGCGCTGGACAACATGATCTTCACCGGCTCGGCCGATGGATTCATCTACGCAGTGGACGCCCAGAACGCGCGCGAGTTGTGGCGCTTCCGCACCGAACACCAGGTCAGCGGGTCGCCGGCGGTGTCGCGAGACGCCGTCTATTGCGGCTCGGCAGATGGGCATCTCTACTGCCTCGAAGCCCGCACGGGCCGCCTGCGTTGGAAATTTGCGACCCAGGCCGCCATCACCGGCGCGCCGTTGATCTACGACGATATCGTTTACATCGGGTCCACCGATCGCCGGGTATATGCTTTGCTTGCCTGATCTTAAGGAGAACACCGTGATTGATTTCATCCGCAGGCTGTTTTCGCCCAAACCGAATCAGCCGATTGTTGAAAATGCCACCACCGCCCCGCTCAATGAAAGCCAGATTCAATCCATCATCAGCGGCGCGACGCCGCGATTTGATCTGCAGCAACTCGTGGCCGCCTGCGGACAGTCGGTGGGAAAACAACGCGAATTGAACGAGGACAGTTTGCTCGCCATCACCACCACGCTGGCGGGCAACAGCGGCAACACCCCCTTCGGCCTGTACATAGTCGCGGACGGAATGGGCGGTCATCAGTTCGGCGAGGTGGCCAGCAATGCCGCCATTCGCACAGTGGCCGGTCACGTGATGCGAAAGTTCCACCCATACCTGTTCAATCTCAAACCAGAGCCATTGGAGGAATCGCTGCAAGAGATCGTATTGGCGGCGGTGACAGAATCTCAAAAAGTGATCCAGCGCGAAGCGCCGGGCAGCGGCACCACCCTGACCGCCGCGCTGGTTCTCGGCCAGCAGATGACTATCGCACATGTGGGGGACAGCCGCGCCTGTGCGATCTACAACGACGGGCGCATCGAAACGCTCACGCGCGACCACTCGCTGGTCAAACGACTGGAGGAACTCGGCCACATCACCCCGGAGGAGGCATCCAATTACCCTCATCGCAATGTGCTGTATCGCGCCCTCGGCCAGGGAGAGATTCTCGAACCGGATGTTTTCACCATCCCCTTCCCATCGAGCGGCACCTTAATGATCTGCAGTGACGGCCTGTGGGGCGTGGTGACGGAGACCGATCTGGCGCGCATCGTACGCGAAGCCTCCAGCCTGCCGCGCGCCTGCCAGGGCATGGTCACGGCGGCCAACACCGCAGGCGGGCCGGACAACATCAGCGTTGTGCTGGTGCAAATGACCGTATAAATAAATGAACAAAACGACGGACTATTATGCCCTGCTGGGTATTTTCCGCGACGCGCCGCCGGAGGAGATCCGCCGCGCGTATCTTAAGGCGGTGCAGCGGCTGCACCCCGACCGGAACGTCGCGCTCGGCGAAACTGAAATGTTCCTCGAGGTGCAACAGGCCTACGAGGTGCTGGCCAACCCTCAGCGGCGCGCGCAATATGACCTCAATCTGCCCAGGGAAGAGGCGCATGATTCTCCCGTTTCCATGGAAATTTTATACAGCCGCTCCAACCTGGTCCGCATGGGAGAGGCGCAGGCGCTCTACGTTCTTGTGGACATAGCCTCCAACGCACGCACCGGGCAACTCGCCGCCGCACCGCCGCTGAATATCTGTCTTGCGCTCGACCGTTCCACGTCCATGAAAGAAAAAAAGATGGACCTGCTCAAAGCCGCGGCCATCCAATTCCTGCGGCGCATGAGACCCGAAGACCTGTTCAGCGTGGTGACCTTCAGCGACAAGCCCGAGGTGGTCATCCCTGCGACTTACCAGGCGGACCGCCAAAAACTCGAAGCGCCGATTCGCAACATCGTCCCCTCCGGCGCGACCGAAATCTACAAAGGCCTGAAAGCCGCCTACGATGAAGTCCAGCGCGGGCGCGCCGACGGACGCGTCAACCACATCATCCTGATCACCGATGGGCACACCTATGGCGACGAAAACGCCTGCCTCGAACTGGCCGCGCAAGCCGCCGAGCAGGGCGTGGGCATCAGCGCCATGGGCATCGGCGCCGAATGGAACGATTCATTCCTCGACCAGCTGGCGACGCGCACCGGACATACCAGCCGCTATATTGCCCGCCCGCAGGATATTCAACGTTTCCTCGACGATAAGTTCAACGCCCTGGCCCACGTGGTCGCGGACGAGACTGTCCTCCAATACACACTGGCCGAGGGCGTGCGCCTGCGTTACGCCTTCCGTCTCCAGCCGGAAACCGGCCCGCTTGGCGTAGAGGGCCTGCTCGCGCTCGGCCCCATCCTGCGCGATACGCGACTTTCGATGGTGTTCGAACTGCTGGTGGATCCCTCGGCTCTCAACGGCGAGCGCCTCACCCTGCTGGATGGAAAGATCGAAGTTTCAATGAAAGCGCGGACGGTTTCCGCGCCCCCGCTGCGGGTTCGCCTGGAACGACCGGTCCGAGCGGACGCCGGGCAGGATGCGCCTCCCCTGCCGATCATGCAGGCCCTTTCGCGCCTCACGCTCTATCGCATGCAGGAACGCGCCCGCGCCGAGGCCCAGTCCGGCGAATACGAAAAAGCCACGCGTTCGTTGAAATTTCTCGCCTCACACCTCTCGGCCGCGGGCGAAGAATCGCTGGCGCGCACCGTCCTGTTCGAGGCGGAACACCTGAACCGTGAACAAACCTTTTCGCAGGAAGGCGAGAAGAAAATTAAATACGCCACACGGGCGTTGATCTGATCCGGGAGCCAGCCCATGATACGCTGCAACAATTGCCAGTATGAAAACCCGCCGGGGTCCATCTTCTGCTCCGAGTGCGGCGCGCAGGTAATCTCCGCCGACTTGACGACGCAGAACATTCGCACCGATCAGGTCCGCACCGCAGCCTCGGCCGAAGCGCCAGATGCGCGCACGCCGCCCGTCTATCTTGCTGCGGATGCCTGGGGTTCGATCCACCTGATGGACAGCGGCCAGATCCTGCCGCTTGACAAACGCAGCGAATATACCATCGGGCGCGTCAGCGAGGGACAGCCGGTCATGCCCGACATTGACCTGACCCCCTACAACGCTTATGCCAACGGAGTCTCGCGCCTTCACGCCTCCATTCGCCGCGATGGAAAACGGATTGTTATCATGGATCTTGGCTCGGCCAACGGGTCATTCGTGAACGGCAAGCGGCTCACCTCAAACTCGGAGCGGCTGCTGGGTCACGGCGATGTGGTGGCGCTGGGCAAGTTGAAGTTCCAGGTATTGATCCGCTGATTGTATTGAAAGGAATCCCATGGCTTACACACTCATGATTCACATCGCGGGGGAAGACGCGGTCATCGGCGAGGTGGATGAATTGCCCAAGCCGGGCGACAACTCGATCATCGTCAATAATCCGCGCCGCAAGGACGGCAAGGAATTGCATTACCTCGATCATCGCGCAGTCCAGGTCATCTGGCCGATCGTCCGCCTGCACTTCATTGAGATACTCAGTGGCGAGGAAGAGGAACAGGTCATCGGCTTTGTGAGGGAGTGACGTGATGCCCGAAGAATTCGACCGTCGAAAAATTCTCATTGTGGATGACGAGGAGCGCATGGTGCGTTTCATCCGTATGAACCTGGAACACGACGGCTTCCAGGTGGCCGAGGCGTTCAACGGCAAACAGGCAGTCGCCAAACTGCGCGACGCGACCCCCGACCTGATCCTGCTCGATGTGATGATGCCGGACATGGACGGTTTCGATGTGCTGGAAACCATCCGCGAGATCAGCAACGTGCCGGTGATCATGCTCACCGCCAAGGGCGAGGAGGATGACCGCGTGCGTGGACTGCAATCCGGCGCGGACGATTACGTCACCAAGCCGTTCAGCCCGCGCGAGCTGGTCAGCCGCATCAAGGCGGTGTTGCGCCGCACCGAGGGCGCGAGCGGCTCGATGCACGGACTGATCGAGGTGGATGAACGACTCAAGATTGACTTCGACCGCCGCGAGATCTGGCTGGAGGGCAAGCTGGTGAAACTGCGCCCGACGGAATACCGTCTGCTGTATCATCTTGTGCAGAATACCGGCTGGGTGGTTTCGCACGACCAGTTGCTGCAAAAGGTGTGGGGCTACGAGTATCGCGACGAGCCGCATTATGTGCGCCTGTACATCAACTATCTGCGCCAGAAACTGGAGAAGGACCCGGCGAATCCGAAATATATTCTTACCGAGCGCGGCGTGGGCTATCGCTTTGTGGATTTTCGGAGGAAGTGATTTTCAGCGCGAAGCACGCGCACGAACAGGCCGCCTGATGACAGGCGGTCTTTCTTTTTAATTTTTCTCTACCGTACATGAGAAGATTTTTACCGCAAAGCACGCTAAGGTCGCCAAGTATGGCTTTACCAAAGTCGGAGATTTCTCAACGCGAGTTACGCCAATCAGCGAATGACGCGAATAAACCCAAGAAAATTCGCGAAATTCGCCTATTCGTGGCATTCGCGTTTCAAACCCGCCGGTTTGTCAAGCGACTTTGAAAAGACCATAGGTCGCCAAGTTAAAAAGGTTTTCTTTGCGTTCTTTGCGGGATTAGCGGTGCAAATGTACGGTAGAGAGTTTAATTTTCGAACGGTGGCGGACCGGCGCTGACTGGATGGCGTCAAGGTTGTCAGTCTTGTAAAAGGCCCTCACCCCCCGGCCCCTCTCCCCCAATGCGGGAGAGGGGAGAACAGTTTCCAAGTAAACGACTTTTCTCCCCCTTCTCTCTCCCATGCTTTTGGGAGAGAGAAGGGGGCCGGGGGGTTGAGTGAGGGCCAAGACCGCGCAGGCTACCTGACATGGTTTGCGTGCACACGCGCCTCCCGCGCCGCACGCTTCATTTCGCAAAATACGCGATCGAGATGATCACGCCGATCGTGACCACCGTCCAGCGCAGGGTGGAGGGTTTGATGCGCCCCGCGAGTTTGCCGCCGAGGGCGCCGCCGAGCAGCGCGCCGATCATCATCACGAATGCCAGCGGCCAGTTCACCTGTCCCGAAAAAACGAAGAAGACCGCCGCGGCGGTGTTGACCGCGAAGGCGACGGCCTGTTTGAGCGCGTTGAGACGCGTGAGCGAATCTTCGAGGGTCAGGCCGAGCGCGGAGAGGACGATCACACTGAGGCCCGCGCCGAAGTAGCCGCCGTAGATGGAGGCGAATCCAACCGCGAGCGAGGCGGCGGCCGGGGAGGCGGATTCCGCGTGAGGGCGCGCGAGGCGGTTCGTCATCCACCTGCGGACGGGGTCCTGGATGGCGAGCAGTCCTGAGGCGAGCAGGATCAGCCAGGGGATGAGGTCGGTGAAGAGTTTTTCGCCGCTGCGCAGGAGCAGCCAGCCGCCGAGGATTCCGCCGAGGACGGCCGCGGGCAGGACGATCCAAAGTCGTTTGGTTTGGCCTTCCAAATCTTTTTTCTGCGCGAGCGTGCCGCCGAGGTAGCCAGGGCAGAGCGCCACCGTGTTGGTGACGTTGGCAGAGACGGCGGGGATTCCCAGCGCGACCAGCAGGGGAAAGGTGATGAGCGTGCCGCCGCCCGCCAGGGCATTGACTGCGCCCGCGGCCAGCGCGGCCAGCGCGGCGAGGAGGAATTGAGGAAGGGTGGGCATGGGGGCAAGTATACACTTGGATGGGGGTATAATTTTGCCGTCATATCCAGCTGCTTGCTTAAAAAATCAATGAGAGGGTAGGCGCCATGTCCGAGGTTCAAACGCTTGTGGATTTTATCCTTGCATACAAATGGTATGCAATTGTGCTGGGATTGGGACAACCTTCAAATGGCTTACCGAAACGCCTCGCGAGGCAAACGCGGGCGTGGGGCAACAGCTGCCTTTGAATACGCGCTGGCAGACAACCTGCTTCAATTGCAGAAGGAATTGCGAGAGCAATCCTGCCAACCGGGGAAATACACCAGCTTTTACATCCATGAGCCCAAGAAACGCTTGATTTCCGCCGCGCCGTTCCGCGACCGGGTTGTTCACCATGCACTGTGTAACGTGACTGTGTTTCACTGCGGCGGGCAATATGGTCTTTTCAAAGTCGCTTGACAAACCAGCAGGTTTGGAACGCGAATGCCACGAATAGGCGAATTTCGCGAATTTTCCTGGGTTTATTCGCGTCATTCGCTGATTGGCGTAACTCGCGTTGAGGAATCTCCGACTTTGAGAAAACCATAAAGCGGGCAACTTCTTATCTTGACCATTGGCGCGCCCCTGCGTATAATCCCCGCCATCAAGAGGAGTAAGCGGTCTGCGGACTGATAGAGAAGAAGGCCATCGGCTGGAAGCCTTCGCAGAAAGTAATCGCTGAAGTCGCTTGATGAATTGACGAAGAACGCCACTGATAACTGATCACTGTTGACTGATCACTGTTGACTGATCACTGGCAACTAGACCGTCACGGGAGCGCCCGTTAGCGCGCAGGCTGATGATCGTCAGCCCGAGAGCGCCAAAAAACGGCGAATTGAGGTGGTACCGCGGAGCCGCACGCTTCGTCCTCTTGTTGGACGGAGCGTTTGTTGTTTAAGTACACAGGTAGACATGTAGACACGTAGACATGTAGACACGTACACACGTAGACACGTAGACATGTAGACATGTAGACACGTAGACATGTAGACACGTACACACGTAGACACGTAGACATGTAGACATGTAGACACGTAGACACGTAGACATGTAGACACGTAGACACGTACACAAGACCTGTATACCTGTATACCTGTATACCTGTATACCTGTTTACTTGTGTACGTGTCTACTTCCCCCGAAGGAGCAACCATGACCCAACACGAACTACCCAAAGCCTACGATTACAAAGCCACCGAGCCGCGCATCTACGCCATGTGGGAGGCGGGCGGATATTTCCAGCCGTCGAACGATCCGCGCAAGCCGGGCTTTGATCCGTCGGTCAAGCCGTTCGTCATCGCGATTCCGCCGCCGAACGTGACGGGCGAACTGCATCTTGGTCACGCCATGTTCGTCTCGGTCGAAGATTTGATGATCCGCTATCACCGCATGAAAGGCGTCCCGTCGCTGTGGGTGCCGGGTTCCGATCATGCCGGTATCGCCACGCAACTGCAAGTGGAGAAGATGCTGCTCCGCACGGAGGAAAAGACGCGCGAAGAATATGGCCGCGAAGAATTTGTGAAGCGCACATGGGAGTGGAAGAAAAAATACGGGAGCATCATCACGAATCAGATTCGCCGCCTGGGCGCCTCATGCGACTGGACGCGCGAACGCTTCACCCTCGACGAGGGGCTGAGCGTGGCGGTGCGCGAAGCCTTCGTGCGCCTGTACGAAAAAGGCTTGATCTACCGCGGCCCGCGCCTGATCAACTGGTCGCCGGGACTGAAGACAGCCGTCTCTGACCTCGAGGTGGAATACTCCGAGGAAGATGCGACGTTGTACTATTTTAAATATATGCTCGCGCCCGAGACCCCCCTCCGTCTCCCCCCATTTTCGGAGAAAATGGGGGGAGCGCCCCGAAGGGGCGAGGGGGGTGGCGAATTCATCCCCGTCGCAACGATTCGTCCTGAGACCATCCTCGGCGATACGGCGGTGGCGGTGCATCCCGACGACGAACGCTACAAACATTTCATCGGGCGCAAGGTCATCGTGCCGATTCTCGGGCGCGAGATTCCGGTCATCGCCGATGAATACGTCAGCATGGAGTTCGGCACCGGCGCGCTCAAGATCACGCCGGGTCACGACCCGAACGATTACGCCATCGCGCAACGTCACGACCTGCCGATCATCTCGATGCTCGATACGGCGGCCAAGGTCAATGAAAATGGCGGACCCTATCAGGGTCAGGATCGATTCGAGGCGAGGAAAAAATTATGGAACGACATGAAGGCGGCGGGGCTGGTCATCAAAACGGAGCCGTATCGGACGACCATTCCGCGTTCACAGCGCGGCGGAGAAATTGTCGAGCCGATGATCTCCACGCAGTGGTTCGTCAAGATCGAATCGATGGCGCAGTCCGGGCTGGAGGCGGTGCGCGATGGACGGATCAAAATTGTCCCGGAACGATTCGAGAAGATATACTTCAACTGGCTGGAAAATATCAAGGATTGGTGCATCAGCCGCCAACTGTGGTGGGGACATCGCATCCCCGTCTGGTATTGCGAAAACGACCACATGACTGTGGCGCGCGAGGATCCAACCGAATGCGCGACTTGCGGTTCAAAAAACATCCATCAGGATGAGGACGTGCTGGACACATGGTTTTCGTCCGGGCTGTGGCCCTTCTCCACGCTCGGCTGGCCCGAGCAAACCCCCGACCTTAAATATTTCTACCCGACCTCCTACATGGAGACCGGCTACGATATTTTATTTTTCTGGGTGGCGCGCATGATCATGTCGGGACTCGAATACACCGGCGAGGTCCCATTTCACACGGTCTATCTGCACGGCTTGATCCGCGATGAACATGGAAAAAAGATGAGCAAGACCTCCAACAATGTGATTGACCCTCTGCCGGTCATGGATGATCTCGGCACGGACGCGTTGCGCTTCACCCTGCTGGTCGGTTCGACGCCCGGCAACGATATGAGTCTCTCCGTGAAGAAGGTCGAGTCGAATCGCAACTTCGCCAATAAATTGTGGAACGCGGGGAGGTTTGTTATCAACGCGGTCAATGGATTGGAAGGTACACACGTAAACACGGAAACACGTACACAAGACGTAACTCGTAACTCGTATCCTGCATCTTTAACCCTTGTCGATCAATGGATCTCTGCCCGCCTCCAACAACTCATCCGTGACGTGGAACGGAATTTTCAATCCTTCCAATACGGCCAGGCGGGACAGGCGATCTACGACTTCCTCTGGTCCGATTTCGCGGACTGGTATGTGGAGATCGCCAAGGGGCAGTTGGCGAAAGACGATACTCGATATTCGACCGTTGAAACGTTGGCGCGCGTGTTCGACATGATCTTGCGCCTGTTGCATCCCTTCACTCCGTTTGTGACGGAGGAGGTTTGGGGTCGCCTCCGAAGTTCGATCCTCGAATCTCCAATATCGAATATCGCCTCAGGCTGGCCGAACGCTCTCATCATCGCCCGCTGGCCCCAGCCGCGCGAGGCGGAAGGCTGGGAAGAATCCACGGTCGCGGATTTCACACTGATCCAGGAGATCGTCCGCTCGATTCGCAATCTGCGCGCGGAGAAGAACTCGCCCATGTCGAAGAAACTGTCCGCGACAATTGCCGGTGGCGTGAAAACTGAACTCCTCAAGAGCCAGGCGGAAGTTATCGCAAACCTTTCCGGTCTCGACTACTCTCTACTCTCCATTCTCCACTCTCTGGATTCCAAACCGGATGGCGCGGCGACGCTTGTGGTCGGCGCGGTGGAGATTCACATTCCGCTCGCGGGCATGGTGGACGAGTCCGCCGAACGTGGACGCCTCGCGAAGGACTTAGCCGAAGCGGAGAGTCACATTGCGCGGCTGGAGAAACTGCTCGCCAGCGACTTTGCGGGCAAAGCCCCGGCGGCGGTCGTGGCAAAGGAACGCGAAAAACTCGCGGGCTACAAAGAGACTGCGGAGAAGTTAAAGTCGCAGTTGGGGTGATAGAAAAACGTCCGAGACTTTGGTCTCGGACGTTTTTTATTCCTCGTTCACCAGAATTTTCCTGATCTCCTCCCACAATTCAGGAGCGTACAACACTTTCGCAAAATCTTTGACCCAGTGTTCAATGCGCGGAATATCAAGATTCGGGTTTTTGTCCACGATTGTTCTGATATCTTCGAGGTCTTTGGGGCGATGAGCAATCGCTTTCATGATAATGATATCTTCGGGAGTTGGAAGTCGAACAGTTAAATTGGCGAATGATTTGACTGTTCCACGTTCGACAGCTTCTTCCTCAAAAACGGGGGCGCCCATCGAGATGTCAATGTCTGTTTGTGTGGGGACATGACGTAGCAACAAAACGCGGCTCTTGCGAGCGAAAACCTCTGCATTTTCGATTCTGGGAACGATATCCTCTGCACGGGCAAGTTCCAAAAACCGGGGGAGGTCGGCGTTATACAGCAGAAACATCGCGTCAATATCGGCTGTGAAACGAGGCTTTCCCAACAAGCCAACTGCAATACCTCCGATGACCACGCCCCGATTGTCATGTTTCTGCATCAGGCGGTTGAGCGCTTCGATAGCGGCGCGGAACGGCTCAAGACTTTTGTCGAGTTTCATACCATTCCCTGATTTTTGCCCAACGCTTCCATACTTCCATCTCCCCATCGTCTTCATCACGCTCCATGCCCGTCTCGATGGCGAAGCGGGCAATAGTATTCAATTTTCGCCAGTGCTCCTCCAGCGTCATGGCGCGCAACTCCTGCCGTTCGATCTCCTCGACGGCTTTCCAGCGCCCGCGCAGGTGATAGCGGATCTCTTCATCGTTCATGCTTCAATTATACCCTCACGAAAAAACTTCCGAGACCGAAATCCCGGAAGTTTTTTAAGCCGACAACTATTCCTTGTCGCCCTGCTGTGATTTTTTGGAATTGGTTTTCTTTCGCGGCGCGCTCCGTTTGCTCTTCGATGGCTTGGAAAGCGCGTTCGAGCCAGGCAGGCTCAGGTTTTTCAGCCAGCCCGGTTCGCGCTCGCGTTCTTCGTTCATGCGGCGCAAACGCGCGTGGATGAGGGAGGAGCGTCCCAGGTATCCCACCAGTTTTTGCGGATCTTTTCGTTCCACAACGGGCAGGCGTCCCACGTCGTTGTGGATCATTTTTGTGATCGCCTCGTGCAGTAATTCGTCGGGGTAGGCGACGATGGGCGCGTCATTCCCAACCTCCAGGACGGTCTGCTCGCCGGACGAATCCTCCGCCAGCGAAGTGACCATATCGCCCCAGGTGATGATGCCGAGCAGTCGCCCCGCCTCGCTCATGATCGGGAATGCCTGATGCCCGCCGAGTTGCGGGTCTCCACTTGCGACGCGGTCGGTCAGTTCGCGCACCGTCATCGTGTCCGGGATCGTGGCGGGGGCGGTATCCATCACCTCGCCGACGTTCATCTGCTGGAGGATATCCGCTTCAAAATCCTGCGGGATGCGCAAGCCGCGCCGCGCAAGTTTCTCGGTCATGATCGAGTTACGCATCAGCAGGATGGCGACTCCGTCGGCGATGACGCAGACCAGCATGAGCGGCAGGATGGCGTTGTAATCGTGGGTCAATTCAAAGGCGAAGATGATCAAAGTGAATGTGGCGCGCGCCGCCGAACCGAAGACCGCCGCCATGCCAACCAGCGCGCAGGCGGCCGGCGAAAGATGTGCGCCGGGGATGATCTGGTTGACGATCATCGCAAACGCGCCGCCCAGCGCCGCCCCCGCCATGAACATGGGCGCCAACAGTCCGCCCGATGTCCCGGAGCCAAGCGAGACGATGAGAGCCAGACTCTTGAAGAGCAGGATCAGCAACAGCGTCGAGAGCGCGAGGCGGGCGTTGAGGATGTCTGAAATTGTGTCGTATCCGACTCCGAGGACGCGCGGCACGAAGAAGGCGATGATGCCGAGTCCGAGCGCGCCGATGGCGGGAAGGAAGAGCGGGTCCACTTTGAGATGTTCAAAAAGATCCTCCACGCGATATAACGCGTTGCTGAAGACAACTGCCGCCAAGCCGCAGAGCAAACCCAGCGCGGCGTAATAGGGCAGCGCGTTCGGGATTCCAAAATCTGTGATTTGGACAGTGAACATCGGCTCGGCGTCCATCAATTGAAAGTGGACGGTGGTGGCGAGCGTGCTGGCGATGACGAGCGGGATGAACGAACGCGATTTGAATTCAAAGAGCAGGAGTTCGATGGCGAGAATGACCGCCGCGATGGGCGTGCTGAATGTGGCGGCCATGCCCGCCGCCGCGCCGCATGCCAGCAGGACTTTGCGTTCGGCGGCGGTGGTATGCAAGATCTGACCGATGAGCGAGCCGAGCGCGCCGCCGGTTTGAATGATCGGTCCCTCCGCGCCGAACGGTCCGCCCGTGCCGATGGCGATGGCCGCCGAAATGGGTTTGAGGATCGCCACGCGCGGCGAGATGCGGCTGCGGTTGACCAGCACCGCCTCCATCGCTTCGGGGATGCCGTGACCTTTGATTTTGGGTGAACCATATTTCGCCATCACGCCGACGATCAACGCGCCCAAAGCCGGCACGATCAAGACCCACGCGCCAAGCGGATTCTCGCTCAGGCTGGGGATGGTCAGCCCGAATTGTTGAAAGTAGACCAGGTTGGTGATGATGGCGATCAGGGTATATAAACCGTATGCCAGGAAGCCAGCCAGCACTCCGATGAGCGCGGCAAGCCCGGCCACGACCAGCAGGCGGAAATCTCCGGCGGGGTTGATGTTGGAGGCGTGTTTGTAATCCAGGTTCGGTCTGAGCATGTCTGTTTCCCTTGATAAAAGATTTTGTCGCGGGGCGTACGCATGATTGGCGTTCGCTAACGCCAACCGCCTGCCCGGCGCGTTAGCGAACGCGCTCTTCGCAAAACTTTGCGTACGTCCCTGGGCTGGATTATATATCGTAATACGATATAATTCAATGGCGGAGTTCCTCCCTGGGAATTGTCGCGCTGTTTCATGGAAAGTCCGGCTGTAAGCCTGACCTACGAGCCTGACCTGCGAGCGGCATTCGCAATACGGTCTGTTAAAATATTCTTCGGGAGCCGAGATGACATTTGTTAAACAATCCGAATATCAGG
Source organism: Anaerolineales bacterium (assembly GCA_019187665.1). Lineage (GTDB taxonomy): Bacteria > Chloroflexota > Anaerolineae > Anaerolineales > Villigracilaceae > Denitrolinea. Next base: position 61,187 of record JABARH010000001.1, read on the forward strand.
CGCTGGCGGCGTTCCGCTATTCGCTTCGACAGTTTCTGCGCTTCAGCGAAGAGGCGGCGCGCGCGGTGGGACTCGCGCCTCAACAGCATCAGGCGTTGTTAGCCATCAAAGGCTTTCCATCCAGTGAGCCGGTCACGATCGGCGCGCTGGCGGAGCGTCTGCAAATTCGCCATCACAGCGCGGTGGAATTGGTCAACCGCCTCGCGTCTGAGAGATTGGTGGAACGTGAACATTCCAAACAGGACCGCCGACATGTGTTTGTGCGCCTGACCGCGCGCGGATTGGATATTTTGGAAAAACTTTCAGCGGCGCATAAACAGGAACTGCGCCGGCTTGGCCCCCAATTGCGTGAATTGTTGTCAGTTCTTTCGGACGATTAATTTTTTCTGAAACGGCTGTGATTTAAAAAACTTCCGAGACCAAAATCTCAGAAGTTTTTCTTCGACCAGCAGACTATCAGACTAGCAGACTATCAGACTAGCAGACCAGCAGACTACCCCCATCTCCACTTCGTGCCATCCTTGCTATCTTCAATGGACACGCCCATCTCCTTAAGTTGATCGCGGAGTTCATCCGAACGCGCCCACTGTTTTTGTTTCCGCGCTTCCGTGCGTTCGGCGATGAGCGCGATAACCTTTGCTTCGTTCTCGCTTGAACCAGTCTTTTCTTTTAATTGCAAACCAAGCACGCCAGTTAACTCGCGTAGAGTTTTTTGCGCGGGTTCGAGTTGAGCATCATTCGCGCCGTTATCACGGGCGGTGTTGATCGCTTTGACGAGTTCATACAACGCGGCGAGCGCAAGCGGGGAGTTGAAGTCGTCGTCCATCGCGTCGGTGAAGGAGTTGCGAGTCGCTTCGGCGTGCGCGGCGAGTTCGGCGGCGCTCCCAGCGGAGAGTCCGCTTGAGGAGGGTGAGGCAGGCCGCAATGCGGATTTGAGGCGGTCGAGCGATTTTTCGGCGGCGTCTTGAGTCTCATCGTTGAAGATCAATGGCGCGCGGTACGATCCCATCAGCACGAGCATCCGCATCACATCGGCGTCGCGCGTTTTCAAAAAATCTTTGATGCTGACGATGTTGCCCAGCGACTTGGACATTTTCTCGCCGCCGAGTTGCAACATGCCGTTGTGAATCCAATAGCGCGAAAATTGTTTGCCCGTGTACGATTCGGTCTGCGCGATCTCGTTTTCATGATGCGGGAAGATGAGGTCGTTGCCGCCGCCGTGAATATCAATTTGTTCGCCGAGTTCGGCGAGGTTCATCGCGGAACATTCGATGTGCCAGCCCGGGCGCCCCTTGCCCCACGGACTGTCCCATGAAATTTCGCCGGGCTTCGCGGCTTTCCACAACGCGAAATCCATCGGATGATCTTTTGCTTCGCCCACTTCGATGCGCGCGCCCGCCTGCATGTCGTCGAGTTTGCGCCCCGAGAGTTTGCCATAATCGTCGTCCCCGATGACGCTGAAATAGACATCGCCGTTCGACGCGGCGTACGCGGCTTCTTTTGCTATCAAGCCTTGAATGAACTCGATGATGAGCGGCATGGTCTTGCTCACCTGCGGATTCGACGTGGCGGGAAGCACGTTTAAATTTTTCAGATCGTTGGCGTAATCTTCGATGTAACGCTGCGACAATTTGAGCGGATCCTCGCCGAGTTGATTGGCGCGGTTGATGATCTTATCGTCCACGTCGGTGTAGTTCATCACGTGCCGCACGCTGTAGCCGCGATATTCGAGATAACGGCGGATGATGTCGAACACGATCGCAGACATGGCGTGACCCACATGCGCGTCGTTGTAGACCGTGACGCCGCAGACGTACATCTTGACAACGTTCGGTTCGAGGGTGACGAATTCTTCTTTTTTGCGAGTGAGGGTGTTGTAGAGACGGATCATAGTTAGCCTAATAGTTCGGTGGTCTTGTAGTTTGATAGTCAAGGAGTATGCAAATTGCATGACTATCAAACTAATCGACTATGAAACTATTTCTTCCTCTTCCCCTTATCCTCATCCACGCGGGCAAAGATCATGCGTCCCGCCGCGGTTTGCAATACTTTCGAGACAGTCACTTCGGTATATTCACCAATCACATCCTTACCGTTCTCGACCACGACCATCGTGCCGTCGTCCATGTAGCCCACACCCTGACCGTATTCCTTGCCTTCCTGAATCACGTTGATGCGCAACAGCTCGCCAGGCAACACAACGGATTTGATCGCGTTGGCGAGTTCGTTGATGTTCAGAATCGTCACGCCCTGTAGTTCCGCCACGCGGTTGAGGTTGTAATCGTTGGTCAGCACGGGGCATTTGAGTTGCCGCGCCAGCACAACCAGTTTATCGTCCACTTCGCGCATGCCTTCCACGTCAATGTCGCTGACGCGGGTCAGCACATTGGGAAGTTTTTGCAGTTCGCCGATGGTGTCCATGCCGCGGCGCCCGCGCGCGCGGCGCAGGCCGTCGGGAGAATCGGCGATGTACTGCAGTTCGTTCAGCACAAAGCGCGGGATGAGCAGTGTGCCGGGCAGAAAGCCGGTCTTGGCGATGTCTGCCACGCGCCCGTCAATGATCACGCTGGTATCGAGCAAAATGGTGCGGTTCAGGTTGGACCACGCGGCGGCGCTCCCGCCTGTGGTTTCGGGCCCGCCCCCCCGTCCGCCGAACGAACCGAGCATGGACATGATGTCGCCCTGGCGCATCACAAACAACGTCACGCCGAAGTAGATGAAAATCAGCACGCCGAGGAAAGGCAGTACATCGCCGAACGGCGCGGGGAGCATGGAAAGAGGAAACGCCAGCAGAGCCGCAATCAACAGCCCGACGATCAAACCGATCAGCCCGGCGAAGAGCGTCTCCGCCGCCAGCCGCCCCAGCACGGCGCGCATGGCGCGGGCGGGACGCGTGGTCAGGTAGGGAGTCATGATCAAGCCGACCAATACCCCCACCAGCCCAAGGACCGGCACATACACGCGCGGGTTTTGACCGTATTGCAAAGAGAGTTCCGCTCCAGCGTAGCCCCCAAGGAACGCAAAGATCAACATGCCGACGAACCGAACAAAAAATTCAAAACTCATACCGCCTCCTGAATAATGGGAATAAATGCTGACAGCATGATAGCATGCCTATACCTGTTCGTCAATCAGACCTGGTTCAGCGCATATGGTTTTCTCAAAGTCGGGGATTCCTCAACGCGAGTTACGCCAATCAGCGAATGACGCGAATAAACCCAAGAAAATTCGCGAAATTCGCCTATTCGTGGCATTCGCGTTCCAAACCCGCCGGTTTGTCAAGCGACTTTGAAAAGACCATAGTTCAGCGCGTGCGCGCAAAGGCTCTCGGTCTTGATCCAACGTTAGAGAACGTCCCTTGCGCAAGGCGCATTGTGCGCTCTCTGGCACACTTGTACAAGATGTCTATGAAACACTCTCCCACATCCCCAGACATGCTTTGCATACGCACGGATAAACTCACCGGGGGTAATTTTTGAATTGCCGCGCATGTCAAACTGGTTATAATGACCGTCCCATGGCTATAGACCGTTTTGGAAGAAGCATCAATTACCTGCGCATCAGCCTCACCGACCACTGCAATTTGCGCTGTGTCTACTGCATGCCCGAAGACCAGACCTTCCGCCCCAACGCGGAACTGATGCAGGATGATGAGGTCCTTTTGCTCACGTACCTGTTCGCCTCGCTGGGCTTTCATAAAATTCGATTAACCGGCGGCGAACCGACCGTCCGCGCACATATCGTGGACCTGGTGCGCGGCATCGCCCACACGCCGGGCATCCGCTCGGTCTCGATGACCACGAACGGGGTCCTGCTTGGCAGGCTGGCTCAACCTCTGGCAGACGCCGGCTTGCAGCGCGTCAACATTTCCATTGACACATTGAATCCCGAAAAATTCAAACGCCTCACCCGCTGGGGCAAACTCGAGGATGTCTGGAATGGGATCGAAGCCGCCGAAACCGCGGGTTTGAGCCCGGTCAAACTTAACGCGGTCATCGTGCGCGGCTACAATGAAAACGACGTGGTGGACCTTGCGCGCCTCACGCTCGACCGCCCGTGGCAGATTCGTTTCATCGAGATGATGCCCTTCGCCGGGGTGACCGAAGTGCAGATGGGCGGAGTCGTCACCGCCTCCGAGATCCAGGAACGCATCGAAGATTCGCTCGGCGATTTGCAGGCGATCCATGAAGGGCAACTGGATGGTGAAGCGCGCATGTTTAAACTGCCGCGCGCCCAGGGCGAGGTGGGTTTCATCTCCTCGGTCAGCGCGCCGTTCTGTTCGGCGTGCAACCGCGCCCGCCTCACCGCCGACGGACGCCTGCGCCTGTGCCTCCTGCGCGAAAAAGAAGTGGACCTGCTCACCCCGCTGCGCGCCGGGGCGACTCTCGACGACCTGCGCCAGATCATCCTCGACGGCGTGTGGGAAAAGCCCTGGGGCCACGGACTCGCCGAAGGAGTCATCCCGCTCAACCGTGTGATGAACGAGATCGGCGGCTAACGCCTCGTTTTAATTTTTTGTTTCAACATTCGAACACTCCGGCCTGCCAACATTCAAACTCTCCAACATGCTCTCGCCCAACGGAATCAAATCCATCCTCTTCGACCTCGACGGAACGCTCCGCCATCAAATCCCGGAAGGCGGCGATCTCTTCACCGAGCATGCCGTTTCGCTCGGCGTGATGATCAATGATGAAGACCGCCTGCGCGCCAAACGCTGGGAACATTATTACTTTGCCAGCTCGCCGGAGATCAAAGCCGACCAGGCGCTCTTCAAGGAAAATAAATTCTGGGTCGCCTTCGGCAAACGACGGCTGGTGGCGCTTGGGTGTTCTGCGCGGCAGGCGGAGGAACTGGCGCTGCCGCTGTCTGAGTTCATGCGCGAGAATTACCAACCGCAGATTCACATTCCAGCCGCGGCGCGCCCGCTTCTTGCCGCGCTGAACGAAGCGGGCTTCATCCTGGGCGTCGTCTCCAACCGCGAGAAAAATTTCCATGCAGAGTTGATCCAATTGGACCTGGCGCAGCATGTTCACTTCTCGCTGGCGGGCGGCGAAGTGCAATCCTTCAAGCCGGAGCCGGGCATTTTTGCCGAAGCCCTGCGCCGCGCCGGGACTTCCGCACATGAGACGATGTACGTAGGCGACAATTACTTTGCAGACGTGGTCGGTTCACTGCGCGCCGGACTGCAGCCTGTGCTTTACGATCCGAACGGGCTCTTCCCTGAGGCCGAATGCGCTGTGATCCGGTCGTTCGATCAATTACCCGGCTTGCTGAAATAATCAACTTGAAGGGGTGAAATAAAACAAACCATGCCATCCCTTCGGGATTGACGTATTACATCATTCATCCATTACAATCATTCCATCCCTTCGGGATGTAGAACTCCAACAAAAAGGAGAATCACCATGGCTTGGGAACGAAAACTCATGCGCACGGTGCGCGTCCGCAACAGGCAGGCGCGCGGCGTGCTGGCCCAATTGCTGGCTGTCATCTCTGACGCGGATGGGAACGTCGGCAGCGTGGCGATGCTCAACGAAACCTCGCAAAGCGTGACACGCGACCTTTCCATCTACGCCGAGGATGAGGCGCATGTCGAACGCATTCTGGCGGCCATGCGCGCCAATGAGGGAACGACCGTATTGCAGGTACGCGACGAGGTGCTGGAACTGCATCAAAAGGGCAAGATCGCCATCCGCTCGCGCTTTCCCATCGATTCACTTTCCACCTTGCGGCGCGTCTACACGCCGGGCGTGGCGGATGTCTGTCGCAAAATTTCGGTGGATCCTTCGCTCGCCTGGACGTACACCAGCATCAGCCACATGGTCGCCATCGTCACCGACGGGACGGCGGTGCTGGGGCTGGGCGACATCGGTCCGCTGGCGGGCATGCCCGTGATGGAAGGCAAAGCCATGTTGATGGAAACGCTGGTTGGGCTTTCGGGTGTGCCGATCCTGCTGAACACAAAAGATCCCGAAGAAATTATTTCAGCGGTCAAAGCCATTGCGCCCACGTTCGCCGCGATCCAACTCGAAGATATTTCCGCGCCGCGCTGTTTTGAGATCGAGGAAAAATTGCAAGCCGCGCTCGACATCCCGGTCATGCACGACGACCAGCACGGGACGGCGGTCGTCGCGATGGCGGCCCTGCTTGTGGCGGCGCGCGAAACCAAACGCGATCTCGGCCGGGCGGTCATCGGTCAGGTCGGGCTGGGCGCGGCGGGCAACGCCATCGGTAAGATGCTCATGCGCCTGACCGGCAACCCGCTCTACGGAACGGACCTGGCTCGCGAGGCAGTGGCCCGCTTTGAGGGCGCGGGCGGACGCGGCGCGACGCTGGACGAAATTCTGGCAGAGTGCGATATCGTCATTGCCACGACTGGCGCGGCCGGACTCATCAAACCGGAAAAAGTCCGCAAGGGGCAGATCATTCTCGCGCTGTCGAATCCCAACGCGGAGATTGATCCGGACGCGGCGCTGGCGGCGGGCGCGGCCTTCGCGGCGGATGGCAAGTCGGTGAACAATGTGCTGGGGTTCCCCGGCATTTTTCGTGGCGCAGTGGATGCGCGCGCACCGCGCATCACGCATGAAATGCTGGTGGCCGCGGCGGAGACGATCGCGGCCATGACGCCGCCCGGCGAACTGGCGCCGAATCCGCTCGAGAAAAATGTGCATCGCGCGGTGGCGCGCTCCGTGGCGGAGACGGCCTTCAAGCAGGGGCTCGCGCGCGCCGAGTATGTGGCGTATGTGGAGGATTGAAAGGGTGGAAAACATCCAGGCGGCTCATCCCGACAAAACAAAAAATGCGACAATCGCTGGATACAGTTGCCGCATTTTTTACAGAACTGACGTAATCAGGACTGTCGCTTCACCCAGCGTTGGAGCAACGCTGAACGGGTTCGATTATTTTGAGCGTAAAAAGCGCCTTCCCCGGCATACCTGGCGTTCTCTAACGCCAGGTATGCGTAAGCCCTGACTATTTAACGATCCCCAACTTCTTCCCGGCCTCGCCGATCACATCCAGCGCGCGTTCGATCTCGCTCGGGTCGTGCGCGGCGGTGACGGTGGCGCGCAGCCGCGCGAGTCCCTCGCCCACCGCAGGCGAAACGACCGGCAGGACGAAGACATCGTTATGCTGGCATTCGCGCGTCATTGCAAAAGCCAGGTCATCCTCGCGGCACAGCACGGGGACGATGGCCGTTTCGGTGAACAGGGTGTCGAAGCCCAGGGCTTTCAACCCGCCGATGAATTGTTTGGTGTTTTCGTTCAGGCGTTCGAGCCGCCAGGGTTCGTCGAGAATCACCTTGAAGGATTCGTTGGCGGCGGCGGCCTGCGCCGGCGGAAGCGCGGCGGAGAAAATGTAGGCGCGGCTGGCGTGACGGAAGTAATCAATGATCTCCCGGCTGGCGGCCACATATCCGCCCACCGAGGGGATGGTCTTGCTGAGCGTGCCCATCTTGATGTCAATTTGGCCGTACAGATCGAAATGTTCCTCGATGCCCGTGCCTGTTTTGCCCAGCACGCCGACCGAGTGCGCCTCGTCAATCATCAGCCAGGCGTTGTGCTTTTTGCACAAGGCAACCATCGTAGGCAGGTCAATGATGTCGCCGTCCATCGAGAAGACCGAATCGGCGATGACGAGTTTCGCCGCGTCGGAGGGCGCGTTCTTGAGCAGGGTCTCAAGATGCTCCATATCGTTGTGTTTAAAACGGCGAAATTCCGCACCCGACATCAAACAGCCGTCCACGATGGAGGCGTGATTCAATTTGTCGGAAAAAACATAATCGCCGCGTCCCATGAGGGTCGAGACGACGGTCAGGTTGGTGGCGTAGCCCGATGAATAGGTGATCGCCGCTTCGGAATGTTTGAAACTCGCGATGGTCTCTTCCAATTCGCTGTGAATCGTCAGCGTGCCAGCCAGCGTGCGCACGCCATGCGTCCCCGTGCCGAATTTGTCTACGGCGGCTTTGGCGGCGGCGTTAATGCGCGGATGGTTGACCAGCCCCAGGTACGAGTAGGAGGCGTACATGCCCATCTCGCGCCCGTTGACGCGCACTTTCATGCCAGGCAAAATTTCCTGCACGGGCTGGTTGTAATAATAAAGATCGTTCGACCTCAAATAGGTGAGTCGTTCGGTGAACGCCTGAATGCGGCGGGTGACGGAATCGTTGGTATGTTGGAAATCCATGTAACACTCCTCGGCGGGGATTTCTCCATTATATCCGATGAGTTACAGCGCGCGTCTATAAACCTGCGCCGCCCGCGCTACGACCCGCAATATTTACACCCCCGCTTCTCTGCCGCGACGATTGCCTGGTCGCTGGACCAAAAGAAATTTTTCTCCCCGATGGTTTCTACGAGTCCGCCGCGCTTCATCATGTTGTAGGCATTGTCATGGACTCCCGCGAACATGAGCGTGCCGCCCCGCTGATGCAAACGTTCATGCAAGCGATGGATCGCTTCGATGCCAGCCGTGTCTATGAGCGAAACGCCGCGCATCGAAAGGATCATCGCGTGCGTGTCGCCGAGATTTTGGAAGGCCTCGTTGAACTGTCCCGACGCGGCGAAAAACAGCGGCCCCGTCAGAAAGGCCACGCGCACATGCCGACACTTCCCCGCCGTTTCGATGCCGCGCTGGCGGAGTTTTTCCGCGTCCACTTCCTGTACGTCAATTTCGATGCCCGCGATCTTGTTGAGGAAGACCGCGCCCGCGAGGAAGGAACCGATGAGGATGGCTTGCGTCAAATCGAGGACGACGGTTGCCAGCATCGTCACGATAAAAGCGATCATGTCGGTCTTGAAGCGTTTGCCGAAGATGAATCGAATCGCCTCCCATTCGTTCATGCGGATGGCGGTGACCATCAACACGCCTGCCAGCGCGGCGAGCGGAATCCGCGCCATAAAGGGGGCGAGCAGAAACATGGACAGCAACAACCCGATGGCGTGGACGATGCTGACGAGGCGGGTCTGCCCGCCCGATTTGATTCCCACACTGGAGCGCGCGATCGCCGCCGTGGCAGGGACTCCGCCGAAGAACGGGATGAGCATGTTGCCCACACCCTGCGCGATCAACTCTTGATTCGCCTGCAAGCGGACGCCCGTCATGTTCGAGCCAACCGCGCCGCACAACAACGACTCCACTGCGCCCAATGCGGTGATGGTGAGAGTCGGCGCGATGAATTCGGAGAGATTCGCCCACGGGATGTTGGAGAGGGAAAGTCGAGATTGGAGAATCAGAGAATTGGGGATTTCGCCGATGGTTTGGGCGGACCAGTTCAACGTCGAGGAAAGAAGCGTGGCGAGGATGATGCCGAGGAGTGACGCGGGGAAGCGCGCCGTCCATTTTTTAGGCATGAAGAGCATCGTCCCGATCACAAGCAAACCGATGGCTAGAGATTGGAGGCTGGGGGTGAATCCGCCTTGAAAGTATCCGAGAATTTTTTGCGCGGCGGTGTCTGTGGCGGGAGTTTTGACGCCGAGCAGGTTGTCAATTTGACCGATGAAGATGATGAGCGCGATGCCCGAGGTGAATCCGCTGATCACGGCGGAGGGGATGAACGCGATGAAACGCCCGAGCCGCAACAGACCGATAACGAACAGGATAATGCCCGAAAGCAAACCCGCGACCCAGATGCCTTCGAGTCCGTAGCGTTGGACGAGCACGATCAGCACGGCAGACATCGCGCCTGTGGGTCCACTGATCTGGAACGGCGCGCCCGTGAGCGCTCCCATCACGAAGCCCGCGAGGATGGCGGTGACGAGTCCTGCGGCGGCGGTCGCGCCCGATGCGACTCCGAACGCCAGCGCGAGCGGCAACGCCACCGCGGCAACGGTGAGACCCGCGAGCAAATCCTGCTGAAATTTGGCAAGCGAATAGCCAGTGAACTCGTCCTTGTACAGGCGAGCGAGACTTCTTCTTGGCATAGGTTGTTCTCCGAAAAGAGTAATTTCACAAAGGCTCGGTGCTCCCCCAAGGCGTCCTTTGTGTTAGTGGCGGGATTGTATCATAGCCTTTTACAGCGCATGAGTTTCAATCCCAACGGGATGATAGATTATAGAATTGCAACAACGAATTGATTCAAATCCCGAAGGGATGATATTCTGACACCCCTTTGGGGTTGGAAACATTGCGCATGATAAATCTATAATCATTTGACCCCCTTCGGGGTCATCGGCTTACTCGATCCACTCAAATAAATACTTCACATCATGCTGGATCTCGAATTTTTTGAGGAAGTCCATGTATTCGTCTTTGAAGGTTTGTTTGGCGTGATGCTGTTCTTGATTCAGAATGTAGTTGTACACGTTTTCGATTGCTGAATGACTGTATGAAAACGCCCCGTAGCCTTCCTGCCAGTTGAACCTGCCCTTGATCCATGCGTGGTCGTTGATGAAATTGGACGAATTATTTTTGATGTCCCGCACCAGATCAGAGATCGCCATCGCGGGTTTGAGACCAACGAACACATGCACATGATCCTCCACGCCATTGACGATGATCGGTTTGTGTCCCTTGTTCTTGATGATCCCCGCCATATATTTGAACACCTCGTCGCGCCATTCTTTTGCAAGCAAGTTTTGCCGTCTCTGCACGGCGAAGACGATCTGGATGTAGATTTGGGAATATGTGCCTGCCATGGTTGCCTCCATAACCCCGAAGGGGTGAAATAACGACGACACACGGACGAACAAAAAATCCCGAAGGGACGACATATCCGCCCGATCTATGACACCCCTTCGGGGTTGGGATACGCGTCATCCTCAAATCTACAATCATTCCATCCCTTCGGGATTTTTAATCTGCCAACTTCTTCAATTCCGCTTCGCCGATGATTGTCACTTTCCCGCCATGCGACTCGACGCCGGCTTTTGCATCGTCGCGCGCGGCGCGGGTTCCTCCGCCGCGAAGCCAAACCACGGACGCAGGACCGGGTTGCGGCGAATCGCCAGTTCATAGATCAGCGCGGGAATCAGGACGCCGCTTGCGAATGCCAGCCAGATGGTTGGCTCCTGGGGAATGCCGGCTTGAAGATACTTTCCCGCGAGCGTCTCTTGAATGGGGACATGGAAGATCAGGATCACCAGCGAGATGCGCCCGAAATAACTGAACACGTTCGCAAGTTTCTGCGACCATTTTTCGAGGTTGCGCGATAGCGAGAGGATCATCGTGATTCCAAGCAGCGCTTCGAGGGTGTTGATCCACAACGAGGGATACGTGCGCGTGTTGAAGTCCAGCGTGGGAGGCAGGAGGAGGACCGCAGCGAGGAGCAGGCTGAACGTCGAGAGCAGGACGAGGGGCGAGGCGAAAAAAGTCTCAAGCGGTTTTTGATTCACTTCGTACCCGATCAGAAAAAAGAAACCGCTCGCAAACACCATGTCGAGGCTGAAGGGCAGGCCATACAGTTCCATGCCGATCAGCGGCGCAGTGAAGGGCCAGAAGCGCGGCATGATGAACACGCCCCCGGCCAGCATGCCAAACATCGCCAGCCAGCGCAGCCAATCTATTTTTATTTTTCCAAACAGGGCGCGCCAGGCGATCCACGCGAAGAGCGCCGCCGCAAACAGATGCGGGATGAACCATAACTGTACCCAGTCAATGTAATGACCGGTGGCGTACAATGATTTTTCGATCCGCCCGGCAATGTTCTCGAAGGACATGTTGTCGAACGCCGCCTCACCGAGGTAGATGATGAACAGCGCGAAAAAATACGGCTTCATCAACGTGTTGAAGCGCCGCTTCAGCGTGTCTACGAATGGACGTTCGGGGCGAAAAAACATGCCAGACAAAAAGAAAAACAGCGGAATGTGAAACGCATAAATGAACTTGTGCAGCGTGGGATGATGGCCGGCCAGGTCGTTGTGCGCCAGCACGATGACGAGAATGCCCAGCCCTTTCGCAATGTCAATGTATGTGATGCGTTTTTCCATGGGGATATTTTATCCGGCAAATTCAAATGTGGGCGTGCCTTGTGTTTGTGTTTGGATCTGGAACACGCCGCCCGAAAGCGGGTATTTTTCCAGCGCGGATTTGCCCATGCCGACGCGCGCCGAGGTGACATAAAGAATATCGCGGCGCGCGCCGCCGAAGACGCACGAGGATGTGTGCAACGACGGGATCGCGACCTGCGCTTCGAGCCGACCGTTGAGCGGATTCCACCTCGCAATCTTTGATCCGCCCCACAGCGCGATCCACAGCCGGCCCTCCATATCGCTGGTCATCCCGTCGGGCCAGCCCAGCGCCTCTGGAATTTCGACGGCGATGCGCGGGTTGGAAAGTTCTCCCGTGTCGAGGTCATAGTCGAAGGCGCGCACCTGGCGCGTTGGCGTGTCTATGTAGTAAAAAATTTTGTGGTCCGGGCTCCAGGCGAGACCGTTGGAGATGCGAAGCCCATCCAGCAATTTGCGCGGAGGCTTGCCCGATTCAAATGAATATAAATGCCCGCTGGCGTTTTTTTCGTTCGCGTCCATTGTGCCAGCCAGGAAGCGGCCGGCCGGGTCGCATTTGCCGTCGTTGAAGCGGTTGGAGGCGGGTTCTTCCACGCGGGCAAGCGCCTCTGGTTGAGGCGCGGGCCAGCCCAGGGTGACGACGGAGGCGCGCAAGGCGGCGACCAGCCCCCCGTCGCGGCGAGGCGCGATGCATCCGACCGTCTCGTCGAGCAGGATGGATTCGTCGCGCCCGTCCTGCCATGCGTGAATCCGTTTTCCGCGAATGTCCACCCAATACAGGGTTTGAGTCTTCGCGTCCCAGGCGGGACCTTCGCCGAGGGCGGCGCGCGCGTCGAGCAAAAGTTCGGCTTGCATTAGAACCAGTCGCGTTTGACGAAGAAGAAGACGGCGACGGAGGTCAGCGCCAGCGATATGCCGATGACGATCACGAAGGCGAACGGCGAGTGGGAGAAGGGCAGGTCCACGTTCATGCCGTAAAAGGAGGCGACGATGGTCGGCAGGTTGAGGATGATGGTGAGCGCGGCGAGGACCTTCATCACGCCGTTCAGGTTGTTGGAGATGATCGAGGCGAAGGCGTCCATCATGCCGGAGAGAATCTCGGTGGCGATGCCGGTCATTTGGATGGCTTGCTGATTTTCGGTGATCACGTCTTCAAGCAGGTCGGCGTCCTCTTCGTATTGATTGAAGAGTTTCATGCGCTGGACGCGCTCCATCATCACCTCGTTGGAGCGCAGGGCGGTGGCGAAATAGGTCAGCGATTTTTGGTATTTGACAAGCGCCAGCACTTCGCGGTTGCGCGTGGATTTTTGCAGCTGGTCTTCGAGCGCCTCGGTGGCTTTGTTGATGGCGCGCAGGTGGGCAAGGTAGCGGATGGCGGTCTCGAGGAAGACGTAGAGGACGAAGCGGTAGCGCTTGCCGGTCTTCAGCCCGCGATATTTTCCGTTGGTGAGGGTTTTGAGGATGTCGGTCTCGTAGCGGCAGACGGTGACGACGACTCCATCCACGATGATGATGCCCAGCGGGACGGTGGCATACGGCACATCCACATGGTCGCCCTGATAGTGCGGGATGCGGAGCAGGATGAAGGTGTAGCCCTCGTCGTCGTCGCGTTCGATGCGCGCCATCTCGTCGAGATCGAGCGAGTAGTTGATCAAGTCGTGATCAATCTCGATCTTCTCGGTCAGAAAGGCGATCTCTTCCGGCGTGGGGTCCACCACATGGATCCATGCTCCGGTGATCGGCGAGTCCAACTCGACCAGCGCCTGCTCACTGGTTTTATAATATTTAATCATTGGGGCCTCCTGTGCTATTCCCACCTCGCAGGAGACACAAGGCGGCCTACGGAATGGAGAATATGAGCGCGTTCAGCGCGCCCTGTTTATCGTCGGGATCTAGATCACTATCAGAATCGGGTAGCATTTGATTTTCCTATTGGCTTGATTGTACGCCCATTCCGGCGAATGGACAACGGGCGCGTATTGCGATTCGCACACAAAAATCTTCCCCGCCGATAAAGCGGGGAAGACGCTTGACCAACCCGTACAGTGTAACGTTCGATGCGGGCGAGCGAGACAACGTGAAAGGTATAGCGCTGGAGCCGCGTACCTAACTTCACAAACCTAACAGCCTCCCAGGAATGGGAAGAATGTGCACCACAGGCTGTTGGCGTCCACCCAAACGAGGAAGCCGACACAGGCGCAGATCAGCAACAACCCGCCCGCGGCGATGACGATCGGTAATGGATTGATCCGCCGCACCGGCTGGGGTGGGCCGCTGGTCACCTGTCCAGAGTAGGCTTGCGCCGGCGCCGGGGGCGGGGCAGCGGCGCGCGCCTGTTGCACCGCGCCGCGCGAGGTGGCTACCGTCGCGCCGGGGTCGAAGTCTGCGGACTCGTATGCCAGTACGATCGTCTCGCCAAACGAGATCAGATCACTGGGTTTCAATACGTAGGGCGCCGCCAAACGCTGACCGTTGACATGCGTCCCGTTGGTGGAACCGGCATCCTTGATCACATATTTGCCGCCCTGAAATTCCAGCAGCGAGTGGCGACGCGAGATCTCAGCGTCGTTAATTTGGATTGTATTGGCAGAATCGCGGCCAATGGTGATCAGGTCGCCGTCCAGCGGGTAGAGCGCGCCGGGTGTGGGGCCCGAGCGCATGATCAATTGAAATTTGCCAGCCATCGCATCCTCCGGGATTCAAGAATTTCTGCGCCTAGTGTACAGGTTTCATGTCAGAATGTCAATTCGCTTCACCTACAACGAAACTTATTCGGCTTTTGTGCCATCGAAGCCAAAGGTTTCGCGGAAAGCAGCCGCCACTTCCATTTTGACTCGCTCCATCGGCGGGATGGGATTCAACAGGTCAGCCAGCGCAACGACCGGATGATCAACCAATCCGCAGGCGATGATGCCGTCGAAGTATTCCATGTCCGGGTTGACATTCAGCGCGAACCCGTGACGGGACACCCCCCTCGCGTCCACCTTGACCCCGATGGCCGCGACCTTCGCGGGCTTTTGCTTATCCTCCGGCTTGCATCTCGCGCATCGCGAATATACATCTGCCTGCACCCACACGCCCGTCAAGCCCGTCTGCTGACCGGCAGCCAGTCCCAGCCGGGCGAGGGCGAGGATGAGCGTCTTTTCGAGTTTGCGGATGTAGCCGACGTAATCGGCTTGAGGGATTCGTTTATCAGACCTCGCCCCCAACCCTTCTTCTAAAAGGAGAGGGGAGAGTGGAAGCAACGGATACCCAACCAGTTGACCGGGTCCGTGATAAGTCACATCGCCGCCGCGATCCACCCAGTGCACTCCGACTCCGCGTCGCTGTAATTCTTCCGGCGACCAGAGCAAATTTTCGGCATGTCCTTTACGCCCAAAGGTGAAGGTGTGAGGATGTTCGAGTAAAAGGAGAGTCGGCGGACGAGTCCCGGCGGCGATTTGCGCGGCGTATTCGTCCTGCAATTTCCAGGCGCGTTCGTAGTCAATCAAGCCGAGGTCGAGGACGGATACGGAGGGCATGGGGGTGCGGGGTGCGAGTTATGAGTTATGAGTTATGAGTTATGAGTTATGAGTTATGAGTTATGAGTTATGAGTTATGAGTTATGAGTTATGAGTTATGAGTTATGAGTTATGAGTTACGAGTTACGAGTTACGAGTTACGAGTTACAAGTTACGGATTTACTTGTGTACGTGTATACCTGTATACGTGTGTACGTGTACCCGTCCTACCCAAAAACACGCCGATACAAATCCGATTCGAGCAACCCATCCGGGTCACAGCGTTTCTTGAGTTTCTTGAACTTCGCAACCGTCTCTTCGCCGAAAAATGCAAGTGCGGTTTCGTGGGTGGTCTCGCTGTTCTTGGCGAAGTAGAAACGCCCGCCCGCTTCGACGACGATTTTATCGAAGTCCTGCAGCATCTTCGACATTTCTGCGCGGCGGCGAATCTTAAAATCGAGGGCGAGGGAGAATCCGTCCACGCCGTGGGTGAGCAGGAAATGGTCCGGGCGGTGGCGTTTGGTCACGCCGAGGTAGGCAGGCAGACCAAGTTTCTTGGAGCGAGTCAGGATCGAGGTCCAGGTTTGAAGCGCGCTTTCCTTCGGCAAAAAACTTTGATATTGAATGAGTCCCGCGCGTCCGTACGAACGTTCCCAATTCGGAATGTAATCCAGCAAAAAATGAAACGCGGCGTGACTCTGTCGAAAGGTGTGACGCCGCAGGCTGGTGATATATTTCGCAACATTGACCGCGCCCCAGCCGAGGTTGTTGGCGAACGGCGTAAGAAAATAATGCAGAAGATGTTTCGGCATGACGCCGAAGAGTCGACTCGGCAGGCTTTGATGATCGAGTTGGATGGTCTTGTGCGCCTCGGGGTCTTCGCCCTCGCGCAGATAATTCGCGGCGTGGATCTGTCCGTGATCGGAGGTGATCGTGTCGAGCCAGCCGACGATATAATCGAATTTCGGCGCGTCCTCTTCCAGCCGTTGCAGTTGTTCCGCCAGTGTGCGCGTGGGCAGGGCGTGGACCTCGAGCAAGCCCGAATGAATCTTCTTCATCTGCATCGTGACGGAGACGAAGACGCCCAACATGCCGAGCCCGCTGATCATCGAATAAAAGAGGTCGGCGTTTTTATCGGGCGAACAGGTCACCTCTGCTCCCGTTGGAAGAATCGCGGTGAACTCAATCACGTGTTCGCCGATCGTTCCCATGCGGAAATTATTTTTGCCGTGGATGTTCGCGGCGAGGCATCCGCCCAGCGTGGTGGTCATCGTGCCGGAGACGACGGGGGGCCACCAACCATCCGGCAGGACGCGTTGCCAGAGTTGGCTGAGCGTGACGCCCGGCTCGCAGCGCACGACGCCGGTGAAGGGATCCCAATCGAGGATGTGATTCATCCCTGAGAGGTCGAGCACGATTCCGCCGCCGTTCATGGAGGCGTCGTTGTAACTGCGCCCCGCCCCGCGCGCTGTGACGGTGAGTCCTTCCTGCTTGGCGAGGTGGAAGGCTTCGAGAATCTCGTCCGCAGATTGAGGACGGATGAGGTGGGACTGGGATTTGAGGGAGTGTCCGAAGTTTTCGAGAGTGATGAAGGTCATAAGGATGAAGGATGAATATTATTTGGCTATCTTGCCAAGATGCTTCTTGAGGAACTCTTCAATTTGCATTAACCGCAAGACCGGCGACTTTAATTCTTTTGTTTCATTTCGAGCATAACCACGCAACTCTGACAGGCACGCGGAGAACTTTTCGTTGACGATGCAGTCAAGAGTCACTCCGTATTTGGCATGAATATTTGCCTTAATCTTTTCAATATCGATCATCTGATTGAACTTTGCGCCGTCTCGCGCTTTTTTCACTATCGGGGACCACAGCATGAACTTTCTTGTGTAGTCCGGGAAATATTTGTTGGCGTATTCGATGTCTCTGGAGAACTTTTCCGTAAGTTTGGCAACATTATCGGGCACGTAGGACAAGCCAGTGGCAAGATGAATTGCAACCTCACAGACATAGATTGTTTTGGATTCAAGATCAATCCCTACAACATCTATTTCACCCTGTACGTCTGTATACAGATTCTGCTGGATGAACTCACAGCGTTTGATGTATTGAAGATATGCGGCGACAATTTCTTCGCCTAGATTAACCGTCATGTTTACCAATTTCCATTATGAATGAGCCTATTGTTGGTTCCAATAATTTTCAAGGTCAACCCTAAGAATTATTGGAGAAAATTCTTAGAAGCGTGGCAAATACGTATAACCTTTTTGCACTGCCTTAATCGTTTTTCCGCCCGACTCGATCAACTTTCTTCCTACCAGAGGATGATCGTTAAGTAATTGCCCAACAAATTCCCATTTTGTCTTTTGAATATTTTTGAATTCACGACTTGAAAACGTTGAGCCTGCTGAATGCCAGCTCTCAATTCTATATGCGCGGATCGCTACACCGTCAACTATGGCAAACGCAGTTCGATGTCGCAAAGATTCTCGCTCGGTTTTGCCAATACCCCAAAATTGCCGTGTGCAATCATATAACTCTTGCTCTGATAATGTTGGTGAATATGTTTTATATATAAAAAAGAGGATGCACGGCTCCAAAATCTCGTCAATCAATTTTGGGGAAGAGCCATAAAGTCGTTCGATTTCTGAAGCCAACATTCTTCCCTTTTCTATGCCGTGTCCTCTAACAACATTTGTTAGATGTTCGAGCCCAACAGCATCGATGATGGCTGCTTCAACTTCAAATGCCATTTCTTCATTATCTAAGCCATAACGAAGGATTTCCACATTGGGTTCATATCCCGCGCGGCGAATTTCCTTGATCTCCTTTTGCTTTTTGGTTTCGATTCTGTTTGATTGGAGGTGATTAAAAGCCCGATTGTTTGCAGAAGCTTTTCCAACATAGAAGATAGTTTTATCTCTAGGATCAACAAGGGCGTAGACATAATACCCTAGATGTTCTTTGGTCGATTTAGAAAATTCCATTTTTTTGCTCCAGAAGATGCCCGCCTAAAAATTCAACCTTCTAAACACCACCGAAGGGACATGCCGAATCACCATCATCACCCACCTCCAAATGGATCCCGTGTAAACCACCTGCTTGCGTTTGAGGATGGCTTTGTAGATATCGTCTGCGGCTTTCTCGGCAGTGACAGCCAGCACCGGGCGCGGCGCATTCGGCAGGGCGAGCATCTCGGTCTTGACCATGCCCGGCTTGACGGTGATGACATTCACGCCATGACGGGTCAGTCGGTTGCGGAGCGCTTCGAGGTAGGTGGTGAAGCCGCTCTTGGAGGTGTTGTAGCCCGGGTTGCCGATGCGTCCACGATCGCCAGCCACGGAGGAGACGCCCACGATCTGTCCACCCTTTGCCGTCTGGAACAGCGCGGCGACCTCGTCCATCCACGCCATTGCGCCCAGCAGGTTGACCTCGATCATCTTGCGATCCTGCTCGAAGTTGTATTCGGTCAACTGCGGGAAATAAATATAGCCCGCGACGTAGATGAACAAATCCAATCCTCCCAGGTCCGCGACGGCCTGGCGGAGCGACGCGGGAATCGAATCGTATTGGGTCACATCGTGAGGGAATGCCAGCGCGCGTGTCTCGCCAGACTTGATGTTGATCTCGTCACAGACCTTTTGCAGGGCGTTCGTATTGCGGTCAAAGAGGGCGAGCGAACAGCCCTCCTCTGCGAGTTTGTGTGCCAGCGCGGAGCCAATCCCGCCCGATGAGCCGACCAGGATGGCGCGTTTGCGAGGTTTGAGAGGCGTGGAGGAAGGAAGGGGTGTCATGATGTGATTCTAACATGGAGACAGAGCGCGAGAAACCGGCCGTGTGCGCGCAAAGGTTGTCACCACAGACTGCAAAACCTCCCAATTTTTCCCGAAGCCGGGAGACTTCGGTCTCCGCTCTCCGGATCATCTTTATCTTCCCCGCGTGGATCAACTCATTCCAATATGTCGCACAGCCACCGCACGATCCGTTCGGCCGCGGCCTGCCAGCCCGCATCCAACATCGCACTGTGCGGCTGTCCCGGCAGGATCACCAACTCCTCGCCATATTTGCCGGCGGTCGTCTTGCCCTCGGCGATGGTGATCAAGTTATCCTTTTCGCCCATCAAAAACAACATGGGCGACTTGTCGCTGTTCACCCGCCCGAACGGAATAATCAACGAAGGTGAGTTGTACGTCTCGCGTGAGAGTTGACGTTGATACTTCACCACATCTATCGGGGTATCCGGGGTCAAGAACAGTTCTTTCACGGTCTCAGGCTGCTGAACGATGTAATACAGGTTCATTGTCAACATGGCCTTGAGCATCGCGCCCGGATACCGCACCAGCATCCGCCCAAGCATGGCCGCCATCCCTGTTGTGGAAATGCTCGAAAGAAAAACCGCCGCCGGGAGTTGGCGGTTTTCGAGATACTTTAACAAAATCCCCCCGCCCAGCGAATGGCTGATCACCACCGGCGCGGCAGGCATGGCCTCGATCTCGCGGGTCAACACCTCCAGGTAATCGCGCGGCGTATACAAATTCATCCAGCGCTTGTTCATCGAGCTATTCCCATGCCCGGGCAGGCTGATGGCGTGCGTCTCGAATCCCTGCGCCGCGAAATATTCCATCCAGTTCGACCAACACCAGGCGCCATGCCATGCTCCATGCAGGAACAGGATCGGCGCGGCGTATTTACGCTGTGAGGGCCGCTGAATGATATGCTCGATTTTTTCCACATCAACCGCCGTTCTTTTCCACCACCCAGAAATGGGACAAGCCCAGAATCTTGAGCGGGGTTTTTTCCAGCCATTGCAGAATCGCGCGCAGAAAGGTTCCCAGCGGACCGAAGCGCGCGATGATGTTATCGTACGCGCCGAAGATGATCGTCCGTTCGATGAAGTGCACCGGCAGGCCCGTAAATAATTTTTCCAGGTCGCGTTTGGAGTAGACGCGCACATGCGGGGCGAGCCGGTCGCGCCAAACGCGAGGCAGATAATTCACAAACAATTTGTTGCCAAAATGATATTTTCCGCGCCAGTAGATGCCGTGCGTTTCGACCGGATAGCCGCGATTCGGACAGAAAATCACAGCGCGTCCCCCCGGGACGAGCAGGCGGGTCATCTCCTGGATGGCGGCGCGGTCGTCCTGCACGTGTTCGATCACTTCGTGGCTGAGGATCAAGTCGAAGGTGGAGTCAGGGAACGGGACGGCCTCTCCCGCCGCGTTTAATATCTGAGGCGAGCGAGCGCGGGCCTCGCGGGCGCGCTCAAAGTCATATTCCAGCCCGGTTACGCGTCCACCGCGCGCCGCGAGTTTCTCCACATACATGCCCACGCCGCATCCGTTTTCGAGGATGGTGCCTTGGATCCGTCCGCCCGCCGCGTTGAGGATCATCTGCAGGCGGCGGGCCTGCCCGGCGCGCCAGAGGTAGGAGGGTTCGCCGCGCAACGCGGCTTTATCGAGGTTGCGTTGGATCATTGGGCCGGAATTATACCTTGCGTCTCTTGCGCGCCTGTGCTAGAATTTGGGCGCACGAAGAACTCAATACCGAACGCAACGAGAACTGGGCGCCCCCCAGTTTTCTGCTTGTAATTAAGGAGCATACGGAGCGCGAACATGGCCACCAAGAATGAATTTGCCGCCGCTTTTCATGAAGTGCTGGAAGATAAGCAATTACCGAGGGAGATCATCGTTTCAGCGATCGAGTCTGCCATGGTGTCGGCGTACCGCCGCGCGGTGAACGCTTCGACCGCGCAACTGGTGGAAGCCAAACTGGACCCGGAGACAGGGCGCGTCACCATCTTTGCAGAAAAAGAAGTGGTGGAAGATATCATGGACCCGCGCACCGAGGTGCTGCTGGATGTGGCGCGTCAGTATCAGCCGGAGGTCAATCTTGGCGATATGGCGCTGGTCGAGACCACCCCGGCGGATTTTGGACGCGTGGCCGCCCAGACCGCGCGCCAGGTGATCCAGCAGCGCATTCGCGAGGCCGAACGCGGCGCGCAGATGGAATATTTCAACCGCCAGGTGGGTGAGATCGTTAGCGGCGTGGTGCAAAACGCGAACAATGCCCAGGGTGTGACCATTGGCCTCGACATGAAAGCCGAAGGCAACATGCCCAGCAACCAGAAGATTCCCGGCGAACGTTTCAAGGTTCACGAACGTGTGCGCGCCGTTGTGTTGGAAGTGAAAGAGGGCGGGCGCGGCCCACAGATCATTCTCTCGCGGGCGCATCGCAACTTTTTGCGCCGCCTGATGGAGAACGAGGTGCCGGAGATCTATCACGGTATCGTCGAGATCCGCGCCATCGCCCGCGAGCCGGGCGCGCGCGCCAAAGTGGCAGTGAGCGCCACCCAGCCCGGGGTGGACCCGGTCGGCGCGTGCGTGGGCCAGAAAGGCATGCGCATCCAGGCCATCGTGCGGGAATTGCATGACGAGAAGATTGACATTGTGCAGTGGTACCCGGATTCTGCCACGTACATCACCAAGGCCATCAGCCCGGCCCAGGTGACGAATGTGTACCTGAACGAAAGCGATACCAGCAAGACCGCCACCGTTGTGGTCAGCGAGGACCAACTGAGCCTGGCCATTGGCCGCGACGGGCAGAACGCGCGCCTTGCGGCCAAGTTGACCGGCTGGCGCATTGACATCAAAAGTGTGATCGAAGCCGCCATGGAGGCGCTGTCCAAATTACAGGCTGATGAAAGCCTGCAGGCCCTGCTGCCCGCGGTAATGGAGACCGTCCCGCAGGTGCAGGAATTGCTGGCAAAGAAAGCCGAAAATAGACCGCTCACCCCGGAGGAGTACGAACAGCTCAAATCCTTCGTGGACCGCGTGGAGCGCCGCACCATCCAGATGAAGGAAGCCGCCCTCCGCGCCGACGCGGAAAAGGCCGTGGCCGCGGCGCACACCGATATCCCCTCCGCCGCCTTCCAGATGAAACTGGAAGAGGCCGGTCTGCGGGATCACGTGTTCAATATCCTCACCGAAGCCGGGTATGCATCGGTCGGCGAGTTGCTGGCCTCGCTCAAGAGCGAGCCGGACAAAGTGCTGGGGCTGTCGGGGATCGGCCCGAAGGCCATGCAAAACATCGAGGAGACTCTCGCGGCGTTAACCTTCCACGCGGAGGAGAGCCCGGTCGAGGTTGAAAGCCCGGTGGCAGAGGCGATCGAGGCTGTTGCTCCCCCGGCCGAAAAGCCGGAGACGCGCAAACCGGCGCGGGTTAAGGAAGAAGCGCAAGAGGCCGACGAAACCACCAAGGATGGCGTCTCGCTCGAGGAAATGTTCGTTTTCAAGCCAGAAAGCTTCACCCCCGGCGCGTCCGCTGAAGAGGATGATGCCTCTGGCGACAAGAAGAAGAAGAAAAAAGGCAAGAAGAAAGGTGTCGAACTGGAATTCGACGAGGACCTTGGCGAAGTTGTAGGCCGCAAGATACACAAACGCGGCGACGAAGGCTGGGAAGAATAGTCGCCCCTGCTCAGCGGGCGAGGCAGGTACATGACCGCCACTCCTGTCAAACGCGTTAAACACCTTCCGCGACGGACGTGTGTGGGCTGCCGCGAGACGCTCGCCAAGCGTTCACTCATCCGCATCGTGCGTACCCCGCACGGGGTTTTGGTGGACCCCACCGGAAAGATCGCCGGGCGGGGCGCGTACCTGCATGACCGTCGGGCGTGTTGGGAGCGCGGCCTGCGTGGGGCGTTGTCCCAGGCTTTAAAAGCTGAATTAACCCAGGGCGAGCGCGCCCAATTGGAAGAATTTGCCCGCTCGCTTCCCGCGGACACGTTGGACGAACCGCCCATGTAACGGGTTTCGTTTTTCGTTCACGGACGCGGATTCCAGGCGCTTTCTCTGCGACGGCAGAAACTGGAAATGATTCCCGGCACGGAGGTGTCTGATGAACGAAAATGGTAACAGGCTCGAACTGCCCGCCAGCATCGCAGTACGCGACCTGGCGCAAAGGATCGAAAAAAGCCCGATCGAAATCATTAAAAAATTAATGACCAACGGCGTGATGGCCACCATCAATCAGCCGGTGGATTTTGACACAGCCGCCATCGTGGTGGCCGAATATGGATTCGAGGCGATTCCCGAAACGGTTGTAGAGGTGGCGACAGAGGAGGCGGGCGAGGTTCCGCTTTGGCGGCAGATGATCGCCGGGGAGGATGCCTCGCAGTTGACGGCGCGTCCGCCGGTCGTGACCATTCTCGGCCACGTGGATCACGGCAAGACCTCGCTGCTCGACGCCATCCGCCAGACGAACGTGGCTGCCGGGGAAACGGGCGGCATTACCCAGCACATCGGCGCGTACCAGGTGGAATTAAAGGGACGCACGATCACATTCCTCGATACGCCCGGTCACGCGGCCTTCACGGCCATGCGCGCGCGCGGCGCACAGGGCGCCGATATCGTGGTGCTGGTGGTGGCCGCCGACGACGGCGTAATGCCGCAGACGCGTGAGGCGATCGCGCATGCCAAGGCGGCGCGCGTGCCGATCGTGGTGGCGCTCAACAAAGTGGACCGCCCCAACGCCAACCCCGAACGCGTGAAGCAACAACTGGCCGAGCTGGAACTCGTCCCCGACGACTGGGGCGGGCAGACCCTCGTTGTGCCGGTTTCAGCCAGGCAAAAACAGGGCATCGGCGACCTGCTCGAGGGAGTTTTGCTCGTGGCCGACAACGCCGACATCCGCGCCAACCCCAATGGAAAGGTGATCGGCACGATCATCGAAGGCGAACTGGACAAGTCAAAAGGCGTGGTCGCGACCCTGCTTGTTCAAAACGGGACGCTTCAAGCGGGCGACATCGTGGTGGCGGGAACCGCCTACGGGCGGCTCAAGGCCATGAACGATTATCGCGGCAAGCCGATTAAAAAGGCCGGGCCGTCCACCCCCGCGCTGGTAATGGGACTCTCGGATGTGCCTTCGGCAGGAGACGTGTTCGAAGTGGTTGGCAGCGACCGCGAAGCCCGCGAAATTGTCACAGGGCGAACGGACGCAATCAAGAAAAAAGCGCAGGAGAGGAAGAAAGTCTCGCTCGAAGACTTGTTCTCTGCCTATGAAAAGGGTGAGGCAAAATCGCTCAGCCTCGTTTTAAAGGCAGACGTGCAGGGTTCGCTTGAACCGATCCTGGGCGAATTGGAAAAACTTGGAAAAGGCGAAATTGCCATCAACGTGTTGTATTCCGAAACCGGCAACATCGGCGAGAACGACGTGATGCTCGCCTCTGCCTCGAAGGCCATCATCCTCGGCTTCAGCGTGCAGGCCGAGGTGCCCGCCCGCCGCCTGGCAGAGGTGGAGGGCGTGGATATTCGCCTGTATGACATCATCTATCGTCTCACAGAGGATGTGGAAAAAGCGCTCAAGGGCATGCTCGCGCCGGAATTCGAGGAAAAGCGTCTTGGCCGCGCCCAGGTGTTGAAAGTGTTCGGCATCTCAAAGGTTGGCAAGATCGCCGGGTGCCGCGTGCTCGAAGGCGAACTGCGCCGCAACGCCAAAGTGCGCCTGAAGCGCGGCGCAGACATCGTCTTTGAAGGCGAAATGTCCTCGCTCAAACATGAAAAGGATGATGTGCGCGAGGCGCGCACCGGATTCGAATGCGGCGTGGGATTTAAGAACTTCCACGACATTGAGCCGGGCGATATGATCGAATGTTACGTTTTAGAGAAATCGGAATAACGCAGCCGCTGTCGAAATTTACAAACGGTTGAATGGTATTCGGTCAGCAGTCGAACTGCTGACCGAACAGGATATTTTTTCATCAAGCGAAGGTCGCAAAGATACCTTCGCGATAAAGAGCAGGCATGCCTTCAGATGTTCGACTTCAACGCATCGCGGATCGCATCCGCCAGGAACTTTCGGAGATGCTTATCCGCGAGATCAGCGACCCGCGCCTCGACTTGATCTACGTCACCGACGTAAAGGTGGACCGCGAACTGGCGTACGCAGACGTGTTTGTGTCCGCAGTCGAGGGGCATGAGCGCCGCGCCGAGATTCTCTCGGGACTCGAAAGCGCCAGCGGATTTATCCGCCGCACTCTGGCGGGACGCGTGGACTTGCGCGTCTTTCCCCGCCTGCGCTTCCACTGGGATCCGACGCCGGAAAACGCAGATCAGATCGAAAAAACGCTGGCGGAATTGCGCGCAAAACGCGGCGGCAAATAGCCCAAATGTCCCGCTTCTGCGGAGGAAGAAATAATTTTTACATTGACTCTTAACACAAGCGATTGTATAAAGGCCCCACAATTTCAGCGCGGCAACTTCCAGGTTGAATCGGCGCTGTGTACGATGATCACAGACTTCAAGCCAACGCAGGATGATGAACAGAGTGGATAAAACGGAAATCATAAACAGCATACAAGAACGACTTTCGAAGGCGAAACACATCCTGATCGTTTCGCATGTCCGCCCGGACGGAGACGCGATCGGCTCCCTGCTTGGACTCGGACTGGCTTTGCAAAACGCGGGCAAAAGCGTGCAAATGGTTTTACAGGACGGCGTCCCCGCCTCCTTCCGACATTTACCCGGCAGTGAGCAGATTCAAAAAGAAGCGCAGGACGGATGGGACACATTCATCTCGGTGGATTGCGCCGATCACAAACGACTGGGCAGGGGATTCGAGACTCTCGCAAAGCCCGACATCAACATTGACCACCACATCACCAACGGGCTCTTCGGGACGATCAACCTGATCGAGGGCGAGGAAGTCGCCACCGCCTCCATCCTGACGAATCTCCTGCCGCAACTGGGCATGCAGATCACCGCGCCGATCGCCTCTGCCCTGCTGACCGGCATCGTCACCGACACGCTCGGGTTTCGCACCGCCAACACTACCCCGGCGTCTCTGCGGCAAGCCGCCGAACTGATGGAACATGGCGCGGAACTCGCATCGCTATACACGCGCGCGCTCGTCAGCCGCAGTTACCCGGCCGCGCGCTATTGGGGCGCCGGTCTCTCCAGCCTCGAGCGCACCAAAGACCTGGTCTGGGGCACGCTCACCATCGCCGACCGCAAAACAGCCCAATACGGAGGCAACGATGACGCCGACTTGATCAACATCATCTCCGCGCTGGAAGGCTCGAAGGTCGGGATGATCTTCGTGGAACAAAACGACAGGCATGTCAAGATTTCGTGGCGCGCCATCGCAGACGGCATAGACGTATCGAAGGTCGCCAAACATTTCAACGGAGGCGGTCACGCCGCCGCGGCTGGCGCCGACATCCCCGGCGCGCTGAGCGAGGTCCAGCCGCTCGTCTTGCAAACGACCCGCGAAATGCTGGGGCTCGCTTAATCCACTCTCATCCGCTTCAAATAGAATTGTCGTATTATCACAGGAAATCGTTTTTGCTTACGAACAGGAGGAAAGCATGAACAGTCAAGATGTAAAAAACGCCATCTCCGGCGTGCTGGTGGTGGATAAACCCGTCGGCATGACCTCGCACGATGTAGTCGAAGCGATCCGCAGAGGCAGCGGCATCCGCCGCGCCGGTCACACCGGCACGCTCGACCCGCGCGCTTCCGGCGTGCTGGTGATTCTGATCGGCCCCGCCGTGCGCTTGAGCGAATACGTTTCGGCTTCGGATAAACGCTACCAGGCCATCATCCGCATGGGCTCCAGCACCGACACGTTCGACGCGGAAGGTAAATTCACGCGCACGAACGAACCGGTCAACGTCACCGAAGAACAATTCGAAACGATTCTCAAAACCTTCGAAGGCGAGATCACGCAGACGCCTCCGCCCTTCTCCGCCGTTAAGGTTGGAGGACGCCGCGCTTACGATATGGCGCGCCAGGGTGAGGAAGTGCCGCTCGAACCGCGTAAGATCCAGGTGCATCATCTCGAAGTGCTCGAATGGGCGCCGCCGGAGGTGGTGGTGGATGTGCATTGCTCCAGCGGCACCTATGTGCGCTCGCTCGCCAACGATATCGGCGTGCAACTCGGCACCGGCGCATACCTCGTCGGCTTGCGCCGCACAAAAAGCGGACGCTTCAGCCTGCGCGACGCGACACCCCTGCGTAAATTACAGGAATCCTTTCAGGCCGGCAACTGGTATCAGTTCCTCATCCCCGCCGCCGAAGCGCTCGCCGATTGGCCCGCCGTGGAATTAAATCCGGACGAGGTCGAGGAAGTCCGTCACGGTCACCGCGTCAAGGCGCACGGCGAGCAACCGCAGTTGGTGCGCGGCGTGAGCGCGGCGGGCGAACTGATCGCGCTGATGATCCCGGCCAGCGGCGAAGACGGCTCCCCCGAATGGCAGCCGAAAAAAGTTTTCTTCACCAGCGAAGCCAAAGGCGAAGCCGAATAATTTCTCCGTGCAACACTATCGCTCCCTCGCCGACGTTAAGATTGCAAACGCCTGGCTGACCATCGGCGTCTTTGACGGAATCCATCGCGGGCATCAAGCCTTATTGAAGCAACTGACGGCAGGCGCGCAGCGCGACGGCGCGCCTGCCGTTTTGCTTTCCTTCCATCCGCATCCTGCCAACGTGCTAAGCGGGCGCGACCTTCGCCTGCTGACCACGCCCGAAGAGCGCGCCGACCTCGCCGCTTCGCTCGGCGTGGACGCGGTCATCACCGAGCCGTTCACCCGCGATCTGGCGGAAACCTCCGCGCATGATTTTATGTCGCGGTTGAAGAGTCACCTGGGGCTGAGCCGCCTGCTGATCGGCTATGACTTTGCGCTGGGAAAAAATCGCGAGGGCAACGCCCAACGTCTCGCCGAACTTGGACGCGCAATGGGCTACACGGTGGAGATCGTTCCCGCCGTCAGCGATGAAAGCGGCGTGATCTCCTCCACCGCCATCCGCAAGTTGATCTCGGCAGGCAATGTGACCGAAGCGGCAAAACTGCTGGGACGCAACTATAGCCTCTGTGGCCCGGTTCTCCACGGCGATGGGCGCGGGCGGCGAATCGGCGTTCCCACCGCGAACCTCGGCTGCCCCGAATCGAAGAGCCTGCCACCGAACGGAATCTATGCCTGCTGGGCGCGCATCGGCGCGGAACGATTTATGGCCGCAACCAACATCGGCGTCAACCCCACCTTTACGCCGGACAAGCGCAGCATCACGGTGGAGGCGCACCTGCTCGATTTCGACCGCGACATCTACGATCAAACTCTGACGATCGAATTCGTGGCGCGTTTGCGCGATGAACTGAAATACGAGTCGGTGGAGACGTTGGTAAATCAGATCCACAAAGATGTGGCAGAGACGCGAAGCGCCCTGTCGTAGCAGGGCGAACGCGCTTTTTCGTTTTCGAGGAGTCCATGTTCCAACTCAAACGCACTCCCTTCCACGAACGCACCTCGGCGCTATGCCTGCCTCAAAACTGGCGGCGCTGGGCGGGATACATTGCAGCCGGTTCCTATGAGCTCACGCTTGACCGCGAATATTGGGCCATCCGCAATTCAGCCGCGCTGATTGACGTTTCACCGTTGATGAAATACATCATCACTGGCAAGGACGCGGCCGCGCTGCTGCATCGCGTCACTACACGCGACATTCACAAGATGAAAGTGGGACAGGTCGCATATACCGGCTGGTGCGACGAGGAAGGCAAGATGATTGACGACGGCACGGTCTCGCGACTCGACGAGACCGCGTTCCGTCTCACCGCCGCGGAGCCGAACCTGCGCTGGCTGATGATGAATGCCGTGGATATGCAGGTGGATATTAAAGAAGTGACGGATGATGTGGCCGCGCTCAGCTTTCAGGGACCGAACACGCGCAAAGTGTTGAATCGCGTTACGGAACAACCTGTGGACGACTTGAAATATTTCCGCATCATGAAGAACAGTATCAGCGGCGTGAACGTCACCATCTCGCGCACCGGCTACACCGGCGACCTCGGTTATGAAATTTGGATGGACAATCAAGACGCGCTTCGCATCTGGGACACGCTGGTTGAATCCGGCGCGGACTTTGGCATCACCCCGGTCGGAATCCTCGCCATGGACATGGCGCGCGTCGAGGCGGGACTCTTCATGCTCGATGTGGATTACACCTCCACAAACCACGCGTGGATCGAGGCACAGAAATCCTCGCCGTTCGAACTGGGCCTCGATTGGACGGTCGCGCTCGACAAGCCCGGCTACTTTGTGGGCCGCCGCGCGTTGGAACGCGAGCAGCGGGATGGGCCAGTGTGGAAGATGATGGGACTCGAGGTGGATTGGGTCGGCATGGAAAAACTGTACAACGCGGTGGGACTCCCGCCGCAGATCCCCGGCATGGCGGTGCGCGGCAGTTTGCCCATTATGATTGGCAGCGGGCAGGTTGGGTACGCGTCCACAGCCACATGGTCGCCGTTGCTCAAGAAGTATATTGCGCTGGCGCATTTGCAAAAGCCGTATTTTGAAATCGGAACGGAGGCGCTTCTCGAGATTACCGTGGAGCATCATCGTCAGCACGCGCCCGCGAAGGTGGTTAAACTTCCGTTCTACGAACCGGAGTGGAAGAGGAAATAATCTTGTTCGCTGATGGCAGTTTGGGTATACTTGTAAAAATTTTTTCAACGGAGAAACCAAATGGATAAACGAACGATTGGAATTATCGCCACCGTGCTGACTTCACTGATCTGCGGGTGCGCCGCCATCTTTGCGTGCGCGTGGGGGGTGATCGGCATCAGCGGACAGCCGATCACCATCACAGAGGGGGGACAGCAATACGTGGAGAGCATGCCGCCGTCCCTGGGTGCGGTTCTGTTGTGCCTGTCTGTGTTGTTCATTGCCGTTCCGGTTGCGGTTGGGTTCTTCACCCTGCGCAAGAAACCGGAAGTCCCCATCAGCAACGAGCCAATTCCACCGGCTTCATAGTCAAATACCGAAATTGAATCAAAAGAGACCCGCCTCACGACGAGTCTCTTTTCATTTACGCACTATGCACCATGCACTATTTGACCAAATTCCTCAACACGGTATGGAGGATGCCTCCGTTGTGATAGTAATTTACTTCCACATCGGTGTTCAGCAGAGCGGTGACTTGGAATTCGACCACTGATCCATCGGCTTTGGTTGCCTTCACAGTCAACACTGCTTTCGGTGTGATGTTGTTCAAGCCTGCGATGTCGAATACTTCATCGCCTTTCACGCCAAGCGACTCGGCAGTCTGCCCATCCATGAACTTCAACGGCAGTACGCCCATGCCGACCAAATTCGAGCGATGGATGCGTTCGAACGATTCGGCGATGACCGCTTTCACGCCTTGCAGCATGGGTCCCTTTGCCGCCCAGTCGCGGCTGGAGCCGGAGCCGTACTCTTTCCCGGCAAGGATGATGCTTGGCACGCCCTCGCTTTGGTATTTCATCGCCGCATCGAAAATGGACATCACCTCACCCGAGGTGTGATGCTTCGTCCAGTTGCCTTCCTTTGGCGCAACCAAAAGATTCTTGAGGCGGATATTCGCAAACGTGCCGCGCGCCATCACCAGGTCATTGCCGCGCCGCGAGCCGTACGAATTGAAGTATTGCGGAGCCACATCGCGTTCCTGTAAATATTTCCCGGCGGGCGAATCGACCGCGATGTTACCGGCAGGGGAGATGTGATCGGTAGTGATCGAGTCGCCGAACATGCCCAGCACTCGCGCGCCTTTGATATCTTTCACCTTGCTGGCGTCGAGAGCCAAGGTTTGGAAATACGGCGGATGATGAATGTACGTGGAGTTCTCGTCCCACTCATACAGATCGCCGCCGGTCACTTTGATATCCTTCCACATGTCCGAGCCGCTGAACACATCGGAATATTTGTCTCTGAACATTTCCGCGCGCACGCTCGACGACGCTACTTCGTTGATCTCTTTTTGCGAGGGCCATAGATCTTTGAGATACACCGGCGCGCCATCGGAGCCTGTGCCGAGCGGTTCTTTATCGAGGTCAATGTCAACTGTCCCTGCCAGCGCGTACGCGACGACAAGCGGCGGACTGGCTAGGAAGTTTGCCTTCACCAGCGAGTGGATTCTGCCCTCGAAGTTTCGATTCCCTGAAAGCACCGCCGCCGCTACAAGATCGGACCCTGTGACTGCCTTCGCCACCTCGGCCGGTAACGGACCTGAATTGCCGATGCAGGTGGTGCATCCATAGGCGATGACGTTGAACCCAAGTTTGGCGAGCGGATCGAGCAGGTCGGCTTGCTTCAAATATTCAGTCACCACGCGCGAACCGGGCGCGAGCGAGGTCTTCACATACGGCTTAACGTTGAGTCCCTTTTCAACGGCTTTCTTGGCGAGCAATCCCGCCGCCACTAACACAGAGGGGTTGCTTGTATTGGTGCAGGATGTGATCGCCGCGATGACCACCGCGCCATGTTTCATCTTCATCGAGCCGCCATTGGTTCCGTACGTTGCTTCGGCAGTTAGCGCTTCAGGCTTTAATTCGAAGCCGCGTTCTTTGACCGGCGCGCTCAATATTTTGTTGAACGTCTCTTTCAACTCGACCATCGGGATGCGATCCTGTGGACGTTTGGGTCCAGCCAGCGATGGCACAACAGCCCCAAGGTCCAGTTCGAGCGTGTCGGTAAATTCAGGTTCGTGCATGGACGCGTCATGGAAAAGTCCTTGCGCGCGCGCGTAGGCTTCCGTCAACGCGATGGTTTCTTCGGAGCGACCAGTAAGCCGCATGTAGCGAAGAGTCTCTTTGTCCACCGGGAAATAGCCGATGGTCGCGCCGTATTCGGGGGCCATGTTGCCGATGGTCGCGCGGTCGGGCAGGGACATGGTCTCGAGCCCGGGTCCGTAGAATTCGACGAATTTATCTACCACGCCTTTTTTGCGGAGCATCTGTGTGACGGTGAGGACGAGGTCGGTGGCAGTGACGCCCTCCTTGAGTTTGCCGTGCAGTTTGAAGCCGATCACATCCGGCAGGAGCATGTCCATCGGTTGACCAAGCATCACGGCTTCGGCTTCGATTCCGCCCACACCCCAGCCGACGACGCCGAGTCCGTTGATCATCGTGGTGTGCGAGTCTGTGCCGACAAGAGTATCGGGGAATGCAACGGTTTCTTTGCCGTCTTTCTTTGTCATCACCACATCGGCAAGATATTCCAAATTGACTTGATGGACGATGCCGGTCATCGGCGGCACCACACGGAAGTTTTGGAAGGCGTGTTGTCCCCACTTGAGGAATTCGTAGCGTTCTTTGTTGCGCAAAAATTCCATTTCGGTGTTGCGTTGTAATGCTTCCGGGGTGGCGAAGAAATCCACTTGAATGGAATGGTCAATGACGAGGTCAACCGGCACGAGCGGATTGATCTTCTTCGGGTCGCCGCCGAGACGGGCAACCGCCGCGCGCATGGCGGCGAGATCCACAATGGCTGGCACGCCGGTGAAATCCTGCATGATCACGCGGGCGGGGAGGAAGGGGATGCCGGGGCGGCTTCCCCCCTTTAGGGGGGACGGGAGGGGGGTCCATGCCGCAATATTTTTTACATCGTTCTGTGTGATCTCTTTCTCATTGCATTGACGCAGAGCGGCTTCGAGCAGAATGCGGATCGAATAGGGAATCTTGGAGAGGTTGACAAGCCCAGCCTTTTCCAATGCGTCGAGGCGGAAGATGACGTATTGTTTCTTTCCCACGTTCAATACGTCGCGGGATTTAAATAGATCGTTCATGTGGAACTCCTTTGGCGATGTGACACTCTCCCTCTCCTTTTAGGAGAGGGCAGGGGTGAGGTCACCACAAAATCACGAAAAGTACAAAGGAGCGCCTTTGCTACCCTTCGGGTCTTCGTGGTGATTGTAGAGCGGGATACTATCTCGCTCTACAGTTTCAATTCTTTTTTGATGCCTTTGACCAGGTCCGCCTTCTCCTTCTCCGGCAGGAAGGCGGCTTCGGCGGCGGCGAGGATGCGTTGTTTCAGCATGTCCACCGTCAAGCCCAATTCGGTCGCGACGCGATACTCATGGCTGAGCGTGATGCGCGAAACGCTGGGATCGTCGGTGTTGAGGGTCACGTTCAGGTTATTCTGCACCAACTTCATCAACGGATGTTTATCCGCGCCAGTCACAACGCCGGACTGCACGTTGCTGGTGATGCACACTTCAAAAGTCGTCTTGCGGTCGCGTGCCAAACGCAGGGTGTAATCGTCTTCGATCACGCGCACGCCATGCCCGATGCGTTCCGCGCCGATCTCCTCGATGGCTTCGCGCACATTCTTCGCGGGTCCCCATTCCCCGGCGTGAATGGTCACATGCAAGCCCGCCTGCCGGGCTTCCTTGAAAATTCCGTGAAAGGGCGCGGTCGGAAACTCGGCTTCGTTGCCAGCCAGGTCCAGTCCCACCATGCCCTTGCCCACATGCTCCGCGGCAAGCCATGCCACCTGCTCCGCCAATTCCGGGCTCTCATGCCGATTCACCGACGCGATCAACCCGACCTTCATCCTGTATTTCTTCGCCGCCTCGCGCGAACTGACCAGCACCCAATCCATCACGTCATGCAGGGGAAATCGTTCCGCGCGGCTGAGCGCGACCGGCGTGAAGCGCAATTCGAGATAGCGCACATTGTCCTTCGCCGCATCCTCGATCGCCTCGCGCGTGATACGGTGGATGACCTCCGGCGAACGATAGAACAGACGCAGGGTATTAAATTTTGCAAGGAAATTCTGAAACGTCTGCGGGTCCTGATCCTGCACCTGCACCAGCCCGCTTAAACTTTCCGGCACAGTGATGCTGTGCGCCCGCGCAATTTCAAGCATCGTGGACAGGCGCAGGGTGCCTTCCAGGTGACGGTGTAAATCCACCTTCGGATATTTTTGGAAGATTTCGATATCGGGGTGCATTCGATCAAAACCTGAAACTGGATCAGTGACGCTTCCGTTTTTTCTTGCCGCCTGTCGAAGCCGCCTCCGCCGCGGCGGAGGGAGTCTGTTCCTGCGCGGCGTCTTCAAACACAGCCACAGTCGGCCGGCGCTGGTGAGCGAACAGCCGCCCAATCACAACCGCGCGGATATCTTCGAGCAGGGCTTGGAACATCTCGGAGGCGCGGCTCTTGTATTGTACCAGCGGGTCGCGCTGGGCGTAAGCCTCCAGCCCGATGGAAACACGCAGGGCTTCGATGCGCGTCAGATAATCCACCCACAATTCGGTGATGGCGGACAGGAGCAGGCGACGGTGCGCCTCATTCAGCAGACGCAAGCCCGCCTCTTTTTCTTTCGCCTCACCCTGACCCCCAGGCGGGTCGCCGCGCCGCTGAAGTTCCTCTTTGCCCCAAACGCTGGCGAGATTCTCCTCCGCCTGCTCGAGGTGGACGAGAATTTCCTCGATCACCGTTTCCGTGTCGCGTTTTGCAAGCGACTCGGCGGCCAGGAAACTGTAGCCAAAGCGTTGATAGACCTGTTTGACCGGGCGGTGCGTCTTCGCATCGAAGGCATTGCGCACGCCCTGCGAAAGCGACAGCAACATGCGCAGGCGCGCCGCGTCGCTGGTCAACGGTTCGCGTTGAATGAGCGCCTCTGCGTCGCGCGCGATCTGCCCGCCCGATCCGACCAGGCGCTCCCGCTGGCGTTCCAGCGCGGCTTGACTGCGTTCATTCACCAACGCGGCGAGATCGTCCCACGAGGATTCCGTCACGTCGCCTTTCGAGATTCCCAGCGACTCGCCGATGCGATTCTCCACCGCGCCGATCAGCCGGGTGACACTCACGTCCACCAACTGGTCGCTGATCATCCCGCCGATTTCATCTTTCAGCGATTCGGGATCGCTGACCAGCGCGCGCTGTTGGCTGTTGTCCAGTTTGATGGGCACGCGCACGAGGGATTGCAGTTCTTCGAGGATGTGCTGAAACTTGCGCGGTTCTTCCGAATCGCGCAGGCCGGCGAAGAATGTGTCCAGCAGGTCTTCGCGCTCGGCAATTTGTTTGTCCAATGCTTCGGAGGCGCGCGCAACGGCGGACTCGATGGCGCGCAGGGTGTGTCCGTGCTCGATCTCCAGGGCGCGGTCCGCCAGATGGACAGACGCCGCTTGCGGGTCCGCTTGGGATGCGAACTCGTCGAGGATGATCTTCAGCGTGAAGGAGGGGAAGAGTCCCGCCTCGCCGACCGGGAAGGGAGGCTGCACTTGGTCCAGCCACGCGAGCAAACGCCACGGACCTTCTTCGTCTGCGAAGGCTGTCTCCACGCGCTTGCGCACTTCGGCTTCGAGCATTTCCTGCACATCGTCGCGCAAAATTTCTTTCGTGAAGATGCGGTCGCGCTGTTCGTAGATTTGCGTGCGCTGTTTGTTGAGCACGTCATCGTATTCGAGCAGGTGCTTGCGCACGTCGAAGTTGGCGCCCTCCACGCGGTGCTGTGACTGTTCGATCAGGTTGCTGACCACGCGCGCTTCGAGCGGAAAGGCGTCGTCCACTTTGAGGCGTTCCATCATGGCGCTCACTTGCTGCCCGCCCTGGATGCGCATGAGGTCGTCTTCCATCGAAAGATAAAAGCGCGAGGAGCCGGGGTCGCCCTGGCGCGCGGCGCGTCCGCGCAGTTGATTGTCAATGCGGCGCGCGTCGTGGCGTTCGGTGGCAATGACGGCCAGTCCGCCGAGGGCGCGCACAATGCGCTCCTGTTCGGTGTGACTCCAGAATGCGGCGAGACTCTCGGAGGCTTTCAAGCCGATGCCGAGTTTGGTGTAGAGGATATTTGAAAGTTGGGACCAATCGTCGGCGCCGGGGCGGCCGTATTTTTCCACGAGGGCGGCGCGCACGCGGGCGAAAAATTCCATCGGGTTGCCGTTCGCGCTGAAACCGAAATTTTCGTCGCGGACGATGTAAGCGAGCAGGGCTTGAAGCGCCTCGGCGTTGGTCATACCGAAGGGATTCGCCGCGCCGACCGTTTGTAGAAAGTCTTTTGTGAATGAAACGTCGGTCTCGCCAATTTCGCCGCCGAGTTTGATGTCTACGCCGCGTCCAGCCATGCTGGTGGCGATGGTCACCGCGCCGAACGCGCCCGCGCCCGCGATGATGAGACTCTCTTCGGTGTGTTTGCGCGCGTTCAATACTTTGTGCTGAATGCCCGCCGACAAGATGGCTTTCAAACGAGGCGCGTGCTCTTCATCCAACGACAGGATGCCCAGCAGGCGTGAAAGATTCTCCGGCTCCTCGAGGTTGATGCTGGTCAGTCCAAGCGGCGCGGCGAATTTGCGCAGGAAAGAGGGATCGAGTTTTTCGAGAGGCTGATAGAGCGGTTCGAGTTCAGCGATCAGGCGTCCATCTTCCTCGCGTTTGTTTTTCTCGAACCACAGCTGGCGGATAAGCAACACTTGCAAGAGACGCCGCACCGGGTCCGCGCGCAGGCGGGTGGAGAGGGAATCGGAATTTTCAACGGAGGTTGTGCCGATCAGGAGCGGGCGACCCATGGCGTTGTAACGCGCGATCTCCTGCACCACGGCGCGCAATTTCATTTCGCCGGTGCGGTAGATCACATCGGGATAATCTTTGCGGCGCCAATAGAGCGGCGTTTCTTTTTTATCCTCGCGGCGGGAAAAATAAACAACCGGATAACCTTCATCGTCCTTGCTCTTCACCTCTACGAGCGGCGCGTCGTTGCGCGAGGCTTGATATTCGAGGTTGGTGATGATCGGCGTAACTTCCAGTTTGTAGATCTTGCTGAACTCTTCAGCTTCGGTGAGCGCGGTGCCGGTCATGCCCGCCAGTTTTTCGTACATGCGGAAATAATTTTGCAGGGTGACCGTCGCGTAGGTGACGCTCTCCGGCTCGATGCGCACGCCCTCTTTTGCCTCCACTGCCTGATGCAGTCCGTCGCTCCAACGTCGTCCGGGCATCAGGCGGCCCGTGTTCTCGTCCACGATGATGACCTTGCCGCCCTGCACGAGATATTCGCGGTTGCGGCGGAAGAGGTGCTGGGCGCGCAGAGCCTGTTCAAGGTAGCCCATGAGGCGCGCCTGTTCCGGCGAGACATCCTCCGGCCGATCGGGATCCTGAAGCGGCTGACCGAGCAGTCCCTCCACGTGCGCGATACCAACTTCGGTTAAGGCGATGGAGCGATCTTTTTCGTTGACCTCGTAATCTTCCGGCTTGAGTTGTTTAACGAGTTGCGCCATTTTGCCGTACCAATCCAGCTCGCCGGAGGCGGGACCGGAGATGATCAGCGGAGTGCGCGCTTCGTCAATCAGCACGTTGTCCACTTCGTCCACGATGGCGTAATAATGTTTGCGCTGGACACGGTCGCTGAGACGCATTGCCATGTTGTCGCGCAAATAATCGAAACCGAACTCGGAATTGGTGCCGTAGGTGATGTCGGCGGCGTAGGCTTCGGCGCGGTCCACCATGCGGAGCATGTGCTGGTCTTCGTGCGGGGATTCTTTTTCGGGATCGTAGAGGAAGGCTTTCTTACCGTTCTCGGTCACGGCGGCCATTTGCAAAATTCCCACCGAGAGACCGAGGAAGTGATAAATGGGCCCCATCCAGCGCGCGTCGCGGCGCGCGAGGTAATCGTTCACCGTGACGAGATGGACGCCTTTGCCGGTCAATGCGTTTAAATAGAGGGGGAGAGTAGCAACGAGAGTCTTGCCTTCGCCGGTGCGCATCTCTGCGATCTCGCCGCGATGCAATACCGCGCCGCCGATGATCTGCACATCGTAGTGACGCAAACGCAGCGTGCGCTTGGAGGCTTCACGCACGGACGCAAAGGCTTCGGGGAGCAGATCGTCGAGAGATTCGCTACCCCCCTCGGTCCCCCCTAAAGTGGGGAGGAGACGCTGACGGAACTCGTCCGTCTTCGCGCGCAATTCTTCATCGGTCAGTTTTTCGAATTCGGGTTCGAGGGCGTTGACCTCGTCCACCAGCGGAAAGAGCGCTTCCATCGTCCGCTTGTGCGTGTCACCGCCGAAAAGTTTGACTATTCCTTTTAGCATGGGCGGGGATTATAGCATTAACCAATTGACGGGCTTTAAGCCCGCCAATTGGTTGAATTCACTATCGAATATAATCTTGTCCCTCAGTCTTTTTATATTCCTTGGAATAGACCTACAAGCAACAATATCGGGGTTGTAATTAGAAACCAGAAAATTAGAATCACCCCAACCAATATTCTATGAGCAAGGTTGAGCGCAATAGGCAACACAGTGCCAGCAATGCGTAGAATTACTTGTAAAACTACAAAGACTCCCCAGAATAATCCTAACGCAATGCATGCTAACAACACGACACCCATTAATCCGTCTTCGAAGAGTAGAATACTGGAAAGAGCGGCATTGATGCGAGTGAGCCACACAGACGAAAAGTCCACTAGCCCATTAATGATGCTGCCTTGAGTTGTGAAATAACCCAAGTCAACCATTAAATCTAACGCCAAAAAAATTACTGAAAAGAAACCCAGCAGAATGAGAATGTATGTAAGCGCTTTTGCGATACTTTTCCAAGCGCCACGCCGTTTGTCCCAAGCCGATAAACCGCTGGGCGTCTGGGTGATTTGAGATAGTGTATAAAAGCCAACCAGCAACGCAAATAAAGATCCACCAATAGCCACGTATTCAAATCTTTGAAGAAATTCCGGAATATTAAGCGCTGATACCAGTCCTTGGTTGATCAGGATGATTATCACGCTAATCGCATCCAAATACAGATAGATAACTAACAGCACAAACGATATGCCATAACCAAGAAGCACAAATGGTTTGTTTTCATCTTTAAGGTTTCCCACTAAATAGTCAATACCTTTTTTTATAAAACCAATTAGACCGTCTAAAGGTTGACGCATTGCATTGCGGAAGGCATTAGCCGCTTTATCTGCGTGTACATATAACGTGACAGTTTCTTCTGGCTTGCTATCAACATCAAATATGCTTGGTTTGCCCATCAGCCTATTCAAGTTAGTCATTAGAGAATGTCCATAGCTTTGCGCTGCTATATCAATAACCAACCAGACGATCAGCGCCCCCCAAAACACCGGCGACGTAAGAATTTCATACCAGAAGCTTGACATGGTTATCTCCTTATGAACTCGATTAGTTTAGTCTCAACCTCATCACCGTTGATGAAGGTTGAGTTTATGGCGCCTAGAGAGGAAAAAATATCTTGCCATTGGTTCACTACAGAACTACAGGTAGGGTCGTAAAGAACAGGGCAATTTAATAGTATGGATAGCACCTCAACCTTTTTATCAAAGTCAATCTGTGGGTCAAAATACTCCGGCTGCGCAATTCGATATTCGGTAAGATCGGAAATTATGACAAGGAGACAACGTCGGTAAATATTTTTGTCACATTCTGAGTTGAAAGCAATAGTCGCATGTTGTAATCCCTCAAAAACTTGATTGCCATATCTTTCTGTATCAACAGGTATGGGAGGAGTGGCGTTGCTAAGGCGACGGTCGAAGTCGTTTTTAGCGGCGATTCGTGTCATTGCCCACTGAGTGGCAATGACTGAAAAAGTCCCCTCCCATGCTTCTCGTCCACATCTATTTAACGCTTCAATTTGAGTTGCCGTGAGCGCTATAACCGCGTGAGTAGCTGTGGCGGCCACTTCTGTGCTTCTCTGAAAAATACCCTGATCAGAAGTAGCGATGGGCGTATTTGTTGGCGCGATTCTGGGAATAAGCGTTAATGTTGGAGGAATATTTGGCCTTGATACATCGCCGACCCTGCCATCAAACGCTATTGCATCAGAGAAATTTAATGGACCGAGTTCGAATATTACGACACTATCTCCTGGTTCTGCTACACTATTAAGGACTCTCGTGACGATCTCATATGCTTGCGCTTCGTAAACCCATGTTCTAGAATTTTCTAAGGAATTTTCAATGGAGAAGACGATAAACACCGGCTTGTTCTCAGCAAAACCTGATGGATTAATATCAACTTCAGGGCAGGGCGTGCCAGTTTGTGTTGGCGGGGTAAGATCATAAGGTGTTGGAAGAATTCCACTGGTGGTGTTTGATTGGCAGGCAAGCGGCAAACTCACCAACAAAAGGAGAACAAGAAGAACCCTATAATATTTGGCTTGAATTAAACTAACCATCTTCGCTCCACAATTGAGGCAGATTATTTTCTGATAACGCTTGTTTTATCGCGCTGAAAAACTACTGACGTATACAAAATATTGCCGTTGGCAACAGCGCATTCCATTCCCGCCGCAGTCGCGGATTCCCTCTTCCATCTGCGGTCCCCCAGGGAATGAAACGCCATCCACCCCTCTGCGCCCCACTGTCCCAACCCAAACCCCAAACCGCGATTATTGTAGGAAATATGTCCTGCTTGTACAATAGGCAGGCGGCGATCTGGCATAGGCATTTGTACTGATTCTTGAAAATTCCTTGCAATTGTCCGCGCTTTTTGCTACTGTTGTCAAAATGGA
Organism: Anaerolineales bacterium; assembly: GCA_019187665.1. Taxonomy (GTDB): domain Bacteria; phylum Chloroflexota; class Anaerolineae; order Anaerolineales; family Villigracilaceae; genus Denitrolinea. Next base: position 101,901 of record JABARH010000001.1, read on the forward strand.
AGCAATCTCCATGATCCAATCCCTGCGCGTGACCATACTCGACGATCATCAAAGCGTGATAGACGGCTATCTGTACCGGCTTGGAAGCGCACCTCAAGTGGATGTGGTCGCGACCATCCTGTTCGGAGAGGAATTGGAATCCACGTTGAAGTCCCACCCAACTGACGTGCTTCTGTTGGACGTGAATGTCCCATCATCGCCCGACAACCCCAATCCGTACCCGATTCTGCACGCCATCCCCGCTCTGCTTCAACAACATCCCAACCTGGCTATACTTGTCGTAAGCATGTACGCCGAACGCGGGTTAATCCGCTCTGTGATGGAGGTTGGCGCGAGCGGGTACATTCTCAAAGACGATCAAGTCGCTATTCGCGATCTTGGGAACATAGTTCGGTCTGTGGCTGGCGGGGGAATCTATTTCAGCCAGAAGGCACATCAATTGTATGCGGAATACTTAATCAGAAATGATTCAGAGGAATTGACGCCCCGTCAACGGGAAGCGCTCTCCATGTGCGCCGCATATCCGGACTGGACCATGTCGCAACTGGCGCAAAAAATGGCGATCAGCAATTCCACCGTCCGTAACCTGCTCTCAGGCGCCTACGTCAAATTAAAAGTTCATAACCGCAGCGCCGCAATCGCCAAGGCGAGACAGTTGGGATTGATCAGCCCCGAACCACCCACTCGTTCCAATTAGATTTTTTCCGTCATTTCCAATACATTCCAAACCGGCGCGATCACGCGCTCGAATAATCCTTCCACAGATTCGCGCTTTTTTAGCGGAAGGACAGCCAACTTCGCCCGCGCGGATTGATTCCGCCGTGTCAGCTGATCCACACAATAGCTGACCGCGCCACAGCGGATCAGAATCTCCTGTGCCTCCTCCAGCGCGCCAGGAGCATGGATGTTCCGGCTCAAAGTTGTAAAGCGTGCTCGATCTGGATGATCCACCAATTTAGCAAACAGGATTGGAAGAGGGGATCGCTTTTGGACCCAATCTGGGTTGGCTTGGGTTTCAAGCGAATCATTCAAGTCATCGTGGATTTGAATCATTTCACCGTACAGCCTGCCCAATTCCTTCAACCTATCAGCAGTCTTAATGTCTGCGCCGCCCATCAATCCGCCAAGATAAAACGCCGCGCCGAAAAAGGGAGAACTCTTGGTTTGCGCGACTCGCCAATAGGATTCTTCATCGTTAATGGATTGAGCATCCCAGAATTGACCCAAGGCGGTTGCCAGGAACGCGGCATTCATTTCTTCGATCGCCGCGAACCGCATACCCAATGGAAGGTTCGCGCTGGCGAGCGACTCCAACGCGGCAGACTGAAAAGCCATCGCAAGATTCGCCGCCGCCCCCGCCCCGACCTTGCGATATTCCCCGCGCGGATCAGAATCCAGCATATCATCCACAAGGATAATTCCAATATGAGCGCAAGCGATGGCAGTCACGGCAGGGATGGCCGCCTCATCTTCCCCGCCAACCGCATCACATGCCAGCCAGGGTATTTGCCAATGACGAGGAACGCCTGCGGAGGCGGCGTAGAACCGTCTCTCCATTTCCTCCCACAATTGAACAATAGCGAGGTTCGAAAAATATTCTCCGGTCCGTTCGTACATTTTCATTGCTTCTCCTTGGGAGCAGGCTTGGAAGCCTGCTCCCGCTTCGACTCTTTCGATTTAATACGTTACATCTGCATCGGGAGCATGCCAGATCTCCCAGCCCAAACCAGCGGACGCGCGCAGCAATTGTTCGCGCCCGAGTCGGGTGAGGTGGATCAGGCGGCGCTGATAGTCGCTTGCAGTTTCGGTTGGCGAAGATAACCACTGGTGAAAAGCCTGCATATTGAACATTGGGATGAACCTCCTTTCTTTTCGTATCCATCGAGCGATTAAAACGACGACCGTTCTACGCTATAATCCGCATCACCTCCTTTACACATAGAAACTCCCATAGGGTATCGCCATGCCACAGCCCAACCCATTCCTGCCGCGCATCGCGCAGAACTTGATCGCCATCATCGTTCTGGCGCTGATTATCGCTTACACATACGCTTATTTTTTCGGAGCGCCTTACTCCGGCTTCGCCATGCATCCATCCACAGGCGAGGTGTATGAGATTTTTCTAGAAGATTCTTCCGCCTCTCTTCAGATTGGGGATCAGATCACAAACATCGGCGGCGTTCCCTGGAAGGAACATCAATCCGATCCAACAGACGTGTTCTTTAAAAATATACAGCCGGCAGAAGTCATAGAAATCACGCTCCTGCGTGAAGGCAAACAGTTAACCGTCCCCTGGACCTTTCCCGGATTCAATCGCCAGCAATTTCAAGACCGCTTCCTCAATATCTGGTGGCTGGCTTATATCTTCTGGGCATTCGGCTCACTGATCCAAACATCCATCCGCCCCGCAGACGTGCGCTGGCGTCTATTGAGCATCGCTAGTTACTTAACCGGTTTTTGGATCATCTTGGGCGTCCTGTCTGGCTATCAAGTTTGGGGAAGTTCGCTTCTGCTCCACGCCATAACCTGGTTACTGCTCCCCGTCTACCTGCGCCTGCATTGGGTATTCCCCAAAAACCTGAAAGACTTGCCCGCCTGGGTCTGGGTAACTCTTTACCTGATCGGATTCGCGCTTGCAATTGCAGAATTGACGTCGTCCATCCCGCGTTCGCTCTTCGCATTCGGATTTTTCCTGACCCTGATGGGAAGCATCGTCTTGCTCGTCATTCACACCGTCCGACAGCCTGACCAACGCAGGGAAGTAGCGCGGTTGGGAATCATCATCGCCATCGCCATCGTTCCCTCCATATTTCTTGGGGTTTTCGGAGTCGCCAATCGCATCCCACAAGTTGGTCCGCTGGCGCTGGTCACATTGCCGGTCATTCCGGGCGCATATTTCTATACCGTCTATCGCCAACAATTGGGCGGGCTGGAGACGCGTTCCAATCGCGCAGTCTCTACGTATATTTTCATGACTCTGCTGGGCACGATTCTGTTGACTCTCATCTTTCCCGCCGCTCTCTCCCTCATAGAACAGCCGGGAGCCTTGATCATCGCCTCTGTCTCAGCCATTTTATTCATGGCATATATCGCCATCGCGTTCTTCCCCACCTTTCAATCATTTGTAGATCGGCGCCTGCTTGGCATCAACCTGCCCTATCAACATCTGACGGAAACCTATTCCTCCCAAATCGCCGCCAGCGTATCCGTTGAGAATCTGTTGCGCCTCCTGGAAGAAGATGTTTTTCCAAGCCTGCTCGTGCGCCAGTTTGCGTTTCTGGAATTTTCAAACGACGCCTGCCGCCTCATTCTTAGAAAAGAAGTAGCCGCAGAACAGATTCCTGACCCGCAAGAAATTCCCGCGCTGATCAATCAGTCCGGGCGATTACGCCCGCCCGCAGAGGGAAGCCCCCACCCATGGATCCGCCTCACCCTCTCCCTCAAAGTGGGCGAGGAAATCCTCGGGCTTTGGCTTTTCGGAAGGCGCGACCCCGACGATCACTACCCCGTGGCAGACCTGACCGTCTTTCAATCCCTGGCAGATCAGACTGCCATCGCAATAAGTAACCTTCAGCAGACGGAGCGTTTGCGTTCCCTGTCCCAGCTAAATATCGAACGACGCGAACAGGACCGTATGAATTTAGCGCTGGAATTGCACGATAGCGTTCTTAATCAATTGGCGGTCTTACGTACGAATGTAGACGAAACGAATCTATCCCCGCGCTTCCATGACGCGTATGAAGAGGTTGTCCAACGCCTGCGCGAGATCGCCAGCGCCTTGCGCCCTCCCATGCTCAATTACGGCTTGAAACTCGCGCTTGAGGAACTCACTCAAGATTTAATGGAACGCAGTGACAACCACACACGCGTCACCTTCGCCGTATGGGGAGAGGAAGAACGCTATCCGCCCAATATCGAACTCCATCTATTCCGCATCGTACAGGAAGCCTGCGAAAATGCCCTGCGTCACGCTCAAGCGAACACGATCATCGTTTCCGCCCAATTGGATTCTCGCACGATCACACTCGCTATCGAGGATAATGGTCAAGGCTTTGAAATGGGAGAACCGTTGCAACTAGACGATCTGCTTATCCATAAACATTTCGGGTTGGCAGGCATCATGGAACGCGCCAACCTGATTGGCGCCTCGGCGCAGATTCGCTCTAATCTCAACACAGGGACGCGCATCGAGATCGCCTGGAATGCGCCAGAGGGAGATTAAAGTTGACATATTGCCCATGTCGACAGCATTGAATCTCTTTACTCGATTGTTAAAGTTCAAGCGATCTTTATTCCGAGCAGGGTTATATCCAAACATAATGCAGCCATCCATCCAGATTCGCTTGAATCTTCTTAAGCGTTGCTTGAATTGGAAACTTGGGCGATGAATGAATTTGGCGCGCTCTTGCGCAATCACCGCATAAAATGCAACGACCCCAAAACGGGCAGAGTCCTTTCTCAACAACGATTCGGGGAATTACTTCGCGAGAAATTTGGGGTGGGTTTCAGCGGCGCGGCAATCAGCGACTGGGAACGCGGAAAAAGCAAAATTCATGCTGATGACCGCCCACTGTTGACATGCTTGATCCAGATATTGTATGAGTGCGGCGGAATTCAATCCCCGGCGCAAGCCAATGAATTGCTGGAAACTGGCAACTATCGGAACCTCAACCTTCTCGAAATCCAACAAATTTTCAAGGAAGATCCTATCTCTTTACAAAATCCGGATCCACAACTCGAAATCGGCGCGAAACGACCAGAATCTCGTCTGTGGGAAATAATTTTCTTTGAATTCAATGATGGATGGGGGAATTTGATTGCAGGGGCGCGAGAGGGACCGCCTCCGCTTTGGACCCGAGTTGTAGTTGCCCTGATGCGGAGTTTCACGGCCCGCTTTTCCGCATCCGCATTCCTCCAAACCCTGTTTTTCATTTGGATATGGATTGCGGCTTATTTTCTGATCGCGCCTTCTTTCGACTGGTCGTTTATGAATCCACAATACTGGAGGCGTTCCGTCATCCTGTATGTTGCGGGAACATTGGTTCTACCTCCTCTCATTGGCTTGCTGGCAAATACCAAAAATAATAAATTTTGGAAAGCAAATTGGCTATCCAACTCCCCCTCGCTTCGGCTTTATACCCATCAGGGCGCATTTGTCGGATTCCATATTGGCTACTTTGCTATCCTTTTCGCCGAGTTGATCCGCTATTCTCTACATCTTCCATCGTCATCCCTGCTCGTATGGGCGGGAACACTTGCAATGCTCGTTGTGGGATATATCGGCGCAACAGTGATTCCGTATAACATCTGGCGCGCGTATAGCAGATTGAATTTGCGGGACGGCGTCATCTTTTTTGCTTTTATTTTGATGGGACCGTTCTGGGGGCTTTACCTGCTCCAATATTTTCCAATGTTGACCTCGCCCGCCGGGCTTTTTAGCGTGATAGCAATCGTCACCCTCTTATCCGGGTGGATAGCCTGGCAAACCAACCGGAGATCGCCGCGCTGATGAATTTTTAAGCCCCGCGTCCATTCGATTCCCGAACACGCGTGCTATAATCCCGATAGTCCACTGGTCTGCTCGTCTGCTGGTCTGCTCGTCAGACTAGTAGACTATCCGACTAGCGACTAGCCGACTATGAGTTTCGCCCACCTCCACGTCCACACCGAATACTCCCTGCTCGACGGCTTCTCGAACATCAAGAAGTTGACTCAACGCGTCAAGGAGATGGATATGCCGGCGGTCGCCATCACAGACCACGGCACCATGTTCGGCGTGATTGATTTTTACAAAGCCGCCAAAGAAGCGGGAGTCAAGCCGATCATCGGTCTCGAGACGTACATGGCGGCGCGCACGATGAAGGAAAAGGATTCGAAGCTCGACCGTCACTCCTCGCACCTGCTCCTGCTTGCCGAAAACGAGACCGGTTACAAGAACCTGCTCAAACTGGCTTCGCTCGCACAGCAGGAGGGCTTCTATTATTATCCGCGTATTGACCATGACCTGCTGGCGAAATACTCCGAGGGATTGATCTGCACCACGGGCTGTATGTCTGCCGAGATTCCGCGCGCCCTGCTGGACGATAATCCGCAGGAGGCGTTGAAGCGCTGGAACTGGTACCACGATGTCTTCGGTCCCGAGCGTTTCTTCGTGGAATTGCAACAGCACAATATCAAAGAGATCACCGATCTAAATAAAAAATTACTCGAGTTGGGCGCGCGCTATTCCGCGAAATATGTCGCGACCAATGACGTGCATTACATCAACCGGGACGACGCTCGTTTGCAGGATGTGTCACTTGCCATACAAACGCAGACGGTTCTTTCGGACCCGGGGCGGATGCGCATGAGCGACGACTCGTATTACCTGCGTTCACCGGCGGAGATGTCGACTCTTTTCGCGGAAGTTCCCGAGTCGCTGAGCAACACGCTTCTTATCGCTGAACGTTGTAACGTGAACCTGGACTTTCAGGGTTATCACCTGCCGGAGTTCTCCGTCCCGGACGGTCACAGCGTGGACACGTATCTGCGCGCGCTGTGCGAGGCTGGGGCGAGGAAACGCTACGGCAACGAAGCGAACAGCCCCAAGGTCCGCGAACGACTCGACTATGAGTTGCAGGTCATCCACCAGATGGGCTTCGACGCCTACTTCCTGATCGTGTGGGACCTGTGCCGCTTCGCGCGGGAAAACGGGATCTGGTACAACGTGCGCGGCTCGGCGGCGGGATCCATTGCGGCATACTGCCTCGAGATCACGCCGGTGGATCCGCTCATCCATGATTTGATCTTCGAACGCTTCTTGAATCCGGGGCGCGTCTCCATGCCCGATATTGACCTGGACTTCCGCGACGACCGCCGCTCGGAGATGCTCGAATACTGCGCGAAAAAATACGGGCAGGATAAAGTGGCGCAAATCATCACCTTTGGCACGATGGGGACCAAAGCTGCACTGCGCGACGTGGCGCGCGTGATGGAGATCCCCATTCCCGAAGTGGACCGTCTTGCCAAACTGGTTCCGTTCGTGGCGGGCAAAGGCGTGACGATGGAGGACGCGCTCAAGATCCCCGACTTCAAGAAGATCTACGACTCGTCGCCGCAGATGCGCACGTTGGTGGATACCGCCGCCAAAATGGAAGGCACCGTCCGCAATGCAGGCACGCACGCCGCGGGTGTGGTCATCTCCGATAAACCGCTGGTGGAATATCTGCCCCTGCACCGCCCAACCTCCGGCTCGGAAGACACACCGATCAAATCGGTGACACAGTTCGAGATGGGCGTGCTCGATTCGCTCGGCATGTTGAAGGTGGATTTCCTCGGACTGGCGACTCTTTCGGTGATGGCGCGCGCCTGCGACATGATCGAGAAACGCCACGGAATAAAACTCGATCTGAACAACATCCCCATTGACGATAAAAAATCCTTCGAACTGATGGGCGAAGGCAAAACCATGGGCGTCTTCCAGTTGGAAGGCGGCGGCATGACCCATTACCTCGTCCAAATGAAACCGCAGACGCTGGACAACGTCATCGCCATGGTGGCGCTCTATCGTCCGGGTCCGATGGCGTTCATCCCCAACTACATCGCGCGCATGCACGGCGACGCTGAAGTGGAGTATCGCCACGAATCCATGCGCCCGATCTTCCAGGACACCTACGGGATCCCCGTCTATCAGGAACAACTGATGAACGCGGCTGTGCAACTCGCGGGCTACACCCAATCCGACGCCGATGACCTGCGCAAAGCCATCTCGAAAAAAATCGGCGACAAGGTCCTGAAGCATCGCAAGAAATTCGTGGAAGGCGCCAGCAAAAACGGCATCCCCGCCCAAACCGCCGACCTGATCTTCGCGGACTGGGAAGAGTTCGCGAGGTACGGATTCAATAAATGCCTGCCGGGCGATACGGAAGTTGTTGACGCTTCCACGGGCCGCCTTGTAACCATTGAAGATCTGTATCTTCAAAAGACCGCAATAAAAACAACGGTTTCCTGCGACACCGATTCGCTGAAACTGGTGAATGGAAATGTGGTTGACGTGATGGACAATGGCGTCAAGCCGGTCTTCCGCGTGACTACGGCATTGGGCCGCACCATCGAGGCAACTTCGAACCATCCGTTCTACACGTTCGATGGCTGGCGGCAATTGGGCGAACTGGAAGTGGATGATTTGGTCGGTGTCCCGCGCCGCATTCCAGTGGAAGGCGTCCAGAGGTGGTCAGACCATCAAGTCATCGCCTTGGGACATCTGCTCGCCGAAGGGAATCTCTGCCATCCGCATTCGGTGTATTTCTACAGCCAATCCCGCGAACAAGTGGATGACTTCATTGCGGCCGCAAACGCCTTCGACAATGTTCAATGCACGGTCGCGACTCACAAGTCCACATTCTCTGTCTATGCCGCACGGCAGGACCGTCGTCGCGAACCGGGCCTCTTTACCTGGGTTGGCGAACTTGGCCTGCTTGGAAAAAATGCGCGCACCAAGGCGATCCCCGCATCTGTATTCGAGTTGAACAACCGCCAGATCGGCCTGCTCATCAGCCGCATGTGGGAGGGCGATGGTCACATTGACGAGCGCGGACGGAGTCTGTTCTACGCGACTGCGTCCCGCCGTATGGCCGGGCAGGTTCAGCATCTCCTTCTTCGTCTGGGAATCATCAGCCGTGTCCGCACCGTGGAATTCCCATACAAAGAAGGCCGCGTGGGATATCAGGTATTCGTAACCGGGCGCGACAACTTTATTGCGTTCCAGGAATCTGTCGGATATCATTTCGTCAGCGCCGGGCGACAAAACTTGATGAAGCAACTCTGTGGAATGCCCGCAACGGCGGCTCTTGGCACGAAAGATATTGTCCCCGCCGCGGTCAAGATGCTCGTGCGCAACGCCAAGGACGCCTCAGGCTTGACGTGGAACGAACTCACCGAACAGACCGGCATCGCGCCGCGCGAGTTCCATCCCACAAACTCGGCGGGCAAGGTGGGTTTTGGACGCGCAACATTGGGAAGGATCGGCGCATTCTTCGATGATCCGATCATCAAACGCTATGCCGAAAGCGATCTTTATTGGGATCGCATTGCCAGCATCGAGTACGTTGGCGAAAAACAGACGTACGATCTGGAAATAGCTGACACTCATAACTTCATTGCCAACGATATTCTCGTTCACAACAGTCACGCCGCAGATTACGGCGTGCTTGCCGTGCAGACCGCCTACCTTAAAGCGCATTATCCCGCCGAATACATGAGCGCGCTCATGTCGGTGACGCGCAACGAGACAGAGAAGGTCGCGCTGTACATTCTCGACGCGCGCGCGATGGGCGTGCCCGTCCTCATGCCGGATGTGAACGCCTCCGAATGGGACTTCACCATTGAAGATATGGAGGGAAAGCCATCTATTCGATTCGGTTATGGCGCGATCAAGAACGTCGGCGAAAACGCCGTCGCGCCGATCATCGCCGCGCGCAAAGAAGCCCGCTTCAACGACATCAACGATTTCGCCAGCCGCGTGGATTTGCGCGGCGTGGGCAAGCGCGCCCTCGAATGTCTCATCAAAGTCGGCGCGCTCGATTCATTGGGCGACCGTGGTTCATTGCTCGACTCGCTGGAACGCATCGTCTCCGTCAGCGCCAGCCACTTCCGCGCCGCCGACGCCGGGCAGATGTCGCTGTTTGGCACAGCCTCCGGCGCAGTGGAATCCATCCGCCTCGTCAGCGCGTCCAAAATCGAACGCCGCGAAATGCTCAACTGGGAACGTGAACTGATCGGACTCTACATCTCCGACCACCCGCTCTCCGAATACCAGGCAGACCTCGCCAAACTCGTCTCCTATTTTTCCGCCCAACTGCCCGAAGCCCAACACGAAGAACGAGTGCGCGTGGCCGGGCTCGTGACCGGCGTGCGTCCCTATGTCACCAAGCAGGGCAAGCCGATGGGCTTCGTCTCCATCGAAGACCTGCAGGGCAACATCGAACTCGTGCTCTTCCCCAAAACCTGGTCGCAATTTCAATCCATGCTCGAGATCGGCAAGGTCGTTCTCATCAAAGGCAAAGTGGACGCGCAATCCACACCGCCCAAAATTTTGGTGGATGGGATCGAAACCGAATTCAAATATTTAATTCCTGCGGATGATTCAGCTTCCCCCCTTGTGGGGGGGACGGGAGGGGGCTCTGCCCTCAAACCGCGCACGCCGGACGAATCTCCGCGCCGCCCCGAAGCCAATGGGTTGAGCTTGTCGAAACCGACTCCGCGTCCGACTCCACCCAAGCCTGCTCCTGTCCCCAATGCGACTCAGACCCCCAAACTGACTCCCGCCCTCGCCGAATCCAAACCTGTTTATGCCGCGCCAGTAGAGCGAGATACTATCTCGCCCTACGACAACACGCCTCCGCCTCCCGATAACTTCCCTCCCGATTGGGAGAACGAATGGCAGCCAACCTTTGAAGACGCCGCGCTTGCCGCGCGCCGCGAACCGAAAAAAGAAAAAGGCGAATCGCCGGTCACGCCGCCGCGCGACATGAGTCTCCCCCCCGTGGGGGGGACGGAAGGGGGGTCGGATGTAGAGGAACCCGGCCAGGGCGCGCCCGCTTTCCCGTCACGCCCCGCAGCGACAGCCGCGCACACTTCCAGGTTGCAAAGCGATGAGCCGCCCATCCTTCCCTCCATCTACATGCCGCTTGCCGATCCGGCGGACCGCGAGCATGCGCCACAGCAGATCACCGTCATGCTGCGGCCGGGCCGCGATAATGAAATTGACAAGCGCCGCATCAAGACCATTTATGGAACGTTGATCTCGTTCCACGGGCGCGATAAATTTTCGTTCCAGATCTTCGAGAGCGGCAAGGGACATTTGATTGATTTTCCCAGCGACACCACGCGCATCTGCCCGGAATTGCTGGCGCGCTTGCGAAAGATCGTCGGCGAAGAGTCGTGGCGCATCGAGCCGATTTTGTTGCAGTAAAAATAAACAGGACCTCTCTACCGCGCATTTGCACCGCAAAGCCCGCAATGGGTGAGTTCTTCACCTGGCGACTGGGCGCGTTTAGAATGATGATCAGCCTTGAGTCTGCCAGACTTCGCGATCAAAATGAATTGAGGAAAACATGCGCCTCGAGATCATCTCCCGTTCGGTCGCCTCCCCAACCCATAAAACTCCCCTGCTCTTCGTCCACGGCATGTGGCACGGAGCCTGGTGCTGGGACGAATATTTTCTGCCGTTCTTTGCTTCGCAGGGATACAGCGTCAGCGCGCTGAGCCTGCGCGGACATGGGAACAGCGAGGGCAAAATTCGCGGGAGCACGATTGCCGATTACGTCCGCGACGTGGAGACGGTGGCGGGGACGTTTGACGCGCCGCCCGTCGTGATCGGTCACTCGATGGGCGGATTCATCACACAGAAATATCTCGAAACACATCACGAGACGCCTGCGGGCGCGCTGCTGGCTTCCGTTCCGCCTCGCGGAGTCTGGCGCGGGCTGGGACGCGTCCTGCGCCGGGATGCGCGGGTTGTCCTCCGGGCCTTTCTCCAATGGAATTTGCAGCCGGTCGTCGAATCTCCGTCGCTTGCGCGCTGGGCGTTTTTCTCCGAAGGCTTCTCTGAAGCGCAATTGTTGAAATATCATGCGCGGATGAACGAAGAATCTTTCCGCATGTTCCTCGACCTGCTGGGGTTAAATCTCGCGCACCCACAAAAAGTGAAGACGCCGCTGCTGGTCCTCGGCGCAGAGCAAGACACCGTCATCCGGCCGCGTGACATCCGCGATACGGCGCGGGCGTACGGTGTCGAAGCGGCGCTCTTCCCCGACATGGCGCACGATATGATGCTCGAAGCGGGATGGCGTTCTGTCGCGACGCGGATTGTGGAGTGGCTGGGGAGAAGGGGAATTTGAACATGCAAAAGATCATGGCGGCATCTATTCTTCTGGCGCTGGGTTTGCAGGCTTGCGTTCCAGGGTCTGTGCCGGTCACCGCTTTGCCTCTGCCCACAGACAGCATCGCGATGATCGTGACGGAAGGGCTGAACACCGCCTCGCGTTTGGAACAGCTCGGCGGCGAACCCTGCCCCGGCAGCGATTTCACCTGCGTCACGATTGAAGTTCCTCTCGATCACGTTCATCCCGATGGCCGCACCCTGAAAGTCACGTTTGGCGTGTTGCCGGCCGCGGGAGAACGCAAAGGCATGTTCGTCATTGCCACAGGCGGGCCCGGCACATCCGGCCTGCTCAGCGCGGATGCTTATACCGCGGCCTTCGATCCATCCATCCCCGGGCAGTTCGACATTGTTTTCTTTGACCAGCGAGGCATGGGACTCTCCGGCGGGCTGCAATGCGCGGACGCGGCCGCCGTCTTCTATCGCGCCGACTGGGATGCGTCCACTTCCGCAGGAGAGACGGTTCTTACGCAAACCGCGAAAACCTTCGCCGAAGATTGCGTGAAAGAAATGGGAACGCCTGAGTCCCTGCCTTATCTTGGCACAGACCAGGCCATTGAAGATCTCGAGACGTTTCGAGAACTGCTTGGCGTGGATACGTTCTGGCTCTATGGCGAAAGTTATGGCACACAATACGCGCAGGCCTACGCCGCCGCGCATCCCGAGCGGCTGGCGGGGTTGCTCCTGGACGGCGCGGTGGACCTGACTCTCTCTGGAATTGATTTCTATGTCACACAGGCGCAGGCGTTCAACGATTCTTTGGTGATGACTCTCGCGGCCTGCAACGCGGATGCCTTGTGCGCTTCGGACATGAACGCGGACGCGTTGACCGTCTACGATTCACTGGCCGCGCGCTTGAAAGAATCGCCCCTGCCATTTCATTTCCCGCTCCCCTCCGGCGCAAAGGAAACGCGCTGGTTCACCTTTTCCGATCTGGAGACCTCCGCCAGCAGTTCCATGTATTCCGAGGGCACGCGCATGATCTTCCTGCGCGCCCTCGCGTCCTATGCGCGCAATGAAGACCTCGTTTCGATGGCGCGCGTCTACTACCATGCGCTTGCGCTCGACCCCGAAACGCTGGAGGCCATTCCCGACCCCTCCTATTCGGACGCGATCTATTATGCGGTGGAATGTCAGGATTATGGTTATTTCAGCGGGAGTCCTGAAGAACGCGCGGAGGAATATTTGCGCGCCGGAGACGCAATTGACTCGAGTGTGCCGCGCTTCTCTTCCATCTTTTATGGCGACCTGCCCTGTGCCTTCTGGCCGAACGCCGCCACCCGCAACGAACGCCCCGCGCCCTTGACCGCCTCCGGGATACCGACCATTGTATTGAATGGAACCGCAGACCCGGCCACCCCCTACGCAGGCGCGCGGGCCGTCTTTTCACGTCTCGAGGATGGTTATTTTGTCACCGAAACGGGCGGGCCTCACGTCATCTTTGGCTGGGGCAACGCCTGTGTGGACGATCTTGTCACGGATTTTCTCGCGGCCGGCCGCACCCCGGCGCGCGAGGTGAACTGCGATGGAGTGGTAGCCAATGACTTTGTCCTGCTTGCGCCGTTAAGCGCAACTGACTTCGAGAGTCCGCTCGAGGCGCTTGCTTCCGCGGATGATGAGATATATTATCTGCCTGAATATTTTTCCTGGGACTACGAATCGCCCATCCATATCGGCTGTCCATTTGGCGGAATGCTTTCTGTGGAAGCGGCGGATCAGGGTGAAAAATTCACGCTGGAATCCTGCGCCTTCTCGGACGGATTTGCGATGACAGGCCAGGGAATCTACAATTACGATGAGGGCGTCTTTGTGTTGAAGGTATTGGTCAGCGGAATTGCGGATGGCATGCTGACGTATACCCGCGATGCAGATTACCAACTGTCTGTAACAGGGACGTATGACGGGGCTGAGGTGAATCTGTCAGAATAACCGCGGCTCCGCCCGATGGTGAGAAATGAACCGCCCTCCGAGAATCAATTCTGAGGGCGGGATGCTTTACATTCTGTCAATCGCCGTTATAATTACAGACAAAATTTGTCCGATTTTTGGAGGCTGCAATGGATCCCAATGCGTTTTATGCGTTATTCAGCACGACTTGCTTTGCCCTCGTCGGTCTGTGGTGGAACGCCGTGTCGGCGCGCCTCAAAGATTTCAGGGAAACGCGCATAAAACAAAATGCAACCGGAGTCTATTTCTCTTTTCTGATTCCCGGCATGATGGGATTGGGCGCGCAGGTAACCGGCGCAGACACCCCGCTGTGGCGCGCGGTTTTTGTGATCGGGGCGATCATCGGCATCTTCGTCTGGGTTAATATGATTCGCAGCTCTCCAAAAGCGACATCCCCCGGCTTTTTCCACCGCAACCGCTGGCTCGTGGTCGCGCTCTATGTTGTGATTCTGATCGGCTCGTTTGGGATGGATAAACTGGCGCTCTCACTGGCGATCCAACCCATCCAGGTGGAAGCCTTTATGATGTGCCTGCTGGTGCTGACCGGCCACGGCATATCGTGGGAAGTGCTGATGGAAACTCCTCCCGACGGGCATTGATCTTCAGAGCCGGCGCGCCGCCGATTTTCAGCGGTGCGTCGGGCCTGGCTGCGTAAACCCTTGCGGCGCGCTCCGGGTCGTCCCCCCGGCGGCCGCGCTCCTGGTCTCCTCCGTCTGTCCGACCATCTCGCGCACCGATTTGCAGCGTCTGCAATCTGTCCGCTGGCATAACAACGCCAGCGGATTTTTTTCGATCATGGTTTGCACCACGTTGAACATGGCCTGCAACGGAATCGCCTCCATGCGGGCGTTGCCGATTGCCACCGCCCGCGTATAAGGCTTGAGACGCGGCGCGAGTTCATCGAAGCCAAACGAATCGCCGGGAAAGTTTGGGCAGCGCACCACGCGGCGCGGCGTGGCCGCCCAGCGTAAAAATTGCGGACGCCCAGCCAGTTTTTCGGCGTAATGCACGCTCGTATTCGCGCGCTGGCTCACGCCGATCAATAACACGTATCCGCCGCGTTCCGCCAGCGCGCCGATCGGCCCGAGCGGATTCTCCATGCTCTGATACGCCAGCGCCTGCTCTGCGTTCACGCCGACAAACGAAAGAATGGGGTGCAAGCTTCGACGCGCTTCAGGACGGCGGCGCAGCAATTCCGGCAGAGAACCGATCTCGCGGTCCACCGGAAGGTCTGCGCGAAAATAAACAGGCAGCAAGCTTGTGGCGCCCGCGCGGCGGGCATGTTCCGCTTTGTAATCCACGCCGTTACGATCGGGGCCCAGCGGCGGATACACCATCGTTTCGTAGGTGAAGGCCGGCATCATTAACGCGCCTGTAGTCGTGATCAACGCATCCAGCACGGCGCGCGGCCCGCCCTGCACCGCGCCCAGCGACTTGAACGAGGCATGCGCAATGACCGGCACACCCCGCAGCGACAGCGTCTCGAACCCGTGAATAAGATCGCGAAACGTGATCATCGCGTTATTTTCCCTTCCACTCCGCTTTGCGTTTTTCGGCAAAGGCGCGCATGCCTTCCTTTTGATCCTCGGTGGCAAACAAATTGTAAAATTCCTTTTTCTCCTCCTCGAGCGCATCGCCGAGGAATCGTTCATCGGCCTGGTTGACCATCTTCTTGACGGAGCGAACCGCCAGCGGCGCGCGCGCCGCGATCTCCTGCGCGAGTTTTAACGCCTCGTCGAGATACGTCTCCGCCGCGACCACGCGGTTGACGAGGCCATGGCGCAGCGCCTCATCCGCCGTCAGCGTGCGGTTGTTGAGCGTCATCTCCATGGCGATGGCCTTGCCCACCGCGCGCGTCAAACGCTGTGTCCCGCCCGCGCCGGGCATCACGCCGATGGTGATCTCCGGCTGGCCGAACTTCGCCGTCTCTGAAGCGACGATCATATCGCACGACATGGCGATCTCGCACCCGCCGCCCAGCGCCCAGCCGGAGACCGCTGCGATGACCGGCTTGCGGATGGTGCGAATGCGCCCGAAGTTCGCGATCGGGTCGCGGTCGTGCATTTCCACAACGGTCTTGTCGGCCATCTCTTTAATATCCGCGCCCGCGGCAAAGGCTTTTTGATTCCCGGTCACCACCATTGCGCCGACCGAGTCGTCCCGGTCGAATTCCGCCAGAGCGTCCATCAGTTCGCGTGTCAGCGTGAAGTTGAGGGCATTCATCGCTTCAGGACGGTTCAATGTGATGAGGCCGACTTGTCCGCGCTTTTCGGCGAGGATGGTTGTGTAAGGCATGCTGGGTCTCCTGTCGTTGTCGTTTGTCATTGCTTCGGCGGACGAACGCCGCCTGGCAGCGACGAACGTATGCGTGCACGCAAAGGTTGTCAGTCTTGCAAAAGGCCCTCACCCCCCCGGCCCCTCTCCCCAAATGCGGGAGAGGGGAGAACAGTTTCCAAGTAAACGACTTTTCTCCCCCTTCTCTCTCCCATGCTTTTGGGAGAGAGAAGGGGGCCGGGGGGTTGAGTGAGGGCCAAGACCGCGCAGGCTACCTGACATGGTTTGCGTGCACACGAACGTATGCGATTCTACACGAGAAATGGAATTGTGCTAACATTGGCAAACCTCAAAAACCGGGTTTCTAAATAAGGTTTTTCCAAAACACTTCAGGAGTCTCTCATGGAATTTCTCCTCACCCTTCACTCTGTCCTACGCTGGATCATTATCGGCGTAGCCGCGCTGGCGATCTTCAAATTTGCGCTCGGCTGGGCGATGAATAGTTCCTTCAAAGGCATGGATCGCGGCCTTGCGGCCGGGTTCAGCGGCTTGCTGGACGCGCAGGTTTTGCTGGGCCTGATCTTTTTCCTTTGGAGCGGATTCGGCGGCGAGGGCTTTCCCGCTTATCGCTGGGAACACATGTTCATCATGCTGGTGGCCGCCGCGCTGGGACACATCCCCTCGCGGTTGAAAGCGCTGGGTGATAAGCAGCGCTTCCTGTATTCGGTTGCCGCCATTCTCGGCGCGCTGGCGCTGATCTACCTTGGTGTCATACGCCTGTCTGGCGGTTGAGATTCGGGGATCATTGCCATTCGCTTAATGTTGTTTGTGATCATCCAGGCCGATTCGATTTGATATACTATCCCCATCACACCTCAAGGAGTTCCCCATGTCCACCCCTCCCCATTGGGATCTGACCAATATTTACCCCTCGTTCGAATCGAAAGAATTCAAAGCCGCCTTCAAAAACCTGAAGAAAAAGATCGCCGACCTTGAAGCCTATTTCGATAAGACCGTCGCCAGGACCACCGCCAAGACCGAGCCGAAGAAACTCGGCAAGGTGGTCGGCACGCTGGTCGATTCGTTCAACGACATCTACACCCTGTCCACCACGTTGGGCGCGTACATCTCCTTCCAGGTGGATACCAACTCGCACGATAAGGTCGCCAAGCGGCTCGAGTCCGAGTATGAGCAGGCGGCGGTGCCGCTCCGCAAATTGGGTGTCCGCTTCACGGCGTGGCTCGGACGCGTCCGCCCGGGGTTGAAGAAAGCCATCCCCACGAATCCGTCCGCCAAGGCGCACGCCTTCAATTTGATGGAAGCCGCCGATCAGAGCAAGTACCTGATGAGCGAGGAACTCGAAGGTCTCAATGCTGAATTGACCTTGAGTGGCGGCAACGCCTTCGGCAAACTGATGGGCACCGTCACCTCGCAACTCACCGTGGACTTTGAACTGGATGGCAAGGTGCAGAAATTGCCCATGCCCGCGCTGATCAACCTGCGCACCCACGCGGATGGCGACGTGCGCCGCCGCGCCTACGAAGCCGAGAACAAAGCCTGGGAGTCGGTCAAGGAAGTGCTCGCCGCCAGTCTGAACGGGGTCAAGGGCGAGGTCGGCACGCTCAACAAACGCCGCGGACGCGAAGACGCGCTACACTCCGCGCTCGACATGGCACGCATTGACCGCGCCACACTGAACGCGATGATGGGCGCCATGAAAGATTCCTTCCCGCTCTTCCGAAAATATTTCCAGCACAAAGCCAAACTGCTCGGCAAACAAAAACTCGCCTGGTATGACCTCTACGCGCCGGTCGGCAAGAGCGGCGGCGTGATCTCGTATGAAGACGCGCGCGACTTCATCATCAAGAACTTCGCCAACTTCGCGCCCGAACTCGCCGCCTTCGCCAAACGCGCCTACGACGGCAATTGGATAGACGCCGAAATGCGCGAGGGCAAACGCGGCGGCGGATATTGCGCCGGTGTTGAGAAGGTTAAAGAGAGCCGCATCTTCGTCAACTTCGACGGTTCCGCCGACCAGATCTCCACTATCGCGCACGAACTCGGTCACGCCTTCCACAACGAGTGCGCCTATCAATTCAAGAAGACCATCCTCCAGCAGGACACGCCCATGACCCTCGCCGAGACCGCCTCCACGTTCTGCGAGACCATCGTCACCGAGGCGCGCCTCAGCAAGACGAAAGATCCGCAGGAGGAACTCGCTATCCTCGAAGGTCACCTCAACGGCGCGTCGCAGGTCATCGTGGATATTTACTCGCGGTTTTTGTTCGAGAAGGAAGTCTTCGAGCGCCGCGCCGAGGCTGAACTCTCCGCCGACGATTTCTGCGACATCATGCTGCGCGCGCAGAAAGCCACCTTTGGCGACGGTCTCGACGAGAACCTGCTCCAAAAATTCATGTGGACCTGGAAGCCGCACTACTATTCCACCGGCATCTCGTTCTACAACTTCCCGTATGCCTTCGGTCTGCTCTTCGGTACGGGCCTCTACGCCATCTTCCAAAAGCGCGGCGCCGCCTTCGTGGACGATTACAAGAACCTGCTCGCCTCCACCGGCGAAGCCACCGCCGCCGATCTTGCCGCCCGCTTCGGCATTGACATCCGCAAGAAAAAATTCTGGGCAGACAGCATCGCCATCATCGCCAAGCACGTTGACCGCTACTGCGAACTGTAATTTCTCCAACAACAGACAGTCACCTTCGAGGTGACTGTCTGTTTATTTCCACAAAGCATTAACGCGAATTACGCGAATGGGCGAATTTCGCAAATGTTTTTTTTGAAAAATTCGCGACATTCGCGTTGAAAGATCTGACTTGCCTCTTATGAACCGACGGTTTATCTCCCTCCTCGTTCTCACCGCTCTGGCATTCGGGTTGCCGGCTTGCAACCTGACTCTCCCCCCAACCGAATCCACCTCGCCCACCCCGGCAGGGACAAGTTTCCCGCTCCCTCAAACCGAAGCCGACGCGCCGCGCGTCAGCGCACAGGAAGCCAAAGCCGCCTTCGACGCCGGTCTCGCCATCATCCTCGACGTGCGCGGCGTGGACTCGTATGCGAAACAACACATCGCGGGCGCGCGTTCGATTCCACTCGACCGAATCGAAGCCGATCCGGCCGGGGTCTCGCTCGACCCGTCCATGTGGATCATCACCTACTGCACCTGACCGAACGAACACACGAGCGCCCGTGCGGCATTCCTCCTCCTGCACAACGGCTTCCCCCGCGTCAGCGCCATCCTCGGCGGATTGGATGCGTGGATCAATTTGGGATTCCCACTCGAGCCATGATATTTTTTAATCCCGAAGGGATGGCATACTTCAATGCAATGACACCCCTTCGGGGTTTTGGAAAAACGATTGCGAAAGCTAGAATCAGGTCACCCCTTCGGGGTTGAGCAAAAATTCGCGACGTTGAATCAGCATTAAGTTAGACAGCGAATGAATAAACGAAAGGACGCACCCTCACGGATGCGTCCTTTCGTTTATCGAATATCGTGTTCTATGAAAACGCCGGGATGTCCGTCTGTGCCCTACCAAGGATCAGGGCGTGGATGTCGTGAGTCCCTTCGTAGGTGTTGACGGCCTCTAGATTCATCACGTGGCGGATGACGTGATACTCGTCCGAGATGCCGTTGCCGCCGTGCATGTCACGGGACATACGCGCGATCTCGAGCGCCTTGCCGCAGGAGTTGCGCTTGATCAGCGAGATCATTTCGGGCGTGACCTTGTCCTCGTCAATCAGGCGGCCAACACGGAGCGCGGCTTGCAGACCAAGCGTGATCTCGGTCATCATGTCCGCGAGTTTGAGCTGGATGATCTGATTCGCCGCGAGCGGACGTCCGAACTGCGGACGGTCGAGCGTGTACTGCCGCGCCGCATGCCAGCAGAATTCTGCCGCGCCGAGCGCGCCCCACGCGATGCCATAGCGCGCTTTGTTCAAACATCCGAACGGACCTTTCAGTCCGCGCACCTCGGGGAAAATATTTTCAGCGGGAACGAAGACTTCCTCCATCACGATCTCGCCGGTGGAACTGGCGCGCAAACTGAACTTGCCTTCGATCTTCGGCGCAGACAATCCCTTCATGCCTTTCTCGAGGATGAAACCGCGAATCTCGCCATCTAACTTTGCCCAGACAACGAACACGTCCGCGATGGGGGAGTTGGTGATCCACATCTTCGCGCCGCGCAGGATGTAACCTCCATCCACTTTGGTGGCGCGCGATTCCATCGAGGCTGGGTCACTGCCGTGATTCGGTTCAGTGAGGCCGAAACATCCAACCCATTCGCCGCTGGCGAGTTTGGGCAGATATTTTTTTCGCTGTTCCTCTGTCCCGTAGGTGAAAATGGGATACATCACCAGCGAACTCTGCACGCTCATCGCGGAGCGGTAGCCGCTGTCCACGCGCTCGACCTCGCGGGCGATGAGTCCGTATGCGACGTGGTTCAGACCCGCGCCGCCATAGTCCTCGGGGATGGTTGAGCCGAGGAATCCCAGCGCGCCCATTTCATCCATGATCTCGCGGTGGAAAATTTCTTTTCGATTCGCTTCGACGACGCGCGGCAGGAGTTTTTCCTGGCAGTATTTGCGCGCCGCGTCGCGGATCATGCGTTCTTCGCCGGTTAGCTGATCGTCGAGCAGGAGTGGGTCGTTCCATTTGAAGGTTGCTTTTGCCATGTGCGCCTCGGATGGTTTGTGTGACGGGGATTGTATCAAATTCAGCGAGGATGAATCCGCTTTGGGGTTGGAAGGAGGCGCTTGAATCAAAAAGAGACGCGCCCGATGGACACGTCTCTTTTTATTTGCAGGGTGTTTACACCGAGCCGGTCAGCCAGCCGCGCAGTTCCATGGCTTTGACCACGCGCGAGATGGCCACCATGTAGGCCGCGTCGCGCATGTAGACATTTTTGTCCTTGCTCATGTCCAGCACGCCGTGGAAGGCGGCGGTCATTTTCTGGTCGAGTTTGTCCAGCACTTCTTCTTTGTGCCAGTAAAAGTTCATGTCGTTCTGCACTTGCTCAAAATATGAACAGGTCACGCCGCCCGCGTTGCACAGGAAGTCGGGGATGTCGAAGATGTCGTGGGCTTTGAAGTATTCGTCCGCCTCGGGCGTGACGGGACCGTTGGCGCCCTCCGCCACGAGCTTGACGCGCTTCGAAATTTTCTTGACCGTCTCGGCGTTGACCATGCCTTCCTTGGCGGCGGGGATCAACACATCGGCGTCTGCCGCGATCCAGGCGTCACCGTCATCCACACTGTAATCTTCGGCTTTGGCTTTCTGCATGTCAATCGTGCCGTACTGGTCCACAATGGTCATCAGGAAGCGCGGATCAATTCCGTTTTTGTGGCTGTAGGTGAAGGATTTCTTTTCGTGACGATCCCAGCAAGCCACGCAGGCGACTTTGCCGCCGAGGATTTCGATGAAACCAATGGAGGCATATTGCGCCACATTACCAAAGCCCTGGATGGCCGCGACCGATTTTTTCGGATCCATGCCGAGATGCTTCATGGCTTCGCGCACGGTGTAGATCACGCCGTAGCCGGTCGCTTCGGTGCGGCCCAGCGAGCCGCCGCCGCCGACCGGCTTGCCGGTGAACACGCCCGGCGTGTACTGACCGACGAGACGGGAATATTCGTCCATCATCCAGCCCATCATTTGAGGAGTCGTGCCAACATCCGGAGCTGGCACATCGTTGCGCGGACCGATATTCTTCC
Source organism: Anaerolineales bacterium (assembly GCA_019187665.1). Classification (GTDB taxonomy): domain Bacteria; phylum Chloroflexota; class Anaerolineae; order Anaerolineales; family Villigracilaceae; genus Denitrolinea. The sequence goes on from JABARH010000001.1 coordinate 123,769, forward strand.
ACATGGCGCGCACCCAGCCGCGGCACAGTTCTTCTTTTTCGCGGTCCGAGAGCGTGGACGGATCTACAATGATGCCGCCCTTGCCGCCGCCCAGCGGAATATCAGCCACGGCGCATTTCCACGTCATCCACGTCGCCAGCGCGCGCACGGTATCCATCGTCTCGTCCGAGGCGAAGCGGATGCCGCCCTTGTTGGGTCCGCGCGCGTCGTTGTGCTGGACGCGGAAACCCTGAAAGACGCGAATCTCGCCGTTATCCATGCGCACCGGGATGCGGAACGAATATTCGCGCATGGGCCAGCGCAGCATTTCAGAAACGCCGTCGCCCAAGTCCAATTGTTTGGCGACCGCGTTGAACTGTTCCTGTGCCATTTCGAAAGCGTTGAGTTGTTCGGACATGCTGATCTCCTAAAAGGTGATTCTCTGACGTTACTCAGATGTACAAGATTCGTCTCGCATTCGGAGACAACCTGAACGTTCCAGTACGATGAACCGAGTCACATCAGGGGTTTAAGAAAAAAATAGACGGGCGCCCCGGGCAGGGGACCCGCTCATGAAAAGTTTATGTGGAAACCTTTTCCATAAGATACCAGACCTGATAGGTCTTAACCATAATCCACTTTCGCACTTCGGTCAATATGGGATGTGTCACGTGTCCGCGCGGTGTTGTCATGCGTTACGCGCCCGTTTCATTCGACGGAGAGGCGGGCGGCCCGGCCCAGCGCGCGGCCCACACCCGCGCCAGGTCACCGCGCTTGCGTTCGAGCGGTTCGAAGACGCGCAGGTACAGGAGAATCGCCAGCCCCGTCGCGACCGCCGCGCTGGTCACGCCCAGAAAGCGGCTGGAGATTCCGGCGCGGATGAAGATCACATCCACAAACTGAATGATGACGAAATGCGAAAGGTAGATGGGGTAGGTGATCTCGCCGAGAAAGCGGTCCAGTTTCCAGTTGCGCGTTAAGTGAAAGGCGAGCGGGATGACCGGCAGCCAGAACAGGTATGAGGCCAGCGGCGCGTAGGGACGGCCGAGCGGGTGACGCAGCAACACCGCCCCGCGCTGAAGGGCATAGCCGAGCGCGATCATCGCCGCCGCCACCAGGGCGTACTGCCAGAACGTCCGCACGGTGAGCGCGTTGGGCTTGTTCATCAATGTACGCGCGTAGACGCGGTAACTGATCAGCCCCGCGACGAACAACAGCAGTTCAAAAGGAAAGAAGCGGAACGCGAAGGGGTCGTCCACCAACCCCAGCGCCTGATAGAAGTACAGCCGCGCCATCAGCGAGAGCGCGGCCACCGCCACCAGCCAGCGCGTGTGCAGTTTTGCGAGGAACGGCACGAGCAGGTAGAACATCAACTCGATGCTGATGGACCATGCGGGCTGGATGAGGAGATATAGATACAACGGTGAGGGAAAGGCTTTGAAGTGCGCGGTGAATGCCAGCGGTTCGCCTGCGGCGTGTTTGAGGAAGAAGACCCAGTCTTGAAAGAAAACGGTCAGGTTGGTCAGCGCGGCGAGGATGACCCCGGCCAGCCCGTTCTTCTCGGGTGTGTACTGGAGGTACGCGTCGAGGCTCAGCCAGCGGTCGAATCCCAACCCGGAAATGACCGAGAGCAGGAGAACGAAGGCGAGGATCACGTAATACGGAACGAGGATTCGCAGCCCGCGGCTGGCGTAAAATTCCGCCGCCGATCTATATTTCGACGAGATCAACCCCATGTAGAAACCGGAGATGAGGAAAAAAAGTTCCAGCGTCTCCAGCCCATTGTTCACTGGCCACGGAAACACCTTCGCGTTGGAATGGATCGAAACGATGGCCAGCGTCATATACAAGCGCAAGATGCCCATGGATATGAATCACCCTTCTGTTGTTTTTTAGCCCGGCGCGGACTTCGCTGCTGATGATGGGTTTGATCCCCTCGTTCTGAAAAAGGCCTCCACGCCCAGTTGGTGTTCCAGCGAGCGGCCCGCCTCATCCTGCAGATCCGCTTCCGTCGCCAGGACCTGCTCGAGGCGCGGGTACATGGAGGCGTTGAACGCCTGCTTGGTTTTGCCATACGCGCCGAGCGCTCCCTGTGCGAGTTGTTCTGCCGCCGCCTGCACGGCCTCCATCAAATTGAACGGTATCACACGGTTGACCATGCCCCACTGGAGCGCGGTCTCGGCAGAGATGGGTTCGTTGTTGAAATAATATTCCGCCGCGCGCCCGATGCCGATGATGGCGGGCAGGAAGAGCGATACGCCGCTGTCGGGGACGAGTCCGATTCTGCTGAAGCCGACCACAAACTTCGCTTCGTCTGCCGCGAGGCGCAGGTCGCAGGCCAGCGCCACGCCAAGACTCGCCCCGGCGCACATGCCATTGACGGCGGCGATGACCGGTTTTTCGATTCGACGGATTTGCAAAATCAACGGGTTGTAGGTTCTCTGCAAATGCTCGCGATACGAGATTTGCCCCGCGGCGCGCAGCATCTCGGTAATATCGTGTCCCGCGCCGAAGACGTTTCCCGCGCCGCTAAGGACGACGACGCGCGTCCCCGCGTCGCGGGCGGATTCGTCGAGGGCGTTTTGCAGGGCCAGGATCAGCTCGAGGTTAAAGGAGTTGGCGCGCTCGGGCCGGTTAAAGGTCAGGGTGCGGACGCCGTTTTTGAGGGAGGAAAGAAGCGGGGATGTCATTTTTGATCAGAGACAAGCGGGGATGAATATCAGGGTGATGAATAAAGTCCAGCCCTGATTCATCACCCGGCGAAGATATACTAAACGCGGTCACCTTCTGCGCTTTTTTTCTTGCCGCCAGGGGCGCAAAGAAAATGCCTTTATTGCAGCGTTCTTGGCGCGCTTCGCGGTTTAATTTTCCGTTTTATTCTCTACCGTACATGAGAAGATTTTTACCGCAAAGCACGCTAAGGTCGCCAAGTTAAAAAGGTTTTCTTTGCGTTCACTTCGGCTTCGCTCAGTACAGGCTTTGCGGGCTTAGCGGTGCAAATGTACGGTAGAGAGCCGTTTTATAAAACCGCAATGTGTGACCGTGCGCGGTATAAAAAGGCCGGGCGTGGGGCCCCAGCCGGTTTATTCGCGTCCGTCCTCGGCCAGGTCGTCGTCGCCGGGATCGAACTCCAATTCCACTTTTTCGCTGTCCACGTAAACCCACAGTAACAACACGTCGCCCTCCTGAGTGGTCACATTGCGCGCGGCCAGAATGGGAGCGGTTTGTTCGAGTCCGAGTTCGTTGCGATAGTGCAGGTGAATGTCCTTTTGACCGCGCCAGGCGCGATAGCAGCGTTCGACCAGCGAGTTGCCGTTGAATGTGCGCAGGCGGGTGAGCAGGGGGATGGAAAATGCGGGGCCTTCGTTGAGACCCATGGCCCAACCGTCATTGACCGATTCAAAGACGGGCGGGGGACCTTCGATAATGGTGATTTTGTCGTCCATAAGAGTTACCTGTTCAAGAATATACCATAAGTTGACAGGGCTTCCCTTGCAAATGCCCATCAAGTTGGTTGGAAAATTCCACTGGCACGACAAGGCTATAATCAGTAGATCACGAAAACCCTGCGTAGGTTGCGATCTCTATCGCAACCTGGCGGTAGAGACCGCCAAATACGCGCTTTCGTGAAGTACTAGTCTGTCAAACCTGAATTTTTGGATAGAGGTGCTTCAGTTTGATGCGAGCATCATCCGTGGTGAAACGCCAATCAACTTTAACAAGACGATCGTTTCGTTCATGCGCCCAAGCTTGGGCTT
>JABARH010000018.1 GCA_019187665.1 Anaerolineales bacterium
GCTTTTCTGGCGTGTGCCTATGGCGTTTACATGTATGGCTCGACCAGTTGGCGGTTGAGCAGGGAGTTCAACGGCTTGCTGCCGTCCCTGCCGAATATGGCGCGGAGGTTGTTGGGATTGAGGAAGGTAGACAGGTAGACACGTAGACACGTAGACAGGTACACAAGTAGACACGTAGATAGGTACACAAGTAGACACGTAGACAGGTCGTTACGGGATATGTGCTCAGTAGTTATGGTTTTGGCCTACGGTTGGTTCGGCGGGGATGAATCCCCCGCCTCAGTACATGAAAGTCCGTTGAAACGGACTCGCCGCGCAATCCGCAGGATTTCCGCGAACTGAGCAAGCGGCTCTGCGAAGCGCCCTGTGGGTTAGCCCCGCTCACGGGCGGACGTTAGAGAACGTCCGCTGCGCGTCCAAAATAAAATTTCCGCGTAGTGTGCGCTCTCTAGCGCACAAGTAATGAAACAGGAGACCACATTTTATGCCTGTCAAATACGAAAAAGCAAAAGCGATAGAAAAAGAAAACGTCATCGTAGACGGCATTGACGTTTCGGGTCATTGGAACCGCATGTTCGAACAGCGGGTCATCACCGAGTACACGCCCGAACTGATCGAGAAGATCGCGGACATCCCGAACGCGGAGTCGTTTGCGAATTGTTATCAATGCGCCAAGTGCGTTGCCGTCTGCCCTGTAGATGTGGTCGGGAATTACGGTCCGCGCAAGTTGTATCGCTACGCCCAAACAGGCATGGACTTGACCGAAGCGCCCGAACTCTGGCTTTGCACGACGTGCGCGAATTGCCTGCGCGTGTGTCCCAAAGAAGTGAACATGGTCAAGATCATGCCCGCCGCGCGCGAGCAGGCGATCCTTGACGGAAAATTTGTCCCGCCCGAATTACAGCAGGCATTCGAGAACACCGCCAAGAGCGGCAATCCGCTCGGTCAGCCGCAACGCAAGCGCGATGCGTGGATTCAAAATGCGGGAGTGCCTGTGCCGATCATCAAAGATGTGGCGCGTCCTGTGGACGTGCTTTGGTATGTCGGTTCGTATCCTTCGTATCATCCGCGCGGCATTGACGCGGCTTCGGCGGCGGCGAGAATCTTCAACGCGTTGGGAATTGATTTTGCAATTTTAGGCAAAGAAGAAAAAGACGACGCCGACTCCCAGCGTTTGGCTGGCGAGAAGGGTCTGTTCGAGATGATGACCGAGTACAACATCGAGACCTTCAATAAATATGAATGGAGGGAACTCGTGGTCACAGGTCCGCATGAGTTAAACGCGTTCAAGAATGTGTATCCGAAATATGGCTTCAATCGCCCCGTCGTTCATTACACAACTTTCCTCGTTCGTTATCTCGATCAACTCAAGCCGATGTTGAAACACCCCGTCAATAAGAAGATCACCTATCACGATCCGTGCTATCTCGGGCGGCACAATGGCGAATATGAAGCGCCGCGCCAACTGCTGGAAGCCATCCCTGGCGTGGAACTGGTCGAGATGGGACGCAACCGCGAGAACGGATATTGTTGCGGCGGGGGCGGCGGCGGCATGTGGATGGACTCGTTCACCGCCAAGCACACCACCATGCGTCTCTCGGAAAAACGCGCCATGGAAGCCGCGTCCACGGGCGCGAACGTGCTGGCAGTGGCTTGTCCCTTCGAAGTCTCGCGCTTCGCGGATGCGGTCAAGTCCACGGGCAATGAGCATGTGGATGTGTTGGATATTTTGGAGTTGTTGGATAGGGCGATGAGGGGTGAGTGATCAATTCGTCGAAGGTCAAAAGTCGAAAGTCATTCGACCTTTGACCTTCGACTTTCGACGTGAATTTGTAACTCAATCATAGGAGAGTGATTTTCATGAACATCGTAGTAGCCATCAAACACATCCCCAGCATTGCCGATGACCTGCCCGTCAAAGGCAACAACGTGGATTTCGACTCGGTGGATTTTGTCCTCAATGAATGGGACGAACATTCCATCGAGCAAGCCGTTTTGATCAAGGAAGCCGTCGGTGGGACGGTGACCGTGATCGGCGTGGACTTGATCGGGGAGTTGGACAACGCGCTTCATCTCGCGCTGGCAAAGGGCGCGGACAAAGTGGCAAAGATCACCGCTGACGATCCCGCCGCAGATTCGCATACGCAAGCCAAATGGCTGGCGGAAGCGGTCAAAGGCATGGGCGCGGATATGGTCTTCGCGGGCGTGCAGGCGTCGAACGATATTGACGGGCAGATCGGCGCGATGATCGCGGCGTATCTCGACATGCCCTACATCGGCGGGACGAGCGCGATCGAAGTCTCTGGAAGCGCGGCGACGGTCTCGAAGGAATTCCCTGGCGGCGTGGGGATGAAGTACTCGATCACGCTTCCATTCGTGGCGGGGGTGCAGTCCGCGCCGAAGCCGCCGCGTTATGCGCCCGTGAGCAAGGTCCGCCAGATGGCGCAGACTGCCACGGTGGAGAAGATCGCGCCGACGGGTGAGGCTTCATCGGGACTCGCGTTTAAGAAGATGGCTCCGCCTGTGGCGACGGGTCATGCCGAGATGATCGAAGGTTCGTCGAAGGAAGTGGCGGCGAAGATCGTGGAGTTGTTGAAGAGTAAGGGATTGGCGTAATGTCGGCATTAGAGAATGCCGAGTACGCATAAATTGCGTAGTGGACGCTCTCTAGCGTCCAGGTTCGGCGTTAGAGAACGCCGAGTACGCATAAAGCCGAGCATGCATAAATCGTGTAGTGGACGCTCTCTAGCGTCCCATCGGCGCAAGAGAGCGCCGAGTACGCATAAACGAGGAGATAACATGAGCAACGATGTATTTGTAATCACCGAACACATGGACGGAAAATTTTCGGATGTGTCGTTTGAGTTGGTGGGAAAAGCCAAAGAGTTGGCGAAGGCTTGGGGCGGGCAGGCAGTTGCCGTCGTGGTCGGAAGCGGAATCGCATCCAACGTGTTCGCGTCCGATTCGACGATCCACATTGACGACGCGGCGTTGAGTCATTTCAATCCCGAAGCGTATGGGAAAGTTGTTGAAGCGCTGGTCAAAGAAAGATCGCCGCGGCTGGTGATGTTCGGCTGGACGGTGACGGGCATGGACATGGCGGCGTGGTTGTCGGCGCGGCTGGGCGTGGCGTGCGCGGCGTATGTCAAAAATATCGGCGCGGATCTGACGATGAGTTGCGCGGCGTACGGCGGAAAGTTGACAGCGGAGGTCGCGCCCGAAGGCGGCATGGCGATCGCGGCGTGCCTGGCGGGTTCGTTCCCTGTGGAAGCGGGGCAGGGCTCGACGGCGGCAGTGACGATGGCTTCGCCCGTTGATCTGAATTCGTTGAAAATGAAATTTGTCGAGGCGACCAAACCCGCTGGCGGCGATGTGGACATTACGTCGCAAACGAAATTAGTTTCGATCGGGCGCGGCATTGGCGGAAAAGAAAATATGGAGTTGGCGGAAGAACTCGCGCAGAAGTTGGGCGCGGTGGTGTCAGCTTCGCGTCCCGTCGTGGATGCGGGCTGGCTGCCGCGCACGCGGCAGGTCGGCAAATCGGGACTCAAGGTCAAGCCGAAGTTGTATCTCATGCTCGGCATCTCTGGCGCGCCTGAACATCTCGAAGGCATGCAGAGCGCGGAGTTGATCATCGCGGTCAACACCGATAAGAAGGCGCCGATCTTCAATGTGGCACATTATGGCGCGACGGCGGATCTGTTTGAAGTGGCTGAGGCGATGGTGGAGTTGTTGTAAATCTTCGATACTCGATATTCGATATTTGGTTTTCGAATAACCAATATCGAATATCGCTTTTCGTTTTCGGGAGGGCACGTTGCTCACAACGATTGAAAAAATCATTTTCATCATTCTCGCGCTGACATCGGCGGGGTTTACGTTTCATGGATTCAAAGTCATCATCGACTCGATCCGTAGGGGACGACCCGCGCCTGAGTTGAAGAATGTTCCGCTGAGCCTGGTCAAAGCGGCGATCACCGTTTTGTTCCAGCGCACGATCTTCAAGGCGCGCAAAGGTCTTAGCGCGATCCACATGGGATTGTTCTTCGGTCTCATCACGTATGCGTTCGTGAATCTGTTCGACGCGCTCGAAGGACTCGTCCCTGGCTTTGATTTGATCTACGGCGGCAAACACATCCCCAACGCGCCAACTGGACTCGTCAACGCTTTCAATCTCATCGCCGACGTGATGAGCATATTCCTGCTTATCGCTATCACCGTATTTTTTGCGCGCCGTTTCATCGCCAAGGATAAGGCGCTTAACTATCGCGAAAATGTTTTGTTGAATCCAAAAGTCAAAGCGGGCGGGCAGGCGCGTGATTCTCTCATCGTGGATGTGTTCGTCGTCATGCACGTCATCGCGCACGTGTTAAGTCAAGCCTATCGTCTCACCGACGGCGCCGATCCGTTCATGCCGTTCGCAAGTTTTCTCAATTCCATTTTCGGCGCGTCGCAAACGGGCGTACATGTCGCGTGGTGGGTCAGCATCGGCTGGGTGATGTTCATCATCCCGTATCTTTCGCGCAGTAAGCACACGCATTTTTTCATGTCGCCCATCAATCTCGGACTCGCCAAACAAAATCCGCGCGGTCAACTCGACCCTGCGATTCCGCTCACGATGATCGAAGGACAAAAGTTCGACCCTGGCGCGAAACACATTCACGATCTTTCGTGGAAGCGCGTTTTGGATTCCTATGCCTGCGTGCAATGCAATCGTTGTCAGGATGTCTGCCCTGCGAATTTTTACGGGCGTCCGCTTTCGCCTTCGGCATTGGAGGTGAACAAGCGTTATCTTCTCAAGGATGCGACCTTCGGCTCTCATCCCGACCGACTCCTGCTTCCGCTTACGGAGACAGTTATCTCCCCCGAGGCTGTTTGGTCTTGCACAACCTGTTACGCGTGTGTCCGCGTGTGTCCCGTCGGCAATGAGCCGATGGCAGACATCGTGGACATCCGCCGCCGCATGTTGATTGACGGTTATGAAATTGACAGCGGTGTGCAGAACGCGCTTCAATCCCTTGCCACGAACGGCAACTGGATGAGCAAAGGCAAACGTCTGCGCGGACGCTGGGCGAAGGAGATGCAGTTCCCCGTCAAGAACGCGACCGAGGAACCTGTCGAGCATTTGTGGTTTGTCGGCGATACGGCTTCGTTCGATGAGCGCGTCATCCCGAACACAAAACTGGTGGCGCAACTCTTCCATCAAGGCGGCTTGGACTTCGGCATTCTCTATCAAAGCGAATCCAACGCGGGCAACGACGTCCGCCGCGTGGGGGAGGAAGGTCTGTTCGAGCAGTTGGTCGAGCAGAACATGGAAGCGTTCGGCAAGGCGCAGTTCAAGCAGATCGTGACGACCGATCCGCATTCGTTCAACACGCTCAAGAACGAGTATCCGCAATTCGGCGGGACGTTTGAAGTGAAGCATTACACTGTGACCCTGCTCAAGTTAATTGAAGAGGGCAAACTCACGGTCAAGAATAAGTTGGCGAACTACAAAGTCACCTTCCATGACCCGTGCTATCTCGGACGCTACAACGGCGGATTCACCGCTCCGCGCAAACTGCTTGAACTGCTCGGCGTGGAATTCGTCGAAATGCCGCGCAACTGTGAAAACTCATTCTGCTGCGGCGCGGGCGGCGGTCAGATCTGGATGGGCAAGGTCGCGCCTGGCGAACGTCCCGCAGAGAATCGAATCAAGGAGGCGTTGTCCACGTTTGGCGAAGGCGCAGGCGACAAAACTCAACTCTTCATCGTCACCTGTCCGAAGGACATGATCATGTACTCCGACGCGGTCAAGACTACAGGCAACGAAGGCAGGATCGAAGTCCGCGATATTATTCAATTGGTGGCGGAGGCGGTCGGCGTGGACGAAGTTGTGGCGGCTGAATCCATTTCGGCTTAAGAGAGAAGCGATATTCGATACTCGATAATTCGAATATCGAATATCGAATATCGAATATTGAATATTGAATATTGAATATCAACCATGTTCAAATGTCCCTATTGCGATTTTAGCGGCAAGCGTTCCGAAGTCCACAACCATCTGGCGGAGACGCATGGCGATACGCTGGGTGTGCGCGTGGACGAATTCACGGGTCATACGTTTTATGTGATCACTTGTCCCGTGTGCGGCGCGAGTTATGAACAGGTCACGAAGAAAGCGCGCCGCGATCCAAATTTTGTGTCAGAATACGAACATGAGATTCGGATGGTCGTTTTTGATTTGCTTTTGTATCATTTGCAAGGCGAGCATGGAATTGATGCGTAAGCGGCGCTCTCTTGCGCCGCCGCCGACGTTAGAGAACGTCGGCTACGCAATAACATTGGAGGCACAACATGGCAACTGTTCGTGGATGTAACATCCCTGAAGACCGCTTCTATTGGGTGGAGAAACATTGTTGGGCAATGCTCGAAGCGGACGGCACGGTGAGGATCGGCATCACTGACGTGGCGCAGAATCTGGCGAAGGGAATCGTCAACGTCACGCCGAAAGAGACGGGGCGCACTGTGCAGAAAGGCAAAAGCGCGGGGACTTTGGAAAGCGGCAAGTGGGTGGGTCCTGTCACGTCGCCTGTGACGGGCGAGATCGTCGAAGTGAACGAAGCGGTCAAGGCGAAGCCGTCGCTGATCAACTCCGACCCGTACGGCGAAGGCTGGTTCGTCAAACTCAAGCCGACGGATTGGGCGGGCGAATCAGGCTCACTTGTCACGGGCGAAGCGGCGGCGGAAGCGTATCGGAAATTTATGGAAGAGCAAAACCTTAACTTCGAGTAATCAGTATTCAGTTATCAGTGACCAGCGTTTGGCACAACTGATAACTGCTCACTGCTCACTGATAAATGTGATTTACTACGCCTGCGACATTCCCGAAGACCTGACCTACGACATCGAACGCGATGTGTGGATTCGATTCGATGGCGACTTTGCGACTCTCGGCATGACCGACGTGGCGCAGACGCGCTGCGGGAAATTTGCGGCGGTCAGTTTTCGGGATGTCGGGAAGAAAGTCGCGCAAGGCAAGGCGCTGGCGACGATTGAATCCGCCAAATGGGTGGGACCGTTCCCTGCGCCGTTTTCGTGTGAGATTGTTGAGGTGAACGAATCGGGTTTTGCCCGCGACATTTTGCTCGCAAATAAAGACCCGTACGGAATCGGCTGGCTCGTCAAGGTGAGACCGATGAATCTCGAAGCGGAATCCAGCCATCTCGTCACGGGTGAAGCGGCGGCAGAGAAATATAAGGAAAGGATCAAAGAATTGAAGGTCAATTGTCTGAGATGTATTGATTGAACGAGGAGAGGATGATGGGTTTGTGGTTTTGCTTCGATGGCGAGGCGCGGCAGATTGGGGTTGAGCGGGGTTGAAACCCCTGCTCAGTTCATGGAAGCCCTGCGGGCTGGCGCACGGAGTCGGTTTCAACCGACTTTCATGCGCTGAGGCGGGGATTTCAATCCCCCGCCGAATCTCGTTACGCCGCGAACGCATCATCGAAGCGGGCATCCGAGCGGAATTGGGATCAAGCGGGGCTGAAGCCGCCTGCTCAGTTCATGGAAGCCCTACGGGCTGGCGCGCCGAGTCGGTTTCAACCGACTTCCATGTTCTGAGGCGGGGATTTCAATCCCCCGCCGAATCCCATTGCGCCGCGAGCGCCAATGAAGCCGCGATTCGCCTGCCATCGAATCGCCATCCGAGATCAAAAGAGAAAGGAACACGAACGTGACCTACTGGCGACTTCATTACCACCTCATCTGGGCAACATTCCAGCGTGAACCCACACTCACGCTTGAACGCGAAAAGATGTTTTATGGTGTGTTGTACAACAAAGCAAAGGAGTTGGGAGTGAAAATCCACGCGGCAGGTAACATGGAAGATCATGCTCATGTAGCCGCGTCCATTCCGCCAAAACTTGCCGTGGCTGATTGTGTTCGTCATCTCAAAGGCGCAAGTTCATTCTCAATCAATCACATGCCAGGAAGCGACGGTCAATTCAAATGGCAGGAAGGCTACGGCGCGTTGAGCATTGGCGAACGATCGCTGGAGATGGTCAAGGAATATGTGGCAAGACAAAAGGAACATCATCGCGACGGAAAGGTGATTGAAGTGTATGAGAGAATTGATGAAGATGAAGGCGCGTGAAGATCGGGATTGAGCGGGGTTGAAACCCCTGCTCAGTGCGTGGAAGCCCTGCGGGCTGGCGCGCCGAGCGGGATTGAGCGGGGCTGAAGCCGCCTGCTCAATTCATGGAAGCCCTGCGGGCTGGCGCGCCGAGTCGGTTTCAACCGACTTTCATGTGCTGAGGCGGGGATTTCAATCCCCCGCCGTGACCGATGAAACGGCAACTCACCTCCCGCCGAATCCCATTGCGCCGCAACCACCGACGGAATGGCAATTCATCCCCTGCCGAATCCCGTTGCGCCGCGAGCGCCGATGAAACGGCAACTCACCTCCCGCCGAATCCCGTTGCGCCGCAACCACCGATGGAATGGCAATTCATCCCTCGCCGAATCTCGTGCGCCGCAACCACCGATGGAATGGCAATTCATCCCCTGCCGAATCCCATTGCGCCGCGAAAACCCATCGCAAGTTATCGCCTGCAATTTTAAAAACATGATTGCAGAAAAATGAACATATCGCAGCAAAATAAACCCACCAAAGGAGTCCCCCAATGTCCAAGAAAATCCGTTTGCTCTACATGGAAGGCGTATCCCCGCTGCGTTCGCAGACCGTTTATCACGCGGTCGGGTACGCGATGAAGGAAGACACGCCGAACACCATCATCATGGTCTCGCCGAACGGACCGTATGTCTCGATTGGCTATCATCAGGATATACAAAAAGAAGTTGACCTCGATTACTGCGAAAAACACAACCTGCCCGTTTATCGTCGCGAAGTGGGCGGCGGCGCGGTGTTTTTGGATAACGGTCAACTCTTTACGCAATGGATCTTCCACAAGGAAGACCTGCCTGCCACGCTCGAAGAACGCTTCAAACTTTACATTGACCCGCTCGTGCAAACCTATCAGGCGCTGGGCGTCAATGCGAATCATCGCCCGATCAACGATGTGCATGTCAACGGCAAGAAGATCGGCGGCACGGGCGCGGCGCAGATGGGTATTGCGGAAGTTCTTGTCGGCAGTCTCATGTACACCTTCGACAAGAAAACCATGTCGCAGGTGTTGAAAGTCCCGTCCGAGAAAATGCGCGACAAGATTTTTGAATCGCTCGAAGCCTACATGACCACCATGACCGAACAACTCGGCTCGACTCCCGACCGCGCCATGGTCAAGGATTTGTATATGAAGAAAGTCTCCGAAGCGCTGGGCATGGAAGTGTACGAAGGCGAATGGACGGAGGAGGAGGAAGCGATGGCAAAAGAGATCGACGCGCGCTTCGTCTCCGATGAATGGCTGTATCAAAAAGGTCAACTCAAACAGCAGGGCGTGAAGATCCATCAGGATGTGCATATCGTCGAAGCGGCGTTCAAGTCGCAGGGCGGTCTGATCCGCATCATCGCCCGCCTGCGCGAGGGGCGCATTGACGACGTCGCCATCTCTGGCGATTTCACGCTGCTGCCCGTCTTCGCATTGGGCGCGCTCGAACAATCGTTGCGCGGTGTCGCCGCCACGCCAGAGAATCTCAAATCGAAAATCGAGGAAGCGTATTACCGCCTCAACATCCAATCCCCTGGCGTCACGCCGACAGATTTCACAACAGCGATCATGAATGCGGTCACACCTCCGCAAGCCACGTGAAAGCGCCCAGATACACAGGTACACAAGTTCCGTGTTTACTTGTGTACCTGTGTACCTGTCTACATGGTGAAAAAGCCTTATGACCAATTACGGGTTTTTGATTGACCAAAGCAAGTGCATCGGCTGTCATGCGTGTTCCACCGCGTGCAAGTCCGAGAATCAAGTGCCGCTGGGCGTGTATCGCACGTGGGTCAAGTATGTGGAGACGGGCGCGTACCCCGATGTGCGCCGCCGCTTTCAAGTGACGCGCTGTAATCATTGCGCCAACCCGCCGTGCGTGCGCATTTGTCCCGTCACGGCGATGTATCAACGCGATGATGGCATCGTCGAATTCGATCCGAGCATTTGCATTGGATGTAAATCCTGTATGCAAGCCTGCCCGTATGATTCGATCTATCTCGATCCCGAAACGAACACCGCCGCAAAATGTCATTTCTGCGCGCATCGTTTGGATGTGGGACTCGAACCCGCCTGCGTCGTCGTCTGTCCTGAGCACGCCATCCTCGCTGGAGATTTGAACGACCCCGCTTCAGAAATAAGCCGACGCCTGTCCACCGCGCAAGCGACCGTTCGCAAGCCCGAGCAGGGGACCGCCCCGAAGTTGTTTTACATCAACGGCAACGATTGGTCGCTGCATCCCTCCGCCGCGCCTGCCTCTGACTCTTACGTGTGGGCTGATAAAGTAACCGAACAAAACGTCTCCGCATATGCGTTGCCCGTTCACCAACCGACGTTAGAGAACGTCGGCTACGCGGGTGGCGGGCGTAAGCGACGTTCTCTAACGTCGCATTCAGGCACACCTATCCGCACCCCGCAGCCACAGGGACAGCCGCTCAACGGTCCGATCCAGATCGGCGGACGCGTCGCCGAGCATATGGTGCAGACCGCGTACAACGCACAGCATAACATCCAGTGGCATTGGGAACTGCCCGCGTATCTCGTCACAAAAAACATCGCGGGCGGATTGTTCATGTTGTTGAGTCTTGGCGCGATGTTGAATCTCTTCCGCTTCGACTCAGCAACCTTCCTTGCCGCAGGATTTACCGCGATGCTCTTCATGCTCATCACTGTGATTTTGCTGATCAAAGATTTGTCACAACCCAAACGCTTCTTGAACATCCTGTTGCGTCCGCAATGGAAGTCGTGGGTGGCGAGAGGCGCGTTCATTTTGGTTGGCTTCACCGCCGTTGGGGGGGTGTGGTGGCTGATCGAAGGTGCGGCATCTTTGGGCTGGCTATCGAACGACATTGCATCCGCATTGCGTCCGATCGCGGCGTGGTTAACATTCCCGCTCGCGTTGTTCTCTGTCATCTACACCGCCTTCCTGCTCGGTCAAGCCGAGGGACGCGATATGTGGCAGAGCAATTTGTTGCCGTTTCAACTTTTCTCCCAATCCATGATGGTTGCAAGCGGAGTATTCCTTGCGCTGAATCTCTTCGTCAACTTCCCCGCTGATCTAACTGCTTTGCTGACCATTCTCTTCCCAATAAGCATCGCCATCAATCTCCTCTTGACCTTCGCTGGCAAACTCAATTCCTTTCCGACCGATACCGCCATGCTCGCCTCGCGCGAAATGACGCACGGAAAATTCCGCAATCATTACTGGTGGGGCGGGATCGCGCTGGGACATGTCATCCCGCTCGCGTTGATGATCGCTTTCGCGCCCACGTTGCCTGTTGCTGTTCTCGCCGCGCTGATCGGCTTGTTCTTCTACGAATACGCCTTCGTGATGGCGCCGCAGTATATTCCGAATTCGTAGGGAACGGAGACACGTAGACACGTACACGCGTACACACGTAGACACGTACACACGTAAACACGTAGACACGTAACTCGTATCTCGTAACCTGAAACTTGACACCTGAAACCTGAAACTTGACACCTGAAACCTGACACCTGAAACTTGACACCTGAAACCTGACACCTGAAACTTGACACCCGAAACCTGACACCTGAAACCCTATGACCAAAATCCCTCAAACCTCCGCAGGAATCGCCCTCCCTCACTTCGCGGACTCTGACCGCAAGCCTGTCAAGCTGACCGAAGTCGTTCATCCCGACGGGCGCATCAGCCAGTACCCGCCTCCCGAAGTATGGGATGACTGGGTGGAATGGGACGGCAAGGAATGGCCCCGCAAAGTGGCGCGGCGTTATACGCTCGTGCCGACCGTCTGCTTCAACTGTGAAGCGGCATGCGGCTTGCTCGCGTATGTTGACAAAGAGACATACGAAATCCGCAAACTGGAAGGCAACCCCGTCCATCCTGGCTCGCGCGGACGTAACTGCGCCAAGGGACCCGCCACCCACAACCAAGTCTATGATCCCGAGCGGATTCTGTATCCGCTGAAACGAGTCGGCAAGCGCGGCGAAGGGAAATGGGAACGCATCACGTGGGAGCAAGCCCTCAACGAGATCGCCGAAAAAATGCGCGAGAGCAAACTCCGCCGCCCGAATGGAATTGTCTATCACGTCGGTCGCCCAGGTGAAGATGGATACACCAATCGCGTCGTGCAGACCTGGGGCATGGATGGTCACAACAGTCACACCAACATCTGCTCGTCGTCGTCACGCGCGGGCTACAACTTTTGGATCGGACAGGACAGACCGAGTCCCGACTTTGCAAATGCCAGAGTCATTCTGCTCATTTCGAGTCATCTCGAAACGGGACATTACTTCAACCCGCACGCGCAACGCATCATCGAAGCGAAGACCGACGGCGCAAAACTCATCACCTTTGACCCGCGGCTGAGCAACACCGCTTCCATGAGCGATGTCTGGCTTCCGACATATCCTGGCAGTGAAAATACGATTTTACTTGCGATTGCGAATCACTTAATTCAAAACGATCTTTACAACAAAGACTTCATGCGGAAATGGGTTAACTGGAAGGAAACGCTGAAGGCAGTTGTCAGTGGACAGTTGACAGTTGACGACGACCAACTTGCGTCGGAGATTCGAAGCGCACTCGCTTCCACCGACCTGACACCTGAAACCTGGAACCTGAAACTTTTCCCGCTCTTCGACCGCCTCCTCAAATCCCTCTACTCCGAATACACCTTCGAACGCGCCGCGCAAGAATCCGAAGTCCCCATCGAACGCATTCAGGAGACCGCGCGACTCGTCGCCAACTGCGAAGGGAAACTTGCCACGCATGTTTGGCGTTCGGCGAGCGTTGGCAATCTCGGCGGATGGCAGGTTGCGCGTTGTCTCTTTTTCCTCAATGTCTTAACTGGAAGCGTTGGCAACAAGGGCGGCACATCCATGACCAACTGGAATAAGTTTGTTCCCAAGCCGTTCAAGGGCGCGCCCGCTCCTGAAACGTGGAACGAACTGCATTATCCAATCGAATATCCGCTCGCGCATTACGAGATGTCCATTCTTCTGCCGCACATGCTCGAAGAAGGTCGCGGCGACATTGATGTTTATTTCACCCGCGTCTATAACCCGATGTGGGTCAACCCCGACGGCTTCATGTGGCTCAAGGCGCTCAAACGCGAAGACTCAAAAATAAAATGTTATGTCGCGCTCACGCCCACGTGGAACGAAACCGCATGGTTTGCGGATTATGTTTTGCCCACAGGTCACGGACCCGAACGCCACGACCTGATGAGTCAGGAAACACATTCAAGCCAATGGATCGCGTTCCGCCAGCCTGTGCGCCGTGTGGCGATGGAACGCGCGGGCATCAATGTTGATTTCACCTACCAAGCCAACCCTGGCGAAGTGTGGGAAGAGAACGAGTGGTGGATTCAACTTTCCGCGCGCATGGACCCCGACGGGTCGCTCGGCATTCGTCAGTGGTTCGAGTCGCCGTATCGCAAGGGCGAGATCATCACTGTGGACGAATACTATCAATGGATATTTGAAAACTCCGTGCCTGGACTCCCCGAAGCCGCCGCGCGTGAGGGCTTGACTCCGCTCGCGTATATGCGCAAGTATGGAGTCTTTGAAGTGAAGAAAGATAATTACGCGCCCTTCGAAAAGGTCATTGGTAAATTGGTGAATGGTAAATTAGTGAATGGCACAAACCAATCTACCGATTCCCAATCTACCTTTGAAATTGATAGTTATGATCGCTTTATCAAAGATGGTCACGTTATTGGCGTAAATATTGACGGTGAAGTAAAAGCAGGCTTCGACACTCCATCGAAAAAACTCGAATTCTTCAGCGACACGCTCGCCAATTGGGGCTGGAGCGAAAAAGAAAACGTCATCCCCTGGGCAGTGAAGAGTCATGTGCACCCCGATACCATCAACCGCGAAAAAGGCGAGATGATCCTTCTGCCCAACTTCCGTTTGCCGACACTGATCCACACGCGAAGCGCAAACGCGAAGTGGCTGTATGAAATCTCGCACAAGAATCCCATCTGGATGAATCCCGAAGACGCGCGCCGCCTCGGGCTTGAAACAGGCGACCTCACCAAAGTGGAGACGGAGATCGGTCACTTCGTGGATTCTGTTTGGATCACCGAAGGAATCAAGCCTGGCATCATCGCCATCAGTCATCACTTGGGACGCTGGCGTTTGAATGAAGACTCAGGCGTGAACAAAGGCTCATCGAATCTCGTCGAACTGCACGACGACGGCAAAGGCGGATTCCTCATGCGCGTCATTCACGGCGCAACGGCGTGGACATCCTCCGACCCCGACACGAGCCGCATCTGGTGGAGCAACGTCGGCGTGAATCAGAATCTTGCTCATGCCGTGCATCCCGACCCCATCAGCGGCGTGCATTGCTGGCTTCAAAAAGTATTCAAGGTTAGCAAAGCCGAAGCAGGCGAAAAAGCGGGCGACTTGTTTGTGGATACGAACAAATCAATGGAAAAGTATCGCGAGTGGCTGGCAATGACCCGCCCCGCAGATCAAGTCAGCCCCGATGGAAATCGCAGACCGTATTGGTTAACGCGTCCGCTCAAACCGACGAAAGAGGCGTATAAGTTGAAGAAGTAACGCGAAATTTATTTCGCAAGTCTGTTGCTGTGGCTTGCGCGAGATTTTGCGATAGAGCCAATCCCGAAGGGATGATCGGACTCTAGAATCATGGCGTGCCATTCCGAATCCCAAAGGGATGACATGATTCACGCGAATGTACGGTTCGCTCTGGCGAAACAGAATCAACTCAAGGTGAGTCGGAAGCCTCATCCAGAAAGAAAATCCTATGCCAGTCAAATCTACGAAAGCAAAAAAGAATTCGAAAGTGGAACAACCCGAAGAGCCCGTTTGGACCTATCGCGGCTATCAACTCAAATCCAGTGAGTTTGTGACGGCGATGGTGCATTTGTTCCGCGCCGAAATTCAACGCGCCAATGTCTGGCGTCAACGGCTGGATACGACTACGAATTGGGCGGTGGTTGCCACAGGCGCCACGTTGTCCATCGCGTTCAGCCAGGCATCCGTGCATCACGCCATCATCCTCCTGAACACATTGTTGGTGTTGTGGTTCCTGTTCATCGAGGCGCGGCGCTATCGTTATTACGAACTATGGAGTTACCGCGTGCGCTTGATGGAAACGGATTTTTACGCGGCGATGCTTGTGCCGCCGTTCCATCCCTCCCCCGAATGGGCAGAGAGCCTGGCGGAGAATCTGCTTTCTCCCAAGTTCCCCATTTCGATCTGGGAGGCGTTTGGCCGCCGTCTGCGTCGGAATTATTTTTGGATATTGCTCATCCTGTACGCGTCATGGGTGGCGAAGATCTGGTTGTTTCCAGAACCTGCAAAATCGTTCGCCGAATTCATCAACCGCAGCGCCATCGGACCTGTGCCGGGACAGATCATGATCGTGGTTGGCATTGTATTTTATTTAACGCTCACGATCATTGCCGTGGCAACCGTCACAATGACGCGCGCCACAGGCGAGATCCTGCCGCGCTTTGGCGATGACGATACCGTCCAGGTCCTGTCCGCCGCCGAAGAAAAACCCAAAGGTCTGCGCGCGTTTCTCGCGCCGCGTAACCGCCGCAGGCAATTGCTCGCGCTCGTGATCACCAGCCAGGCAGAGGCTGTTTCGAAACGCGTCCTCGCCGAGCTGAGGCGCGGCGTGACTGCGATGCAGGGCAAAGGAATGTATACAGGCAGCGAGCGTTCGATCTTGATCTGCGCGCTCACAGTCACCGAAGTTCACAACTTGAAATCGGCAGTCGCTAAGGAAGACCCGCACGCATTCGTCATCGTTTCGCCCGCGCAGGAAATTTTAGGACGGGGCTTTAACCCGCTGGATTCAGAATCCAAATAGCAGAACCAGATCGTTGACATTCGTCCCGCTCGGGCCGATTCGAATCAAATCCCCCAGATTTTTGAAGTAGGCATACGCATCATTCGTGGACAGGAAGGCGGGCGCGGCCATCGCCAGTGACTCGGCCCGCGCGGCTGTTTCGCCGGTTGTCACCGCGCCCGCCGCGTCGGTGGGGCCATCCTCCCCATCGGTGGCCATGGACACAAGCATCACCTTGTTTATGTCGCGCAAGATATCCACCGCCGCCAGCGCGAATTCCTGGTTGCGTCCGCCCTGGCCCGTTCCGCGCACGGTCACGGTGGTCTCGCCGCCCGCGATCAGGCAGAAGGGGCGAAGCAGCCTGCGTGTAGCGAGAACGAGAGATTCCGCAAGAGACTTTCCCGCGTCACGCGCTTCCCCGGTCAATTCACGTTCGATAATTTCCGCAAGGAATCCCTCGCGTCTGGCCTGGCGTTGCGCGGCCTCCAGAACCATGCGATTGTTCGCGATGATGCGATTCTCCACACGCGCGAAGATGGGGTCGCCGGGTTTGGGTGTTTCGCGGAAGGGCAGGGCGCGCCGCGCGATCTCTGCCGCGTCCGCGTTCGTTGTTGGATCCGGCGCGGTGGGGCCGGAGACGATTGTTTCCAGGGAGTCGCCAACCACATCCGAAAGAATCAGGCTGATGACCCGCGCCTCGTTCGCCCGTTGAATCACTCCGCCGCCCTTGAGCCAGTCGAGGTGCCGCCGCACGGTGTTGACCTGCTGGATGGTCGCGCCGCTGGCAAGCAGGGAGGCGGTGAGCGCCTGTAATTCTTCCAATGCAATCACCGGATCGGCCATCAATGCAGAGCCGCCGCCGGAGAGCAGGCAGAGGAGCAGGTCGTCTGCTGTGAGGCGCGCCAGGAAGCGACGCGCGGCGCGCCCGGCCGCGAGACTGTCTGCGCCGGGGATGGGGTGGTTGCCCGCCACGACCGCGCCCGCCAGCCCGTCGAGGTGTGAAGCGTGCTTGGTGATGACGAGCGCGTCAGCGAGGCGTGTGGTCTGCGCGAGGGCGGAGGTCATCGCGGCGGAGGCTTTTCCCAGTCCAAAAGCAAAGATGCGTTTTGCTTTTGGGAGAGGCTGCGCGCGCAGGTATCTTTTTACGGCCCGGCCCGCGTCGGCGGCGCGCAGCGCGGCGTGGAGGATGCGCGTGACGGATGCGCGGCGCGGGTGGGCGGCGATGGAACGCGTGAGGAAGTTGTGCGGCTGCATGGTCGTAGTATACTAGCGGCATGGACGCGCCCTGGTATGTGTTGCATAGTAAGCCGCGCAAGGAGGAATTTTTGCTTGACCAGCTGCGGTTGAATAAATTTACGGCCTATTGTCCGCTGTTGCGCGTTACACCGATAAACCCGCGCGCCCGCAAGGTGCGTCCGTATTTTCCCGGCTATGTTTTTGTGCAGGCCGACCTGACGCGCGAGAAGGCCTCCTCGTTGCAATGGATGCCGGGCGCGACCGGTTTTGTGGCCTTCGACGGGGCCCCGGCGCGCGTGCCGGATGGATTCATGCCGCTCTTGCGTCAGCGCGTGGATGAGATCAACGCTTCGGGCGGCGAGACCCTGCATGAGATACGGCCCGGCGATACGGTGCGTTTGGTGGGCGGCATGTTCGCGGGCTATGAAGCGGTCTTCGATGCGCGCCTGCCGGGCAGCGAGCGTGTGCGTGTGTTGGTCCACATGCTTCAGCGCCGCGCCCTCCCGGTGGAACTGCCCGCCGGGCAGGTGAAGAAAAAGCCCGGTCGGAGTTAGCGGCGCGCGAAAAATTCGTTACGCCGCTTTTTTTTTGGGTATAATATCAGCGCTTCACGGAAGTGTGATTGGGCGGACCCTCCACCACGATTGCACTCTACGCGAAGAGCGTGGCCGCCGAATGTGACGCTCCCAACTGATGCAGGGAGGACGCGCCTGATATTCCTTCACCGAGCTCGATCCCGTTTGTTTTTTTGCCTGAAAATTTCCTTGTGTGACCCGAAAGGCTGGCAATCGGGAAGCGCCTACGCGGCACGCGCCGTTTTTTCATCGAGAGGGGAGGCATGCATCTGAAGGTTCGCGTATATTCTGACATGGGTTCGTGTCGGAAGGGCGGATGCTTGGCGGGGGAGGCGGTGAGTAGAGAGCAGTGGACAGTAATCAGTGAATATGGAACTCGTCGAATCAATCAATCCCTCTGAAGAATCCTGGGACATGGTCATTCGTCCGCAGCGCAGTCTCTTCGATCTGCGCCTGGGCGAACTGTGGCGTTACCGCGACCTGGTGGCGCTCTTTGTGCGGCGCGACTTTGTGGCGGTCTACAAACAGACCGTTCTCGGCCCGTTGTGGTATCTCATTCAGCCGTTGTTGACGACGATCACGTTCACGGTCATCTTTGGAAATATCGCCAGCCTGCCCACAGATGGACTGCCTCAATTTTTGTTCTACATGTCCGGCACAGTGGTCTGGTCGTACTTTTCAGAATGTTTGAACAAAACCTCCAATACTTTTGTACAGAATGCCAACCTGTTTGGTAAGGTATATTTCCCGCGCATGGCGGTGCCGGTCTCGGTCCTGATCTCAAACCTGATCACGTTCGCGATCCAGTTCGTCCTGTTCCTGCTCTTTGTATTGTATTTTGCCTTGAGCGGTTCGGACATTCAGGTCCACTGGACCTGGGTCGTGCTCTCCCCGCTGTTGATCGCGATGATGGCGGGACTGGGACTCGGCTTCGGCATCATCATTTCCTCGCTGACCACCAAGTACCGCGACCTGCGCTTTCTCGTCACCTTCGGCGTGCAATTGTTGATGTACGCCACGCCGGTCATCTATCCGGTTTCGTCCATTCCGGAAAAATATCAATGGATCATCCTCGCCAACCCGATGACGCCCATCGTGGAAGCCTTTCGCTACGCCTTCCTTGGCGCGGGGGCGGTGGAGAGCGGCTACCTGCTTTATAGTTTTGGGTTTATGCTGGTGGTGGCGTTGATTGGGGCGGTGATCTTTAACCGGGTGGAACAGACGTTTATGGATACGGTGTGAGGTAGGTGTCAAGTGTCAAGTGTCAGGCGTCAGGCGTCAGGTGTCAGGTGTCAGGTGTCAGGCGTCAGGTTCCAAGGATTATGTGTTTAGCATGAGCAATGTTGTAATCAGTGTCGAAAACCTTTCCAAATCCTACCGTCTCGGCCAGATCGGCACCGGCACCTTTGCCAACGACATGAAACTCTGGTGGGCGAAGGCGCGCGGCAAGCCCAATCCCCTGCTTCGCATCGGCGAGACCGACCACGGCAACCACGACGGCGAGGATTTGTGGGCGTTGAAAGATGTCTCCTTCACTGTCGAGCAAGGGGAGGTGATGGGAATCATCGGGCGTAATGGCGCAGGAAAAAGCACCCTGCTTAAGATTCTCTCGCGGGTTACCGCGCCCACTTCGGGCAAGGTAAAAATCAAAGGACGCATCGCCAGCTTGCTGGAAGTCGGCACGGGCTTTCATCCCGAACTGACCGGGCGCGAAAATGTCTATCTCAACGGCGCGATCCTCGGGATGAATCGCAGGGAGATTGACCGCAAGTTCGATGAGATCGTGGATTTTGCCGGAGTAGAGAAGTTTATTGATACGCCGGTGAAACGCTTTTCGAGCGGGATGTATGTGCGCCTGGCCTTCGCGGTGGCGGCGTATCTGGAACCAGAAATTCTGGTGGTGGATGAAGTGTTGGCGGTGGGAGATGCTGAGTTTCAGAAGAAATGTTTGGGGAAAATGGGGGATGTGGCGAAAGAGGGACGGACGGTGTTGTTTGTGAGTCATAATATGGCGGCAATTGCATCTCTTACACAACAAAGTCTTTGTATGGATGGCGGGAGAATCGTCTTGATGGGCAGCACGTCGGATGCTATCGAAAAATATCTGAAACAAACGCTTGGGCACGCCAATGGTAGTCAAAGTGGATATATGAACTTGTCGTTACTAAAACGTTCTCCCAATATCATAAACCCCGATGCACAGTTTGAATGGGTATGTTTGCTCGATGGCAAGGAAAATCAGTCCGGTATTTTTTTTGAGGGAGAGCCGATTGTCATTCAACTAGGATTTCGTATTTCTCGCGAAACGCACAATCTCCAGTTTGGGTTTGGTGTTCGTAATCTTGAATTAGGAGTCGAGTTGTTTGTAACGCCATCGAGAACATATTACCAGGCCTATGCGCCCGGAAGATATTCGGTTCGCATGAATTTATCCCCAAATTATTTGCGGCCTGGAAAATACTCGGTGATTTTGAAAATGTTCGCCAATGGGCGCAGGCAGGAGACGTTTGGAGAAAGCGTTACATTCTTGGTGGAGAAGAGCCGGCGCGAGGATGGTGAAATGGGGCATGAGAGATGGCGATCTGGCTTATTGAGATTTGATTTTGCCTGGAGCGATATTAACAACCGCAGGAGTCAAGATGCTTGATTTGTTCAACAGATTTTTGATTCGTGTTTTGTCATCACGGTTTGCCAGGCGGTGGTTCGCTGGTCTGTCATCAGAAGAACGTGCAACAGCGCTTTTGCAGTTCTGGCGCGGTGCGAACACCGGGTTAAACGATAAAGAGCGATATCTACTGGTCAGAAAAGCATATGATGACCGGCGGATGAAGAATTATGCGCTGCAAAGGTCTGGCCGTTATGCCCGAATCTACGGTTTTTTTCGGTTGATAGAAGAGTTGGGGCCTGTGCAAGGGGATATCGTCGAATGTGGTGTAGGAAGAGGCATATCGCTGGCTTGTCTGGTCTATGCCGTTTCCTTCTTTCGCCTCGAAAAAATGGTCTATGGTTTTGATTCCTTTTCCGGTTTTCCTCCTGCTACTGTTCAGGACATTGGAACAAGAGTTACAACGGTTGACAAGCCCCCAACCGGTTGGGGTGACACGTCTCCCGACTTGATACGTTCCATTTTCGAGTGTGATAGGGCTATCCCGGAAAGTTTGCTGCGCGCGCATGACGTGCGCCTCGAAATCGTCCCCGGATTCTTTCACGAAACTTTGTCCAATAACCTGCCGAAGCGCATCGCGTTTCTACATGTGGATTGTGACATGTACGAGTCCACCAAGATTGTCTTGGAACATGGATTACCGCGAATGTCACCGGGCGGTATCGTCATCTTTGACGAGTACCACGACGAACATTGGCCCGGCGCCAAGAAAGCGGCAGATGAAGTATGTGCAGCCCGGGGACTGAAGATTGAATACTTGGCGGTTGCCGGGCGCTACGGTATCAGAATTCCGCAATGAGTCAAACGGTTAACAGACTCCAAATCCTCGCCCTCATCCCCGCCTGCGGCGGCTCCAAGGGCATTCCCAACAATTTCGACGGCAAGTCGCCCCACGCTTTAGTGGGTGCTGCCATTCGTGCCAAGGGTTAGAAAGCATTGAAAAAAAACAGCGCTGATATTATTTGGTTTATTGAGCACGTCTCCCGAGAATTGGATATTGCCTGCGCGGTCAAACATCTTCTCGAAAAGCGCCATGGAATTAGCATGGAGATTAAATCCCTGCACTATGATTTGCCACAGACATTGAACGCGTATCGCCCGCCCGCGGCTGTGGTGGCGCCGTATCTTCATGCAGCCCAGGATACCGGCATCAAGGACATATTGATGGCATGGCCGCGTACTGTGTTTGTTGACCTGGCCTTCGAACAGGTGTTGCAGAAGATTGATTATGAAATCAAGGCACCGCGGGACAAGTTTGCGCAGGAGGAGGCGCTTCATGTTGTCTGGAGCGAGCAGTTCAAGGAATTCCTGGAGGGATATGGTTCGCCCGAAGAGAACGTAATTGTCAATGGGAATCCCGTCTATGAGCTATATCGCCCTCCCTATAACGGATATTTTCCGCCGCGCCAGCAGTTGGCAAATGACTTCAACCTGGATTCAAGCAAGAGATGGATTTTCATTCCTGAAAATTTTGGAGCGGCTTTCTTCCCAGAGTCGCGCATCAAGAAGTATATGAAGTTGGGGACGAGCGAAACGGATATCCGGAATTACAAACATTTCGCGACCGAATCTCTGCAATGGACCGCCCAATGGCTGAAAAAAGCAGGGGAAGAGAACGATGTGGAGATTATCGTCCGCCCCCGTCCGTCCACCCCGAAGGCGGATTTCGAGCGCTTTTGCCGCGAGGCGGCTGGCGCGTTTCCACCCAACATCCACATCATCAAGGATGGTACCGTCCGCGAGTGGATTATCGCCAGCGATCTGGTCGGTTCCTCCTACAGCACCACCTTGATCGAGGCGGCGGTCGCCCAACGGGAAATTTTCATGCTGGCTCCGGTGCCTTTCCCCGCTTTCATGCACAATGATTGGTTCGGAATGGTTCCGCATGTACGATCTTATGGGGACCTGCTTTCGGTGATAAATAATCCTGCATCGCAGGACAATTGGAAACCTCTTCACAACTGGGCTGTTTCAACCATGCTTGGCAAGGGCGATGTCTTTATAAATCTAGCGAACTTGCTAGCGCGTATCTACCATCATGACGAGATAATACCGCGCCGGGTATATCGCAGGAAACACCTGGTCGGGGTGACGGAAGCGTCTTTGCTATATCGTTCAAAACGTTTCTTGTCTCGCTTACGGGATCATGTATCAGGCAGGGTTACGACGGCTGAAAAAAGAACGGTCAAGAATCCAAGGGATTTGGAGGCTGACCGCTTCGAAACGGAGGATGTGGAGTCTAGTGTCGAACGTTGGCGGCTCGTCCTTCAATGATGGCTAAACAAAAGATTGCCTACGTATCGCAATTGGTTTATCCACATTCCTCTGCGAATGCGTTACAAGCCATTCAGATGGCGGATGGCTTCTCCAGGAATGTGGACACAACCTTTTTTATCCGCGGTCTCACCCTGCATGAGTCCAAACTTCGGGAAATGCACAGGATTCCGCCCGCGCCGCTCCGCATTTCCCCGGCATATTTCAACCTGCTTCCCTCGTTTGCACAGAAGTGGTACGGCTCGTTCCTGGGTATGTTGTTTGGAGTACATCCCGTTTGGCGGCGGAACCGCCAGCAGAATATTCTGTTCGTGCGGCGCCCGGTCGACCTTTTATTTTGGGGCGCGGCGCGAAACCGTTATCACTGGCTTCGGGACTGGTTTTTTATCTTCGAGGCGCATGATATCGCGGGCCTGCCGCCAGAGGCCGCGTTCGAAGACAACCCATTCGAATCGAAATCGGAGGGGGCGGGCGGGGAGCGGCAGGAACTACTTCGGGCCTTGTGTGCTTTTGATTTGATCGTCACTGTGACCCAGGCCCTGGCGGAGAATTTGGAAAAGTGGTCGCGCGGGAAAATAAAGCCGGTGGTTATCCGTCATGCCAGCTCTCTTCCCCGTGTGGAATCTTGTCCCGATGTAAAACTGAAAAAGGATTCAATAATAATAGGCTATATAGGGACAATTGATCAATATCGGGGGGTAGATATCTTGATCCGTTCGGTCGCCCACCTGCCAGAAGGGTATCGCCTACGCCTGGTGGGACGGGTGGAGCAGGATGATCGCGGACATCCGGCTCCGTGGTTTCAAGAGTTGATTAACGATTCACGGATTGGTCCACGGATCGAAATTGTCGGGAGAGTTCCTGTTGGTCAGGTGACCGAACAAATAGATCGTTGTGATATTCTGATTCAGACTGCCAGCAGTGACATCATTGATTCACGATATGCGTCCCCGTTGAAATCCTATGATTACATGGTGCGCGGCAAGCCGGTGGCTGTGGCAGACGTTCCCGTCCACCGTGAATTATTCCAGAATGAGATCAACGGGCTGTTTTATCAATATGACGATCCCCGCCATTTGGCGCGGGCTATTATGCGTTTGGTCGAAGACCCGCCCCTTGCCAAAAGAATCGCGCAGAATGCCTGGGAACAGTCGGCGGATTACAATTACGACAGGCGGGCGCAGGCGATTCTGGCTCAGGTAACCGAGCGGCTTCACTGAAAATTGGCGGTGATTTTTAATGGAACAAATTCCTTCAACCTGGAAGGCGCTGCTTAAGGAAATTCTATGGGCATGTGGGGTGGAACCGCGCCACCGACCGCTTTTTTTCCATGGCATATCCCATTTTCTCTGGCGTATGGCTGATTTTGTTCCTGGCAGGCTGGGCATGTTCATTCGCAGGGGAGTCGGCAGGATGATGTTTGCCCATTTAGGCAGAGGCGCGCGGATCCGCGACCACAACATCATTTTTGACGGCAAGCGCCTGTTTATCGGCGATAATTTTACGTCAGGGAAATATAATTACTTTGCGGGCGGCGAGATCAGGATAGGCGATAATGTTCGCATGGCGAATTTCGTGGTGATCGAAACTACCAGCCATTATTTTAGCGACCCCACCACCCCGATTAAAAACCAGGGAGTGATTCGTGAGACAGTGACCATCGGGGATGACGTCTGGATCGCGGACCGGGTCGTTATTCTGCCGGGCGTGACGATCGGACGAGGTTCCATTATCGGGGCCGCAGGAGTGGTGACCAACGATATTCCGGCGTTCTCCGTTGCGGTGGGCCATCCGGCGCAGGTGATCAAACATAGAGCGCCTGACAACCAGGAAAAGGGGTAAGGCTTGGCGCACATTTTGTTCATTTCTCATACAGGAAGATTGGGCGGCCCCTCTCATAGCTTGTTGAAGTTGATCTCCCATCTTCGAGAAGGCCACGTGTTTCATGTGGCCGTTCCCGAGAGCGGGGAACTCTTCGATGTCTTGTCGGGGAACGGCATCGCCGCAACGGTTTTTCCGTTTCGCTATCGGAATATCCTTAAACTGGCATCTTTCATCCGGCGCAAGAAAATAGATTTGGTATATGGCAATAATTTTAGCAATGACGCCTATATTTCCCTGCTGGCAGCCAAACTTGCTGGCAGATCGTTTGTCTGGCATATCCGTGAAGTGTTTAAAGGAACGAAGCAACTGGAAAAAAAATACCGCCGCGTCAGGCTGGCGGATGCCGTCGTTTGCGTCTCGAGGGCCAGCGCGTCCACTGTTCAGAAGCATCTCCCACCGGGGCGGGATATCAACGTCATCTACAATGGCATCGAACCGGCCGATTTTTCCATGAATCGGGAAGAAGCCCGGGAACGCCTGGAGCGCGAACTGGCCATTCCCCGGCGCAGCCCGCTCATCCTGATCGTTGGCAACCTTGGCGAACGGAAGAATCAGCGGGACGCGCTCATGGCCGCTGCGCGCGTGGCCCGGCGCGACTCTCCGTCATGCTTTTGTTTCCTGGGGGCCACAGGAGACTCTGAGTATGTAGATCGGTTGAAACAACAGGCAGACGAACTGAATATCCGGCCGCTAATTTTACTGACCGGTTTTCGCAGCGACCCGGCGTTATTCTATTGTGCGGCGGATATCCTCCTGCATGTACCCAGGTGGGACCCTCACCCGCGAGTTATTGTGGAAGGCATGGCGGCCAAATTGCCTGTGGTGGCATATGCCGTGGACGGGATTGTGGAAACGGTGGAAGCCGGGCAAACGGGTTTCCTGGTTCCCTTTGGCGATATTGACGGCTTATCCGCCGCATTGCTGAAATTGATAGCCAACCCATCTTTGCGCAAGGAAATGGGGGAACGCGGATATCAAAGGGTCCTGCAAAGATTCACCGCGGAGCAGACCGCCCAGCAGGTGGAGCGGGTCATTCAAGGGGTTTTGAAGGACAGACGTGCCAAAGCCCATTGAAGTCTGCCTTATTGCTAAGTATTTTTCCCCCACATTCTCCGGCGCGGGCGAGCGTTTTCGCAGGTATGCCCCCGGTTTGAAAGAGAGGGGCATCAACCTGACGGTGTGGACCCTCCACCAGCCGGGGATGCCTGAACACGAAATGGTGGACGGCGGTATCGCCGTTCACAGGATCCCCATTCAGGCCAACCGTGACCAGTTGTCATTTCTCCTGTTACAGCAGACGGCGGAGTCCTTCCGCAAATACGGTTATCAACCAGATGTCCTTCACCTTCTGCATCATTCCACCCGCGGCGTTCCACTTTTATGGAAATTGCGGTGGTTCGGACTGCCCAGCGTCATCAGCCTCACCATGATGCCGCCGCAGATCTCCTCGCCATTATCCCGCCTGAAATTGACGCTCCGCAACTCATATCGTTTCAGCCCACTCTCCAGTGTAATTGTCAGCAGTCGAACAATGGCGCACAGGGCCGCGAAACAGGGGGTGGATTCCAAATTGATCGAAGTCATCCCTAATGGAGTGGACCTGTGCAGGTTTTCCCCGCTTGCCGGCAGGCAGGAGCGTGAGCGGTTGCGACTGCAACTCGGATTCAAGCCGGAGGACGAGATCATTCTATTCGTGGGCGCTTTACGGCCTCGCAAGGGCGCGGATGTGTTGATCGCGGCCTGGGGGCAGATGGCCGGGGCCTTTCCCAGGAGCAGGCTGGTGATCGTGGGGCCGGCGTACGCAGCAGAAGAAAAAAAGCCTCTGAGTCACGAGGATCGAGAATTTTCCAAGAAAATTGAAAACCTTGTCTTTTCGACCCCCGCGCCGGAACGGATCAGCAGGCCGGGGGTGGCGGACAACGTTGAACAGTATATGAAATGCGCCGACGTGTTCGTTCTGCCCTCGAACCAGGAGGGAATGCCCAATGTTTTATTGGAGGCCATGGCGAGCGGGTTGCCATGCGTCCTGACACCTTTCGATGGTTTATCCGATGATTATGGTAGCGCGGGGGGCGAGTATCTCCTGGTTGAACGAGACACAACCGCGCTGGCCAACATGCTCATGGACGTATTGCAGGATGATGAAAGGCGCGCCCAGATTGGCCAGTCGGCGCGAATCTGGATGGAGAGGCGGATGGATGTGAACGCCAGTCTGGACCGCATGGCACAGTTGTACCTCCATCTGGCACAGGTACCGAAGAGGAAACCGTAATATGAAGGCAACCAGCCCCTTTCTCCGAACGAAAATCCTGGTAATTGGCATGGGCCTGCTCGCGACCCTGTTGGTGGCAGGGAGCCTGGCATACTTTCCGCTGGATCGGTCCAATCCGGCTGTATTCCTTTTAGGAGGAATTTTTCTCCTCCTGGCTTTTCTGTATCCAGCCCTTGGCGTCTGGTTGCTGGTGATAACTCTCTGGCTGGACGAATTCTTTCGCTTCGACAGTTTACTGACCTTAAACCGTGTATTGGGGCTGGTGATTTTAGCCGGAATGCTCCTGCAAAAAAGGTTTGGCGTGAATAGAAAGCCGCTGGTGTTCGGACGATTCGACTTTTTCTTTCTTGCATTCCTGGCAACAGCCATGATCAGTGTTCTGGTCAATGGCAGCGCGCCAGGCGACCAGTTTCGCAGTGTCATTATGGGCTACTTGTTCTATTTCCTGATCGTCAACACAATAGATGATTGGAAAAAACTGACCGTCTTACAGTGGGTGATGATTCTGTGCGCCATGCTCATTGCGGTCGGCGCGGTGGTGGAGGTCGTGACGATTCCGGCCGCGATGCGCAAGGAAAGATTGGGCGGCCTCTTCCAAAGCATCACCCCGGCGGCAAGATATTCTTTCATTTCCATTATATTGTGCCTGTGGCTTCTGACCGCTTCGAAAGCATCCAAAGTTCAACGTGTGATTCTCTATATCAGTATTCCACTTTCGCTGGCAACCATTCTCATTGGGGGGGAACGCACTGCGATGTTGAATCTGGGGTTGAGCGCGCTGGCCTTAATCTGGCTTCTTCCCAAAACCACCCAGGCATTAAAATTCATCGTTGTAAGCCTCCTTTTCCTGATTCTCGCCGTGCAATTGATTCTCCCGCTGGCGCCCCTCGCCGTGCAGAGAGCAGTCAGCGTTTTGCCGGGCTATGCCCAGATTTTCGACCCGGATGAAAAACAAATGTACGTCAACACGCGGGGATTCAGCTCCCGATCGTTATTGATCTCCTCAGGCTGGCACATGTTTCTCGACAAGCCCATCTTTGGCGTAGGGTTTGGCAATTTTCGTGACCTGAGTGTGATCTACGAACCCAGGCTGCCCGGTAAACTTTCCGGGCATAACCTGATCTTCACTACATTGGGAGAGACCGGACTGGTCGGGGAAATCCTCCTGTTGTTGATGTTGGGAGAAATCATATTAAGCGTATGGAGAGCCCGAAAATATGCCAGCGGCGACAATCTATACGCGCTGACGTATAATCTGCTCCTGATCGTCGGACTGGGCATCATTGATGCAAATTTGCATGCCCGCTACCTGGAACGGCCTGCGTTTGTCATATTCGGAATGGGCGTGGCTGTTGTCCGGCTGGTATCGGAACAGCGGCGGCGGGAAGAGGCCGGGGAAAGCCCGGCGGCCCGCGAAAAAATTCACCATGAGGCGCGGGCCAGGTTAAGGAATGTCCGTTCATCGTTCAAATCATGAGCGTTCCACCTGGATGATCTCTTCCAGTTTTTACCCGATCATCGGAGGCTCTGAAAACTCCATCCGCCGGATGTCGCAATACCTGGTGGAGCATTACGCATTGCCCATCCGTGTGTTGACCCGCAGATATAACACCGGCCCTGGCGGAATTCTCCCTGCCAGGGATACGGTGGATGGAGTGCCTGTAACGCGGGTCTGGAGTCCGGGCGAAACCGGTTTTTCGATATTTGCTTTTTTTTGTTTCGGGCTCTGGCATCTGCTCTGGAATGGACGCCGGGGCATCTATGAAGCGCACGACTTCAAAGGGTCAAACTGGATTGCTGTCTTTGCCAAATACCTGTACCGGGGAAAGGCGGTCATTCGTTTGCGGACGGGGCGTTATCGTTATGAGATTTTGCTTCGTTCCGGGTTTACCCGCTGGCAGATCCTGGCATCCCTGCGGCTGGCAGACCGGATCATTGTCGTGAACGATGAAATGGCCCGATATCTGTCTGAAATGGGATTCGGGACGGACAAGGTGGTGCGCATCACCAACGCCATAGAGACTCGTCTGTTTACCCCCAATCCCGGGACGGATAAAACTGCACTGCGGAAGAAACTTGGATTGCCGGCGGATAAAAAAATCTTCCTGTACACCGGCCGCCCGAAGCGCATCAAAGGCTTTGACCTCCTTTTGCAAGCCTGGGCGCTCCTTCCCGGTCAGATAAGAGACTCTTCTGTTTTGATTGCGGTTGGCATGAGAGAAGGCGAAGATCCCGTAAACGAATTTCTGGGAAACGGGAACGAGATGAAATCCATTGTGCTGGTCGGCTTGCAGGAGGATGTGCGGGAATATTACCGGGCCGCCGATGTTTTTGTGCTGGCTTCCCGCACAGAAGGCATGTCCAATTCACTCCTGGAGGCCATGGCCAGCGGCCTGCCAGCGCTGGCTTCCAATGTTGGGGGAGCGGCGGATCTTATCGAAGACGGGCGGAATGGATACCTGTTCGAGACCGGAAACCCGCTTCATTTATCGGAAAAAATTCTTGCCCTGCTGGATCGGGAAGCCGACTGGCAAGATATGGGAAAACACGCCCGCCAGGCGGTCATTGATCAGGCGGAAATGGAACTTTGCGCGCAAAAACGCCGGGAACTTTATTCTCAACTAGCGCTTTCATGAATACGATGAGCACCGATGCGGTTTACATTCGCCGGCTGGCCGGTGATGAAGATATTCATGCGGATATCTTTGGCAACAAAACCTCCGTTCTGGCCCGGCTTTTCCGGGCCGGTTACCCTGTCCCGCATGGGTTTTGTATTCCGGTTGGATACTATTATGAACATGTCGAACGGGCGAAAGCGGAAATAACGGTCGCGCATGTGTCCATGAAGGAGGCCGTTCTTGCCGCGCCTCTTGATCCCGCCTTTTCCGCCTTGCTGGTTTCCGGGTATCGCGCCCTGACCGAAAAAAATCCGGGGCCGGTAGCCGTGCGGTCCTCTTCCCTGGCGGAGGATCTGCCCGGCCATAGCTTTGCCGGACTCTACGAGACCATTCTGGGAGTCCATGACGAGGACGCGCTGACCGCGGCGGTGAAGCGCTGCTGGGCCTCTTATTGGAATGAGGAGGCAGTCCTCTACCGTCGGGAGGCGGGCATCCCCGACGACCGCCAGGGAATGGCGGTATTGGTGCAAACCATGATCGCTCCGCGATGCGCAGGGGTCCTTTTTACCCGCAACCCGCTTGCCCCGCGCGAAGAAACGCTGGTGATCGAGGCGCTCCCGAAGCAGGGAGAAGCCGTCGTCAGTGGGGAGGAGCGGGCTGAACGGTATTTTGTCGGACGCGCCTCCCAATCGCCGGCTGAGATCAAACGCTCGCCGGAGGGTTGCCTATCGCTCGCGGATTGCCGGCGCCTGGCCGAACTGGGCCTGGCAATCGAGCGGCTCCAGGGCGCCCCGCAGGATATCGAATGGTGCATAGACCGGGACAATCTCCTGTGGATTTTGCAATCCAGGCCGATGACCCGCAAGAAAGAGGCAGGCGCGGTGAATGGAGAGCCGGGCTGGATACGGTCCTATCCTGAGCCGTTTTCCACGCTGGGAGCCGATCTTGCCATCCAACGCCATGCCGCCTGGGTGCGGGCGATCAATTCCTATTACAGGACGCGCTTCCGATCCGAAATGAAAAGCACCGGTTTGGTTCTCTATCATACCGACCCCTGGATGAATCCGGGCCGGGCGACCGCT
This sequence comes from Anaerolineales bacterium, assembly GCA_019187665.1. Taxonomy (GTDB): domain Bacteria; phylum Chloroflexota; class Anaerolineae; order Anaerolineales; family Villigracilaceae; genus Denitrolinea. The sequence continues at coordinate 30,567 of JABARH010000018.1, forward strand.
TTTTCCATGAACACCTGGAAGGCCATCCGCTGGTTTCAAGGCGGGGCCATCCATCGCCGCTTCAGCCGCGGCATCCTGCCCGCGTTCGAACAGCGCTTGAGGAAACTCAAAGACGCGAGCCTGTCCGACTTGGAAGACCGCGAGATCGAATATGGATTGCGAGAAGCGATCGAAGAATACCTGCAGTTTCAGGTGGACAGCCTGCCCATGGTGAAGATCGCCATTGCTTCCGCCAGTGTACTGCGGCGATTTTGCCAACTGGTCATGGGAAACGAGGAGGGAACACAAGCCTTTGCCGGCTTGATGACCGGCCTCGATAACCTGACCGTGGAACGCGACCTGGCCTTGCAATCCCTGTCCCGCCTTTTGCGCGGCGCGCTCGACCCCGACGAACGCCAGGACTTGAGTTACGCGGCGCTTGAGAAACTTGGCGGGCAATCTCCGCGTGGGCGCGAGTTCTGGCAGGCGTTGGAGAAATTTCAAGAACGTTTTGGCTACATCTGGGCGGACCGCTATCCCCGCGACCCGGCCTGGGAGATCAATGACGAGGCGCTGGCAATATCGCTTGCCTCCCTTGTATTTCATGATCAAGGGCGCGACCTGGAGGCGAATCGCAAGGGGCGCGAGCGAGAGCGCATAGAACGGGTGGCTGGGATCCGCGCCAAGGTCGCATCTGGAGGGAGGGCCGCCTGGTTTCCCGCCCGCCTCGCGCTCTTCGATGCGTTGTCGAAAAAAGCGGCGGAATATTTCCCCTATCGGGAGGATCGCAATCATTACGTATATTGGGCGGTGATGGTGATTCGCAGGTATGCCCGCGAATGGGGAAGGCGTTTGGCAGAGAGGAAAATGATCCCGGCGCCTGAGGATATATTCTTCCTGACGATGGAGGAACTTCGCTCCACGTTCCATTCTCCCGCGTCCGCTTCGATGGAAAAAATTTCCGCACGCCGCGCAGAATATGAGCGGGCGCGGCAATTGTTACAGGTGGAAACCCGCGCCGGTCGTTCCCCGGATAAGGCGGGCGGGCGCACGATCCGCGGCGACGCGTGCAGTCCGGGAATCGCGAGCGGACGCGCCCACATCGTCTCCGGTTTGCACGATCTCTCCTCCACCCGCCCCGGCGATGTATTGATATGCCGGACGGTGCGCCCGGCCTATAGCTTTGTGTTCGCCCGCGTCCAGGGGCTGGTGTGCGAGACCGGCAGCCTGCTTTCTCATGGGGCCACCCTGGCGCGCGAATACGGCGTGCCGGCGGTGATGAATATTCCCGACCTGTTTGACCGGGTCGGCGAAGGGGACGAATTGATCGTGGATGGAAGCAATGGGAGCGTTCGGGTTGTCCGCTGAACCGGCCCTGCCGCGCGCTCGCGAAAGTCAGGGCCGTTGTCTTGGGTGCGGAACGCTGCTCGAAGAAATCTGGAGCGAAGAGGAATTCTCCGCTGGCCTTTGTCCGCGGTGCGGCCTGATTTTTTCCGAAACGGGCGGCGCGGCGACAGATTATGATGAAAATTATTTTCATAACATGATGCGTTCCGAGAGAAGCCGGGTGGAGCATTTCCGCCGCTTGCTCGCTGGTCTACCCCATCCCCTGCAATCTCCGTTGCTGGATGTGGGAGCCGGGCTTGGACACTTTCTACTTGCTTTGCCGCCGCGCCTGAGACCGGGCGCAACACTTGTGGAACCATCGGGTTCTGCTAGGGCATATATGGAACGCGCTCTTGGAATCAAAGCCTACCCCGATTTGGAGAGTGTCTCCACCGAACGCATGCCATTTGCCGCCGTTACCTTGTGGGATGTATTGGCGCATGTACCCGATCCCCGCGCCATGTTGGTGCAGATACGAACCCGCATGCAAAACGGCGGCGCGCTGGTGATTAAAACCCCCCACCATCCGCGTCGTCTTTTTACGGCTGCCAGTTTGTTAAGACCGATCAAAAAGGGCAGAAGCCTGCTTCATATTCCAAGCATGAGGACGCATTTCACTCCCTCGAGTTTGCAGAAATTATTGGCGGCCGCCGGATTCCAACCGCTTTCGTGGCAGTGGGTTTCTGAAACCCCTTTGCAGCCCCGGGCGTGGTTTGGGAAAAGCGCCCTGTTACATGCCGCGCGGCGGATTGTCCTGTTGCACATTAGCTTTATTGTAACGGCTTCACCGGTTTCCTAAATCATAATGAACACTGCTGAACGAAAATATTATTATTACCGGCCGCTCATTCTGGCCTATCACAGCGTCAGCGATCGTTACGATGGAAACCTGGCCGTGCCGCCGGCGGTTTTCGAACGGCAGATGGCTTTTCTCTCCCAGCGCGGTTATCGTTCCATGACCCTTGAGACATTCGTTCGGCAGCCGCTTGCGCGGCCGGAAAAGATCGTCATTCTGACATTCGATGATGGATATGCAGATAACCATGCGGTTGCCTTTCCAATATTGAAGAAATACGGATTGACCGGCACGATTTTTGTGACGGCTGATTATGTCAATACCGATCATATTTACTCGTGGGATAAGAACAGGATCAAATCTCCGGAAGACGAGGCAGCCTATCGTTTGCTCACTCTGGATCAGATCTTCGAGATGATGGAGTATGGCATGGAATTCGGCTCGCACACCAGCACGCACGCCATTCTTCCGATTCTTTCCGAGGAACAATGCTGGCGCGAAATTCACGCTTCGCGCGAATCCCTTTCCAGGATGCTTGATCAGCCCGTTACTTCCTTTTGCTACCCGGAAGGGAAACTGAACGACCGAATCGTTCAAATGGTCGCGGGCGCCGGTTATGCCTGTGGCGTCGTTACGCCGCCGCGCGCCGGTCTCCCGCTTTCCCGTTACACGCTTCGCCGCGCAGGCGTGTACCGTTCCACAAGCCCGCTGGCTTTCCGTTTGAAGATGTCGCCTTTCGTTATGCGCTATCGCGAATTGTTTATGCAGCGTCAATCCGGGTCGGCAGTTTCGGCATGAAGGCTCCGGCGCATCGTCCAAAAATCTGGATGTTGATTCCCACGTATCATCCTGTGGTTGGCGGCGCGCAGACCCAGGTGCGCCGCCTGTCCAGCCTGCTGAAAGGCCGGGGCTGGGATGTGGAAATCCTCACGCGCCGTCACTGGATGAACCATTTGCCAAATGTGGCGGCGCATGAAATTGTGGATGGCGCCGCGGTCACGCGCCTTTCCAGCCGCGGGGGCGTCACATCCGGCTCCATCTTATATGTTCTTGGAGGTCTGTGGTACCTGGCGCGCTTCGGGCAGAAAGGGATCTACCACGCGCACGATATTGGGGCGGCCGGCTGGCTGGCTGTGATGGCGGCGCGCCTATTCGGTGGACATTCCCTCCTGAAATTTCGCACAGGGCGATCCAGCTATGAAAAAAGACTGGACTCCCTCCTCGGCCGGCGGCAGTTAATGGCGCTTTTACACAAGACAGACCGGGCAATCGTAGTAAATGAGGCAGTGTATTCGCTGCTTATCGCTCTGGGAGCGCCTGCAGAACGAGTGGCGTTTATTCCGAATGCCGTGGATGTGGATTATTTTCAACCGGCTCTCCCGGAAGAAAAGCGAAAGGCGCGTGCGCGATTGGGGCTTCCCGCTGAACAACCGGTGATCCTCTATGTGGGACGCCTGAGTCATATTAAGGGAGTTGACATTTTGTTGCAGGCATGGGCGCTCCTTTCGGACGCGACGCGTGGCGGCATTAACCTGACCTTGGTGGGCGACGGGGAAGAGCGTGCAGGACTGGAAAAATTAATGGTACGCCTGGGAATTGCCGATCGTGTACGCTTGGCGGGAATGCAGGAGAATGTGCGCGATTATTATTGGGCCGCGGATATCCTCGTTCTCCCCTCCCGCCAGGAAGGGATGTCGAATGTGATGATGGAAGCGATGGGGTGCGGTTTGCCCGTCCTTGCCTCGGCCACGGGGGGCGCGCTGGATGTGATTGTGGATGGGAAAAATGGGTGGCTCTTCGAAACAGAGAATCCCTCGCGCCTATGCGACGCGCTTCTCCGATGCTTGCAGGAAAGACCGCGCTGGTACGGGATGGGACGGGAAGCCCGCCTCAAGGTCTGCGAAGCGGCGGATATTGAAGTCATCGTGGAAAAACTGGAAACCATATATCGCCGCCTTGCCTGCGCGCCGGGCGGCGGTCAAAGCGAGGCCTCCTAATGTGCGGTATTTGCGGTGAATTTACCTTTGCAGGCGCGGCCCAGCCGCCGCGTTATGAAACGCTCGAGCGCATGTGCCGGACGATCATCCATCGCGGGCCGGACAGCCAGGGAATCAAGATCGTGGACGGGCGGGCGGGGCTGGGGATGCGCCGCCTTGCCATCATTGATCTTTCCACCGGCGACCAGCCCATGACCAACGAAGACGGAACGTTGTGGATTATCTTCAACGGCGAGATCTATAATTACCGGGGACTGCGGCAGGAAATGCTCCGGGCCGGCCACGTTTTTCGCACGCAGAGCGACACGGAAGTAATGCTGCACATGTATGAAGAATATGGGGAGACATTCATCGAACGCTGCAATGGCATGTTCGCCTTGTGTATCTACGACTCGGCCCGCCAGCGCCTCTATCTGGCACGCGACCGTATGGGGAAGAAACCTCTCTTCTATCACCATGCGGCGGACCGCTTTATTTTCGGAAGCGAGATCAAGGCGCTGCTCGCCCACGGGACGATCCCGCGCCGGGTTAACCGGGACGGACTGGCAGACTTCCTGACCTTTGGCTTTGTCGCCAACCCGGCCACCGCCTTCGAGGGAATTCATCAACTCGAACCGGCCCATTATCTGGTTGTGGAATCGGATGGGCGGACTCGCAAGCGGGAATACTGGTCCCTGGAAGGCAAGCGAGTCATCCGCCGTTCCTTGCGCGACGCTCAGTCGGAATATATTGAGTTGTTATCTGCCAGCGTGCAGGATCGCCTCATTTCCGATGTGCCAGTCGGCTTGTTGCTGAGCGGCGGCATCGACTCCGGCTCGATTCTGGCGATGATGAGTCGGGACAATGCTGCCGTCCCGACATTCACGATCCGCTTCGGTGACCCGGAAAAAGACGAGGGTCCGGTCGCCCGGGCCATGGCAAATCACGCAGGCTCCCGCCACGAGGAACTCTTCGTTAATACGGATGAAGCCTGGCGTATCCTGCCGCTTTTGACATGGCATTACGAACAGCCATTCGGGGATTCCTCCGCCATCCCCAGTTATTACGTGGCGCAGATGGCCCGCAAACACGTTACCGTCGTGCTTGCGGGCGATGGCGGGGACGAACTGTTTGGCGGATACTATTACAACCTACTTAACGTTTGGCTGCGTCGCTCTCGTTTTATTCCGGCTTTTCTGTGGCGACTAGGGTCGAAACTGGGAGAGTATGCAACCCAAATCACCGGTCGCCAGGGTCCCCGCGAGTGGCTTAAGCGTATGCAGACCGCTTCATTAAACGCCGGTGAGTTCGATTCTGCCATCAGTTGGTTGTCTTATACCCATCAACAGACAAGTCGCTTGCGGAACAAAAAAAACAATGAAGGCAATTATGATCCCCTTGCCGCTCCGCGTTCGTATTGGGAAACGGGGAATGGAATGAGTTACTTGAATCGCGTGCTGTATAGCTGCTATTTGCGTTTTAAATTGGTGGATGATTTTCTGGTCAAGATAGATCGGGCCATGATGTCCAATTCGCTCGAGGGCCGCAGTCCTTTCCTGGATTATCGGCTGGTCGAGTTTGCCGCCAGCTTGCCAGATCACTGGAAGGTGAGGGGATTACAGACCAAGTGGTTTGCCAAAAAAGCAATGACCAAATACCTGCCATCCGAAGTTCTTCGAAAACGCAAATCGGGGTTTGGTGTCCCGCGCCGCAAGTGGATGGCGGGCGAATTCGGCCCGCGCGCCTGGGAGGTGCTCCTGTCAGAACGGGCATTGGCGCGCGGCTATTTTCAACCGGATGCGCTGCTGCGGGTGCGCGATGGATCCATGGGAAGCGGGGACAACTTTTCATTGGTCTATCATTTAGTGATGTTGGAATTATGGCATCGCTTGTTTATTGATGATTTTTCTGAGATAAACTTGTCCCTGGAGAAAGACCGCTGGTGTGATATCCGGGTTGGCTGAAAAGGAACGCCATGTTCAAGATATTTAATACGCTGTTCCACATGTTCTTGAAATCTTATAGCAACCAGACCAGGTTGTGGTATGCGCGTCGCCTTGGGGTGCATGTCGGCGAGGATTGCCGGTTATATTCGGTGCGATTTGGCAGCGAGCCGTATTTGATCTCTATTGGGAACCACGTTACAATCACCAGGGAAGTTACATTGCTGACCCATGATGGAGGGGTATGGGTCTGGCGGCACCAGGATCCGACGATTGATTACATCCGCCCGATCGTGATCGAAGACAATGTTTTCATCGGCGTCCAGGCCATTATCCTGCCGGGCGTTGTGATTGGCAGAGACAGCATCGTCGGCGCGGGCGCGATTGTCACAAAATCCGTGCCGCCTGGTTCTGTCGTGGTCGGGGCGCCGGCGCGCATTGTCTCCACCACAGATGCCTACATGCAGAAACTCAAGCAGGGGATCAGCACGAAAGGCATGTCTCCACAAGACAAGCGAGAGACATTGCTTCGGACCTGGGGCAGCACGCCGGAAGAGTGGAAAACGAAGCTGGCTGAATTAAGCGCCGGGACACTGGACGCATGAGGATTTGCCGCATCGCGCGCATTTATCCGCGCACCACCAGCCCGGGCTCCGGGTTGATGGCTTACAAGTTGAGTGAATATTTGCCGCATCCCTGTCTGTATGTGGCGAAGCAACTGGACGGAACGCCCCTGCCATTTCCATCGCATGTGAGGCTCCTTCTGATTGATTACCCAGAACCTCGATCATCGAAGACGGGACGATTTGCCGGCCTTCGTACAGCCGTCGCCTCCCTGGGCAGAATCATCGGGAATCTATGGCTTGCCATTCTGGGCCTGCCTCATATCTGGCGTTTTCGCCCGGATATTCTTCATGTTCATACCCCGCTGCCCCTCTTGCTGGGAATCTTCGCAAAACTCACACTGCATTGCCCGCTGGTGCTGTCGTTCCATGGAACGGATTATTACCGCTTTCGGAACAACCGTTTTCTGGTTCGACTGGCAGGTTGGTTTGTGGATCATGTGATTTGCATTGCGCCTGGTATGAAAACGGAATTGGAGAATCTGCTGCCGGGGGCGCCGGTGTCCTATTTTCCGAACGGTGTAGACCTTGATCTCTTTTCCCCGGATTCCACGATTCAGAAGAAAAAACAAATTGTCTCGGTCGGCCGCCTGTTCTGGCAGAAGGGATATCCCGACCTGCTTTCTGCCATTATGCGCGTGTTCGAGAAAGACCCAACCTATACGATGGTCATTGTAGGAGACGGACCACTGCGAGCCGAGTTGGAAGAGATAGTGGCGCGCGCGCGCCTACAGGAGCGGGTCGAGTTCACAGGAGTTGTCTCTCAGGCGCAGGTTGTCAGAATATTGCGGGAGAGCGAACTGTTTGTAATGGCATCTGTGTCAGAAGGATTCCCGAAGGCGTTAATCGAAGCCATGGCCTGCGGGCTTCCGGTGGTTACCACACGTGTTGGAGCCTGCGAAGATGTAGTGAAAGAGGCACAGTGTGGAATCGTGGTTCAGCCCAATGCCCCCGATCATCTGGCAGGGGCGATCTATGAAATTCTTGCATCTCCAGCGTTGCGTCAACGGTATGCCTCCCAGGCGGTTTTGGCGAGCAGAAAATATGCCTGGCAGGACCAGGCGGAAAAAGTCGCTCGGTTATATAAACAGTTGTTATCTGTATCCACGCCTCTGAAAGGAAAGCCGCAATAATGTCTCTGCAAAACCAGGTTACCCTAAAACGACTTCGGGAGGTAGATCCACCGGAGAAATGGAAACGCGCATCGTTTATGGTACAGATCTTCTTTCGTCCCGTTTCTTATCCCGTTACCTGGCTGTTGGTAAAACTGGGCTTTGCCGCCAATCATGCCACGTATCTTTCCGGGTTGGTTTCGGTGTGCGGGGCTGCCCTGCTCATTGCCGCAAACCGCGAAATGAATGTGGCCGGGGCTGTATTATTCAATCTCTGGGCTGTCTTGGATTGCGTTGACGGCACATTGGCGCGTTACCGGGGAAGTTCCAGCAAACATGGGGATTTTGTTGACACGGTGTTTGGCTACCTCGCCTTCGGGATCGTATTTATCGCGATGGGCGTAACCGCTGAAAACACCAAAGCGCTTGGCCCAATTCCGCTGGGCCACATCAATTTTATTATCATTGGCGCATTTGCCTCCATGGGCGACTTGTTCATGAGGCTGGTTTATCAACGTTTTTTTTCCGCTTATCAAAACGCATTGTACGGCGAAAAAACTTCGAATCGCAGGCTTGGCAAGGAATTTGCCCTCACCGGTCTCCTGGCGCCATTATTGTTGGTTTCAGTGATATTCAACGTAACGACCTGGCTCGTGTTGTTCTATGCGGCCTTCAATATAGGCGCCTGTTCTTTGAGCGCGTTCAATATGCTGAGAAAATCCGAAACGCTGGGAAAATAATGGGGGCTTCTGTAGAAGCCAGAGTCCCCTTTGTTGATCATGCATTAGTGGAGTTTCTGTCTTCGGTCCCATTTCATTATAAAATTCGATGGAAATCATTGCTGCATGAGGTGATGGCGGGCGTTTCCAATTCTGATGAAATTAGCGAACGATACGACACCACAAAATACATCCTGCGCCGGGCATTTATGAACGACTTGCCAGATGCGGTTCTTGAACGGCGGAAGGTCGGCTTTCCGGTGCCATTAAGCCAGTGGTTTGACAAGCGCTATCGCGCGCACCTTCATGAAATACTGCTGGACCCCTCGTTATCGAGGTGGGCCTGTTAAACAAGACAGAACTGGAAAAGTGGTTGGAAAACGCAGGCAATAGTCAAGATCCCAGGCACGGGATAAAATCCTGGATGTTGATGAATCTTATTCTTTGGTTACAGAGCCGGTCTCCATAAAGTCACAAAAGAGGTAAAAATGCAATTGGTGGTCCTGGCCGCAGGCCGCGGCGAACGTCTTTGGCCTTTAACCCGAAATACTCCAAAGTGCCTGCTTGAACTGGCAAATGGCATGTCGGTGTTGGATATGCAGTTACAATCGCTAAAAGAGATCTCCGAGATCAGTGAGATTATCTTTGTATTGGGGTACCTGGCGGAACAGGTCGAGGCCAAGTTAATTCATTATGCCAATCTCCAGTTAAATATCCGCACCGTCTACAACCCGTTTTTTGCGGAAAGCAACAACCTGATCTCGCTCTGGTACGCCCTGCCATACTTGGGAGACAATTTCATCGTGGTCAATGGCGATGACGTCTATGATAGTCGCGTGCCTCAGGGGCTGGTGCAAGTGGACGGCGACAAAGATGTGGTGATGACCATTGACCGGAAGGAAAAATACGATCTTGACGACATGAAGGTTATTACCCGGGGCGAGCGGGTCTTGCAGGTTGGAAAACAGATCGCCCCGGCGGAGGCCAACGGGGAATCCATCGGGATGATCCGTTTCCGCGCAAACGGAGCATCCCGTTTCAAGGAGATTCTGAATCAGGTTGTGCGCCTTCCAAGCGGAAAAACCGTTTTCTGGCTCTACGCTGTTCAGGAGTTGATCAATCGCGGATATACCGTCAATTGGTATGAGTGCAAGCCGGGCGACTGGGCCGAAATAGATTTTCACCCTGATCTGGATCTGGTGCGCGGTTCACTGACCGAAAACTATGCTGCTTTGATAAAGAAATGGTCTCAGAGAGATTGATTGGCCCTTGCGCAATTCAGAGGCATTGGAGAGCGCCCCAAACCCGGTGCATGATCATGCTTTTCCTGGGGAGGCGTTTGTTTGACGTGTAGATTGCAAGACCCCTTTAATTTCCATAAGATTTTCCTGCGATGCCGCGTCGCCCCCCATTTGGGGAAAGGACGGCCAGCCTTGATCCACCCAGGTTTTGCCCGCGCAGATCCGAGAGGCGGCATAGCGCGGGATAACATGAAAATGCAGATGGGGATCAACCATCATAAGCATGAGATAGTTGATTTTGTCGTAGTGAAAGGATTTCTCCAGGCAATCTTCAACAACTCCGACGATCGCCGCGAAATCCCCCCCTTCAGGCCCGTTCAAGTCGGATAATCTTTCGCTGTATCTTCTTAAAGACAATATCCCCGCGCCGAGCGTGCATTGAACCGGGCGAAGAGACCATCTCCAGTAGTCAGTCTCATAAATCGTTAATTCGTTGATCAGAAACTTGTCTTGAAATGCCGCAAAATTCTTATGCATTACCTGTGCCTCCATCCATGGATACCCATCCACGCTAACGGTTGGATCGAAATGAAGAATCTATTTTTGTTTTTTGCATAGCGTCTGTTGTTGCCGAGGCAGTCACCGTGTTATCCAGGGTTTTACTTGTCGGCGGTCCCGACGTGGACGCACGCATCGAGTTGATGCGGCGCTTGATGGATTTCAAGTTGCTTGCGGCAGGCACATCGCGCCGCCTTGTCGGAACATTTTCCATGGCAGGGCTGGAGTTTCATTATTATCCCATGACGCGGGGGTTGAATCCAATCCGGGATCTATATTCGTTTCTCTCGCTGACGGTTTTATTCCTTCGTCTGAAGCCTCACATCGTTCACACCTATGATACCAAACCAGCGGTCTTTGCGCGCATCGCGGCCCGGCTTGCCCGCGTTCCGATTGTGATCGGCACCCTGCCGGGACTGGGTTCATTATATTCCGGGAACGATCCCAAGTCTGCCTGGATTCGCCGCATCTATGAGCCCCTTCAAAAACTGTCCTGCCATCTTTCCGATCTCACTATTTTTCAAAACCCGGAAGACACAGAACTGTTCATTCAAAAAAGAATTGTCCCCAGACAAAAGACAGCGACTCTGCCCGGCTCGGGGGTGGATGTGAAACAGTTCGACCCGCGACGAAGCGATTACCGGGAAAGAAAGACCCTGCGCGCCAACCTGGGGCTGGACGATTTCAGCATCATCGTCATCATGATCTCGCGCCTGCTTCGTTCGAAGGGCGTGCTTGAATTTGCGGACGTCGCTCGCTCCATCAAAGACGCGCATCCAGATATCGCCTTCCTGCTTGCGGGGCAGGATGACCCTGAAAGCATGGACGCCCTGACCGAGACCGAGAAAGAACACCTTCAACGATCCGTAACCTGGCTGGGACCCAGAAATGACATTCCGCAGTTGCTGGCGCTTTCCGATATCTTTACGCTGCCCACGTACTACCGGGAGGGAATTCCGCGCGTGCTTTTGGAGGCCGCCTCGATGGGGCTGCCGATCGTCACAACTCAATCTCCGGGGTGCATGGAAGTCGTCGAACAGAACATGAACGGTTTTCTGACGCCAGCCCGCGATGAGAATGCATTAAAGGACGCCATCTTGAAATTGGCGCTTGATCCATCGCTGCGACGCCGAATGGGAGAAACGTCCCGCCAGCGCGCCGTCGCCCGCTTCGACCTGTCCATCATCGCCCAACAAACCGCCTCCATTTACCGTCACTTATTGGCAAGGAAGGGATATGGAAACCCGGCGCATCCTTGACGAATACCAAAGGCGGAAGGCCAACCGTCGGAACGCGTTGTATTGCTACGAAGATCTCGCGCACTTGTTTAGAACGCAGGGACGTTATCGCGCGACCCTGCTCCTGCTCCAGGCGCGCGGCTGCCATCCACTGACCGATCTGCAAATTTTAGATGTGGGCTGCGGTGATGGAAACATGCTTCGCCAATTTTTGCAATGGGGCGCGCGGCCTGAAAACCTTGCCGGCGTCGAACTGCGCCCGGAACCCGTCGAATACGCGCGGAAATTAAATCCAAACCTGAATATCCGCTGCGCCTCCGCAACGGAACTCCCCTGGCCGGACAATTCGATGGACCTGGTCAGCCAGCACACGGTCTTTTCCTCGATCCTGGATCCGGAAATGAAATCACAGATCGCCTCCGATATGCTGCGCGTCCTGCGCCCCTCCGGCCTGATCCTGTGGTACGACTTCTGGCTCAACCCCACCAATCCGCAGACGCGCGGCATCCGCCCCAGCGAGATCAAACGTCTCTTTCCTGGCTGTCGTTACGAGTTTCATAAGATCACCCTCGCGCCTCCCATCGCCCGCCGGGTTGTTCCGATTTCCTGGGTGCTGGCGTTAGTCCTCGAAAACTTGAAAATCTTCAACACCCACTACCTGGCCGTCATCCAACCGCGCTGAGCGCCGCTCACCAATCGCCAAATGGGGGAAATCCACACAAGCGCCAATCCGAGCGGAGAGACGTTTCCCCACTCTACGCTTCGGCCTCCCCTGCCACCATGCCTGACAACAAAAACAGCCCCGCCCGCCACACCGATCTGCGCGCCCTGAGCGCGATCATCAGCGGCCGCCTCGCGCAGGCTGGTTGGGAATCGTTCACCGAAGAGGCGTGGGAAGCGTTGATCGCCGGGTCGCGCCGGCAGGGGGTCGCGCCGCTCCTCTACTGGGTGTTTTCCCAGTCCGGCAATTTGGCCCGCCTGCCCGAAACCGTTCGCGACCCGCTGCGCCTGTCATACGCCCGCACGCTGATGCAGAACCAATTGTGCTTTCGAGAGTTGGAGTCCCTATCGCGCGCGTACGCACAGGCGCGCATCCCGCTCGTGCTTCTCAAAGGCGCCTGCTACGCGCTGACCGTCTATCCCGACGCGGGACTGCGCCCGATGGCCGACCTGGATGTGCTGGTCCCGATTGCCCGTCTGGATGAAGCGGTCGGCCTAGCCTGCTCGCTCGGCTACCGGGCAACGCGTCCTGAAGCCTCGCCCGGTCTGAACGAACTGTTCAGCCACGAAGTCCTTCTGCAAAAAGAATTTCCTCACCCCATGGCGCTGGAAGTGCATTTCAGCCTGGTGGCCGACCGTACCTTTCAATATGCTGTTTCTGTAGACTGGTTTTGGGAGCAGGTCGAGCCGCTTGATTCTCCCTCCGCCGGGCGGTTCGAAAACCTGCTGATGTTGACCCCTACCGCCCAGGTGTTGTACGCCGCCTCACATGCCATGCTCCAGCACGGAGGCCACAACGCCCCGCTGCGCTGGTTCTTCGATCTCGATCAGTTGGTTCGCCGGTACGCAACGCGGCTGGACTGGGAGCTGCTCGTTTCGCAGGCCGGGACCTTTGAGTGGGGTTCGGCGCTGCGCGCCGCCCTCGTCCAGACCGAGGCTTATTTCGAGACTCCCATTCCCCCTTCCGCGCGCACCGCGCTCTTCGCACAAACAGATCGTCACGCGGAGCTGGTCGCGTTTAAGCAGTCTTCTCCCGAAACGCATATTCTCGCCGAGACTCGTGCGCTAGCTTCCCTCAATTGGTGGGGACGCCTGCGCTTGATTTTCGCGCTGCTGATGCCCGGCCCGGCCTATATGCGCTGGCGGTATAATTTTCAGAACAACTGGCTTTTGCCGCGTTATTATTTGTTGCGCTGGTGGGGCATTTTTAAGGACCTGCTGCGCACCCTGTCTGTGTTGTTGAAAAGGCGTTCGTCCACGAACGCGTAGATTCCTCATTTGCGCCCATGTCCAAGAGTCATGAAAACATGGTCTTCCTTGTAGATCGGCTGCGCCGCGCCGCCCGTCTCTCTCCTGCGGAATGGCTGGACTTTTTCCGGGCCTGGTTCTGGCTGCTATTCTTCGACATTGCCCTGCGCCTGCGCCCCTTCCCGGAATTGCAGGCATTTGCCTCCCGCCTCGTCTCCCGCCCGACTCCCGCCCCCGCGCGCGTTCAGCAGATTCTCCGCCTCCTCCCGCTGGCGGTGGAGCGCGCCCGCGCCCGCCATCTGCGCCCGATGACCTGCCTGCGGCGGTCGCTTGCCTTGCAAAAAATGTTCGCTCAAAAAGGCGTGCCCACCGATCTCAAGATCGGCGTTCGCAAGGAAGGCGGCCAGATCAGCGCGCATGCCTGGTTGGAATATGAAGGCAATTTACTGGGAGAGCCAGAAAAGATCACAGAGCAATATGCCGTTCTACAAAAGTAGCCCGCCATGAAAAGCGATCTTCCGAACACCCTGACCAACGCCAACCAGCTATGCGTGGAGTGTGGATTATGCTGTACCGGTCACCTGTTTACCCATTTAACGTTGAAGCCAGGGGAAGAAGCCAAAGCCGATTTTTTAGGACTGGAACATTCGGACCCGGCGGCTAAGATTCGCCTTGTATTTCCATGTCACCTGTGGAATGGAAACTGCTCCATCTACGCTCACCCATCCAAGCCCAATATTTGCGACGCGTACCAATGCGGCCTGCTCAAAAAAGTGACCGCCCAACAGGTTGACCTGCCGGAAGCGTTGAAGGCGGTACGACAAATCAAACAGGTAATTTCCGAATTGGAACCCATGCTGGAAGGGAAGCCTGATCAGGCCTTTCTCAAACGCCTGATCGACCAGGTATCCAGCCTGGAATCATCCGGGCATGGGAATGCAGACGAATTGAATTTCCGTCTCAAAGCGGGGGTCGTACTGGTTCTTTTCAAAAAATATTTCGACAGGCGCGAATTCAAGGCGCAGCGGCCCGTCAGCAACGAGGAATCCATTCCATGAGCCGCATCTGTGGCATCTTCCACCTTGACGGCTCGCCCATAGAGCCGGAACAACTTAATCAAATGGCAGAGGCCGCCGCCTACAACGGGCTGGACGGTCCCCGAATCTGGACCGAAAAAAACGCCGGGCTGGCCCACCTGGCCCTGCACACCACCCCCGAAGCGCGCTTCGAACAGCAACCAATGCGCGACCCGCACACCGGCGCGATCTGGGCCGCAGATGCCCGTGTAGATAATCGCGCTGAACTGATCGAGTTCTTTCGCAAGACGGGCGATATCATGGGCGATGAGATCGTCACAGATATAGAATTGCTGATATATGCCTACCGCCACTGGGGAGAGGATTTCCTTCCGCATATTTATGGAAACTATGCATTTGTGATGTGGGACCCGGCTCGGCAGCGCGTCTTCGCTGGCCGCGACTTTCTGGGATTGCGCCCCCTGTTCTATATGCGCCGCGGCCAGACTGTTTATTTTGCCTCCGTCCTTCGTTCTATCCTGGCGATATTGCCCGAACGTCCGCCATTGAACGAACTGTTGATCGCCGACTATTATCGCTACAACTTCGAGCGTTGGGTGGCCGAGACCGTCTACCTGCCCATCCGCCGCCTGCCCGCCGCCTGCCAGGTTGTTGTGGATGCTCAGCGCGCAGACATTAAGCAGCACTGGATGATCGTGAATGGGCCGATTTTGCAGTACCAGAACGATCAGGATTATTATGATGAATTTCTCGAACGCTTCGAGTCGGCGCTGAAAGCCTGCGCGCGCACCGCTGACCCGCTTGGTATTCAACTCAGCGGGGGCGTTGATTCGTCTTCGGTCGTCTGTGTCTTGCATAAACTATGGGTGGAAAACCGACTGCAGGGCGGCATCCCTCCATCGGTACACTTGTTGTACATGCACTATGCCAACGAACGAATCGAGGACGAGATCGAATATTATGATACCGTGAGTAAAGCCTGTCCTCAATTTGTGTCTACGGTGCTGCCGGGCGAAAATTATTGGGGGTTACAAGAGGCCGGCCGCGAAAACAATTACCGCCTGGATGAGCCCGAACTGCAGGTGATGAGGAGCTCCGCGACGGCGCTGGCCCGCAGGTTGAGGCAGGAGGGGGGGCGGGTGGCGCTTCAGGGGAGCGGGGGCGATGAACTCTTTGAGATATACTATACCGATATAAAGTTACTGCGAGACCTGCCATTTGCAAAATGGCCCAAGGCCTTTAAGTTCTCCCGCCAATTTATGGGGCCGGCTGGAAATCTTCGGCTGGCCGGGCGGGCAATCCTTCAAGTCGCCGGGCTATTGCCTGCGTGGCGCAGGTTGCGCGGTGCCTTTCCCCGCTGGGTGCGCCAGGAATGGGTCCGAAAAGCGGAGGCGAACCCGCCCGATTTTAAACTGGCGATTCCGGATGGGTTCAGCAATGAATTACAGCGCATCCGGCAGGACGGCATGTTTACCGGGGGACAGTATCTTTCCGGGCTGCAGGGCGTACAATATCATGCGGCGGAGCATGGCCTGGAAGTCCGCTGCCCCTTCCTGGATCGTTCGCTGATCGAGTTTACCTTTCGACTGCCCACAGAACGTCTGATGAATTATGAATCTGTATTCAAACCCTTTCTCAAAGCAGCCTTACGCGGAATCCTGCCCGATGCGATCACAAAACGTACCGACCACGCGGTCGTTGACCCGACGATTCACCTCGGTTTGAGAAACAAAGAGGCCGCAAAAGCGTCTCGCCTGCTCGACCGGGCGCGGGCGGAACAGATTGACTTCTTGAAATTTTTTGAATATAATGCGCACTGGAAGCGTTACACGGAGGGTGTAACGCGCTTACAGGGCGCGTTGTTCGCCCCCTTATTATTCCAGGCCTGGATGGATGATTCCTGGCATGAGGTTGGTTAGGAGGCATCATGGATACTCAAGACAATTTGAATGAACGAAGTGCAGATGAACAGCAGGCGGAAACGGTCGTTCGCCTGCAATATAAAACACCGGTTCTCGAAGCGCACGGCGATTTTGACGCATTAACACAGGGTTGGACCTCCGGCAAGTATAACGATCCCTACCCCGGCGGAAAAGGCTCTCTTTACATTACCAAAGTATGATTATTTTGCCGGCCTTGAGCGGGCGGCGCGGTCCTTGTGCCGCGCGCATGGGGCTGCCTGGGTTGAGCGCCTTTCAAGCCTTTTAAACCCTGATTTCGCCGGGCCAGGGAAGTGGCTTCCGGGTGGCTGGGGCGGTGAGCGCCTCTCTTTTTCGCGGGAGCGCGTCGGGCCGATGTACGTTCTGGCGCTGGATCACCCTCGATGAATGATTACCGGCTGTTTGGCTTCGCCGTGCGCAGCGTGTTGAATTTCGACTCGCAGTTGGAACGAATTCGATGCGACCAGCCAGACTGCGAAATCGTGGACTCGCCGGTCCCCTTCGATGAAATCGAGGGGGACCTATGGTATGAAACTCCCGATACAGATGCGAAAACACAGCGGCCCCATATGTTGCTGTATTCATCGGCGAGGGGGGCGCTCCTGTCTTATCCCGCTTTCGGACAATTTGAAATACAGGCGGACCACATCCGCTATTACCTGAACGGCGACTTGGATATTCAGACCCTGGAGGCCATCCTGTTTCGGGCGGCGTTGATCCTGTGGCTGGAATGGAACAATATGCCGGTGATGCACGCCTCCAGCGTCGTGATTGATGATTCGGCCATCGGTTTTCTGGCCGAAAGCGCTGGCGGGAAAAGCACGTTGGCGGCCGCGTTTGTGAGCGGTGGCGCCCGGTTGCTGGCCGACGATATTCTGCCCATTCGACACACGCATGAATATCAGGCGCGCCCCGGATATGTGTTTTTAAGACTCCGACCGGAAACAGCCGCGGCATTGAATTTTCTCAATGGCAGGACGTTCGAGACGGATCCGCCGAAGCAGGTGATACGGCTCAGTGAAAGCCGCGGCCAGGTTTGTCTTGATCCAACCCCGCTGGCGGCGCTGTACTTCCCTGTGCGACGGGACGATGTTGCCGCGATCTCCATTGAAACAATGTCGCCCCGCCAGACGTACCTGCGCTTGCTTCACTACACGTTTACCGGCTCGATTCTGACGCGCAGCCCACTCATGCCCCGCCGGATGAGTTTTCTGGCCCATCTGGCGAAGGAGATCCCAATCAAGCGACTGGTCTATCCCTCCGGTTACGAACATTTGCCGGCGGTTGTAGATGCCGTCCGGCAGGACCTCGGTCTATAAAAACAGACGCTTGTTCTTCGCCCATGGCTGGAAGACGCTGACCCGGCTCTGACGTTTCGGGCGTAAGCGGCGCTTCCTTGTGTTGAAGGCAGGCAGGCGAAAGTCCTGAAAAATGTGCGACGCGGGCAATAAAAATGGAAGCCAGTTGTAGCGAATCCACCCAGAAGGTTCAACGAATGTCCACTTCAGATATGCGCGCCTGGGGAGACCGTGTTTTAAAGCGCGGCTTTGACATTTTTCTATCTGCGCTTGGGCTGCTGTTCCTCGCGCCTTTCTTCGGCCTGATCGCCATCCTCATCAAACGCGAGGATGCGGGCCCCGTCTTCTTTCACGGGTCCCGCGTGGGGCTTGGTGGGCGTGAATTTAACATCCTCAAATTTCGTACCATGCGCGAAGCCCCGGAAAGTTATAACGGCCCGCGCGTCACGGCCCGCAACGACCAGCGCGTCACGCCGCTGGGCAGGTGGTTGCGCGACACCAAACTCAACGAACTACCCCAACTGTGGAATGTATTAAAAGGTGAAATGAGTCTGGTCGGGCCGCGTCCTGAAGACCCACAGATCGCCGCGGAGTGGCCCGAAGAGGTCCGCCGCGAGATACTCTCCATCCGCCCCGGAGTCACCAGCCCGGCCAGCATCTCCTACCGAAACGAGGAGGAACGCCTTTCTGCTGACGACCCGATAGCGCAATATCTGCACGAGATCCTTCCCGACAAAATGCGCCTGGATCGCCTCTATATCCGCCATCATTCCTTCCTTGGCGATCTCGATATATTGTTTTGGACCGCTATCGCGCTGCTGCCCGCGGCCGAACAGCGCATCCCTGAAAGTAAACTATTTGCCGGCCCCTTCAATGGGCTGATACGTCGAAACGTACGCTGGTTCTTCATTGACCTGGTCGTGTCCATGCTTGGCGTCTCGCTCGCGGGTTTGCTCTGGCGCGCTTTTAAAGTAATTGATTGGGGACTGCCCTCTCTAGCCTTTCTGGCGGTGTTGATCGCGCTGGTGTTCAGCCTGGTCAATCATTTCTTCGGCCTCGACCGTGTCCTGTGGTCGCGGGCGGGCGTCGAGGATGGAGCGGTGTTGGTTTTTGCGAATCTGTTGGCCACAGGAATGATACTGGCGGCCAATTTCTTCCACGTCTCCAATCTTGCCTGGCTGCCTTATCCGGCGCTCTCGAATCAATTGATCTTTTTAATCGGGCTGTTTACCGCGCTGGGCGGATTACTGTCGCGCTTTCGCCTGCGCCTGATCACCGGATTTGCCGCCCGCTGGATTCGCCTGCGCGGCAGAAGCGGCGACATCGGCGAACGCGTGATCATTCTGGGCGCGGGCGAGGGGGGGCAGATTGTCAACTGGTTGCTGCATCGCCAGTCATTACATCGTGCGTTCTCTGTGATCGGCATGGTGGATGACGACCCTGCCAAACAGGACATGCGCATTGATGGCTGTTCCGTGCTGGGCAACACATCCGACCTTCCCGCCCTTGTCGCCAAACACGATATCGGCGTAATCATCTTTGCCATCGCCAACCTTTCCCGCAAGGAACATGCCCGTCTCTCGCGCCTGTGCGAGATTCCCGGCGTGCGCGTGGTTTTCCTCAACGACATTCTAGGGACGATGCAGAGTCGTCTGGTCTCGTCCGCGTGAATGGGGCGTCGCTGCCCACGGCTTCACCCGCTTCAAGGCGCTCGCGATATGCAGAGCGTTAAAAACAGAGGACGCTTTTCCCGTGTGTACGCAGAGATTGTCGTCCATACGACGCTAGAGAGCGTCTCTTGCTGACACTGGCATCAGCGGACGTTCTCTCGCCTCCACTGACATGTCTTGCGTGCATACCTTTTCCATTTTGCCTGTGCGGATGAGTGACTCTTAAAGTATAATGACAATTGCATTGCAAAGCGGACCGGTTCCGTTTTGTTGGAGATTTTATCTACATGGAATTAAAACATTATTTCGCTCTCATTCGCCGCTGGCTCTGGCTGGGCATTCTAGGGATGCTCCTGGGCGGAGTGGCCGGTTTTTTTGTCAGCATCAATCTGTCTCCTGTGTACCAGGCGACTACGCGTTTTGTGATTCTGCGCGCGGCTCAATCCAGCATGGATTACACCGCCTACCTGGAAAGCCAGCAACTGGTGGAGACCTACGCTCAATTGCTCAGCACAGACTCGGTGCTGGAAGCGGTATCGCAAGAGTTGGGATATACTGTCAATGAAAAACAAACGACAGCCAGCAGAGTGGTGGATACACAATTTGTCGTGCTGACGGTGGAAGACGGCAACCCGCAACATGCGGCCGATATTGCCAATGCATTGGTGGCGATATTGGTTCAGAAAAACGATGAGCTGCAGGCGGTTCGATACCAGGCGACCGAGGAAAATTTGCAACGACAGTTGGATCAGGTCCTGGCCCAGATCAACACCCTTCAGACCCAGATCAACGAGATCTCCAGCGCCACCGTTGCCGACCAATTGAAGCAGGTGCAGACACAGATCGATTCGCTGCAGACCCAGATCACCGACTTGGAAACGCAGATCGCCAACCTGCAAAAAAAATTCCGAACACCCGAACTGACCGCCGAGATTGCCGACAAAGAAGCCACACTGGCGCAACTCCAACCTGTATTGGCGCTCTACCAGCAGGTGTATACCAACCTTGTCGTTCTCGGCAAGCCGGTGGACAGCGCCGATGCCACCACAACCCGGCTGGAGCAGTTGCGCACCACACTCGACCTATACCAGCAGATCTATGTCAATCTGCTCAGCAGCCTCGAAGCGGTGCGTTTATCGCGAATACAGAGCACGCCGACGGTGAAGCAGGTGGAAATCGCCTCTGTCCCAGTGGCGCCCATTCGCCCGCAACCGCTGCAAACGACCGCGTTGGCGGCCATCGTCGGGTTGATGCTCGCGGCCGGCGCGGCTTTTCTGATTGAATACCTCGACACCACGCTCAAGACCATGGATGACATCGAGCGGGTTTTGGGCCTGCCGGTCATTGGTTATATCGCGCAGATCTACCACAAGAAGGGCAGCGATGAAAGTCTGTACGTCACGCGTCAGCCGCGGTCGCCGGTCTCGGAGGCCTTCCGCTCCCTGCGCGCCAACCTCGAGTTTGCAGGCGTTGACAAACCCATACGCCGCGTACTGATCACCAGCGCCGGCCCCAATGAGGGAAAGAGCACCATCTCCACCAATCTGGCGGCCATCATCGCCCAGGGCGGGAAGAAGGTTGTCCTGATAGACGCAGACCTGCGCCGCCCGAAAGTGCATCACTTCCTTCAGATGTCCAACCAGTTCGGGTTGACCGATCTGTTTCGCAGCGCCATGCCGATGAGCGCGGTGGCGCAAAAGACCGAAGCACACGAGAACCTTCACGTCATCACCAGCGGCGCCCTGCCGCCCAATCCGGCCGAACTCCTCGCGTCTGAGCGCATGAATGCTTTGCTGAAAGAAGCAGACAAAGGGGCCGACATGGTGGTTATTGACAGCCCGCCGAGCCTTGTTGCCGACGCGCAAGTGCTGTCTTCGAAAGTGGATGGCGTGATCATGGTTGTTTACCCCGGCCACACGCACTCCGACGCGGCCCTGGCGACGCTCGAGCAACTCAAGCGGGCGGGTGCGCGCGTGGTGGGTGTGGTACTCAACCGCATCCCGCGCAACCGCGCCGATTACTACGGCGGCTATCGCCATTATTCACCGTACTACTACTCCGGCTACCATTATTACTCCGCTGAAGAAGGCTCGCAAAGACGCAAAGCCTCCGGTCTGGGACGCTTCTTTCGCTTTGGCCCCTCCAGCAACAACGGAAGTAATGGAAAGAACGGACACAAAAACGGCGAAAAAACAGAGACCGACGAAGCAATAAAACCGGGCAAAACCGGGTAATTCCACTCTCGTTTCCGTCATGGCGACTTCCGTCAACGCCTCATCCGGCATCTTTCAACGTTGCCCCCACCTGGGATTACAGGACGATCGTTCCACGTTACTAGCCTATCCATCAACGTGGAACTATTGTTACCGCGCTGTTCCGCCGGAATCAGTGGCGCTGTTCCACCAGGAAGCAGTCTGCCTGGCTGCCGCACATCAGCAATGCCCGGTGTTTTTGCGCGCCCAGAAAGGACCTCTCCCCGCGGAGTTGAGAGGACAGCATTCGGCGGCCGCGCCTGTCGGCGGGAGGGGCGGCTGGATCGTGTTCGCGATTCTCCTGCTCGTTCTTGCCGCGGGAATTTTCCTGTTTTTCCCTCGTCCCGCTGTTCCGCCCGCGAATCCCACCGCTACCGTTGTGCTCCTCACGCAGACCCACCCCTCCACCGCGACGAATACACACGGCAGCGATCCGATTAGTGAGATCATCGCCTCCTTCACCGCCGAAGCGGGGACGCGCATTGCGAACTTTTCACCCACCCCGTTATTTACCGGCACCCCTCCAACTGCCACACGGACCTTCACGCCTACGCGTACATTCACGCCCTCGCGCACTCCCACACGGACATTGACTCCCACCATCACGCTCAGCCCCCAGCCCACCTCCACGCGCACGTTGGCGCCGCCCCCGGTGGACGGCGTTTTCTGTGGCTATGAACTGGACGCCCCGTTTGGCGGCGCAAAGAAATTTCTGCTTCACCGTGTCCTGCCGGGCGAGAACCTGACCATCTATGCCGATACGTACGGCACAACCACGACCGCGATCCTGGCGGTCAACTATCGCCTGCCGTTGCCGGTCTGGGCCGACTGGGTGGTTGTGATTCCCTATCAGACTACGGACGTTACCAGCCTGCCCTTGTTCGAACCCTATCAAGCGGTGGACGCGCGTATTTCCATTGAGGAACTGGCAAGACAGTTGAACGCCAATGCTTCCACCTTAAAGCAATACAACGACTTTCAGGAACCCTGCGCCATTTTTTCCGGCTGGCTGCTGGTGCCTCGCCCCATTCCATAACCCCGACGTTTACGATGCCTTTTTTACAGTTTAATGCGGAGTCGTTGA
This sequence comes from Anaerolineales bacterium, assembly GCA_019187665.1. GTDB lineage: Bacteria > Chloroflexota > Anaerolineae > Anaerolineales > Villigracilaceae > Denitrolinea. The sequence continues at coordinate 53,387 of JABARH010000018.1, forward strand.
AAACGATTCTCGAACAGATTGACGATCCTGGCGCGCTGGATTCCCATCCGTGGGCAGACGCCGCGTTCGTGCAGGAGTTTGTGACGCGCAACCCAAACTGGGAGGAGGCGAGTCGCGGCCGTCAATTGGCTCACGCGCTCGAAGAAGTGTTCGCGAATACGCGGCCGGCCGTCCCGCCGCGGCGCGGCAAACGACTGGATACCAGCTGGGGAGAATTTGGCCTGCTGGCCGCGCTGTATTTTGCCCCGCTTCAATTTGGCGCGCCCATTCCCGAATCGTTTCGCGACGCGTGGGGGCGCATTGACCATTCCATTTTGTTATACACCTTTGGCCGCGCCGACGGGGTGCCCGCGCAGCAGGCGCAAACTTATAAACTGGTCGGCGACGAACTGCAGGTCGCTTCGAACAGCACGCTCAGCGACTGGCATCGAAAGGGGATTCAACAATTGGTCGAAGCGGTCCACGCTCGCGAACGCTTCGCGCAGGAAGCCGCCTCCACGCCGAATCAGGCGGCGGCTCCGGGGCGAAGCGAGGCGGGAAAGGCGCCCAACCGAGTGAGACGGAAAATCACATGGGTTGTCGCACTATCCCTGTTCCTTCTACTGCTCGCCTGGGCTGGATTCAAAGCCTGGCGAATTTACAACCTTGCGGCCGTTGTGTGGGAGGATGTCAATGCAATGCGCGGCCTGGGACTGACCGAACCGGATGTGGCCGCGTTGCAGGCGGCCGGGCCAAAACTTTCCGTGTTGCGCGAAGACGTTCACGCGCTGCACGAGGAGGTTGAGCCGCTTCTTTGGATGGGGCCTTTGCTTCAATGGGTGCCGGCGTATGGCGGCGAACTGGCTGAGGCGCGGAATTTATTGATTATGGCCGATTCTACGCTTGCGGCCACAGATGGTTTATATCGGGCGTTTTCACCGCTGTTGGATACGATCGCAGACACCGACGCCGGTTCGAATTTTGACCTGGCGAAAATCACTCAACTTATGAGCGACGCCCGCCCGCAATTGATCGAGGCGCAAGCATGGGTGGAGGAGGCCGCCCAGGCCCGTGAACGAATTGACCTGGAACGGCTTTCGCCGCGTACCCGTGAGGCCATGCTGCTTGCCGACAAGGCGCTCCCATGGATGCAGGATGGAATTGTCATTGCTCTTGAATTTCCGCATATGATGGGCGCCACGGATCAGGGCCCAAAGACCTATCTCCTGCTCGCTCAGAATGAGGATGAGCTGCGCCCGACCGGGGGATTTATTACCGCCGCGGGAACTTTAATGATGCAGGATGCGCAAATAGGCAATTTGACGTTTCAAGGTTCAGGAACCCTCGATGACTGGACGAAGGCCTACCCCTCCGCGCCGTGGCAACTGCATCAATATATGAACAGCGAGGTGCTGGTGTTGCGCGACGTGAACTGGTTTGCCGATTATCGCGTGGCGGCCTTATACGCGGAGACGTTCTATGCCTATCAGAACGACCATTCGGTGGATGGCGTGATCGTCATAGACCAGCATTTGCTGGTGGAACTGTTGCGCGTGACCGGGCCGGTCCATGTGGAAGGTTCGACTGAACTCATTGGAGCCGATGGCGTGGTGGAATATATGCGCGCCCAAAAGATCCCGCCCTGGGAGATCACCGAGGCCAATTCGGCTTTGTGGGACAACAAAGAGTTTATCAACAGGCTGACCACTGCCCTGCTAAACCGGATTCTCGACGGCGGTTTTGAATTGGAGCAAATGATGCGCGTGCTGCTACAGATGCTCGATGAACATCATATCCTGCTTCAATTCGACAACCCCGCATTGACTCCGGTTCTCGTCCGCCGCGGCTGGGATGGGGCGATTCGCCCCGGCACGGGTGATTTCCTCATGGCAGTGGATTTCAATTCCGGCTTCAACAAGACCAATGCGGTTGTGGAAAGACGGCTGGGATACGAAGTGAATCTGTCCCGCCCGGATGCTCCGGGCGCGCAGCTGAGTATTACGCATGTGAACCAGGCCGCTAAGCTTCCCTGCCTGCCTGAGTTTTTGATGACGCCCATATTGAATGAGATCGAGAAACAACAATACGCGGAGGAAAATTATCCCATCAACCGCTGTTACTGGGCGTATGTGCGCGTCTATACCGCGCCCGGAACCGAGTTGCTGGACGCCAACCCGCAGACCATTTCCGGCGAGACCCTGCTCAGCGGATTCGATGTCCCGCCGCAGGTGGACGCGCTGGGCAGGGAGGAGGAACTTCAGGGCGTGCAGGGATTTGGCTTCCTCAAACTGGTGCAAGGCGGCGAAACGGTGGAGACGAACCTCCGCTTTGGGCTGCCTGCTTTTGTGGTCGTGCAGGAGGCGGATGGATCGTGGAAATATCAACTGCGCGTGCAGAAACAGCCCGGCACGGTCGCGGTTCCGTTCGTGTTACGCGTCCAATTGCCGACGGGCGCGGTTGTCCAATCCATGCCGGAAGAGGCCGTTTTCGAAAATGGAACGGTCGTTTTGCAGACCGACCTGCAGCTGGATTTGAATTTGGAAATTTTGTTCACCGTTCCGTAAATCCGGCTCAAATCCGAACCAGATAATTCTTAATTAACGAGTAAAATCCGAGACGATATTTCCAAAATTCTGAAAGGAGAAATCTGATGAAACATTTGGTTCCAATTCTGGTTGTCGTTGCTCTCGTGCTGGCGGTGATTGGCGTAGCCAACGCCGGTCAACTGGCAAAGGGCAACACGGCAGGCGATAGTTCGCTCTTTCCGAAGTCCATCGTGGTGACCGGCTCCGGCTTCTTCAATGTCGGCGGCGTCTGCACCCTGGACATTAATTACAAGGTCGAGAACCTGAAGAACAACATCGACTCCGAAATCCCCATCAGAGAGTCGCAGCAGGTTCCGTGGGCATATTCCCCGCGCGAACTGTTCTACCCCGGTTGCCACGTTGTCCACTTCAAGAACGATCAGGAAGTCAAACAGGCTGACGCCAACGACGGTTCGTGGACGGTCTGCTTTGGCAACCGCTCTGAACTGGATGACAAGATCTATTACTACGCCGACAAGCCCGACAATGGCGTCCGCGAGTGGATCGAACTGCCCACCACCGTGAGCGGCACGTACATCTGCACGGATGCCATTTACAGCGGCGTATACATGCCCGCTGGTCTGGTCGAACCGACGCCGCGTCCCGGCGGGGTAGGCGAGGGAACGCCTGCGCCCACGCCGCTGCCCGGCTCAATTCAGCCTCCGCCTCCCTCCAACCGCATCACCGAATCCGGGTCGTACTCGATCGGCGGCATCTGCTCCATCATCGTTCTTTACAAATGGCCCAACCTTTCCGATGACGTGTGGGTGGAGCCTCTCACGCAGGACACCAAAACCATCCCCTTCCCGCACGATACGGATGTGTTGTACCTGCCCGGCTGTCACGTGATTCACTACGAGCCGGTCTATCTCGAGACCACGGAAGAGATGGGCGAATGGAAGATCTGCTTTGCTGAACGCCCCGGAAAAGAAATGACCATTTACTACTACACCGACGATCTCGACTCGATCATCCCGCCGTGGACGCCGCTCCCGACCACCAGCGAGAATGGCCAGGCTTGCGCCCCCGCCAACTGGACCGGCGTGTACGTCCCAGCCGGACGCTGATCGCACCTCGCGTACTTCGACATGCTCCGTTGACGAACAGGGCAGAGGATCTCCTCTGCCCTGTTTTAATACCCAATGCGATCCCGCTTCGCTCCTCCCGCGTTGCTCGTCGCGGCCCTCTTGTGGGTCTATGGCTCGACTCTCGCGCCCGGCCTGACATGGTCGCACGGCGGCGCGGACGGCGGCGACCTGATCGCTGCGACCGCGACCGGCGGCGTGCCGCATCCCACCGGCTACCCGCTCTATCTCCTGCTCGCGGGGATGTTCCAGCGCCTGCCAATCGGCCCGCTGGCTTTTCGCACGAACCTGCTTTCCGCGTGCGCGATGATCGGAGCGGCGCTGCTGGTGTTTTTTCTGGTCGAGCAATATTTTTTGCGCGCATCGCGCCTGGTGGCTGCCTCTTCTGGGTTGGCGGCCGCGTTCTCGTTCGCGCTTGCGCCGCTGGTCTGGTCGCAGGCGGTCATCACCGAAGTGTATGCCCTGCACGCGCTGTTCGTCGCCGCGCTATTGTTTTTGTGTTCGGGCGTGGCTCCCAATCTGTTAGAAAATAAATTGGATTATGTCACCGGGCTGGCCTGCGGCCTGGCGATCGGGAATCATCTTACTTCAATCTTTCTGCTCCCGCTGGCCTTATTTTGGAAGCAGGATTGGGCAACGCTTTGGAGACGGATCGCATTCATCGCGCTCGGACTCTCCTCCTACCTGATCCTCCCATTGCGCGCGGCGGGACATGCGCCGGTCAATTGGGGCAACGCGTCCACCTGGAACGGATTCCTCTGGTTGGTGTCGGGACGCCTGTACCAGGATGACGTTCTCGCATTGACCATGCCCGGCTTCCTGGAGCGGATTCAGACGTTTGCATCTTTATTGCTCAAACAGTTTGGTGCGGCCGGGTTGATCCTTGCGCTCCTCGGCGCGGTGATATTTTTTGCGCGGTCGCGCTTTCACGTGAACCTGATCTGGTCGGCGGCTGTTTTTTCGATCTTTTCCCTGTTGTATGCCGCGCGTGACTGGCAGGTATATTTAATCCCCACCTTTTTATGTTTTGCGGTCTGGATCGGGATCGCGCTCGGCAACCTGATGCAACGCTGGCCGCGCAGACAGCTTTGGCTGGCCGGCCTTTTTGGCGTGTGGCTGATCTTTTCCGCCGCGCACACCTGGCCGCACGTAGACCTGTCTCGCGACCTGCAAGCCGAACAATTCGGCGCGTCGATTCTCGCGCAAACGCCGCAGGAAGCCATGCTCTTTGTTACCGGCGATGAGGCCGTCTTCACTCTCTGGTATTTCCATTTTGCCCTGGGAGAACGCCCCGATGCAGCGGTCGTCGCCGCGGACCTGCTGCACTTCGACTGGTACCAGCAAACGCTGCGGGCGGCGTACCCGGCCCTGGTTGTGCCGGGCCCGCTTCCCTTTGTCGAGAGCGTACGGCAGGCCAACCCCTCCCGACCGGCCTGTTATGTTGTTTTTCCGCAGGAGGCGCCCATTGAATGTCTCGAAGCCTCGCGTTGAATCCAGCGCAACGTCTTCCGTTCGATTTCGTAATTAGAGCGTAAGGTAACATCGTTCAAACGCCGGTATACTGTCGTATGGCCTCCCAATCTGCCACGCCATCCACCGCCACCCATACTTCGTTGAAGAATCGCCCCGCCCTGCGGCTGACCTTACAGGCGGTGTGGATGTTGGCTGCCGCGTACGTGTTATACATGGTCGCGCAGGGCGGAAGCGCCTACTTCGACAGAATGTTCCGGGGGACAAACCTGTTCATGCAGATCGCGCAGTTCGGCTTGAATCTGTTCACATTTTCCACGGTCGAAATTTTCAGCGACATTTACGTGCTGCTCGGGTACATCGGACTGGCAGTGATTCTCTTCATCCGTCGTTCAGACGATTGGTTTGCGATCCTGCTCTCAATCCTCATCATGGCTTTTGGCGTGCGGTTGACCAGCCTCGGCAATGAACTGGCGACCGCGCCGGCTTCGCGCTATTGGGCCAGCCCGGTGATGATGCTCGCCGATACGGGGATCGTTCTCTTTGGCTGGCTCTACCCAGACGGACGCTTTGCCCCGCGCTGGACGAAGCGCCTTGTCCCGTTTATGCTCGTGACGATCATTTTGATCTACTGGCCTGGCTCCCCGCTCCATGCCAGCCGTTTGCATTTGGCCGCATATGCCGGCATTCTGCTGGCATGGTACGCTGCCTCGCTTTACGGCGCGTTGTATCGTTATCGTACCCGCGCCAGCGCCAACCAGCGGCAGCAGATTCGCTGGGCCTTTGTGGGGTTGATGGGTCCGCTGTTTTGGTTCATCCTGTTCAGTTTACTGACCGTTCTTGTGCCTGCGTTTCGAGACCAGGATACTCTTGCGTTTGCCGTTTTTCAGGTGACTGCGCGCATCCTGGGTATTTTTATGTTTTTGGCGTTCCCGGTCTGTTTGACGATCGCCATCGCCCGCTTCGGACTCTTCGACCTCGACTTGATCATCAATCGCGCCATCGTCTATGGCGGCGTGACGGTGGCTCTGGTTTCAATATTTGCCCTGCTGCTGATTCTCGACAGTATCGCGCTGAACCTGCTTCTGGGCGGACAGGGCATCACCATCGGCATGATGCTCTCCGCCATCGCGGCGGGCGCGCTCTTTCAACCGGCGCGCAAGGCGCTTCAGCGTTTTGTAGACCGCACCTTCTATCATATCAACATTGATTATTTGAAGACTCCGGCCGGGGAAAAGGGCGGGGCGCTGCACACCGATACGATCACCCGCGCACCGACCCTCTTTTCCGGATATCATAACCTGTCCCTCCTCGGGCGCGGCGGCATGGCCGAAGTGTATCGCGCCGAGCAGACCACCACCCAGCGGATGGTCGCCATCAAGGTATTGTTGTCCAACCTGGCGGAGGACGCGCAGTTTCGCAAACGCTTCCAGCGCGAATCGCAGACCCTGGCCGCGCTGGAGCATCCGAACATCGTCCGCATCTACGATTATGGTTTTGAAAACGAACTGTATTTCATGGTAATGGAGTTTTTGAACGGAGATAACCTTTCGACCCTGCTTAAATCGCGCGGAGCGATGCCTCCCGCCGACCTGCTGCCGATTCTGCGCGATATTTCGAGCGCGCTCGATTACGCCCACCGCTCCGGGCTGGTACATCGCGATATCAAACCCTCCAATGTGGTGCTGGATTCCACACCGACCGCTTCACGCGCCGTTCTGACGGATTTCGGCATTGCCAAGTTTTCGCATGCCATGACGAATATCACCGCCTCGGCCGTGCTTGGCACCTTCGACTATATCGCGCCGGAACAGATCGAAGCCGCCACCGATGTAAGTCCTCGCGCCGATATTTATTCCCTCGGCGTGATGACGTACCAGTTGTTGACCGGCGCGCTGCCTTTTAAACGCTCCAGCACGGGCGCGGTGCTGCTGGCGCACATGACCGCGCCGCCCCCCGATCCGCGCGAGACCATGCCGGGCCTGCCGCGTTCGATCGGGCAGGCTATTCAACGCGCGATGGCGAAGAATCCGCTGGAGCGCTTCGCGACCGCTGGAGAGTTTGTGGCCGCGCTGCTGACCTAGCCGCTCCGCTCCCCTGTTCAGACCAAGACCCGCCCTGGAAAGACTGGGGTGGGTTTTTCCATTTTAAAGAACTGATGGTACGCAGTCTCAGTCTGCAATTTTCAAGTTGCATCGAGGAACGCAAGATAAATCTTGTAATACTGCGTAAGGTGAGTCAGGACGTACGCAAAACCTTGCGTAGGGCGCGCCGAAGGTCTAACGCGCCTGCTGGCGTTACGCCTGCCTGATTTGCCTGGCAAATCACGGGCGGTGCCAGGGGAGAACGCCAATTATGTGTAAGTTCTGTGAGTTAAAGAAACCGTGCGCAACCGCGTCGCCGGGTCACTTCCAGAATTGAGGCAGATATGCGCGGAAGGTGACGAGAATATCGTCGAGGATGTTTTTCGTGGTTTGAATGTCGCGCGCCGTTGGATCGAGCAGCAGGCATTGCAGCGCCTTTTCGCGCGAGCCTTCGAGCGCCGCCTCGACGCACAGCTGCGCGACGGTCAATTCGCGGCGGCAGAGTTCGGCGATGGGTTCGGGCAGCGCGCCCATGTGGACCGGATGGATCCCCGCGCCGTCTACGATGGCGGGAGTTTCGACAGTGGCGCCGATCGGCAGGTTGGTGATTTGCCCAGCGTTGGGGAGGTTTACGGCAGGATGATAATGCGTTGTCCCGCCGGAGATATTTTCGATCATTTCGAGCGCGCCCTCCGAATCTGTCTCGCGCAGGCCGTCGAGCGTCAATTCGCCGTTCGCCATGGATTCGAGACGGTTTTGTTTGAAGGCGCGCACGGCGGCCATCATTTCCCAGTCGTAGAGTTTGATATCGTATTTTTCCCACGGACGGGTTGAGGGATCGCTGACCCAGGGCAGATATTCGCACAGGTGCGTATCGCCCGGCACCGGGCACAGGCCAAAAGCCTCGAATACGTCGCGCGTCAGCGGCTCGAAAGCCGGGTCCATTTCGCGGAGGCGTTTGCGGAAGAGCGGGTAGAGGTCCTCGCCCGTTTGCCGGTCGCGGATAGAAAGCATCCATGTGAAGTGATTCGTGCCGGCTGCGCGGATGTCTACGCGTGGGACGATCTGCTGGCGCACCTGGTATTGCGCCATGTACTGGTCGGGCGCGGCGTGCAGGCCGTTCAATTCGGGCGGGACTTCGATGCCCAAATCCTGAGCGAGCGCCGCGCCGACCATAACGTAGCCCGCGTAGATTTGATGGCACAGGCCCACCACTCTGATTTTGCTATGACGGTTGACCGCCTCGCACAGGCGCACCATCGGGTTGCTGAAGTTAACGAACCAGGCCTGCGGACAGAGAGTCTCCATGTCGCGGATGATTTCCATCAGCGGGAGGAGGTTGCGCGCCGCGTGCGCGAACGCGCCCGGCCCGCCGTTTTCTCCGTAAGGCTGGCGCAGACCATGTTTGAGGGTCAACTCGAAATCCTTCCTCCAAAGTTCCTCGCGCGGACCGACCTCGATGGCCGAGACGACGAACTGCGCGCCCTCCAGCGCCTCGCGGTGATGTGGATACGCGCGCAGGACGATGTTGCTGTTCCACTCGCGATTGATGCGCTCCGCCAGCCCGCGGCTGGCTTTGAGCATTTCAGCGTTGATGTCTACTAGCGAGAGTGTGCTGCCGCGCAGGCGCTCGCAGGCCATGATGCTTGAGAATGTATTTTCGGCGAATTCTGCGCTTCCCGCGCCGATGATTACGATGTTGGTTGGCAGGGTCATGGATCGGTCTCCAGAGTGTGAATCAAGACTTTCACTTGTCCGTAAATCGGCGCGCGAGAGCGCCTGTTATGCTCAAAGAATTCGAGTCCAGTTGGCGCTCTTGAACGCTGGATGAAGCGAAAGTCCGGTGAGTAGGACGCATCTGTTTTCAGGTTGGGCGCTTGTCCGCGGCAAGCACAATCATATCACCGCCGCCAACATGCCCGGCGCTGATCGTGGAATAGTACAGTCCATGGGTTTTCGAGTCTGCCCATTCACGCCCCCGGTGAATTTCACCGGGGGCGTATTGGATTCAGCCGCTCCGCGCGATATCCGACTCTGCCATGAATATTTTGAACGCGTCTCCGATTCTTTGCTTTGACCAATTCCCAACTTTGCCATTAAACTTGACGCATGATTTACTCCAACCACCCCCGTCCCGCCGACCTGAAGGCGATCTCCGACGTTACCCTCTCCCCGTTCTGGCTCACCGATCCCGCGCGGCCCGCAGCCGGCGCCCCCCTCAGCGGCGCGCATGCGGCCGACCTGGTCGTTGTCGGCGCGGGATTCAGCGGCTTGTGGAGCGCCCTGCTCGCCAAAGAGGCCGACCCGGCCCGCGAGGTGATCGTGCTTGAAGCGGAGCGCGTCGCTTCCGGCGCCAGTGGCAGGAACGGCGGCTTTTGTTCGGCTTCGCTGACCCATTCTTTTGAAAACGGGCTGGGCCGCTGGCCGCGTGAAATGCCCGCATTGCTGCGCATGGGACTGGAAAACCTCAACGGGATCGAAGAGACCGTGCGGCGTTATTCCATTGATTGCGATTTCACCCGCTCCGGTGAATTGACCGCCGCGCTCAATGAAAGTGAGGCGCAGGACTTCAAGCGCGAAGTGGAACAGGGCGCGCGTTTTGGAAAAACCTTCATCCTCCTCGACCGCCAGCAGATGCAGGCGCGCGTTAACTCGCCGCTCTATCAGGCCGGGGTGTTGGACCCGGACGCGGCCATGCTCAACCCGGCGCGTCTGGCGTGGGGCTTGCGGCGCGCCTGCCTTGGGCTGGGAGTCCGCTTGTTCGAGCAGAGCCCGGTTCAACGTTTGGAAGAGACGCGCAGCGCGGTCATCCTCCACACGCCGCAGGGGCATGTTCGCGCCCGCCGCGTGGCGCTGGCTACAAATGCCTATCCGCCGCTGGTGAAACATCTTTCGTTGTACATGGCGCCGGTTTATGATTATGTGTTGATGACCGAGCCGCTCACAGAGAGCCAGCGTGCGGCCATTGGCTGGCGCGGGCGCGAGGGGTTGGGCGATTCGGCAAACCAATTCCATTATTCACAGATCACGGCCGACGGGCGGATTTTGTGGGGCGGATACGACGCCATATATCATTGGAACAACGGCTTCCGCCCGGAGTTGGAAAACCGGCCCGAGACGTTCGCCCGCCTGTCGGCTCATTTCTTCCAAACCTTTCCGCAGCTTGAGGGCCTGCGCTTCACCCACGCCTGGGGCGGCGTGATAGATACCTGCTCGCGCTTCACCGCTTTTTGGGGAAAGGCAATGGGCGGGAAACTTGCCTATGTGTTGGGCTATACCGGCCTGGGCGTGGGCGCTTCGCGCTTTGGCGCGCAGGTGATGCTTGACCTGTTGGATGGCTGCGCCACCGAACGCGCCGCGCTGACCATGACGCGGACGCGCCCCATTCCGTTTCCGCCGGAGCCGTTCCGTTCGCCGATCATCAACTTTACGCGCTGGTCGCTCGATCGCGCCGACCGCAGCGGCGGGCGCAGAAACCTGTGGTTGAAGTTGTTGGATGCGTTGGGGTTGGGCTTTGATTCGTGACGATCTGCATATTCAGGATTTTCGCTGGCCCGAAACCCGGCGCAACAACTTTCCTGCGGAAGGATATCGGGGCGATGCGACGGATGCTGCCGGGGGAGAGCGCCTTTTCTGCTTAAAAAATTCAAACCCAGTCAGCGTTCTTTCACGCTGGATGAAGCGAACGTCTTGATCTCGTAATCTGCGCAGGCATGTTCTCTTATGCGCCCGTTCGCATTGGAGAGCGCTAACCACGCGATGGGTAAGGCGGACAGATGAATCTAAACGGGGCAGGTTTATTGCGGCCTGCCCCGTTTGTTTTTGGCAGAAGCGTTCGCGGATGGCCGCCCGGTGGGTTCTTCTTCGGGCTGGCCCAGCGGGCGGGAGGCCAGTTTGGCCGCCTCTTCCAATATCATGGACGCACCCTGTTTCATCCATGTGGCAGATTTTTTCCCCAGCGCCGCGCCCACACGGCGGTAGGCCTGCGCGTCGGGGCTGACCGTGTCGTAGCGGCTGTCGAGTTTGGCGCGCACAAATCCGTAGAGGCGGGCAGCCGATTTCGAATCGCCGATAGCGAGTTTGATCTCGGCCAGCGCGGTCAGGCAATTCAGCACGCCGATGCCGCCATTGAGGTTGTCGCTGAGACTGCGCGCGGCGTGTTCGTGCGCGCGGCTGGGCAGACCCTGATGGAGCAGGGCGTAGGCCAGCATGCGGAACGTGTAGGCTTGCTGAACGCTTCCGATGGATTGCAAGGCGGCGATCGCCTCGAGGGCATATGTCTCGGAGACCGGGTAATCCTCCATGAGATTGGCCTGGATGCTGAGATTCGTCAAACACACGCTTTCGCTGGCGTGATCGCCGCTGGCGCGCGCCAGGGTTAACGCGCGTTTGAACGCGTCAAATGAACCGGCGAAGTGGCCCAGGTGATTTAACTGGCCGCCGAGCGCCCGCAGGGCATAGGCCTGACTGGTGGCGTCTTCATTGCGCTCGGCAATCTGTATGGCTTCGCTCATTGCGGCCTGTGCCGCTTCCCGGTGGCCTTGATAAAAGAGGGCGCTGGCAAGCCGTGCCAGGTTTTGACTCAATCTCGAGGGCAGGTTTAATTCGCGGCAGAACTGCACACATTCACGAAATGTTGTTGCCGCCAGATCGTATCGGGCCAACTGATAATCATGCTCCCCGGTGATTTGCAGGGCGTAGGCGATGGTTTGCCGGTCGCCCAATTTCCGGGCAATTTCTTCGGCCTTGCGGCAGTATTCCATTGCCAGGTCGTCGTGGTCTAACCGTAACGCCAGCGATGCGGTGCGCACGAACAAACGCGCTTGCAGGGCCGGGTCGCTCATTTCGCGCAGAAAGACCTGCGAGCGTTCGTATTCGTGGCGGATCAGGCCGTGTTCAAGGAAGATCAAGTTGGCAGGAATCGAAAGGCGCGCCCCGTCCGCGAAGGTTTCGCGGTGATGCAAGGCCCATTCTTGCGCGGCGCGGAGATTGTTGAGTTCCGCGGAGGTGCGTTCTTGAAATGCGCGCGGCGTTATGGTGTCGTATTGCTCCTCCAGCGACTCGGCCCAATCGGCAAAGTGTCGCAGGTGACGGAGGCGGATTTTTTCCACACTACCATGCTCGGCCAGTTTTTCGTGAGCGAATTTGCCGATGGTATCCAGGAAGCGATAGCGCGCCCCGGCCTCGGCGACGACGAGGGACTTGTCAGCCAACTGCATCAACAGGGGTAGGACCTCGGCGCGCGGAACAGTTTTGTCACAGCATACCGCTTCGGCGGCCTCAACCGTCCAGCCGCCCGAAAAAACAGCCAGTCGTTCAAACAGCAGACGTTCCTTTTCATTGAGCAGGTTGTAACTCCAATGAATAGCCGACCAGAGCGTGCGCCTCCATTCGGGAAGGCTGCGAGCGGTGTGCGCCAGCCATTTAAAACGCTGATCGAACTGTTCGAGCATAGTGACAGGAGAAAAGACGCGGATGCGCGCCGCGGCCAGTTCGATGGCAAGCGGAAGCCCGTCCAGGCGGCGGCAGAGCTCGGCCACTCGTTCCATACTCTCTTCGTCGAGATAAAGATCGGGTTTGGCGGCGCGCGCCCTTTGCACGAACAACTGTATCGAGGGAAAATCCAGCGCCGATCTTCCTTTTCCATCCGGCACGGGCAGGGGGGCGAGTGGGAACTCCTGTTCGCCGTTCAGGCGCAAGGCCTCGCGGCTGGTGACGAGAATCTTTAAGCGCGGCGCGGCGCTGAGGAGCGCAGCCACCTGCGGGGCAGCCTCCAATACCTGCTCAAAATTATCCATCACGATCAGCGCCTCGCGGTCGCGCAGGACGGTTTTCACTTTGTCGAACACCCGTATATCGTTCGCCTCCAGCGCGCCGAGGGCGGCGGCCAGAGCGTGCAGCACTTGTCCCGCGTCGAGGACCGGCATCAGGTCCACGAAGAGGGCGCCATCTTCGAAGAGGAGAGTGAGTTGTTCCGCGACGTGCAGGGCAAGTCGGGTCTTGCCCACGCCTGGCGGGCCGATGAGCGTGACGAGCCGCACACCCTCGCAGGAGAGCATCTGGCGCAGTGCGGCCGATTCGCTTTCGCGGCCGAGCAACGGGGTGAAACTGGATGGCAGGTTCGGTTCCCAGCCCGAACCCGCAGCGGGTGCGGCCGGAACCGTTGATTCGGAGGCAAGTTCGAACAGGCGCGCCGCCCAATCGGAACCTTTTTCGATTTTCAGCGCGGGGATGAAGCGTTCCCGCAGGATGAATTCATCCGGCGTGCGGGCGTTCTTTTCGAGGCGGCTCAGATAACTGTCGTGATACCCCACTCGCCGGGCAAGTTCGCGCTGTGTCAGGTGGGCGCGCTCGCGCAGGTAACGCAACAGGTTGCCAAAGGTCCGGAATTCCGATGGCTTGATCGCTTCTTGCCGCTTTAGCACGAATCCTCCGTCAACGTTTATTCACTGATGTTGCGCAGTTTTGTTTGCATGTGCAACAAAATCTTGTGTACAGGACGTACGCAAAACCATGCGTAGGGCGCGCCGAAGGTCTAACGCCAATTATGCGTACGTTCTGGTGTAGTATACCGTACAAGTTTTCAAGGCTCAGTGACTCAACGGGAAGGGGTGCACGCAAAGGTTGTTAGTCTTGCAAAAGGCCCTCACCCCCCGGCCCCTCTCCCGCATTTGGGGAGAGGGGAGAACAGTTTCCAAGTAAACGACTTTTCTCTCCCTTCTCTCTCCCATGCTTTTGGGAGAGAGAGAAGGGGGCCGGGGGGTTGAGTGAGGGCCAAGACCGCGCAGGCTACCTGACATGGTTTGCGTGCACTCTTGTATCCTGCCATTCGCGCGAAATACCGCGTGTCCGTGCTACAATGCCAATGCCAAAGGAATTCCCGCCCATGTCACGCCGCGTATGGTTGTTCGGCGCGTTGCGCATCGAGCAGAACGAACGCTCGGTCTCGCTCGGCGGCAAACTTGCCAGCCTCTTCGCCTATCTCGTCCTCCATCCTCATCCCCATCCCCGCGAACGACTGGCCGATTTGCTCTTGCCCGACGCGCCGGCCGACCGCGCCGCGCGCAACCTCTCGAACCTGCTCTATCGCCTGAGGCAGACGCTTGGGCCAGACTGGCTGGACGCGGACGAAGCACACGTCGCGTTGCGCCTCCTTCCCGACCTTTGGGTGGAAGCGCAGGAATTCCGGCGACTCGCCGCCTCCGGCGATCCCGACGCGCAGCACGCATCCCTCTCGCTCTATCGAGACGATCTCCTCCCCGAACTCTACGAAGACTGGCTCCTGCCCCTGCGCGTGGACTTGCGCGAAATATTCCTGCAAACCCTGGAGCGGCTGTCTGAACGCGCCGAGCAGGCGCAGGATTACGCGCGCGCCTTCGAATATTTTCACCGTTTCGCTTTCGCCGACCCGTTGAACGAAGGCGCGCAGCGCGGCCTGATGCGCGTTTACGCGCGCACGGGACGGCATGCCGCCGCACTGCACCAATACAACCAGCTTGTCAAAACGTTGACAGACGAACTGGGCATAGAGCCGGTCCATGAAACGCGCGCCCTCGCCGAATCCATTCGCCTCGAACGCGGCACACAAGCCGCCGCGCCCAAACCATTCGTCGGGCGCAGGCAGGAGCGGGCGCGCCTGCTCGAACTGGTGGAGCGCGCCCAGGAGGGACGCGGCGGATTCATTCTTCTCGAAGGCGAAGCGGGCATCGGCAAGACGCGCCTGCTCGAAATGGCGGAAGAGGCCGCGGCCTGGCGCGGCATGACAGTGACATGGGGACGCGCACGCGAATTGACCGGCATCACACCCTACTCTCCCCTCGACCAGGTCTTGCGCGCCGCCTGCGCGGGGCCGCGTATCGAACAATTGCGGGCGCGCCTCGCCCCTCCATTTGCCGAGGCGCTGGCCGGGTTGGAACCGCGCCTGCGCGCCCGCCGCCTGGCCGTCAAACCCGCCGAGGTCCCGCCGCTGGCCGAGGCCCTGACCGAAGGACTGTGCGCACTGGTAGAGATCGCGCCGCGCCTGATCATCCTCGACGACGCGCAGTGGGCCGACGATTCCATCTGGGACGCTCTCTGGAAACTCGCGCCGCGCCTCGAAACGCGGCGGATTCTGGTTGTTCTCGCGTATCGCGCCGACGAGGTGCGTGTCCGGGCGCGCGCGTGGAACTTCCTGCGCGACCTGGATCGCGAATTTGCCCCGCCGCGAATTGCACTGGGCGGGTTGAGCGCTGCGGAATGTGAAGAACTGGCGCGTTCCCTGGGGCAGCCGCTCGATAAATCCGCCGCGCAGGATTTGCAGCAACGCGCCAACGGCAACCCCCTGCTGGCACAGGCCGTGCTGCAAACCGGGCAGGATGCGCCATCCTCATACGCAGGCTTGTTTGCGCTCCGCCTGTCACGATTGTCAGGCGAGACGCGCGCCGCGCTCGAAGCCGGAGCGGTGTTGGGACGCGAGTTTACACATGGCGCATGGCAATCACTCGCCGGCCAATCGGTGTTGGCGGCCCTTCCCACCATCAGCGAGGAAGGTTTCATCTACGAAACCGAGAACGGCTATCTCTTTGAACACGACCTGGCGCGCGAAGCGGTCTATAACGCGATCGAAAATGAACGTCTGCGCGACCTCCACCGCCGCGCGGGCGAGGCGCTGGAGCGCGAATACGCTGAGCCGAGCGCGCTGGCCTGGCATTTCGAACAGGCCGAGGATTGGCAAATGGCCGTGCGTTATTACCGTGAAGCAGGCGACCGCGCCGTGTCTGCGTATGCGTACGATACGGCCCTCCAGTATTACGAACGCGCGGGCTGCTGGCTGGATCGTCTTGAAGAGCCACGCGCCGAGAGCCTGGCCCTCCTGCTCCGACGGCAGGAAATCTACCGCGTCAAAGTGCAGGAACGCGAATGGCGCGCGACCGTGGAGCAGTTGGAACATGCGGCTTTGGAGATGAACGATCGCGCCGCGCTGCTCGAAGCGCTGCGCGCGCGCGTTTCGCTGCACCTTCTGGATTCGAAGTGGACGGAGATGCAGGACGCGGCGGAACGCGCCATCGCCCTCGCGCAGGAAGTGGGAGACCCAGCCGCGGAAGCGCACGTACGTGCAGAGATTGGCTGGCATCTGGCCGATATGCTCGGCAGGCCGGGCGACGCGCTGCCCCATCTTGTGCGCGCGGCGGAACTCGCCGAAAGATTGAACGATATCCCTCTCTGGCTCGAAGCGCTTGGACAGATTGCCTTCACGCAGAGGATCCTGGGCCGGACGTTCGAAGCGCGCTCAGCCGCCGAACGGGCGCTTGCCATCGCCGGCACGCGAGAAGACCTGCGTCGAGGCCGGGCAGGCGCGCTCGAAATTTTGGGACAGATCGAGCTTGACCTGGCGCATTGGCAGGCTGCGCGCGCGATCATGCACGAATTCACCACCCTCGCCGACGAACTCCATGAACACTGGCTTTCGGGGCAGGGATTCTTCAACCAATCCCTGGTCGCGGCGCGTAGCGGGCGTTATCAAGACGCGCAAGATATCCTTGGCTCTTTAAAGTCGCTCCTGACCGCGGCCGGGCTGGGCGCGCCCGCGGACCATTGGATGTGGTCGGAAGCGCTAAACGCAGAGGCGCTCGTCCTGGCGGGAAATCTGGAGCAGGCTGAAATCGTCCTGGATGGTATGCGCGCGTGGATGGAATCGAAAACCGGCGGGCGTCCGCTTCTGCTTGCACTCACCGCGCTTGGAAGGCTGCGCCTCGCGCAAAATCGCCCCGGCGAAGCAGGCGCGCTCCTGGCGCGCGCAGTGCGCTTATGGAAACAAGCAGGCGGAACCATTGAAATCGCCCCCCTGCTCTTGCACGCCCTGGCCGCGCACCGCACCGGAAATGCCGACACGGCCCGGGCAAGCCTGCGCGATGCAGAAAACATCCTGCTCAACACCCCCGTGGCGACTCATGCTGTCCTCCTACGCTTCGTCCGCTACGAGGTGACGGGCAACCCCGAATCCCTGCGCGCCGCCCGTGAAGAGATTCAGCGCCAGGCCGCGCTCTTCACAGACGAGAACCTGCGCGCCGATTTCTTGAATAACGTCGCGCTCCATCATACGATCGAAGAGGAATGGCAAAGACTGTATCCCGCGCCCGCACAGATGACGATTCACCTGGCGCGCGCGGACGCGCCCCTCGGCCGCGCGTTGAACGAGTCGGATTTTGTCGCGATCCAGTGGACGGTGGACGCGGGCGAGGACGACGCCGCCATTCTGCAGCGCGCAGGCAAGGCCGCGCTGCGCCGTCACCGCCTGGCGCGCCTGATCCGCGAGGCGCGCGAACAAAACGCCTCGCCCACCGATGCCGACCTGGCGCGCGCGCTGGGCGTCAACACCCGCACCATCGAACGCGACATCGCAACCCTGCGCGGCATGGGGCAAAAGGCCATGACGCGCAAGCGCAAGTCCTGAATTTCATGGCAGAGCGCCTTTCAAAAATGTCGGGATAGCCCAGTTTTATTCGCCTAAAAATCATTCTTTTCTAATTCTTTTTTGTGCCAGAAATGTCGGAATAGTCCGGCATTTTTTGTTTGCATGTGACAGCCGCGTGACAGGCTAATGCTATTTTATGGGCAGATTGAAACACGATGAACGCCATTTCCCCAACCCGCGCCTCTTTTGTGATTGTGATCTGGCCCGAATCGCACGACGAGACCCTGCAATGGCGCGGTACGGTGGAGGCCGCTTCGGGCGCGCGTTTCTACTTTCACACCCTGACCGATCTCAACCGCATCGTGCGTGAACTGGGCGGCTGGCAGGACCCTCCCACTCAGACGTTGGAAAAGGAGAAGAATGCGCATGAAATATAAACCCTTCCGCTGACCCTCCGTAAAAACGCGCGGAAGAACGTTTGAGAACGTTTACTGCGCCTGTGTGAAAGACATTCCCCCTGTCGCGCTGGCGAGGCGCGACTGCCCCTACCCGTGAAATGGAGAAAAAATGAACGCAAAAATCGGAACAACCTTGTCCTTCTTCTTGATTCTGTCCCTTGTGCTGGCGCTAACCTTTGGACCGCTGGGCGCCAGCCCGGCGCGCGCTGCCACCATCACTGTGGATTCGACCGCGCAGGAAGTTCCCTTCGTCGTCAACGGCAACTGCACGCTGGGCGAGGCGATTGTCGCCGCGAACACGGATGCCGCAGTGGATGACTGCATCGCCGGCGCCGGGAGCGACGAAATCTTCGTTCCCGCCGGGACATACACCCTGACCGCGGTGTACGATGCATCTGGGGGGGACAATCTGGGCCTGCCCAGAATCACCTCGCCCATCACCATCACGGGCGCGCTCGCCAGCACGACCATCATTACACGAGACTCCGCCGCCCCACAGTTTCGTTTTTTGAAGGTAGGCCCCAGCCAGACTCTGACACTGAACAACCTCACCTTTGACAACGGCTATGCCGCTGTGGGAGAGGACGGCGGCGCGGTCAACTTTAACCAGGCTACGCTGATCGTCAACGACTCGGTCTTTACCAACAACCGCGCAGATGGGCAGGAAGGCGGCGCGTTGGCCTCGAATCATTTTTACGGTCTCGGACTCACCGTCAACGGTAGCAGTTTTGACGGCAATACGGCCGCCTCCGGTGGCGCGATCTATGCCACATTGGGGAGCGGGTACATCATCAGCATCAATAATAGTATCTTTACCGACAATACTGCCACAACCACCGGCGGCGCGTTTATGGGCGCGAATAACTCGGTCTTGAATATTTCCGACAGCACGTTTGAAGGCAACACAAGCCCGGATGGCGGCGCTCTACGTCTTTTGGATCTATCGGGAATCATCAGCGGCAGCGTCATTCGTGATAACCACGCCAGCGCGGGCAGCGGCGGCGGCATTGGGATGCTGAACACGGGCGCAATCACCATCGCCAACAGCGCCATCGTCAACAATACCGCGTTTCTTACTGGCAGCAATGCTTACGGGGGCGGCATCACACAGGAAGGCACGAGCAGCATTTCTCTGACTATTACTGGCTCGACCATTGCCGGTAACACGGTGTATGGATCAGGCGGTGGAGTTAGTCTCATCCGGAATACCATCATCCGCAACAGCACCATCTCTGGAAATTCGGCCGATTCCTATGGCGGCGGTATTAACGATATGAGCGGTGGCAACCTGCAACTTTACAACGTGACCATCACCGGTAACTCGTCGGCGTACGCGGCTTCCGCCGGCGGAATCCATCGCTGGGGTCCCGTTGGCGCGAGCGTTTATGCGCAAAATACAATCATCGCCGGAAACACAAACTCGGCAGGCGGATATACGGACTGTTACACCAGCGGCGGTTCGTTATTGGTCTCGCTCGGTTACGTTTTGCTGGGAAACAACACGGGCTGCTCACTCGTCAGCGGCGCAGGCGACATTGTCGGCACGGGCATCAGCCCGGTGGATGCGCGCCTCGCGCCATTGGCAGACAATGGCGGCGCGACCGAAACCCACGCGCTTTATTCGGATAGCCCGGCCCTCAATGCCGGCAGTCCCACCCTGCCCGGCAGCGGCGGCGATTCTTGCGAGGCGGCCGACCAGCGCGGCGTGACTCGTCCGCAGGGCGCGCAGTGCGACATGGGCGCCTACGAGTCCGATGGTTACACCGTCACCTTCGACGCCAACGGCGGGAGCGGCGCGATGAGTCCGCAGACGAGCAATCTCCCTGCCGCGCTCACGCTCAACGCCTTCACCCGCGCAGGCTACACGTTCACCGGCTGGAACACCAGCGCCGACGGCAGCGGCACAAGTTACGCGGACGGAGCGATCTATGGCTTCGCGGCAAACGCAACCCTCTACGCCCAGTGGAGCCTCCCGCCGAATCAAGCGGATACCTTCTACTCTTTGGGCGGGTACGATGGAACCTTTATGGAGACCAACGAGAACTCCGGCGTCGGCACAGTTCCAAACATCCCAGGGAGTCTCCTCAGCGCCGGCGACACCGCGCTCACAGAACGGCAAACGCTGATCATCGTCCACTTCGACACCTCCAGCCTGCCGGATAACGCCGTCGTCACGGGCGTCACACTCCTGCTGAAACGATCGGGCTTCATCGGCGTCAACCCGTTCACCACGCATGGCAACCTGCAAGTGGACATCGCCTCGCCGTTCTTCGGCCCGGAAATCTTCCTTAAACCCGGCGACTTTGAGGCCGCCGCCAGCGCGGCCAACGTGGGCATCTTCAACCCCGTTCCCCAGCCCGGCAATTGGTACGCGGCCGCGCTGGAACCGGCCGCGTTCGCGCACGTCAACCTGTTCGGCTCCACTCAGCTGCGCGCCCGCTTCAGCCTCGACGACAACGACGACCTGGGCGCCGACCTGGTCCGCTTCTTCAGCGGCAACCACTTCATGCCGGCCTATCGCCCTACACTGATTATCGAGTATTACGCGCCGTAGACTCAAGAGGGCTCCAGGTCTTGAAAGACCTGGAGCCCTCAATTGCCAATTGCAACCCAAACCATCAACAAAGGAGAATGAAATGAACGCAAAACTTCACAAATTGTTTGCCTGTTTTTTGAGCCTGATCCTGACATTGGCGCTAACCTTCGGACCGCTGGGCGCCAGCCCGGCGCGCGCGGCCACCATCTCTTTCACCAACCTGAACGATAGCGGCCCGGGCTCCCTGCGCCAGGCTATCGCAGACGCCGCGCCCGGAGATTTCATCATGTCCAGCCCGGCGCTTGGCGATGGAACCATCCATCTCGCGTCCACGCTCACGATCGAAAAAGACCTTTCAATCGTAAGCCATCCGTCGGCAATGCCGATTACGCTCAGCGGCGATACAAATAACAACGGCGTTGGCGATGTGCGCGTACTGGTTGTCAACTCGGGTGTGACGCTGTTTCTTGATAGAATCAATATTAAGTTTGGCAAAGCGACAGAAGGAGGCGGGATACTCAATAACGGCACGTTGATGATTCATAAAGTCGTGATGGATCTCAACTCTGCCACGGCCTTTGGGGGAGGCGCGATCAAGAACAACGGTGACCTGGACATCATGTATTCAGAATTCACAGGCAACTCTGCCGTCTCGTCGGGCGGGGCGATCCGCAGCGTTGGATTGGGAGACTTCGGCATTCAACAAAGTTTCTTCAGGAATAACTCGGCCCGGGAAGGCGGGGCCATCGGCAATAGCGGCAGCTTGGCTGTATTCAACAGTACGTTCTTCGAGAACTCTGCCACGTTGTACGGCGGCGGCGCGATCAACAATAGCAACATGCTCATGATTAAAAACTCCACCCTGTCGCAAAACTCTGCGGTGACGGGCGGCGGCGGGATCAGTAACTACGGCGGCGGTACGTTGTATTACGCCAATACCATCATCGCCAACTCGACCGGTGGAGATTGCTTCAACAACTCGACCATTGGAACCAACACCAGCAACCTGGTGGAGGATGGCTCCTGTTCGGCGGCGTTGAATGGCGATCCCGATCTTGCAGACTACGCCCCAGGCTACGCCTTGAATGGCGGCAACACCAGAACGATCGCCCTGAATCCCGGCTCTCCCGCGCGGGATGCGGGGGACGACTCCACCTGTTTACTCTTTGACCAGCGCGACGTGCTACGCCCGCAGGGCGCGCACTGTGATATCGGCGCGTACGAGGCCGCCGAATCGCTGGTGGTGACCAACACCAACAACGACGGCGCCGGTTCGTTAGGGAATACGATCAGGGCCGCGGCAGCCTTAGACACGATCACCTTCGACGCAGCCCTCTCTGGCGCGACGATCTATCTCGATAACACGCTCGTCATAGACAAGGAACTGACCATTGACGGCTCCGCGCTTGCTTCCTCCATTATTCTAAGTGGAGACGCGAACCAGGATGGCAGTGGCGACCTGAGAATCTTACAGGTGATGGGGGGCGATGTCATCCTGGACAGCCTGACCTTCACAAAGGGCGCCAGCGCCACTCATGGCGGCGCAATCTATATTACAGGCGGCAATCTACAATTACTCAATAGCGTTCTCGCTGGAAATACCGCCGGCCTGTCTGGCGGCGCCATCTACAGTCTCGTGGGCTTAGAGGTTGCCAACAGCACAATCCATGGCAATACCGCTAGCAACGGCGGCGGGATTTTCAACTCTGGAGCTGGGACACTCACCATCACTACCAGCACGATCAGCGGCAATATGGCTAGTAACAGCGGCGGCGGGATTCACAACAACGGAACTGCGACCATCACCGCCAGCACGATCAGCGGAAATACGGCATACAGCGGCGGCGGGATTTACAACAAGCACACTGCGACGATCAGCGCCAGCACGATCAGCGGCAATATGGCTAGTAACAGCGGCGGCGGGATTTACAACAACGAAACTGCGACCATCACCGCCAGCACGATCAGCGGAAATACGGCATACAGCGGCGGCGGGATTTACAACAATAGCACTGCGACGATCAGCGCCAGCACGATCAGCGGCAATACGGCTGACTCCGAAGGCGGCGGGATTGTCAACTACGATTCCCTGAGCGTAACGAACAGCACGCTCGCGGGGAACTCAGCCAGCGGCTATGGCAGTGGCGCCATCTACACTTGGGGCACGACCATGCTGACGAACGTCACCATCTCGGGCAATGCCAGCGCTTCACAAGCCGCCGTCTGGAATCAGAGCGGCACGCTCCACCTGACCAACACCCTCATCGCCAATTCCACTGGCGCAGATTGCCAAAACGACGGCACGCTCGGCACGAACGTCAACAATCTGATCGAAGATAACACCTGCTCCCCAGCCCTCAGCGGCGACCCGCGGCTCGGTCCATTGACAGATAACGGCGGCCCCACACAGACCATGGCGTTACAGGCAGACTCCCCTGCCATTGACGCGGGCAACCCGATGATTTGCGCCAACTCCACAATCAATAACCTCGACCAGCGCGGCCAGGTTCGTCCCGTCGGCGTGACATGCGATATCGGAGCGTTCGAAGCGGAGCGTCTGCCGGTGGACGGCGCGACCCTGCACACCAAACGTCCCTCCTTCGACTGGGCCGACATCCCCGGCGCGACCGGCTATCAGATTCAAGTGGCGACGAACCCCGCTTTCAAAATGCCGAAGATCAGCGCCAGCCTGAACGGCGCGGCTAACTCGCAGTACGCCTCCACCAAGGACCTGGCCGCCTCCGCCGGGCATTTCTGGCGGGTGCGCGCCAAGTTGCCCGGTTTCAACAAGTATGGCCCATGGTCGCCTGCGTTTGTTTTCTTCACAGGCAATCCGCCAGGCGTTCCCGCGCTCACCGCCCCGGCCAGCAACGCACTGCTCACGAATCTCTCACCGACCCTCGACTGGAACGACTCGAGTGTGCCGGACGGAACCTCCCTGGATCACTACCAGGTGCAGGTGGACGACAGCGCCGACTTCTCCAGCCTGATCATGAATCAAGACAGCGCGGTCAGCAACCTGGTTGTCGGCCCGCTCAACCCGAACACGACATACTACTGGCGTGTGCGCTCGTGGAACACCGACGGCGATTACAGCGGCTGGTCCGTCGCGCGCTCCTTCCGTGAGGCCATGCTGCCGCCGACGCTGCTCTCTCCCATCGGTAACACGCTGGTGGGCAGCCTGAAGCCCACTTTCGATTGGAGCAACGTGATCGGCGCGACGAAATACAACATCCAGATTTCGCTGAGCAACACGTTCAGTCCGTTGACGGTCAACGCCACCATCGTCGCCTCACAATACACCGCCACGATCAACCTCAAAGCGGGCAAGCTCTACTACTGGCGTGTGCGCGCCATCGGCCCGAACGGCCCGAGTCTGTGGAGTGTGGTGGAAAGTTTCCTGACGCCGTGATGCGCGGATGAATCAAAAAGCGGAGCGGACTCATCGTCCGCTCCGCTTTTTGTTAACAACTCGCCTTACGTCGTACCGCAAGATTTATCTTGCGCTTCTCTACCATACATGAGAAGACTTTTACCGCAAAGCACGCTAAGAGAGTGTTTCTTAAATCTTTTTTGGACACGGATAACACGGATTTCACGGAGAAAATCATTTAGGCTCTTCCGTGATAAACGGGAAAGAGCCTCAACACAAAGTACACAAAGGCTCTCAAAGGGGGAAAGACGTTTAGCCGTAAGGGCTTTTCCTTCGTTGACTTTGTGTTCCTTCGTGTTTCAAAGGTTTTTCCCGTTAAAAACGGGAGAAAATCATTTAAAAATCCGTGTTTGACCGTGTAATCCGTCAAACCCGTGTACTTAAGAAACAGTGTCTAAGGCCGCCAAGTGAAAAAGGTTTTCTTTGCGGGCGTAGCGGTGCAGATGTACGGTAAAGAGTCTTGCGCCTCACGAGCGCAACTTAAAAGTTGAGGTACTGGAACTGCACAGCATCAGTCTTTTGAATAGCGCGAATGGGTGAATTTTACAAATGAAATTGCCGCCTGGGCTTGAATGTTTTGAACGTACATGGCGCTCTCTTGCGCCGATTTGTAAACAAGCGAAAGTCCTGGTTAAATCTGTTTCCCGCAGTTGGGACATTTCTTCTCATTTCTCAGAACGAGGAAGCCGCAGTTCCGACAGGTCTTCGGCTGGACATTTCCAAGCGGGGCGCCGCATGCCATGCACGAAGGTTCGCCGACCGGGTTCGCCGTGTCGCAGTAACCGCAAGTCATCCGCTTGAATCGCTCCGAAAGTTCGTGCGACGCGCCCGCCGCTTGCGCCGCGCGGGCGATGGATTTCCAGATATTTTCGGTCAGTTGCAGGTTCTCAAAATCCTGCGCCAGGTCGTCGAGGCGGCCCAGCAGTGAAAATGGATTCTTCAACGCGGTCAACGCGGTCCAGCCCAGGCTGGCGGCAGTGCCGACCCATGCCTGCTGTCCCAGTTGCACCATCACGCCGTCGGGCGCCTGCTCAATGGTGACGGTGACCGCCGTCTCGCCGCCGGACATTGCGCCCGGCCGCGTGGCGATCTGCACGATCATCCGTTCTTTCGCGCCCATCGTTTGCGCCTGCAAATTCGTGCGGTTGAATTCCGCCAGCAACGCCTGCGCCACGTCCACAGGCGTAAATTTTCCGTGAAAAAAGCGTCGGTCCATAATTGGATTATAATCCTTCACGATGGTTTCAGAAATGTTTACGAAAAAAAGGCGCGCGGGTTTCGCACATTTTCTGCTTGCGCCCGTGCTCGCGTTGATCGTCGGACTGTTCGCTTTTCCCCGCTCCGTGCAGGCCCAGGTTGTTTCATGCGCTGCGCTCCCTCCAGCCGGAGCGCCGTTCATCACGGTCAACGCCGACCAGGATCACGTCAACGTGCGCGGCGGACCGAACTCGTATCTCTATGATAAGGTCGGGATTCTCTATCCCGGCGAATCGGCTCCCGCGCTTGGGCGGACACCCGGCGGCGACTGGATTCAGATCGCCTGCCCCGCTGTGCCGGGCGGAATCGGGTGGATCTATTCCGCGAACGTGACATTGACCGCGACCGGGTTTTTACCGGTCGTGGACGCGCCTCCCACGCCGCCCTTCACGCTCAACCTCGACCCGACCCTGGCCGCGTCGTTGGAAGTTCAACCTACGGCCACGCGTTTGCCAACCTTTACCCCCCCGCCTCCGCTTGCCTCCCTGCCCGCCTACGAGGATATCCCGCGTTCCTCCTCCAACGCGTGGAACGCTCCATTGATCGCCGGGCTTACCCTGGCGGGTATGTTTGGGCTGGCGTTCTCGATCCTCTTTCGGCGGTAATGTGTCTCGAAATGCGTTTCTCAGGCTGGCCTTAAGCGGGCTATTGCTTGCCGGGGCGTCATTGATTCTTGCAAACCACCCAGCGGTTTTTGTCGTTCACGCGCAGCAACCGACCGGCGTGATTCCCACCGTGACCGGCACACTGCGCGGCCCAAGCATTACCGTGAATCTCGACCAGGATTTTGTCAACGTGCGCTCCGGGCCGGGTTCCACACTCTATCCGCGGGTCGGCATCTTAATGCGCGGGCAGACGGTTCCGGCCCTGGCGCGTTCGGAGGATGGACAGTGGATTCAGATCCGTTATCTTGGCGCGCCCGGCGGATTGGGGTGGGTCTTTGCAGCCAATGTGACTCTGTCATCACAGGCCCTGCCGCGCGCGGCCGCGCCTCCCACGCCGACTTTCGCGGCCACGCCCACGATCAACCCGACGCTTCAGGCCGCCTTAATTCCCGCCGTGACTGCCACCGGGCTGGCAACGTTCACCCCCGCCCCCCCGTTGGAAGAACCGTCGTTCACAGACGCGACGCCGCGGCCGGCCGCGGTCCCGCTCGGGCTGGTCATCCTTGGGCTGGGGTTTGTGGGGGCGCTGGTGGCAATGGCTTCGTTATTGCGCGGTAGATAGTTAAATCAAAAACCAGGTTTCTCACAGAAACCTGGTTTTTTGATTCGCTAGTGATTACAGGAACACGACCCGCCGCAGGCGCACCCGCCCTCGCCGTGTTCGTGATCATGTTCCTTCTTTGTGAAGGGACTATCCACCACGAAGCCCGCGCCGCGCACTGGATCGTTAACGAAGTCAATGGAACCGCCGCGCAGGTAGTCGAGCGAAACGTTATCCACAACCACGCTGATTCCGTTGGCCGAGAAGGTTGAATCCACGTCGCGGAAGTTGTTGTCGAGCGCCATGCCGAAGTTCACGCCGCAGCAACCGCCGCCCGCAACATAAACGCGCAAGGCATAGCCTTCCAGTTTGCGTTCGGCAAGGATGTTTTGAACGGCCTCAGCCGCGGATGTTGAAACGTTGATGGTCTGCAGATCAATTTCCTGAAACATGTGATTGTCTCCTGTGTTGGCGATTTGGTAGAGCGATAGTTGATTCATGTTATCAGAGTTGGAAGGGGCTGTCAATTCAAAATCTCCGCGCCCAGATTGCAGTTTTGTCCGCCTGTATGTGAATCGGGCGCGATTTCCATTTGCCCGACTTTCTTGACACATCCTCATGCGGCCTGTAAAATCTGCCTGTTTTCAACGGGCGGCAACGCCTGAATTTTGTTTCCGGGAGGAATACCCCTCATGTTTACGATGGGCTTGAATACTTTCGAAACGGTCGCGATCTGGGCCGTGTTTGGCGTGGCCCTGCTCGGCCTGGCCTACGCGGTCTTTCTACGCTCGCAGATTCTGCGCGAAGATAAAGGCACGCCCAAGATGCAGGAAGTTTGGGGAGCGATCAAGGACGGCGCCAATTCTTATTTGGGGCGGCAGTTGAAATCCATCCTGCCGCTGATCGGCATTTTGACCGTTGCTCTGTTCCTGTCTGTGTACGTTGTTCCACCCTCGCCCGAGGCGCAGGAGCGCTTCCACGGCATGCCCGCCGAGCAGATCAAATTAATCATCGGCATCGCGCGCGCGGTGGCCTTCATCATGGGCGCTTCGTTCTCGCTGACGGTCGGGCAGATCGGCATGAGAATGGCGGTCGAAGGCAACGTGCGCGTGGCCTCCGCCTCCCGCCGATCGTTCGGCGACGCGCTGCGCATCGCCTATCGCGCCGGGACAATCACCGGTATGTTGACCGACGGCCTCGGCTTGCTCGGCGGCACGGTCATTTTCATTATCCTCGGCATCGCCGCGCCGGATGCCCTGCTGGGCTTCGGCTTTGGCGGCACGCTTCTGGCGCTGTTCATGCGCGTCGGCGGCGGCATCTTCACCAAGGCGGCAGACGTGGGCGCGGACCTGGTCGGCAAGGTGGAGGCAGGTATCCCTGAGGATGACCCGAGGAATCCGGCTGTGATCGCGGACCTCGTCGGCGATAACGTCGGCGACTGCGCCGGCATGGCGGCGGACATCTTCGAATCGTATGAAGTGACCATCGTCTCTGGCTTGATCCTGGGCCTGGCCCTGCACGCCATCACCGGCCGCCTCGAGTGGATCATCTTCCCGCTCATCGTGCGCGGCGTGGGCGTGCTTTCGTCCATCATCGGCACGTATGTGGTGAAGGGCGACGCGACCGGCAAAAGCGGCGACGCGATGTCGGCCATCTTCCGCGGCTTTCTTTCTTCCGCTGCGATCTCATCGGTGATGTTCTTCGTAGCCGGGTTTGTTTACCTAAACACTCCCGCCATGGCTGAGTGGGGCGGCTGGTGGCGTATGCCGATGGCTGTGTTTGTGGGCGTGATTCTTGCGATCGCGATTGATCGCCTGACCGAGTACTTCACTGGCACGCACGCTGCGCCGGTGAACGATATCAAGAAATCGGCAGACACCGGTCCCGCGACGCTCATTCTGAACGGTATCTCGGTCGGCTTTGAATCCTCCGTGTGGTCGGTGCTGGTGATCGCGTTGACCATCGTCGCTTCCATTTTTATATTTGGAACCATCCCCGGAGTCGAGGCGGGCCTCAAGGCCACCTTCATTCTCTATGGCGTGGCCATGACCGGCATCGGCATGTTGACCCTGACTGGCAACAACGTGGCGATGGACTCCTTCGGCCCGATCGCAGACAACGCCAACGGCATCGGCGAAATGTCCTGGCACGGCCAGGAAGATAAAGAGACCCGGGACGCGCAGCAGATCATGGCCGATCTGGATGCGGTGGGCAACACGACCAAAGCCATCACCAAAGGCGTGGCGATTGGCTCGGCGGTTATTGCGGCGGTTTCCTTGTTTGGCTCCTTCCTTGTGGATGTGAGTCGCGCGCAAGCCGCGGCCGGTGTCCCGGCTGAGGCGCAATTGCAGGCCATCGGCATCCGTGTAGACATTCCGCAGGTCTTCGTCGGCGTGTTGCTCGGCGGCGCGCTCCCGTGGTTGTTTTCCTCTTTTGCCATTCAGGCCGTGGCCCGCGCCGCGTCGCTGATCGTGTTGGAAGTCCGCCGTCAGTTCAAGCTCGGTGTGTTGGAAGGCAAAGTCCAGCCCGATTACAAACAGGCGGTCGGAATCTCCACCACCGCCGCGCAGAAGGAATTGGTTTCTCTCGCGTTGCTCGGCATCGTGACTCCCATCGCGGTCGGCCTGTTGCTCAAAGTGGAAGCGCTTGGCGGTTTCCTCGCAGGCATCATCATCTCCGGCCAAATGCTGGCGGTCTTCCTCAACAACTCCGGCGGCGCGTGGGATAACGCCAAGAAGTTAATTGAGGATGAACCCAAAGACCCGAAGAACAATCTCGGCAAGGGTTCGGAGCGTCACAAGGCGGGCGTGGTCGGCGACACGGTCGGCGATCCGTTCAAGGATACGGCTGGCCCGGCGCTCAACCCGATGATCAAAGTAGTCAACCTTGTCTCAGTCATCATCGCGCCGATCGTGGTGCAATACGCCAATGTGACCGGCACAGCTCAGTATGTGATCTGGGCGGTTGCGGCGGCGCTGATTGGGTTGCTGGCTTGGGCAGTCATGCGCTCCAAAGCGCCCGCGCCCGAAATGACCCGATAGATTTCGTTTTCCATCCAACTGCTCCCGGTGAAGAAGCCGGGAGCAGTTTTGTTTTGGGCCTCCTTGCGCGTGGAGAAATAAACAGAACTTACGCAAAACCTTGCGTAGGGCGCGTTCTCTAATGCACCTGCTGGCGTTACGCCTGCCTGATTTGCCTGGCAAATCACGGGCGGCGCCAGGGGAGAACGCCAAGTATGCGTAAGTCCTGATAAAAAAAGACCTCTTGCAAACGTGCGTAAGAGAACGCACAATACCCCCTTTCCCAGGAGACGTTCTCTACGAGAGTGTTTCTTAAATCATGTTTTCATTCTTTTCGGACACGGATTTCACGGATCGCACGGATGTTTCCGTGAAATCCGCGCGATCCGCGTCCAAAATGAGAATTTCAACTCTCTACCGTACATTTGCACCGCTAAGCCCGCAAAGAAAACTTTTTTAACTTGGCGACCTTAGCGTGCTTTGCGGTAAAAATCTTCTCATGTACGGTAGAGAAAATTTCAAAACACTCTCTAATTTCGGTTGACTTATGCAGGAGGCAAAAGAGTTGTTCGGTCATTCCTTGCCTGAATGATCCGGTTGACAATGGAAGCGCATGAAAAAGTGCAGGCGGGTGCTTTTTCATGCTCAAGACAGTTCGAATGTGGCCGACATTCGCTAACGCTGGGGGCGAAAGTCCGAATGTGTTAATATCCGCAGGCGAACGCCGCGAAGAACCCGTTTTCGAAAAGCGGATCGCGTTGCGCTTTTAATGTTTCCCGACTCTTCCAGACCGGATCATAGTCTGAAAAAATAAGCGTAGAAATCTGATTTGCTTTGCAGATTCGGTCCAACATGCGCCAGTCTGCCGCGTTTTCGGACTCGAACAATTGGCCTGCCGCTTCAAAGAGCGGCTGCGACTGTTCTTCAGAAACGCCATATAGAGTATGGGTTGAGATGAACGCCTGCCGCATTCTGTACAACCCCGCCGGGCGATCCAGGAAAATTTCAGGATTGAATTGCACCATGCTGTCTTGAGGCAGATAGCCGTCGAGATATTCGTACATCTCTCTTGCGGCCAGCGCGCGTTCGCCCAGGCGATTGTCCCGGCTGAGCATGTTCGGGAATCCCGCCATACCTGCATCGCTCATCATCGGCCAGATTCTCAGAAGGACGAGGTCAGACAGCGTTGTTAACATTCCAATCACGATAAAGAAGATCAGAATCTTTTTCAGCCGAAGCGATGAGACGATGTGCCGGCCGGCTTGAAGCGCGTTCGACGCCTTTCTTAAAAAGAAGTATTCCAGCGTTTCCGCGCTCCAGATTAATAGAATGAACTGTCCGGCCAGCCAGCTGCGCCAGCCGAAATCATTGCTGGCGATAACCTTCGACTGGATGAATGTCGCAAGGAAAGCCGCCGTAGCGAGCAAAAGCAGCTCGACCTCAAAAAAAATTCCGCGTATTTTGGCGTCCTGGCGGGCGACTTGCAGCCAAACCAGTCCGGCAACAAGAAAGAATCCAAGTTCCATTAGGTAATTGATCGGTAAAGCGACCAGGAGCGCCAGTGGGCGAAGCCAGGCGGACGTTCCTGTGAAAAAATGCGGCAGTGGAGGAAACTTGCGCACCCCAACCGTGAATGGGAATCCTCCGCCGCCGGAGGCCCCGGCGCCCTGAAACAAATCCACGAGAAATGGCAAGATTACAACCGCCGCGACGATGCCGGGGATAAGCATGAGCCAGGCCCGCCTGCGTTCCTCCCGTTTGAAGAATTGCGTCATCATCCAAATCGTCCAAAATATAACAAAAACCAGCGTTACGAAAACCGAGAGACCGAAGGCGGATGCAAATGATATGCCTGCGATCACAATGGAAGCGGCTTTCATCGCGCCCTTTCTTTCGCGCGCGTGCAGAAACAGCAGCAAACCTGCAATGCACGCGATCAAACTCGACACATGCAGGGGCACCCACAATACCGAACCGATCCAGGCCGTGATCTGTTCGTTCCACTGTTCGATGTCGCCCCACATCCAGCGAAAGGTGTAGTGCGCTGTATATATGGCGACAGGGATGATATCCAGTCCGCTGATCAGCAGGCAGCCGATGCCGATGAGTGATTGTTTCCAGGTTTTCAGACTGCCTTGCGATTTTCTTTGCCGAAAATACAAGGCGATCGCCGCCATCAGCGCCAGGCCGCACCAGGCTGCGCTGGCAGTCAGCGCTGTACGCGCGGATACCCACGTCCCGCCAATTTGATCCACCAGACTGCACATGACATACCAGAAATAATACAGATACGTCAGTTGTGACGGATGGCCCGGATAAAAACTCGGATTGACTGGCGGGACGCCCGTGCGGGTGATCGCGTCTATCACCGAGACGCGCGTGGTGTAATCGTACGTGATGACGGTGTAATACAATTTGTCCCCAAACTGCCAGTCTGCAAGATACAGGATGACAAATATAGCCCAGACTCCGCCGAGGATGATCCCGGCGCGTCGGACTCCCTGCAAGCGGCTTGCCGCTTTGGCGGGGAGCCCGGCCCCTGCCCATTTTGGGGAGCGCAAGATGATTCCCATGAAGGCGATTAGAAAAACCAATATGAGGAATAGTGTAAAGGCTCCCGAGATGAGACGATACGTTAGGAAAAACAGAATTGGGCTGATCGCGATCGAAAGGACCAGCGCGAGGACAAAGCGGACGAGAGGCTGCCGTTTTCTAAAATCGAACAGGTCGAAGACCCAGCCGGAAACGTAGCCGGGAATCACAATTACCAGTGGAAACAAGGCAAAGGCCAGCGCGCTGCTGAGGATATCCTGCAAGGTGTAATTCATTCTTTTGTCTCGGCGGGGATGGGTGTCTTTTTGGTAAATCGTCCCATGGCGATCAGTCCCCAAAAAAGGATTACCAAAAAATTGGAGATTTGGGCAAATAGAACCAGGGCTACGGAATCCGCGTTCGAGAAGCCGAACGGTCCCAAAATCTGTGCGGCCATGAATTGATAGACGCCCACATACCCCGGCGTTGACGGGATCGCGCTGGAAAGTCCCAGACCGGACAGGAGAAGCATCGCCTGCTGGATGGGCAGGTTAAGATTCAAGATGCGGGCGGCGAAAACCATCCCAAGTCCATCCATGAGCCAGACGAGGGATGTGTACAGAAGGAAGCGGGCGGCGCGCGCAGGGTTTCTCAAAGATTGCAGGCCATCGAGGAATTGATTCAGAAAATTTTCCAATCTGGCTTTCAGGTTATCGTTGACGGGAAAACGCTTGACCAGCGACGCCAGCTGTATGTTGAAACAGGGCAGGGTGAATATCGAGGCGAGGCCGACGCACCCCAGCGCGGACATGAAAAACAGCCCGGTTTGCAGCGGACCGGATACAGGTCCGGCGAGAGCCAGCGAAAACGCGCCCAGGATGACCAGGGCGATCAAATCCATGATCCGCTCCACGATACCGGTCGCGAGAACGAAGGACACGCTGATGTTGTTTTCAGTCCCCAGGTAGGCCGCGCGCACAAGTTCGCCCGCGCGCGCGGGAAAAATGTTATTTCCCAAATATCCTGCTGCATTGGCAAAGAAGACATTGCGGCAGGGAACTTCCTTCTCGTAACCGATCAATACCCGCCAGCGCGCGGCACGCACCAACAAGCTCAGCGCCCCCCAGATGAAAAGGACGGGTAAAAAGATGTATCGCGCTTTTTGCAGCGTGTCAAAAAAAGAAGACCAGCTCAAATCCCGGACCGCGAGGAAAAGAAATAGAGCGGCAAGCGCAATGGATAGCCAGAATACCACACGCCCGCGCGCGCCCGCTCGTTTCTCTCCGGCCGCGCGCGCGAGCGAATCGAAGACGCCCGGTTTTTTCAAAAATTGATCCGCTCCTTTTCGACCACCAGCGGCCGGTGCATCACCTGTGTATAAATGGCGCCAATGTATTCGCCGACAATGCCGAGGAAGAGAAGCTGCACCGACCCCAGAAAGAACAAGCCAATCACAATGGGGGCAGAGCCGAGCGAGAATTGTTGCCAGAACAGCAGTTTGTATACAAGATAAACCAGACCTGCAAGAAAGCTGACCGCCGACGCGCAAAACCCCAGCATGGCCGCAATCCGCAGGGGGATTTTGGTGTACCCCACTATGCCGAGCATGGCCAGATCATACAGCGTATAGAAATTATTCTTGCTGAGGCCGCGCTTGCGGAGCGGCTGTTCGAACTCGATCTGGGCGCGCTCGAATCCCAGGTCTGCCACGATGCCGCGAAAGTAGGGATACGGATCGTTCAATGCGCGCAGCGCGTCAATGACCTGCCGGTCATACAGGCCGAAGCCGGTGAAATGTTCGATCAACGGCACGTCGGATAGTTTTTGCAGTATGCGATAGTAAACCGTCCGCAGGAAATAAACTACGCCGCTTTCCCGGCTGTGGCCTTTCACCCCCACCACCACCTTGTAGCCCTGTTCCCATTTTTCGATGAAATCGGGGATGCGTTCCGGCGGATCTTGAAAATCGGACGCCATCCCGATCGCCGCGTCTCCGGTGGCTTGAAGCATTGCATGATAGGGCGAGCGGATGTGGCCGAAGTTGCGGGTATTGATGATTACCTTTACGCGCTTGTCGGCCTCCGCCAGTTTTCTCAATATGGCGGGGCTTCGGTCGGTGGAGCCGTTGTCAATCAGAATGTGTTCGTACTCGTATTTTTCGCCCGACATCACGTCGCGGATGCGCGCGTAAAATTCCTCCAGGTTTTCCTCCTCGTTGAAACATGGGGTAACGATGCTGATCTTCTTCATCCTGCCATCCTTGCTCAAAATCCGCGCTGGTAGAGTTCCCTTTTCAGGGATTCATCGTGATTGTAAAGACTATCCATCATGTCCACCATGAGGGGCGCGTCTGCGGCGCAGGGCGCGGACAATACCTGGTCGTTAAGGAGTTCGCGGCAGGATAGCTGCCCCTTTTGGAGTGGAATGGCGAGATAGTAATCGTCTGCTGTGAGTGCATGTCCGGCGGGAAGGTCGCGTTTGGCGTAAACGCCGCGCACCAGCGATGTCAGGTAGTCTAATTCCTTCTGTGTCGGCATGGTTTTTTCCGTGCCGGGCGCGCCGCACATCGAGCGCGCCTTTTTGAAGGCCTGAATCCATACGGCGATCTGTTCCGGGGTGGAGCAATAGGGAGAAAAAGGCTTATCGTCGGTTCTGATGTCTATGTGGCGTTCGAACGTGCGCGCGCCCTTGGCGTATGCGATCAGCATGGATGAGCTCCAATCATGGTACTCATGCGTGGACAAGCCGATAACGTGGCCGGGGTAGCGCGCCTTCAGAAAATCAATCTGGTTGAGTTGTAATTCGGAATCTTCCGCCGGATAGAGCGAGACACAGTGGTTGATCGCGAGCGAAACATTTCGGTTTTCGAAAAACGTGACCATGTTGTCAATTTCTCTTAACGAACTTCCCCCTGTGGAGACCATCACAGGTTTTCTGGTCTTTGCGATCTTTTCGAGCAGAGGCCAATCTGTGACATCGGAACTGGCGACTTTGATGATTTCGATCCCCAGTTCCATGCACACTTCCACAGATTTATCGTCGAACGGAGTCGCCATTCGGACGCATCCCGCCCGGCGAATGGCCTCCACCAACCGCGCAAACTCGTCTCGAGTCAATTTTGTGTCCAGAGTCTTCTTGATATAGCGGATATCCTCGCGGCGCCAAAAATCCTTGTGGATGAAAGTCTCGACATCGCGGAATTGTAATTTGATGGCCGTGCGCGCGTCGTTGTAGCGCGCCACCGTTCCAAATTCCCGGACGATCCTTAGTCCGCGGTCCACGTCGCCCCAGTGATTATTGGCGAGTTCCAGCACAAACAGGTCCTCAAAAATATCGCGGTTTATCATGGGCGTCTCCTGATCGGTCTCTTTCGGTGCATGCGATTCTAAACGAAGTCAAATACGCGCAGCCTTGCGATTTGGTTATTGGATTTTTTGCCAAAGAATGTCGCGCCTGTCCTCCGGAAGGGCGCGCCAGGGGCGGGCGCGCATTCCGCCTGTGCGTGGAACGCGCTCCCCCGGTCAACGGCATGCTTTGCCCGGCCAGGCGCAACAGAGATAACGTCGGTTGGCTTATGCAGGCAGTCAACGGTTCGATTCTTCCCACGGCGGGATGAGAAGGTTTTGCGCCAACTCCGCGCGCTCCAGGAAGGGGAACATATCCTCCAGCGGCGCCGACACGATCCGTCCGTCCGGCAGCTGGCGTGAACTTTGACGCGGCTCGAATCCCTGCGCCGGGTCCAGCATCACTTCGCAGACCACCGGCCCTGGCAGATCGAGCGCCTTTTGCAGGAGGGTTTCGAAACGTTGTTGGTCCAGGCGGATGTAAGGGATGCCGTAGGCCTTTGCGATTTTTTGCATGTTTGGAAAACTCAGGCCGGATTGCGGGCTTTCGCCGACGGTGGCGCCGAAGAATCCCTTCTGAGAGGCGCGGATGGACAGGTAGCCGTTGTTGTTCAGGATGAATAATTTTATCGGCAGTTGATAATGGACGACCGTTTGCAATTCCTGGATGTTCATCTGCAGACTGCCGTCACCCGCGAGGCAGACCACGCGCTGGCCGCCTCGCGCGACGGCCGCGCCGATCGCCGCAGGCAGGTCGTAGCCCATCGAAGCGGAACCTGAATTGGAAAACAGGCGCTGACCGAATTTGATCTTTGCGACTTGAAAGGAGACGATACAGGCGGTCGCGTTGCCTGTGACGATAGCGTCATCTTCCTGTAACCGATCAAAAAGCGCCTCCATGAAACGATACGGGTTGATCGCGTCATGGAACGCGCGCTGTTTCGGCAGGACGGCGGGATAGCGATCCTGTCTTTCTTTGCACCAGGCCAGCCAATGTTTGAACCGCACGCCATCCCAGTCGTCAAGCTGCCTCTCCACTTCATCGAGAAACGCTTTTGCGTCGCACACGATGGGCATGTCCGGTTGAACCGTTGGGCGCTGCAGTTCGGCGGCATCCACATCCACCCATATTTTAAAAGCCGCGCGGGCGAACGATTTAAAGGCATAGCCCGTCTGGCGGATGTTCAAACGGCTGCCCAGAATCAGCAACGCGTCGGAATTTTGTACGGTGAAATTTCCGGGGCGGGTGCCGATCGTTCCGGGCCGCCCGCAGAAAACGGGATCGTCCGAGGCGATCAAGTCGTGCGTCCAGCCGGTCGTGACGGGGATGCCCAACCGGTGAATGACGCGCTGAAAAACATCCACCGCGCCCGCGAGGCGGACGCCCGTGCCCGCCAGAATCGCCGGGCGTTCCGCGCGGCCCAGGCAGGCGAGCGCGCCGCGCACCGATTCAGCCAGATGGGCGGAGTCCGATGCGGGTTCCGCTTCGGACGCGTATCCTTCCAGCGCGGTTTCATCCACCTGGCTGGATTGCACGTCAATCGGGATATCGAGCCAGCACGGGCCGGGCCGCCCGCTTTGCGCGAGATGCCATGCCTTTTCGAGATGGAAGCGGATCGTTTTTGGGTCGGCGACGGTCACTGCATATTTTGTGATCCCGCGCGCCATTGAGATGATGTCCGCTTCCTGGTCGCCCAATTGACGCAAATTCGGCAGATCGTATGTGCGAATGTACGTTTCGCGCTTGACCTGTCCTGAAAGGATGAGCATGGGAATCGAATCGGTGAACGCGCCGTACACGCCGTTGAGCGCGTTGATTCCGCCGGGGCCGGTGGTGACGTTTAGCACGGAGGGCCGATTCGTTATGCGGGCATGGCCCTCTGCGGCCATCGCGCATGCCTGTTCGTGATGGTTGAAGATCGGCGTGATGCTCTCGTGCGTGCCGAGTGAATAATTGAGGAACATTGTACCGCCGCCCGTCACCATGAACACGTGCCGTACGCCGTATTCGGCAAGCCTGGCTGCGATGTAATCTGAAACTTTCATGGTATCGGCCTTTCGGGAACGGGGTAAAGAGTTGCGCCCGGGCGGTCTGCCGCGCGAGCGCATTGAAACCGCTTATGAATCCTTGAGGAGGATCAGCGGATTGCCCAATCCCATTGCGCGGATCTGATCCGAAATGCTTTGCTGGTGAAGCGTGGACGAGATCAGTATGGGTTCCTCGAATTCCCGGACGGCTTCGGGAGGGAGGATCCTGGTTCCGCGCAGAATTTTTCCGTGATGGATCGGGTTGCTGTCCACGAAGGCGGCGATCTCGGCGTCTGCCAGCGCGCTTTCTGCCAGCAATTTCATCGCGAGTTGGCCGGTTCCCCAAACGATTACCCGCCGTGATGTAGAGAGGGCGGCATTCAGGCGGGCATTGATGTCGTTCAGGATGCTCCGCGAACGGCGGATGTACGCTTCGATCTGCGCGCGCAGAATTTCATCCTTTTTAATCGCCCGTTGCTTTCGCCCTTTTTTTGCAAACCAATAGATGGCCGGGTAGGGCTTGTTCGCCGAGGCGGGAATGATCTTGCTTCCGCCCGCCACCGGTTCGAACCGGTGGAGGCCCAGAAAATTCTCCAGGCAGGCGATTGAAAAATGGTTGATGTGTTCGGTGTTGAAATCCTGAAAGGGCGCGTCCACAAAGTCCACATACCGCGCAGCGTCTGGCGTTTCAATGTAGAAGATTGCATCATCCTTCATGGCGGCGCGAACCCATTGCGCGGCGGACGTAATGTCCTGTACGTGTTCGAGCGTGTGCGAGAGGATCACGCAGTCAAAGGGTCTATGATCCAATGGCCGCGCGAGCGAACCGACCTCGGCCTTCACGCCCAACCTGCGCGTGTTTTCAACGCAGGCCGGCGCGGGATCAATGCCAAGAAGGTTTTTATATCCCAGGTCTTTCAATGCCTTCAACAGCCCGCCATTGGCGCAGCCCACATCCAAAATGCTGGAGTCGGGTTCTTTCAGGAAGTCTGCAACCTGACGCGCTGTTTCCTCCATGCGCTTGCGGTCCCATTCGTTTTCCACGCCGCCGGTGCCTGTCGTTTTATCTTCGTATTTTGAATGCCGCGCATAAAAACGATCATAGGCTTCCTGCGGCACAACGGTGTCTGCATATACAAAACCGCAAAACGCGCAGGCTGCAACCTGGTATCCGTCCGAAAGTGGATGGCCTTCCGTCAATACGAATTTTTGCGCGTGTAATGCTTCGATATCCACGCTGCTGCAAATGGGACATGGACGGTTTGGTCTTTGCATCAAATGCGGCCTCGAAAATATTGGAGCGTGCGCCGGGTCGCATCCTTCATTCCGATGAGTTGGGTCAACCCCAGTTCGTCTCTTGCCCGGCTTGTGGATGGGACATATCGCTCGATTGCCGACGCGGGATTTGGAACTCCCCGGACTTCGACCTGCATGCTCGGACTCACGCATCCCGCGACCGACCGGGCTGTTTCCGCGATGGACAGGCTTTCCTCGCCCCCAACGTTATACGGACGGCACGACTCTCCGCGCAGCAGGATCGTCCACAGCCAGATGGCTAAATCTGCCGCGTACAGGTAGGAGCGGCGCGGCGTGCCGTCGCCCTGGACGATGATTGGTCCGCCGCGCAGCGCGTCGCGGATGAAATTGCCGATGGCGAAGTGAATGTCCAGCGGCAGATACGGGCCGACGAAGGCGAAGCCGCGGGCGATCTTTACTTCAAGGGACGCATCCGCGTACAGCGCGCACAGATGCTCTGCGAGTCTTTTGCCATGCCCATACGCGGAGGCGCGCTCAAAAGGGACGGGCGCGCCGGGATACTCTTCGGAGATGTGGGTCATATCCGGCGGCTGCTTCCCGTAGACCGCGCCCGAACTCGTAAATAAAAATTTTTTCGCGCCGCAGGTTTTGGCGAAATCGAGCGCGCGGCGCGTCCCGGCGATGATCGTGTCCAGCATGAGCAGGGGGGCTTCGGCGTTGAGTTTTGCGCTGCTTTCGGTCGCGGCGTGGATGATGTGCGTGAACGTGCCAGCGGGAAATTCAAAGGAACGGATGTCGCCCTCAAAAGCGGAGATAATTTCATGCTCCGCGAGCTGCGGCGCGCGGGCGCGGAACGAGTCTGGCGAGCGAGTCAGGACTGTGACGCGGCAGTCCAGATTCAGGCGCTGGTTCATCCAGATCAAACTCTCGAGAATCCATTTGCCGAAGAAGCCGCTGCCGCCCGTGACGAAGAGCCGCGCGCCGCGTAATTCTTCCACGCCATCGCGGACATGGCCGAGGATGTGATCGAGGTCGTCCTGGAGGGGGTGGATCATCTAGACGGCGCTTTCACAAATTTGCATCAGGATTTCGCAAGTGTAATCGAGCATCGGCGCGCTCAGGCCGGGGTACACGCCGACCCAAAAGACGCGGCGCATCACTTCGTCCGCGCGCGCAAGGTCGCCGACAACGCGATAGTTTTTCCCGCGATAGGCGGGCTGGCGAATCAAATTTCCGCCGAACAACAGGCGCGTGCCGATCTTGTGCGCCTCCAGCCAGCGGACGACTTCATCGCGCGTGAAAGGCGCCTCGGGGCGGACGTAGATTGGGAAGCCGAACCAGGATGGGTTGGAATTGGGCGTGGCCTGCGGGAGCAGAAAGTAGTCTTGCAGGTTCTCCAGGGTTTGATGCAGGCGGTGAAAATTCTCGCGGCGTTTTTCGATGAAGCCTGGAAGTTTTTTTAATTGCGAAACGCCGACCGCGGCCTGCATGTCGGTGAGTTTCAAATTGTATCCAATATGCGAATAGGTGTATTTGTGATCGTAACCGTGCGGCAGTTCGCCGAGTTGCCAGTCGAAGCGTTTGCCGCAGGTATTATCTTTTCCGGGTTTGCACCAGCAGTCGCGCCCCCAGTCGCGGAAAGACTCGATCACCTTCTTGAGTTTGGGGCTGTCGGTCAGCACTGCGCCGCCCTCGCCCATGGTGATATGGTGCGCAGGATAAAAGCTGACAGAGGCCGCGTCGCCGAAGCGGCCGACCGGCTGGTTGTTGTATGTCGCTCCCACCGCGTCGCAGCAGTCTTCCACCAGCCATAGACCGTGTTTCCTGCAAAACGCGGTGACCGCATCGAGGTCGAAAGGATTGCCGAGCGTGTGCGCGATCATCACTGCCCGCGTCCTCTCTGAGCGCGCGGCTTCCAACTGCGAAACGTCAATATTGTAGGTGGGAAGATCAACGTCCACGAACACTGGCACGAGGTTGTTCTGAAAGATCGGGTTGACCGTCGTGGGAAATCCCGTCGCGACCGTGATGACTTCGTCGCCGGGTTTGAGCTGGCGGTCTTTCAACATGGGCGAGGTGAGGCAGGTCAGCGCGAGCAGGTTGGCCGACGAGCCGGAGTTCACCAGAATCGCATGACGCATCTTGAAGAAACGCGCGAATTCCCGCTCGAATTGATCCGCGAAGCGCCCGGCCGTCAGCCAGAAATCGAGGCTCGAATCGACCAGCGCCTGCACATCCGCGCCATCGAAGACGCGCCCCGCGACCGGCACCGCTGATTCGCCGGGAATGAATTGCTTTTGGGGAAAGGCTTCGGCGGAGTATTCTCCAACCAGTTCTACAATCTGCGCGCGCAGGCGCTCGGCTCTTTCACTCATTGAAAAAACCCCTGTACCATTCAATCGTCTTTTGCAGGCCCTCGTTTAAACTGAACAGCGGCTTCCAGTTCAACTCGCGGCGCGCTTTTTCCGCGCTGAGATATTGATGGCGGATCTCGTTCGTCGTTTCGTTCCGGATATCCAGCTGGAGATCGGATTTCATGAGTGTGAGGACGCGCTCTGCCACTTCCCGGACT
Source organism: Anaerolineales bacterium (assembly GCA_019187665.1). Lineage (GTDB taxonomy): Bacteria > Chloroflexota > Anaerolineae > Anaerolineales > Villigracilaceae > Denitrolinea. Next base: position 94,626 of record JABARH010000018.1, read on the forward strand.
GTGACCTGCGTCTCGTTTGAGAAATTGAAGGCCTCGCCCTTGAGCTCGCGGCGCGTTCCCAGTTCTTCCGCAAGAAGCATGTATGCCGCCGCGCCGTCTTCCGCATAAAAATAATCGCGGACATAATTCCCGTCCGAGCGGATGATCGGAGGCTGCCCGCGCAGGATCGAGCGGATCGTTCCGGGGATGATCCGGTTCCAATTCAAGTCGCCGCCGCCGTAGAAATTTCCACAGCGAGTGACGATCACCGGCAGGTCGAAACTTTTTACATAGGCGCGCGCGATCAAATCTGCCGCGGACTTGCTCACGTCGTAGGGATGCTGTCCCTGCAACGGCGTTCCTTCGCGGTAGGGGAGAATCTCCTGGTCGCCGTATGCTTTATCGGAGGACGCTACAACGATCTGTTTTACCTTTGGGCTTCGGCGGCAGGCTTCGAGCAGATTCCACGTTCCGCCAATGTTGGTCTCGAATGTGGAGATTGGATTTCGGTTTGCAATGGTGACGATCGTTTGCGCGGCGAGATGAATGACCGTGTCAATCTCATATTCGCCCAGCGCGCGCTCCAGGGTTTCGCGGTCGCGCACATCCCCGCGCACCACCGTTACCCGTTCGATCCAGTTTTTGCGGACGAGTTCGCTCTGCGGTACCCAGTCGCGCACGAGACAGACAACATCCGCGCCCGCGCTCATCAATCGCTGGACCAGCCACGAACCGACGAGTCCCGTCCCGCCGGTGACAAACGTTGGGCGGTCGAGCCAGAAGGCGCGCTTCAATTCCATCGCTTCCATGGGGCCTTGTCTTCCTGCCAGAGTTTTTCGAGGAGATGCACGTCGCGGATGGTGTCCATGCACTGCCAGAAATCCTCATGCTGATAGGCGGCTAGCTGGCCGTCTGCGGCGATCTGTTCGAGCGATTCGAATTCCCACGCGGTTTGATCGTTTTGAATGTATTGGACGATCTCCGGCTCCAGCACAAAGAAGCCGCCATTGATCCAGCCTTCGCCGATCTGGGGTTTTTCCTTGAACTGGATGACGCGTTGATCGTCAATCACCATCTGTCCAAAACGCGCGGGCGGGCGGACGGCGGTCAGCGTGACCAGCCGCTTCTGTTGTTTATGAAACTCGATGAGACGCGGGATATCCACGTTGCTCACGCCGTCGCCATAGGTCAGCATAAATGATTCATTCCCGACGAATTCGGCCACACGCTTGACGCGTCCGCCGGTGTTTGTCTCCGCGCCGGTGTCGAGCAGGTGGACGATCCAGTCTTCCCCATCGCGTTCGTGCGCGGTCACCTCTCCAGACTTGAGCTCGACGGTGAGATTGCGCGAGCGGAAGTGATAGTTTAGGAAGAAATCCTTGATCAGTTCTCCCTTGTACCCCAGCGCGATCACAAACTCGTTGAACCCGAACGAAGCGTAAATATTCATAATGTGCCAGAGTATCGGTTTGCCGCCGATCTCCACCATTGGCTTGGGCTTGATCGTTGTCTCTTCGGAGAGGCGCGTGCCAAGTCCGCCTGCGAGGATCGCTACTTTCATTTTGTGTCCTTGCTCGCAAACTTTCTTTGCCACTCGAACAACTTATTCAACGCCTCGATCGGGGAGAGCGCGTTCACGTCCACCTCCTGCAATTCATCCAACAGCGGACTCGTCTCCGGGAAGAGCATGGCTTGCTGTGCGGCGTGCGGATCAATCTTCACCGCGCGCCCCGAGGTCTTCTCCAACTCCGCCATGATCTCGCCCGCGCGCGCAATGACCGGCTTCGGCAGTCCCGCCAACTGCGCCACGTGAATTCCATACGAGCGATCCGCGCCGCCCGGCACGATCTTGTGCAGAAAGACCACTTTGTTATCCGCCTCGCTGACCGCCACGTTGTAATTTCGCACGCCGGGCAGTAACTCCGCCAGTTGAGTCAATTCGTGATAATGTGTTGCGAACAAAGTCTTCGCGCGCAGTTGCGGATGATTGTGAACAAACTCGATCACCGCCCACGCGATCGAAACACCGTCGTATGTCGAAGTCCCGCGCCCGATCTCATCCAGGATCAGCAAACTGCGTTCAGTCGCGTGATGCAAAATATTCGCAGTCTCGATCATCTCCACCATGAACGTGGACTGTCCCGCGTGAATTTCATCCTGCGCCCCGATGCGCGTGAAGATGCGATCCACGAGTCCGATCTTCGCCGATGCGGCTGGCACGAACGATCCCATCTGCGCCATCAACACGATCAACGCCGCCTGCCGCAAATACGTGGATTTGCCGCTCATGTTCGGTCCCGTGATGACGCGCACGATTTCGCCTTTTTCAAAAATAATATCGTTGGGAACATAACGCTCGCCGCGCAGACTCTGTTCGACGACGGGATGCCTGCCCTCGCGGATTTCCAATTCGCTTCCTTCGTGGACCTCGGGGCGGGTGAGGCCGCCCAGTGCCGCTTCCTCCGCCAGCGCAGACAGTACGTCCACCTCCGCCAGCGCGCGCGCGGTGGATAATAATTTGCCCGCCGACTTCGCCAGTTCCGCGCAGATTTCCTTGAAGAGTCGCAGTTCGATCTCGCGGATGCGTTCCTCCGCGTTCAGCACCAGCGTTTCATATTCCTTCATCTCCGGCGTGATGAATCGTTCCGCGTTCACCAGCGTCTGCTTGCGGATGTAATTCTCCGGCGCCCTCTCCGCCGCGCCGCGCGAGATTTCAATGAAATAGCCGAAGACTTTGTTATAGCCAACCTTGAGAGTCTTGATGCCCGTCTTCTCGCGTTCCACCGCTTCGAGATTGGCGATCCAATCGCGCGCGTGCTTCGAGGCTTCGATCACGCCGTCCAACTCGGTGGAATAGCCGGGGCGGATGACGCCGGTATTTTGGAGCGTGGCGGGCGGGTCGTCGTCAATGGCATTTTGAAGGAGCGATAATTCGGTATTCGATAATTCGGTATTCGATAATTCGATATTCGATAATTCGATATTCGGGAGAGGTTTGTTTTTGCCGATGGCTTCAACGACTTTGGGCAATTGCTCCAGCGTGGAGCGCGTAGCCACGAGGTCGCGCGGCTGGGCTTGAGCGGAGACAATGCGGTTGACGAGACGTTCCAAATCGCCCAGCGGTTTGAGCGCGGCGCGGGTTTCGGCGCGGCGCATTCCATCCTCGAAGAAGTAACTCACGCCATCCTGCCGCACGCGAATCTTATTCACGTCCAGCAGGGGCTGGCTGACCCAGGCGCGCATCAGGCGTTTACCCATCGGCGTGACGCTGTGATCCAGCACGCTCAACAGCGAGCCTTTAACTTCGCCGCGCAATGTCTCTGTCAGTTCGAGGTTGCGGCGCGTGGCGGCGTCGAGCGTCATAAACTCGGACAGGTTGTACACGCGCAGACTCGTCAGCAGGTCGAGCGCGTCGGGGCGCGTCTCTTTGATGTATTGCAGGATCGCGCCCGCCGCGCGGATGTGCAGGCTCTGACCTTTGAGTCCGAAGCCATCCAGCGACGCGGCGCGGAAGTGGGTGAGGAGTGTCTCCTCGCATTTGCCCGGCTCGAAGCGCCACGCAGACCATGGAGTCGGATGACTGCCAGCGGAGTCGTCGAGAAAATTTTGCGAATCGGGATGCAGGATTTCAGCGGGATGCAAACGGGTCAGTTCGGCGCGCAGACTCTCCAGCGGCAGATCGGTGACGGCGAATTCGCCGGTGGTGATGTCGGCATAAGCGAGGGCGGCCCGCCCCCCATCCAGGATAACCGAGACGAGATAGTTGTTCGCGTCGCCGGGCAGCAGTCCCTCTTCCACAATCGTCCCCGGCGTGACGATGCGCACCACTTTGCGCGGGAAGAGTCCCTTCACCGGCTGGTCGCCGACCTGCTCGCAGACTGCGACGCGATAACCTTTGGCGATCAGGCGCGCGATGTAATTTTCGTAGGCGTGATAAGGAATGCCCGCCAGCGGCACGCGCACGCCGCCGCCGACCGGGCGCGAGGTCAGCACGATGTCGAGTTCGCGCGCGGTGATCTCGGCGTCTTCGTCGAAGGTTTCGTAAAAATCGCCGAGACGAAAAAAGAGGATCGCGTTCTGATGTTCGCGTTTGATGTTGAGGTATTGCTGGCGGACAGGGGTGGCGTCTTCGGTGGGCATGGGGGGATTGTAAAGGATGAGGGATGAATTATGAAGGATGAGTTTCCGCCGGATCTCATCCTGGGGGCAGGGCAATAAAATCATGTATACTCTGAAACCGGATGATTTTCGTTTCCGCGATACAGGCCGTATATGTCCAAACTTTCCCGTCGTGATATTTTAAAACTAACCTCTGTTGCCGCGGGCGGCGCGTTGGCCGCGCGCACGCTGCCGCGGCGTTTGTTGCGCGCCAGGCAGGCGGACAAACCGAATGTGTTGATCCTGCTGTTCGATACGATGTCCGCGCCGCATTTGTCGCTGTATGGGTATGGCCGCGCCACCACCCCCAACTTTGCGCGGCTCGCCGAGCGCGCCACCGTCTATCACGCGCATTATTCCGGCGGCTGTTATACCATCCCCGGCACCGCGTCAATTCTCACCGGGCTTTATCCGTGGCATCACCGCGCGGTCAATCCCGGCGGCCCGGTGCGGCGGGATCTGGCTGGCGGCAATCTGTTTCGCGCGGTGGGAACGGATTATTACCGCATCGGTTACGGGCAGAATATGTGGGCCGAATTATTTCTGCGCCAATTTCACGCCGACCTGGACTTGCACCTGCCGCCGGATTCGTTTGCCTTCCGCAATCCGATGCTGCTCAGCGGAATCAATCGCCGCGACCCAATGGCCTACATCGCGTTCGATGATTTCCTCGTCGGAGGCGTGAAACTGGATACGCCCTACCCCGGCGCGCTGACCCTGGGCGTCCTGGACCTGGCCGCGGCGCGCGGGCGCAACACCGATCGCGATCTCGAAAACCGTGGCCCGCGGACGACTCCCTTTAACGGATATTTTTATTATGAGAACCGCGCCGTGTTCGATGGGATCTACGAAACGATCCGGACCGCGGCCGGGCGCGGCCAGCCCTATCTTGGATATTTCCATTTCTGGGCCCCGCATGGGCCGTACGCGCCGACCGAGGCATTCACCGGCCTCTTTGCCGACGGGGCAAAAGTCCCGCGCAAGCCGCTTCACCCGTTGATCGAACCCAAGACCGCGCTGCCCGACAAGGCGCTGGACGCCTACAGCCGCGTGTACGACCAGTACATTGCCAATGTGGACGCGGAATTTGGCCGCCTGCTCGACCGCCTGCAAGCGGAGGCTCTGCTCGATAACACATGGATCGTCCTGCTTTCGGATCATGGGCAGCTGTTCGAACGCGGCGTGCATGGACATTCCTCGCGGCTGGTGTACGATCCGGGCATTCACGTGCCGCTGCTCATCTCCGCGCCCGGACAGTCGGCGCGTGTGGATGTGCGCGTTCCCACCAGCAACGTGGACATCCTGCCCTCCATCGTCGCGCTGACCGGTGGGCAGCCGCCCGCGCGGCTGGACGGCGCGCTCCTGCCTGGGCTGGGAGGCGCCGGGGTGGAACGCCCGGTGTTCGCCATGGACGCGAAGGAAAGTTCCGCCTTCCGCCCTCTCGACCGCGCCTCCTTTGTGTTGATTCGCGGCGCGTATAAATTGATACTGTACACCGGCTATCCCGGTTATGACGACCTGCTGGAATTGTACGATCTTGAATCGGACCCTGGCGAATTGCGCGACCTCGCCCAATCCGATCCGGCCACCGCCCGGCGGATGCTGGATGAGTTGAACGAAGCCCGTCATGCAGCCGACGCGCCGTTTATCCGCCCGAAAGGAAATCAATAGCGCCATGAAAAATCGTTTTCCCACGTTAACGCAAATCATCCCCGTGCTGTCCATCCTCTGCGTTCTATTCTATGGCTGGACCGCTGTAATGTTTTTGTGGAAGTTGTCCAGCTGGCTGTTTTTCCTGACTTTCGGCGAGATCGCTGTTTTGGCGGCATACGCGTCTGTCACCAACCTTGTGGAAAGCCTGGTGCTCCTCGGCATTCTGCTTCTGGCGGCGGCCCTCCTGCCGGCGCGGTGGCTGAAAGATGACTTCAGCCTGCGCGGCGGCGCGCTGGCGATCACGCTGGCCGGTTCCATGCTGTTGATCAACCACCTGTCTGTCATAGACCGACTGGGCCCGGTCGCGTACTGGCCTCTTTGGATTCTTGGCGCGTTGCTGTTCGGGATGGCGCTATCCTCGATCGCCTCGCGCGTGACGATCGTCGGGCGCGCGATCGTGTGGCTGGGAGATCAGTTCAGCGTGTTTCTTTTTATTCTTCTGCCGATGAGCGTTGTTTCCATCGTCGTGCTCCTGGCGCGGATGCTCTTCTAGGATGCGACCATGACAAAACTATCCCGGCGCGACATGTTGAAGGTATCCGCGGCCGCCCTGGGCGGAGCGGCCGTCGCCGCCTTGAATCCATCCATGGCGCGGATGGCGCGCGCGCCTTCTGCCCCTGCGCGCCCAAACATCCTGATCATCGTCTTCGACACGATGTCCGCGCTGCACCTGTCGCTCTATGGATATGGCCGGAACACCTCGCCCAACCTCGACCGTTTTGCCGGTCAATCCATCGTTTATCACTCGCATTATTCCGCCGCCAATTACACCACGCCCGGAACCGCCTCGATCCTGACGGGCCTGCATGTCTGGAGTCACCGGGCGTTGAGTCCCTCCGCCCCGGTTCTCAGGCATTTCACAGGCAACAACATCTTCCGCCTCGCCGGCCGCGAGTACGCGCGCGTCGCGTTCACGCAAAATCTCATGGCCGAGATGTTCCTGCGCCAGTTCCACGCGGATATTGACCTCCACCTGCCGCCCCAATCCTTCGCGTACAAAAACCCCCTGCTGCTCGGCGAACTGAATCCCGACGACCCGCTGGCCTCGCTCGCCTTCGATGATTTCCTCGTCGGCGGCTACAAGCTTGACGCGCCTTACGCCGGCTCGGCCGCGCTGGGAACGTTGGACCTGATCGTAAGAAGAGGCTATGCCACCCATCCCGAAGTTGAACGCGCTTTGCAGACCGAGATCTGTTTCAATGGATACTTTTACTATAAGAACCGCCTTGTTTTTGAGGGGCTGCATCAAACCCTTCAGCGAGTTGCCGGGCAGCCCAACCCATTCTTTGGCTACTTCCATCTATGGTCGCCGCACGAACCGTATTCACCGACCCAGACATTTGATGAATTATTCGAAGATAAACTGCGGATACCAGCCAAACCAGATCATCCCTTCGCCGATCCCCCGTTTCACCAACCTGCGGAACTCTACCGGTTCCGCCGCGTATACGACCGCTATATTGCCAATGTGGACGCGGAATTCGGACGACTGATGGATTCCATGGCGGCCTCCGGCATATTGGACAATACCTGTGTGATCTTCCTTTCGGATCACGGTCAGTTGTTTGAGCGCGGCGTTCACGGCCACGCCTCGCGCCTCCTGCACCAGCCGGTGCTGCGCGTGCCGCTCCTGATCCACATGCCCGGACAGACGAAGCGACTCGACGTTCACGCGCCGACCAGCAACGTGGACCTGCTGCCCACGCTGGCCTCGATCATGGATATCGAATCGGAGATGGAAACCGACGGACGTCTCTTGCCGGGCCTGGGCGGCGCGGCGGACGAAACGCGCCCGCTATTTGCCATGCGCGGAATGGAGAATCCCGCGCTCGGCCCGCTGAAGACCGGCACCTTTGTCCTGGTGAAGGAACGCCACAAACTCCAGCTCTTCACCGGCTACCGCGGCCTCAACCAACAGTTCGAATTATACGATCTCGAATCCGATCCCGAAGAATTGCACGATCTCTCCGCCTCAGACGCGCCCACTGCCAGACGCATGCAGGATGAATTGCTCACCGCGCGCGATGCCGCCGACCGCGCCGTATTGAGCGCGGATAGGAAATAACATGGCCCGCCTTTACCAGACCCAAAAGAATTCACGCGCCCCGAAACTGCCTGCCTGCCTCGCGCTTGCCGCGAGTTCCGGTCGCGGTTTTCCTGGAGCAGCGCGGTGAGGCAACTCTCCCGGCGCGACCTCCTCAAGCTATCCCTCGCTGCGCTGGGCGGCGCGGCCGCCGCGCGGCTGGCCCCCTTCGCAGCGCGCAACCCATCGAACGGGCGCCCCAACATTTTATTGCTCGTCTTCGACGCCCTGTCTGCACGGCATATGTCGTTATATGGATACGCCCGCGCCACCACCCCCAACCTCGAGGCCTTCGCGGAAACGGCCGCGGTCTATCACGATCATTATTCGGCGGGAAGTTTTACCACGCCCGGCACCGCCTCCATTTTAACCGGGCTGGAGCCATGGCACCATCGCGCCGTGGCGCTCTCCTCCCCGGTCAAACGCTCGCTGTCTGACAACAACATCTTCCGCCTCGGCCGCGGCGAATACACACGTATCGGTTTCGCGCAGAACCTGCTGGCCGATGTGTTTCTGCGCCAGTTTCATCGCGATCTCGACCTGCGCCTCCCGGCGCAATCGTTCTCCTACGGGAATCCGCTCCTGATCGAGAGGCTCAATCCATCCGACCCGCTGGCCTACTTCGCCTTCGATGATTTCCTCGTCGGCGGCTTCAAGTTCGACACGCCCTATTCCGGTTCCGCCATGCTCGGCGTCATGGACCGCATCCTGCGGCGCGGCGTGACGCGGCACCCCGAGATCAAAGGCCGCTTGCGCGCCGAAGTCTGTTTCAATGGATATTTTTATTATCAAAACCGCGTCCTGTTCGACGGTATTTTTAACACCCTGAAAAAAGCCGCGACCGGCGACCGCCCCTACCTGGGCTATTTCCATTTCTGGTCGCCGCATGAACCATACTTCCCGACGCCTGAATTTACGGGCCTGTTCCGTGATGGCCGGAGAGCCGTCGAAAAACCGGAGCATCCCTTTGCACCGGCATACCTGCATACAGCCCAACAACTGACTCAGCTGCAAACCGCCTACGACCAATACATTGCCAACGTGGACGCAGAGTTTGGGCGACTCATGGATTCCATGTCCGCGGCCGGCATGCTCGAAAACACCTGCGTGATCGTACTGGCCGACCACGGCCAGTTGTTCGAACGCGGCGTGCATGGACATGCCTCGCGCCTGCTCTACGAGGGAGTCCTGCGCACGCCCCTGTTGATCCGCCTGCCCGGTCAAACCCGCCGCGTGGACGTCCGAACGCCAACCAGCAACGTGGACCTGCTGCCCACACTGGCCTCCATCATGGGCGTCGCATCGGACCTGCAGACCGACGGCCAACTCCTGCCCGGACTCGGCGGCGTGGAAGTCCCGCAGCGCAGCCTGTTTTCTGTCAACGCCGCTGAAAACTCCGCATTTCTCCCGCTCACCACCGGCGCCTTTGCCCTGATCAAAGGCACGCGCAAATTTTTGCTTTACACCGGCTACGCCGGACTCGACGATCGCGCCGAACTGTACGATCTGGCCGAAGATCCCGACGAGCTGCGCGACCTTTCCCGCGCCGACCCGGCCGCGGCGAAACAGATGCGCGACGAACTGCTTGCCGCGCGCGATGCCGCCGACCGCGCCGTATTGAGCGCGGACAGAAAATAACATGGCCCGCCTTCCGAGACCCAAAAGAATTCACGCCGCCGCTGACCGGCGCGAGGTCAGCACGATGTCGAGTTCGCGCGCGGTGATCTCGGCGTCTTCGTCGAAGGTTTCGTATATTACCCACGGTCACAAATTGCGCATTCCATTTTCTAAAAAAGCCAGGACGTACGCAAAACCTTGCGTAGGGCGCGCCGAAGGTCTAACGCGCCTGCTGGCGTTACGCCTGCCTGATTTGCCTGGCAAATCACGGGCGGCGCCAGGGGAGAACGCCAATTATGCGTAAGTCCTGAAAGCGCAATTTGTAACCGAGTGCGGATGGAAACCGCCGAGGCGGAAAAAGAGGATCGCGTTCTGATGTTCGCGTTTGATGTCGAGGTACTGCTGACGGACGGGAGTGATGTCGTCGGTGGGCATGGGGAGATTGCATGAAGAAGATGGAAATTGTGAAAGGGTTTTAAAATGTCGGAGAAACAAAGACAGCCGCTTTTAAGCGGCTGTCTTATCATTCGAGCGGATATTTCCTACGGAATGTAATATTCCACGATCAGCGTTGGGCGGTAGGATGGCATGAAGTGATTGCCGCTGAAGAAGCGGATCAGGTCGGCGCCCAGGTCGTCGTTGTCGTCGAGGCTGAAGTGGGCGCGCAGCTGGGTGGAGCCGAACAGGTTGACGTGCGCGAACGCGGCCAGGTCCAGCGCGGCCTCATACCAGTTGCCGGGTTGGGCAACGGGGTTGAAGATGCCCACGTTGGCCGCGCTGGCCGCGGCTTCAAAGTCGCCGGGCCGCAGGAAGATTTCCGGGCTGAAGAACGGCGAGGCGATGTCCACTTGCAGGTCGCCGTGCGTGGTGAACGGGTTGACGCCGAGGAAACTCGAGCGTTTCAGCAGGAGCGTGACACCCGTGACGACGGCGTTATCCGGCAGGCTGGAGGTGTCGAAGTGAACGAGGAGCAGCGACTGCCGATCGAGCAGGTGATCTCCGACATCGAGGGTCGCGCCGGGGACATTGGGAACCGAGCCGACGCCGGAGTTCTCGTTGGTCTCGAAGATCGTCCCGTCGTAACCGCCGATGGAGTAGAAGGTGGCAAGTTGTGGGAAGATCCACTGCGCATACAGCGTGGCGTCCGCCGCGAAGGGGTAGGTTGCGCCGTCCGCATAGGCTGTGCCTGAACCATCGGCAAGCGTGTTCCAGCCGCTAAAGAAGTAGCCTGCGCGGGTGAAGGCGTTGAGGGTTAGCGCGGTGGGTGCGACGGCTGTCTGCGGACTCATCGTCCCCGTCCCGCCGTTGGCGTTGAAAGTAACAACGTAGTTTTCAAATTCATACGCGCCGATATCGCAAGTCACATTTCGCGGGCGTAAGACGCCGCGTTGATCGTCGGCGGGACAGCCTGTGTTCGTACCTGCGTCAATGGCGGGCGAACTTGCTTGCAGGGCAAAGGTCTCGGTGGAGCCGCCGTTGTTCGCCAGCGCATCCAGCATGGGGTCGGAGCCGATAATGTTGCCATCCACGCCGTCCGTCAAATCGCAGGCTTTGGCAGAATCTTCGATCAAGTTGTTTTTAGAGGCGGCGTTCAGAGCGCTGAAATTATTGGAACAATCGCCGCCGCCCGCGGAGTTGGCGATGATCACGTTCGTCAGCGTGGGACTGCTCATTTCCTCGTTATACATCCCGCCGCCGTAGTTCGCTGAATTGGCGCTGAAGGTGACGTTCGCCAGCGTGGGACTGCTGTTGTAGAAGTTATACATCCCGCCGCCGTCGGTAGCCGAATTGGCGCTGAAGGTGACGTTCGTCAGCGTGGGACTGCTGTGTTCGTTATACATCCCGCCGCCGCGATTGCCAGCCGAGTTGTCGCTGAAAGTGACGTTCGTCAGCGTGGGGCTGCTGTCGTAGGCGTTATACAACCCGCCGCCGTAGTCTGCCGAGTTGCCGCTGAAGGTGACGTTCGTCAGCGTGGGGCTGCTGCTGATGTGATAGCTGTAGTTAAACATCCCGCCGCCTCTGTTGGCTGAATTACCGCTGAAGGTGACGTTCGTCAGCGTGGGACTGCTGTTGTAGTTATACATCCCGCCGCCGTAGTCAGCCGAATTGCCGCTGAAGGTGACGTTCGTCAGCGTGGGACTGCCAGTATTGTTATACATCCCGCCGCCGCTGCTGCCAGCGGAGTTGCCGCCGCGGATGGTGAAGCCGTCCAGCACGGCAGTGGAGTCTGTCCCGGAACCGACCACCACATGGTAAGAATTCTCTCCGTTGTTGGTGAATCCGCTGTCGTCGCCGTTCAAGTCGCCGCTCAGGGTGGTGACGTTCGCAAGCGGGTCGCGCTCGCTGAGCAGAGTCTCCGTCCCGACGAATCCGCCGTAAATGGCGACGCCGTTTTGGAGTGCGAAGGGAACGGAGCGGTCGGATGCGTGCGGGATGTAGCTCCCGGCCGCCACCCAGATTTCCGTGCAAGAATCCGCCAGCGCGGATTGCAGGTCGGTGTAGGCGTTGGTCCAGGAATATCCGCTATTGGTGCCGCTCGCGCTGGCGTCCACATAACAGCGTCCGGCGGCGCGCGCCGGGGAGGCGGGTGAGGTCGTCGCGAGCGCGGCAACCATCAAGACCGCGATCAAAACCAAGTTCAAGTGACGAATCGAATTGCGTTTCATGGCATTCTCCTTATCATGTACCAGAATGGATTTGATTGCTATTTGGGAAAGGGCGTATTGTGCGCTCTCTTGCGCACTTTGCAAGAGGTATCTTTACCAAAGTAGTCCAAATTGTATTCCCGTTTTCGGATGTGTCAAGAAAGTTACCGTAATGCTGTATGGTTTTTTCAAGGTCGGAGATTCCTCAACGCGAGTTACGCCAATCAGCGAATGACGCGAATAAACCCAAGAAAATTCGCGAAATTCGCCTATTCGTGGCATTCGCGTTCCAAACCCGCCGGTTTGTCAAGCGACTTTGAAAAGACCATACGTAATGCTGTGTGACAAAGAACGGTTTATACTTTCTCAATTAGACACTCCTCGCTCGCAGCCATGTTGACGTTTCATTTTAAGTACGGTATAACCCGCTTGCTTTTGAAAGGAGCAACACCATGTATATTGACCCCAACACCGGCGGCATTCTCTTCCAGGCGCTCGCCGCCGGACTCGCCGCCGTTTCCGGCGTGCTGCTGATCTTCTCGCGTAGAATCCGTGAAGGTATCGCCAAAATGCGCCGCGGCGCCCGCAACGATGAAGCCGAAGAAAACACAGAAACCAAAGAATAATCTGCTTGCATGAAAACAGTCATTCTCGGCTTTGACTCGTTCGACCCCGCCATTTTCGAATCCATGGCGGAGAAAAACCTTCTACCCAACCTGCAAAAAATGGCGGACGCTGGCGGGTATTCGCGCCTCGAAGTTTGCTCGCCGCCTCAAACCGAAGTCTCGTGGACGTGCATCGCCACCGGCGCCGACCCGGGCAGTCACGGCATCTTCGACTTCGTCCTGCGCGAACCCAATTCCTACATGCCCTACGTCTCGATCCTGCCCACAAAAAAAAGCGCCGTCGGCGAAACCTTCATTCCACCGTACACAACCAAAACATTTTTCGAGGAAGCCGCCGACATGGGCTATCCGGCCACAGCCTTGTGGTGGCCCGCCATGTTTCCGGCGCGTCCCGAACTGCCGGTCAACACTTTGCCGGGTCTTGGCACACCGGATATTCGCGGCCAGCTCGGCGTGGGGACGCTCCTTACCACTGAAGATGAAACCAAAAAGAAGACCGCCGTCGCAGCGCTGATTCCCGCTGGAAACAACCGCTTCACCTCAACGTTAAGCGGCCCGGCCGTCGCGGGCAAAAGCGGCCCGCAAACCTTGACTCTGCCCGTCGCGCTCGACGTAATCAACGCGCAATCCGCTCGCCTGCAAGTCGGCGAAGTACAGCTCGATCTGAAACTCGGCCAGTGGAGCGACATCTTCGAAATCAAGTTTAAGGCTGGGTTCCTCGCCAACGTCCACGCCATCACGCGCGTCCTTCTGACCGATCTCGGCGCGGCGAAACGGGTTTATTTCCTGCCGCTGCAGATTCATCCATTACATTCCGCCTTCCATTACGCTTCGTCGCCGGGCTTTGCAAAATCGCTATGGAGCAAGGTCGGTTCCTATCTCACCCTCGGCTGGCCGCAGGACACCACCGGCCTCGAAGACGGCTGCATCAACGACGATCAATTCATCACATTGTGCGACCTGATCTTCGAACGCCGCAAGCAAATTTTTCATCACCTGCTCGCGGGCTTCAAAGAGGGCGTGCTGGCCAGCATCTTCGACGACCTCGACCGCATCCAGCACATGTTCCATCATAATCGCCGCGAAGTGGCCGAAGCCTGGTACAAAAAACTCGATCAATTCGTCGGCGAAGTGGCTGCACGACTCGGAGCGAAGACGCGCTTCATCGTCATGTCTGATCACGGATTTAGCACGTTCCAGTTCAAGGTGCATCTCAATCGCTGGCTGGCGGAGCAGGGCTGGCTGGCGCTAAAAGATGGAAAGACCGAAGGCGATCTCTCGCATGTGGATTGGTCGCAAACCAAAGCCTACGCGCTGGGTCTCAACAGCCTCTACCTCAACGTGGCCGGGCGCGAAGGGCAGGGGATGGTTAACGCCAGCGAGTTGGAATCCCTCCTCGGCGAAGTCCAGAAGCGCTTGCTGGAATGGAAAGGCCCGGATGGACGGAATGTCGTCTCCGCCGCGCGTCTCAAACATGAGGTCTACAACGGCCCCTACGCGCGCCTCGGTCCCGACCTTGTCGTTGGGTACGCGGCCGGATATCGCGCCTCCGCCGAAACCGGCCTCGGAAAAATCCCCGCCGCGGCCATCGAAGAGAATCACGATCACTGGGGCGCGGATCATTGCGTGGACAAGGACCTGGTGCCGGGCGTGCTCTTCGCCAACCGCGACCTGCGCGACTTTGGCGGCATCTCGTTCCGCGACATCCCCTTCCTCGCCATCGGTAAGCACCTGGACCAATCGCATATCAAACCGCCCTCGCAAGTCGGCCCGCAGGGACAGAAAGATTTGGAAGAGCGCTTGAAGGGATTGGGGTATTTGTAAAAAGGGAACCGGGAACCGTCCATCGTCTCGGCTCTCGATTCATCTGCTTTCCGCCGTATTTTTCCCATGCTGAATCTTTTCTCCAAAAAAACGTCCGCCCCCAAACAGCCCATCGTTATTGTCTCGGGCCTGCCGCGTTCTGGCACCTCGATGATGATGAAGATGCTCGCCGAAGGCGGGCTGCAAATCCTCACCGACGCGATTCGATCCGCCGACGACGACAACCCCAACGGCTACTTCGAGTTTGAGCGCGTCAAACAAATGACATCCGGCGACCGCGACTGGCTGGACGAGGCGGGCGGGAAAGTGGTCAAGGTCATTTCGGCGTTGCTGGAGCATCTCCCGTCCGACCGATCGTACAAAGTTATTTTTATGGAGCGCGAGATTCAAGAAGTGCTAGCCTCGCAGAAAAAAATGCTCGACCATCGCGGCGAACAGAACAAGGTCAAGGATGAGGAGATCGCGGCGCAATATCGCGCCCACCTCGCGGCGGTCAAGCCGTGGCTGGCGCGGCAGGCGCACATGGAAGTCCTCTATGTGGACTACAACAAAATGATGGCTGAACCGGGCCCGCTTTGCCGCCGCTTGATCGAATTTCTCGACAGACCGCTGAACGAGGAGAAAATGCTGGCGGTGCCGAATGCGCGCCTGTACAGGAATCGTGCCTGATGTGCAGGGGCTTCCCCGACGTGTTCCGCCGCCGTTTCCCGCCCTGGACGGAGATCGTTTCGGTCTTTTCGTTTGTGTCGCTCCTGGTTTATGGCCGGATGTTTTTTGTGTTTGCGCAAAAACTCCCCTCCTGGTTGATGTACCTGAGCCTGGGACGGATCGCTTCCATTCTTTCCTATGCTTTGGCAGGAGCGTTGTTTGAGAGTTTGGGATACGCGCTGCTGCTGGCGCTGGCCTGCGCCCTGTTACCGGCGCGCTGGTTTCGCAACGAATTTATTGCCCGCAGCCTGTGGGGATTTACGACATGGATGGCCTCGTTGAATTTGTTTTTTAATCGCCTGTCTGCCAACGGCCTGGAAAGTGGTTTGCAGGAACTGGATCTTCTGCCAGCCTGGCTGGCCGTGACGACGCTGCTCGTGCTGGCCGCGTTCGTGTTCGCGCGGGCTGGCCTGCTGAAACGCGTCGCGCTTTGGTTCGCCGACCGGTCGCTGGTCTTTTTGTACATCTTCCTGCCGGCTTCGCTGTTGGGCCTGCTGGCAGTGGCCGTCCGGAATATTGTCTGAGAAAATGACATGCCCGCTTTAAGTCGGCGCGATATTCTGAAAGTATCCGGCGCGCTCCTGGGTGGGGCTGCGCTCGCATCCCTGCCGCTGGGGCGGCAGCCGCGCCGCGCCGCGGCCGATGCTCCTCCCAGTTTTATCGTCCTGGTTCTCGATTCGCTCTCTGCCCGCAATCTGTCCCTGCTCGGATATTCCCGTCCGACCTCCCCGATTCTGGAAAGACTCGCCGATCAATGCACGGTGTATCACAATCATTATGCAGGCGGCAGTTTTACCACGCCGGGGGTATCCACCCTCCTGACCGGCTTGTACCCCTGGACCCACCGCACATTCCATCTGCGCGGCATGCTTCCCGAGGCGTTTGCGCGGCAGAATATCTTCGCGTTTCTTGGACGGGAATACACGCGTCTGGCGTACACTCATAACCAATTGGCCTACATCCTGCTCAGCCAACTCGAACCAGACCTGGACCTCCTGTTGAACCGGAATTCCTTTGTTTTGCGGCAGAATACGCCGATGCCGGAAGACGCCTTCACCAACGACATCCCGGCCTCCTTTCTTGCCTTCAACGATTTCATGCACGCAAGCGAATCCAGCGTCTCCCCGGCCTCGCTTTCGCTGGGGCTGGCAGATATGCTGGGATTCCAACGGGCGCAGTCCCGCCCGGCGCCGGGCTATCCACGCGGCTATCCTTCGAATTTTCAGACGTATTTCAAAATCGAAGACCTGCTCTCCGGGCTGGCCGGTGTTTCGAGCGACGTGTCCAGGCAGGCCGCGCCGTTCTTCGCTTATTTTCATCTGCTGCCGCCGCACGCCCCATATAACCCATACAGGAAATTCATTGACCCCTTCTTGAACGACGGCCTCGCGCTTCCATCCAAGCCGGAACATCCCCTGGCAATGCTCGATAAGGCGCCGGATAAATTACTGCGTCTGCGGTTATTTTATGATGCGTTTGTCGCTAACGTGGATTATGAAATCGGTCGATTCTTCGCCGCGCTCCAGGCCGCGCGAGTCCTGGAGCATACCTACCTGATCATTACCTCCGACCATGGCGAATTATTTGAGCGCGGCGAATATGGGCATGTCTCGCCCCTGTTGTATGACCCGCTCGTTCACGTGCCGCTGATCGTCCGCGCGCCGGGACAAAACGAACGCCGCGACGTGTACCTTCCCACGAGCAACGCCGACCTTGTGCCAACGATCCTTTCGCTGGCCGGGCGTGAGATTCCTCCCGCGCTCGAGGGGCGGCTGCTGCCCGGCCTCGGCGGGATCGAAGATACCGGCCGCTCGGTATACACCGTCTATGCCATGGAAAATTCCGCATTCCTCCCGTTGAACACTTCGATCGTTTCGATGCGAAAAGACCGCCACCGCCTGATGTATTATCGCGGCTACCCCGGCTATAATGACCGCATGGAGTTGTACGATCTCGAGCAGGACCCCGAAGAGCTGCGCGATCTTTCCACTGCCGATGCGCCGCTTGCCAAACGAATGAAAGAGGAACTGCTCGAGAGCGCCCGCGCGGCCGACGCGCCCTACCGGAGAAAATCATGAGCGCACACAAACTGGTACTCGTCCGTCACGGACAAAGCGTTTGGAATCTGGAAAACCGTTTCACCGGCTGGGCCGATGTCGGGCTGACCGCACAGGGGGAGGCGGAGGCGCATTCCGCGGGAAATTTACTGCGCGCGGGCGGCTACCAATTCGACGCGGCGTATACGTCGGTATTGCGGCGCGCCATCAAAACGTTGTGGATCACACTGGAGGAGATGGGATGCGAATGGCTGCCGGTGACGCGCGCCTGGCAGTTGAACGAACGTCATTATGGCGCGTTGCAGGGTTTGAACAAAGCCGAGACGGCCGGGAAATACGGCGAGGCGCAGG
The DNA here is from genome assembly GCA_019187665.1 of Anaerolineales bacterium. Taxonomy (GTDB): domain Bacteria; phylum Chloroflexota; class Anaerolineae; order Anaerolineales; family Villigracilaceae; genus Denitrolinea. The sequence goes on from JABARH010000018.1 coordinate 112,387, forward strand.
TGAAGACCTGGCGGCGCAGTTACGCCACGCCGCCGCCCGCGCTGGACGCGCAAGACGAGCGGCATCCGCGTTTCGACCCGCGTTACGCGGGCCTGTTGCCGGAGCAACTGCCCGCGGCCGAATCGCTCCAGAACACGCTGGAACGCGTCCTGCCCTATTGGAACGCGACTCTCGCGCCGGCCATTCAGGCGGGTCGGCGGCTGCTTGTCGTCGCGCACGGAAACAGCATCCGCGCGCTGATCAAGTATCTCGATTCGGTTTCAGAGGCGGAGATCTCGGAATTGAACATTCCCACCGGCATCCCATTGGTGTATGAACTGGATGCAGGGCTGAAACCGCTCACGCATTACTATCTGGGCGACGCGCAGGCGGCGGCACAGGCCGCGGCCGCGGTGGCAAATCAAGGGAAGGCACAGTAGCGCGCTGTGACAGTGTTCATGCGACAAAAAAAAGACAGGACCCGCAGGTCCTGTCTTTTTAAATTCAAGGCTCTTCCATCGTGGGCAGAAAAGAGTCTACATACGAAGTCCGCAACACCTGTACCTGCACATACCAGTGAGTACATAAAGGGGTGCAAACTCCGATTGCCTCACCCGGCGCAGGATGAATCTTGCAGCATTGCGCGACGCGCTCTATTTCAAGTCGCCGGTCTCAAGCTTGCGAATCTGCTCGAGCAGGAGTTGAATTTCGTCGCGTTCCTCGTGGAATTGCTGGAGGGAGGCGCTGAAGGATTTTTTTTCTTCGCCGCGCAGGGCCTCGAGCATGCCTTCGGTGCGGGCGATCTGTGTGACCTTCTGACTGAGTTTTTCCTCCAGCCGTTTACGATACCCCTCGTAAAATGCTTTTTGATTCATCGGCGGGCGCGGCTGGGTCTTCTCTTTGAGCAGGTCGGCGATCGTTTTAAACATTTCCTCGAGGTTGATCGGCTTTTCGAGGAAGCGGCTGGCGCCAATCGCATTGGCAAAATCCTTGTCCTCGGGCGCGACATAGGTGGCCGAGAGGAAAACGACCGGAATATCGCGCGTCTCCGGTTGGAGGCGCAGGCGGTTGACGAGACTGAACCCGTCCATGCCGGGCATGAGAATATCGGTGAGGATCAACGCGGGACGTTCGGCCGCAAGGGCGGCCAGCGCCTCCCTGCCATTGCGCGCGGTGACCACGCGATAGCCCTTGAACTTCAAGGTCACTTCAATGAGTTGCAAGGTATCGGGAACATCTTCGACAACAAGGATGGGCGCGTTCATGGGCTGATTGTAATGCAAATTATCGCTTGATTCCAAGCGCCAGTCCCAGTCCGCCCAGGGCCGCGATGATCGCCGCGAACAGGAACGCGTCCTGCCAGAAGCGCAGGGGGAAAAGCCGAATGAGCGTGTCGGAGGAGGCAAACAGCCAGGAATCGCCTTCGAAGAAGAGTGCGTGGAATCCGCTGAAGAATCCCCAAAACACATTGGGGAGCAGGAACATGCCAGTCAGGGCAACCAACGCGACCGTTCCCGCGATCCCGGTCATCCACCACCCGCCGCGCTTCAACCCTCGACGAAAAGCCTGCCACTGCTCCCCGCGCTTCGCCCATAGGCCGATCAGCGCCAGACCGGCGAGGGCGAGATAGAACAGGTTCAGCGCGCCCTGTGTCACGCGTTTCACGTCAGCCATGTGGCTGAGTTCGCGCTCGTTAAAAAGAGACGTCCCATCGTCGAATTTAAGATCGCCGAGGAAGGAAATCTTCTCGCGGTTAACGAGATACTCGACCGCATATGGCGCCCAGCGCAATCGCTCTGCTTTGGTGAATCCGTACGGGTCCGCGGGAAAGCCTGGCAGGCTGTACTCGATTTGCAGAAAGGCCGGCGTGAGCAACAGCCGCAACCCGCTTCCGAGCAGGACGATGGGGACTAGGATGGCGGTGAGGCTGAAAATTAGTTTTGGGTGCATGGGGATAATTGTAATTGGAGATTGAGAGCGGGATGCGGGATGCGAGATACGAGATACGGGATACGGGATGCGTGTCTACCTGCCTCTCCGCCTCACTTCAGTCCCTCCATGTCGCCGTGCAAAAAAAAACTGATTACGAGATTGTTGGTCAACCATTCGATGGGGGCCAGGTCATCGGTGAAAACGACGCTGGTCTCGTAACCGGGCTGCATGTGAATGAGAGCGGAGGTCATGGTTTGTAAAAGCAGGGGATGAACGTCTGGGTCGCCGGTAAAGCGGCGCAGGTTGGCCTCAAAATTCGCCCGGCTGGTTTCCTGCATGGTGGCATAGATCATCGAGTTGAGAGAGCCGGGAATATCCATAACATGAATGGATGGAAAGACGCTCGCGAGCGTCGTCGCAAGGCCGTTGATCAGGACGCGGTCGTTCGGAGCGCGTCCCACATTGATGACCAATGCCCCGCGCGGGGTCAGGTGCGAAGCGGCGGCCTGAAAGAATTCGCGCGTAGTCATGTGCGGAGGAATATAGGGCGGACGGTAGGCGTCCACGGCAATGATGTCGTATTGATGAGGGCTGTGTTCGAGTCCCCAGCGTCCATCCTCGATATAAACGTTCAGGTTTGGCATGGTCATTCCGAAATACTCGCGTCCCACCTGCACAATGGCAGGGTCTATCTCCCAGCCGTCAATCGGGATCGGGCCATGGATGGCAGTGGCCTGCCGCGCCGCCGTCCCCGCCGCGAGACCGACGATTCCGATGCGCTTTACATCAGCGGGATTCGCGTCCGCATAAAAATAAGGGCCGGCCAGGAAGAGCTCCCACGGCCCGTTGTAGAAGCGTATGTCGGGAGTGTAGATGGAATGGACTCCCTGGCCGTCGTTGAGACGCAGCAGGGTTGCGCCGTTGGATCGAATCACTTCGATATAGTTGTAGGCCGATTCAGTTTCGTACACCTGTCCCTCGGAATTCTTCACATGGAAGTCGCCGAAGAGAGAGAGCAGAATCAGGGCGGCCGCGCCCGCGGCAAAGAAAATTCCTTTGCGGTTGGCGCGGCTCATAAACAGTCCGATGATGGAGACGACCAGGATCAATACGCCGAACAGCAAAATAGTGCGGCTGGTTCCGATCAGTGGAAAGAGGACAAGCGTCGGCAGGAACGCGCCCAGCACAGAACCGATCGTGGAAACGGCATAGAGGTTGCCAGCCACATTGCCCGCCCGCTGCGCGTCGTCGAGACTGATGCGAATCGCAAAGGGGGAAGCCATGGCCAGCAAAATGACCGGCAGGCTGAAGAGAATCAACGTCACACCGAAGGCCAGCGCCAGCACGCCGAGATTCAACATGTCGAACGCGGACGCGGCGGCCAGCAGCACCGGCTGCGCGACGACCGGGACAAATCCCAGCGTCAGGCCGCCCCAGGCGAGAACGGTGAACAGCGCTTCGGGGCGCGGGTCGCGGTCCGCACGCCGACCGCCGATGCTATAGCCGATCGAAAAATAGACCAGGATCAACCCAATGATGACCGCCCAGACGATGTTGATGTTTCCGAAACGCATTTGCAACAGGCGTGACGCGCCAAATTCCGCTGCGAGGCTGGTCATACCGGAAGCGAAGACGGTAAATGCAATATATTTTTTCATATAGGTGGCGTGATTATACCTTGCACTCTGGGCAGGCGCGCGCCAACATGGACTATAATCGCGCCTCATGCTTGACCGACTTTTTCGCCAGACCGATGTGCCGCGTTCCTATCGCGCCACATTCCTGCATCTGTATTTCGATATCGGCTGGTTCGGGGTGCTAAGCGGCTCGGCGGTTTCGTTTCTCACAATTTACGCGGCGCGGCTGGGCGCCTCTGCCTTGCAGATCGGATTGATCGCCGCCTCCTCCGCGGCGGTCAACCTGCTGATCGCCATTCCATCCGGGCGCTGGCTCGAACGCCGCGACACGCGCCGCGCCGTGTTTGGCGCCTCCGTTTTCTACCGTCTCGGTTACGCGTTGTGGATTCCGCTCCCATGGTTGTTCGACGCGCAAGGACAGATCTGGGCCTTGATCGTGCTGTCCTTCCTGATGGCGATTCCGCTCGCACCGCTGGGCGTGGGATTCAACGCGCTGTTCGCGGAGGCCGTGCCAGAACGCTATCGCGCCTTCGTTGCAGGGAACAGGAATGTGCTGTTTGCCTTTGCCTACATGGCGAGCTCGCTCGTGTGCGGCTATCTGCTGGAGGCAGTCGCATTTCCAGGCGGATATCAGATTGTCTTCGCCATCGGATTCTTCGGCGCGGCGATGAGCAGCCTGCACCTGTATTTCATCCGCCCGCAGCGCGAAGATGCCCTTCCGCATCCCTCTGCCCTCGCAGCGGATTCACCCTCGCCGGCTTCCTCTGCCCGCGGGCTGGCGTCTGTCATGCGCCTCGACGTTTTGCGCGGGCCATTTCGCAAGGTGTTAATCCTGTTGTTCTTCTTCCATTTTTCGCATTACATCTGCACGCCGCTCTACCCACTCTACAACGTGAACGTGCTGAATCTCAGCGACGATCACATCGGCATTGGGACGGCTCTGTTCTACCTGACCGTCCTGATCGGTTCTGTGCAGTTGCATCGCATCGTCAACCATCTTGGCCACCGGCGCGTCACCGGCTGGGGCGTCGTTGGCATGGCCTTATACCCGGCCCTGCTGGCCTTCTCGCGCACCGTCTGGCATTACTATGCCGTGTCGTTGATCGGAGGATTCACCTGGGCGCTGGCGGGCGGCGCATATGCCAACTATATTCTCGAACGAATCCCCCCCGCTGATCGTCCCTCTCACCTGGCATGGTACAACGTGGCGTTGAACGCGGCCATTCTCGCCGCATCTTTTTTTGGCACGGCCCTGGGCAACTGGACCGGCCTCGCCACCGCGTTATTTCTGTCCGGCTTGCTTCGCCTGCTTGCCGGCATAATGATCTTGAAACGCGAATAGAAAATTCTCTACCGTATATGAGAAGATTTTTACCGCAAAGCACGCTAGGTAGCACCGCAGTTAAACGTGGTCATTGAGCCCATTGATGAGCCAGTTGAAGCAGGGCGATAGAGGGCCTGCCGCGCTGTTTGGGCAACTTCCAACGCGGGAGAGGAATGCGGAAGTGGAATAATT
>JABARH010000007.1 GCA_019187665.1 Anaerolineales bacterium
TGTTCGGGCAAAATAGTTCTTGTGGGTTCATTGGCCTCTCGCTCGGTTTGCTGATCGCACGAGTGTGCCAGTGAACCCCGTTTTCTGCAAGATTTACGCACTACCACGCTTTACTGGAGTGCTACCATACACCCAGCTAGCAACTCATTAATCTGGAATACGCTCTAACTCTCGCCAACTGATGAAAGATCCAGCACTAGACTGCATGGACTGCTCTCCTCCATAAACCACATACCCTTGATCTTCAGGAACCGCTGTCAACTGTTGCCAATATTGGAGGTTGTCAAAGTAACTTGTAGACATCGTTTTACCGGATTTGATCTCAACTGGAATGATTTTTTCGCCATTCACCAATAAACAGTCAATCTCTTTACCATGATTGTCCTGCCAAAAATACGGTAGGCGATTCTCGCCACGATGGAAGTTACGCTTAATAAACTCATTGATGATCAGATTCTCAAAAAGCCCACCTTTTAGATAGTGCGAGTTGACCTGATTTTCTTCACGGATACCCAGCAGGGAACAAGCAATGCCCGTGTCGTAAAAGTATAACTTGGGCGATTTGACCAACCGCTTGTTGAAGTTGCGATGATAGGGTTGTAGACGATACAGGATGTAGGAACTCTCTAAAATCGATAGCCAGGCTTTGGCAGTATTTGGGCTGATCCCAGCGTCACTTGCAAGACTGGCATAGTTGAGCAATTGCCCGATGCGTCCGGCGCATAACTGAGTGAATTGAATAAAAGAATTGATATCCCCGATATTTTTCATCAAGCGTACATCTTTCTCAACATAGGTTTGGATGTAGGCCGGATAAAAATCGGTGGGATCAATGTCACGATCATAAATGCGCGGATATTGACCTTTGAAGATCAGATTTTCGTATTGGCCTGTATCCGGCTTCAATTCTGCAAAAGATAATGGCAGCAAGTGCAAAATTGCAGTACGTCCTGCCAGCGTTTGACCGATTTTCTCCATCAAAAGGAAGTTTGATGAACCGGTCAGAATAAATTGAATTTTTCGGTTCTCATCCACCAGCTTTTGAATGTAGGAAAACAAATCTGGAGTATTTTGGATTTCATCCAAAATTGCGCCATTCGGATAATTTGCGAGGAAGCCACGCGCATCGGTCAGCGCAATTTGGCGGATGTCAGGTTCTTCCAAAGATACATAAGGCAGGTTGGGAAAGGTAGCCCGCACGAGGGTGGTCTTACCTGATTGGCGGGGACCTGTGAGGGTAATGACTTGGAATTTCTTCGCAAGAGAAATTAACTTGGTTGCCAGAGTTCTTTCGATCATGAGGGCACTCCACTGAGCGGATAATGGTTGTCTATTTTTCTATTTTATCACAAACTGTACAGATATGCAGTAGCGTTGCGTAATTGTACAAGCAAGAACTCGACGATAAAAATGTCGAACGGTATTGCTGGAGCATAGAATAAAACCTATCAGAGATTTCCGAGGAGTCCAAAATGTCTCGCAGAGCAGTGATCTACGTCCGGACATCATCCGAAACCCAGGGAGTAAAATCCAGCCCCAGCGAACAAGAAAGTGACTGCCAAACACTGGCAAAAGAAAAAGGATTGCAAGTGGTTCGTGTTTATCGCGATGTAGAAAAGTACAAAGTGGGGAACGGGCTGGTAGAACCATCGGGTAGCCGCTCAGATCGTCCTGCCTTACAGTCCATGCTCAAAGACGCCGCCAAAGATAAATTCGATGTCATCCTCGCCTGGCGCGAGGATAGACTGTATCGTGGAATACGAGTGATGTTGACCGTCTTGGAAATTGTCCAGGACTACAAGAAGGAATATGTGGCGAACCTTCAGGCAGGGATCGAAGAATTGAACAACGCTACTCCCCAGACTCCCGTGTAGCTCGGCTGTAATGGGCAGCCTATAAAAAGGATAACGCCTTGACAATCCTCAATAGCGAGTGGATAGTCAAGGCATTTTTACATCCATTGATGGAAAGTGCGGCTTAATCGTTTAAGGGAGAAATTCCATTCCCATACACGAGTATTCAGCTATATGGAGAGTTTTCTTCTATTCCTGGCACCTTGTATCAATATATGGGGGCAGGGTGTGGTATGTATTAAATGTGGTTCAATGTGGGGCGAAACTTATACCCATATACGATCATCCCGCGCTCGTCGCCGTCATCGCGCATCTTGCGCGTCACCATTTCGACGGGCATGCCGATCTGCACTTGCGCGGCGTCCACGTCGGTCAGTTGCGCGGTGATCATGGGGCCCTCGCTTAATTTAACCAGCGCCACAGTGTAAGGCGCATTACTGTCGAATCCGCTGGGGGCTTCGTAAATGGTAGTGTAGGAATAAATTTCACCCTTGCCGCTAAATTGAAATAAGTCTTTGGCTTCGCGATGACATTCGGGACAAACGTCGCGCGGCGGGAAGATTTTCGCGTCGCAGTGCGGGCAGACTTCGCCTATCAGGGCGTAGCGTTGTTTTTTGAGTCGCCAGTGTCGGGGGATTTCCATTTTTGCTCCTTGATCGTACGACCATAATTTTACGACGGGCGACTCTCAAAGACTATCAGGGTTTGGCGCAAAATAAATTTGCGGCGCTACCTCTCGATTCTTTCAAGAATATGGACAACTGCCGTGGAGGCAGGACCTCCGAGCGATTGGATCATCCCCACGCGCGCGTCCTTCACCTGGCACGCTTCGGCCTGTGACCTGAGCTGGGCCGCTGCTTCCGCGGCTTGATACACGCCCGTGGCGCCTCCCGCGAAGCCTCGGGCTTTGAGTCCGCCGAGGGTGGCGCAGGGCAGATTCCCGTCACGCGCGATGCGGCCGTCGGCGGCCATCTTCCAGCCGTGGCCGCGAATTGCAAATCCCGAAGATTCGAGCGAGAGGGCGGCGTAGATCGAGTAGGAGTCGTGGTATTCGAAGAAGTCAATCTGGTCGAGGGTGATGCCCGCCTGTTTGATGGCGCGACCTGTGGCGAGGTAGGCCGCTTCAAAGAAGAGCGGATCCTTGCGGTCGTGCAGGGCGAGCGTGTCGGAGGCGGTGGCGGAGGCGGAAATCTTGACGAGAGGATGAGGCCAATTAGACGGGAGCAACTCGCGGCGAGTCAGAACGAGGGCAGCGGCGCCGTCGGCGTTGGGGGCGGCGTCGAACATGTTGAGGGGAGGAGTCAGCGGCTCGGCTTTGGCGTAGGCTTCGGGCTTGATGGCTTTGCGGAACATGGCGTGCGGATTGCCCGCGCCGTTGGCATGGGCGGTGAGAGCGAACCCCGCGAAGCCGTCGGCGGGGACGTTGTGTTCGTGCATGTAACGCTGCATGAGCAGGGCGGCCTGCGCGGTAGGGGTGAGTCCCTGCACGGACTCGTAGTCGCTGTCGGCGGCGGTGGCGAGGGCTTCTTCCACGCCCGCGCCGACCACGTCGGTCATCTTTTCCACGCCGACGACGAGCGCCACGTCTACGAGGCCGCTTTTGACGGCGAGGTAACCTTGTCGAAGCGCCGCGCCGCCCGACGCGCCCGCGGCTTCCACGGTGACGGCTTCGATGCCAGCGGAGTGCTGAGCGAAGTCGAAGCGCAGCCCCGCGAAATCGGCGAGCAGCGCGCCGAGGTGCGCCTGGCGCGAGAGGTTGGGCGCGAGCATGTTGCCCACGTAGAGGGCTTGGGGTTTGAGTCCGCCCGCGTCGTGGAGGGCGTCTTGAATGGCGGCGAAGGCGAGGTCACGGAGACCGATGTCCCAGTGTTCGCCAACGTCAGTTTGGCCGAGGCCTGCGAGGATGATGTCGTTGGTCATGGATTCTCCGTGGGAAGTACACAGGTATACACGTACACATGTACACATGTACACACGTAAACATGTACACACGTAAACATGTACACACGTACACATGTACACACGTAAACACGTAAACACGGCCTGCTTGCGTGTTTGCTACCTGTCTACTTGCGCGCTCGTGTTCGTGGCTTCTTCTCGAATAATCTCAATACTTGCGCGGTCTGGGGCTTTTGAAGATTTAGGCTGTTGAGAATGCTTGTTTTGATTGGACGTTTCTCATCCCAGAAAATCATGGAGGAGAAGAAGTCTTTCACGCTTTGGGTTAAAAGGAAATACAACGTTTTTCGGGCTTCTTCTTCTGTGTCAAAACTGAGGAAGTAAACTGTGTCATCGAACATGACGGGCTTGTTTTTTATTTCTCCGACGAGACTGAATTCCAATTTCTTGTAGAGTCCGCAAATGGCGATTTTGTATGGGGCGAAAGAATATCCGCCGACGCCAAAAATGGAGAAACGAGGATTGTCTTGGTAAATTCGGCTCTTGCGATTATCCAAGAGTTCAGCATGGCTTTCCAAATACTTCCACGTTTTGGGAGCAAGGTGTTTGATGGTGTTGGTCGGTTCGCCGACAATTTTCTGCGTGACAATGACAAAGCGATTGGTGGTTTTGATTCGGCCATTGGCGACATCCGAGCCTTTGAGCAACGGATAAACGTAAGTGGATTCAATGTCCACTTTCTCGCCTGCGCCATTCACGAGAACGCGGTCGCGCTCAGCCAATTCCATTACTTCAGAGCAATCGTGTTTGACGCCTGAACGCCATTTCATCTCGCTTGTGCCGAACAGGTTTCCGAGTCTTTCGAAAGTGTCCAGGTCTCGAATGGTCATTCCCCGACGATGACCAACTCGGTTGTGTTCTGTTGCTTCAAGACTTTCGTAAACATCGTAGTCGTAATTGTGCGAAGCGCCGTCAAATTCGCAGAACAAAAGACAGGCTTCCACCGATGCGCCAAAGTGTTTTTTGGCGTCAATACCATAGACGGCGGAGCGGAACAGTCCTTTTTTGTTGGCATGAAGATGACTAAGAAATTTTCTTGCGACTGCCGTCTTGCACAACATAGCAAGATAACCTTTTCGGTTTTGAAACCAATCCCCAACCTGAATCAACATCCATTCCGAGATGTCGAAGTTGCTCTTGCCAGTCATGGCGTCAAAGCCATTGTGGTTTTGGAAATTCGCCTTATCGGGCAGGTTTGTCCCGCCGATCATTCCCTGCTGGGAGTTCGTCACCCAGGGGAAATTGCCGATGACTAAAACAGAACCATCGTTTTCTTTGAGCAAACCTTTCCAATCAAAGTCAAAGAAGTTTTCCTGTTTGAGAGTTACACGTTCTTGGGCGGGGAAGTTGGATTTCCTAGTCCGAACCTCCTCTAAGTATGTTTCATTGACTTCAATACCAATGATTGTTTTTGTTTTCGAGAATTGATAAGCGGCGGCTTCGATAAATGCCCCAATCCCGCAGGTTGGCTCGATGATTACATCGGGGGCAACGCCAAGCCCCCCCAGCTTTTGGCAAACGAGTTTTGCCAAATCCAGTGGAGTTTGAAAATCGCCATATTCGATTTTGGCTTGGCGGGATGGGGCTATCATTCGCTTGCTCGGTAAACGTCAAGAACGCCTTGCTCGCGGCCTGCAATATTAATTGCATGATTGTATTGCAGCCGCCATTGAAGGGCATTGGAAATGGTTACATAACCTTGTATTGGCGGGTTGCTCATAACTTCATCTGTCAGTTTGTTCAGCCCGATTTCATCCAACGGCAAATTTTTATCGCTCAGGAAAGCGAAAACATCGTCACGGTTGCCATCGTTTTCAAGGATGTGGCGAAGATCACGCGTGGTTGGAAAATCTGCCGTTCGCTCGGCTTCGATGAAAACCGTGTGCAAGATGTTGAGCGTGGCTGTTTTCTTTCGGTTATCGTCCACCTTGTCGTAAACGAATACCAACAACGAATAGCCTAATCCATAGACTTTCTGCCGTGCGGACTTGAACGGACATGACGACTGCGGCTGGCGGATGCTGGTCACTTTCATGTCAACGGACAGGCTGGGAAAGTCAATACCGCTGGCGGAACTGCCCTCGTCAAATTGATAGCGGCTTTTCAGGTATTCGCGAAATTTGTGCTCGAGAAACGTGCCGACGGCTTTCCCGTCCGTGACGCCGAAGAGGGATTTTTCGGGAGTCCTGGATTGCGCCGCGGAAAAGGTCGCGGCTTCTTTGCAGAGGGATTGGATGGTGAGTTTGGGCATGGGTCAAGTATACAGGTAAACAGGTACACAAGTAAACACGGAGACGCGAGACCTGTTTACCTGTCTATGTGTGTACCTGTGTACCTTCCTCACTTCATCGTAATCTTCCCCCTCATCCTCGCATACGTGGCGTAATCTATCTCCGTGCGGCGCGCGATATATTCCTGTGTCTTCGTGGCTTTGCCTTGACGTTCGAGGATCTTGTCGGTGACGGTCAGGTCGAAGGCGTCGGAGCCAGCGCCAGAGCCGAAGGAGGCGAGCAGGATGCGGTCACCAGGCTGGGCGATGTCGAGAATCGCTGTCAGCCCGATGATAGACGATCCCGAGTAGGTGTTGCCGATAACGGGGACGAGCAGTCCAGGCGCGATCTGTTCGGGGGTGAATCCGAGCATTTGCGCGGCGCGCTGCGGGAACTTGGTATTGGGCTGGTGGAAGACCGCCCACTTGTAATCTTTGGCGGTCGTGCCGAGCGCCTCCATTAGCGTCTTCGACGACGAGGTGATGTGATGGAAGTAGGCGGGTTCGCCCGTGAAGCGGACGCCGTGTTCGGGGTACTTCTGGTACTCGCGCCGCCAGAAGTCGGGCGTGTCGGTGACGTAGGAGTACGAGGCGTTGATGACGGTCAGCGCGTTCTCGGCGGGTCCGACGATGTAGGCCGCGCCGCCCGCCGCGGCGGTGTACTCGAGCGCGTCGCCTGGCTTGCCCTGCGCGGTGTCCATGCCGATGGCGAGGGCATAATCGGCCATGCCCGAGCCGACGAATCCCATCGCGGCGACGATGGCTTCCGTCCCCGCCTTGCAGGCGAATTCCCAGTCGCCCGCCTGGATGTGCGCGGACGCGCCAATCGCTTCGGCCACGACGGTGGAGGTGGGTTTGACCGCATACGGGTGCGACTCAGACCCGACCCAGATGGCGCGCAACTCGGACGCGTCTATGCCCGCGCGGGCGATGGCGTTCTTGGCCGCTTCGATGGACATGGTGATCACGTCTTCGTCCAGCCCAGGGACGGCTTTCTCTTTGATCGGCAGGCCAGCGCCTTTGCCGCCTGTCCACACGCGGGCGACTTCCCTGGCGGGCAGACGATAACGCGGCACGTACGCGCCGTAGCCGATGAACCCGACGGGGCGGGAGGGACGGAGGAGGGAGGGGGAGGATGGAGGGGTCATATTGCTGTTATGTTCCATAAATTTATCTTGTTGGTGAAAATATTACTGTGCTTACGAAGATTAGAAGTAAGCCACCAATCCAAATTAAAACTAGTGTGCGCCATTGTGATACTAATTTCTTGGCTTGTATATCTTCTTTCATCCATTCTGGCATAGAGAACATCCATCTAAAGTTATTCCTTTGAAACGCCCAATTGCTCTTCCGTCTGCTCAACCAGTTCGATTTTTGATCTCGATACTCGAGTGGAAGCCAAAAATATCCTCTAGGCTGTCCATCCTTCTCCCACTCTGATTTATACGAAGTATATTCAAGACGGATGAGTTTGTCGTAAGTGAATACTGAACTAATTAATGCAACAAATAAAATCAATCCACAAAAAATAAATACGGTTGGCATGAGATTGTCCATAGAAAAATCCTTTCACTGAAGTTTTATTATGTTTTTACGATCGGCTTCAAAAAACCTGACATGTCTCCGCAGAAGTCTGTGACTAACGGATGGGGAGCGGATTAGCGGATGGAGATCGGGGCATCCGCTTATCCGTTTGGAATCCGCTGGTCACGAGTCTGATGCAAAAACCTAACGTGTCTCCGCAGGAGTCTGTGACCAGCGGATGGGGAGCGGATTAGCGGATGGAGGGCGGTGTATCCGCTTATCCGTTTGGGATTCGTTGGTCGTGATGCCTCTTTCAAAAACCTAACGTGTCTCCGCAGGAGTCTGTGACTAGCGGATGGGGAGCGGATTAGCGGATGGAGATCGGGGTATCCGCTAATCCGTTTGGAATCCGCTGGTCATGTCACTTCTGCTCGGGCGGCCTCCAAAGAAATTTCTGGATATGCGCTTTCCAGTCTGTCAATTTTTTGGGAGGAAGGATACGCCGATGCTCCAATCGCTTGCCTCCGAAGTTTATCAATAATCCCACGGGGGACTGCATGGCCGCCAGGTAGCCAATCGTCTGGGAAACTTCAAGATTGGTTAACATGTGGGATAGGGCTTTGATTTCGACAACGACTGTTTTCTCGACCCAGTCGTCAATATACAACCTTCCCAGCCAGGTATCGCCGTCGTAGATTTCCATAACATATTCTTCTTCAACCAACATGCCATCCGCTCGCATTTCCGCTGTCAGCGCATGTTGATAGTGTTTCTCCTTCAGTCCTGGTCCCAGACGATTATGCACACGCATGGCCGCACCGATGATGCGATAGGTGAGTTCGGTATGTGGAACGTTTGGATCAAGCGGCATGGTAATCCTTTCATTATGCGGTGGTGACCAGCGGATGGGAAGCGGATAAACGGATGGAGGCGCGGTATCCGCTAATCCGTTTTATATCCGCTGGTCACGAATGTGCCACATCCCAAAACGTTGACATCAAACCAACCTGCTTGAAAATCTCTGCAACCTGTTCCATGCTCCTGCCGTGATAATCCACGGACAAGCGATTGCCGTACCAGAGTTTGGAAGTGAGCGGGGTTGCCCTAAAGGATGCTTCGCAAAAATCCCTGCTCAGTGCGTGGAAGTCCTTCGGACTGGTGGGCGAGTCGGCTTGAGCCGACTTCCATGAACTGAGGCGGGGGATTCATCCCCCCGCCGATCACCATTTTTTCGACGCACTTCCTTTTGCAATTTCCTCTCTTGCTCTCGCTAGGGTTTTGAGCCACATATCCAAAGTCTCCTGTCCGATGCGGGCGGCGGCTTCGGCGACTTCTTCAACGTCAACCTGGTAATCGCTGAAACCGCGCAGACAGAAGAAAAGAATGGAATAAATATCATCGGGGTGTTTATTCGACCTGCCTTCATCCCATGCCCATAGTTTTCCGATAATAATATCTGTTGGCTGTGCGAACCATGCTTCGAATATTTCGTCGCTCTCATCGCGATATGTTTGTCGCACACGGCGTTCAAAGGCAATGTGATATTCGGGATCGCGCTTTAAAGGGACAAGGTCTGCTTTTGTGCCCTCGTCTGTGTCTATGATGTTGAACATGATCCCCATTTGTATGGAATTTCTTATCATTTCTGGATCTGCATAATAGCGTGGCAGGGGAAACAGTTCTGAAAGCGCCTCGCTGTCTTCATTGCGCAAATCCACCATGATATCCACGTCAGCGGTGGCGCGAGTGATTCCAAAGATCGAGCCAGCAAACGCGCCCACGATTACATACGGCGCTTCGATTTTCTCCAGCGCTTTTACAACGCGAAAGTAAAGGTCAAACAGAGCCATGTTTTTCCATCCTGATGGGAGTCAGGTATTCTAGGATCATCATATTGATCTCAGACCTGGAGAGTTCAGGGAACTTCTTCATAAATGCAGAACGAAGCCCAGCCCGTATCATGAGAGTGGCATTTAGCGTAGGCAAAATTCGCTGACCTGGCGGCAGTTTTGCCAGTAATTCCATCTGCGCCCAATCAATGGGATTCAATCCATTTACAAGGGCGGAGATTTCTTCGGGGGTGAGTTTTTTTTGACTTGTCATGGGTGTGTTTTGCTGAATAAAAGTTATTCACGTGATGAATAACTTTTATTCAGTCATCCAATCTTCGATCTTCAAATTTGGGATTCGCTTGAACTCGCCTATGTTGTTCGTCACCAGAACAACATCCAGACTCAACGCGTGCGCGCCAATAAGCAAATCCATTGAGCCGATGACATTTCCCGATCGTTCCAGCAAAGCGCGGATATATCCGTATGCTGACGCCGCGCGCTGGTCAAAAGCCGCGATTTCGAGAGGAAGGAGAAATTGCTCCAAGGCTGCCAGGTTTTGCTCGGCTTGACTGCTCTTTTGCGCGCCATGAGTCAACTCGGCAACAACAATGGAAGATACGCCCACTTCCAACGGCGCATAATTCGTAAGCCGATCAATGAGATGTTGTGGCTTATGCCGAATCAAGCCAATGCAGATATTTGTATCCAGCATGTATTTCATGAGAACGCGTCCTCGCGATCTTGAAGCGGCGGTTGAATACGCTCGCTCATGAAATCAGCCGAGAACAGGGAAAGACTGTCGAGCAATGTCTTCCAGGGTGTTTGATAGGGAAGAAGCACGACAGCCTCTCCAATACGTTTAATGTAAACGCGGTCACTATGGAAGCGGAATTCTTTGGGAAGGCGAACTGCTTGGCTTTTACCATTTTGAAATAGTTTGGCGGTTTCCATATAGACTCCTTGGGTATATATTCATAGTATATACCCATTTTGTCTCTCGTCAAGCCCGAACCTGTCTACGTGTGTACCTGTGTACTTGTGTACGTTTTCAAAATCTCCTCCGCTCGATCAATCCTCACCACCTTCTCCGCCACCATCTGCGCCGCCACCTTCTCGATCAGGTCACCGCTCGCGCCCGCCGCAATCGCGACCTGCCGCGCGTGCAGCGACATGTGTCCGCGCTGGATGCCTTCGGTGGCGAGGGCGCGCAGGGCGGCCAGGTTTTGCGCCAGTCCCACCGAGACGATGACCTCGGCTAGTTCGTTGGCGGTCTTCACGCCCATCAGTTTGACCGCGGCTTGCGCGGCGGGATGGACCTTGGTCGCGCCGCCGACGATGCCCACCGCCATCGGCATTTCGAGTGTCCCGACCAGGTTGCCGTCCGCGTCCTTGCCCCAGGTGGAGATGGACGCGTACTTGCCGTTCTTCACGGCGTAGGCATGCGCACCCGCTTCAATGGCGCGCCAGTCGTTGCCTGTCGCAATCACCACCGCGTCCACGCCGTTCATGATGCCTTTGTTGTGCGTGGCGGCGCGGTACGGATCGGATGCGGCGAATGCCCAGGCGGCGATGATGCCGTCACGGACGGTCTCGCCTTTGAAGGATTCGAATCCCACGGTCAACTGGCTGACGGGGATGGTACAACGCGCGCGGGCGAGACGTCTGTCCGCGAGGTTGGACAAAATCTTGAGGTGGACTTTGCCGCGCGTGATGGCTTCGATCTGCGGGGCGAGTTTTTCGCAAGCGGTGTTGACCGCGTTCGCGCCCATCGCGTCGCGCACGTCATAGATGAGGTGGACGACGAGGAACGCGCCGATTGGCGAGGATTCGATCATTCGGACTTCGAGGTCGCGCGCGCCGCCGCCGAATTTTTTTAGCACGGGATCAATCTCATCGGCAATCGCCAGCAGTTCGGCTTTTTTCTCGTAGATTTTCAGCCGCGCTTCTTCCACGTTGGGAAGGTTGATGACTTGGATCTGTCCGATCATGTGCGGCGCGGAAACGGTGGCATGGAATCCGCCGCCCGCGCGGGCGAGTTTCGCCATGAATGAAGCGCCCGCCACAACAGACGGTTCCTCGATTGCCATCGGGACGAGCACATCGCGGCCATTGACTTGGAAGTTAAGCCCAATGCCAAGAGGAAGCGAGTGCATTCCGACCACGTTCTCGATCATGTGGTCGGCGGCTTCGGGAGAGAGTCCGCCTGAGGTCCACGCGGCCAGATCGGGCGGAGTCAGACCCGCCGCGTCTGCCAGTTTTGCGCAGCGCGCGGCGAGAGTCAGGTTGTAGAATCCAGCGATGCGAGAGTTGCTCATTTCGTTTTCCTTGACATGATTGTATTGCGGCTTTCTGCCAAATTCTATCAGGGTTCAAATTGGCGCGCGCTCTGGCGTTATTCGTGTGGCGTCCGCGATCCGTTGATTGTGGATATAATGGACAAGCCAGAGGAAAATTCATGCTGCTAACCCGTGAGGAACTTCAGGAACGTCTCGTGGCCCTGCACCAGGCCAGTTTGGAATTGGTTAAGGATGTCTCGCTGGAGACGCTGTTGAAGAAGATCGCAACCGTGGCCTGCGAGCAGGCGGATGCGCGCTATGCCGCGGTCGGCGTGTTGGATGACGAGGGGAAGATCAAGCATTTCATTTCGGTCGGGATGTCGGAGGAGGAGATTGCGCGCATGCCGCATCCGCCGCAGGGACACGGCCTGATCGGCGCGTTGATGGGCGCGGAGGAACCGATTCGCCTCGCAGACCTGACGCGTGACCCGCGCAGCGCGGGCTTCCCCGCCCATCATCCCAAAATGCGCTCATTCCTGGGCATTCCCATTCGCGCGGCGGATATTCAACTGGGGCAAATTTATTTGACCGAAAAGATCGGGAAAAACCAGTTCACGCAGGACGACGAACGCATTATTCAAATGCTCGCCACCTACGCGGCCGCGGCCATTCAGAACGCGCGCCTGTACGAGCGCCTCAAAGAGCGCGACGCGGTTCTCGCCCGCCGCAATGAAGACGCGGCCTTGTTGAACGATATTGCCTCCATGCTGGCTTCTTCGCTCGAACTCGATGAAATTTTGAATCGCACCCTCGCGCTGGTGATGAATTATATGAAAGTGGAAACGGGGGAGATCTTTCTTCTCGAAGACGATCGGCAGACCCTGCGCATGGTCTTGCACCGCGGCCAGGGCGCCGAAGCCTTTTGGAATCAGAACCGCTTTAAGATCGGAGAAGGATTCCCTGGCCTGGTGGCGCAGACGGGCGAGCCGATCGTCAGCCTGGAACTGACCAAGGATATCCGTTTTCTGCGCGATGCGGTCGTTCGGGCGGGATTTCACCAGATCGCCTGCCTGCCATTGAAGGCTTCAAATAACCTGGTGGGCGTGATGAGCGTAGTCACGCGCGGGCAGGCTCCCTTTGATGCCCGCGACGTGCAATTGCTTTCAGCGGTGAGCAACTGGGCGGGGCTGGCCATCGAAAATGCGCGTTTGCATGCCAATGCCCGCCGACTGGCCGTGCTGGAGGAACGCGAGCGCATCGGCATGGATCTGCACGACGGCATCATCCAATCCATTTACGGAGTGGGGCTGGCCATGGAAAATATCGGCCACATGCTGGATGAAGACCCATCGCTGGCAAAAAATCGTATTAAACAGGTCACAGACAGCCTGAACAAGATCATTCGCGACATCCGCGCCTACATCCTTGATCTTCGTCCGCGGCAAATGGATCAAAACGACGGCTTGCTGGCAGGAATCAAGCGCCTCGCGGCCGAGTTTCGCGCCAACACCCTGGCCGCGATCACGGTCAACGGGTCGAAAGCCGACCTGGACGACCTGCCGCAGATCCATTCGCTGGCGCTGTTTCATATCTGCCAGGAGGCGCTGGCCAACGCGGCCAAACACGCCGCGGCAAAACGCGTCACAGTCAGTCTGTGGAACACCGACGACCGCGTTCTGATGGAAGTGCGCGACAACGGGCGCGGCTTCGATTCTTCGAAGATGGGCAAATCCATCGGACACGGACTCGCCAACATGCAGACGCGCGCCCGCGCAGTGGGCGGCGATGTGGATATTGCCTCCGCCGTGCAGGAGGGAACGACCGTCCTGGTATGGGTTCCGCGCGCGCGCGAATGAAAATGGGTACCAAACGGTTTTCTTTAACATTTGAATCACAGGAAACTGTATTTCGTTTCATCGCGAAGCCCGCTTCAAAGCAGGAACGTTTTTTAATAGATATATGCGAATATGCCGCAAAAACAGCCGCCCAACCCCATATGTGGGGGTGTGGATAACTTCATTACACGTCTTTGGCTGAAACGCACGTTCTAACATCAACACAATTCACCAGCGACGCGCCGAGTGATTATTAACATTGGCCTCTCTTAAAAAACTGGATTATTTTAAACTTGCGTAGGGTGGTAGTGTTGTTTTTTTTCATCAACCTCTGCTAGAATGTTCACACGCTGAGATGATGGATGTGAGTCTCTACACATCCAAAACCCAACTGATCGTTTGCTTCAAAACTGAATCAACGTTTATTCCAGTTAAGCCGCGTAGTGGAAGATGCGGTTTGGTTCAATTCATCCTATCTGCACGTTTCGGAGCGCTTATGAACGCAGACATGACCTGGCAATCGGTGTTAGGCCAGCTACAATTGGAAATGCCGCGCGCCTCCTTCGACACCTGGGTGCGCGACAGCCGCCCGATCTCCCACGATTCAAACGTGCTGACCGTTTCCGTCCGCAACGCCTACGCCCGCGACTGGCTCGACTTGCGCCTCGCGGCGACGGTCAACCGCATGTTGGCGGGAATCACCAACCCGGCCCTGAGCGTGAAGTTCGTCGTCGCTTCAGAGGCCAACGGGGAGGCGGGTGAGGCCAACCCGATCGAGGTCCAGCCCGAAGCGCTGCCCGCCGAATCGCGCCCGCGCAGCGCAACGCTCAATCCCCGTTACGTTTTCGAAACCTTTGTGGTCGGCGCGGGCAATCGTCTCGCACACGCCGCCTGCCAGGCCGTGGCCGAAAAACCAGCGCGCGCCTACAATCCCTTGTTCCTATATGGCGGCGTAGGCCTGGGAAAGACACACCTGCTGCACGCCATCGGCAACGCCTGTATCGCGCGCGGATTGAACGTGCTTTACGTTTCCTCCGAAGAATTCACCAACGACCTGATCTCCGCCATTCGCACGCACACCACGCAGGCCTTCCGCGAAAAATATCGCTCCGCCGACGTGCTGCTGGTGGATGATATCCAATTCATCGCGGGCAAAGAATCCACACAAGAGGAATTCTTCCATACCTTCAACACCCTGCATGGGCAGGATAAGCAAATCATCGTCTCGTCGGACCGGCCGCCAAAGTCGCTCGTCACGCTCGAAGAACGCCTGCGCTCGCGCTTCGAATGGGGACTCGCCGCCGACATTCAGGCGCCCGATCTCGAAACCCGTCTTGCCATCCTGCGCTCCAAGGCCGAGCGCACGGGACGCTTCGTGCCAGATGAAATTTTGCAGGCCATCGCGCGCCGCGTCCAATCCAACATCCGCGAATTGGAGGGCGCGCTCAACCGCATCATCGCCTTCGCCGACCTGAGCGGCTCCGCGCTGACCGTTGATCTGGTGGATGTAGCCCTGGCCGATCTCCTGCCCCAGCGCGGCGACATTCGCCCCGAACACGTGGTAGATCTGGTGGCGCGCAAATACAATTTGACCATCGAAAAACTTCTCGGCCGAAACCGCTCGCGCGACGTGGCCCTGCCGCGGCAGATTGCCATGTACGTTTTGCGCGAAGAATCCAATTTTTCACTACCGCAGATCGGCGAGGCGCTCGGCGGCCGTGACCACACGACCGTCATGTATGCCATTGAAAAGATCAACAAGGAAATCAAGGAAGACAGCGGCTCGAAGATCAGCCGCGATGTGATGGACATCCGCCGCCAGTTATACGGCCAGTCGGCCCCCGTGTAGCCTGCCGTAGCAAAAAACGCACTCTGTAGATGAGTCGGCGTGGCATCCGACACCCTGGTGCAAGCCAACCGGATACGTTCCGACCCGTCGCATCCATGCGATGCTGGATCGAAAAAAGTCTTGAGGATATGGATTACTGGATCGAAACGCGTTCCCTCTGGCGCGCGTTCCGATCCAGCGCCATTCCAGAACGCCGATCATGCGTACATCACGATCTGACGACCTTATGAAACCAGCCAGCGCAACGGTGTCCGGAAAGTAGCCGCGACTGCAAGCAGGGAGGAGAAAAACACCAGCACAGGGAGGAGAAAGGCCCAGAGACTCTGGGGGAAATAAACACCCACTGGCGACCATGCGTCAATGAACAGCATGTGCGAGACATAGATTCCCAGCACGTATTTTGAATAGGACGCGAGGGTGTTCTCCAGCCGCGTCTCGTCTCGCGCCGCGTAGGCGATCAGGAAGAAACCAAGTCCGTAGGGAATGCTGCCCAACAGGTAATCGTGACGGATAGGCAACGCCGACCAGCGCGCCCATAACACATAGGTCTCAAATAAAAAGAGCGCCAGTCCCAGGAAGAACAATCCCCAGGCCATCCGCGCCGTTACGATTGGTTTCCTTGTGTGCAGCTGCGCGCCTATCGCAAAGAACGGCACGCTGAAGAATATGGCATTACGCGTATTGAAGCGCAGGTCCAGACCAATGGGCGTGATCGCGTATGAACCGCCCAGCAACCCAACCACAAAGAGAACCAGCCCAAACGCCAGGAACGAATTTCCCCGTTTATCGAAGGGCCAGAATCGGAAACACAGGATGGCAAGCAGCAGGGCGGGCAGAAACCAGAGGTGGATACGCGTTCCCACAAAAAATAACGTTTCAGGATTCTCCCGCAACAGATCCAAAAAGACGGAAGGTGACTCCGCGGCATAGATGGCGCACCAGGCCGCGAACACGATCAGGAGTTTTTTTGAATATTTCCAGGTCAGGTGAAATTGTGCGCCGCCCTCCTCCATGATCCTTCCGCCGACAAAGTATCCTGAGGCGATGAAGAAAAACGGGATGGCGCAGCGCATGGCGATGACCGCGACCCGTTCCACTACGCGGGCAAATGTCCCCTGGGGCGTAATGCCGTCGAAAAATTGTGTGTGCGCCCAAAGAACCAGGAAGATGGCGACGATTCGAAAAACATCAATTCGTTTGAATCGCATGGAGACGCTCCGCAGGCCGGATCTTTCTGCACACCAACTCTCCCTTCCCGATCGGAACGATCAATGCGTCCAGGCGAACATCGCCCAGGGCGCGCTCGAGCATGGGGTGCAATGCTTCACAATGGCTGATGGCGTTATCCGCGACGAGCAAGCCGCCTTGTGTCAGGCGCGGAACGACCATGTCGTAGATTTTGCCATAGATTTCCTTCTCTGCATCGAGAAAGCAGAAGGCTATTTCCTCAAATTTTTCGATATGCGTACGCGCGTCGGCGGCGATCAAATCAACGGTCTGTTCAACGCCCGCAAGACGGAAAGTCTCGCGGGCGAGTTCGGCCTTTTCGGGCAGGATTTCAAATGTCGTCACGCGGCGACTGGCCGCTTGTGCGGCCAACGCCAGCCAGAGCGTTGAGTATCCCGCGCTGGTTCCAACTTCAATGATCTGACCCTGCGGCGCGTTTGCCAATAACAGGGCGAGAAATTTCCCCGCCTCGGGCGGAATCTGCCTTAGCCGCCGCATGTGCGGCGTGCCATCGGCGCGGTCGGTTTTATCGCGCGTTTCAAGGTCGCGCATTCGTTCGAGTATGCCCGGCGGGATGGAATGGAACATGATTCGCTGCTCCTCGTGGTTTTTCACGACAGGGTTGATCTTTGTTCGCGCCGTCATATGCAGGCAGCGCCGCATGCGTATGATAACGCCATCGGCGGCCCGGTAACAAGCATGAATTGGAAGCGCTATCCTCAATCCCCCATAAAAAAACAAACAAGGCGAACCAGTTGGTCCGCCTTGTTTCATTTACGCTTCGTAGCCTGCGGCTTCTTCATCCACAGACAGGACCGGCTCCTCGGCCGGTTTCCGGTCCAGGAACTGAAGGGAGAGCGCCACTACCTTGGTGAAATACTTGGTGTTCTCGCCCTCGCCAACGCGGTCCGTCTTGAGACGTCCTTCCACGAAGGCAAGGCTTCCCTTTTTGAGGTATTGCTGGGCCACCTCGCCCAGCCTGCCCCAGGCCTCGATGTTGAACCAGTCGGTGTATTCCTTCATCTCACCGCCCGATTTCCAGCGCTGAGTCACGCCGACACTGAAATGGCAGACCTTCTTGCCAGTGGGGGTGAACTTGCTCTCGGGGTCCTTTCCGAGATAGCCAATCAATTGAACACGGTTGAGCGCGGGCATGGCTACGCCTTCCTTTCTGCAGGGCTTTTAGAGGCACGTGTACGGTTCATTTTAATCTCCTTTTCTCTAAAAGAACAATGGGTTGGAACGAACGGGGTTATACTTTGTTCACGGCTAGCTGGATTTTGGCTCCGCATCCGCCGCTTGAACCTTCTTCAAAACCAACATGCCGGTCTTCATCTCAACCACGTTGTAACCAGCGGGAAGAGCGTCGAGCGCGCCTGTCGGTTTGACCTCCTTCGAAAAGTAGAACATTTTGCCGTTGGAGTGCAGGTAGTAGGTGACGCCTTTGGAATTGGTGTGTGAAAAAGCCATATGAGTCTCCGTTTCTCTGAATTTATTTAAAGTCTAGCACACATTTTCTAAAAGTCAACGGGGAGATTCCCCCTTTTGCCCGATATTTCACAAGGATAAAGACATGGATAAGCAACCGCCAAGGATCGTTTCCTCTCTTGCCGAACTACGCTCTGCCCGCCTCCTTTTCGACGGGAAAGTGGGCCTGGTCCCCACCATGGGATACCTCCACGAGGGCCACGTCTCCCTTGCGCGCCGCGCAAGAGAGGAATGCGATCATGTGATCGTCAGCATTTTCGTTAACCCGACCCAGTTCGGTCCCAGCGAAGACCTCTCAACGTATCCGCGCGATCTCGACCGCGACCTGCTTCTGCTCGAACCCGCCGGCGTGGAACTGGTCTGGACTCCGACGCCAGAGGTGATGTATCCGCCCGGCTTCGCAACCTGGGTGGAGGTGGAGGGGCTGACGAAACCGCTCGAGGGCGCGTCCCGCCCGGGTCACTTTCGAGGCGTGACGACGGTGGTCAGCAAACTATTTAACGCCGTCCAACCGCATAAAGCCTACTTCGGTCAAAAGGACGCCCAACAAGCGGCGGTTATCCGCAAGATGACGCGCGACCTGGATTTTCCGATCGAGATCGTGGTCTGCCCCACCGTGCGCGAGACGGATGGACTGGCAATGTCGAGTCGAAACAGTTACCTCTCGCCCGACGAGAGAACAGCCGCGGCCGTCCTCTTCCGTTCGTTAAGCGCGGCAAGGTCGGCCTACGAAAGAGGCGAGCGCAATGCCCAGTCGCTGCGAAGAATTATGGCGGAGGTTATCCTCTCCGAGCCGCTGGCAAAAATGCAATATGTCTCTGTGGCCGATTACGATACGTTGGAAGAGTTGGAAACAGTCGCGGGGAAGGCGTTGCTTTCGATGGCCGTGTTCATGGGGCGGACCCGTCTGATTGATAATGTTGTATTGGGATAAGCAAACTGCGCCGGTACATGGTAGAGGCGCGCTCGGCGCCGGGCTGGACGGCAAAGGGGTCAGGGAGGCGGAGGACGATATTCAAAACGGAATCCATTTACCTCGATGTATGGCTGCCATGCGCCGTAACTGACAGCGCGCACGCGGCGGGAGATTTCATCCTTGCTCATATCGGGCGTGATGCGAAAGAGTTCGTTGAATTGTTTGCGCGTGAAGGGTGGGCGCGTCCATTGTTCCCTGGAGGCCGGCAATGCTTCTCCGCTCACGATGAGCGCGGCGATCTCCATGAAGAGCGCGATCTGATGCTGGTATGTCCGTTCGAGCAGGGAGGCGACGTTGTCGGTTTCGTAAACAGAGAAGCGCGAGACGGCGATGATGGAACCGCTGTCCACCTGGGCCGCCATGTGATGACATGTGACGCCATATTCTTTTGCGTTTTCGTACAGCGCAAAATTATTACAACCGATTCCGGGATATTCTGGCGGGGCCGGGTGAAAATTGATGGCGGCTTTGCGGGCGTTCGCCAACAGATCGGCAGGCACAACCCAGCGCGAAAGATATGAGATGATATAGTCGCCCTCCCAGCGGCGGATGGCGTCGGAAAGCGGGTCGCCCCATTTGCCGAGGCAGGCGGTGACGTTGCTCGAGTTTTCGCGGCAAAAATCGAGGGCGCGGGCGCAGTAGGGATCGTCTGCCTTGCCGAGGAAAAGGATGGAACCGTCCGATGTCATACGACTATTATAACGGGGAGGGTGTAAAACAAAACCTGCGCCGAAGCGCAGGGCGGAAGATCAGGGAGCGATGTATTCCCTCAGGCTGTGTTCCACCGCGTAGGCGGCGGCTTCGGCGCGGTTGTTCACGCTCAGTTTCGAGAGGATGCTCGAAACATAATTTCGCACCGTGCCTTCGCCAAGAAAGAGATTCTTTGCAATCTCACGGTTGGTCTTGCCTTCGGAGACGAGCAGAAGCACATGTTTCTCCTGCTGGCTAAGATGAGCGAAGGCCGAGGCTTCCTCCTCCTTGACCGCCCGCCGCACCTCCTGGAAGACGCGCTGGGTGACGGCCGGGTCGAGCAGGGCTTCTCCGCGTCCGACCGCCTCGAGGGCTTTTACCAGATCGTCGCTGCCGATCTGTTTGAGGATGTAGCCGGACGCCCCGGCGCGAATGGCCGAGAAGAGCATTTCATCCTCCGCGTAGGAGGTGAGCATGATGACCTTGATCGCGGGATGGCGGCTGACAATTTCCTCGCAGGCCTCGATACCCGAGACACCCGGCAGGCGGATGTCCATGACCACCACATCCGGGTCGAGCGCGGCCACCTGTTCCATCGCCTCGCGCGCCGAACCGGCCTCGCCCACCACTTCGAAATGCGGGTGACGCTCAAGCAGGGATTTTAATCCGAGGCGCACAACCTCGTGATCGTCCACTAGTAAGATGCGTTGTTTGGCCATGTTGCCTGTCTGCCTCCAGCAGTTGGTGGCGGGATTGTAGCCGAGGGGGGAATGTCTGACAAGGGAGAGGATGCAGACTGTTCAAAGCAGGTAAAATGAGGCTGTGAACAAAATCCGAGCCGGCTCCCTCACCCACCGAGACGCCCATGCCCATTAAGAAGAATTATCCCACCTTTGCCTTCGAGACGGATGCCAGACTCACCCTTGGCGACCTGACCGTATTTGCCATCTTTCATTTGGAAAGGCACGCGGCAGATTTCACCGCCGAAGACGTAGTGGCGGCGTGCTTCGCAATGTTCCCCAGACGGTTTGCCCTGCGCGGCTATCCGCACTGGCCAGACTCGGCTGTGGTGGGGCGCCGCTGGGCGGAACTGCGGGCAAAGGGGTGGCTCGCGCGTTCGCTCAAGTTGACGGCACGCGGGACGCGCCACGCGGCGCAGGTGGAGAAAAGACTGGGACGGCCGATCCGCCAGAGGTTGCGCGTGAGCGAGAGGCCGCCGACGCGCGACAGTCGGTATGTAAAAGCCGTCGAGTCGTCGGAGGCGTACCGTCATTTCAAACGTCAGAAAAGCAGGGCGCGCATCAACGAATTCGATTTCCGCAGCATGCTGCTATGCACCATGGAAAGTTCGCCCGCCGCGCTGGCGCGCAACCTGGAGACGTTCAAGGATCAGGTGCGCGCGGAGGGGCGCAAGGATCTGGCGGCTTTTTTGGATTTTTGCGAGGCGCGCTTTTCGCATTTGCTTGCAGAAGCCCCGCCACGGATTTTAAAGAGATAGAATCAGCATGACCACCAGCCGTCGTTTACAGTATGCCGACCGCGTTGCCTTGCAGCAGGCCGACCAGGCCATCCGCAAGGATGTGTTGCGCGCGCTGGTGGAGATCATTACAAACAGCAACGACAGTTATGCGCGGCTCGAAGCGCAGGGATGGAACGTGTCCGGCGAGATCGTGATCGAGGTGCAGCGCAGGCGCAGCAACTCGATTCTTCGCGTGCGCGACTTTGCCGAGGGCATGGATGACGAGCGTATGGAGCGGGTGGTCGGCACGTATGGCGAGGCCACGAGCGGATTGAAGGAGGATCAGGCTGTGCGCGGCATGTGGGGGCGCGGACTCAAAGACGCCATCTTCGGGCTGGGTCATGGATATGTGCGTTCGTTCCGCGAGGGAATGTTCTATTCGAGCGCGCTGGTGCTGGCAAAGGGCGTGCCGACCTTTGAGTTGGACGCGCCGATCACTTCGCGCGATCACCTGCGCGAGGAATACGGTATTCCCGAAAACGGCACGGAGGTGGAGATCATTGTTTCGCGCGAAGATGTGAAAGTGCCGCAGTTCGACAACCTGCGCAATTATCTTTCGCGGCATTTCGAGCTGCGTCCGATTCTGGCGGGACGGCAGCGGCGCATTGTGCTGCGCCAGATGTCGGGGGAAAGGAAGGCGCGCGAGGAGCATATCCTCACTTATCACCCGCCGCGCGGCGAAAAGGCGCTGGATGAAGTCTTTTCGCTGGAGGGGTTCAACGCGCAGGCGCGGCTGGAATTATTCCGTTCCACCCTGCAACTGTCTACGCGCGGCGAGGAGGGCGATTATGCCGACGCGGGTTTGCTGGTGGTGAGTCATGCGACTGTCGTGGCGCTGACCATGCTCAAGTATGAGAATGATCCGTATGCGTCGTTTTTCTACGGCTCGATCAAATGCGATTATCTCCACGACCTGCTCAAGAACGACGAGCCGGTTCTCACCGCCACCCGCGACGGGATCAACTGGACGCATCCGTTCGCGAAGGCATTGAAGGCGGCGGTGGAGGCGCGTCTCGATCCGTTCATTCAGCGCGAGCGCGAGCATGCCCTGCACGAGGAACAGACCAAACTCGACTCGCGCCTGCGCCGCAAACTGGACAAGGCCCTGCACGAGTTGAACTCCATCGCATCCTCCGAGTTGCGGCCAAAAGCGCCGCGGACGGAAGGCGGTGTGCGGCCAATGGAACTGCCCTCCTCCGGTCTCGACTTTGCCCAAAAGCAGGTGATTCTTCAGACCGGCCAGAACACGACACTGATCCTGCGCGTGGAGATGCCTGCGCTGGCGCGGCCCGGCGCGTTCGCGTTCATCGTTTCGGACAACCCGCAGGTGGCGGTGCTGACCCCGAAGGCGGTAATCGAGGCGGATGAAGCAGACCCAACCGTTGGCGTGGCGCGCGTGCGTGTGGAGGGACACCAGGTGGGCAGCGAGGGACTTGTCACCGCGTATGTGGGGAATGCGAAAGCGCGCGCGCTGGTGCAGGTGCGTTCAAGAAAAGAGCCGCCGGCTGAGGCGTCGGAGGCAACACGCAGCGGTCTGTTCAATGACATCCGCTTCGACGATCGTTCGGACCCGCGTCAGCGGGTCTATCTCGACCGCATCAATTCCACGATCGTGGTCGCGACCGAAGCGCCGTCGGTGAAGATTTATCTCGATGAGAACGGACGGCTGGACTCGACCGTGCAGGGGCAGGTGCTGCTGGCGGAGTTGATTGCCGAGGCGGTCTGCCGCGAGATCGCGCGGCAGGGTGTGGAAAGTGGGCGCTTCCTCGCGCCCGACGGAGCGGAGGCGGACGCGATCCAGAGTCATTTCATCCGGCTGCAAAACCGCTACGCCCACACGATCCATGAGATGATCGTGACAAAGAAATGATCGCGAGGGGACGCGCACCTACCGATCACGATTTTCCCCACAATCCCCATCCCGCGTTTCTTCGCTCTTCGCGGCGACGATGCTGTTCGTGAATCTCTGCCACGTGAGCGGCCTTCTCTTCGATCGCGGCTTCCAGCCAGAGGCGTCCCTTCTCTGCAGTGGCGAGACTGCCCGCGCCGTACGCGCCTGTTTTGGTATCGTCATCCCAGGGTGGGTTTGCGATGAGGCTGCCGCCCTCGATCCAGTCCATGTAGTAATCGGGCGTAGAGATGAAGTCGGTCTCGTCCACCACGCGCTGCATGCGGCAGAGATCGGGGCGCAGGTGAAGCATATACGAGGTTTCGAGTTCGCCCGCGTGTCCCATCCCGCCGATGGGCGAGGCGCGATATTTTTCGAGCGCGGCGGCGCCGATTCTTCCCGCGGTGTGCAGGAAAGCCGTGGCGCAAAAAATCCGACGGTGGCGCTCGCCCGCGTACTTGACGATATTGACCAGGAAGGACATGTTGCCGCCGTGCCCGCTCATGAAGTAGAAACGGTCAAAGCCGCGCGCCGCCAGCGCGTCAATGACGCCGAGCCAGAAATCTTCGAAGGCGCGCCCGCCCGCGTTCATCGTCGCCGCGAAGGAGGAGCGGTGTGTACTGACTCCGTATGGCATGACGGGTAACGCGTGGGCGTGACCGGGAATTTTTTCCACGGCGCCGTCCGCAATCGCTTCGATGATGATCGTGTCCACGGAAAGAGGCAGGTGAAATCCATGCTGTTCGGTATGACCGATGGGAAGGATGATGACTTTGTTGCGTTCGGTGTCGGGAGGAAGTGTCAGGTGCGAGGTGCGAGGTGTCGGGTTTTGAGTTTCAGGTTTCAAGTTCCAGGTTTCAGGTGACGCGTCCACGGGTTTACCTGTGTACGTGTTTACCTGTGTATGCAGAGCGGATTCGCCGAGGCCGAGGTCAATCCCTTGGGGAGTGAGGGCATAGACGCGCGTGAAGCCGTCGTCGCGCAGACTATCCAGTAGATTGCGGACATACGCCGCGAGCAGCGTCTCCGCGACAGCCAGTCCGCTGCCGCGCCAGCCGAAGGGGATGGGCGGGAGAAGCCCGAGGCGTTGGGGATGGCTCAGTTGCGCGGCGACCCGCTCAAGGTCAAAGGATGAACCGAGAGGCAGGACGAGGGGCATGTCGCGCGGCAAGCCAGCGACTTCGGGCCAGGTCAAATTGTCGTAGCGAAACGATTCGGTCATATCCAATTATGCGGGGGCCATCAGGAAGGAAACCAGCAGGATGACAGACAAAAGCAGGATCACCGCCAGGACCAGCGTGGATTGAACCCAGGCGCCGGCAAAAACGAAGATAAATCCGAGGAGGACTGCGATGACCAGAAACGCCAGCGCGGGCAGGTATTTTGCAAGGCGGGCGCCAGTGGCAAGCCGGGATACATGCATCGCGTACAATCCCCATCCCATCCCGATCAGGCTGATCGCGATCAAAAGCCACAGAGTCTCCCTCCCGCGGATGGGCAGGTCCAGGACAAAGATTCCGCAGGAGGCCTCCCGGGTGGGAAGCGGATAGGCGGAGATGACCAGGACTTTTGCAAAGATGAATTGTCCCAGGTCAATGTTGTCGGCGTCCACCTGCCATTCCAGTGTACGCGACTCGCCGGGCGCAAGGTCGAAGTCTTCGCGGTGTTCCTCCAGCAGGACGGGCGTACTCGCCATGAATTTGATGAACGGGCTGATCTTGCCGTCCGTTGTATTGGAAATGGTGAAGGCGATTCTGCCCACCTCGCGGCGCGTCATCAAAACGGGGCAGCTGAATCCTTTCAACCCGGCGTGCGCCTGGCGGGGAAAGCCGTACACGGAGGCTTCCATGTCGGCCCATGTGGAAACGAGGATCAAAAAGAATCCCGCAACCAAACCGATGAGGTAGGGCGGGAGAATCAGATACGCAGGTATTTGTTTGTTGTTCAAGGCTCTGCTTCCATATTAAGCGGTCATTGGGATTATGCGCCGTGCCTTTAAAGGCGATACGGTGAATGTGGCCCCATTTTACCGCGTCGCCGCGCCCGCACAGGCGCAAATTTATTTTGCGCTTCTCTACCGTACATGAAAGATTTTTACCGCAAAGCACGCTAAGGTCGCCAAGTTAAAAGGTTTTCTTTGCGTTCTTTGCGTTCTTTGCGGGCTTAGCGGTTTAAATGTACGGTAGAGAGTTTTGCGCTACGAACGCGCTGCGCGTTATCCGTGTCCAAAAAAAAGGCGGTTCTCCCGTTTTTAACGGGAAAAACCTTTGAACACGAAGGAACACAAAGTCAACGAAGGAAAAGCCCTTACGGCTAAACGTCTTTCCCCCTTTGAGAGTCTTTGTGTACTTTGTGTTGAGGCTCTTTCCCGTTTATTACGGAAGAGCCAAAAAGACTTAAGAAACGCTCTCTTGGAGAACGCGTCTCTATTCCGTCATCAGCGTTTCGGCGGCGAGGATGCCCGAGGTGGCGGCTCGCCCCACGCTGTAGCCTGGGTAGGTGGTCTGCCCTGTCTGGTACAAGCCTTGAATCGGCGCGCGATGCGGGAAGTGATTCCACGGCGCGACCTGCGGCGACAAACCATACACCGCTCCGCGATACAAATTCAGATTGACGCTGAAATCCTTCGGGCTGACGATGCGCTTGACGGCGATGTCCAGTTTGTGAACGCGCGACAGAGCCGCGATCGCTTTTTCGAGAACCGCCTCTTTTTTCTCTTCGCTCCAATCGTCGAGCGGCAAGTCGCGGCGCACGGGCGGATACATTTCGATCACGCTGCCGCCCGTCGGGCGCGGACTTCAACACCTTCAACGAGCCGTATTGCAGATAATACAAATTTGATTGCTGGTCGCCTTCCCAAAAAATGACTTCGTTGGGCGCGTACACCTTCCACGCCGATTTACCCGCCAAATCTTTTAGTATGGCAGAATCCAACCCGCGCAGGAATTCGAAGGATTGCAGGCGTTTGAGGAGGGGTACGTGTTGGCTTTTCATATATGGGCAATAATGCAGACGCGTTTATAACATAAACGCCAACGCTGCACGGACGCCGCGTCAATTAATTTTACAACATCTGTAAAGCGATTCATTGACCTTACCCCGCCTGATTTTTCAAGCCACGAATGCTCCAGGCATACAACCCATCCTTCTCCACTTCCTCGATCCGTTTCAGCATGTCATCCAAATCATCCTCAGGGCTGACCCAGCGTCCCGTCAGCGCGTCGTACTTGCCCGAAGCGAGAGTCACCGCCAGCGTCCCCGCCAACTCGGCGGGCTGCCATTTGCCTTCGAGCCATTTCGACAGGTCGGGCAGCCACTTGCGCCCGGCTTCGGATTCGATCATGTAATCCATCATCTCGGTGTGCGTGGGACCCACGGTCATGGCAAAAACGGAAATGCCAAATTCTTTGACTTCGCTTGCGAGCGTATCCGTAAAGCGCGTGACCGCGACCTTCGAGCAATCATACGCCGAGACATTGGGCATGCCCGAACTGGTGAAGTTGATGATTCGTCCGCGTTTGCGCTGGGTCATGCCTTTCAAGACGGCGTGACAGCAAAGAAACACGCTGCGGATGTTCACTTCCACATCGCGCCACCATTCATCGGGATTCGCCTCCCAGACGGGCGCAATGGACGTGAGCCGCCCCGCGTTGTTGACGAGAATATCCACCGCGCCGAGTTCGCGCTCGACCTGCGCGACCATCTTGGCAACGGCGGAAACATCGGTCACATCGGCGGTGACGGGGATTGCCTGTCCGCCTTCGTTTTGAATCAGCGACACGGTCTCCGCGAGTTGATCCGCCGAACGCGCCACCACCGCGATCTTGACTCCTTCCTTCGCCAACGCGCGCGCGATCTCGCGCCCAAATCCGCGCCCGCCGCCTGTGACGATGGCGGTTTGTCCTGTGAGTTTTGATTCCATGTTGGTCTCCAAAGAGTTTTCCGTTATTGCGAGAAGAGTGTTCTCCCCGACGAAGCAATCCCTTTGTTGAATGCAGAGATTGCTTCACTCGGTCTCGATACGGGCTGAGAAGAACACTCAGCCCTACTCGACCATCGTTCGCAATGACGAAGAATTAGGTTTTTCTCGCAAACGTCAAATATAACGCAAACGACCCCGTCGCGGCAAACGTCCCCTCGTCAATCGCGCGGACGATTCCCGCGCTGTCTATGGCGTGATGGAACCAGCGACCGTCCTCTTCCGTGCCGCCGCCAGCCATCACGGTTTCGATATCCAGCCTCAGCCATTTTTCATCGTCGTCAACGATGTTCGCTGTTTTGACGAGTTCGAGATAATTCCTCTGCTTCTCGTGGCGATAGGGAGGGAAGCCGTGCATGGCACGGTCATTGAGACGGACGTCGTACACATCCAATCCAGCCTGAGTCGCCAGCAACGGCACGCGCACGCCGACGGTATTGTCCCCGCGTCCCAACGCCTTCTTGCCTTTCATGAACAGCAGGTTGATTCGATAATACTCGCGATACCAGGCTTCGTCGTATTTGTCGAAGTGGACGTTGTCGTAGTTCGCCATCGCGGAGTTGGTGTATTCCGCCGCGAAGAAGATTCCGCCAGGCTTGAGGACGCGCGCCATTTCCCTGATGACCGTTTCCGCGTCGCGGACGTGAGTCAATACGGTTTGGCAGACGACGCCGTCAAACGATTCGTCTTCGTATTTCAAATTGTGCGCGTCGCCCTGCTCGAAGGCGAGATTCTTCAACCCATTGCGCGCGGCGTACGCGGACGCGTCTTCGAGGGGCTTGGGTTCAAAGTCCATGCCGAGGATTTGCAGATCAGGTCGGAGGTCCGCGAGAAGAAGCGAAATGCCGCCGTTGCCGCAGCCCACGTCGAGGACGCGCCCGCCGTGAGGAAAGTCCAGAAGCGGGAGGATGATCCGCTCGAAGTAATCGAGATTCCAGAAGGTCTTCATCCGCAGGCGCAGAAAGGCGGAGTTGTCGTCGTCCGACCAGGGGTTGACGGTGGGGGGTTGTTGAGTCATGGTTTCACCTTGTACCGCAAAATTTATTTTGCGCCTCGCAAACTGAAGTTTGCAGTACACTACCATCCCTCATACGAGCCAGGGTGCAGGGACATAATCTTCCCGTCCGCGCCGACCCATATAATAAATTCGCTTGTGTCGTCGGGCGCGGTAAATAGGGAGCCGTCGGGCGCGGTGAAGGTGACAAAGAATCTGTATACCACGCCGTCTTCGCCCGCGGGTTCGCGGTAGCCCAGGACAATGTCACGCAGGGGCAGGCACGGAAAGCCGTCCTGCACGGCGCAGGCGCCTTCGAGCGCAGTGGGCATATCCGTGGGGTCGAAGCCGTTGCTGACGAGTAACTCGTATGCGCTATTTTCGGGCAGGAATAACATATCGGCGGCGGTGACGTAATCGCCCGCGCTGACGGCGTCGAGATATTTCTCCACGCTGGCTTGCGCGTCGAGAAAATCCGCGTCGGGGAGGGTGAAGCGCATGATCTCCACCCTGTCCGCGGTGATGAACGATTCGCCCGACTTGTCGAACCAGATCCAATCCGCGTCTTTGTGACTCCCGTACACGTAGGCGGTATGCTCCCACGTGGACGTATCCCACGCGTTCAAGGCGGGAGGCGACCAATCGAAGATGTCGGGATCCCAGACGAAGGCTCCATCCGCCAACAGCAGGCGGCTGTCGGGACTGAAGCGGGCGTCGCGAATATCGAACATTTCTGGCTCGCTGAGGGTGGCGACCAATTCGCCGCTTTCGAGATCGTGGACTTTCAGGGTCGAGTCTCCATACCAAAAGAAGACAATCCATTTCCCGTTGGGCGATATGACGTTCAGATAACTAGGCTTCAGGTAATTCTCATCGTCGAAACGCGCCACTTCCACAACCTGATAAGTAGTCAGGTCAATGCGGAAGACGACGAATTTGAACGCGGCGGGGTCATACCCATAGCCGTACGCGATGTTCGGGTCGTCGCCAAACACGATGTTCTCGTAACTGAATA
The DNA here is from genome assembly GCA_019187665.1 of Anaerolineales bacterium. Taxonomy (GTDB): domain Bacteria; phylum Chloroflexota; class Anaerolineae; order Anaerolineales; family Villigracilaceae; genus Denitrolinea. The sequence continues at coordinate 29,174 of JABARH010000007.1, forward strand.
CGCCCAGTTTGGAACCGAGCAATTCCCAATCCGAAGCCCTGCGAATCTCCAGTATATCGTCTTCGCCTTTGTAGTTGTATAAAATCAACTCACCGTCGGGGCTGAACTCGGCGGTGACATAAGACCAATCTTCCGCCTTGCCGTCAAAATACGCGCGCTCGCGCTTGCCCGTCTCCAGGTCGTACAGCGCCATCACAAAATCGAGCGACATATTTTTCAGGGTCGCCAGCAGTTTTTTTCCATCGGGCGAAAACGACACCGACTGAACGCTCAGGTCGCCCACAGGGAGAGTCTGAATCGCCTCTCCCGTCAGCGCGTCCATCACCACGATGACGCTGTCCACCAGGCAGTATCCTGTCATGGAATGAGTCCCTCCCATGCAGAATCCCATCGCAAACCTGCTCCCGTCCTGGCTGATGACAAAATCAAAAATCACCCCATCGTACAAGGGCATTCCAATTTGCTCGACCACCTGATCCCAGTAATCGGTATCCTGCACGAACCCGCCGATATTTTCGGGACTTGCGACTCGGCTGACGGGAGTCGGCGTGAACGTGGGGAGGGATGTGGCGGTGGGCGGGATCGGCGTCGGGCTGGCGTTCGCCTCATTCCCCGACGGGGGAGCGGATTCTGTTTCCCCAGCCTTTCCCGTCGGGGCGGCGACGGTCGAGCAGGAGAGGATGAGGGCGGCAACCAGGGAGAGAAAGAGATATTTTTTCACTTCATTAATCCTTCTTCAGCGCAAACTTGAGTCCAGCCTGAAACCCTGGCGCGGTGACATCGCAGTGATTGAGGTCGGGGAAGATTTGTTGGCGGAGGGTCAAGCCTTTGTGTTTGCGGCTTTGGAGCATGGCAGCGAGACGAACCAAATCCCCGACCATTGTGTCGTTCGATCCTTCCTCCAATTCGCCGACAGACAGGTAGACCTTCGCCGCGAGTCGTTTGTGCCGTTTGGCGTATTGCTCTTCGAGTTTAAGGATGAGGCGGTCATGCATGTACAGCGAAGGACTGCAAATGAGGAATGAGTTGAACAGGGTCGGCTCGTTGAACAGGGCGTAGGCGGTGAACAACCCGCCATGCGAATGTCCCGCGATGACGCGCTTCTTCGGGTCGGCAGGGAAATCCTTTTCGATGGCGGGAATCAACTCCTGTTTGATGAACTGCAAAAACTTCGGCGCGCCGCCTGTGACCACCTTCCGCCCGAGCCATTTGGAAGTTTCGGTATTGGTCGCTTCGTCCGCTGCAGGTGTGAAACCGTAGGTGCGACCGACCACCGCGTCGCGCCACGCCTCGGGCGGATTCGCGTCTTCGGGGTAGCCGATCCCCACGATGATCGCGTCGGTCGTGGCTCCGCACCACCCCATGGCGCGGGTCATCTCGGTCACCATGCCGAAGTAGCAATTCGCGTCAGTGAGATAGACGACGGGATATTTTTTCAGCGGATTATCGAATGGCCACGAACGGTTGGATGTCTTGAACGAAGCCAGCGGCAGACTGATGGAAATGCGATACGTCCGCTTGGTGATTTTGGATTTCATCAAGCGGGTCTGGCTGGCGAGGATGTTGAAGGGTTTGGGGGACACGAGATTCTCCTTTGGCTGAAGATTTATTGGCGAAACCACGAAGCAATTTTTGAAGCAGTGACAGCCACAGGGATTGAAAGGAACATTCCCCAATTCACCATGTAACTGCCAATCAAACCAATCAGGCTGGGGTCGAATAAATCGGCGCAGCCGCCAACGCCTCCCAGCGAAAAGATTGAGAAGCAATCGCCCAACTCCACCAAGCTGACAAAGCCAAGCGTGGTCAATCCGCCCGCGACAAAAGCGGCGAGAAGCCCATGCGCCCAGCCCGCGCGTTTGATCCAAACAGAGGCGATGAACGCCGCGCCCAACTCGAACAGGATCGCCAGCGCAATCTGGCTTTTGAGATAACCGTCTTTCCAGATAAGATCGGTATATGTCGCTTCGGCAACAGAAAAGCGCACCCCCAGCCGAATGATCGCCATGAGCGCGACCGCCAGGATGGCGCTGACTACCCCGATGGCGACCGCCAAGCCAATGCGCGTCGACTCGGAGGGCTGTAATTTCAATGCAGGCGAATCGTTTTCGAGATACGCATTTTCTACCACGATTTCACTTCGACGCCAAAACCGCGCGGACAGGGGATATGCCCACAGGCTGAGAAAAATCCAAAAAGCATAAGGAGAGCCGATAATACGATTCACTACCGAAACAAGCCCTCCGCCCAAACTGACAATCATATAAACGCCCTCATATCCTTGGAACCAGAAAAAATACCAAAACCCTACGCAGATCGTCATGATTGCCGCGGTCAGGAAAATAGTGAAGGCATATGCTCTTCGCAGGGACTTGGCTGAACGGGTCGTTTCCAGCCAGATTACGGCTCCTGCCGCAACCCATTTGGCGAGGAAAAACAAACCGACGATCAGCAGGATTGCCCAAAAGAAAAGGAACAATGAGGGGACGAGCCATCCTGTAAATGAGTCGTAATCCAGATACGGAACTGCCGAGCGAAGCGCCAGCCACAATCCGAGAATCATGCCAAGCCCCAATGCCGCGCCGAGCCTGCCGATTCCCTGCGGCTTCGCGCCTTGTATCCTTGCAAGATAAACACTCCGCCATGCGCTCAATCCTAATACGCCTGCCATCATCGGCGCAAATAAAATGCTTGCGCCGTAGGGAGTGAGAGATTCGTACTGGCTGTCAAGTAACAAATCGAAGAGGGCATTCAAATCGGGAAAAGCAAGCGTGGAGGCGACCCCCGCGGCAAATGCGTCCCAGTAAGACAGGCGGAAGAGACGCTGGGGTTCATCGAACGAGCGCAGACGATACGCGGGGTCGGGATGAAAGCCCAGGAAGGAAAGCCAGTTCGCGCCCGCGGGCTTGGATAATATTTCTCGAAGCGCACCCGACTCCCCGTCCCAGATGGAGGCGCGAACGTCGGCGTAGACTTCACGCGTCCGCAGGAGTCCCGCCAGCGCGAGATATACATATCCAGCGATCGCAATCGCGCGCCATACCAGATTGAATCCAAAGCCCAGGTCGGGTCCAAAAAACACGTCGTCTATCAGGCTGACTCCCAGCGGAATTAATGCAACCAACGCAAACGCCAGGCTTGCGGCAACGGCGAAATACGTTTTGTCCACATCGTTGTTTTTTAGGTGAGCCAGTTCGTGGCGGGCGATGGCGCGAAACCGCGCAGGGTCAATGTGAAATTGGGCGAGCAGTCCGCCATTTAGCGCGACATAGCGGCGCCCGATTCTTCCAAAGGCGAGCCCGCCGACGTTGGGGTTGAGCGGGTCAGATAAAAAGATGGGAGCGCGGGCAAGCCCCGCCTCGCGGCACAACTCATCCAGGCTGGATGCAATCTGCGGGTCATCCTCCGCCGTGAAAGGACTCAACTTCCTGCGCCAGACCAGCCACCTGGGAGTCAGCCAATAGATGAGGGTTGCAACGGAAAGAAGAATTGCGATCCCCAGCAGAATCCATCCGCTTTGGAGCAACTCGTATCTATCGCGGCATTGTTTTTCAAATTGCAGTTGCAGGGTCAGGTCGTCAGGATGGGCAAGTTTTGATTTCTCGATACAGTCCACAGTCATCTTCAACCAACTTGAAGTAAAGATGTCAACTTGCAGGGAATTGAACACTGTGATACTCGCCGCGACTATCGCAACCACGAGAAGGACAAATCGAAAATCTGTATCGGACGGGAACAGAAACGGGTTGAGCCGCCGCATGGAGGAGGTTGACTTTGATGACATGAAAACCTACCCCTTCTTGACCGCCAGACTTCCCGCGATGGCGTTTGCCAGCAGTTTTGTGTTCTTATCGGAGAGTCGCAAGCGGCGCGCCTCTTTCATGGCAATGGCTTGCACCTGAGCCAGCTGCTCCGCAGTCAACGGCTGGACTTTATTTTTTGACTCGTCAGGATTGCGGTATTTCTTGAAGAGCGATTTCACCTTCTCGCCGATCATACTTGCGCCTTCTTCGCTGACTGCCTTCTTCACTTCTTCCGCCAAAAACTTGATCACTTCGGCGGTAGCAGACAACAAATAAGGCGTCAACAAAGTGACAGCCTCTCCTGCGCCAAAACCCAGCATATCGTCGCCTGATTTTTGAGTCAGCGAGGCGCTTGGGTTTTTGAAATATGCCTGACTTGCCGCCCGAAATAAGGGCATTTCTTGTGGAGCGACTTCGGAGAGTACATCACGGGAAATATCACTGACCAGTTGATTCGTTGTTTGATTATCCATGGTTACCTCATTCTTGAAGCGGAATTAAAACTCAAGCAGTATCCCTGCCAGTTCTTTCGGCATGGTGATCATCGCGTCGTGACCTGTGGGCAGGCAACGGAAATTCATCCCCAGCCCCGTGAACTTCTTTTCATCGGCGGCGACCTCTTCATCCGTCATTCCATCAGAGCAACGAATAAAGGTGGACGGGATGGATATTGCGCGCGGGTTTTCGAGCGTAACGGGAGTTGTCAATGTTTTCAGCGGATGCGGAGTCAGTTTGGACTGCGCCCACTCCAGGTCCGCGCCAGAGACGCCGAACGTCCATTCCAGAATCGGCGGACACCACCACTCGTCACCGCCTTCGATTGCTTTCTTCTTGAAGAAGCCCCACGTCTCGCCGATCAGGTCAGCCAGCGACTTGCCATTTTCGGGAACCATCCCATCGAGATTGACGATGTGCGCGACGCGCTCGGGGATTCTGTCCGCGACGATGGGAGCCATGAATCCGCCCAAACTGTGACCGACGAGAATCACATCGCGCAGGTTTTGCGATTCGATCAAGTCCACAATTTCCTGAACGTGCGTGTTCAGGTCAATGTTGTCGCGCAAGTGGGCGCGTTCGGCGAGTCCCGCCAATGTCGGCGCATAGACTTGATGTCCCATCGCGTGAAGAATCGAAGCGAGTCTCTCCCAACACCAGCCGCCGTGCCACATACCGTGAATGAGCATGAAGGTTTTCATAAGGCGCTTTCATCTTTTGACTGATTTGATTCGTCGCGCAGGATGGAATACACCTCGACATCTTGATTTCTTCCATCATGAAAGAATGCTCCGCGTGCAATCCCTTCGAACTTGAAACCACATTTGAGGGCAATCTTCTTCGAAGCCTCGTTGGCGGAAAGTACCAGGATCTGGATACGATTAATGGGGCGGGTGGAGAAAAGGTAGCGCGTCGCCAGCAGAACCGCTTCGGTAACATACCCTTTATTACGGCTGGCTTCATCGTAGAGAATGTATCCAAGTTCCAGTCCGTTAAAATAGGATGGCTCTTTATCCACGAACATCAGCCCGACGATTTTATTTTCCCGATCACAGATAAGAAGCCTACCCCCTTTCTCTTCGGACCAGAATCCTGTTTCGTGGAAATCCTTCTGCAGGAGGGGTTCCGAGTTTAAATAAAGTGGATAATACTCTCCCCGATTACGAAGATCGCTCATCAGGTTGAAGAGCGTTTCCAGATCGGTTTCGCGGATGGTACGTAAAACAACTTTCTCGCCTCTGATCATATACTCTCCTTGTTGACAAACTATTTTTGCGCAGATAACCAGCGTTCGCTCAATTGAGTTACAGTTTGAAACCCGATTTCTTCCAGCCATGATTTGTACATCTCGAACGAGTGCGCCGTCCCGCCGCCGTTTGCCCAGAGGAAGAGGGTGAGGAAGGCGGAGGATTCGGTGGGGGTCTCTTTCGACATGGGGCAGTCAATGACAAGTGTTCCGTGTTCCGTCAGCGCGGAGTGAATGCGGCGGAAGAGGTCGCGGTTTTGTTCGGCGGTCAGGTAGTGGGTGATTTGACCGACGAGGACGGCGTCGAATCCCTCCGCGCCGAGGTTGGCAGAAAAAAGATCAGCGGGGAAAAATGCCGCTTGGGCAGAGACCGCCATCCGTCCCGCGAGATGCGAAGCGACTTCCAAAACGTCGGGTGAGTCGAGACAGGTCACATGCACGTTGGGCGAAGTCTGCGCGAGGGCGAAACTCTTGATGGCACAGCCGCAGGCGATGTCCAGAATCCGAAGCGGGCGTTCAGTCGTGATGCCCGCGGCTTTCCACATCTCCAAACTTTTCGGGATGCGCCACGCGCTGTAACTTTCGAGCCAGGCGTCCTGAACAAAGTTTTCGTTGAGCGAGCGCGGTTTTCCCGTGCGGATGGAGTTGAGGATGCTCTCGAACAGCGCGGGACTGGTGTAATCGAGAATCATGTCGCCCGCGTAGGCTTCGCGTCCGCGCACGAGGAAGGTTTCGGCGGTGGGCGTGAGGGCGTAGAGGTCGCCGCGTTTATCAAGGATGTGGACGGCGCAAAAATAATCGAGCAAGGCTTGGATGGGGAATGAGTCACAGTGACAGGCTTGCGCGACTTGCTCCGCGTTGAATGGAGACGCGGCAAGCGGCGTGAAGATGTCGAGAGTCAGCGCGAGGCGAATCCATTGGGGTTTGAAGATGCCCCAAAAGAGGTCGCCGACGAAGTTGGGGTTGGGGGTTGGGTTATTCATGTCAGCGACGTTCACTCCGCCAATGGACGGCTTGCGCTTCGATCTGCGAAAGATGTGTGCTTTCGTGGGCGGCGAAGTAACTGACCTGCTGGCGGAGAGTGACCGTGCCGAACTCTTCATGCTCGCCCACGCGCTCCCAATCGGATGGCGCAAACGATTCCAGTTTGCGGAGCGTCTCCGCGCGCGAGGCGCGATAGGTCTCGAAGATGTCGCGTGGCGAGGGCGGACGTTCCGATTCATTTTTTGCCCATGCGAAGACGGCTTTCGATTCGAGGATGGGATGCGCCTCTTTGAGGAACAAGTCCACGCGGAAATCCAGCACGCCCTGCGCGTCGCGCAAGTGACTCAACGTGTTGCGGATCGCCCAGCCGCCGTCGGACGGCGATTGATTCATCGCCTCATCGGATAACCCCGCGATGAGTTTCTCCACCACGAGCGGAGTCTGACGCAGGCGTTCCCACGCCGCCTCGGGCTGGAGCGCGTCGAACCAGTAGTTGGGCATAAACTTTTGGAAGGTCTCGGCAAATGCGCCGCAAGTTGGGCACGGCTTGGCGGGCGGGACGAGAGTCGCATATCCGCACCCGCGGCAGACGTACGGGTGAGGCGTGGCGGTGATGGGCGAGAGTTTTCCCTGCGCCATGAACTCCGCGCCTTGTTTCATCGCGGAGAGCAAATCCGCATTGACGTTGAGATGAGATAACGCCTCAATCGCTTTTTGAACTTCGGCGGTCAGTTTGTTTGTGTCAGAAGGAATGTCGAGCGGGTGCGTTTCGCGGCGGCACAACGAATCCGCCGCGGCGCGAGTCAACTTGGCGAGGTTGTATTGTCCCTCCCCTTCCAGCCGCGAAGCGAGGGCAAAGAGATGGATGAGCGTATCTGCCCAGTTTGATCGGTTACCTGACATGGAGCCTCCTATGGTCTTTCAGATTTTTTCAACGATTTTTTTCAATCCATCCCGCAATTGATTTGCAAGACTCGCCAACTCCTCCAACTCGGACTCGCTCAAGCACGACCACGGCGCGAAAAAGAGACGTTCCGTCTCCGCTTCGACCTCCGCCCGAACCTGCTTGCCCGCCGATGTGATTTGAATCTTCGAGAATGTGTTCGCACTCGAATAGCGCAGACCAGATAGATTTGAGATTCAAACGATTTCTCCTTTGGTTGCCAAAGCGAAAAGTACTGGAAACAGTTGATGAATACCATCAGGCTGCTTGATTGTTTGAACTTTCTTGAAGATGTCTATCTTGAACCTTTCCAAGCCGTCCGCGCCCACTGCCTGCTCTATTTTCTCCAGCGTCACCCGCCCTCCATGAGACCATAACGTGGACCAATATTCCTCTTCGGTGGCGTACACGAAATCCGCAGCTTCCGAAATAATCTGTACATCAATAAAGTCCGCGTCATTCATGATTGCTTCAAGTCCCTCAGGCGTATCGAACACTGGCTGTGATGCCGATTCGGATTCGGCAACCTCATTTTCTTCGGGTTCAGGAGGAAGATACGTTTTGGCGATATCATCAAACCAAGCCTGTTGCTCCTCGAATGATTTCTCCCATGTTGTCACAACAATTTTCCCGTTGGGTCTCAGGACGCGGCGAAACTCAGACATGGCGCGGTCGAGTTGGGGAAAAAAGAAAATTCCGAAAGCGCACAGAACATAGTCAAACGACTCATCGGGGAATTGCAGATGTTCCGCATCCATCTGACGCACTTCGGCATTTGGCGATAGACCAAGCCGCGCAAGTTCTTTGGCGGTTTCCTGTACCATCCCTTCGGACAGGTCAATCCCTACGACGCGCCCCTGTGTTCCAACAGATTTTGCCGCGGGGAAAAGAGCCGCCCCTCTTCCAGTTGCCACGTCAAGCACATGCGCGCCACTTGGAATATGCGCCAGTTCAACCAATCGGCGCCCAAAATGAGAAAAGAATCTGGGACCGACATGATCGAATGTATTCGCGACTCGGTCAAAAAGACCCGACACCCGCTGTTTTTGTTGTGACGTTTCGGAAGATTCATTGTTGTTCGTCATAATTCTCCTCTTACTGGGGCGACATTTGCATTATTGGATCAATGGCGCAAAGTGTTGATCGAGCTCTTCGGCAGATTGTCCAAACTGCTCCGGGGTATAACGATGCACCCCATGTTTATCTTTGGGATGCAGATTCGCAAATGTCTTTAATCGCTCTTCGTATTGGGCGGTCCATGAAACGCCAAAATGGGCATAGATATCCTTGATGGTTTGGAGAGGGTCGTTGACCATTTGATCGTATTGGACATCCAGGACAGCGTTATTGACAACGGGATCTTCACGGCATCGCCGTCCACCCTCCAGATAGCAGGTGTACATTTTCTTGTTGGTCTCCGCCATGCGCTTCACGTTGACATTGTGAGTCACAGCCCGATGAGCGGAGTAGAACATGCTGTTTGCGCTGGTCAGGCAGGTGGTTGGGTCGCGATGCAATTGGATGATTCTGGCATTGGGCACAGCCGATAGCAAAGCGTCAAGGTGATACGTATGATCGGGCGCTTTCAAAACCAGCCGTTTGTCAGGCGTCGCCTGTTGCTGGACTTTAAGAAGCAAGCCGTATTCCTGGTAGCATTTTTTCTGGTCCTGGGCAAAGAACCATTCCGCGTACGAAAAGACAGGAGTCACCACCCAAAACGAAACCGAATGGAAAGTCAGCGCCTGCATCCAGATGCACTCCTCCTCCGTGTCTTCGCGGATGACATGCTTCGAATCCATTTCGGGAAATATGGGTCGGCGAAACTGAAGTTCCCAGCGCGTCAATGCCAGGCGATCGTCTTTTTTTCCGTCAATAGCAAAGGGACGGTAAAGCCGCCACATGGGAATCCCCGTGTTATCAGGATCGGCGGAGAGCATACGCTGTAGAATTGTGGTGCCAGACCGCGGGACCCCAACGATGAAAAAAGGCGCGTTGATTCCCGAACGGAAAACATCGGGCTTCCGTTTCTGCGCTTCGACAAACAACAACCGCTGGCTCAGATTACTGAGGAGCACCATGCGAGTGCCAAACCTTCCGAAGAAATGCAGGTTGGCGTCCTTTTCAATGGACTGCAACAACGTGTCGAACCCAGCGCGGTAATACGGATCGCCAAAATCGCTCAAGCCCGTCTCACGTTCGGCAAGTTGATGCAATCGTTCGGCGTCCATTCTGGTGAGCGGTATCCCCAACTTCTCAATACCCGAACCCAGAGCATCGATGATTCTGTACCGCAACGGCATGGGAGCGTAGTTTGGCAACATAAGAATCTCCTTTCAACTTTTCAATCCATCCCGCAACTGACCTGCGAGACTGGACAACTCTTCCAACTCGGACTCATTCAAGCACGACCACGGCAGAAAGAAGAGACGTTCCGTCTCCGCTTCGACCTCCGCCCGAACCTGTTTGCCCGCTTCGGTGGCTTTGACCACGCCCGAACTTTTTTCCACCACCCACCCGCGCCCGACAAGTTCCTTCACATCCTCCGCGTGGACTTCCTGCGTCACGCCGCGACGGCTGAGTTTGTTGTGTAATTCATCGAACGTCAGCGCGTCGTTCTGTGAGAGAAAGTCAAGCATTTCCCACGCATGGCCTTCGACCTCGCGCGCGCCCCACATGGCGATGTAGCAATCGTCGCGGTGACCTTCCAACAGCAGGAAGTGTGCAACAACGCCATCGAGTGTCGCGAATGTTCCAGCGCGCTGATAGAGGTCTCGTTTGGCTTTTATCAAGACATGCGCGGGCGGTTCGGGAAAGTTAAAAGCCGTGTCTGAAATTCTGGCGAGAAGATTGCCAAGCGTCTGCAAAGACTCTTTGGGCATGGGAGCGAGAGCCGCCATCAATTCATTCCCCTCTTTGATGAGTCGAAGCGCGGCGGTTCTTCCCGACTCGGTGGCGCGATATTTTCCCTGACCATCAGATACCAAATATCCCTGCTGAACTGCGGCGGTCAACCTTTCATCGTTCGCCTGCGCGAGTCCGTATGGAAAACACCGCATGAGCTGGGCGATGGTAAACAGATTAGTATCGAACAGCCAAATCGCCTGCACCCAGGTGTAGAAATTGTCAGGCAATGAAAGTTCCTCTGCGGCTTTGTCTGCGGCGGGATAGGCATAATTGCCAAACAAAATTTCAGAACTTTCTTCGAGCGCCGACCAAACAGATTTCAGGTTCATGCCTCAACTCCTTTTCTCAACTCAAAGCCAGTTCAATCGCCTGTTCCGTTGACAACGCGCAACCGTCTTCCCACATGGACTGAAAATCCCCGCCCGCCTCTTCCCGCTGTGCAGACAGAAGCGCGTCATACTCCGCCGTTTCGAATTGCATCCGCGTCAGATGGATGCGTCCGCGCAACGCCTGTGCCGCGCCCAACAGCAGAATCGCATGTTGTGTTTGCGAGGATTGCGCCAGCGCGTTCGCCAATCCTTCCAGTAATGACGGGAGTTGGCTGACTTCTTTCGAGTCCTTCAAGCGCGATATTCCCTCTCGAAAATGTTTTTGCGCTTTGGGCAAGTCGCCCTGCGCCAACGCGACGCGCCCCGCCACATCGAGCGCGCCGATTTCCGCCGACATTTCTCCCACCTCATGTAAAACCTTCATCGCTTCCTGAACGGTTTCCTCTGCGCGCGCCGCGTCTCCCGCCGTATGGAATGCGACGCAGAACGCATCGCCGATGATTTGGAGGATATGACCGCGCTTCGATTCAATGGCTTCCTTCAACATGGCGTGATGTTTCTCACGCAGCGACTCCCACCTGTCAGGATGCGCCTGCGCAAGCCTGGTCGAACCTTCGATGTCGGTGAAGAGGAACGTGACAACGCCAGAGGGTGGGTTGGTCATGGTTTTTGACGAGGAGTTGAAGATCGAACTGGCTGATCACAACCGCCATTTTGGCACAGCGTCGAAAATCGCCCCCACGAATTGGCCCGCATTCTCCCCGACCGCCTTCACGCTAACCAGCCCGCCGCGTCCGCCCGCTTCGAGCGGCAACCTCACATTGCCGACGGCGATCAGCGCCTCGCGCGAATCGTCGGTGTTGGCCGCGTCATACTCGGCGGCGGGATAAGCGCTTCCAAAAGTGCGCTGGCTGAACAAATCCCGAATCCGTTTAGGCTGGGCGTCGGCATGGGCATCCTGTGTTGGCTGATCCATTTTGCCTCTCCTTTGGCGCAAACCAAGAGACGAATCTGGCAAGACTTCGGATCGGAGTATTTCCACCCTACCCATATACTTCTAATAGAGCGTTTTGAAAATCATTACCTCAGGTTGCGGCGCTGAAACTGCGTAACGTCGGCCATTAAAACAGGCATGGAAGACGTTCTCTAATGTTGTCCCAGACGCTCTTCGATCAGCGCTGCGAATGGAAACGCTGGCATCCAGGCGGCGCGGGTTGACGGCAATTGTACCGCGAATACGCTGGATGGTCGCTCCCAACGCGGGGAATTTGGACAGGGTCGGCCACCGGTTTAGTCGGACAGCAACGCCGCCATTTGTCTGGCGATAAACCCTGCCGCGCGTTTGGGATGGAGACGATAGATAAAATCCATGAACTTTGAATCCTGACCGACAAAAACCGAATATTTATCCTTTTCGATCGCGTCCACGATGATCGCCGCGGCCTTGTCCGGCGCGAGCATCTTGAAAGATTGACGTTGGGAATCTCCCGGTACGTTGAGGGTGTTTCCCACACCGGAGTTATTCGCGATGTTCGTGCCGATCGCGCCGGGGAAGATGACCGTTACTCTTACGTTGGTGTTCGAAAGTTCAGAATGAAGCGCCTCGGTCATCAATTTGACCGCCGCCTTCGACGCGCCGTAGATGCTTTGTCCCGGCACGGGCAGGAATCCGCCCATGCTGGAGACATTGGCGATATGCGCTTCGGGGCGTTTGAGCAAATGCGGCAGGAAGGTCTTGATCATGTAGAGTGTTCCATAGAAATTAACGCTCATAACGCGCTCGATGGCGGCGTAGTCGAGGTCGTTGATGCGGACGAAGGGCTGGATGATGCCCGCGACATTGATCAACCCATCCACCACGCCGTATTTGGCGATGATCTGCTCGGGTAGCGCCTCCACCGCTGAGCGGTCGGTGATGTTGACGATGTGAGTGGAGAGCCTGTCTTGTTTGCCGCCTGCGAGTTCCGCTGTTTCTTTCAAGCCCGCTTCGCTGATGTCCACCGCGGCAACATGCGCGCCTTTGGAAAGCAGATTGAGCACCAGTTCGCGCCCGATCCCATTCCCGCCGCCGGTGATGACCATGATTTTGTTTTGTGCCTTCATGAAATATTTTCAGTAGATCACGAAAACCCTGCGTAGGTTGCGATCTCTATCGCAACCTGGCGGTAGAGACCGCCAAATACGCGCTTTCGTGAAGTACTGATTTTCCTTGTTGTTTGTGTAGTCGGCGTTCTCTTACGCCGCGGGTTCGACGCTAGAGAGCGTCTCTTACGCTACGAGCATAGTCAGCGTTCTCTTACGCCGACGGAGACGGTAGAGAACGTCTCCTACGCGGGGGAAATATGCTACGGCAATTTGCCGACGGGGCGGATCTTTCCGCCAGCGATGTGTTTTGCGGCAATGTAGCCAAACGTCATCGCGGGACCGATGGTACTGCCCGCCCCGGGGTAGGTGTTGCCCATCACGGCCGCGGAGTTATTCCCGGTCACATACAAGCCTGCGATGACCGAGTCGTCTTCGCGCAGGACGCGCGCGTGTTCATCCATCACCAGGCCGCCTTTCGTGCCGAGATCGCCCGCCACCATTTGAACGGCATAGAACGGCGGTTTCTCGATGGGCGCAAGGCATGGGTTGGGTTTCACCGTTGGGTCGCCATAGTAACGGTCATAGGCGCTGTCGCCGCGCTGGAAGTCTTCATCCACGCCGCTGCGCGCGAAGTCGTTGAAGCGCTTCACTGTTTCCGCAAGAGACTTGGGATCCATGCCGCATTGCTTTGCCAGTTCTTCGAGCGTGTCGCCGCGTTTGAAATAGCCGCTCGTAAAATAGGATTCGGGAATCGGCTGCATTGGGAACAGCGTGCCGAAAATATATTTACTGCGATAGCGGCTGTCCATGATGAAAGTTGCGGGGACGTGCGGATTCTCGGCGGTGTGTTTCTCGTACATGGCGTGGACGACTTCGACATAGGAAGCCGCTTCATTCGTGAACCGTTTACCCGCCGCGTTGACCATGATCGCGCCCGGGTACGAGCGCTCGCCCACATGGAACATCACCGGCGCGTTCGGCGGGACGCTGGAAGGTCCCCACCAGGCATCCTCCAGCAGGTCGGTTTTTGCGCCGATCTTCATCCCCAGTTGAATGGCGTCGCCGGTGTTGGCGGGGTTGCCCGAACTCCACTCGTGGTTGACCGGCGCCTTCTGATATTTCTCGCGCATCGCCTGATTATGATCGAACCCGCCCGCCGCCAGGACCACGCCTTTGGTCGCGCGGATCCGAACCGGTCTGCCCTCCTTCTCGATAACGATTCCCACACAGGCGCCGCTCTCGATCACGATCTCTTTCAGCGGCGAGTTCAACCAGAGCGGCACGTTTTCATCTTTGAGCGAGAGGCGTAGCCGCGCGGCCAATGCCTGACCCAACGCCAGGAGTTTGACCCCGGTCAGCATGTTGAGCAGGGTCCGCGCTCCAACTTTGAGCGCCACCCACTTTCCAGCCCAGGTGGATGTGATCATGCCGAGTTTGTTGTATTCGCTGGCGGTGAAAGCCAGCCCCGCCGGGATTTTGATTCCCATCGGTCGCAATTTATCGAGGTCCCTGCCTAATTTACTCCCATCGAACGGCGAGCCTTCGATGGCGCGCCCATCCGCCATGCCGCCGGGTCGTTCGGGATAATAATCGGCGTAGCCTTTCGAGCGGTGGAACCGGACGCGCGAATTGCTCGCCATATATTTCACCATCTCAGGCGCGTTTTCAAGATAGGCATCCTGCAAAGATTGCGGCGTGCGCTTGCCTATGGTGTGTTGCAGATAGGTGCGCGCTTTTTCAAGAGAGTCGTTCAAGCCGTCCCGTTGAAGAAGGTAGTTGTTCGGAATCCACAGCCCGCCCCCGGAAAGAGCCGTCGAACCTCCGTAGTATTCCGACTTCTCGACCACGAGAACCTCCAGCCCGGCTTGCGCGGCAACCAGCGCGGCGGTCATCCCCCCGCCGCCCGACCCGACGACTACAACATCTTTTGTGTGATCCCAATTCGTCATGTTTGCTTTTCCTTTTCTCTACCGTACATGAGAAGATTTTTACCGCAAAGCACGCTAAGGTCGCCAAGTTAAAAAGGTTTTCTTTGCGTTCTTTGCGGGCGTAGCGGTGCAAATGCACGGTAGAGAGTTTTCCTTTTCGAGTGGTTTTGCGCCGTTTCCGCGCCGCAGCGTTCAGGTTGTCTCCCCGGGGCGCAGGGCGAATCTCCCTGAAGCCGCCTTCGCATCGTGATGATCGTCACCATAACATCAACGAACCAACCATTAAATGATCCACCCATCCCAACGCAGCAAACCCTCGCATGGCAAACTGAAATCCGAAGAGCATCATCACCAGGGCGGCGAGAGCGCGTCCCCATTGGCGGGCGAGAGTGCGGGTTGCCAGCCATTTTACCGCGAACAAACTGGGGATGGTGGCGAGTCCGAATATGAGCATGTTCAACGCGCCGAGAGCGACGGAGGCGGAGGCAGCTGCTGTGACCAGAGCAGTCAGAACCAGCCCGCACGGAAGAAGACCCCAGAGGAGGCCGAGCAGGTACGCGGTCGGGAGCGAAGCGGATTGGAAGGCGCGGATGGCGCGTCCCCAGCGTTGAGTCAGCGAGGAGAGTAAAATCTCGGGCGAGGGAGTCAACCCAATGAAGGCGGATGCCATGTAAAAAGCGAGGCCGGCGAAGAGGAAGGAAAGGACAACTTGAAACTTGTCGAAACCCCAAAGGATCTGTCCAAAGAGTCCGAAGAGCAGGCCGAGCAAAACATAGGATGTGATTCTTCCTGCGTGGGCAAGAGGCCAGGCAAGGCTGTTGCGAAAGAGGGGTTGGCGATCGAAGAGGATGACCACCGCGCTGCACATGCCAACGCAATGGCCGAGGCTTCCGAGCAGGCCGAGGAGGAGGGAGGGGATCACGAGGAGATGGGTGAGATCGGGGAGGGCGGGTTATACGTTGCGTGTCTGACTGCGTAGTGTCTACGTGTGTGTGTTAAGATGTTCCGGCGTGAAGGCTTCGGGGAGCAGTTCAGCAACGGTTAATTCTTTGACGAGATTTCCGTTTCCATCCGCGATCAACACAATGGTATCGAGGCCAAACTCGGCCATCACCTGGCGGCATCCGCCGCAGGGTGAACCGCCATTGTCGGTGACGACCGAGATGGCTTCAAATTCTTTTTCGCCTTCGGAGACGGCTTTGAAGATTGCCACGCGTTCGGCGCACATGGTGGTGGGATATGCCGCGCTTTCGATGTTGACGCCGGTGTAGGTGCGTCCGCCTTTTGTGCGTAGAGCCGAGCCGACGCGATAATGCGAATATGGAACGTAGGCGCGGGTCCGCGCTTCGTTGGCGAGGGCGATCAGGGATTGTTTGTCTTGCTGAGTAAGGGTCATTGGATCATCCTTGCGAGATACACATTAGACGTTATCGGAAATAATTTTTCGGACGCGGATTGACGCGGAAAACGCGGATTTTTTCTTCTTTATCAGCGTTCATCGGCGTTTATCCGCGGCCTACAAAGGAACTTGGGCTTATTACCGATAAAGTCTATTATTTCTTCGAGGAAGTTTTCTTGCGGATGGCGCGCGCGGGCATGCCGACGGCGAGTGTATCGGCTTCGACATCCTTCGTGACGACCGCGCCCGCGCCGGTGCTGGCGCGGTCACCGATGTTGAGCGGCGCGACCAGCATCGTGTCCGAGCCGATGAACACATCTTCGCCGATGAGGGTGGGATGTTTTTTCACGCCATCGTAATTACAGGTGATGGTTCCCGCGCCGATGTTCGTGTTTTTTCCGATGGTGGCGTTGCCGATATACGAGAAATGTCCCATCTTCACGCCATCCGCAAGCGTGGAATCTTTCACTTCGCCAAAGTTGCCCATGTGGACGTGATCCCCCAGTTTCGCGCCCTTTCGCAAACGCGCGAACGGTCCCATATCCACCTCATCGCCGACCTGCGCGCCTTCCAGCACAGACATCAAGACTTTGCTGTGATTTCCAATTTTCGTCGCGTGGATCATGGTGTTCGGTCCGATCACACAGCCTTCGCCGATGACTGTCCCAGCGTGCAAATAGGTGTTCGGCAGGATGAGCGTGTCGCGCCCAATGCTCACGCCGGAATCAATGTACGTGGAGGCGGGGTCCATCAACGTCACGCCGTTGAGCATGTGCGCCTCGTTGATTCGCTTTCGCATCTCCGCTTCGACTTCCGCCAGATGGACGCGCGTGTTGATTCCAATCGCTTCTTTCGCGTCTTCCATGACCTTGGCTTGCACGGTCAAACCGTCTTTCACCGCGAGTTCAACCATGTCGGTCAAATAATATTCACCCTTGCGCGGATTTTTTTCGACACGCTGGATCGCGTCCCACAGCCACTTGCCATCGAAACAATACACGCCCACGTTCAACTCCCGGATTCTCAATTGCTCCGGCGTGGCGACATACTCCTCGACGATCGCCTCCACCGTCCCGTTTTGATCGCGGACGATTCTTCCAAACCCGCGCGGGTCGTCGGCGAATACGGTCAACATGGACATCGCTCCGCGATTCTGCTGCTGGAGTTCGACCAGCCGCGCGACGGTTTCGCCGCGCAGGAGGGGCATGTCCGCGTAGGAGACGAGGACCAAATCGGAGGCGCCGCGCAGAAGCGACTCGGCTTGCATCACGGCGTGCGCCGTCCCCAACTGCGGTTCCTGCCGGACGGTGCGGGCGGACGCGCCGAGATAATCGGTCACCCGCTCCGCGCCGTGGCCGATCACCACGATTGGCGTTTCCGTCGCGATGTGAGAGACCGAGTCGAGCGCGTGTTGGATCATCGGCTTGCCTGCGATGGGGTGCAGAACCTTCGGCAGGTCCGATTTCATACGCGTGCCTTGTCCGGCGGCAAGCAGGATGGGAGTGATTTTCATTCGCGGCTCCTAAAAACAAAACAGACGTTTCCCGTGATGACGGGGCAACGCCTGTTTAGAGAAAAAGCCCCGCCTGCGCGGGAATTTGAAGTGGCTGGGGCACCTGGATTCGAACCAAGATCCACAGCTCCAAAGGCTGGTGTGCTGCCATTGCACCATGCCCCAGTGCGGCGGGTATTGTATCACAGCGTCCGCGTCGAGACAATGTCACTTCTTTTCATCGAACGGTTTGGTCCCGCCTTTGGCGGGCGCCAGTCCCAATTGTTTGGCTTGTTCGTATGAAATGTGATCGGCTTTGAGCGGTGGGTTGCCGTGCTTCTCCACCGCGTCATCCCAAAATGCGTCGGCGTCCTGGTCTTGTTTTTTGTTCGCCGCCACCTGTGTCAACATGGCGGCCAGGTCCTGCGTTGGCACGTTGAGCGTGGCTGGCAGTGGGCTGAGTTTTTCCGCTTCGCTTTGTTCGGCGGGCGCGGTGGGAACGCCCAGCGAGCGCAATCCGTTTTCGATGCCTTCACGCGCCATGCGCATGGCTTTCACTGCGTCGGTTGCGCTGTTATCTGATGAGAATTTTTCCCCAGCCACCACCAGCGCATACAGCGAACTGACCGGCATCAGGATCAGATCGTGTTTGTCGTCTGAAAAAACATGGTAATGATTATGATCGCTCATCAACATCACACGCGCCGCCTTGTGCCCCGCGCTAAAAATTGCCATCAACGCCGAGAAGAGCGAGACCTCCATGCTGTTGTCATACAGATCGCCAGCGCGTTCCATCACTCGCCCGCGGTCGCTCAGCAAATACACCGCCTGCGCCCCAATTTTTTTGCGCAGGTCCGCCAGTGTGCCGGACAGGGAAGTCTTGCCCTGCGTCTGCGACTCTTCCGCCTCGTCAATCATCAAACTGCGTTTGAAACCCAGCACGCGCTCCACCGTGTCCATAAAATCCGCCAGCGGAATCGGCTTGTCGAAATTGGCGATGGCGCCCGCATTGCGGATCTCGTCGCGCGTGCGGCGGTCGGTCATGGCGGTGATCAGGATAAACTTCGCCTCCGGGTTGCGGGCGCGGATCTTGGCCATCAATTCCACGCCGGTGATGCCGGGCAGTTTGTAATCGGAAATCACCAGGTCAATTTTGTGGTTGGTCGCCTCCAGCAGGGCTTCCTCGCCGGAGGGCGCCTCGAAAATCTTCATTTGATGCCCCAGCGTATCCAGCGTGGAATGGATCAAACGCAGGATGTCGCGCTGGTCGTCAACGATAAGAACGCGTGGAGTCGCCATAAGAATCGTCCTGTGTGAATCAAGCCAGCCAGCAAGCCGCCATGTGGTCGGGCGAGATCTCGCGCAACATGGGTTCTTCGCGCGAACACTGCTCCACCGCGATGGGACAGCGCGGATGAAAACGGCATCCCTTTGGAGGATTAAGCGGGCTGGGCACGTCGCCTTTGAGGATCTGCCTCTCCCGCTTCAATCTCGGATTGGGGATCGGGATGGCTGACATCAGGGCTTTGGTGTACGGGTGCAGCGGATTGCGGAACAACTCATCGCGACCGGTGATCTCGACCACCTTGCCGAGATACATCACCACCACGCGGTTGGAGGCGTGTTCCACCACCGAGAGGTTGTGCGCGATGAACAGATAGGTCAAGCCGAATTCCTGCTGTAAATCCTTAAGAATATTCAAGACCTGCGATTGGATGGACACGTCCAGCGCGGAGACCGGCTCATCGCAGACGATGAACTTGGGGCGCAGCGCCAGCGCGCGCGCAATACCGATGCGCTGGCGCTGTCCGCCGGAGAATTCGTGCGGATAACGCCGCGCGTGATAATCTTCGAGTCCCACTTTCTTGAGCGTGTCCAGCATCAGGTCGAAGCGTTCTTTGGGCGAACCGATGCCGTGGATGTGCAATCCCTCCATCACCGATTCGCCGATCGGCACGCGCGGGTCGAGCGAGGCGTACGGGTCCTGGAAGATGATCTGCATTTCGCGGCGCACGTCTTTGAGGGCGCGTCCTTTCAAACCGACCATGTCCTTGCCCTCGAAGCGGACCGACCCCGAGGTGGGTTCGATCAACCTCAGCAGGGCGCGTCCCACCGTTGTTTTGCCGCACCCCGATTCGCCCACGAGTCCGAGCGTCTCGCCCTCGCGGACGTCGAAGCTGACATCGTCCACCGCCTTGACCTGATTGACCACGCGCTGAAGCAGACCGGCGCGCACCGGAAAATACTTCACCAGGTTTTTAACTTCGACCAAATTCTCCGTCGTCTGCGGAGCGGCTTTTGAATTCATCGAGTCTCCCATTGTCCGTCTATTCCGCCAGCGGAGGTTTGTGATTCGGCGCGCTTTGGTAGAGCCAGCAACGCACGAAATGATTATCGCGGGCTTCGATCAGGTCCGGTTTGGTATCGGTGCAGATCTCCAGTCCGTATTTAATGCGCGCCTGACAGCGCGGCGCGAAGCGGCATCCGGGCGGCAGGTTGACCAGGTTCGGCACCGAACCGGGAATAACATCCAGCCGTTCTTTGATCTCGCCGAGGACCGGGATGGAGCCGATCAAACCGAGCGTGTAAGGATGCAGGGGCTTATCGAAGAGATCCTGCACTTCGGCTTGCTCTACGATCTCACCGGCATACATCACCGCCACGCGTTCGCACATCTCCGCCACCACGCCCAGGTCGTGCGTGATGAGGATGACCGAGGTGCCCATGTTTTTGCGTAGTTCGCGGATCAAGTCCAGGATCTGCGCCTGAATGGTCACATCCAGCGCGGTGGTCGGTTCATCCGCGATCAAAAGTTCCGGCAGGCACGCCAATGCCATCGCGATCATCACGCGCTGAGCCATGCCGCCCGAAAGTTCATGCGGATACGCCTCCACGCGCCGTTCCGCGTCCGGGATGCCGACCATTTGCAGCATTTCAACGGCGCGTTTGTAACCGGCCTCTTTTCCAAAATTCTGGTGAATGTTTAGCACTTCGGCGATCTGGTCGCCCACCTTAAAGACCGGGTTCAGCGCGGTCTGCGGCTGTTGAAAGATCATCGAAATGCGGTTGCCGCGCACTTTGGTCATCTCGTTTTCAGAGATCGCCAGCAGGTTCTGCCCGTCCAGCAGAATCTCGCCCTCCGCCACCTTGCCCGGTTTTGAAATTAATCGCATGATCGAAAGCGACGTGACGCTTTTTCCGCAACCCGATTCTCCCACCAGTCCCATCACCTCGCCGGGATACACGTCAAAGTTCACCCCGTCCACGGCGCGCACGGTCCCATCTTCCGTATAAAAATACGTTTTGAGATTCTTCACTTCCAGCAGTGGCTTTTTAATCTCTGGCACAGAACGCTCCTCGGAGAGAATGACTGATTATAGCAAGAAAAAATGCAAACGCCGGAAACGGCGCCCCTCTGCAGGATGTTTTGTGCGCGCTTACCGCAGAACGGGAATTGCCAGCCACGGCGCGCCGTACATCCCGGTCACGCCCTCCAGCACATTGGAAAATGGATACGTGACGCCCGCGTACAAGTCATAGCCCACCTCGCTATAAAGCGGCGCCAGCGGCAAATCCTGCGCCAGCAACGACTCGATCACCACCGCTTCCCGCCGCGCCACATCCAGGTCCAGCGCCGAAGTGAACGCGTCGCAATGCTGGGTCAATTCAGCGCGGGCATACCCAAACGGATTGAACCCTCCAAACCACTCGCACAAATACGAAGGCAGGCGCGCCAGTCTCCATCCGAGTATCGCCATGTCGAAATCGCCGCTTTCATACACGCGAAAAAATACATCCGTCGCATCCATACCCTCCAAACCGGCGTTCAAGCCCAGCACATTTAACCAATCCACGACCAGCGTTGCTTCATGAACACGGAGCGGATCCTGCTCTGCGACAAGCAATGTGATTGGCGGAAAGCTCTCCCCGCCTCGCTTCAACCCCGACCCCCTACGGGCGGCGCCGTCCCAGCCCGGCTCCACATCCCAGCTGTATCCAGCCTCCTTCATGATTTTTACGGATTCGGCGATACGTTCCGAGACCGGCATCCCCGCGCATGGAAAGAACGCTTCCGACTCAACTCCAAACTGCGAGGCAGATAAGATTAACCCATCAGGATAATGAACCGAGGAAATCATCCGCCCATCGCCCATGCACGCGATCGCACGGCGCAGGTTCACATCCGCCATAAACGGGCGATTCAAATTAAAAGCGATCACGCGCAGGTTGCTTTTTGCAAACGCTATTTTTTGCGGCGCCACACCGACCTCTCCCTCGCGCGGCGGCGTGACACCGTCTTCATCCAAGACCACATTAATCTCGCCTGCAAACAACGCCCGCGTCGCGGATTCTTCATCTGGATAGACGCGGTACACGGCGCGCTCAAAGTTGGGCGGCGTCAATGGAAAGAAGGGATTGATGATATTCTCAAATTCGTCCGCCCCGCGCCGCGACGCGGTGAACGGGCCAAAAGTCGGCTCGCCCTGCGCCGACAAACCGTATAGCTTCTGCCGCGCGGCGGCGAAGGCCGATTCTTTTTCGGCGCGTTTGTTTTCGATGCGTATGTCAAGGCCGTTGATCTCATCCTGCCTGGCATAGATCCGCGTGTTCACATCCGCAAAATCCGAACTCGACGAATCGAATAACGCCAGTTGCGCGAGCAGGTCTTTTAACTCAAGTTCGAGGAGCGCGCGCTCATTTTGCAGCGCAAGAATATCCTGGTCTATGTTTGGGTTGGGGGCAAGCAGCGACTCGGCTTCCATTAATTTCGGCCTCCAAAACGCGGCTTGCACCACCGCTCCCTGCAAGGCGCCGTATTGCCATTGTTCGATCGAAGGTTGCGTGCGGAAATAAAAACGAACCGTCTGCGGGCTGAGCGCGGCCGCGTGATCGAGAATATCCGCGTTGTACGCCGCCGACCAATCGAAGCCGAGATTAAACTTGAGCGCGCTGTTGACCGTGAAAGCCACATCCTCTGCGGTCAGCGGCGAACCGTCGGACCAAAAAAGATTGGCGCGCAATGTGACGGTGGAGGCGAGGAAGCCGGAATCGGGCTCGAGAGGAGAGTGCGTCCCGGCCAGATAAGGCTCGAACGCGCCCGTCACTGGCGAGATTCGAAAGAGACTCGGCCAGAACTCCGCCTGCACAGCGCGGTTGTTGTAGGCCGCGCCGGGCTCGTCGTAATATGCCCAGACGTTGGTGAGATGCGTCTCGCCGATCAATGCAAATTGGATCGCGTCCGCGTAAGGAATCGAGGTCGCGATCGGAGGAGCGGGGGAGGGTACTGTCGCGGCGGGAGGCAGAGTCGCGACGGGCTGGCACGCGGTCAGCAGGCACGCGGCCAGCCAGAGGGACGGGAGGCAGCGGCGAAGCATCAGGGAGTCAGGCAGGATTCGCCGTAGTCGAATGTCTCGATGGCGTAGAGGTCGGTGGCGGTTGTCGGGTCGGGCTCGAAATTGCAGAGGTCGAAGCGCGACGCGGCAATCTCGATGCGGTTGTAGAGCGGGATGGCGGGCAGGTCATTTGCGAAAATGGTCTGCGTTTCGCGATAGGATGTGAGATACGCCTGCTCATCGGGCATGGATTGGAGAGCGGTCTTACAGGCGGAATCGAAAGCCGCGCTTTTGTAGCCGATCACATTGGCGCCGACCCAGTTGTTGGCCGGGCCGGGGATCTCGGCAACACTGAGCCATTGACAGGGAGGCAGGAGCGTTGTGGATGCCATGCTGAACGCGGCCAGTTCAAAATTGCGCCCGAAGATGAGGCCCGGCGGGCCTTCGGCATAGAACTCGGCCTGCGAGAGATGAATCACATCCACGCCGATCTGGCAGGAACGCAGCCCCTCGGCGAGAATGTCCGCCACCTGCCTGCGCTGCGTGGCGGAGGAGGAGACGTATTGAAGGATCAATTTTGTGCGCGGCTGGACGCGGTCCACGCCGACGGCCTCGCGCGGCGTTTCGGGGTTTCGATCGTAATCAATCCAGCCAAGACTGTCGAGGATGCGTTGTCCCTCCAGCGGGTCGTACGCATATGTTTTCAACCCGGAGGCGTAGATCGGGTTTTGCGAGGAGAGATAGGCGTTTGGCACCGGCACAAGTCCGAAGAAGACCGAATCCACCACCTTTTGCCGGTCGATGCAATAGGCGATAGCCTGCCGCAGGCGTACGTCGCCGAAAAAGTCGGGGCGGTCGTGCTGGACGACCGGGTTGTAGCCGTCGTCATAGGAGGCGGGTGTGATCCCGAAGGCCAGCCATTCCATGGTGGGTATCTCGCCGAAATACGCCTTCACTTGTCCGTTGCGGTCGAGTTCTTTCAGCAGACTCACCTGCGTGTCGAGGCGCACGCTCGAGTCGATCAGATCGCAGCGTCCCTCGATCAGGGCGCTCATGGCCGACTCAGCGTCGGGCGTGACGCGGAAGAGCAGTTCGTCGAATTTCGGCAGCCCTTCTTCGGCGCGATAGTAGTATGGGTTTTTCTTAAGGCGGATCGCGCCGGACTCCCAGGCCTCGACCACATAGGCGCCGTAGCCCATCGGCGCCCGGTTCGAGACATCCATGACCAGCAGGTCTTTGGCGGCGAACTGTCCCCACACCTTTTGCGGCAGGGGCATCCAGACGTTCGTGAAATAGGTTGGGTCCACGAACCCCGGCAGGCCGAACCACTGGGTCGTCAATTCGTCGGCGGATTCGTAGGATTTTGTGCGCTCGTGAATGTATTTCGAGCCGGGCGTATCGGCCTGCCCGGCCAGGGTGAAGGCGTAGACCGAATCATCCGCGACAACCGGCGTTCCGTCGGACCATTTCAATCCCTCCGCGAACTTGAACTGCACGAACATCTGGTCCATGGTGATCGTGGAGACGCCATCGTAGGTGATGACACAGGTATCGTCGCGGCACCCGGCCGGGCGGACGCGCGTCCCCGCTCCCAGCAGGGTCTTTTCTCCGGCGGCATTGATCACTGTATCACCGGCGCGCACCGAGAGCGGGTTCACCTGCGCGTCGTCGGCCTGCAGGCTCGGAATTTTTTGCAGGATGCCCGGCTTGTAACCGTATTTCACCGTATCAAAGGGCGCGTCGTAGATGGCGGCCAGCACACTGCGCGCTGCGGCATTTGGCTGCCCAAGCGGGTATAACGTATCTGGCTCGTCGCCGATGCAAACGCTCAAGACGCGCGTCGGCAGGGCGGTGGGCGTGAAGGCGGGCGTCAATGTGGCGAGTGTAAACGGCAACGTGGGCTGAACGGGCGTTTCCTCTGCGCCGCTGGCAGGCAGCCAGAGGCACGCCATCATCGTGACGGCAACAATCAATATCACAGATAGGATGCGGGAACGAGTGTGCATGGAAATTCCTTGTCAATTCAGGATTCGTTTTCTACGGAACAAAAAGAACAGACCGACGAGAACCACAACGATCAACGCGCTCCAGCCCATCGCATCCCTCGCGGACGGGGCAGCGGGTGAGGCCGTCGCGGCCCCGCGCTGGATTTTAACCCGGCTTGCGTTTTGCGGGCCAAGTTCATCCGCTCCGCTCCATAAACCGTTTGCGCGCAGCACAAAGGCGGTCACTTTCCAGGAATCCTCATCGGTGAGACTGCCCGGCTTCCAATATGGCATGGCGGAGCGGATGTAGGATTGCAGTTGCGCCGCGTCGCCAAATTTGGCGAGGGAGGTCTCTCCCACCACGCCAGGGATGGCTGTGGGGATGGCGAATCCGCTCTCGTACGGATTCTTGCCGTGACAGCCGCTCTCCCAGCAATATTGCTCTTCGGGCGGATACGCCGCGCGGAATTCGTCGGTGAGTCCCTGCCCGCGGTCGCCGTGGCAGGGCAGGCACGAGAGCCAGTACACTTGCGCGCCCAGGTCGGCTTGCGAGGGCGCGGCGGGCAGGGTCGGTTCGGCGAGGCGGTCCGGCGTGGGCGTGAGCGATTGCGCGAGGCTCGCGCCCGCTCCCCCGTCGAAAAAAAGAAACGAGAGGAGAATCGCAAATCCGCAGGCCAGCAGGAACGGCGCGGGGGAGAATCCTTTTTTCATCCAATCACCTTAAGTTGCCCGATTCTAACATGCCGCCGCGCCGTCGTTTTGGAAACCTTACAGATCAATGAGAACCGGTATGGTTTTCTCAAAGTCGCTTGACAGATTGGCCGATTTGGAACGCGAATAGCGCGAATGGGCGAATTTTCTGGGGCTTCATTCGGAGCATTGGCAAATTCGCGGCATTCGCGTTGAGAAAATTCCGACTTTGGTAAAGCCATATGAGAACCGGAGTGTGCACGCAAAGGTTGTCAGTCTTGTAAAAGGCCCTCACCCCCCGGCCCCTCTCCCCCAATGCGGGAGAGGGGAGAACAGTTTCCAAGTAAACGACTTTTCTCCCCCTTCTCTCTCCCATGCTTTTGGGAGAGAGAAGGGGGCCGGGGGGGTTGAGTGAGGGCCAAGACCGCGCAGGCTACCTGACATGGTTTGCGTGCACACGAACCGGAATCGCGTATTGACATTCAACTTGAAGTATGTGATACTGCCGGCATCGTTGAGGCGGGAATCACAACTGAATAGCCATCCTTATGAAAGGAGGAGGTGATGTCTAACATGGATAGTAGTATGCAACCCAGCGCTGTGGCATCCCTCCTCAAGTAAGTCGGCAGGAAGTGCACCTGCACCTCCGGGACGCCACAGCGCAAACAGAACGCCATCCGCAAGGGTGGCGTTCTGTTTTTAATCGTTGTCATTCAGGGCTGGCATGCGCGAGCGGTTCGAGCGAGGATGTACTGCGATATAATCTTCACATGCGATCCCCTTTCATTCAAAAAATTTCACGCTGGCTTGTGCCGTTGGCGGCGCTGGCGGCGTTCGCGGCGTGGATGTACATTGCGCCGCCCGGCATGCTGGGCAAACTGGACGCGCTCGGCTACGCGGTCTGCCACCGTATCGGCGAACGGTCATTCCATATCGGCGAGCGGCAACTGCCATTATGCGCGCGCTGTTCCGGCACCTTCAGCGCGGCCGCCATCGCATTGACGTTCTTCGCAGTCACGGCGCGCAAACGCGGCGGCATGCCCATAAAAAAATTCCACTGGCTCTTCCTTTTATTTTTTCTGGCCTTCGGCGTGGACGGGACGAACTCCTACATTTATCTGCTCAAACAAACCACCGGAATGCTTCAGCAAATTCCGACGTTGTATATCCCCAACAGCACATTGCGACTTTTTACCGGCAGCGGCATGGGGATGACGATGGCGGCTTTCATTTTTCCCGCCTTCAACCAAACGGTCTGGCGCGACCTCGATGCGGCTCCCGTCCTGGACAGTTGGAAACGCCTGCTGAGTCTGCTCGGCATCCTGCTGATGGTTGACCTGCTCATCCTGGGCGAGTCGCCGCTTGTTTTATATCCACTCGCGTTCGTCAGTTCCTTCGGCGTGCTGGCATTGCTGACGCTCATCTTCGGGATCGTGTGGTTGATGATCATGCGGCAGGACAACACCTTCACCTCCCCGCGCCAGTTGTGGCTGACGGCGCTGGCGGGCTTCACCCTGGCGATGTTGATGATCCTCAGCATTGACCTGTTCCGCTATAATTTAACCGGCACCTGGGGCGGCTTTCCGCTCGGGTAATGCAAAATTAATTTTGCAGTACAAGGAGATTTCATGGAACTTCTCACCAGCATCTTTTCCGCATTCGGTCTATCCGCCAGCGCCGGGTTGAACGCCTACATCCCATTGCTGGTGATCGGGGTGATGGACCATTACACCGACTGGCTCAACCTGCAAAAACCCTGGGATACATTATCCAATCCCTGGATTTTGATCCTGCTCGGCATTCTGCTGATCGTCGAAATTCTGGCCGATAAAATCCCGGCCGTGAATCATCTCAACGATGCCATCCAGACCTTCGTGCGTCCCGCCGCGGGCGCGGTGGCATTCGCCGCCAGTACAAACGTGGTCAGCGACGTTCACCCGGTGCTTGCGCTGGCATGCGGACTGCTCGTGGCGGGGACAGTGC
The DNA here is from genome assembly GCA_019187665.1 of Anaerolineales bacterium. GTDB lineage: Bacteria > Chloroflexota > Anaerolineae > Anaerolineales > Villigracilaceae > Denitrolinea. The sequence goes on from JABARH010000007.1 coordinate 56,773, forward strand.
ATGTGGGCAAAGCCGCGGTGGTGAGACCGATCGTGACAGCCACAACCGGCGGGACCGCCAACGTGGCGGTCAGCGCGGCGGAGGATGTGACCTCGACAGTTGTATCGGTGCTTGCCATCCTCGTCCCGCTGGTGATCGGCATCCTGTTGTTGATCGGGCTTGCCTTCCTCATCTCATGGTGGTGGAATCGCCCGGCAAAAACGTGAGACTTCGCGGTACAATCAATAAAAAGGAGAAGAGATCATGACCGAACCTTATGGAACTCCCATGCCCGAAGCGCCGAAGAAGAACAATACCATGTTGATTGTCGGCATTGCCGCCATTGTCATCTGTTGTTGTTGCGTGGTCGGACTCGGCATCGCCTGGCAGTTTGGCGATCAGATCATCCACGCGCTTGGAATTGACCTGTACTAAAATCAAAAAGACCTCCGCCGCGGCGGAGGTCTTTTTGATTCACAGTGCGATGTCAGGCTGAAAGCCTGACCTACGAGCCTGACCTACAAGCCTGACCTGCGAGCCTGCCTGCTTTGGAAGAATGCCTGCAATTCTTCGAGCGCCTGGCGCGCAAAGAGGCGCGTCCCCTCATCCAATTCCGCCGCGAGAAATTCATCCTCGTCCAACACCGTCTGCGTTCCATCGGCGGAGACCCACAAGTCCAGATACAAGTCCGCGTATTCCACGCGCCCCTCCGAAAAACGCGCGGGGAGCGCAATGTTGCAGTAGTAGCCCTTCAACGAATGATCGTCGCGGTCGTAAATTTCATAAATATTAAATCCGCGATCCGCGTAATAGGTTTCCACGAAACGGTCGCCGCGCTTGAGAATTGTGTCCATGAAGGGCGCGTCGTCGCGGTCAAAGAAGGCTTCCAGGATCAACGAGTTGGCGTCGCGCGCAATGACTTCGCCCTCGTAGCGCCATTTCAACTCACCTTGCGGACTCAATTTATCCACGATGATTTTTTCACGCATCGCCAAGACACTCCATTGCAAACAAGACTGAAATTTCCGCACCGATTTTTGGCGCGCGTTCCAACTCGATCATCAGCCCGCCTCGCAATGTGACCCGGAACTGGTCGCGGTTGAAGGCGACATCTTCCACGGCCGCCTTCAACTTCATCCCTGTGTCCGACGCGCGCAACAACAACGAGACATGTTCGCCAACCGCATGTCTGTGCTTGCATTGCATTTTCAAAACGCCCAGGTTGGTCTCCACCTGATACCTGACCCCCGATACGTTTGACACCTTCCCCTCGACAACATTCCCCACTCCTAAAAATCGCGCCGCCCACGCGGACCTCGGATCGTTCCACACCTCAGCGGGCGCGCCCTCGCGCAGGATGACGCCCTCGCGCAGGAGCAAAATGCGGTCCGCGATGGCGAAGGCTTCTTCCTGATCATGAGTCACATAAATGGCGGGAATATTTGTGCGGTGCAAAATCGCGCGCAATTCTTTGAGCAGATCATCTTTCATTGTGCGGTCCAACGCTCCAAGCGGCTCATCGAACATCAACAGTCGCGGATGCGGCGCGAGGGCGCGCGCCAATGCCACGCGCTGTTGCTCGCCGCCGGAGAGATCGGTCACGCGGCGCGCTTCGAATCCGCGCAGGTTAACGATGTCCAGCATTTCTTTCACGAGAGTTTTTTCATCCGCATAGGCGACGTTCTCTAACGTCGCTAGAGAGCGACGATTACGCGATCTCATTCGCAGACCGAATGCAACGTTATCGAACACACTCAGATGCGGGAATAAAGCGTAATCCTGGAAGACCAGCCCAAAGTCACGCAGGTGAGGCGGGACGGCGGCGAGGTCCACTCCGCCCCAGCAGACCTGTCCCGCGTCGGGGGCTTCGAGTCCGGCGATGATTCGCAGAAGCGTGGACTTCCCGCTCCCCGAAGCGCCGAGCAGGCAGACCGTCTCGCCCGCCGCGACGGTGAAGGAAATGTCTGTGAGGAGGGGATTCGATTCGTAGGATTTGGAGATGTTTTTTAATGCGAGCATCAAAATTCTCCGGCGCCCGGCAATCTTAACCGTTCGATCCATAAAATTCCAGCCAGTGTGACGCACATCAGAATTGTGGACATTGCCATTGCCTGCCCGTAGTTCATCCCGCCGGGCTGGGAAAGAAAGCGCGCGATGGCGACGGGCAGAGTCGGAAAGTCGGGACGCGAGAGAAGAGTCGCCGCGCCAAACTCGCCGAGCGAAACAGTGAACGCAAACGTGGCGGCGGAAAGAACCGCGCGCGCGAGGATGGGCAGGTCAACCGTTTGCCAGACGCGCACCGGCGAGGCGCCGAGAGTCGCGGCGGCGTGGCGCAACCGTTCAGGGATCGAAGCGAGCGCGGGCTGGAGAGTCCGAATCACGAAGGGTAATGCGATGATGGTGTGCGCGAGAGGAATGATGAAGGGGGAGGTGATCAGTAACCAGTGATCAGTAATCAGTGGTTTGTTGAAGGTGATGATGTAGCCAAGACCGAGAGTGACCGCCGAGGCGCCGAGAGGCAGGAGCAGAAATGAGTCGAGCAGACGGGTGAGTCGATTCGGATGGATGAGGGCGGAGGCGGCGGGGAATCCGAGCAGGAGCGAGAGGGCGACGGTCGCGGCGGCGTAGGTCAGCGAGTTGCGCGCGGCATCCAACGGCGGGACGTAGAAGACCGAGTTGCGGCGGTTGACGAAAAGTTCGGAGTAGTAATCGCCGGTGATTCCGTATGGAATCTCTCCGCGCTGGCCGCGATCCGCTTCGAGACGGGTGACGGAGCGCAGAGGCAGGGAGAGCAAAGGCGCAACGAAGAAAGAGGCAAGCAGGGCGATGAATGAAGCGACGAAGATTTTTTCGCGCAGGTTTTTTGGTCTGCGGGCAATGGACGGTTTTGGCATGAGCGGGACAAAGGCGCGTTCGACAACGCGCGCATACAAAATGGAGAAGACCAGCGTGCAAAGTAATTGAATCAACGACAGCAGCGCCGCCATCGGCAGGTTGAGCAATTGCAGGGATTGGATGTAGATCTCCACTTCGAGCGTGGAGAATTGCGGTCCGCCCAAAAGCAGGATGACACCGAAACTGGTGAAGTCGAAAAGAAAAACGAGCAGAGCGGCGGCAAGCATCGGCGCGCGCAACAACGGAAGCGTGACATGCGTCCACACGCGCAGGCGGTCCGCGCCGAGGACGCGGGCGGCTTGCGCGAGTCGCGGGTCGAGGTGAGTCAGCGCATTCCCGACGATGCGAATGACAATGGTGGTGTTGTAAAAAACATGCGCGAGCAATATCGCAGTCAGCGTGCCGGTGAATTGAAACGACGATTGAGGGAAGAGAAACGTCAGCCAACCGTGCGGACCAAGCAGGGCATTGAAGCCCGCCGCGACGACGACCGTGGGAAGCATGAACGGGACGGCGGTGACCGCCCGCAAAATGGATTTGCCGGGAAAGTCGAATCGAGCGAACAGAAAAGCAGACGGGAGACCGAGCAGGAAGGTGAGCAGGGTGGAGAGAAACGCCTGATAAAACGTAAAACGAAAAACGAAAAAAGCGCGCTCGAGATGCGCCGCAGTAAAAACAGATGCGTCAACGCTGAGAACGAGGATGCGCGCGAGGGGAAGGAAAAAAAAGATCGCGAGGAATAAAACAGCGGGGAGAAGACGAAGTTTCATGCTAGGGCGGTACTCGATACTCGATACTCGGTGTTTGGTGCTCGATACTCGATACTCGATACTCGGTACTCGATATTCGTTGCCCGGTGGGCAATGATCAACTATCGAATATCAACTATCGAATATCGAATATCGAATATCGAATATCGAATATCGAATTACTGCAAGACCGCCTGCATCCACTCTTGAATCCAGCGCTCACGGTTGGCGGAGATAACCTCGGGGTCGAGCGTGGCGGGTTGGGCAGGGAGAGTAATGTATTGATGGAACGAGTCGGGCAGGAAGGCTTCGGGGTTGACCGGCAGGACGAACATTTGCAGAGGCATATCCTCCTGGAAAGAGAGACTCAACATGAAATCCACGAAACGTTCAGCGGCGGCGCGGTTGTGGGTCCCGCTCAGAATGCCGACAAACTCAATTTGACGGAAGCAGGTGTCGGGTCCCAAAATGGAAGCGCTGGGCGATTGCTCGATCTGAACGTCGCTGTAGATCACTTCGGCGGCGGGGCTGGTCGCATACGAGACGACCATCGGCTGAGGTCCGCGCCCGCTCGAGGCGGAAAAGTTCGTGTAATAAGCCGTCTCCCAATCGTTGACCACGACGAGTCCGTTCGCACGCAGCGCGCGCCAATAATCGAGATAGCCCGGCTCGCCGAAATGTTTAATCGTGGCAAGCAGGAACGCAAGCCCCGGCGAAGACGTGGCGGGATTTTCGACAACCAACATGCCGCTATACTCGGGCTTCGTTAAATCTTCGAGCGTCGCAGGAATCGTCAGCGCGTTCTTTTCAAAAAATGCGCGGTCATAATTGATACATACGTCGCCGTAATCCACAGGCAGGGCGCGGTTCTTCAGGTCGAGATGAAATTCGTCGGGGATGTTCGCAAGCAAAGGCGAGGCATATTGTTCAAAGATGCCCGCGTCGAGCGCGCGCGAAAGAAAGGTGTTGTCCACGCCATAAAAAACATCGGCAAGCGGCGCGTCTTTCGACAGGATGGCTTTGTTGAGCGCCTCGCCTGTGTCGCCGCCCGCCACGAACGTGACTTTGATATTGTTCGCCTGCTCAAATGCGGCCAGCACATTTTCACTGATGGCAAACGAACTGTGCGTCATGACGGTGAGTTGGACGGTCTGACCGGATAAATTCTGCGTGGGCAACTCGGTGACAATGCTCGCTTCCAGCGCGGACGGGTTGGCGGGCGCGCCCTCGCCGGGCGTTGTCTGGATGGAGGGCGCGAGAGGCGCGCATGCGGCGAGGAAGAGGAGGGCGAGGCAGAGGATTCGTTTCATGTGATCTCCAGTGGGTGGTTGGTGGTTGTCAGTTGGTGGTTGTCAGTTGGTGGTTGACTGTTGATTATTTGCGACGATGAATGATGAGCAAGAGTCCAGAGGTTATTTTTACTTGCGCGACCTCGCCAAGCATTTCGTTGCTGATGCCGCGCGTCTTGTGTGGGAGGAGAGTCTCAGCGTTGAGCGTCCATTTGAGTCCCGCTGTGCGGACGCCGGTCACTGCACCGCCCCACGGGAGGATGGAGATGAGGTCGCCGGGCATCCCTGTGATGTCAGATTCGGCGCGGCAGAAGAAGGCTTGCTCGATGCCATCGTCAATTCGAATATCGAATTCCGAATAGCGCGGATCGCTCAGCAACGCGATGTTTCCGAGAGTCTGGTCGAGGCGATTGCCCAACGCGGCGAGGATGACGATCTCGCGGTAATTTTGTGCAACGGCGTATTCAAGCGCGAGTTCGAGGTCGGTTTCGTTTTTGTCGCGGGGAAATTGAATCACTTGCGCGTCTTTGGAGGTCAACGACTCGAGGTCGAGGGTCGCTGAATCGAGGTCGCCGATGATCAGGCGCGGAGTCAAGCCCAACGTCAGGGCGTGACGCGTGCCGCCGTCGGCGCAGAGGATGAAGTCGTCGGCGTGGATGAGTCGGCGGGCAGAGTCGAGGTTGGGCAGGGTCCCGTTGGCGAAGATCAGACAGCGAGGCATAAAAAAATCCTCCGGCGGAGGATGATTCGATAAGAGATGTTCCCTCCGCTGGTATGAACCAGATCAGGTGATGCGGGTCGAGCGCGGCACGCTCCTCTCAGCCTGTTCGGCAGGCTCCCCGTTCGGTTGTGCGGCGAGTATAGGCTTCGCGGGAGGGAATGTCAAGTCAATCATGGTAAAATCTTGCGCGCTGGAGGGATGGCCGAGCGGCCTAAGGCGCATGTCTTGAAAACATGTTGGGCGCAAGTCCACGTGGGTTCGAATCCCACTCCCTCCGCTAGATGATTGACGATTTGCGATTTTCGATTTACGATTGCGCCTGCCAATCGAAGATCGTTCATTTGAAATTGCATATCCTCCACGGGGAGGTGCCAGAGTGGCCGATTGGGCTCGCCTGCTAAGTGAGTGCTGGGGCTTAAACCTCAGCCGAGGGTTCGAATCCCTCCCTCCCCGCTAAGAAACGTTCTCATCCCGGGGGCGTTTTCTTTTTTCCAGCCTCGGGTCCCCAAAAGGGGATGTTATTCGAATCCCTCCCTCCCCGCCATTGAGAACGCGTTCCAACAGGAGCGCGTTTTTCGTTCCAGCATCGCGTCCCCAAAAGGGGATGGTTTACCCTTCGGACACGATGTTCGAATTCAAAGCCACGCCCAAGAGGGTCGGGCAGGGTTCACTCTCGCCCGCACAGCGTAAGCGAAACAAGAAACGCCGCACAGATTAGCCTCAGCACGCGGGGCCACGCTCCGCGCCTGCGAACAGAGGCGCATCACTTCTTTGCTCTCTGTTGTATCCACGTCAACGCGAGATTGATAAGATAGGTCAGCACGAGCAACAGCGCGGATAAGGCCAGCGCGCTGTCGAACTCGCCTTTGCTGGTTTCGAGAACGATGGCAGTAGTCAACACGCGCGTCTGGCCTTTGATGTTTCCGCCGACCATCATGGACGCGCCGACCTCTGAAATGACAGAGCCGAATCCTGCCATAAGGGCCGCGAGCAGGGGCAGCCGCGCCTCACGCCAAAGATGCCAGACCATCTGTACGCGCGAGGCTCCGATGCCGAGTAGTTGTTGTTGCAAGCGCGGGTCGAGGGCCTCGAGCGCGGCGGCGGTGAGACCGGTCACGACCGGCGCGGCGATGATCGTCTGCGCGAGGACGATGGCCCATGGGGTGTAGATCAACCTCAACTCGCCGAGCGGACCGCTGCGCCATAACGTCATCGCCACCACAAGGCCCACCACCACCGGCGGGAGCGCCATGCCGGTGTTGATGATACTCAGCCAGAGCGAACGTCCGCGAAAATTGCCAAGCGCGAGCCAGGTGCCGAGCGGAAGGCCAACCAGCAGGCTGATGACCGTCGCCAGCGCGGAGACCTGCAACGAAAGCAGGGTGATTTCGAGAATTTCTGAATCAAAGGGCATGAAAAAGGCTTTACCACGAAGAATCACACAGAGACAGGACGTACGCAAAACCTTGCGTAGGGCGCGCCGAAGGTTTAACGCGCCTGCTGGCATTACGCCTGCCTGATTTGCCTGGCAAATCACGGGCGGCGTCAGGGGAGAACGCCAATTATGCGTACGTTCTGAGAGAAAGACTCTTCCCTGTGAGGTGTGCCCGCAAAGATTGTGATCCACTCGACGCCAGAGAGCGTCTCTTACGCTGGTGCAGGCGGACGTTCTCTACCGTCCGCTGACTGCTGCGCTCCCGACGGGCATCGGGACGATAAGACGGGTAAATTTCAAAATGTTCTCTACAACGCATTTGCCTTCGCAACCTGCGCGGCGTTGCGGCCGGCCGCGCCGCTGACCCCGCCTCCGCCATGAACGCCGCTTCCGCATAGATACAAATGGTCTATCGGCGTTTTGTGATTCGACCAGCCGGGCATGGGCCGCATAAACAGGAATTGATCGAGTAAAAGTTGTCCGTGATTGAGATCGCCCTCGGTCAGGCCATAGATCGATTCGAGGTCGAGGGGTGTGATGGATTTTTGTTTTTTGATGGACGATTTCAGGTTGGGTGCGTGTTCAGCGAGGGCGTTGATGGCAAGCGCTTCCAGAGCGCCGCGTTTCAAATTCCATGTTGCATCTTTCAAGTCATAGGGCGCAGACTGAAAATGAATCGAGACCACCCGGCCGCATGTGGTTGCCTCGAGATAGGGCCGCGCGGAGATCTCGCCATATTTCGCCGCGTCGTATGCCTGTTCGAGATATTTTGTGGTCGGCGCGACCACGAGAGTCCCGTGTGGAAGCCCGTGGCTGCCATCGGTGAACAAGTGAATCTTGGCGACAGAACCGCGCATTTTGATGGACTGGACCTTCCAGATAAATTCTGGCGGGAGGCTGGCCGCTCCCACCAGGCCAAGCAGTGTCCGCTTCGGATCCACCCCGGAGAGGACTGCCCTCGCGTGGAGTTCCTCGCCCGAAGCAAGGATCACGCCCTTGCAGGCGTAGTTGTCTACGAGGATGCGCGTCACCTCGGAGCCTGTGCGGATCTCTGCGCCGAATTTTTTTGCCGCCGCAGCGAGGGTCGCGGCGAGGTCGCCGGCCTGTGTTTGCGGATGGGAGAGACCGCCGCGATTTAACCAGTTGTGAATGAATGTGTATCCCGTCCCGGCGGACCAGGGACCGAGAGTCTGCCCGTGGATGGCAAGCGAGGCGAGCGCGCCTTTCAGCGCGTCGGATTCGAAATACTCGTCGAGCAGTTCCTGGACGGTCATGGGCAGGGCGCGGATGAAGTGGAGCATGTCTTTGCGGCCGGCGAGTCGTAATTCGAGTCCAAGTTCGAGCAGGCCGTAGCCCTCGGCGAGGTTGAAATGTTTTGGCAGGCGCGGCATGCGCGTGTGATAGGCCGTGTCGAGGATGCGGGCGCATGTTTCGATGAAGCGGACAAACTCGGGCCAGCGCGCGGCGTCCCGTTGAGAAAAGCGTGCGATGGCCTCGCCCGCTTTGGAGGAGTCGGGGGCGAGAGTGAGGGAGTCGTTTTGTCCCAGCAGGGAGGTGAATGAGGTCCGTTCGGCCGCGCGGGGAGGAGTCAGTTTTAAATCTTTAACGATGTCCGGGCGCAACTGTCCGCCGGGCCAGACGGGATCGAAGGCGGTATCTTCAAAGTCTTCGCCCGCGAGCGTTCCGCCGGGAAGGTCGCGGCGCTCGAGAACGATGACTTTTTTTCCGGCTTTGGCGAGATAGGCGGCGGCGACGAGGCTGTTGTGGCCCGCGCCGATGAGGATGGCGTCGTGGTGGGTCATGGGTCTCCAAAAAATCTGGGCAAAGTATAAGCGAAAAGAGACCGGCGGGAACCGGTCTCTTTGAATGCTGATTGCCTTTCAGTCTTTCAGTCTATCAGCCTGCCTCCGATGGGTTTGTGGCGCATGAGGAAGAAGCGCAGCGAACCGGCGGCGGGTTCCCATTCGATGTCCAGTCCGTGAATTGTTTCGCGCTTTGCGTAGAGTGCGGCGACTTTTTCCGCGACGTAATCCATGTGCGATTGGGTGTAAGCGCGGCGCGGGAGTGTCAGGCGGACGAGTTCGAGTTTGGGGGTATTGTTGCGGCCGGTTTTAGGGTCGCGTCCTGCGGAGGCGATGCCGCGTTCCATGGCGCGCACGCCGCTTTCGAGGTAGAGCGCGGCGGCCAGCGCCTGCGCCGGGAATTGTTCCTGCGGAATGTGCGCCAGGAATTTTCGGGCGTCAATGAAGACCGCGTGGCCTCCCACCGGCACAACGATGGGGATGTCCGCCGATTGTAAAAGTTGCCCGAGGTATTGCGTCTGGCCGATACGATAGGCGATCCATTCGTCGTTCACGGCTTCGCGGATGCCCTGCGAGAGCGCTTCCATGCTGTAGCCGGCCATGCCGCCGTAGGTGGGGAAGCCTTCAAAATCCACAAGCAGTTCGCGCGCCTTGGCGGCTTTTTCCGAATCGTCGAGCGCGAGGAAGCCGCCGATGTTGACGAGGTGGTCTTTTTTGGAGCTCATCGTGCATCCGTCGGTGAGGCCGCCGATCTGGCGCACGATCTGGGCGACGGTTTTATCACCGTAGCCGGCCTCGCGCTGCTGGATGAAGTAGGCGTTTTCGATCACGCGCGTCGCGTCCAGCGTCAGGACGATGCCGTATTTTTTCGTCAGGGCGCGGACGGCTTTCAGGTTTTCCATGGAGAAGGGCTGTCCGCCGGCCATGTTGGCGCAGCCTTCGAGGTGGACGTAGGCAATGTGGCGCGGGCCGTGCTCCGGCCCCCATTTTTCGATGCACTCGTCAATCAACTTCTGGAGTTTTTTTAGATCCACGTTTCCTTTGAAGGGATGTACGACGGTGGGATCGTGGGCTTCGTCAATGATGATGTCTACGAAGGTCCCGCCGGCTTTGAGGATATGCACCTTGGTGGTGGTGAAGTACATGTTCTTCGGCACGTAGATGGGGTCGCCCGGATATTGCTCCAGCAGGGGCTTGATGTAGACGCTGGAGAGGAGATGCTCGGCGCCGCGTCCCTGGTGGGTGGGGACGACTTCCTTCCAGCCGTACACATCGCGGATTGTCTCTTCGAGCGGGTAGAAACTGCGCGAACCAGCGTAATCTTCGTTGCCTTTCATCATCGCGGCCCATTGCAGGTCGCTCATGGCGGATGTGCCGCTGTCGGTCAGCAGGTCTATGTAAATGACAGGTTTCTCTTTTTCGTTCAATAAAAAGGTGTTGTACCCGGCCGCTTCGATGGCGGCGCGGCGCGTCTCGTAGGTGGGAACGGCGCCTCGTATTTCCACGGCTTTGATGCGATACGGTTCTGCCGGGTGCTGCGGCAGCGGTTTGAGGATGTTTGTCCCATCTTTGGGCTGGCGCATGGCCAGGAATTTTTCGAGATCTTTTAGTGAGTCGCCGGGGCGGAGGGCCTGGGCGCCGCCGGCCATTCTCTTTTGCAGAATTTCCATCTGCTGTTCCGGCGTCAATGGGACGCCGGATTTCCGAAATGAGAGTTTCGAAACATCAAGAAATGTCTTCATGCAATGTCCTTTCATGCGAGTGGATTGGAGATGACGGACGCTCGGCGCGTCGTTCCATCTGCGGAGAGTATATACCTCACCTTGCGCGGTATCGCAAGATACATCTGACGCCGGTTAATCCATGCTCGCGATCAGCGGTTCGTCTTCCGTTGGGACGGAGGCCTGCGGGCGTTCGTTCAAGTCCATGTGCGGGGTGAGGAAGAAAACGGCCAGGATGGCGAGGAAGGCGGCCATGGACGCGACCAGGAAAACGGCGTGGAGGGCGTTTGCCAGGGCAAGGCGTACGCCCGCGTCCACGACGGTTTGCGGGCCGAGCGGATCGAGGAGCTGCGCGACCAGCTGCGGGTCGAGGCCGGACGCGGAAAGATTCGCAGCCAGGCTCGAGCTGAGCGCGGCGCCCATCACGCTGACTCCGAGAGTTCCGCCCATCGAACGGCTGAATTGCAATGTCGAAGTGGCTGTGCCGAGGTGGCGCCGTTCGACAGTTGTTTGAATGGCGATGAGGAAAGAAGGAATCGAAAGTCCCATGCCGACGCCCATGACGCTAACATAGACCATGATGCTGATCTGACTCGCGTCGGCGTTGACGAGGGCCATCAGCGCCGCGCCGATCACCAGGAGTGTCGTGCCGAGGACGCTGAGTTTGCGAAAGCCGACTTTGAGCAGGATGCGCGTGCCGATGATGCTGGCCACGACCCAGCCGAGGAGCATGGGCGTGAGGGTGATGCCGGCCTGCATGGCGCTTGTGCCAAGTACCGATTGAACGAAAAGCGGAATGAACGAGAGGCTGCCAAACATGGCCCAGCCCGCGAGCAGGCCGTGCGCGTTGGCGGTGGTGAAGAGGCGGCCGCGGAAAAGGTGCATGGGCAGGATTGGCTCTGCGGCGCGGCGTTCAACGTGAAGCAGCGCGGTGAAGAGGACGATGGAGAGCGCGATCAACGCCCAGCTGATGGGCGCGCGGACGTCAATCAGGCCGAGCAGCAGCGCGACCACGCTGGCGGTCAGCAGGGACGCGCCGAGGTAGTCCACTGTGATTTTGCCGCGCGCGTGAATCGTATCCTTCCAGGCGAGCAGGACCAGGGCCAGGGCGATCGGTCCGGGAATTAAATTGATGTAGAAGACCCAGCGCCACGAAAGTTGTTCAACGAGGATGCCGCCCAGGAGAGGGCCGACGATGGAGGAGACGCCCCATACGCCGGAGAAGAGTCCCTGCATTTTGGCGCGTTGCTCGAGCGAGAACATTTCGCCGATGAGGATGAAGGAGAGCGGTTGAATGCCGCCCGCGCCGAGTCCTTGCAGGGCGCGCGCGATGATGAGGCCCGTCATGGTTTGTGCCTGCCCGGCCAGGATGCAGCCGCTCAAGAAGAAGGCCATGGCGATGGCGAAGAAGAGGCGGCGGCCGTAGAGATCGGAGAGTTTGCCGTAAAGAGGAACGGCGGTGGTGGAGGCGAGCATATAAGCCGAGAAGACCCACGAGTAGTGTTCCAGCCCGCCCAGTTCACCGACGATGGTGGGCATGGCTGTGGCCGCGACGGTCGATTCCATCGAGGCGAGGAAGATGCTGAACATGATGCCGATGGTGACGATGATGATGCGCTTGCGTGACATGGAGACCTTTCAGGGGAAATGGAATTGGGCAGCGGTACTCCCCGTTGTTATTGATATGACACAATTCGCTCTTCGGCTATTTTGATGTATTCAGGGTCAACGTCATAACCAACATATTTTCGCCCCGACTTCAGCGCCGCGATGGCGGTTGAGCCGCTGCCCATGAACGGGTCGAGAACAATATCGCCTTTGAATGTATAGAGTTGGATCAAACGATAGGGCAGCTCGATGGGGAACGGCGCGGGATGCTTGACCTTCCTCGCCGATTCGGGATTCATCGTCCAGACCGATTTCGTCCATTCCATGAATTGTTCTTTGGCGATGGTGTTTTCCTTCTCTCCCTTTTTGCGATCGAACGCGCCTTTTGAAAAGACAAGGATATATTCGTGCGTGTCGCGCAGAACAGGATTCGAGGCCGACTGCCAGCTGCCCCACGCCATCGAGACGCCCGCGCCCGCGTCTTTGGCCCAGATGATCTCGCCGCGCATTTTGAATCCAATATCCGTCATCATCTGCGAAATATAATCCGAGAGCGGGATGTACGGTTTGCGTCCCAGGTTGGCGACATTGACGCACGCGCGCCCGCCGTAAACCAATACGCGATAGGTTTCGGTGAAGACGCGGTTGAGAAGTTGCAGGTATTCTTGCAGCGACAAATCTTCGTCATATTCTTTAGAGACGTTATACGGCGGCGAAGTGACCATCAAATGGAGCGCGTTATCGGGAATCTCTTTCATCCTCTCGGCCGAGCCGAGGATGATCTTGTTTTCATATTCTGGCGGGAAGGGAGAATCGGGGAGCGCCTCGCCGCTGCCGCGCGCCGACAACTCCGCGTAGAGTTTGGAGTTGTAGTAGTCCGACGAGTCGTGATTGACCCGCGCGGTGGTCCCGAATTTGGACGTGCGCGTACCCTTTGGCATAGCGGCGTTGATTGTACCGCGTGAGCGGGAATCCAGCGCGTCCCGCTGGCGAGGGGTGTTGTCAAAATCAAAAATTATTGATAATTTCCAGCCGCTTCCGCTCGAATTCCTCCTCCGTGATGAGTCCCGCGTCGCGGAGTTTTTTTAATTCCTGCATTTTCTCGAAGGTATTATTTACAGCGCGCGTTTTATGAGCAGGCGGAGCCGCGCCGCGATTCTCGAATGTGCTGGATAATTTCCTGCTTTTTGCCGCGGAGGGGAATCGCCTTGAGTAGACGATGACGCCATAGATGACCGCGAAGAGCAGAAGGCCGTAGATGCTTCCAGCGTACAGGCTCATCGGAAAAAGACCCAGTTCGGTCCGCTGGCCGTTCTGGAGGTTGACGCAGTACCAGGTTAGCGTGGTGACGACCTCGACGGGCGACGGATGATAATCCTGCGTTTCGAGAGTCATTTCACCTTGCGGGCAGACAAAAGGCTTGCTAATCAAATTGACCGATGGAACGACGGAGCCGATTCCAATCGAGCCGACGGTGATCCCCATAAAAATACACCAGACAAAGGTCAGGATCAACGGCGCCCCTTTTATTTTCATACGACACATCCTTTCCGCTCCACCAATCCACCAACTACAACTTCGCGAATCGACTCACCACCTTCGCGCCCGTCGCGGGACGATCCATCACGCCGCCTTGATGCACTCCAATCGCCGTGCCTTCTTTGGCATAAGCCGTCTCGATAAGCGCCTGGCCCGTCAGGAAGCGCTCCACATCAATGGCGCAGGAGGTGACGTAACCAATCGTGCGGCCAGACGAGTCCACAACGGGATCGCCGTTATGCGCGGGTCGGACTCGTTGTTCGTCGAAGCGGAAGCGCGCCACCACAAACTTGCGTTCTTTCTCGCGCGCCACATACGCCTCACGCCCGATGAACCACGGCTTGTACACTTTGACGTACGAACCGAACCCGCCCTCCGCCACGCCCAAGTCCCGATTTCCCAATTTACCAGAATTCAGTCCCATCTCGTGACCGTACAATGGAAGCCCCGCTTCGGTTCTCAACGAATCGCGCGCGCCCAATCCGATTGGCTTCACGCCGAACGCAGCGCCGACTTCCAAAACTTTATTCCAAAACTCCACCGCGCGTTCGGGATGAACGAACAACTCGAACGCCATCTTCTCGCCCGTGTATCCCGTGCGCGACACGATCAAATCGAATCCGCCAATGACGGCGTCACATAACTCGGTTCTGCGTAACTTCGTAACTCGTATCTTCGTATCCTCATCTGCCCCCATCGCCAGCAAAATATCGCGGCTCTTCGGTCCCTGCAAGGCGATATCCGCGCGCATATCCGCGCCCGCTTTCGGGTCGCGCAGGTTGCGGATCTCCGCGTTGTAGCCGAACGTCCGCGCCCACGGCTTGAGGTTGTCAATTTTTACTTTGCCGTCGCGCACCGCTTCAAACCACGTCCGATCCTTGTCGTCGTTCGACGCGTTCACCACCACCAGAAACTTGTCCCGCGCGCGGCGATAGACGAGCGTATCGTCAATCACATCCGCATCGGGCGTCAGAAAATGCGTATACAAACTTTCGCCCGCGCCCAGCCCGCCGCAATCGTTTCCGCAGATCGCGTCGAGGAACGAGGCCGCGTCCGCGCCGCGCACTTCATACACGCCCATGTGACTCACGTCGAAGAGTCCCGCCGCCTGACGCGTGGCGAGATGTTCCTCATAAATCGAAGTGTACACCACAGGCATTTCCCAGCCCGCGAACGGAACCATCCTGCCGCCCAGATCGCGATGGACTTGATTCAACGCCGTCTTTTTGAGTTCGTCCTCGGATTCGCTCCACACAAACGACGGCTTCGCTTCATCCTTAACCTTCAGCGGGTCGCCGATGAACCAGGGTTTTTCCACGCTGACGGTTTTATCCGCTTCCCGCATCCGCTTATCCGCTTTCCCATCCGTTACCACGAACGGACCAGGCATCCTCTTCGCGGAAAAATCTTTTTCTCCATCAAGGTTGAACGACACATATCCATCCGACAGATCGCGCAGCCACGCGCCGACCGCGCCCGCCTTCGCCGCAGGGACTTGTAATTGATAAGTGAAATCATCCGTCTTTGCCAGCGTGCCTTTGATGATTCCTTTGGGCGTCGCAATCGAGGTCGCCTGACTCTCTCCCTTCTTCAAAGCGGACAGATCGCTTGAAGCCGCGTAGTTCAACATCTGTCTCACGCGTTCGCCTTGCAACACGTACGTCGAAATTCCATTTCGACCTACCGCCTTGTCATCAATGAAATAAAAGTGCGGATACCCGCTCTTCTTGTATTTGAAATCAATCCCCGCGCTCTCCGCCAACTTTCTAACTTTCATCTTGGCATCGTTCAATACTTTGAAATCAAGTTTTGCGCGGCGGGCGCGTCCCTTGTGCGGCGTATCCACCGAATGCGGCGCGCAGGCCAGCAGAACGTCCGCCATGATATCCGCCAGTTGACGCGTCTTCTTCTCGTCGAAACCGCGCTGCGTGATCCACGGCGTCCCCAAACGAATGCCCGAAGGATCGGCGGAGTTTTTATCGCCAGGGATGGTATTGCGGTTGACGACCACGCCCACGATGTCCAAAATCCGCGCCGCCTGATCGCCGCTCAACGAAGTCCCGTCCTCGCCCTTGACCGTCGTGCAATCCACGTTGAGCATGTGACAGTTCGTTCCGCCAAACGGGACGCGCAGTCCGCGCTTCTGGAACTGGTCCGCCATCGCCTGCGCGTTCTTGATCGTCTGCGCCTGCAACTTTTTGAATTGCGCCGTCTGCGCCAGTTTAAAAGTCAGCGCCAGCGCCGCGAAGACATTGACGTGCGGCCCGCCCTGCTCACCAGGAAAGACCGCCTTGTCAATCTTCTTGGCAATGGCCGCGTCCGTGGTCAGCAACACCGCGCCGCGCGGACCGTCGAGACTCTTGTGCGTGGTGGACATGACCACGTGAGCGTATCCGATCGGCGAGGGGATGACTCCTGCCGCCACCAGCCCGCCGATGTGCGAAATATCCGCGAGGAAATACGCGCCGACCTCATCCGCAATCTCGCGGAATTTTTTCCAATCGGGAATCCACGAATAGGAAGAGTAGCCTGCAATGATCAGTTTCGGTTTGTTCTCCAATGCCAGCGCGCGGATGGCGTCGTAGTCCAGTTTTTCATTGGCGTCAATCGTGTAATGCACCGCCTTGAACCATTTGCCGCTGCGGTTGACCGACGACCCGTGCGAGAGATGTCCGCCGTGCAGCAGGTTGAGTCCCATGATCGTTTCGCCCAGCGGAATCAGCGCCTGATAGACCGCGTTGTTGGCGGGTCCGCCAGATAATGCCTGCACGTTGACGTAGATCTGGTCGGCGGAATATCCGTTGGCGGCGAAGGTCTGCGCGGCGCGTCTGCGGGCGAGGGCTTCCACTGTGTCCGCGTATTCCACGCCCTTGTAATAGCGCGGGTCGCTGTTGCGCCTGTAATGCGCCAGCCGCGCAGGGTAGTCGAGAATATCCTCTTCGGTCATCCAGCGCGACTCTTCATCGGGGTAGCCTTCGGCGTAGATGTTTTGGAAGGCGGACGATAAGGCCTCGCGCACCGCCAGCGGCGCGCTGGATTCGCTGGGGATGAGGATCAACTTACGCGCCTGCCTCTCCGCTTCGAGTTGAGTCAGATCGAAAACGTCTTTATCAAGATCGGCGAGTTTGCCGCGGAACAAATAGTCAGCCATCACATTCTCCTTGTGAGAGTCGTTGATTGATCGAACGCTTGCATTGTAGAACGGGAGAGGAGAAGGGTCAAGTGAGAAAAGACACGTTCGCCGAATGTCCCGCTGGGCAGGCTGCGCGCCGCCTTTCGCGGGTAGGTAACCGATTAAACTAACACGAGTGAGGCGCGCACCTCACTCGTGTTGGCTTACCTGAATTTACGGTCTCGGCCCGGGCGCCCCTCCGCCGCCTCCCGGCCCTCCGCCACCGGGACCCCCATTCCCCGGTCCGCCGCCGAATCCAGATGGACGCGACCCCAACGAGCGCTCGAAACCGTCGAGGTTGGCGCGTCCCTGCGGCATTTGCCCGCGGGCGAACTGTCCCATGATCTCGTTGAACTTGCCCGAGAACTGGCTGAAGTCCAGCGCGCCCGGCCCATCGGCGCGGCCGAAGTTGGCGAAACCGGCCTGCGCGTTGGCGCCCAGTTGCGCCAGATTCATCAGTTCCTCGCGCGAGAGCTTGTTATCGCCGAGGGCATTGCGCGCCGCATCAATGAAGTCAAATCCGCTTTGCAGGGCAGAGAGCTTGTCGGTGGGAATGTTGTTCGGCGCGACCTGTGCGATCTGGTCCACGCGTCCCTGCTGGTCGGAGTGCAGCACGTTGATCATATCCTGCGCCTGATTCTTCACATCCTGCGCCTTGGTCTGTGCGGTTTGCGCGGCGTTCTCGAGCTGGTCAATGGCGCTTTGCGCGAGCTCGAGTCCCTGTGCCAGTGTGGCGCTGATCTCCTGCAAAGACTGATCGATGGAACCAAGCGTGTCGTTCATCTGGCTGAGTTCTGATTCGATCGCATTCATTTCAACGATCATCTGTGTGGCAAGTTCGGAGTAGAGCTGGTAATACTCGTACATCAATTCTTCGGCATATTCCACATAGTAATCAGCGTAGTAATAATATTCGTACACGTAGGCCACTTCTTCGGTGGTGACCGAGTCATCGTAGGTGGCGCTGGTGACGGCGGTGGTGGTGGCCTCGGTGGCGGCCACGGCTTCTGACACGGCTTCATCAATCAATGCGGCCAGTTCCTCCTCGGTCAGGTTCACGTACTCCACCGTGGGTCCGGGCGTGGGCGTGGCGGGCATGGCGGTGAGAACTGCCGAGTTAACGGTGGCCTGCGCCAGCGCCTGCGACTGTTGTGTGCCGGCCACGGCAGTGTTGATGGCGTCCTGGTCGCTGACAGCCGGGGCGCCGCCGGTGGAACAGGCCAGCATGGCGAGCGCCAGCATGAGCGAGGCAAGAACAATGGGGAAATTGCGTTTCATTTTTTTCTCCTTTTTTTTCAGTACCGCAAGATTCATCTTGCGATTATCTTTTTTCCACCACCACCTGCACGCCATTCTTTGGGCGCAGGGTGATGCCTGGCTTGGGCCTGGCGGCCTGCCCAGACACCGAGCGGACATTCCAGCGGCGGGCCATGAGCGCCAGCACGATGATGGCTTCGGTCCATGCGAAGGTTTCTCCGATGCACACACGGCTCCCGCCGCCGAAGGGGAAGAAGGCAAAGCGCGGAATTGACCTCTCGCTGACGTAGTCCCAACGCTCGGGGCGGAATTCTTCGGGGCTGGCGTAGTAACGCGGATCATGGTGCATGACCCACTGGCTGATCAATACCACCGATCCGGCCGGGAGGAACGCGCCGCCGATCTCGCACTCCTTCACGGCGCGTCTTCCCATCGCCCAGGCAGGGGGGCGCAGTCGCAGGGTTTCTTTCACCACCGAGCGCGCGAACGGCAGGTTGCTGATGTCTTCCGCGGTGGGCATACGATCTCCAAGCACACGGTCCGCTTCGGCTTGCAGGGTGCATTGCATCTCGGGGTGATTTGCGAGCATGTCCCAGGCCCAAGCCAGCAGGAGCGCGGTGGTTTCGTGGCCGGCCAGCATAAAGGTCAACGCGTGCGAGCGGATCTGCTCGTCGCTGAATTGCACATGCGGGTTCTCGCGCAAGAGTTGGATAAGCGCCTTCTGTGCCTGTCCCGAATTGGGATTGGCGACGAGCGCTTCGGTGATGGAGTTCAGGTCGCGGCTGGCGCGCCGGAAAGCGGGGAAGAACTTCTTCGCCCCGGCGGGGAGGGGCAGCATGCTCAGCGGGAAGAGCCGCGCCAGCGTCCGCATGGATGCGCCCACCCGTTCACCGGCGCCCTCGGGGATGTGTCCAAAGAACGAGCGCAGAGCCACGTCGAGGGTGAGTCGCATCATCGCTTCGGCCATGTCCATTTGCTGTCCGCTTTGCCACGCAGAAATGTGGCGTTGGGCGCTGGCGGCCATGGTCGGCGAGTAGGATTCGATCGTGTGGCGATGAAAGGCTGGCTGGAGCGCGCGGCGTTGTTCGAGATGCGCATCGCCTTCGATTGTGAGCAGCCCTTCACCCAATACCAGACGGGCGCGCTGCAAGGCCGGGCCTTTGACAAAGTTGCCCTGCTGTTTTACCAATACCTGCTCGATGAAATCGGGATGATTGAGCAGAAAGACCTCATGGCGGCGCGTGTGCACATGAGCGATATCGCCGTTCTCGCGCGCCAGGTTGGTCAGCGCATCAAGCGGGTTTACGAACATCTCCCATAGAAATCTGGCGGCGGATGTGGATTTCGATTCGGGGGTGGTGAGCAGTGAGGTGTGCATGGCTGTCTTTTCTGTTTCTCGAAGGCAGCCATAGGATACCGGTTTCAATCCCCCGCGTCTCCCCGCGTTGGCGGGGGAATGTGTCCCCTCTTTGGTGGGTGGGACCGATCAATAACTCTCTACCGTACATTTGCACCGCTACGCCCGCAAAGCCTGTACTGAGCGAAGCCGAAGTGAACGCAAAGAAAACCTTTTTAACTTGGCGACCTTAGCGTGCTTTGCGGTAAAAATCTTCTCATGTACGGTAGAGAAATCAATAATCAGTAGATCACGAAAACCCTGCGTAGGTTGCGATCTCTATCGCAACCTGGCGGTAGAGACCGCCAAATACGCGCTTTCGTGAAGTACTGATAATAAGAACAGGCCACGGAGATAAAAAGGCACAGAGATTTAATCCTCTGTGCTTTCGTGATTCCATGGTTCAGATTTAGTTGTTCAATTTACCGGACACGCAACAAACGCTACAACTCTTCTACGTTCACCAACCCATAACGCACGGCCAGCAATGCGGCTTGCGTGCGGTCGTTCACGCCCAGTTTCGCCAGCAGGTCGCTGACATAGCCCTTCACAGTCAACTCGGTCAACGTCAGGGCGAGGGCGATCTCTTTGTTGCTCATGCCGCGCCCGATCAACTTGAGGATGTCGCGCTCGCGTGCGGTGAGCGACTCGAACGGGTCTTCGGGCATCGGCGCGTGCGCCATCAACTTACGGGCAATGTCGGGATGCAGTTGCGGGCGTCCCTTTGCCGCGCCGCGAATGGCCTCCACCAACTCATCGCCGCCCATTTCTTTTAATAGAAATCCGCTCGCGCCCGCGCGCAGCGCCGCGAAAATATGCGCGTCGTCGGTGAACGAGGTAAGTACAAGGATCGGCAGGTTGGGAAATGCAGGCCGTATCTGCTTCAAAGTGGATACGCCATCCTGCTTTGGCATTTGCAGGTCGAGCAGGACCACATTTGGAACGTGCTTCTGGATCAATGCCAACACCTCCGCGCCATCGGCGGATTCACCCACTACCTTCATATCCTTCTCAGCGTCAATCGTCATCCGCAGTCCACGGCGCACGATCTGGTGGTCATCGGCAATCAGGATTTTGAGCATATTTACAACCATGAATGAATTACTTCGGCAGCGGCAACGAGAACGAAAGGATTGTACCCCGCCCCATAGCAGAATCCACGTTGATCTCGCCGCCCAACGCCAGCACACGTTCACGCATGCCGCGCAAGCCGTAATGACCGGCGGGCGCGCCGCTCACATCGAAACCCGCCCCATCGTCTTCGATGCGGACACGCAGACTCGAGTCTCTCGCCAGCGTGACTTTGGCCGCGCGGCTCCCGCTATGCTTCACGATATTCTGCAGCGCCTCGCGGATGACCCACAACGCGGCCTCTGCGACGCTGGACGGAATGACCAACGCCTCATCCGCCTCCACGCGGACGCTGAGGAGGGGGCCGCCCTCCGGGCCGGCGCGTCGGGCCAGCGCCTCACACTGACCTTGAACGGCTTCCGTCAAATTGAGCGTTTCCTCCGCCGAGGCGTTCCGCAACTGGTCGAGCATCAGGCGCATCTCGCGCAGAATGTCGCTGGCGAGGCTCTCCAATTCTGCGAGTTGGGTCTTGAATGTATCGGGGGCAGAGGCTTTCAGCCCGCGCGCCATCAAGTGCAGGCCGAAGATGCTTTGCGTCACCGAATCGTGCAGGTTGCGGGCAATGCGTTGTCGTTCCTCATACGCCGCAATGGATTGACGGTCGGCGAGGGTTTGCGCGGTCTGCTCTTTTACGCGCGTCTCCAGGTTTTGATTCAACTCGTAGAGCGATTCGTACGCATTGGCATAGGCCAGCGCAAAGGCGGCCTGGTTCGCCAGCGAATGCAAGCGGGCGCTTTCATCCGAATCGAATTGCGGGCCGTCGCGGCGCGTTCCCAGCCAGTAGCCGCCGAGACCGATTCCGCCGGCGGTGAGCGGGGAATGCCAGACCGGGGTAGAAAGGCCGGAGGGCGGCACATCCGGCTCGGGGTGGAGTCGAAGCGAGGCCCACTCGGCGCCGATCTGCGCGGGGAAGGATTCAGTCAGCAGGCGAAGGATCTGGTCGCGGCGGTTGGCGCGGGCGAGCGAAGTCTGTGCGGCGCGGATGGCGGCCTGGAATTTGAGGCGGTCGGGGTAGAGCAGTTTATCCAGCCCGGTTTGAATGATGCGGCGTGATGGTTCGAAGAGGATCGCGGCGACGATCAAACTCACCAACGGCGCGAGCGGCCGCGAGGTCAGCGAGGAGGCGAAGAGTTCGGTCAGCGTAGTGGTGATGGCGAGGTAGAGAGTCAGCAGGACAATGGAGACAGCGCCATAAGCGAGGGTCCGCCGCAGGATACGGTCAATGCCGAAGAGGTCGTGGCGCAGAACCGCGTAGGTGATGCCCGCGGGGACGAAGAGTTGGAAGGCGAGGATCACGTTATACGGCAGGAAATTGTATCCGAGCGCGATCGTAAGCGGCCGCAGCCAGAGGGGAAGTTCCGCGATGAAGACGCTGAAGAGCACGATGCGCGCCTGCTGGGCGAAGCGCGCATTTTCGGGGCGGGTGTCGCGTGTGACGGTGAGCAGGTTCCACAGGAAGAAGCCGATCACAAAAGTGACCCAGCCAAAGAGGAGCGCCACCATGCCGATGCGCGTCCATGCCGAGTTTGCAAAGAGGAACAAGGTTGTTGCGATGGCGGAGAATGTGTAGGCGGCGAAAAGCCTGCGTGCAGAGAGGTAACTGTTGCGACGGGGAAAGAATGAAGCGATATGGACCGCCATTGGGAGCAGGATGGCGGCATTGGCGATCTTCAATAACAGGAAGGGACGCACCAGTTCATACGTGTGCGGACCTGGCCGCAGGGCCGGCAGGTCGCTGAATTCAAAGGGGATGGATATGAAGAAGGCGAAGACGACCGCGAAGCAAGCCACCAGCGCATGGTCTGCAGATGGGCGAACAAGGGCGGGAAGCAGGCCGGTGATGAGGATGAGCGCCGAAACGATCATCGAAAAGAGCGTCATCTCGCTGCGGACGCTCTCTCCGCTCACTTGCGCGGCCCAGCCAAAAGCGAGAGATTCAGCAAGCAGGACGGCGAAAATAGGCGGGACGATGGTCACGTATTTTTTCATGGCTCGATTGTAGAGGCGGGAAGGGGATGGGTCAAGAAACAATCCCCGCTCTGGCGGGGATTGTTTGTGGGCGCTGAGGGACTCGAACCCCCGACCCCCTCGGTGTAAACGAGGTGCTCTAACCAACTGAGCTAAGCGCCCATGCGAGCTTTAGGCTGTAGGCTGTACGCTCCAACCCTAAAGGGTGCTACGCGACCAACAGACCCAAGCGCCCGTGATTCGCATTATACCGCACCGACTGGACGAAAATATGCTACACTGCTTCCATTCTCAAAACTGGAGTTTCAATGCGTTTCGTTCGCTTTCAACACAACGGGGACTCGCCGCGCTACGGCTGGTTGCACGAGGACCAGGTCGGCGAGGTCCAGGGCGATCTATTCGGCTCCTATCGAAGAAGGAAGACCACCATCCCGCTCAAGGATGTGCGCCTGCTGGCTCCGACCATCCCCAGCAAGATCATTTGCGTGGGGCGCAATTATGTGGATCATGCCAAGGAACTCGGCAACGAGGTCCCGAAGGTCCCGCTGATTTTTCTGAAGGCGCCCTCCTCGGTCATCGCGGACGGGGAAGCGGTCGTCCTGCCTCCGCAATCGGCGCAGGTGGAACATGAGGGCGAACTGGTGGCGGTCATCGGCAAACGCGGACGCAGTATCACCGCCGAATCTGCCAAAGAATACATTCTGGGTTACACCATCGGCAACGATATCACCGCGCGCGATCTGCAAAAGACCGACGGTCAATGGACGCGCGCCAAAGGCTTCGACACGTTCTGTCCGTTCGGTCCATGGATAGACACAGACTTCGATCCCTCCGACGCGCTGATCACCTGCCGCGTCAACGGACAGATGCGCCAGCTTTCCTCCACGCGCGACATGCTTTTCAACATCGGCGTGTTGATCGCCTACATCTCATCCGTGATGACTCTCGAACCCGGCGACCTGGTCTTTACCGGAACTCCCGCAGGCGTCGGCACATTGAAAGCCGGCGATGTGGTCGAAGTGGAAATTGACGGACTGGGCGTGTTGAAGAATCCCGTCAAGGCGGAGTAGGCTCGCGGTCCGCTTCTCCCTTATGCGCATCCTCAAACAACTCGCGCTCGTCCTCGGCACGGGCTACATCTTCGTCTACTTTTCCGAGCATCTCTTCTGGGCGCGCGTCCGCCCCGATGATTCGCTCGTCAGTTGGCTCGGCGCGTGGATCGCCTACTCGCTGGCGGCATTCATTTTCCTGCACCTGATCACATTTTTTCGCGTCACAGAAAAATGGTCGCTCTTCCTGGCGGGCGCGGTCTTCGGATGGCTGGCAGAAGGCGTCATCGTTCAGACCACGTATGAAATGCTCCCGCTCTCGATTTCATTTACCGGACTCGCCTGGCACGCGCTGATCACGGTCTGGATTGGATGGTACGCCGTCCGCCGCGCGCTGATCTCTCCCGCCTCCTTCTCAACCGTCAGCCTGTTTACCGCGATCGGATTTTTCTACTCGCTTTGGGCGATCAACTGGTGGCTCGAACCGGATGGCGGCGTGGCAACCCTGGCGGAATTTTCCATCTACATCCTGACGATCACCTGTCTCGCCGCGCTGGCATACGCCCTCGCCAACTGGGGATCGAGTGAATCCTTCGCGCCCAACCGATGGGTGACGCGTCTCGTCTACGCGGCATTTTGCATCTACTTCGCGTTCGTCACCGTCCCCGCCGCGCCCATCTCGCTCCTCATCCTGCCCCTCCTGCTGGGACTCGCATACTACGGTCTGCGCCGCCACCCCGCCGAAGAACGCGCCTGCCTCGCCTCCACCCTGCATGGACGAATCTCTCCGCGTAATTATCTCGCCCTCTTCGCCCTTCCATTAACTGCCATTGCCTTTTACGCCCTCGCCCTGGCACTCAACCTCCAATGGCACACCAATTGGATTCTTTATTTCATCACCACACCGCTGGGATTTATTTTGTTTGGGATTGGCGTATTCAAGAAATCCGTTTCCACCCATCCTTGACACATCCTCAATTTCGCAGATAATTCAGCCAATCAAAAGCAAAGACAGAGGAAAGTAGGCTGGCGGAATCCGTCAGAGAGGCGCAAGAGAATCGCTGAAACGCGCGCCCGGTCGAACCCAGTCGAAGTTCCCTCTCGAGCCGTTCGGGTGAAATAATAGTAGTCCGAACCGCAATCCCTGCGTTATGAGGGAAGTCGATTAGTTGTTGAGTCTCATTGTCACATAGTCAAATCGTCTCATGGTTAGACCATCAGACAAACCGACTATAAAACTACCAGACTACAAACCTAGCCGACCATGAGACTAAAGTTGGGTGGTACCACGGGAACCGTCTCCCGTCCCATTTGTGGACGGGAGATTTTTGTTTGTAGAACCCGATATTCGATATTCGGCATTCGATATTCGGCATTCGATATTCGATATTCGGCATTCGATATTCGGCATTCGATATTCGATATTCGGCATTCGATATTCGGCATTCGATATTCGAATTTCGAGAATCGAATTATCGAGTATCGTCTATCGAGTTATCGAGTATCGTCTATCGAGTTATCGAATTATCGAATATCGCCGAACGAAAAAACGGAGGCACGAATGAACCAACTGAACGACATCGAAACATCCGCGTTGCAGGCGCTGGAATCGGTCACGGACGAGGACGCGTTGCAGGCGTGGAAGACCGCGCACATCGGGCGCAGTTCGCCGCTGATGCAGGTTTTTGCCGGGCTGGGCAAACTCTCCAAAGAGGAGAAGCCCGCTGTGGGTCAAGCCGCGAACCGGGTGAAGCTGGCGCTCGAGTCCGCGTTCGAGGCGCGCGCGCAGATCATCAAAGACGCGGCGCTGGCAAAGTCGCTGGAAGAAGAGCAACTGGACGTGACCCTGCCCGGCCGCCCCGCCCCGCGCGGACGATTGCATCCCTCCACCGTTCAACTGCGCCGCATGCTCGACATCCTCGCCGAGATGGGCTTTCAAGTCTACACCTCGCGCGAAGTCGAGACCGACGAATTCAATTTCCAATTTTTGAATTTCCCTTTGCATCACCCCGCGCGTGAAATGCAGGATTCGTTTTACGTTGAGACAGAGGGACGCGGCGACAATCCGATTCTCCTGCGCACGCACACCTCGCCCGGACAGATCCGCGCCATGCGTGACGCTGTGGCGGCCGCGCCCGACCCGGCCAATCCGCCTCCGATCCGCATCGCTCTGCCGGGCATGTGCTATCGCTACGAGCAGATCACCGCGCGCTCGGAGATTCAATTTAATCAAGTGGAAGGACTCGCCGTCGGCACGAATATCACCTTCGCCGACTTGAAAGGCACGCTGACCGACTTCGCCCGCCGCATGTTCGGACAGGGCGCGCGCGTCCGTTTCCGCGCCGACCATTTTCCGTTCACCGAACCCTCCGCCGAAATGGACGTGGAATGTTTCGTGTGCGGCGGCAAGGGTTGTTCGGTCTGCAAGCGCTCAGGCTGGCTGGAGATTCTCGGCTGTGGCATGGTGCATCCCAATGTGCTGATGAGCGGCGGCTACGACCCGAAGCGTTACACCGGCTTCGCCTTCGGCATGGGACCCGAACGTCAAGCCATGCTGCGTTACCGCATCGAAGACATCCGTTACTTCTGGGGTAACGATGTGAGATTCCTGGAGCAGTTCTAGGAGCGGGATTCGGGATTCGATAATTCGATATTCGATAATTCGATATTCGAACATCGAGTATCAAATATCGAATATCAAATATCGAGTATCAAATATCGAGTATCGAGCATCGAAAGGAGCAACCATGAGCATAAGCGGATTAGAAAAACTGGATGTGTGGTGCAAGGCACAGGATTTTGCTGTGCGTGTCCACAAGGAAGTTTTACCGTTTTTGCCCTCGGATGAGAAATGGGCGCTTGCCTCGCAAATCCGACGAGCCTCGCAGAGCATTCCCGCAAACATCGCCGAAGGACATGGCCGCTTCTACTTTCAAGACAACGTGCGGTTCTGTTACATCGCGCGCGGCTCGCTTGAAGAGACTCTCAGCCACATTAACTATGCTTTCAAAGTTGGCTATGTGCCTGGCGCACTTTACAAAACCCTGGTCACAGATGGCGAAAATCTAAATCGTCTCATCAATGGTTATATTGGCTTCCTCAAGAAAAGTAAACAGGGAGCCAGCGAACCTGGCGCAAACTACGCAGTTCGCGAATCGCAATCAGATTACATCATCGAATCGCCAGAACCTTCCTCTTCAGACTCAAATATCGAATAACAAATACCGAATACCGAATACCGAATATCGAATATCGAATACCGAATACCGAATATCGTTTTTTACGGAGTTCCCATGAAACTACCCCTCTCCTGGCTCAAAGACTACCTTGACATCACCGGCCTGTCTCCCGAAGACATCGCGCGCAAACTCACCTTCGGCGGACTCGAGGTGGAAGAAATTAAATACGCCGGCTGGACCATGCCCGCCTACGGCAAGGATGACCGGCGCGAGTTCAAGACCGAAGGCATCGCCTGGGATCGCGAAAGAATCGTCGTGGCGGAAATCCGCGAGGTGAAGCCGCATCCCAACGCGGACCGGCTCACCCTCTGCGATCTCTTCGACGGGACGCAGGAACAGGTCGTGCTCACAGGCGCGCCCAACATCTTCCACTTAAAAGGAACGGGCAAACTTCCCAAGCCGATCAAGGTCGCATACGCCAAAGAAGGCGCCACCATTTACGACGGTCACGCGGATGGGCTCGTCCTGACCACGCTCAAGCGCGCCAAGATTCGTGGAGTCGAATCCTACTCGATGGTCTGCTCCGAAAAAGAACTCGGCATCAGCGAGGAACACGAAGGCATCATCCTGCTCGACGAGGACGCGCCCGTCGGGACTCCGCTCGCGGATTACATGGGCGACGCTGTGCTGGAAGTGAAGATCAACCCGAACATGGCGCGCTGTGCCAGCGTGCTGGGAATCGCGCGCGAGTTGGCGGCGTTGCTGGGACGTGAGTTGCGTGACAAAAGCACACACGTATACACGTACACAGGTACACAGGGCGATTTCGCGACGCTTGAAATTACCGACCCAACTTTAAACCCACGCTTCGTGCTTGGTTTGATTCGCGATGTTGAAATCAAACAGAGTCCGTATTGGGTTCAGCGTCGACTCAAAATGGTCGGCGCGCGCCCGATCAATAACATCGTGGACGCGACCAACTACGCCATGTTCGAACTCGGCGAGCCGTTGCACGCGTTCGATTACGATGTATTAGTAGGTCGAGTTACGAACTCGACCCACAAGCCCAAGATTCTCACACGCGCCGCAAAAGACGGAGAAAAACTCACCACCCTCGACGGCGTGGAGCGCACGCTCACTCCGATGAACGTGCTGGTTTGCGACGAAAAGGGCGCGCTCTCGCTCGCGGGTGTGATGGGCGGCGCGGAAAGTGAAGTGACCGACAAGACGAAAAATATTTTGCTCGAAGGCGCGGCGTGGAACTTCATCAATGTTCGCCGCACAGCCCGCCAGCACAACCTTCAATCCGAAGCCTCGTTCCGATTCTCGCGCGGCGTCCATCCCGCCATGGCAGACAAAGGCGTCAGTCTCGGACTCAAACTGATCAGCGAGTGGAGCGGCGGAACCGTCGCGCCGGGTCTCGTGGACAGTTACCCCCTGCCCCCGAAAGATCCGACCGTCGAGGTCACGCCGCGCGATGTCAAGCGCGTCCTCGGCATTGATCTGACGGCGCAACAGATCATCGCGTTGCTGGAAAGAGTCGAGTTCAAGTGTGAAATTCAAGAGCCGATACTCGATACTCGGAAGCCGATACTCGATATTCGATACTCGAACAACGAATCATCGAATATCGAATCATCGAATATCGCATCCCCGAATATCGAATCATCGAATATCGCATCCCCGAATATCGAATCATCGAATATCGCATCCCCGAATATCGAATCATCGAATATCGCATCCTCGAATCCCGAATCCCGAATTTCCGTCACCACGCCGCCCTATCGCCTCGACATCGGTGAAGGCGTCGTGGGCCTCGCGGATATTCTCGAAGAAATCGCACGACTCTACGGCATCGAAAACATCCCCGCCACAAACATCGCCGACGCGCTCCCGCCGCAGATCGGCAACCCCATCCACGAATGGGAGGAGCGTCTGCGCGATCTGCTCATCAGCCTCGGCTTCATCGAAATCGTTTCGTATCGCATGACCTCCGTCGAAAAAGAATCGCGCCTCGCGCGCTTCGACGATCATGTGGTCATCGCCAACCCGATCACGCCCGAGCGAAATGTGTTGCGCCGCAGTCTTCTTGCCTCGGTCCTCGAAGCCGCCGAAAAAAACGCGCGCGCCGAATCGCTCTCGCTGTTTGAGATCGGCGCGGTTTTCCTTCCGCACAAAAATGAATTGCCCGACGAACCGCGTAAACTCGCCATCGTGATGACCGGGCGCCGCGCCGCGACGGCATGGGACGTGAAAGATTCCCCCGTGCTGGATTTCTTCGACATGAAGGGACGCATCGAACTCCTGCTGGCTGGCTTGCAACTCGCGGACGTTTCCTACGCCCCAGCCGACTCTGCCGCCCATCTCCATCCCGGCAAAGCCGCGGAAATTAAAGTTGGCGACAAAATGATCGGACAATTCGGCGAACTCCATCCGCTCGTCAAGGAACGCTACGAGTTGGGCGCCTCGCCCGTCCTCGCCGCGGAATTCGACCTCGCCGCGTTAACCTCCGCCCAAAGCGGATTCTCCCTCGCGCCCGTGCCGGAGTTCCCGCCCGTCTACGAAGACATCGCCGTCATCGTGGACGAATCGGTGGCGGCTGCGCGCGTGGAAAGCCTCATCCGCCAAACGGGAGGACGAAGCGTGACAGACGCGCGTCTGTTCGACGTGTATCGCGATGAAAAGATCGGCGCGGGCAAAAAATCGCTGGCGTACGCGCTCACGTACCAATCCCCCGAAAAGACCCTGACCGACGCCGAAGCCGCCGCGATTCGAAACAAGATCGTGAAGCGGCTCGAGCAGGAGGTCAAGGCGAAGTTGAGGAGTTGAGAGAGTTCTATCCCCCCGCCAGTTTGACCTGATAGCCCAGCCCCAACAACACAGACGCGATGCGTTCGCGCTGTTCGCCCTGAATCTCGATCACGCCATCCTTCACCGTTCCGCCCGTGCCGCACTCCTGTTTCAATAACTTCGCCAGCGTTTTCAGGGCCTCTTCGGAAAGCGCAAGATTCCTGACAAGAATCACCGACTTGCCGCCGCGCCTGCTTTTTTCCCGGTGGAGATAGACCACCCGTCGTTGCGGCGGCAACAATACCCCGCTCCCTGTGGGGGCGGGGGTGAAATTTTTCTTCTTCCTCAAATCCCCCTCCTCCGAAGACCAGACCGTGCGATGCGAATCGCTCATGGCCTTGCACCCCGAATGAATTCCGCCAGGTCGCGCTTCATCGCTTCGAGCGAGGGCATGTGAATGTACATCATGTGTCCCGCCTCGTAGTAGGCCATGTGGATATTTTTTCGCAGCGACTCGTGCAGGCCGAGATGGTGGAAGGTATATTCGGCGGCAAAGTAGGGCGTGCCAAGATCGTAGTAGCCGTTGGCGACGAACACTTTGAGATGCGGGTTGACCGTCATCGCCTTGCGCAGAGTTTCGGCCACATAGATGGCCTGCCCCTCGAACTCCTTGAACGACCACGGGTGGACGCGGCCGCTGAGAATCTCATACGGCAGGTCGGATTCAAACTTAAGTTCCGCCCGCACGTAATGATAGAACCCGGCCGTATAGGGCGCCAGCACCGCGTCGAGCAGCGGATCAGACTCCGCCGTTTCGGTCACACCGGAACGGTCCATGCCAACCAGGCGGCTGTCGAGGCGGCCCACGGTCAGGCCGCGTTCACGCAGCAATTCCTTGAAGAAGTGCTGATCCCGGATGCGCAGATTCGAGCGTTCGATAAATTGTGGTGAGAGGCCGGTATAGTGCGACAGTTTTTCCACAATGACGGCGCGTTCTTGCGGTGTGAGCAGATCGCCTTTAAGCAGGGCGGAGGCATATTGTCCGAGCGCAAATTCCTCTGCTTCATCGAGCAGGTTTTGCAGTGTCGCGTGCCTGCCTGGCAGCGCGTCGTGATACCAGGCGGTGGCCGCATACCCCGGCAGATAGACAATGTACGGCAGGTCGTTGCCAAAGGCGAAATCAATCGTCGCGAAATCCAGCACCGATGAGATAAGCATGATGCCATTTAACATCATGCCGTGACGTTCATAGAGGTACCCCGAAAGCCCGGCGGCGCGCGTCGTGCCGTACGATTCACCGATCAGGAACTTGGGCGAGAGCCAGCGCTGATAACGTGTGGTATACAACCGGATGAAATCGCCGACCGATTCGATATCCTTCTTGAACCCGTGATACTCGACCGGCTTTTGCCCCTCCACCGCGCGGCTATAGCCCGTGCTGACCGGGTCAATGAAAACCAGGTCGGTTTCGTCGAGGAGCGAATATTCGTTATCCGTCAATTGATAGGGCGGGCGCGGCAGGCTGCCGTCAAATTCCTGAACGACGCGGCGCGGCCCCAACACCCCCAGATGCAGCCACACCGAGGAGGAACCCGGCCCACCGTTGAAGGAGAACGTCAGCGGGCGTTTCGATTTATCCCGGCCAACGTCCCTGGTGTACGCGATGAAAAAGATCTGAGCGCGCGGCTTCTCGCCCTCCGCCTCTTTGTTGCTGTCGGCGGTCTCCTCTTTCAGCACCATCGTCCCGGTCGTGACAGTGTACTTGATCTGCCTCCCGCCGATTTTGACCGTGTGCCGGGTCTCCACAAGGTTATCCTTCGGGATGTTTTTTTCCTCTTGTTTTTGTTCCTTCGGTTCGGGCGTTTTTGGGTTCGATTCAGCCATGAGCGTTCTCCTTGTTGAGCATCCTATCGCCGTGCGCGTTTCGAAACGAGGGGGACTACCATCCCTCCGCCAGCCGCACGGCATGGCGTTCCGGCAATTTCAACTCGCGGATGCGCGCCTGCACTGCAGCCACATCATATTCCACGCGGCGCGCCTGCCAGATGTGCGCCTCTGTATCGTAGATGGCGTAGGCTGCGCGCGGGTCGCGGTCACGCGGCTGGCCCACTGAACCAGGGTTGAAGATCGTGCGCGGCACCATCGGCAGAGGTTCGTCCACCACCGGCGCGCCCAGCGTGATGCGATCATCCTTCTCGTTCAAACGAAATATGGATTGCAAATGAGTGTGGCCCACGAAACAGAACGGCGTATCGAAATGTTCGAAGTTCAGGCGCGCCGTCAATGAATTGATGATATATTCCCAGACCGGATCGCGCGGACTGCCGTGCGCCAGCGTCGCTTCGCCGTGCACCTGCGTTGTTTCAGGCAGGGATTTGAGAAAATCCACATTGTCCGCGTAAAGCGCCCGGATCTGGTATTCCAGCGAGCGCCGCGCATCGCCGTTGAACGCCGAAAGCGGCATGCGTCCCAGCGCCGCCACATCGTGGTTACCCAGCAGGCAGGTCAGGTTGGGGATGTCGCGCACGCGTTCCACGCACAGATTCGGCTCCGGACCGTAGCCCACAAGATCGCCCAGGCACCAGGTCTCGTCCACCTCGCCCGCGTCCTTCAACACGGCCTGCAAGGCATCGTAATTTCCGTGAATATCCGAGAGCACAAGAACGCGCATGATTATGTCTCCAGCAATGTTGCCACGCGTGCGATGATGGTTTCCGCCGCCTGGCTCTTGCTCATCACCGGCAGAGACTCCTGCGTCCCATCTGCAAACAGGAGCGTCACGCGGTTGGTCTCGACGCCAAACCCCGCATCGGCGGCGGAAATATCGTTGGCCGCGATCAGGTCCAATTTTTTCGACTTCAATTTTTCAGAGGCGTTCAGCAACAGGTCGCGGCTCTCCGCCGCGAAGCCGATCGTTACCTTTGGCCGCTTCACCCTGAATTTGCGGGCGGATACCGCCTCGAGAACATCTTCCGTCGCTTCGAGTTCGATCTGTGGAATCCCGTCGCGCTTCTTTATTTTGTTCCTGGCCGCCCGCGTGGGACGGAAATCGGCGACCGCCGCGGCCATGATGAGCGCGTCGGCATGCGCGGATGCTTTCAACACGGCATCCAGCATCTGCCTTGCGGTTTCCACATGGATTATGCCCGCCCCGACCGGCGGAGTCAATGACGTGGGCGCAGTGATCAAAGTCACCTGCGCGCCCGCGTCGAGCGCGGCCTGGGCGAGGGCGTAGCCCTGCCTGCCCGACGAACGATTCGTCAACATCCGCACCGGGTCGAGCGGCTCCTGCGTCCCCCCGGCGGAGACGACAACCGATTTCCCGGCCAGCCCGCCTGCCCTTCCAAGCGCGAGACGCAGATGGCCAAGGATTTCCACCGGTTCGACCATGCGTCCCCTGCCGCTCATGCCGGAGGCCAGATGCCCCTCCGCCGGTCCGATGATCGTTGCGCCGCGGTCAATCAGAATTTTAAGATTCGCTTGCGTGGCGGGCGCGTCGTACATCCCGCCGTCCATGGCAGGCGCCAAAACGAGCAAACCCGTATTGGCAAGCGCGGTGATGGCCAGCAAATTGTCGGCGAGGCCGTGCGCGAACCTGGCCAGGGTATTGGCCGTGCAGGGCGCGATGAGCAACGCGTCGGCCTGGCGCGCGAGACCGACATGCAGCACGTGCGCCTCGCCTCCCCAAAGATCGGCGTCGGTGTAGGCGCGGCGGCCTGTCAGCGATTGGAAGGTGAGCGGCGTGACGAATTTTTCCGCGCCGGGGGTCAGGATCACGTTCACTTGCGCGCCCGCCTGGGTCAGTTTGGAGGCGATATCGGCGGCCTTGTAGGCCGCGATAGATCCGCTTACGCCGAGCAGGATGCGCTTGCCGCTAAAGATGGGCATGGCCTGATTATACCGCCAGAGAAGACGATGATTAAGCGGGTCGAGGCGCTCTGATATACTTCCCGCCATGATGCCATCTTTTCAAATACGCGACATTCCCATTTACGGCGATACGGTCCTCGCGCCGATGGACGGCTACTCCGACTGGCCGTTCCGTTCGGTTTGCCGCTCATTGGGATCGGCCATCTCCTATACCGAATTCGTGGATGTGGAAAAGATTCTCTCGCGTTCCAAACAACCCGCCAAAAAATTTTATTTCGAGGAAGCCGAACGCCCCATCGCGTTTCAATTGTATGGCGACGACCCAGACGAAATTCTCAAAGCCGCGCTGAAAGTGCAGGACTGGCGCCCCGATATCATTGACATCAACATGGGCTGTCCGGCCAAGACCATCGCGCGGCGCGGCGCGGGCGTCGGCATGATGCCGACACCGCTGAAGATCGCCCGCACGTTCAAGACGCTGACACGCGCGCTCACCGTCCCCGTGACGGGAAAAATCCGTTTGGGCTGGGATGGGAACAAAAACTACAAACTGATCGCGCGCATTGTCGAGCAGGAGGGCGGCGCGCTGCTCGCGATTCATGGCCGCACAAAGGAACAGCGTTACTCCGGCCAGGCAGATTGGGACGCCATCGCCGAAGTGAAATCGCTGGTCAAGATTCCGGTCATCGGCAACGGAGACATCCGCCGCGTGGAGGACATCGCCCGCATGAAAGCGCACACCGGCGTGGACGCGGTGATGATCGGACGCGGCGCCATTGCCAACCCATGGATCTTCGCGGGCCTCGACCGCGAACAAGTCTCGCCGGGCGAAATCCAGCGTGTGCTGCGCGATCACCTGGCGCGCAACACGCGCTTCTACGGCGAGGAGGACGGCACACGACTCTTTCGCAAACACGCCATCCAATACTTGATGATGCAATCACTCACCCGCGACGAACGCAAAAAGATCCTGCAAATTCGACCGGCGGGGGAATTCATCCACATCGCGGCAGAGTTGACCCAGGCAACCGGCGTATAATCGCCTTATGCCCGACACCTTCCTCCTCTACGGCTCCTACGGTTACACCGGAAATTTAATCGCGGAACAATCTCTGCGCGAAGGACTCCGCCCGATCCTCGCGGGACGCGACGCGGCGCGCCTGCGCGCCCAGGCACAGCGCCTCAACCTGGACTTTCGCGTGATCCCGCTTTCAGACGCGTCCGCGCTCGACGACGCGCTGCGCGCCGCCAGACTCGTCGTCCACGCGGCCGGGCCTTTCGTCCACACCTGGCAGCCAATGGTTGAGGCCTGCCTGCGGACGGGCGCGCACTACATGGACATCAGCGGCGAGATCGAGGAGTTCGAAGCCATCGCCCGGTTGGACGCGCAGGCCAAAGCCGCGGGGGTCATGCTCCTGCCCGGCGCGGGCTTCGACGTGATTCCCTCCGATTGTCTCGCGGCGCACGTGCAGCAGAGACTTCCTTCCGCGACCCATCTCAAACTCTTTATTCGCGGCGTCGGCAGCGGCGTCTCGCGCGGCACGGCGCGTTCGGCCATTGAAAACATGCAGCGCGCCGGGCGCATCCGCCGCGCGGGAAATGTGGTCACCGTACCCTCCGCCTGGCGGGTGGAGCAGCGCGACTTCGGACGCGGGCCGGTCCGGCTGGTTTCCATCGGCTGGGGCGACGTGTCCACCGCGTATCACAGCACCGGGATTCCAAACGTGGAAGTCTATATGGCGTTTCCACCCATGGCGATTTATTTCCTGAAACTGATGCGCGTCATCGGGCCGCTGATGTACAACAGACCCGTCAAGCGCCTGCTCCAGTCATTTTTAAGATTCCGTCCGGAAGGCCCGGGCGAAGCGCAGAGGGCGAGTGGATTCTCGCTCATGCTCGCCGAAGCGTCCGACGGCGCGACGGTTGCGGCATCCCAACAGCGCGTCCCCGAAGGCTATCAATTGACAATGTTGACCGCCGCCGCCATCGCCAAACGAATCATCGCGGGAGATTGGAAGCCCGGCTTTCAAACTCCCAGCCGCGTCTATGGGGCTGATTACATCCTCGACTTCCCCGGCGTGACGCGCGCAGATTTGTAGTTTGCAGGGTTTCGGTTTTCCCATGATCCTCGCCACGCTCTGTTATCTGCATCACGATCAGCGCACACTCATGCTTCACCGCGTCAAAAAGGAGAACGATATACACGCGGGCAAGTGGAACGGGCTCGGCGGCAAATTCGAGCCGGGCGAAACCCCGGAGGACTGTGTCATCCGCGAGGTCCGCGAAGAATCGGGACTGGAAATCCGACATCCGAAACTTGTCGGCCTGCTGACCTTCCCCCAATTCAAAGACGGCGACTGGTATGTGTTCGTCTTCACCGCGACAGAATTCGATGGCCGGTTGATCGATTCAAACGAAGGCCACCTGCAATGGATTCCCGACGCGCAGGTTGAGTCGCTGCCCTTGTGGGAATCCGATCACATCTTCCTGCCATGGATCCGCGCGGGGAAATTCTTTTCGGCCAGGTTTGTCTATGAGGGAGACGCGCTGAAAGAGCATCAGGTGACGTTTTATTAGAGCCCGGTTTCCGTCACTGCCTCACCGTCTCCAAATGTTCCTCGATGTGCGCCAGCGAACGCTCGACCCACGTCTGCGTGGTGAAGCCTCCGCCGTACGTCGCGTGCTGGCTCGGGCGCGACCAGGCCGCGGGCGGGAGGGATCGCAACGCGGCGACCGTTTGGGACACAGAATCCACCAACCCATCCAGGATGGAAGCGAGCGATTCGTCGGGATCGTAATGCCCCGCCATCCACGTCTCGCCGTCGAAATTTTCAAAGACCGGATTCTCCTCCGCGATCGAACGGCGGATGCGCGCGCCGTAGACCATCTTCTCGACATCGCGCGTGTGAACGGCGATCTGGTGCGCGCACCAGCCCTCCATGAGCGGGGCGTACGCCTCCTTCACCGACTGGAGAGCGGCGCGAAAGTCGCGGGCCGCTTCTTCCAACCGGTCGAGCAGGCGAGCGCGGTATTCGTTGAGTTGTTCCATGATTATCTCTCTATGACAGGTTGAGGATCTGCCCGGTCAGGCGCGCGGCGCGCGGACCGCACAGGAACAGAGCGGCGCGCGTCGGGTCCGCTGGGATCGCGGCGGTCGTGGTTTGAAATTGCCCCAGCCCGCCTCCGATGGCATGCACGCGGATGTTGTGCGCGAAGAGTTCGCGCGCGGCCTGGCGTGTGAGGCCGATGAGACCGTACGCACCCGCGACATATGCCGAACGCTCGGACGAGTCCGCCTCTGCGGGCAGGGAGGCAACATTGACGATCACGCCGCCTCCGCCCGCGCGCATGATCCGCCCGGCCGATTGCATCATTAGAAACGCGCCGGTCAAGTTCACGTCGAGGACACGATGCCAGTCCCATTCGTCCATGTCGAGCAGCGGAGCGCGCGGTTCAACCGAGGCGTGATTAATGAGGATGTCAATTTTTCCAAAGGCATCCTCCGCCTGCTTCACCAGCGCCTGCGCGCCGACCTTCTTCGCCACATCTTCAATAAAGACGTTGACATGGGTTCCGCGCGCCTGGAGGGCGGCGGCGAGCGTCTCCACGTTTTGCGGCGAAATATCGTTGAGCGCAAGCGATGCGCCCGCGTGCGCGAAGGCTTCGGCCAGTCTCCTGCCGGCGCCGCGTCCCGCGCCGCTAATCAGCGCAACTTTGTCTTTGAATTCCATGAAGCCTCCAAAAAAAAAACAAGGGCAGGGCTTTCACTTGTCCGCAAATCGGCGCCACCACTGTCCTCCCGAAGGACATCGGGACGATGTGACGGGCGTTGCCAGAGTCGTTCGCAAACTGCGCCCGGAGAGTCTCGCTGCGCAGCATGCTCATGGCGCCGGAGTCTGGCAAAGAGGAACTTCGCCATCCGCTGTATTGGCGTTCAGCGAAAGCCCGAGATACGGCGAAGGATCGTACGTGTTGCGGATGTCGAGCTCGTTGAGGAAGTTCCCGTTCCCATCGTCGCGCACAACCGAAAAATGCAGATGGATTCCGGTCGGGCTGTTCGGGTCGCCGGAATAATTTCCCTGATACCCGAGCAACGTGCCTGCCGCCACAAAAACTTCCTTTGCGCCGGGTGGAAAATCTGCAACGATGTAGGAGTTGCCGTTTTGATCCGCCATGTGAGTATAGTAGAGCCAGATCTGCCGCCCCGGTTGAAGCGGGTCGTCTGGCACGCGCTGGATGACGGAGGATTTCCAATCCGGCAGGCGCGTCAAATATCCGTCGTATGCCGCGAAGACCGGCGTCACGCCCACCTCCGTCCCGGAGAAAATGTCAATGCCCTGATGGCGGTGACCGACGCGGAATGAATCGTCCCATAAAAACCCAACCATGCCGTCCGTTGGAAACACAAAAGGCGCGCCGCCACAGCGCGTTCCGGGAGTCAGCTTCCAATCCGCGTGCGAATCGGGATTCGCAAAAAAATCCCAAACGTGATTCGAACGCGCGCCGCGCGGCGTCATACTTCGATAGATCAACACGCCCGCGACGACCGCGCCGATCAACAGGATAATGAAGACGAGTCGTTTTACCATTGAGAAAATTATACCCGCCAACCTCTTACAAAAAATTGACTCTTCGTTTGCGACTCTCCAACGCCGCGCGAGTATCATGGCGGCAATTCACAATCACAAAAGGAGCCTGACATGAGTTTCTATCTTCAACCATATCCGTATGCCCGCGCCCGCCGCTGGGCGCGCGTCGCTCACTCCGCCGAACAGACCCTCGCCGCCAATGTGCGCGACGAAGACGACGCCTTTGTGCTGACCGCGCTTGTGCCCGGACTCACCGCCGAACAACTCACCATCAGCGTGCTCGAAGATGTGGTCCGCATCGAGGGCGAATATCCGCAGGATGAAAACGAATATCTCCTGCGCGAACTTCCGCTCGGGACCTTCCAGCGCGCCGTGCGCCTGCCCGCCGCGATCGATTCTGCCAAGGTCGAAGCGGGCATCGCCAACGGTGTGCTGACCCTGCGCCTGCCCAAAGCCGAGTCTGCCCGCCCGAGGACGATCAAAATCCAAAGCAAGTAACCGCCTCCGCCCAACATCTCCGCGAGGTCCGTGAAGAATCAATATCTTTGCGGACCTCGCGGTTGTTTTTTTATGCGGAACATGCGCATCCCTGCCCACGTTATAATCGTGCCATTCTAGCCTTGGAGTGTGACACGTGCGCATCAAACCGACCCCAATCCTGACCCTATTCCTGATCTTGACTCTCCTGCTTGGCAGTTGCGGTCCGCAAGAGACACCCGCCCCCACGCCGACGATCATCCCCTCGCCGACTATCACGCCCACCGCGACTCCATCCGTGCCGCTGGTGATCCTCGTCGTCCCCGCCGACATGGACCCGGCGCTTTCCAATCTATATCAATCCACCGTGTACGATCTTGCGCAGTCTGTCGGATATCATTTCCAGGTGCGTAACAGCCTCACTCCCGCCGATCTCGACCCTTCCCTTAAAGTGGTGGTTGCCCTGCCGCCGGATCCCGGTATCATTGCATTAGCCGCCGCCGCCCCACAGGTTCAGTTCCTCGCCGTGGATCTGCCCGGCGTGACAGCGGCTGGCAATATCAGCGTCGTTGCCACACAGGCCCGCCCAGATCTGGTTGGATTCCTCTTCGGTTACATCGCCGCCATGCTGACGCCAGACTGGGGCTACAGCCTCGGCATGATCGCCCCCCAGGGCGACCCGAACGCGCAGATGGCCTTTGCCGCCTACAAAAACGGCATGACCTACTACTGCAATCTATGTCCCAAAGCCAACCCATATGCCTTTCTCGACGAGTTCGGGCAGGTCATTGAATATCCCCAATACATCGAAATTCCAACGGACGAGGCTGTCTCCTCCTACACCGCCTACGCCGACTTTTTATATCGCCGCAAAAAAGTCTCGATGATTTACGTTTACCCGACCGCCGCCACACCGGACTTGCTGGGCTACATCGGCTCACTGGGCCTGCTCTCCATCACCGACACCACGCCGGAACCGCGACCGGTCTACTACGTGGCGAGTCTGCGGCCGGATCTAGCCAAAGCGATTCAACTCGCCTGGGCCGACCTGCTGGCCGGGCGCGCCAGCATCACCTATCAGCCGCCCTTCTCACTGATTGACGTGGATACGAACCTGCTCACACCGGGCAAGCAGCAACAGGTTGAGCAGATTCTGGCCGAATTATTGGCTGGTCGAATCGCTCCGCTCTCGCCATGAATCAAGAGACAGTCATCCTGAAAGTGACTGTCTCTTTAAAAAAAGAAGAATGCGCCCGCCGTGCTACGCCTGGGGCCGGTTTGGATAGAAAGCATCGTAAGGCGAGAGGATATTCGCCCACTCACTGCGCATGGACCAGGCTAATGCCTTGAGCAAAATCACCGCCGGACTGGCCGGTTGCACGAGACATTCCGTGACCCCGGCGCGATAGGCTTCCGCCAGATCGCTGGCGCAGGCAAGGATCAACAGGATCGGAGCGGCATCCAGCGCGCGCAGTTCACGGCACAGGCGCAACGAGTCTGCCACGGGGATCGAGGCGTCCACCACAGTCAACATTGGAACGCCTTCGATCCAGATGCGCTTTACATCCACAGCGGAGGCTGGGGTCAGCACACTCATTCCGCGCTGATGAAAAGCCTCCACCCACAACCGCGTGGTTGCGCCTGCATGCCCAAACATAAGAACGGTCTGCGTTTGCATGGCTGTCTTGTTTCCTCATTATTTGTCGCGCGCCGAGACTGGATGGGGTCGGGGAAAACAACTCCAACCCCTTGACGCATCCGAAATTCCAGTGATAAACTTCCGCCACTCTAAAGAAAGGAGCACTCCCAATGTTGATCACGTTTGACTTCAACTGCGCGAACCGCACCACCTCGGGTGGTTCTGTTTTGCCTTCTCGGAGTGCGCCTGTTGCCTGAACGGATCGGTTGAATCGTCACGGCCGCGGAGCGCTCAGCCCGCGGTCGTTTTATTTTCCCTTGCGGCCATGGGCGTATCCCGTGGTCGTTTTTTATTGATCAGATGGAAAGGACTGATTATGGAATCCCTGCTTGAAAAAACCCTCTTCGACGGCGACTTGATTCGCCTCGGACCGATTGACCACGAAAAAGACCCCGAGGTCGAATCGCGCTGGACGCACGACTCTTCATTCATGCGTTTAATGTACCTCGAACCGATGCGGCTTCGTTCCGCGTTCGAGATCAAGAAACAGTACGAGGAATTGGAAAAGAAAGCCGACGAGAACCGCGATCCCTTCCCCTTCCGCATCCGAGCGAAGGAGGATGATCGCCTGATCGGGCTGGCGGAATTCCATTGGATCCAATGGAGCAACGGCGCTGCCGGGATTCGTCTCGGGATCGGCGCCGCTGAAGACCACCGCAAAGGATACGGGCGCGAGGCCCTGTCACTGCTCCTGCGGTTTGGCTTCAATGAACTAAATTTCCACCGCATCACCGCGCTGATTCCCGAATACAACTCCGCCGCTCTGAATTTCTTCCGCCGCGCCGGGTTCACGCCGGAGATCAACCGCCGGCAAGCCATCCAGCGCGAAGGTCGCAGTTGGGACCTGTATTACTACGGTTTGCTCGCCAGCGAATGGCGCGCCCGCCATGAAATGAAAGGAGATTAACATGCAGGATATGTTTCGCGGCGACATCGTCCGCCTCGCCGCTGTCAACCCTGAGGAAGCCTCTCGACATTACTCGCGCTGGGGACGCGATAGTTTTCGCAACCGCCTGCTCGATTCCGAACCGGCCATCCTCTTTTCCGACAAGGCTATTCGCGGCTGGATCGAGAAGGACCTGGATAAGGAAAATTATTTCGCCTTCGCCATCCGCACCCTCGCCGAGGACCGCCTCGTCGGCGAAGTGGGACTGGGCTACGCCCGCTGGAATCGCCACGAAGCCTTTGTGGGCATCGGCATCGGCGACCGCGAGGATTGGAACAAGGGCTACGGCACCGACGCCATGCGCCTCGTATTGCGTTTTGCCTTCCTCGAACTCGCCCTCCAGCGCGTCAGCCTGAGTGTGTTCGAATACAAC
Source organism: Anaerolineales bacterium (assembly GCA_019187665.1). GTDB lineage: Bacteria > Chloroflexota > Anaerolineae > Anaerolineales > Villigracilaceae > Denitrolinea. The sequence goes on from JABARH010000007.1 coordinate 98,407, forward strand.
CCGCGCGCCATCCGCTCCTACGAAAAAGCCGGCTTCCGCCAGGAGGGCCGCGTGCGCGGCGCGCTGAATCGCGAAGGCAGACGCTGGGATGAAATTTTCATGGGCGTCCTGCGCTCTGAATGGCTGGAACAAAACGGCGCTTCACTTCAACTTAATGGATAACTCCGCTATGGAACAATCTCCCTCACTCCCGGTCGGATTCACCCTCCGCCCGGCTCAATGGCTCGACCTCGAACCGGTCACCCGCTTGATCTACGATGTTCTCGCCGTGGATGACGACACCGTGCTGGCGGTCTCCGCCGACGACCTGCGCGCCGAATGGGAAACGCCCGACTTCGATCTCTCCCGCGACGCGTGGGTGGTCACCGCCCCGGATGGACGCGTGATCGGCTTCGAGGAATTTAATTCCCGCGACGGTCACTTCTCTTTGCAAGGCGACGGCTACGTCCACCCGGACTTCATGGGACTCGGCGTTGGCACTGCCCTCTTGCGCGCCCTCGAAACCCGCGCCCGCGAGGAAATTCCCCTCGCCGCGCCGGACCTGCGCGTGTTCATCCGCAACGGCATGGCAATGAGCCCAGCCGACGCCGTCGCGCGCCAAATGCACGAGAACGAGGGCTACACAGCCATCCGCTATCACTGGCGCATGCAAATTGACCTGACCGCCGCGCCGCCGGAGCCAGCCCTGCCTGAAGGGGTGGAACTCCGCCCGTTTCTGGCAGACCAGCACAGCCCGTCGGTATATGAAGCGGAGCAGGAAGCCTTCCTCGACCACTGGGGCTCGCGGCGCATCCCGTTCGAGGCATGGCATCACCGCAAAGTAGCGCGCCAGGATTTCGACCCAACCCTCTGGCATGTCGCCTGGGCTGGAGATGAGATCGCCGGGTTTTCGCAATGCCGCTGGCGAAACGACACTGGCTGGGTCAGCACGCTGGGCGTCCGCCGCCCCTGGCGTAAACACGGATTGGGTCTGGCTCTGCTCCTGCGCTCTTTTGGCGAGTTTCACCGCCGCGGCATGAACACCATCGGGCTCGGCGTGGACGCCCAAAACCCGACCGGCGCGACGCGCCTGTACCAAAAAGCCGGCATGAACGTGGCGGCGGAATACGTGATGTACGAAAAGACGCTCCGGGCGGGCCGCGACATGGAGGAGGAGGAGATGTGACCCGCCTCCTGCCTTCGCCAAGCAGGCAACTCTCCTCTCTCTGATCTTTCGCGTAGGTTTGTTATTTCCCTCCCAAATTCCTCAAAAAACCCCTTAAAAGGGTTGGCAGTTGGCGGAAATGGGCTATACTCAAACTACATTACACGGAGGTAAACATGAACCTGCGTTGCATTTATTGCCAAACCCCTTTCACCATCAGCCGCATGGAGAAACTGGCCGCCATTCAGAAACTCCAGGCCGACGGATCGCACCACTACGATGCCTTCTGCCCTCGCTGCCGCCGCGCCAATCCTGTTTCCATCGAGCGTTTGCAGATCTTCACGCCAGGCTGGAAGGAGGGTCTGAAGACCCTTGAGAACGAGGTCGCCGAGGCCGAAAAATCCCGCGTGGCGGTTGCCTCGGTAAAATCCGATTCTAAATCTGCGCCGGTTAAAGCCGCGCCCGGCAAGAAACGCCACCCAACGAAGGCGGCCCAGGCCGCCAAAAAGAAAGCCGCCAGGCCTGCCCCCAAGAAAAAGCCTGCCAAGGCAAAGCCTTCTTCCAAGCCCAGCGCCGGAAAGAAGAAGAAGAAGTAACCCCCCCTGACCCGGACGCGCAAACGTCCGGGAAGATTATCATTACACGAGGAGAATAGAATGGATATTACCTGCTGGAGTTGTAAAACCGTCACCAAACTCGAAAACACCGGGATCGTGGACGCCATCCAGAAAATGGATGCCGTGAAACTCGGTTTTTATGACGTGCCCTGCACGAAATGCGGCAAGAAAAATCGCACCCAGCGCTCGGCGTTTATGGACGGACTCGCCTCCGCCAAAGCCGCGCCGGAAGTGATCGCCCAGGCGCAGGCCGCCGCGCCCGCTCCGTCGGTCGCCAAGAACAAAGTCAAAGTGACTGTCGCCAGCCTGCGCGTCCGCGAGGAACACAACACCCACTGCGACGTTGTCGGCGGTCTCGTCAAGGATCAGGAAGTGGACGTCTTCGAGACCTGGAGCGATGGCAAGGATACCTGGGTGCGCATCGGCGAAGGCATGTGGGCCGCCATGGAATGGAACGGCCAGAAGATGATGGAACAGCGCTAATCGTGGTTCGCGCCGTTCTTTTCGATCTCGGCGGAGTGATCCTCCGCACGGAACACGAGGCGCCGCGCCAGCATTTGGCGGGGCGTCTCGGCGTGGAATATGACGACCTGGTGCGGCTGGTCTTTGAAAGCGAGACCAGCCGCAAGGCTTCTTTAGGCGTGATCTCCGAAGAAGATCACTGGCGTTCTGTGACGAAGAATCTCAAGTGGGACGGCGATCCGTTCGCCTTCCGCGATGAATTCTTTTCCGGCGACGCGCTCGACCACGACCTGCTCAACTTCCTGCGCTCACTGCGCGGGCGCGCCCTGCCGGGTCTCATCTCCAACGCCTGGAGCGGACTGCGCCAATATATCCTTGAACACAATTTTGAGGACGCCTTCGACGCCATGATCATTTCGGCGGAGGTCGGCGTGGTCAAGCCCAACCCGAAGATCTACCACATGGCGCTGGACCAACTCGACGTGAGGCCGAACGAGGCGGTCTTCGTGGACGATTTCATCGAAAATGTTAAAGGCGCGCAGGCGGTCGGCATGTCCGCCATCCATTTCAAGGATTCTGGCGAAACCCTCGCGCAACTAAAAAAACTTTTGAAGAACTGACGGCTTTCCTGCGCGGCTGTCGGGGAAAGTGAACAGCCATGCAAAACCAACCTTTTATCCGCGATCTTGGAAACGGTTTGATCCTGCGCCACGCGTCGAAACGCGACGCGCGTGCGCTGGCAGATTTCAACGCGCGCATGCACGGCGACGATAAAGCCGACGGACTGCGCGTCGCCGCCTGGACGCGCGACTTGATTGCCAAACCTCATCCAACTGTGACCGCGAACGATTTTATGATCGTCGAGGAAACCGCCAGCCGCAGAATCGTCTCCTCGCTGGGGTTGATTCCGCAAACGTGGACATACGATGGGATTCCGTTTAACATGGGCCGCCCGGAACTGATCGCCACGCTCCCCGAATTCCGCGGGCGCGGGCTGATCCGGATTCAATTCGATGAGGTTCACAAGTGGTGCGAGCAGCGCGGACTGATCGTACAGGGTATCACCGGCATCCCCTATTTTTACCGGCAGTTCGGATATGAAATGGCGCTGGAATTTGTCGGGCGGCGTTTTGGATTCGAGCCGAATGTGCCGCGCCTGAAAAAAGGCAAACGCGAAACGTATCGCATCCGCCCGGCGCTCAAACGCGATCTGGCTTTCATCGCCAGGACCTATGCCGAGACTCAAAATCGCTACATGCTCTCGTGCCTGCGCGGACCGGACGTGTTCGAATATGAGTTACAGACACAAAGCAAAAGCAACGCTCAATTTTTTGAATTGCGCATCATCGAGGATGCGCGCGGCAAACGCATTGGATATTTTCAACACCCGAATCACCTCGGCTTGACCGGGCTGACCGCGGTTGGATATGAACTCCAGCCCGGCGCCTCCTGGCTGGGCGTGACCCCGGCCGTCGTCCGTTATCTTTGGGCAACCGGAGAAAAATATGCCCGGCGCGACAAGCAGACGCGCGTCTCGTTTGGCTTCATGCTCGGCACAGAACATCCCGCCTATGAAGCGCTCGCCGACAGCCTGCCCGTTGTGCGCGATCCGTATGCTTGGTATCTGCGCGTGGCAGACCTGCCCGGCTTCCTGCGTCACATCGCGCCTGTGTTGGAAAAACGTCTGGCAGAGTCGATCGCCTGCGGTTACTCCGGTTCGTTGAAGATCAGTTTCTACACCAGCGGATTGCGTATGCTCTTCAGGAATGGGAAATTAAAAAAAGTGGAGACATGGAAGCCGGTCAACAACGACGATGAAGGCGACGCGGCGTTCCCCGGCCGGACCTTCCTGCAAGCGCTGTTCGGCTATCGCAGTTTCGACGAGTTACGGTACGCCTTCAAAGACTGCCACTACGAAAACATAAACGCGCGCGTCCTGCTCAATATCCTCTTTCCCAAACGCCTCTCGGATGTGTTCCCGGTATTTTAACGAAAGGCAGCCCGCATTGTTTCGCAAGCTCGACGCGCGCAAGTTGTACCTGGCCCTGCAATTCGTCACGGGCTTTTCGTTCAGCATGATCTTCGTCGTCGCCTCGCTCTACGAAGTGACGGTGGCGAAACTCTCCGGCGCGCAACTCGTGCTGGTCGGCACGACTCTCGAACTGACCGTCCTGCTCTGCGAGGTCCCGACCGGTATCGTCGCCGACGCCTACTCGCGCCGACTCTCGATCATCATCGGGACCGTGATGATGGGCATCGCCTTCGTCATTGAAGGGATGTTCCCGGTCTTCTGGGTGATCCTGCTCGTCAACGTGTTGTGGGGTCTGGGCTACACCTTCACCAGCGGCGCCACGCAAGCCTGGCTCTCGGATGAGATCGGCGAGGAAAACGCCAACCGCGCATTTTTACGCGGCAACAAATTCGACCTGGCGGGTTCGTTCCTCGGCATGTTGATCGCCATCCCGCTTGGGAATCTCGCCGTCAACATTCCGATTCTCGCGGGCGGCGCGCTGATCGCGTTGACGGGACTTGCCCTCGCGCTGTTCATGTCCGAGGAAGGATTCAAACCCACCCCGCGCGAAGACCGCAACTCTTTTCAACACATGGCGGAGATTCTTAAAAAAGGAATCGCGGTCGTGCGTTCGCGCCCGGCGCTCATGTCCATCCTCGCCATCGGCTTCATCTACGGACTCTACTCCGAAGGTTGGGACCGCCTGTGGGTGAAATTCCTCGTGGATAACTTCAGCCTGCCGACTCTCTTCGGCATGAACGAAGTCGCCTTCTTCGGGATTCTGCGCGCGGCTTCGATGTTGCTTGCCCTGCTCGCCACACGCCAGGTCGAAAAGAATCTCGACGCCAGTCACGCGCCCTCCATCGCCCGCGCCATGCTTTGGATCACGATCATCATCGCTGCCTCCATCGTGATCTTCGCGTTCTCACCGCTTCTCGCGCTCGGCGTAATCGCCTACCTCGCCGTCAGCGTGACGCGCGACGTGATGGGTCCGCTTTACGATGCGTGGATCAATCAACGGCTCGATTCCGAAACGCGCGCCACCGTCATCTCGATGTCCGGGCAGGTGGACGCGATCGGACAGGTCGCCTCGGGTCCGCTCGCGGCATGGGTGAGTCTCGCCTCCGTTCGCGCGGCGATCAGCCTTGCTGGACTCTTGCTGACTCCGGCCCTGCCGCTCATCCGCCGCGCCAACCGCCTCCACGCCAAGGATTCAGCAGGTCCGCCCTCGCCGACGACTCAGCCCGCCGGCTGAATCAAAAAGACGGCCGCCATTTTGGTGACCGTCTTTATTTTATTAACCGCGAAGAGCGCAAAGTACGCGAAGTTTTTAACGGATGCGATGCAGTTTCAGTGCCGCAACTTTCAAGTTGCGCTCGCGAGGCGCAAACCCGCCATTAAATTTTTTACGCCGTGCGATAATACCCTACATCTACCGAATACACCCTGCCACGTTTGATAACTTGGCGGACAAGATTCGTCCCATAGCGATAGCCCAAATGACGATAATCTGGGACGTTCAGGATGAGCATGTCTGCCTGCTTGCCGACTTCGATGGAGCCGATCAAATCGGACCTGCGGATTGCGTGCGCGGCGTTGACCGTCACGGCGGCGATAGCTTGTGCCGGAGTGATCTTCATGGCGCGGCACGCCAACGCGATGACAAACTGCATGGACTCGTTCCACGAAGTGCCGGGGTTGCAATCGGTGGCGAGGGCGAAGTAGGCGTCGGCGGCGATTAATTTTTGCGCGGGGGTGTAATGATTTTCGGCAAGCCCGAACGGCGTGCAAGGAAGCGACACGGCAACCGTCTCTGATTTTGCAAGCGCGGCGATGTCTGAATCAGATGTCACAACGAGATGATCGGCAGACGCCGCACCCAACTCTGCCGCCAGCGACGCGCCGCCGAGGTTATCGAACTCGTCAGCGTGGATCTTGATGGGGAATCCCAGCGACCCAGCTCGGGTCAGGATTTGACGCGATTGGTTTAAGTCGAAGGCTTTGGTCTCGCAGAACACATCCACAAACGGGAGAGCGAGTCGCGGTGCGTGAGTCTCCCACCATTCTTTGAGCATCGGCAGCATCGTCTCGCAGACGAGGTCGGTGTAGCCTTGCGGGTTATCTTTATATTCGGGCGGGATGGCGTGCGCGCCGAGGAACGTGATGGCGAGATCGAGCGGCGATTCATCGTCGAGGGCGAGCAGGGCTTTGAGCAGGCGCAGTTCGGTGGCGGTTTGCAGACCATATCCCGTTTTGGCTTCGGCGGTGGTGGTGCCATGAATGAACATGCGCAAGAGGCGCGAGCGACTCTGCGTGATGAGAGTCTCCATGCTGGCGGCGCGCGTCTTCTTGACCGTCGAAATGATCCCGCCGCCTTCAGCCAGAATCTCAAGGTAGGGCTTGCCCGACATTTTTTTCTCGAACTCATCGGCGCGGTCACCCGCCCAAATGAGATGCGTGTGCGGGTCCACGAAGCCCGGCATGAGCACACATCCGCTGGCGTCGAGAGTCGGTTCGTCGGGATAGGACGCTTTGAGTTCGGGCGTCGTTCCGACCGCGACGATTTTTTCGTCATGCACAACGACCGCGCCGTCTTCGATGATGCCGAGATTACCGAGGGCGTGTCCGCGCTGGGGACCGCCTTGCAGGGTGAGGAGTTGGGAGGAGGAGTGGATGAGCATGGTTGGTAATTGGTAAGTTGTAATTCGTAATTAGAGACTGGAGACTAGAGACTTGAGGAGGGTTGGTTGGTGAATGGATGATAAAAAGACGCTCAAATCGAGCGTCTAATTTTTCAACACAGGAACCACATAATCATCCTTTTGCGATTTTTCAAACAAAGCCATTTGCCTTTCCATTTGAAATTCTATTTGTGGCAATGGATTGTAGTTAAGAATAATTGCTTCCAACATGGGATTGCGATTCTTCTCACTGGCGCCAACGTGATAAAAATGCTCACGAGTCAAAATAGTGAAACGAGTAGCGTATTTATCAACAGCAGGATTTGCCCGATATTGATTGCTGTGCCATGTGGAAAGCATGAATTTTGCATGTGTTGAAGCGAGCGCATCGTAAAGCTCCTGCTCGCTCTGCTCTGACCACGAATTGAAGTAATCCACATGCCTGCCAATGTAGGGCGGATCGCAATAGATAAAATCATTTGCAGATGCTGACGAAATCGTCGTCTTGAAACCTTGAGAAACAAAATTCCAATCATACTGGCTGAGCGCATCGGCGACATATTTAATTTGGTTTGCGATCTTGGTAATGTAGGCTTTTGCAAATCGTTCGGGTTTATGCCCAAAGGGAACGTTGAATTCGCCCTTCTTGTTGAATCGCATGACTCCATTGAAACAAGCGCGGTTCAAAAAGAGCATATCCAAAGGATTGCCAGTTTGATTGAAACGCTCTCGAACTTCGTAATAATGATCCTCGCCCTTTTCTTTCAGTAATGCGCCTTGTTTCTCCAGAAATTCTTTGGCAATTCCTATTGTGATATTGCCTTTCTTGATGGCATTGTAGAAGTTGATAATATGCGGGTTAACATCAGCAAAAACTGCACGTTGGGGACGCATATTAAAGCCAACAACACCCGAGCCCATGAAAGGTTCGATCCATGTCCCATTCTCATCGAGAAGAGCGTGGTCTTTAATCCATTCGACCAACTTGGTTTTGATTCCCTGACATTTCAAGGGGGGAACTTTTACTGTCATTTCTGCCCTCGTCTGGTTTTACGGGCAGGCTTATTGACTTTGGGATTTGCAAGTTTGGGATTCTTGCCGCGATATACTAAATAATCTTTCAACGCGGTGATCTTCTTTACTTTTCCGTCAGATTTGGTGATTTGGACTTTGCCGTAATTGATCCAGTATTCGTCAAACCACTTTTCACCAAGTTTCTTGAAAACGCCATTGCCCTCCAGAATATCGCGTATCTTTGTGATGCTTCCAATGTTTGCTGTATTCGAACTGCCTTGATAGTCGCTGGCGATCTCCCATTTTTCATGAACAAAGAATTCAAATTCACTTATGACGGAGGCGATGGATTTGAGTTCGTCCAGCCGATATGTTCTGGTCTCATCACTTTTCTCTGAGCCAGAGCGAGAATAAATTACGCCTAAGCAGAAATGCCCCAAATATTCACTGTAGGGAAACTGAATATTCTTATTGCTCTTGCGGTTGACAAAGTATTGACCATGCGAACCCAACGTAAAACCATTACAGAATTCGGGGTTATCTGGCAGGCGATAGGTCGTCTTCAAATCCACAGCAAACTTAATGCTTTCATCGTCAGCATTCACAAAGGATAAATCGGGATAATAGTTTTGCTGTTCGGCAAGAACAATGCGAAAGTTATTTTGATTGGCAAATTCGAGCAATTTCGGAAAAAGATGGATTTCAAGAATTTTGGAGACGATTTTCGTGTCCGCTGAAATCGTGTAGATGTTTTTGAAAACATCAATGAAGCCCTTAACTGTCCATTGATTATCAGGCGTGGAGATATGATCCTTGAAGGTTTCAACGAATTCAGTCAATGCCTGTTTAAATTCAATTTTTAGTTGTTCCTGTTGTTTTTTCAGCATTGTTTCTCTGTAGCAGATTATACAACACCTAACAAGTGCGTGATTGTTCCGTACCTGGTAAAAGAGTGGTTAAATGCTGTGGGGCGGTCAACCAACCGCCCCACAGCCGAACAAAAACAAGCGGAACAGATTATATGCGACTCAACTTGCGCCTGCCAGAAGTA
>JABARH010000013.1 GCA_019187665.1 Anaerolineales bacterium
TTGTCCGTTCACCATCGCGGAAAGTCCTGTGGCCGTAGCATAACCAAACGTACTGAGCAGATAATCGGTGTAGAGTTCTAATTGTTCTTTGTCCATGCTCCAATCTTATCCGATTTTCCAGCCGCTCGGTGCGTAACATCAGTTAAGAAGGAGCATATTGAACTCGGTGAAACCATGACTGAAACCCAATCTCCCATTTTTGCAAAGACGTCCAACTTCTTGCTGTGGATGATGGATCATACCGAAAACTTTCCCAAAAGCGAAAGGTTTCGGCTTGGAAAACGCATCGAAGACGCGGCGTTTGACTTTTACGAAGAATTGATCCGCGCTGTCAAAGGGATTGAGAAACGCAGAATTTTATTGCAGGCAGATCTGGAGTTGGACAAACTGCGTTTGTATCTGCGCCTCGCCCACCAGCGCAAATTGACGAACCATCCGCAATATCTTTTTGCGGCTGAGTCACTGACCGAAATCGGAAAATTACTCGGCGGTTGGTTGAAAACCGTGTAATTTGGGGATGCCAGAGCGCGTGCTGCGGGGCGGCTCGTGGAACAACAACGATAACAACGTCCGTTCTGCGAATCGGAACAGGAACGCTCCTGATAACATCAACAACAACGTTGGTTTCCGTTGCGCCCGATCTCTTTTTGTAGTCTTTCGAGCCTGAATATGCCGCGTTCACGGATACGGCATGTGCGCTTTGGAAGAGAGTCCTGGCGATTCCCGCCCAGTCTTTTGATTGGGCAAATATAAAATAGCCCCATTCCCTTTGTCCTGTAGAGACGATTGGAATGGGGCAAACTCTCTCGAAACCGAATCAACCTCTCCCGCCGCGTGAAGCGCATTTCAGACGATGGATGAAAAACCACAGTCAACGGTCAATCGTCCATTGTCTTTTTCATAAGTTATAATCCCCTCACTCTCAAAACTGATTACTAATCACTAATCACTGATCACTGATCACTAATCACTAATCACTAATCACTGATCACTAATCACTGATCACTAATCACTAATCACTAATCACTAATCACTGATCACTAATCACTGGTCACTAATCACTGGTAACTCATGCCTTCCTCCTTCCAATCCATCATCCTCAACCTCCAATCCTTCTGGGCATCGCACGGATGCCTCATTACCCAGCCTTATTACACCCAAGTCGGCGCTGGGACGATGAACCCGTCCACCTTCCTGCGCGTGCTCGGACCCGAACCGTGGAACGTGGCGTATGTCGAGCCGTCTGTCCGCCCCGATGATGGGCGTTACGGCGAGAACCCGAATCGCTTTCAGAAGCACACGCAGTTTCAAGTCATCCTCAAGCCCGACACGGGCAACCCTCAGGAGTTGTATCTCGACTCGCTCAAAGCGCTCGGCATTGACCCGCGCCAGCACGACATCCGCTTTGTGGAGGACAACTGGGAACAGCCCGCCATCGCCGCGTGGGGTTTGGGTTGGGAGGTCTGGCTCGACGGGCAGGAGATCACTCAGTTCACCTACTTCCAGCAGATGGGCGGCGTGGCGCTCAACCCCGTCTCGGTCGAGATCACCTATGGGCTGGAACGCATCCTCATCGCTCTCAATAACGCCAAAGCCATCTGGGACGAAGAGTGGGGCGCAGGTGTCACCTACGGCGAGATCATCCGCCGCGAGGAGTTCGAGCATTCCAAATATTATTACGAGATCGCCGACGTCGAGCGCGCCCGTCAGATGTACGATCTCTTCTCCGCCGAAGCCGACGCCTGCCTCGCGCAAGGTCTGCTCGTCCCCGCGCATGATTACGTCCTCAAGTCCTCGCACACCTTCAACATCCTCGACGCCCGCGGCGCGATCTCTGTCGCCGAACGTCAGGCGTTCTTCAGACGAATGCGCGAACTCGCTCGCCGCGTCGCGGAGGGATATGAGGAACAACGTAAGGAACTTGAATATCCGTTATTGCGAGAGGCGATACTCGATACTCGAAAATCGAATATCGAATTATCGAATATCGCTCTAACCAAACCCGCACCCTTCCTTCTCGAGATCGGCACCGAAGAACTCCCCGCCTCCGATGTCGACTCCGCCCAAACGTATCTCGTATCCCGTATCCCGACTCTGCTCCACGAACTTCATCTCACGCACGATAACATCCGCGTCTTCACGACCCCGAAGCGGATCGCCGTTTCGATCGACTCTCTCTCCCCGAATCAGCCCGACCGCGAAGAGGTGGTCAAAGGTCCCCCCGCGGACAAAGCCATCGTAGGACAAACTTCCAGTTCGTCTGCGGGTCAAACTGGAAGTTTGTCCTACACGCCCGCCGCGCAAGGCTTTGCAAAGAAAAACGGAATCAACGTCGAAGACCTCCAAGTCCGCGAGCAGGACGGGGGCAAATACGTTTTCGCCGTCGTCAAACAAAAGGGACGCCCGACTCCCGAGGTCTTAGCCGAAGCCTTGCCGAAACTCATCGCAGAGATCAAATTTGAAAAATCCATGCGCTGGAATGACTCAGGTGTTTCATTCTCGCGTCCGATTCGCTGGTACGTGGCATTATTCGGCGACATGGTCATCCCGTTCGAATATGCTGGCGTGGTTTCAGGCAACATCTCACGCGGACTTCGTCCGTACGATTCACCCGAAATCAAAATCCCCTCGGCAGATAAATATTTTGACGTGATCCGTGAAGCAGGTATTATCCTCGATAAAGAAGAACGCAAAGCCTCCATCGTGGAGCAAGTCAAGCAAGCCGCGTCGTTGGTCGGTGGGGAGGCGCTCATCGAAGATGGACTGCTCAACGAAGTCGCCAACCTCATCGAAATGCCCACCGCCGTCATGGGCGGATTCAACTCTGAGTTTTTGACATTGCCAAGAGACGTGCTGATCTCGGTAATGAAAAAGCATCAGAGGTATTTTCCGATCCAGTCAAAAGTCGAAGGTCAAAAGTCAGGCGACCCTTCGACCTTCGACCTTCGACCTTCGACGCTCTTGCCTCACTTCATCGCCATCCGCAACGGAGACGACATCGGCGTGGACATCGTCCGTCAGGGCAACGAACACGTTTTGAGCGCGCGCTTCACCGACGCGAATTTCTTCGTCCGCGAAGACCTCAAACTCAAACTCGAAGAATATCGTCCCAAGCTATCTTCACTCACATTCCACACCAAACTCGGCTCGATGCTCGATAAATCGGAGCGCATGTTGAAACTTTCCTCCGAAATCGCGGACATGCTCCGTCTCTCAGACTTGGAACGTGACAACCTGAAACGTGGAACGTATTTGATGAAAGCGGATTTGGTCACTCAAATGGTCACAGAGATGACATCCCTTCAAGGGATCATCGGCGGCGAATACGCGTTGCGAAGCGGCGAACAAAAAGATGTTGCCGCCGCTATCGCTGAACAATATCAAACCGTGCCAAAATCGAAAATTGGTCTGGCAATTGCATTAGCCGATAGACTCGATTCACTGGTTGGTCTGTTCGCCGCAGGGCTGGCTCCCACAGGCGCGAAAGACCCGTTCGGTCTGCGCCGCGCCGCGATTGGCCTGGTCCAACCGTTGATCGAACATGATGTGGATTTTGATCTTGCCGAAGCGGTGAAGAAGTCCGCGAAGACACAGCCGATCAAAGTTGATGAGGCAACGCAAAATCAAATTTTGGAATTTGTTGCTGGGCGTTTGTCTGTTGTCTTGAAAGACGCTGGTTACAAACACGATGTAGTCGAAGCTGTGCTTGCGGAGCAGCGCAACGCGGCCAACCCTGCCGCGTCCGCTCGGGCGGTGAAGCAACTTCAAGCGTGGGTCGGACGCGAGGACTGGTCCACGATCCTGCCCGCGTTCGCGCGTTGTGTCCGCATCACGCGCGATCAGAAGACGACATTCAAAGTCAACGAGAAAGTCTTTGTCGAAAAAGAAGAAAAGGATTTGTTCGCGGCGATTCAAAAAACCGCCAACCGTCAACTATCAACCACCAACCGTCAGCCGTCAACCATCAACGATCTCCTCGAAACTGTCGTCAAACTAACCCCATCCATCAACGCGTTCTTTGATAAAGTGCTGGTGATGGCGGAAGAACTGAAGGTCAAAGAAAATCGTCTTGGCTTGTTGCAACAAATTGCCGCGCTGTCCAGCGGTCTCGCCGACCTGAGCAAACTCGAAGGGTTCTAAGTCGCCTTGGGGCGGACGCGAACTCCGCCCTTTTTCTTTTTCCCAACCGCTAGCTATCAACCGCCAACCGCCTCCATGTCCACTATTGATGAAGTCAAAGCCCGGATAGATATCGTGGATCTCGTCTCGGAGGCCGGGGTAAAACTGCGCCACGCCGGGAAAAATTATACCGGCTTCTGCCCCTTCCACGATAACAAACACACGCCCGCCTTCGTCATCTGGCCCGAAACCGGAACGTGGCGCTGTTTTGGCGCGTGTAACGAGGGCGGCGACATTTTCAAGTTTGTGATGAAGCGTGAAGGGCTGGACTTCAAAGAGGCGTTGCAAAAACTCGCCGCGCGCGCGGGCGTGCAGGTGGACTCGTATCAGCGCGAAACCCCCGAACAAAAAGAAGCCTACGATAACCTGCGCAAATTGCTCGAGGATGCGGTCATTTTTTATCGCGGGCATTTGCTGAACAGCAGGGAGATCCTCTCGTACCTGCGCGAAAAACGCGGGTTGAGCGACGCTACGATCGAGACGTTTGGACTGGGGTACGCGCCGCCCGGCTACGAAACCGCCCTCAAACATTTCACGGCGAAGGGATATTCCGAACAGGAACTCATTGATTCAGGATTGCTTACTGTTCGCGAAGGGGAAAGTACACACGTAGACACGTACACAGGTACACGAGTCTATGATCGTTTTAGAAATCGAATCATGATTCCCATCCGCGATGAGCAGGGACGCATGGCGGGATTCGGCGCGCGCATCGTGGACCCGAACGATATTCCGAAATTTTTAAACTCGCCCGAAACGCCGATCTTTTCAAAGGGACGCCTGCTCTATGGTCTCGACCGGGCGCGTAAGCCGATTCGGACCGCCGATCAAGCGGTGATCGTCGAAGGTTATCTCGATGTGATTGCCCTGCACCAGGCGGGATACGAAAACGTCGTCTCGCCGATGGGCACCGCGCTCACCGAAGACCAGATGCGCCTGCTGAAAAAGTTCACGCGAAGAATTGTCCTCGCGCTCGACCCGGATGTGGCCGGTCAAAAAGCCGTGCTGCGCGGACTGGACGCGGCGCGCTCTGCCATGGACAAGGAAGGTGAGTTGGGATTCGATGCGCGCGGCTTGTTGCGAAATGAATCCCGTCTGCAAGCAGACTTGCGTGTGGCAAGCATGCCAGATGATCTCGACCCCGATGAGATCGTCGCGCGAAATAAAGAAGAGTGGAAAACATTAATTGAAGACGCGAAGCCCATCGTCACGCATGTAATGGAGACTCTGGCGGCGGGACAAAATATCAACGACCCAAAGGTGAAGAATCAGATCGCGGCGCAGGTGCTTCCTTTAATTGCAGACTTGCCCAACGCGTTGGAGCGCGACACGTACCGCCAGGCGTTGGCGCGGATGTTGAAGGTGGACGAGCGCGCACTAATGGAGTCGCCCGCCCAGGGTCAGCGGGTGAGGCGGCCCCGCTTGGAGCGGAGGGATCCGCCCCCGTCGGAGGCTCCGGTTGCAGGGCTGGCGGTTGTGGCAGGGTCGCTTATCCACAAATCAGAGGCGCATTGCCTGGGAGTCTTATTTCGCAGGCCCGAGTTGTTGTATCGGCTGGACCGCCGCTTGCAGGAAGGCGGGCTGGCTTCGCTTTCGACGGAGGATTTTGAATACACCGATCATCAGATGCTCTTGACCCTGATCCGCCAGTCGTTGGAGCAGGTGGAAAGCGATCAACATCAATACGTGGTGATCCATTTGACGGATTCGCTGAAAACTCTGGCGCAGGAATTGCTGGCGGAGGCTGAGAAACTGAAACCGTTGGAGGAGCGTCTGCTGGAGGATTTGGAGCGCACCGTGCAAAAAATTCGCAGGACACGCGCCAGCCAGGACCTGACGCAGACGCGCTTCTTGCTGGAAGAGGCCCAACAAAGCCAGGATCCGATCGTTTCGTTCTATCAGCGCCGCGCCCTGCAACTGGCGCAATTGTTGAATTCCCTCGATCAGGCCAAACGTCATTCAACGTTACGCAGGCAGACCTGACATGACAAAAAAATCGAGTACGAAAAAATCGTCATTGGCCGGACATGCGCGAAAGGCGCGCCGGGATGAGCCGTTGGAAGAGGATGCGCCCCCGCCGAGGCCGCTCGATTTGAACGACGAAGAAATAGGGGAGGCGGATCTGTCCCTGCCGTTGTGGAACGAAAGAGAAATGGCGGATGACGCGCCCGACCCCGGCGAACACCTGTCCGCCGAATTATCCGACGACCCCGTGCGCTTATATCTGCACGAGATCGGACAGGTGGAACTGTTGAGCGTAGATTCAGAGTTCCGCCTCGCAGTGCAGATCGAGGCCGGGCGGCTGTTGCAGGTTTTCTCGCGGCACGAGACGCGCCGCGAGGCAACCACCCCGGGCGGCATCTATCATTCCATTTTGCGCGAGTTGAGCATCAAATGGGGGCGGCTGATGGAGGACGCCGGCGATCTCCGCGCCGATTTGCCCGACCTGGCGCTCACGCTGGCTGAATCACAAGCGCTGCACGCGGGATGGCAATCGGCCGCGCCCTCGTATTTGCGTTCCTATCTCGCCACCGAACAGTGGGGCCGCGACAAGTTGTGGGATGAACTGGCGCGCAAGGCCTTCGCGGTGTTTCTCTGCCTGTACCTGCTTCCGGCTGCCTATGCCGAATGGCTGCTGGGACAGATTCGCAAGAATCATGAACTGCCCACCGCGCGGACGATGTACGCGCACATTGGCGAAGACGCCGCGCTCGAAGCGGAACTGGAGGCGGCGCGTTGGCGCGCCGCGCAGGCCACACAATCTCTGACCCGCGCCAATCTGCGACTCGTGGTCAGCGTGGCGAAGAAATATATCGGCCGCGGCATCCCCCTCCTCGACTTGATCCAGGATGGCAATCTGGGACTCCTGCGCGCCGTCAACAAATTCGACCCGCGGCGCGGCTTCAAATTCAGCACCTACGCCACATGGTGGATTCGCCAGTCCATCAACCGCTCGATCGCAGAGCAGGCGCGGACCATTCGCATCCCGGTGCATCTGTTCGAGTCGATCGCGCGGCTGCTGCGCATCCAGCGCGATCTGACGCAGAAACTCGGACGGAATCCCACCACAGAGGAGATGGCGCTCGAGGCGGGATACCTGCCCGCCGCCGACGTTCGCGCGGTGCTGTGCGCGCACGCCGAGGGCCGGGACCCCGACCCGGCCCTGCGCGGCCGGCTGGAGGCGGCCATCCGCAAGGTGGACCACGCCCTGAAATCTTCGGATGAGCCAATTTCGCTCGAGGGCCCGGTCGGCGACGATGATTCCAGTTCGCTGGGCGATTTCATTCCCGATGAGATGACCCCCTCACCGATGGATGCCGCTGTTCGCGAAATGCTGCGTGAGCAGATCCAGAGCGCCCTCACGCTCCTGACGGAACGCGAACGCCAGACGCTGGAATTGCGTTTTGGCCTGATGGGCGGGCGCGAACACACGCTGGATGAGGTCAGCCGCTTTTTCGGCGTGACGCGCGAACGTGTCCGCCAGATCGAGTCGAAGGCGCTGCGAAAATTGCGTCATCCTGCGCACAGCCGTCCGCTGCGCGATTTTCTGGGGTAGGGGGGTCAATCCGAGATAGTTTGTCATGTTGCGGGGTTATCTTTGTTTTTGTGAAAAGTGACACTTTAACTAGTCACCCAAAAGCCCTTATGATACAATCGCGGCCTGAAGCAAGTCTCAATTTTCCGCTGAGGGCTCCCATGTTGCTTGAGTATCTTGCCATTGCATTGCTGCTGGTCGTTTCCACACTGGTTGGTTTGATCGCCATCGGTCTGGGGGAATTGTTCGGGCCGAAGATAAAATCCAAAGTCAAGGATGAGCCGTATGAGTCGGGCATGCCGGTCATCGGAGCTGGCACGCGGCGCATGCCGGTGCGCTTCTATTTGATCGCGGTGCTATTCATCCTGTTCGATATCGAGGTGGTCTTCTTCCTGCCGTGGGCGGTCGCCTTTCGCCAGTTGGGACTCTTCGGCATGTTCGAGATGGTTGTCTTTATCGTTATTTTATTGGTTGGGTACGCGTATGCCTGGAAAAAAGGAGCTCTCGAATGGGAGTAGAACAGAAGCTTGCCAATATGGGCGTGGTTACGACCACGCTGGAAAGCGTGATCAACTGGTCGCGCACCGGTTCGATGTGGCCGATGCTGTTCGGGCTGGCGTGCTGCGCCATTGAGATGATGAGCGCGCAGGCCTCGAGTTTTGACATGAGCCGCTTCGGGATGGAACTGATGCGCCCGAGTCCGCGTCAGAGTGATTTGATGATCGTGGCGGGACGCGTCTCGAAGAAGATGGGGCCGGTGCTGCGCCGTCTCTACGATCAGATGCCCGAACCGAAGTGGGTGATCGCCATGGGCGATTGCGCCTCCTGCGGCGGCGTGTTCAATAATTACGCCATCTTTCAAGGCGTGGATGAAGTGGTGCCGGTGGATGTCTATGTGGCGGGCTGCCCGCCGCGCCCGGAGGCGCTCATTCACGGCGCGTTAACCCTGCATGAAAAAGTTCGCGGCACAAAATTGACCGCCCCCGCGGCGAAGTGATTTTCACATGGACCATAAACTCGAATTAATCGTTCAATCCATGCAGGCAGAGTTCGGCGCGCGGGTGGAGGAATTTCGCGGCGAGACGCATATCTTTGTGGAGGCGCCGCGCATCGTGGAGGCGCTGACCGCCCTGCGCGATACGCACGACTTCAAACTGCTCTCGGCCATGACCGCAGTGGATTACTGGCCGCAGGAGTCGCCGCGCTTCCATGTCGTCTACCAATTGACATCGGTGACGAAGAACGCCTCGATCCAGGCGCGCGTCGCGGTCGGCGGAGAGCAGCCCGAACTCCCAACCGCCAGCGGCGTATTCGCCTCGGCCAATTGGCGCGAACGCGAGGTCTTCGACATGTTCGGCATTCGCTTCGCGGGGCATCCCGATCCGCGCCGCATCCTGATGCCGACAGATTATGAAGGGCATCCGCTCCGCAAGGATCACCCGCTCGGCTACGAAGAGCCGCAGTTCACCTTTAACTTCGACGAGATCCGGCTGGCGAAACCCAGCCCAAAAGAATGAACGACCGACCCGTGCAGGGCGCGTTGCAGATTCGTTACCACGTGGAAATATTATGGCACAAATTGAAGAAGCCAACATCGAAACATACAAACATCTGGTCTCTGAGCGCGCGCTGAGCGGCGAGACCATGCTGTTGAACATGGGGCCGCAGCATCCGTCCACACACGGCGTTTTGCGTCTGTTGCTCGAACTGGATGGCGAGACCATCATCACCTGCATTCCCGACATCGGTTACCTTCACACCGGCGTCGAGAAGAACATGGAAGCCAAGACCTACCAAAAAGCCGAGGTGATGAGCGACCGTCTCGATTACATGAACCCGATCGGGAACAATCTTTCCTACGTGATGGCCGTGGAAAAACTGGTGGACCTCGACGTGCCGCCGCGCGCCCAGGCCTTGCGCGTCATCCTGACCGAATTGCAGCGCCTCAACTCGCACCTGGTCTGGATCGGCACCGCCAGCCTCGACCTGGCCGCACAATCCATGTTCCTGTATTCCTTCCGCGAGCGCGAAGATATCCTCGATATCTTCGAACTGGTTTCCGGCCAGCGCATGATGACCACCTACTTCCGTCCGGGCGGCGTGTGGCGCGATGTGCCGGTGGAATTTGAACAGGCGGTGCGCGCCTTCGTCCACATGCTCTACAAGCGCGTGGACGAATACGAGGGTTTGCTGACGAAGAATCCGCTCTTCATTGACCGCATGGCGGGCATCGGCAAATTAAGTCTCGCGGACGCCCTGAGCTACGGCGTAACCGGCCCGATCCTGCGCGCCAGCGGCTCGGACTGGGACCTGCGCAAGAAGCGCCCCTACATGGGATACGAACAATACGATTTCAGCGTCCCAACCCACAACGCCGGCGATTGCTACGCCCGTTTCCTGGTGCGCGTGCAGGAGATGCGCGAGGCGCTCAAGATCATCGAGCAGGCGCTGAACAAACTGCCGCTGGGACCGGTGCATTCGAACAATCGCAAATTCGTCCCGCCGCCGCGCGCCGAGATCGGCGTCAGCATGGAGGCGCTGATCCATCACTTCAAGTTGTGGACGGAAGGCTTCCCCGCCCCGAAGGCCTCCATTTACAGCGCGGTCGAATCGCCGCGCGGCGAATTGGGCGTCTACCTCGAAGGCGATGGCGGCCCCAAGCCGTACCGCGTTCACTGGCGCACACCCTCGTTCGAAAATCTCGGCGCTCTGCCGCTGATGACAAAAGGATTCCTCGTGGCCGACCTGATTGCCATCATCGGCTCGCTTGACATTGTGCTGGGAGATATTGACCGATGAGCCTGATGGAAAAATACCCAAAGGAAGTGAAACAGATCCTGGCGAAATATCCGCCCGAATTTAAACGCTCGGCGGTGATGCCGCTGCTCTATCTCGCGCAGCGCGGGGAGGGCTACGTCACCAAATCCGCCATGACCGAGATCGCGCGCGCGCTCGACATCACCGAAACCGAAGTCGCTTCGATCATTGGCTTCTACACGCTCTATCACGATAAAAAGGAAGGGCGGTATCGCATGCAAGTCTGCGCCGACCTGCCCTGCGCGCTGCGCGGCGCGGACAAATTTCTCGCCGAATTGTGCGGCAATTTAGGCATCCGGGTCGGCGAGACCACGCCCGACGGAACGGTTACGCTCGAATCGGTGGCCTGCCTCGCGGCCTGCGACAAGGCGCCCATGTTCCAGATCCAGAGTCCGGACGGGATCGAATATCACGAGAACATGACGATAGATCGGACGATGGAACTGGTCGAAGCGCTTAAGCGAAGCGGACAGGAGGGAAGGTAATGGCGCACATCCTCCTGCGGCACCGCGATATTCCGAATCTTAACGTCTTTGAGGTGTACAAAAAAAACGGCGGATTCGAGGCCTTCAAAAACGCCGTTAAAACCATGAAGCCCGAAGACGTGATCAACGCGGTCAAAAATTCGGGACTGCGCGGACGCGGCGGCGCGGGGTTTCCGACCGGCATGAAGTGGTCGTTCATGGACAATAAAAGCTGGCCGCATTACGTTGTCGCCAACGCCGATGAGTCCGAGCCGGGCACCTTCAAAGACCGCGAGATCATGGAACAGAATCCCTTCCAGTTTTTGGAAGGGGTCGCGCTGGGCAGTTACGCGGTCGGTGCGCACGCGGCCTACATCTACTTGCGCGGCGAATTCTGGCAGGTGGCCGCCTTCCTCGACGAACGCATCGCCGAGATGGAAAAAGCCGGGCTCCTGGGCGATAAACTCTTCGGCACAGAGTACTCCCTGCGCATCCATACTCACCTCGGCGCGGGCGCGTACATCTGCGGCGAAGAAACCGCCCTGCTCGAATCGATCGAAGGCAAACGCGGACAGCCGCGCGTGCGCCCGCCCTTCCCGCCTGCGGTGGGCCTCTTCGGCAAGCCGACCGTCATCAACAACGTCGAGACCTTCGCCAACGTCCCGATGATCCTCGCCAATGGCGCGGACTGGTACAAGTCTATCGGCACGGCCGACAGCGCCGGTGTGAAGATCTTCTCGCTTTCCGGGCGCGTCAAGAAGCCGGGCAATTACGAACTTCCGTTCGGCAAAACATTCCGCGACCTGATCTACGGCGAAGGCGGCGGTATCCTCGAAGACCGGCCGATCAAGGCCATCATGCCCGCAGGCGCGTCCTCCTCGTTCATCGTCGCAGACGACAAGGCGCTCGACACCGTCCTCGATTACGCCTCCGTACGCACCCTCGGCGCGGACCTCGGCTCGGCCTCCGTCATTGTGATTGACGACACGGTCAGCGTCGAATGGGTCGTCAACAAGACCCTTCATTTCTTCAAACACGAATCCTGCGGAAAGTGCACGCCCTGCCGCGAAGGCACGTATTGGATGTTGAATGTGATCAAGCGCATCGAGCATAACCGCCAGGCAGAGGATGTGAGCATGCTCTATGACGTGGCAAAACAAATGCAGGGCAAATGCCTGTGCGCGCTGGGTGAGTTTGCCACAATGGCGGTGACAACGGGCATCGAGAGATTCCCGGCAGATTTTGGAAGATAAAAGCAGATTGCGTATTGCAGAATACGCAGCGGAGCATTGCATGGCAGACGTAACGTTAACGATTGACAACAAACAAGTGACCGTTCCCGCCGGGACGCTGGTGGTGGATGCGGCCAAACGCGCCGGACTGGACGTCCCGGTCTTTTGCTACCATCCCAAGTTGGAACCGGCTGGCATGTGCCGCATGTGCCTCGTGGAGATCGGCCGCCCGATGCTCGATCGAGCCACCGGCAAACCCGTTTTAGACGAGGCCGGCGAAGCCAAGATCCAGTTCATGCCCAAACTCGAAACGGCCTGCACCAATCCCGTTTCGGAAGGCATGGTAGTCAAGACACAATTGACCTCGGAGAAGGCGCGCGCCGGGCAAAAAGGCACCGTCGAATTTTTGCTCACCTCGCATCCGCTCGATTGCCCAGTCTGCGACAAGGGCGGCGAGTGCGCGCTTCAAGACTTGACGATGGCGCACGGCCCCGGCCAGAGCCGCTTCCTCTTCGACGAAAAGCAGCGCCTTGCAAAACAACTGCCGCTGGGTGAACTGATCTGGCTGGACCGCGAACGCTGCATCCAATGTGCGCGCTGCATCCGTTTCCAGGACGATATCGCCGGCGAGTCCGTTCTGGGTTTCGAGGAACGCGGCCGCATGATGCAGATCGTCTCCATGTCGGAGCCGGGCTTTGATTCGATTTTCTCCGGCAACACCACCGACATTTGCCCCGTCGGCGCGTTAACCACCTCCGACTTCCGCTTCGGCGCGCGCCCATGGGAACTGAACGCCGCGCCCTCGATCTGCGCGCAATGCCCGGTCGGGTGCAACCTGACCTTCAACACGCGGCGCGAAGCAAAGGCCGACGGACAGATCGTCATCAAGCGCGTCATGCCGCGCCAGAACGAACAGGTCAACGAGATCTGGATGTGCGACAAGGGCCGCTTCGCCTACCATTACGTGGAAAGCGAAAAACGCCTGACCCGGCCGCTGATGCGGCGCGACGGCAAACTCGCGAAAGTTTCGTGGAAGGCCGCGCTCGATCTGGCCGCGGAAAAATTATCCGAACACAAGAAAAACAGCGTGACGCTGGTTTCGGGACGGCTTTCCAACGAAGATTTGTATAACCTGAATATCTTCGCCGGAAAGACCGAAGCGATTCTCTACACCGATATGGGCGGCGGAGACCTGACCTCGCTCGTCGGTGTGAGCGACGGCACGAACATCGGTGACATGGGCAAAGGCGACGCCATCCTCGTCATCGCCTCTGACCTTTACAACGAAGCGCCAATCTGGTGGCTGCGCATCAAGGCCGCGGCCGAACGCGGCGCGACGCTCATCGTGGCCGGCGGGCGCGCTGCCAAACTGGATCGCTTCGCAACGTTCACCATCCGCTACGCGTACGGCGATGAGATCAAAACGATCGAAGACCTGGGTGGCAAAAGCAAAATTGCGGAGGCCTTCCGCAAGGCTGAAAACGCCCTCATCTTCTACGGGTCAGACGGACTCGGGCTGGCGGGTTCCACCTCGCTGGCCGCCGCCTGCGCAAACCTGCTCAAGGAAACGAATCACATTGGACGCCGCAACAACGGACTGGTCGGCGTGTGGCCGCGCGTCAACGATCAGGGCGCGTGGGAAATGGGCTTCCGCCCCACAGCCGACCTGGCCGAGGCCCTCAAGGGCAAGGCGGTTTACATCGTCGGCGCGGACCCGGCCGGGGATGACCCCGCGCTGGCAAAGGCGCTCAAGAGCGCGAAGTTCGTGGTGGTACAGGATATTTCCATGACCGCCACCGCCGAGCTGGCCGACGTGATTCTGCCAGCGCAGCCCCACACCGAACGCGCCGGTACGTTCACCTCCGGCGAGCGACGCGTGCAGCGTTTTTATCCGGTTGTTCCGGCCTTCGGCGAATCGCGCCCGGACTTTAGCATCACCGCGCAGCTGGCGCGGCAGATGGGGATCATCCTCGAGGGCAGCTCGCTGCCCATCGTCTTTGATTTCATCGCGCACTCGCTTCCGGCCTTCGACGGGTTGAATTACGACCGCCTTGCCGAAGTGACCGAACAGTGGCCGATGGTCGGACGCGGCGATATGTACTACGGCGGCACGACCTACGAGAATAAAGACGGCCTGGGCGCGCATCTTTCTTCGGCGGCGCAGCGCGGCGAGACGTTCAAACTGCCCGCCGCGAAAAATGTCAAGCCCCTGCGCCCGAAAGAAGGCGAGTTGCTGGCTGTGCCGGTGACACAACTCTACGATCTCGGCAACACCGTCGCCTCGGCGGAATTGCTGGCGCAGAGGATCGGCGCGGCGGCCATTTCGCTCCACCCGGAGACGGCCGGGAAGTTGGGCGCGGCGGACGGGGAGACGGTTAAAATTTCGTGGAACGGGAGCCAGTCCGAGGTCCGCGTGAGAACCGATGAGGGCCTCGCGGCGGGCGTGGCGCTCGTCCCGCGCAGTTTTGGAATCGCGCTGCGCGAGCCGATGACGTTGACGGTCAAGCCTGCAAAGAAGGTGAAGTAATGGATTGGGCATTGCTCCTCGAGTGGTTTCTTAAATCGCTGGTGTTGATCTTCGGGCTGCTGGGCGGGTTCGCTTACACCACCTATTACGAGCGGCGCTGGATCGCGCGCTTGCAGGTGCGCGTGGGGCCGAACCGCGTTGGGCCGCTGGGACTGCTCCAGCCGATCGCGGACGCGGCGAAGTTGATCTTTAAGGAAGAGTTGACTCCCGCAAAAGTGTACAAGACGGTCTTCTTCCTTTCTCCGTTGTTGACGATGGTGCCGTCGCTGGTGATCGCGGCGGTGATTCCGCTGGGGACTTCGTTCACGCTCGGCGGGCGCACGATTCACATGTACCTGGCGAACATCAACGTCGGCGCGCTGTACCTGATGTCGGTGGCTTCGATCGCGGTGTATGGCATCGTGCTGGCGGGCTGGTCGAGCAATAATAAATATGCCATGCTTGGCGGGCTGCGTTCCACGGCGCAGATGATCTCGTATGAGCTGACGCTCGGCCTGATGTTCGTGGCCGCGATCCTGTTGGGCAATTCGATGAGCATGGTGGATATTGTGGAAGGGCAGAGGGATATGTGGTTCGGCGCGATCCAGCCTGTCGGGTTCGTGCTGTTCTTTATCGCCACGCTGGCGGAGGTGAATCGCTCCCCGTTCGACATGCCCGAAGCGGAGCAGGAATTGACGGCGGGCTATCACACCGAATATTCGGGGATGAAGTTCGCGCTGTTTTTCATGGCCGAATACCAGAAGATGATCGTAGTGAGCATGATCGGCGCGACGTTGTTTTTGGGCGGGTATCGCGAACTCTGGTTTTTGAAGGATACCTTCCTGAGCGTGGACCGCGCCTGGTTCCTCGGGCCGTTCTATCTGGTGGCGAAAGTCTTTCTCTTATTGGGATTGATGATCTGGATCCGCGCCGCGTGGCCGCGCATCCGCTACGACCGCCTGATGTCGCTTGGCTGGAAGGTGTTGGTGCCGCTTTCGCTGGCGGTGATCTTCCTGACGGCCGCGGGAATTTTGATCGAAAGCAGTTGGTTCATTTTGATATCTTCCTTACTGGCAGCGGCGGTCGCGGTGGCTTTTATCCAGCGCGCGCTGAGGAGAAAAGCATATGAGTTTGCTTGAACCCATCATCGAGTTGGGGCGCGGGCTCGTCATCACGATGAAGCAGGCGCTTTTCAACCCTGTGGTGACGGTCCAATACCCTGAAGTAAAACGCGAGGTGCGGCCGCGCTTCCGCGGGCGTCACGTCTTGAAGCGTTACGAGAACGGGCTGGAGAAGTGCATCGGCTGTTCGCTGTGCGCGGCGGCTTGTCCCTCGGACGCGATCTTTGTGGAGGCCGCCGAAAACACCGACGAGAAACGCTTCTCACCAGGCGAGCGCTACGCGTCCACGTATGAGATCAACATGATGCGCTGTATCTTTTGCGGGTTCTGCGAAGACGCCTGCCCGACGGAGGCCATCGTGCTTGGCGATAATTATGAACTCTCCTTCACCAACCGCCGCGACGCGATCTATCCGAAGGAAATGCTGCTCGAACCCGTTCCCTCCGCCGATATGACCACGCCGCGCAAAACGGAAGCGAACGTGTTCACGCGCTCGGTGCCTGAGATGAAGAATCCGAAGGATTGGGAGTCGGGAGACACGGTGAAGGTAGACACGTAGACATGTGGACACGTAGACACGTAGGCATGTAGACATGTAGACACGTAGACATGTAGACATGTAGACACGTAGACATGTAGACATGTAGACATGTAGACACGTAGACACGTAGACATGTAGACACGTAGACATGTAAACACGTAGACACGTAAACATGCGACCTGTGTACTTGTATGCTCCCCTCAAAAAACCATGAACATTGACTTCATCCTCTTCCTTGTCCTTGCCCTGGCCGCGATCGCGACCGCGCTCGGCATGTTGCTGAGCCGCAACGCGGTCTATTCGGCGTTGTTCCTCGTGCTGAACTTCGCGGTGGTGGCGGTCTTTTATCTTTTGCTCGGCGCGCCGTTCATCGCCATGGCGCAGGTGACCGTCTACGCGGGCGCCATAATGGTGCTGTTCCTCTTTGTCATCATGCTGCTCGGCGCGGACGAGTTGGCCCCAGGCAAAGCGCTCCCGTGGCAAAGACCGCTGGCGGCGACGCTGGCCGTTGTGCTGGTGATCGAAGCCGCGTATCTTTTGCTCGCGCGCGGCGCCCCCTCGGGGTTGGTCACGCCTCCAACAGAATATACCAACTCGACGGAAAGCCTGCGCGAAATGGCGCTGGCGCTTTTCGGTCAGTATCTGCTCCCGTTTGAAATTACATCCATCCTGCTGTTGGTCGCCATGGTCGGCGCGATCGTTTTGGCGAAGCAGGAAAAAGGAGGACGGAGATAATGGTTCCTGTCAATTACTACATTATTCTTTCGGCCATCTTGTTCACCCTCGGCGCGTTGGGCGTGCTGGTCCGCCGCAACCCGCTGATCATGTTCATGTCCATCGAGTTGATGTTGAACGCGGCCAATCTCGCGATGGTCGCATTCTCCAGCGTCAACCATAGTTTCAGCGGGCAGATCTTCGTCTTCTTCGTGATCGCAGTCGCGGCGGCGGAGGTGGCGGTGGGCCTGGCCTTGATCGTACAGATCTTTAAATCGAAACATACGATCAATGTGGATGATGTGAACTCTCTCAAGGGATAATTCGATATTCGATATTCGATATTCGATATTCGATATTCGACTCTCGCGGATCGAATATCGAATAACGGAGAAACGTATGCACCTAAGCGAAACAATTTCCTCTGGATTTCTCTTCCTTGCCCCGTGGCTGGTGTTCCTGCCGCTAATCGGCCTGCTGGTCAACATTGTCTTTGGCGGGAGGATGTCCGAGAATCTCGTCGGCGGGATCGCCAGCGCGTTTTCGGGCGCGGCCTTCGCGGTCTCTGTGCTGCTGGCCTACTCCGTCTCCCTCGCGCACGGCGAGACGCTGCGCTGGACTCTCGCAGAGTGGATTCACATCGGGGATGTGTCCCTCGATTGGACATTTCGCGCCGACTCTTTATCCACAACCATGATGCTGGTCGTTTCGGGTGTCGGGACTCTCATCCACATCTACGCCATTGGATACATGCACGAAGATGTCCGCTTTAAGAACGATCCCGCGCGCTTCCGTCGTTTCTTCGTATTTCTCAACCTCTTCATCGCGGCCATGATGATCCTCGTCAGCGGCGACTCGTATTTGATGCTCTTCGTCGGCTGGGAGGGCGTGGGCCTCTGCTCGTTCCTGCTGATCGGCTTCTGGTACGAAATGGACACGCTGGCGCGCCCCTCGTGGTCGAATTCAAAGGCGGCGGTCAAGGCCTTTGTCGCCAACCGCGTCGGCGATTTTGGTTTTCTCATCGCGAGTTTCATCATGTTCTGGGCCTTTGGCAGTTTTCAATTCGACGCGGTCTTTGCCAAAGCCCCCGAAATTCAAACGGGCGTCATCCTTGCGATCACTTTGTTTTTCCTGGTCGGCGTGGCGGGCAAGTCGGCGCAGATTCCGCTTTACGTCTGGCTGCCCGACGCGATGGCGGGACCGACTCCCGTCTCGGCGCTAATCCACGCCGCGACGATGGTGACCGCGGGCGTCTATCTTGTCACGCGTTCGGCGCCGTTGTACTCGTCCGTTCCCGAAGCGCAGAATATCGTCGCGCTGGTGGGAGCGGTCACCGCGCTCTTCGCCGCCACGATCGCCGTCGGTCAATATGACATCAAAAAAGTCCTGGCCTACTCAACCATCTCCCAACTCGGATTCATGGTTGCGGCGGTGGGCATGGGCGCGTACGTGGCAGGGATGTTCCATCTCGTAACGCACGCCTTTTTCAAAGCGCTGCTCTTTCTTGCGGCAGGCTCGGTCATCCTTGGCATGGAACGCGGCCATCATCATTTGGCGCATGGGCATGGCGGCCATCACGGCGAAACATTCGACCCAGGCGACATGCGCAACATGGGCGGGCTGCGCAAGACCATGCCCGTCACCTTCTGGGTCTACATGATCGGCACGCTCGCGCTGGCAGGCATCGCCCCCTTCGCGGGATTCTGGTCGAAGGATGAAATTCTGCTCGACGCCAGTCATCATTCGCAAGCCGTCTACTGGTTGTTAACCATCGCCGCATTCTGCACCGCCTTTTACATGGGCAGGCAAATTTGGATGGTCTTCTTCGGCGAGGCGCGTCACGAAGCCGCGGCGCACGCAGAGGAAAGCCCCAAAGTGATGACCGTCCCGTTGATGATCCTGGCCGCGCTCTCGCTCCTGGGCGGCGCGCTCAACCTGCCGTTCGACGGCTTCCACAACCTCGGTCACTGGCTCGGACACACCCTCGGCGAAGTGGAAGCGCTTGGATTAAATCTGCAAGTCGCAGGCATTTCAACCGCCCTTGCATTGCTTGCCATTTTGATCTCGTGGCTGATCTATGGAAGAAAACCATTGGCAAAGAATCAATCCGACCCACTCGAATCGTTCGGCCTCCTTTTCAAAGGCATGAACCGCAAATGGTGGGTGGACGAACTGTACCAGTTTCTCGTCATCACGCCCTACGTCAAAATTTCGCATTTCCTCGCCGACGTGATAGACTGGCGCTTCTGGCATGACTGGTTCCACGAAACAGTCCTCCTGGGAGCGTATAACTGGGCCAGCGCCATCGGCTTGAACGTCTACGCCGACCAAAAGGGAATTGACGCCTTCGCCAACTGGCTGGGCGCCGCGACCCAACGGCTCTCGGCGGCCACGCGCAAAGTCCAGAATGGATTCGTGCGTTCGTACGCGCTGTCGGTGTTTCTGGGCGTCGTCGTTATTCTTGGATATTTACTTCTCAAACCTTAAGTCAATGGTCTAAAGTCAAAGATCAGTCGCCCGACCTTTGACCTGCGACTTTCGACCCGCGACCCGATGAGGCAAAACATGAATTTTTTCACCGAACCCCTGACCCTGCTGACTTTCTTCCCGCTCCTGGGCGTGTTGCTCTTGCTCTTTATCCCAGGCGGACAAAAGAACGCCCTGCGCTGGACGGCGCTCGCCGTCAGCCTGATCACGTTCGTGATTTCGTTGTGGGTCTTTTTCCTCAGCGGACTCTACGACGCCTCGAACCCCGACCTGCAACTGGTCGCGCGCCATCCGTGGATCCAGGTCGCGGGCTGGAACATCGAATACCACCTCGCGGCAGACGGACTCTCCATCCTGCTCATCCTGCTGACCACCCTTCTCACCCCGATCTCGATCCTCTCCACCTGGACGGCGGTGGAAGAGCGCGTCAAGGAATTCATGGTCTTCTTCCTGCTGCTCGAGACGGGCATGTTGGGCGTCTTCGTCGCGCAGGACCTCTTCCTCTTCTACATCTTCTGGGAATTCACCCTCGTCCCGATGTATTTTCTGATCGGCATCTGGGGCGGGCCGCGCCGCATCTACGCCGCGCTCAAATTTTTCCTGTACACGATGGCTGGCTCCATCCTGATGCTGCTCGCCATTCTGTGGCTCGGCATTCAGGGCGGAACCTTCTCTGTGCCGCAGTTGATCGAACAGGGCGGCATCCCCGCCAATATTCAATGGTGGCTCTTCATCGCCTTTGCCGCCGCGTTCGCCATCAAAGTGCCGATGTGGCCGCTCCATTCGTGGCTGCCCGACGCGCACGTGGAAGCGCCGACGGCTGGCTCGGTCATCCTGGCAGGCGTCCTCTTGAAACTGGGAACCTACGGCTTCGTGCGCTTTAACATTCCGCTCTTCCCCGAAGCGACTCTCAAAGCCGCCCCGTGGATCGCCCTGCTCGCCACCATCGGCATCATCTACGGCGCAGCCGTCTCGTACGCGCAGACCGACATCAAGAAACTGGTCGCCTATTCGTCGGTCAGTCACCTCGGCTTCGTCATGCTGGGCCTCTTCGCGTTGAATCCCGAAGGCCTCGCGGGCGCGATCCTGCAAATGATCAATCACGGCATCAGCACAGGCGCGTTGTTCCTGCTCGTCGGCATGATCTACGAACAGACGCACACGCGCGAATTCAAGGTCTACGGCGGCTTGTGGAAACTGATGCCCGTCTTCGGCACGCTCTATCTGATCGTCTCGCTCTCCTCAATGGGACTGCCAGGCCTGAACGGCTTCGTCGGCGAGTTCACCATCCTGCTCGGCGCCTGGGGCGCGGGGCAGAGCGGCGTGTTCTATTGGGGCGGCGTCTGGTTCGCGGCCATCTCCGCGCTGGGCGTCATCATGGCCGCCATCTACATTTTGTACATGTTCCAAAAAATGTTCATGGGGCCGCAGGGCGAAGTAGTAGACGAAGTGAAGAAACACGGACACAGCCTGCGCGACCTGAACTGGCGCGAGATCGCCGTCATCGCCCCGCTCATCCTCCTCATCTTCTGGATCGGCCTCTACCCCGCGCCCTTCTTCGACTTGATGGCGCCCTCCGTCAATAAACTCGCCGAAACCTTCTCCGCCGCCGCGCTGGCGCTGCGATAATCATAATACCGCGACCTTTACGCTGTCATTGGCTGTAAGATAACCCTGCGCGATTACCCGAAGAAACGAAAACGCTATGCCCCAACCTCAAGACTACCAAACTCTCCTCCCCGTCATCGTTCTCGCCGTCTGGGCCTGCGCGCTCCTGCTCCTCGATAGTTTCCTCATCCAGCGCAAAGGCCTCACGGCCTGCCTCGCGGCCGCGGGACTCGCCATTACGCTCGGCCTGACCCTCTCGCAGATCGGCCGCTCCTCCTCAGGCTTCAGCGGCATGGTCGTCCTGGACGGATTCTCCACCTTCATCAACGCTTTGCAGCTCGTCAGCGGTTTGCTCGGCGTCGCGCTGGCCTACGCGTATGTCAAACGCATGGGCATCGAGCGCGGCGAATACTACACCCTGCTCCTCTTCAGCGTCGTCGGCATGATGCTCATGGCGCAAGCCACCGACCTCATCGTGGTTTTCATTGCCCTCGAAATGCTTTCCATCCCGCTCTATGTTCTGGCGGCCTTCAACCGCACGCAAGCCGCCTCCGAAGAAGCGGGACTCAAATACTTCCTGCTCGGCGCGTTCTCAACGGGATTCCTCGTCTACGGAATCACCCTGGTCTACGGCGCGACCGCCTCCACGAATCTCTCTGCCATCTTCGCCGCCGCCTCCTCGACCTCGAACCTGCTCCTGACCATCGGCGCGGCCCTCATCCTCGTCGGATTCGGCTTTAAGGTTGCGGTCGTCCCCTTCCACATGTGGACTCCCGACGTCTACCAGGGCGCGCCGACGGCGGTCACTGGCTTCATGTCCTCGGGCGCGAAGATCGCGGGCTTCGCCGCCCTGCTGCGCGTCTTCGCGACGGCCTTCCCCGCCATTGCCGCCGACATGACCGACATCCTGTGGGCGCTCGCGGCTGTGACGATGATCCTCGGCAACCTCGTCGCCATCTCACAGACCGACATCAAACGCATGTTGGCCTACTCCAGCATCGCGCACGCGGGATACATTCTGATGGCCTTCGTGCCATACGGCAACCCCGCCGTCGCGCCTGTCTCCATCGCGGCGGGACTCTTCTATCTCGCCGCGTACGTGATTACCAACTTCGGCGCGTGGGGTGTGGTCATCGCCCTCGAACAACCCGACGGCAAAGGCCTGCAAATCTCCGATTACTCTGGCCTGTTCTGGCGCAAGCGCGGACTGGCCGTCGCCATGACCGTCTTCATGCTTTCGCTGATCGGCTTCCCGCCCACTATCGGCATGGTCGGAAAATTCTATCTCTTCCGCGCCATCATAGACGGAGGCTTCACTGGCCTCGCCATCATCGGCGTGATCGCTTCGCTCGTCTCGGCCTTCTACTATTTGCGCGTCGTCGTCAACATGTTCATGCGAGAAGGCGAACAAAAGATCGAGCGCGAATTCTGGCTCGACCTGACCTGGGGCGCGGCCGCGTTCCTGACTGTGGCTATCAGCCTTGCGCCTGGGTGGTTGTTTTATCTTGCCAGCGCGGCTGGGTTGCGATAAAGGTTTACAAAAAAGCCCCGACATTGCGGGGCTTTTTTGTTCAGGTTTTCCTCCAGGCCCTGCGAAGCGCTCCCGCGGGGATGGACACTGCCGTTCATCGGTGGAGGTCGAGCCGTTTCACCTGTCTTTTGCGTACGATAGGATCAGGCCGTCTCGATTTCCTTCGTCACGATCTCGAATAAGGGCGGTTGTTCGAGGGTCTTCTTCACCTTGCACAGGTCCGCTGAACGGATGAGCGCGTCGCGATAGTGTTTTGGAAAGCGGGGCGGGACTTGAATCTCCAGTTCGATCCTGTCCGTCATGCCGCTCACCGGGTTGAAGTGATTGCGCTGGAGGATTCGAATCCCCTCAGTGGGAAGACCGCGCTGACGGCAAAAGCCGAGGATGTAGATGCCCGCGCAAGTTCCGATCGAAGCGAGAAAAACTTCAAAGGGCGTGGGCGCGGAATCCGCTCCGCCGCCCCCGGCAGGTTGGTCGGTGGCGAGGCGGTGACCGCGGAAGTGTGCGTCCACCCGCGCGCCTCCGGGGAAGTCAATGATCATTTCCATGGGTATACTCCAAAAGATTTGATGTGTTCGAAATATGTGACGCATTGCTCCGCGATAAACTTACCCAATCAGCGTATAATCTCACAGAACTTACGCATAATTGGCGTTACGCCAGCAGACGCGTTAGACCTTCGGCGCGCCCTACGCAAGGTTTTGCGTACGTCCTGCCTCATAGATTTTTTCACAAAGGAGACTTCCATGACAGACAAGAAACCCGGCGATCTAATGGCGCCCCCTGCCGGCGGCTTCCTGCGCGATTTCGCCATCCGGCTTAAATTGATCGCGCGTTTGATGGGCGACCGCCGCGTCAGTTTCCTGGTCAAACTTTTGCCGGTGGCAACCCTGGCCTACCTCATCTGGCCGGTGGATGTGGTTGCCATGATTCCCGGACTCTCCGCGTTAGACGATATCGCCATTGTGTCGTTGGGCAATTATCTGTTCGTGGAACTTTGCCCGCCGGCCGTGGTAAACGAGCATTTAAAAGAACTCTCCGGCGCGTCCGATTTGGATGAGGTTGTAGACGCGGAGGTAAGAGATGTGTCTGGCGACAGGTAGTAGATGAGGCGGCGTGGATGCTTCTGAAATTTTTGATGACATCTATGGCGCACGACGGGAGGGATCATCGCCCTGGCCCCCGGTCCCTCTGTAACGATTGCGGATGCGGGGTTGACGATCGCAAGCAGTAGCAGGCAATTCCAAATGTTTGCTGAAGATCGAGGACGGGGAGGATCGGGTGTCGTTTGTGGCGGTGGAGCAGGGCCTCGGGCGCTTGGGCTTGGCCGTGTGTTGTGAGAAACAGACGCGGGAGATTGACCTGATCAAACGCGATATTTGAATGATTGGGAATGAGGAACTCACATGGCAGACTATGACGTGATCGTGATCGGTTCGGGGGCGGGAGGGTTGACGGCGGCGGTGGCGCTGGCGCAGGCGGGCAAGAAGGTGTTGGTGTTGGAGCAACATGACCGTCCAGGCGGGTGGACACATTCGTTCACGTTGAATGGGTATCGGTTCAGCCCTGGGGTGCATTACATTGGCGACCTGCAAGAGGGCGGAGGGTTGCGTCGGATTTACGATGGGTTGGGCGTGTCGGGAGATTTGGTCTTTTGCGAACTCAACCCCGATGGGTATGACCATATCGTGGTTGGCGATAAGCAAATAGATTTTCCCAAAGGCAAAGAGAATCTAATCGAGAGACTCAAGAGTCACTTTCCGCACGAGGCGCAGGGGATTGACGGATACTTCACGGATTTGACAAACATGATTCGCGGGCTGCGCAATATCGGGAGATTGAACAAACCGTTGGAGGCGGCGAAAGGCGCGGGGAACGTTTTGAAGTGGTTGCGCGCGACGGGCGCGGACTTGATCAACGCGCACGTCAGCGACCCTGTGCTGCGTGGCGTGTTGGCGGGACAGTCGGGGGACCATGGTCTGCCGCCGTCGAAGGTGAGCGCGTTCATGCACGCGGGAATCACGGAGCATTATCTCGAGGGCGGATACTACCCGATGGGAGGCGCGTTCACGATCCCGCGCGCGTTCGTTCGGGCGTTGAAAAGGTCGGGCGGGCAGATCAGGCTCGGGTCACGCGTGAAGCGGATGCTCATCGAGGAGAGAAAAGTTTTGGGAGTCGAATTGGAATCGGGGGAGGAGATCCGCGCGGGAGTCGTCATCTCCAATGCCGATCCTGAAGTGACGTTCGGCAAGTTGATCGGTCGCGAGAATCTGTCGGCGAAGTTGAAGCGCAAGTTGGACGGGCTGACGTATTCGACGTCGTGCCTGAGTTTGTTTTTTGCGACGGATATGGACATGCGCGCGGCGGGACTCGACTCGGGGAATATGTGGTACTACGATCACGCGGACGTGGACAAGATTTACGCGGACGGGCTGACGGACGCGTTGCTGCGCGAGGAGACGCCGCCTGGGATGTTCCTGACGGTGACGACGTTGAAAGACCCGTCGAAGATGCACACGCACGGCGCGACAGCGGGACATCACACCTGCGAGTCGTTCGCGTTCGTGGGGCATGAGGCGTTCGAGCAGTGGGCGCACACGCGCTATGGCGCGCGTCCCGCCGACTACGAGGCGATGAAGGAAGACCTGGCGTGGCGGATGGTGCGCGGGCTGGAGAAGCGAATCCCTGGGTTGAGCAAACACATCGTTTACTGGAGTCTCGGCACGCCGCTGTCGAACGAGCATTATCTCAACGCGACGCGCGGCAATCTGTACGGGATCGAGAAGTCGCCGACGCAGGTGGGTCCGCTTGGCTTCACGGCGCGGACGGAGTTCGAGGGTTTGTTCCTGTGCGGGCAAAGCACGACCAGTCACGGCGTGGCGGGGGTCACGGCTTCGGGAGTGGAGGCGGCGAAGGCGGTGTTGAATTGTCGGACGAGGGATTTGTTGAGGGAGGGTGGAGGGGGGATGAGGTTGTTGTCAGCGGATTCGTCAACGGATATGAAACGGATAAACGGATGGGCGGAGGAGGACGAGAGGGAAATTTAATCGCGAAGGTTTTTTTGGACGCGGAAAACGCGGATAAACGCGGAGAAAAAGCTAACCGCGAAGCGCACGAAGAGTGCGAAGATTTTTGGGAAGCAGATATGCGGATGGGTTCGCTTCGCGCGGCGGGGAGGTTGGTTCGGTTTCGAGGGGGTTGGTTCTGCGCTGGTAGAACGCACGGGGATACCCTAACGGGCACACGTGAATCGCCCGTGCTATTGTACGAAGTCCGTTGAAGCGGACTGGCAATTTCAGATTTCTCGAAAAGGTAAGATATTTTATACTTGACTTACTTTATGCTCTTTGGTACACTCTGGGCGAGATTTAGAAAGGAGTACCAAATGGAAACCGTTGCCACATCTAAAGGACAAGTGGTTATCCCTTCCAAGATTCGGCGAAAATTGGGAATCGAGGAAGGGACTTATATCCAGATTGACCTGGACGAGATAAACAAGAGAATTATCCTAACGCCGATCACGAGGGAATATGTCCACAGCCTGCGCGGAAAATACAAAGGCAAAGGCTTGATGAAAGCATTGATGGCTGAAAAGAAACGGGAAAAGGAGTACTAAATGACACGCAAAGCCAAAGCCCTTGTATTGGACACATGGGCAGTGATCGCCTATCTTGAAGATGAGCCGTCCGCCCAAGAGATCGCCGACCTGATCGCCAGCGCACATGAGGAGGGACTTCCTGTTTACATGACAGTCGTGAACGTTGGCGAAGTTTGGTACACCATCGCTCGTGAAGTCTCCGAGGAGGATGCCAATAGCAGTGTCAAAGAACTGCGCGACCTGCGAATTCAATTTGAAAATGTGGATTGGGAGCTCACGCAGGAAGCCGCGCGGTTCAAGTCACAGAATAAGATGTCTTATGCAGACGCTTTTGCCGCAGCGCTGTCGAAAGTCAAGAAGGCGGATTTAGTGACAGGGGATAAGCAATTCAAGCCGTTGGAAGAGCAGATCAAGATTCAATGGGTGTAAAAGGAAACGGGACACTTTTCTCCCAACGAACGTGAGAGGGGTCAACGGGCTGTGTTGCGGATGCTTCGCGCGTGCGGAGACGGATGTCCGCTTTGGGAGGGGAGAGTCCACGCGGGAGGGAGGCTGGTCAATGGCGCGGGGATTTGGGTCAACGGGCTGTGTTACGGATGCTTCGCGCGTGCGGGAATGAATGTCCGCTTTGGGGAGGGAGAGAAGAAAGGATGAAAGCGGAAGGATGAAGATTGAATATCAGGTCTCGCCTCTGGCGGGATAATTTGAAACGAACTCCGAGCGCTTCACAGGCTCGGAGTTTTTTGATGAACGTCTTGATAAGATTTCGGCAGGATAAACTGTCAGCTCGACACAACGACGCGGGGCGACGGTCAACGCGGGGTGGTCAGCGGATGGCAAGCGGATAAGCGGATATGTGGTCCGCGAGTGGTCTCATGCTTCGGCGGGGGTTCGGCAGGCGCAACGCAAGGCTTTGGGGAGGGAGGCGCGAGACGCCATCCACAAAGAGACCGCGGGGATCGCCGGGCCGGTCATGCGGCCCTACGGCGCCTCGTTCGTAAAATACGCCTGTCCCCCGATGGCGACGTACAACACATGATTCGGGCTGACGGTCATGGCCGTCAACGCGCCGGGCAGTGCGATCGAATCGCCCGCCGCGCCAAAAACGGATTGCAGTTCGAACATCCGCAAACCGATGCGAAAGACGCTGCGACCGTCGGCGTCGAGGATTAACATGGCGATGTCGGGCGGCGCGGCAAAGACCATCTGCGTAAAATGTGCCTCGGCAAAGGCGTTGCGCGTCCCATAGGCCGGGAAAGCATGCGACAGCGGCAGTTCCGAATCGCAGCGCGTATCGGCTGGTCTTACGCGGTTGTATGTGCAGCGCGTCAACGTCCCATCGGCATGCAAAAGATATAATTCGTCGCCGCTGACGGCAAGATCAATGGCGTCCTTGATATCTGGCACCTGTAACCCAAAATACAACAGCGGCGCGTCGGAAAATACACTATCCTTGCCGCTGTAAATCCATACGCCGTTGGCGGGTGCGTCGAGCGCGTAGAGTTTGTTTCCGTCCAGCGCCAGCGCGGTGACACGGCCCCAGTGAGTGGGCGGCGGAGGCAGGGCCAGGTCTTGCGCCACCTGACCGGGCGCGCAATACAGCAGGTTGCCCGCCGCGTCCACGCCCAGCGCCGTGCCGGTCAGCGAATTCAATTTCGGCAGCACAAGCACGTCCACCATCGGGCCGATGGTGTAATTGCCGCGCGGCCCCGGCGCGCAATCGAAGTTTGCGTCCAGCTCAAACCCGCGCCCGGTCAAGGCCGCGCGCAGAATCCGCCCCTGGCGCGCGTCCAGTAAGTACAGGTCCGACTCGCTGGCGGCCATGCGGCTCACCTCCGCGTCGAGCGGCGTTGTGAAGGCGGGCGCGAACGTCAGGCGTTTGACCCCCAGCAAGACATCGAGGCGGGCCTGCGCCTCCTGCCGCAGCGCGATCGTTTCGGTAGTGCGGTCGTGCTGCTCGGCCAGGTTCAACTGCACGATCACATTCTCCCAGGCCTCGCGCTGGCGCAACGGATCGGTCTCTCGTTCGGCTTGAGCGCGTAATGCCTGCGCCTGCGCCAGGTACGAATCGTACGTGGCCGCGCGCCCAAAACGCGCATACATCACCATGCCCAGCGTGGCTATCAGCAGCGGAACCGCAATGGCGACCGTCACCCCCACCCCCCCCGCCAGCCCCGCCGACGAATTGGGATCGGCGCCGGGCAACAGGCGCGGCGCAAAACGTCCCAGCGCCGCGCCGAAACGGGCGGTCAGGGTGTGCCACGCGTCAATCAGGCGCACTGCAATGCGGGCGGCGCGGCGCGTCCCTGCGGAGGGAGGACGCGGCGCGGCGGCGTGGAGCGGCTCACGCGCGGCCGTTGCTTTTTTCACCGGAGGGGACGCGTCGGGCTCCAGCAATGTGATGCGTGGAATGGATGGCGGAAATTCGCGTTCGCGCAGCAGCGCGGCATCCGCCAGTTGATCCACAATGGCTGCCTCGTCGTCGGAGGCGGACTGCGGCGGGATGGCGTAGGCAGAGGGTTGGTCTTGCGGCGCGCGTCCTACAAAATGTGCGGGGGTGGATTCCTGCGGTTCGAATTCAGGAGTGTCGGGCGCGGGAGATGTTGCATCAAGCAAGGGGGGGACTGTGGGCAGGTGTGGCAGGCGCGCCAGTTCGGGCGACTCGGATGGGAGGCGGGACAAGTGCGCCAGCGCCTCTTCCGTCCTGCTGGACGCGGGAGGCGGTTGCTGTTCGGGTTCTGCTTTGGCCTGCGCGTCCGTGTCGGGTCCGGCTTGAGCGAGAGTCAATGCGCCGCGCCCCTCCATTACCTGGATCAATGCGGCGCTCATGTTATCCGGCGCGGCGGACATTAAACGCGCCAGGGTATTCCCGATCGGCGTGAGGCCGCGGTCAAAGATGAGCGCGCCCTCCCACTCGCGCGGCAGGACGCGCATCGGACTGAATAAGACCCGGTCGCCGGGCTGCAGCACGGTTTGCGAAAAATATTGCCCGAAGTTCTGATTGAGGCCGATCTCTTGCCCGGAGAGCGAGGCATCATGAATGTGCTGCGCCTGCCCGCCGCGCGCGAGGTGCGCGTGTGCGGGGCCGCATTGCAATAACGTGAGTTGGTTTTCGCGCAGCGCGGCCAGAATGAGCGCGCCGGACGCGTATTGGCCGCGCCCGGTGGCGGCAAGGTTGCGTTCAAGCAGGCGGCGATTGACCGTCTCGGCCGCGAGACGCAGAGCGGAGGTGAGCGCGCCGGGCGTGTTGTAGAAGGCCAGCGCGCAATCGTTGACGAGGGTTTCGGCCTCTTCACCGGGGGGCGTCGCGTTGCCGCCCAGCGCCAGCGCGACGATGAACGCATCGCGTTCGCGGCCGCGCGCCGGTTTACGCGGCGGATGAAACGCCATCAGGCCGGGCATGGCTGGTTGAGTCTGCCCGTGTTGGCGATAGAGTCCGTAGAGGATGAGATCAAGTGTCACAGTGGCGTAGGAACGAGACGAGGGTTTTCGTCATTATACTGGCAAAACCTGCCCGCCTGCGTTCTTTGAGCGTCGGTGGAGGATTTCTCTACCGTACATGAGAAGATTTTTACCGCAAAGCACGCTAAGGTCGCCAAGTTAAAAAGGTTTTCGGTTCTCCCGTTTTTAACGGGAAAAACCTTTGAAACACGAAGGAACACAAAGTCAACGAAGGAAAAGCCCTTACGGCTAAACGTCTTTCCCCCTTTGAGAGCCTTTGTGTACTTTGTGTTGAGACTCTTTCCCGTTTATTACGGAAGAGCCAGGTTTTCTTTGCGTTCTTTGCGGGCTTAGCGGTGCAAATGTACGGTAGAGAGTGGAGGATTTAAAACAGGATGAAGCGATGTTCCGAACTATATTTCATGCTTTGATGCCGATGTTAATCGCCGACCGCAGATCGTTTCTTCTCCAACAATTCCCGAATCTTCGCATGCTTCTCGCGCGTGAGCGGATAGAACCAGGCGCTGAGGATCGCGCCCGAAAGGATGACCGCGCTGATCGGAGAGACCATCAGCCGAATCATCGTGAGCGTGGACTCGGATTGCGTGAACTGGAGCGTATCGTCCGACGGGGGAACGTAACCCGCCCAGCCGAGCAATTGCAATGTGATGAAGACGGTCAACGCGCTGGCCAGTTTGCGAATAAAGGCGCGCGCGCCGTAGTAGATTCCCTCCTGGCGGCGGTTCGTTTTTAATTCATCCCATTCAATAATGTCGGGGAACATTGAATCGGGCAACACGTATGCCGAGGAAAGCCCAATGCCAAGCAGGACGCTGAATGCGAGCATCTTCGTCACTTCGCCGGGCTGGACGGTGAGGATCAACACCTGATTGATCACCCAGAAGATCATGCCGGTCAGATAGGCGCGGCGTTTGTTGGTGCGCTTCGAGAGCCACATCCAAAACGGGACGAAGCAAACGGTGGTCAACATAAGCGTGCCGAGGATGGCGGACTCGAGCGCGAGGTGGAATCCGAAAATATTCACGCCGGCCAGCGGATCGCCCTGCGCGATCCAGTAGAGGGAAAAATATGGGAAGGTCACCGCCACCATGTCCACCGCCGACCAGTTCATGGTGTGGACGCCCGCCAGAAACCGAAAGGGTCTGTTTGCCCAGGCTGTGCGGAGCATCTCGCGCAGTGAAATCGGTTTCGGCTCTTCGACGATGGTTCGTTCTTTAAAGACAAATGGCATGATGAGATATGGCGGAATCGCCAGCCCGCCAAAGACCGCGCCGACCAAAAGGAATCCCTGTTGTTGACTCGCGCCCGCCGCCATCACGCCATCCACGATCATCGGCGCAAAGATGACGACTGCCAGCGAGGAGGTCAATTGAAAGAAGGTGCGGAAACTGGTCAGCGTGGTGCGCTCGTCGTAATCGGGAGTCAGTTCCGGGGTCAGCGAAAGGAACGGGATGGAGATCAGTGTGCTGAGCGTGTCGGCGATTGCAAATGCCAGCGTGATGTGGATCGCCAGCGCGGCTTGACTCCTCCAGGGCGGCGCCCACCATAGCAGGACGAACGACAAGCCAAAAGGAATCCCGAACCACAAGAGGAACGGGAGTCTGCGTCCGCGCTTTGTGCGCACCCGGTCGCTGATCATCCCCACAATGGGATCGTTGATCGCGTCCCAGACGATTCCGAACAACGCCGCGAACGATCCGATGCGCGCGTCGAGTCCGACCACGTCCGTCAAATAGATGGCGTAGAAGACCGAGCGCAACATGCCGGTGGAGGAGAGTCCCCAATCCCCGGAGCCGTAGAGCAGTTTGTGGAGGAAGGTCAGCGTTTGGCTGTTGGCTGGTGGCTGTTGGCTGTTGGCTGTTAGCGATTGGCTGTTGGCTGGTGGCTGTTGGCTGTTGGCGGTTGGCGATTGGTTATTGATTGACATTTACCGTTTTCGTCTCAAAGTCTGTAATAAGGCGTTCAACATTTTTCGAACTTGCACCAATGAAGTGTGGAGATTGGAGTAGTCTCCGTCTGGTAGATAATTTAAATCATGGGCGAGCAGAAGCAGGTATTCGAGCTCGCTGGACGATCATCCCATTGCGATTTGAACATAGCGGGCAAAGTCTGCGTCTGTTGCTTTTCCACAACCTTCGGCAACATTTGCCGGAATGGAAACCGCCGCGCGTTGAATCTGCGAAGTCAGTCCGAACATTTCCTGTTTTGGAAAAGGCTTTGTCGCCTTGTAAATTCCCAGGGCTAACGTATGGGAGTTCTTCCAAACATGGAGATTATGAAAGTCCTGCACATTAGCCTCCGTGATTGAATGAAATGGATCCTCGTCTAAACCGACGAACCAAAGCCAATAGCCAATAGCCAATAGCCAATAGCCAACAGCCAATAGCCAATAGCCAATAGCCAATAGCCTACTCCAACACCCTCGCCTTCCTCTGCTCCAACAACTTCCTCACTCTTGCATGACGTTCACGCGTCAACGGATAAAACCATGCCATTGCAACCGCGCTAAAAAGCAGGACCGCGCCAAACGGTCCGATCAGAACGCGGATGGCGGTGAGGGTCACGCCGGATTGCTGGAAAGCCGCCGCGCCCTCGGGCGGACTCTGATACCCAAACCAGCCCAGGACCTGCAAGCCGATGAAGATCGCCAGCGCGCCGGTCAACTTGCGGATGAAATTTTTCACGCCGTAATAAATCCCCTCCGAGCGGCGGCGCGTGCGCAACTCGTCCCATTCGATCACGTCGGGGAACATCGCGTCGGGCAGAATGTGCGCCGAAGAAACGCTGATGCCCGCCAGGAAACTCATGAACAGAATCATGTTCACATTGCCGGGCTGAATCGAAAAGATGACCAACTGCACGACCGCCCAGAAGATCATCCCAAGCATGTACGCGATCTGTTTGCTGAACCGATTCGAAATGAAGACCCAGACCGGCAGGACCAGCACCGAGGTGATCAGCAGGACCGCAAAGACCGCCGACTCGATCGGCAGGCTGACGCCAAACACCGCGGCTTGCGCCAGCAAATTTCCGCTGGAGATCCAATACAACAAATAAAATGGAAGCACGAGCGCCACCAGATCAAAGGTGATCCAGTTCAGCATGTAGACCAGGGTCGCAAAACGGAACGGGATGTTTGCCCATGCCGTGCGGACGGTCTCGATGAACGAGACCTGATTTTCCTGTTCGGGGGTCAACTCGTGTTCGCGCACAACAAAGAAAATCAAGAGGAAGGGAATCGCCGCCATGCCGCCAAAGATCGCCGCCGTGACGAGATAGCCCTGCTGTTGAGTCCCGCCGCCCGCCACCACCGCATCCACGATCATCGGCGCGCCGACCGCCGTGGCAAGCGAAATGGCGAGGTTGAAGAACAT
Organism: Anaerolineales bacterium; assembly: GCA_019187665.1. Lineage (GTDB taxonomy): Bacteria > Chloroflexota > Anaerolineae > Anaerolineales > Villigracilaceae > Denitrolinea. The sequence goes on from JABARH010000013.1 coordinate 33,170, forward strand.
GCGGAAGCCGGTCAGCGAGGTGCGCTCATCGTAATCGGGAGTCAGTTCCGGGGTCAGCGCGGAGAACGGCACCGCCACAAGAGTCTCCAGTGTGTCGGCGATCATAAACGCCAGCGTCACGAAGATCATCTTCGCCAGCTGCCCCTCGAACGGCGGCGCCCACCACAGCAACAGGAATCCCGCGCCGTAGGGAATCGCAAACCACAACAAAAATGGGCGGCGGCGTCCCCAGCGCGTGCGCACGCGGTCGCTCAACATGCCCACCAGCGGATCGTTGATCGCGTCCCAGACGATTCCGATCAGCGCCGCCACCGAAGCCAGCCGCGCATCCAACCCAACCACATCCGTTAAAAAAATCGCGTAGAAGATCTGGCGCAATGTTCCAAATCCGGCTGTGCCCCAGTCGCCCGTCCCATATACCAGTTTCGTCCAGAAAGATAAACGTCCCATTTTGACAGTGGTCATGGATTCTCCTTTGGCTGTCTGGCTTGAGCAAGTATACCTGTATAACACAGGCGGAAATGCGAAGGTTTCATGTACAATTGAATCGTGGACTCTTCCAAATCGCTCGCCGACAAACTGAAAGCGCTGGGAGTCAAAGTGGGGACCGCGCATCTGACTCCGCCCAAGCCTGCCTCAACCATCCCAATTGACCGCATCCTGCCCGGCCGCTTCCGCGTCACGCCCCGAGGCGATGCCTTCATCGCGGAGCAATCCTTCGGGACGGAGTACCGTCACGGCAACCAGCCATTAACCATTAACCATCCTCTGAAAACGATAGCAACCTGGGCGCGCGAGCCTCTTCTATCCTCCCTGCCGCTTTCCTCCTTCGCGTTTCTAGACACCGAAACTTCCGGCATGGCAGGCGGAACAGGGACGTATGCCTTCATGGTCGGCGTGGGACGTTTCAACGGCGGCACGTTTGAACTGGCGCAATTCTTCTTGCGCGATCCCGCCGAAGAACCCGCCATGCTCGAGGCGCTGATCGAATTCCTCGCGCCGTGTAAAGCGCTGGTCACGTTCAATGGCAAGGCGTTTGATGCGCCGTTATTGGTGACACGTTACAAACTGCATGAAATCCCCAGCCCCCTGAAAGATCTTTCGCACCTTGACCTGCTTCCTCTCGCGCGGCGGCTCTGGCGCGACCGTCTGCCCTCGCGCGCCTTGAAATATCTCGAAGAGAATATCCTCGGCTTGCCGCGCACAACCGAAGAAGTGCCGGGCTATGAAATTCCCTGGCTGTATTTCGATTACCTCCGCACCGGCGACGCGACTCCGCTGAAAGGCGTCTTCTATCACAACGCCATGGACGTAGTGGCGATGGCGGCATTGCTCAGTCATATCGCCTCCATCCTCCATGATCCCTTCAACGGGAATGTACAGCACGGGCTGGACTTCATCGCGCTGGGCAAACTCTTTGAAGACCTCGGCGATTGGGATTCTGCCGCGCGTCTCTTCGAACGCGGACTCGAAATGGAATTAAGCGAAGCCGATTTTGCCTCCGCCGTGCAAAGACTCGCCCGCCTGCAAAAGCGGCGCGGCGACCTGGACGAGGCGCTGCGTCTGTGGGAAGAGGCGGCCAAGCGCGGTCACATTTACGCGCATGTGGAAATGGCGAAACACTGCGAACACCGCCTGCGCGATTACACGTCCGCGCTGGCATGGAGCGAGTCTGCGCTGAAACTGGTGAAGAACTCCGACCTGCCGAAGTACGCGCAAAAACACTGGCAGGAGGAATTGTTTCGCCGCCGCGAGCGCTTAAGACAAAAAAGGAGAAACATATGAAACGCTTGCCCCTCTCACTGACGATTCTGATGCTCGTCTCGCTGGCGTGCGGCATCGCCGCGCCGACCCCATCGCTGGATATTCATGCCGTGGAAAGCATCGCCGCAGGGACATTGACCTCCCTCGCGCCGACACAAGCCCCGCCGACGCTGATCGCGGTGAACACGATCGCCGTCCTGCCGAGCGCGAGCGCTGTCCCGACGCAAACACCCTTTCCGCCTCTCCCGCCGTCCAGTAGCCCGACGCGGATTCAGTTCGCGCAAGGCGCCGTCTCCGCCACCGTCCACGGGACGGTGGCGTTCCCGAATCGCCCGCAATATGTTTTGTACGCTTTCAAAGGTCAGCGCATGACGGTTGAAATTTCGTCGCCGGGGGATGCCGCAAATTTTTCGATCCTCGGCGTGAGCGATGGGTATCCGTTAAAACGATTCGAGAACGAGGACCGCATTTGGAAGGGCGACTTGATCGCCACGCAGGATTATGTGATTCAAGTGGCTGTGACGGAGGGCAGCGCAGCCTACTCGCTGACCGTGACCATCGTCGGGCAATGAGTCGCGTGTGATACACTTGCGCCGATTTCATTTCAGGAGCGATTCATGGCAGATAAAAAATCGGAGAGCGGCGAATACTGGAACCGTCATGTGGTTTCGTGGGAAGCCAGCACATATTACACCGACAAGGACATGCCGAAGCCGAATGCGTGGGATCGCTTCTCCACGTATTTCCGCGGCGCGTCGCTGTATGACCGCATGACGCTCGCCCTCGAAATGCTCCAGCCGTATCTTAAAGGATTAACCGTGCTGGATGTGGGGTGCGCTTCTGGACGCTTTGCCAACCAATTGCTCGAAGCGGGCGCGGCGCGCGTGATCGGCGTGGATATTTCGGAGGACATCATCCGCATCGCCAATGAGCGGCGGCTTGCCGGTCCGCACAAGGAACGCCTGGAATTTTTTGCCGCCGACCTTGCCAAGCCTGCCAGCCTCCCAAAGGTGGACCTCGTCACCAGCCTGGGCGTGATCGAATATTTTGACCGCGACGACATGCAGGTTTTCCTGGGCAATACGAAGGCAGACTATTTTTTCCACGATTTTCCAGATGTGGCGCGCACAACCAACTGGCTCTTGTGGTGGATGCGCCAGGTTTATATCCGCGTTAACCAATGCCCCGGCGTGTATTTATACAAGCGCGATGAATTTAGCGAATTGGTGAAGCAGGCCGGCTTCGCGGGCGAGGTCTGGTATGAACGCCGCTCGATCTTCCATTACGCCTCCAATTTACCGCGCAACCCGGCGCAATTCCCGCCGCGCGGGTAGGCCGTTCGCGGCCGCTCATGCGCGTCCGTTGTTTTCGGGCGCGTGCGGTCCCCGGTCTGCCGCGCGGATTCCAAGCGCGGCCGCCAGGAAGAGAACGGCAAACCAGAATAGATAATCCTGTTCGTTCTTCCAATAATAGGCGCGCGCGATGCTCATCAGGGCGATGAGGTCCACGCTGAGCATGAAAGCGATGAACACATGCGCCTGCCCGCGCGCGGAAAGATGGACGCGCCCGCCCAGCACGCGCAGAAATTCCCACCAGCCCGCGCACAACAACAGCGCGGTTGGGACGGCGGCCGGAAAGGCGTAACGCGCCCAGGGGAGAACGCCATAGGATTTCACCACTTCGATCCCGCCGCGCGCCAGCGTCAACCCCCAAACGGAAACCAGACTCATTCCCAGGAAGAACAATATCGCCCGCGGCAGTTGATTGAATTTGCGCGCGGCCAGAAAGAACGCGGCGATCAACGCCAGGAAGGTAACCCAGCGCAGCGACTCATATGAGCGCGGCGCGCCCAACAGGTCCACGCGGTTGGCCGCAGGCCGGCCCCAAAAGGTCTCGAACAGACTGTTTATCATGCCTGCATAATATTGCCGCGTGCCGCTCCAATCCTGGATGGATGCGACAAACACAGATGGTTCGCCAGCCGTGAAGATGCGTCCCAGAACATTCTCGCCGATGGGCGTCAGGCGGACCGCGGTTGATTCGCCGGATGGATTCCGAATGAGATTGGCAAACGATTTCCCATTCCACGCGCCCGCCTGGGCGGAGCTGGAATCGAATTCTGGCGCGCCGTTGTGTTTGCCCGCAGCCATGACGAGGCCGTCGTAATAGACGACAGCCTCACCCGCTTCGCCGTCCGCGGGAAACGGGGCCAATTCGACCCATCCGCTTTCCGCCTCGAGCGGGATCGTGAACGTGACGCTGTAGAAGGCGGGCGCGTTGCCAGGTGTGGCCCTCTGCCGCGGGCTGACGAACCACGGTTCGGACTGCGCCGCAGCGGTCTCCTGCAGGGTGGTTTTGATCTCCCCCATGCAGGTGGCGCAGGTTTGGCTGCCCAAAAGTTCGCGGCTGGCACGATCGAGATCATCGAACAATGTGACCAACGAAGGCGCGCCGCTCGAACTATGCAGGGTGACGCGCAGGGTGGGCAGTTGAATTTCCAGCGGGCGGTCGGACCAGATCCACGCGCCGAGTGTGACCGTCTTGCCGCGCAGGCTGGTGAGATACGAAACGGGAACGAACTGTCCGATCTCCGAAGAGCCGCCCGAGTGAGCGCGGACCTGGAAGGCATATTCGCCCAGCGAGTCTGCGGAGGTTGCGGCGCGAATGTTTCCCGCTCCGGAAGTGGCGCGATACCACAGCGCGGGATCGTCGCGCCGCAGGAGGATGAACAGCGAGGCGGCCGCCCCCAGCGCGCAGGCCGCCCAGGCGGCCCAACGCCACCGTCCGCGCAGGAACGAGAAAAGCAAAACGAGGGGGGTCAGCAAGAGCGCAGGCCAGGCGGTGTTCTTTGTTCCGTAGCAAAGCGCCGCGCCCAACAGGACGAAAAGGATCCCCCGCCACGACGGTCCGTGTTTTAAGATCCACACACCCGCCCAGGTGAAGATCGAAAAGGCCAGCGCCGCGCCCACATCGTCGTTGACGGCGGTCATTGTGTCGGCAAAGCCTGGCAGGAGCGCGAGGAACAACACCGTCATCCATTGCACCGGATGCCTCTTTGGAAGAAGTTCATCCAGCGTCTTCCATGCCGCCCATAGCGTGAGCAGGAACATACCGAGGGAAACGAGGCGCAGGATACGAACCTGAATGGCAAAGTCCACGCTTCCCAACACGCGCAAGGGAATCGAAGCGACCAGATAATACAAAGGCGCCGAGGAGGTCTGCGGGGCGTAGGGAATCTCGATGGGCGCTCCGCTCTTCAGGTCTGGTTGGAATCCCACCAGGTCATACCAGCCATGTCGAATCAGCGACGCGGCCAGCTTGCGCCGCATCGGTTCGTTGACTTCGCCCTTTTGCGGCCAGTGATCGAAATGCGCCACCTGCCAGGCAAATTCGAAATGCCCCGGCTCATCGTAATGCCGCCACGGCGGGATGAGAAAAACATAGCAGAGCCCCTGGAGCAGCCCGATGATCAACAGCAGGAACAGCGTGTTGTGGAGGAGAGCGCGGGAAAACAAGGCGGCGAAACGCCTGAACATGGGGATGCTCCTTAGCGATTATAATAACCCGGCTAATATACCATACCGACAGAACGTACGCATAATTGGCGTTCTCCCCTGGCGCCGCCCGCGATTTGCCAGGCAAATCAGGCAGGCGTAACGCCAGCCGGCGCGTTAGACCTTCGGCGCGCCCTACGCAAAGTTTTGCGTACGTCCTGACCGAGTCTTCATCGAAAGAACCCCATGGCATCGTTCGTAAAAGACCTGTTCGTTCTCCTGAAAGAAGAAACGCGCATTCTGATCGGCCGCCATGAAATCTCGGCGGGGTTGTTTCGGCTCAAACAGCCGGGGATCACCACTACGCAAACGACGGAGATTGTGATCGAAGGGGCACCCTCTTCGGGCAATTCGTTTGCGCTGGTCGCGTTCGAGGCGGCCCAGAAAAAGAAAGTGCGAATCGCCCACCATCAGCACCTCCCGTTTCAAGTGACCCGCGCCGCCCGCTATCACATTCCCTGTATTGTGATCATCCGCCCCCCGTTGGACGCGGTCGTTTCGCGGGTGGCCCGCTATGGATTTTATCAACCGCAGACCCGGCAGGCGGAGTTGTGGGCCGGGTACGCCCTGCGGCATTGGAATATGTTCCATGAACAGATCCTGGACTGCCGCCCTAAATTTTTGGTTTGCGAATTTCGCGAATTGATCAGCGATTACCCAGCCGTCATCGAACGGACAAATTCAAAATTCAATGCCAGATTTGACGTTCCCACCGCCGAACTCTGCGCACAATCCCTGTCTGCGCTGGCAGAAGGCCTCAGACCCGACAAGGAACGCGACGTTCGAAAGAATAAATTCAAGGAATGGATGCGGCAGGAACAAATATTTGCACAGAGGCTGGAGCGCGCGCAGAAACTGTACGAGGTCGTACGGGCATCCGCATGACCGAACCTCCTCCGCGCATCTCCCCTGCCGCTTCGGGCCTGCGCCGATATTGGGCATGGGCGCAAAAAGGCGGCTGGGCGGTGATGGACCAGGCGCTCTTTGCCGGCTCCAACTTCATCGTCGGGTTGTTGCTGGCGCGCTGGCTGGCGCCCGCGGCCTACGGCGCATTTTCCACTGCCTATACGGTGTTCCTGCTTTTCGGAACGCTGCACAACGCCCTGTGGATAGACCCGATGACCGTCTACGGTTCCGGCCGATTCCGCGCAGGATATATCCACTATCAACGCATCCTGCTGAAAGAGCATTGGCGGTTCGGCGCGGCGGCCTTTGGATTGCTCCTCATGGCCGGAATCGGATTCATCTCCTTAGACCAGGACTCACTCGGCTGGAGTTTCCTCGGCCTCGCGGCGGCCTCTCCGTTGATCCTTTTCCTGTGGCTGGCCCGCCGCAGCGCATACGTGGCGCTGGAGCCGCGTCTCGCCACTGCCGGGGGCGCGCTCTACCTGGTCCTCTATTTCGGGCTTGCATCCGCGCTCTTTAAACTGGAATGGCTCAACGAAACCTCCGCGCTGATCGTCATGGGCGTCGCCTCTGGCATCAGCGGTCAATGGATCCTGTACCGCTCCCGCCGCCATGCTGCATCCGCCCCTATGGAAATTTCCCAAACCGAAGTGCGCGCGTTACACTGGGAATATGGAAGGTGGGCGCTCTTGACTGCGTTGTTCTCCTGGGCCCCGGCGAACCTGCTGTTCCTGCTTCTGCCTTTTTTTGAGAATCTCGAAAACATTGGCGGTCTGCGCGCCATGCTGACCGTCTTCCAGCCGCCCATCCAGATCAACTCGGCGCTGGCGGCCTTGCTGGTCACGCTATATGCTTCCATGGAAACCCTGAATGCCAGGCGCAGACTGGCATTAACCGCGAGCGCGGCGCTCGGCGCGCTCACAGCGGCCTATGGCGCGTTGATGCTCTTCTTTGGAACAACAGTGATCTCCTTCCTCCTCGGACCGCAATACCAGGGGTACGTTGACTCATTCAAAATCCCCCTGGCCGCGCTGGCCTTGCTGACCGCGCCCATCGGCGCGCTGACCTCCTACTTCAAGGCGCTGGAACAACCGCAGGTAGTCACACGCGTCATGTTCCTATCTGCCATAATCGGCGCAGTCCTGTCTGTGATCGTTCTGCCGCTGTTCGGGGCCGTGGGCGCGGCCTGGGTGATGTGCGCCACCTACGCTGCCATCACGATCAACTTTCTGTGGAGATGGATTCGCAATGCGTAATTCGATCGCACACCGGGCAATTCGGTCTTTGGCATTGATCCTCTACTACGGCTTCGCGCAATACCTCCCCACATCTCCGCTGCCAGGCTGGCGCGCCGCCTATTGGCTGCGGCGCGGGCTGGTCCGTTTCATTTTCCGCTCCTGTGGACGGGATGTCATCATCAAAACGCGCGCCTACTTTGGCACCGGCGAAAATCTCATCATCGGAGACCGCTCACAGTTGGGTGTTAATTGCAAAGTGGAAAGCGATCTCATCCTCGGCGCCGACGTGGTCATGGGCCCCGACGTGGTCATCATGTCCTCCTCGCATTCATTCGAGCGCCTCGACCTGCCGATCAACCGGCAAAACCATCCGCCCCGCCGCCCGGTGACGATCGGAAACGATGTGTGGATCGGCACACGCGTCATCCTCCTGCCCGGAGTCCAAATCGGCGACCAGGCCATCATCGGTGCGGGCGCGGTGGTGACCAAAAATATCCCACCGCGCGCCATCGCGGCGGGAAACCCGGCGCGGGTCATCCGCCAGCGCGGCGGGCGCCTGTCCACATGAACGCGCCAACTCGAACCGGCTTGTTCCACAAAATTGCAGACGCGCTGGAACCCGCCGGCATCGCCGTCTTGAGCGGCCATCGCAACGACGCCGCCGATCCTCCCTCCGACATGGATGTGATCGGCACGCCGGCAGCCTTTCAAAAAATAAAAACGCTCATCCGCGCCGGAGAAGTACGTGCGGTGCAACTCCTCCAGCATGAGACAACCTCCTTTTATTGGGTCTTTCATCAAGACCAGGAACGCGGCCGCCCGGTTTTCCTCCCGTTCGATTTTTCCTTCGATTATCGCCGCCACGGAAAAATTTTTTATCGCGCCGCCGACCTTCTGCCCCATCGCCTCACCCGCGCGCGTCCGCCGGTTTTACCGCCCGCGCTCGAGTTCGGCTATTACCTCGTCAAAAAAATCGGCAAGGCAAATTTGGAAGCGCGCCACGCGGAGATTCTCTCCGATCTCTACCGGCAAGACCCGCAGGGCTGCCAGCGCGAACTCGCCCGCTTCTTCCCCGAAGCGGAACAACGCGCCCTCGCGCAGGCCGCGCAGGACGCGGACTGGTCCGCCATCCAAACTCAATTGCCGAATCTGCAACGCGTCATGCGTCCCGCCTCTCGGACGGCTGGCGATCTCTTTCCCGAATTGCTCCGCCGCCTCAAACGCGTTGTGCAGCCCAGCGGGTTAATCGTTGCCCTGCTCGGCCCGGACGGAAGCGGAAAAAGCTCGCTGGCCGAACAAATCACGCGCGATTTACATCCGGCGTTTCGCCATACCCAGATCGTCCACCTGCGTCCCTCGTTGCGCGCGCAGACTCCGGTTGGGCCGGTCGCCAACCCGCACGGCCTGCCGCCGCGCAGTTTTCCGTTCTCGCTCCTTAAATTGGCCTACTGGTGGAGCGAAACCCTGGTTGGCTGGCTGGCAAAGATTCACCCGGCCAAAATTCGTTCCACGTTCATCGTCTTCGACCGTTTTTACCATGACTTGATCGCCGATCCCAAGCGCTATCGTTTTGCAGGGCCGCTGCGGCTGGCGCGCTGGGTCGGATGGTTGATCCCCCGCCCCGACCTCTTCCTCCTGCTCGATCTTCCCGCCGAAACCGCGCGCGCGCGCAAGCCGGAGATTCCCCTCGAGGAAGCGCGGCGACTGCGGAAAAATTACCTGAATCTGGCAAAACGCCTCCCCAACGCGCACGTGCTGGACGCCAGCCGCCCGCTCGAAGAGGTGGCCGCGGCGGCCGAAGGCGTCATTTTAAACCATCTCGCGCAGCGCCTGCAGAAGCGCCTCGGCCTATGAACGAATCGGAGCGCGCCTATTTAAACGCCGCGCTTGGCATGGCTGTTCTCCCGCGTTCGCCGCGCGCGAATTTTCGTTCGCTGACCCTGCCAGACGGGCGCGCGTACCTGCTCCCCGTCGGCGCGCGGCGGGCGTTTGCGAACGCGCTGACCCTCTATCAGACTCATCGAGTCACGACGCGCCTCATCCATTCACTGATGTCGGCAGGCGCGCGGCTGGGATGGTCGCAGCGTTTGCTGCCCGTTGAAGACCTCGGCGGCGCGGACGCGTGGAACGATTTTTTTGCAGGACTCTTTCAACGCGGCAAAACCGAACTGGCTATTTCATTGGGGACGCCCGGCCCACAGCGCAAACCGGTGATCCAGATTCTTTCGAGCGGCGGCGACACGCTGGGATATGCCAAAGTTGGCTGGAACGAGATCACCGCGCGCCTCGTGCAGCGGGAGGCGGACGCGCTCGAAACAGTAACGGCATGCGCAAAGACATTTGCCGCGCCGCATGTTATTTTCGCCGGGCAATGGCGGAAAACATACCTGTGCGTGCAATCCGCCCCCGCCACGCGCGCATACCCCGCCGCCACGCAGTTGAACCGCGACTTTGTGCGGGCAGTCAGCGCCCTGTCCCTCCTCGATCGCCACGCGCCGAGGCTGGAAGAGACCCGTGTATGGAAAAGCCTTGAAGCGCGCCTCGAACGATCACAGGCTGATGAACCCCGCCTGCTCCTCCAGCAGGCCGAGCGCGTGATCCAAAAAAGGCGGTTCGGAAACACACTTCCCGTTCACTTCGCGCATGGAGACTTCACCCCCTGGAACGCGGCGCGCCTGCGCTCCGGCCTGTATTTGTACGATTGGGAATCCTTTGCCCCCGACCGTCCCGCCGGATACGACCTGTTCCATTTTCTGATCCGGGTTCACAGCCTGGTGAAAAAATCATCGCCGCCGAAAATGCTCTCCGCCATCCTCAACGCCATGCAACGCGAACCGGCCGCGCAATATTGGAAAAACCTGGACTTGCAATTCGAGCCGGAATTCTTATTGCTCTATCTGGTCGAACGGCTGGTCTCTCCGCCGCAGGAAAGCGACGCTCCCGACGAACTGCGCCTCTCGCTGCGCCTGCTCGAACTCTGCCTGGCAGGCATGCAATGAAACGCATCCGTGTCCTCGTATCGGCGTATGCCTGCGATCCAAACGTCGGGTCGGAGCCGGGCGTGGGATGGAATTGGGCGCGCCAGATCGCGCGCTTTGCCGAGGCGTGGGTCATCACGCGCGCCAACAACCGCGAGGCCATCGAGACGTTCCTCGCGCAACACCCCATGCCCAATGTGCATTGGGTCTATTTCGACCTGCCGCGCTGGGCGCGCTGGTGGAAAAAGGGGCGGCGCGGCATTCAACTGTATTATTATCTCTGGCAGGCGGGCGTCTATTTCATGGCAAAACGCCTGCACCGCGAAGTCCACTTCGATTTGATCCAGCATGTCACCTTCGTTAATTACTGGATGCCGAGTTTTCTCTCCTTCCTCCCGGTCCCTTTCCTCTGGGGACCGGTCGGCGGCGGCGATACAACCCCCGCCCCGTTTCTTAAAACGTTTTCCCTGCGCGGGCAGATATTCGAACGCGCGCGCGGCGTCATCCTCTGGCTGGGAGAGCGCGACCCGTTCGTCCGCGCCACCGCGCGGCGGGCGCGCGTGGCGCTGGCGACCACTCCCCAAACCGCCGCTCGGCTGGAGGCGCTGGGCGTCCGCGAGGTTCGCCTTCTGTCACAGGTGGCGCTACCGCAGGAGGAGATCCAATTTCTAAAAACCACGCCTCTGCCAGCGGGCGGACCGTTCCGCTTCGTCAGCCTCGGCTCGCTGCTGCACTTGAAGGGATTCCATTTGGGGCTGGCGGCATTCGCTCGGGCCGGGCGGGAATTTCCAAACGCCGAATACTGGCTGATCGGCGGCGGCCCGGAACGAAAACGACTCGAACGGCTGGCCGAATCTCTCGGCGTTCGCGCGAGGGTGCGTTTCCTTGGCGCACAGCCGCGCAGGCAGGTGTTCGAGCAACTGGCGAACTGTCACGCGTTGATCCACCCCAGCCTGCACGACTCCGGCGGATGGGCGGTGGCAGAGGCCATGGCCGCGGGGCGGCCGGTCATTTGCCTCGACTGGGGCGGGCCGGGATTGCAGGTAACGCAAGAGACCGGCTTCAAAATTTTTCCGCGCACACCGGAGCAGACTGTTCGTGAGTTATCCGAGTCGATGCTGGTCTTGTTGGATTCGCCGGGCCTGTGCGCCAAACTGGGACAGGCCGCGCAAACGCGGATCACCGACGAATTCACCTGGGATATCCGAGGCAGGCAAATCAGGGAATTCTACGCGAAAGCGCTTGAACCAATCGTGATAAAATTAAGCGATCCCCCCTTCTGAACCGCCTCTAAAATCTGCAGGGCATGTTACCTGTGTAACCTTCGTGTGCAACCAATCCATCCACAAGAGAAAATCGGCTCTTCCGTAATAAACGGGAAAGAGCCTCAACACAAAGTACACAAAGGCTCTCAAAGGGGGAAGAACGTTTAGCCGTAAGGGCTTTTCCTTCGTTGACTTTGTGTTCCTTCGTGTTTCAAAGGTTTTTCCCGTTAAAAACGGGAGAACCAGAAAATCATTCTGCCCTGCCGTCCCAATGGAGACGCGATGACAGCCCTTCATAAGTTAAGCTTACTGCTCAGCATTGGAATTCGAAACCCGGTCGAATTCCTGGACAGGCTGGAAGCCATTCTGACCGTCAACCTGGAAAAACTGGTGGGCAGAAAAAGCGTCCTGCCTTTCACACCATCCGATGAGGTGGACAAGCGGACGGAAAGCATTCTGGGCCGGCGTTTCAAGAACAGAAAAAAGAACCGGCTCTGGGTGTGGCAATTTTTTTCCGAATACCAGTCGCATCCACCCCCGATCTCTGGGCCAGACTGACACAATCTCACGAATATAGGCCGCGCTCTCTGGCGCTGCGTCAAACGATTTAACGAAAAGGTGGAGGCCTGGCGATATGTCAACACAATGCCCCTATTGTTCAAGCAAGCAGATCCACGCCAAATGGCAGGAGACCCGTTTCTGGAGATGTGATTCCTGCGGCCTGCATTTTCGAAACCCGATGCCAACGCCCCAGGAACTGGAAGAATTATATGCGGTTGCCTGGTCAGACGCCGACCGGCATCGTTCAGGAACGGGGGGAACGACCGAACAACTGGCAAATACCTATGCATACGCCCTGGCAAAGGAAATCGGCCAGCAGGACCTGCGCAACCTGAAGATCATGGATTTTGGCGCGGGGCGCGGCGATTTTGCAAAAGCGCTGCAACACGCGGGAGCGGACACAACCTGCGTTGAACCATTTGGTTTCGATTATTTGAAAGAACAGGGATTGAGCGTCCAGCGCGGCCTCGACGAGCTTCCCGCTCATACACAATTCGACGGAATCGTGATGGTGGACGTTTGGGAACATTTGACAGAACCATGGAAGACCATGGAAACCTTTGCCGGCCTGCTGCGCAGCGGCGGCTGGTTGTTCATTGCCACTCCCGCCCCGCTGGGCTTGAATGCCAGAGTACGAGGCGACCTCTGGCGGGAGGCGCGTAAATCCGTTCACTTGCTGTTTCCAGAACCGCGCACCCTGGAACGCATGCACAAAGAAACCGGCTTTGCCTCGTGGAAGCGGCTGAAATGGAACGTCCGCTACAGCGACAACCCGGCAGTGGCGGCCTATCAATCCCTGTTGCAGATGACCGGTTTGGACGGCGAACTGCGTTCGCTGGCCTGGAAGGCATGAAGATTCTACTCGTCCATAATCGCTATCGCCAGGCCGGGGGCGAGGATGCCGTATTCGAGGCCGAGAAGGCCCTGTTGATCGAACACGGGCATGAAGTGCGGGAATTCGTCCGCGACAACCGCGAGATCGAGAGTCTCGGAAAATTCGCCTCGGCCGGATCGGCGATCTGGTCGCGCCGGTCCCATCGCGCGATTCAACAGTCACTTTCCGATTTTCGTCCCGATGTGGCGCACTTTCACAACACGTTCATGCTCGTTTCTCCTGCCGCATATTATGCCTGCCGCGAGGCGCGCGTGCCGGTCGTTCAAACCCTGCACAATTATCGTTTGCTTTGCCCCGCCGCAACCTTTTTACGCGACGGAAGGGTGTGCGAGGAGTGTCTCGGAAAAATCCCGCCCCTGCCCGGCATATGGCACGCCTGCTGGCGCGGCTCGCGCACGCAGACCGCCGTCGCGGCCGCCGTCTATTCGATCCATTACTGGCTGGGGACCTGGCAGACACAGGTGGATCGCTACATCGCGCTGACAGAATTTGCGCGTCAAAAATTCATCGCGGCCGGGTTGGCCGCGCCAAAAATAACGGTAAAGCCAAACTTCGTCGCGCGCCATCCGCTGGCGGGGCCGGGCGCGAAGCGGCGCGGCGCGCTGTTCGTCGGCAGGCTCGCGCCAGAAAAGGGCATCCGCACATTATTGAACGCGTGGCGGAACGCCGGGGATATCCCGCTCCAGATTGTCGGCGACGGGCCGCTGCGGGAGGAGGCCGAAGCGTTTGTGAAACAACACAACCTGAAACAGATTGAATTTTCCGGGTGGCTTGCGCGCGAGGCGGTTTTACAACGGATGCGCGCGGCGCAATTTTTGGTGTTCCCATCCGAGTGGTACGAGGGTTTTCCGCTGACCCTCGCCGAGGCCTTTGCGTGCGCGACACCGGTACTTGCATCGAAACTCGGCGGAATGGCCGAGATCGTCACGGACGGAAACACCGGGCTGCACGTGGAGAGCGGAAACGCGCACGCGTGGACGGAAAAGAGCATATGGGCCTGGACGCACCCGGATGAAATGCAGGCGCTGGGCGCGAACGCCTGGCATGCGTATGAAGAAAAATACACGGCTGAAAAAAATCACGAACTATTGATGGACATCTACGCGCGCGCCATCGCGGAGCGAGGCCGATAGAGCATGCGCTGGATTCTCGGCACGCGTGTGGACGCCACTTCGTACGAAGACGCCGCGCAGCAGATCGTGGAGTGGGCCAGGCGCGCCGAAAGCCGCTACGTCTGCGCGGCCAATGTGCATATGCTGATGGAAGCGCACGACGACGCGTCCTTTCGCGAGACGGTCAACCGCGCCGCGCTGGTCACACCAGACGGGATGCCGCTGGTCTGGGTTATGCGCTTGCTGGGCGTGAAAAGCCAGCAACGCGTCTATGGCCCGGAACTGACCCTGCGCGTGGCGCGCGCCGCTTCGGAACAGGGAATCGCCGTTGGCTTGTATGGCGGCGCGCCACATACCCTGGACCGGCTCGCGCGCAATTTAAAACAGCAATTTCCCCGGCTGAAGATCGCCCATGCCTTCAGTCCACCGTTCCGCTCTCTGACCATCGAAGAGGACGCGCAGGCCACAGAAGAGATTATCCGTTCGGGGGCGCGCATCCTGTTTGTTGGACTGGGCTGCCCAAAACAGGAACGCTGGATGGCCGCACGCCAGGGGCGACTCCCGGCGGTCATGTTGGGGGTCGGCGCGGCCTTCGACATTCACGCCGGTGAAAAACCGCAAGCGCCCACCTGGATGCGATCCGCCGGGTTGGAATGGCTGTTCCGCCTGGCGAGCGAGCCGCGTCGACTCTGGCGGCGATACGTTTATCACAATCCGCGCTTCGTGATTCTGGTATTATTGCAACTGCTGCGAAAGAAAAACAGATCGTGAGCCTTCCATGATTCGCCGCTTCTCTGTTAATTTTGCCGTCTTCTCCATTCTCGTGGACGCCGCGCTCATCGCCGCCATGCTATGGCTGATGGCCTACGCTCGTCCCGCACTGAGCCGGCTGGAGGGACTGCCGTTTATACAGGATATTTCTCAGCCGGTGCGTCTGCCGTTCGTTCTCTACCTGCTCTTTCCTGCTGTCTGGGTGGCGATCATGTTATTTCTTTCGGTCTACGACGGGCGGAGAAACCTGCGCATCGTGGACGAATTTTCCAGCCTGACCCTCAGCGCGCTGCTCGCGGGCATTTCCCTGGCAGGCTTGCTCTATCTATCCTTCCGCGACATTTCCCGCGTCCTCTTTCTAACCTTTGCCCTTTCCACCTATCTCGCGCTCCTCGTCTGGCGCGTCCCGGCGCGCGCCCTCTATCGCTGGCGTAACCGCAAACTGGGCCGCCAGCAGCGCGTCCTGATTCTGGGCGCAGGCGTGGTCGGCAGAAGCGTCAAACAGGAACTTGAAAAATTCAGGGAACAGATCCATGTCATTGGGTTTCTAGACGACGACGCAACCAAACGCGAACAGGCCGCCGATATTTTGGGCGCGTTGAGCGCGGCGCGCGTTCTCGTCCAACAGCAGGGCGCGGATGAGATCATCCTCGCCCTGCCCCTGCGCGCCCACGAACAGATGAGCCGCGTCCTCGAAACCCTGTTCGACCTGCCCGTCCGCATCAAGATCGTCCCGGACTATTTTCAATGGGCGCTGCATCACGCGGACGTGGAGGATTTCAGCGGTATCCCCATGCTGGACGTGCGCGCTCCGGCCCTCACCGACAACCAGCGCATGGTCAAGCGTTTCTTCGATATCATCTGTACCTGCCCGATCCTGATTTTCGCGCTGCCGGTCATGGCCCTGGTGTCCCTGGCAATCTGGCTGGACGATGGCCCGCCGGTCCTGTTCCGCCAGAAACGCATCGGCGAGAACGGGCGAGTCTTCATATTTTATAAATTCCGCACCATGATTCGCGATGCCGAAACGCTGCGCCACAGCGTGCAAGATGCGGATGAAAACGGCAACCCGATCTACAAACACAAAGACGACCCGCGCGTCACGCGCGTTGGGGCCTTTCTGCGCCGCTGGAGTCTCGATGAACTCCCGCAATTTTTCAATGTTCTGCGCGGCAGCATGAGCCTGGTCGGTCCGCGTCCCGAAATGCCCTACCTCGTGGAGCAATACCAGCCCTGGCAGCGCAAACGCTTCGCCGTTCCGCAGGGCCTGACCGGCTGGTGGCAGATCCATGGCCGCAGCGACAAGCCCATGCACCTGCATACCGAGGATGACCTGTACTACATCCAGAATTATTCCATCTGGCTCGACATTCAAATCTTGATCCAGACCTTTTGGATCGTTCTGCGCGGCAAGGGCGCGTACTGATTCCAGCATGCCTCGAAAATTCCTCTGCGTCACCATGGACATCGAAGCCGACTACGCCAACGCGCAGGGACGGACGCGCCTCTTCGATGAACCCGCGCTGTTCGAACGCTACGTGGAACTCATCCGCCGCGCGGGCGTCAAGG
This sequence comes from Anaerolineales bacterium, assembly GCA_019187665.1. Taxonomy (GTDB): domain Bacteria; phylum Chloroflexota; class Anaerolineae; order Anaerolineales; family Villigracilaceae; genus Denitrolinea. The sequence continues at coordinate 49,783 of JABARH010000013.1, forward strand.
TGACGGGCTTCCTCGTCACCTCATTTTTGGCGCGCTACGGCGAGGGTATCCGCAAACTGGAACGCGAGATCCCCATCGAGTTCGCGTTGCACTCGCACCATCACAACACCGCAACCAGCGGCGAACGCGGCGAGATCGAACTGGCGCAAAAAACCTTCCGCGATTTTTTTGGCAAAGAGGCCATCGGCTACCGCGCGCCCATCGGCGCCATCTCGCGCGAGGGCCTCGGCAATTTAATGGACCTCGGCTTCCGCTACGACGCCAGCGTGTTCCCCTCCATCCGACCGGGAAAGAACGGCTACTGGAACACGCACATGCCCATCGAACCGTTCCGCGTCACGCGCGGCCGCGACTCGATCCTCGAATTTCCCTTCCCCGCGCTGTCCATAATTCGATTAAACTTCGGCCTGCCGTGGATCAAACTCTACGGGCCGGGCCTCTCCACCGCGCTGATGCGCATCTTCCCGCCTCCCAGCGTGATCGCCCTCACCACCCATGCCCACGACCTCTACGCCCCGCACCTCTCCGACGGCGTGACCGCCCTCGAAAAGCGCGCCCTGCTGCGCAACAGCGAGCGCGGCTTCGACATTCTCGAAACGATGATTGGGCGCTTCCGCGCGGCGGGCTACGAATTTGCATGGATGAGCGATATCTGCGATCACACAGACTCGCTTCCAGACCTGCCATCCATGCCCCTCGATGAATGGCGCTACTTTCTCTTCAAGGATTTCCCATGGCGACAACCTTCCAACACAGCCTCCAAAAATACGCCGAACTCACCGTCCACGTCGGCCTGAACCTGCGCGCCGGCCAGCGCCTGACCGTGCGCGGCGCGTCGTTCGAGAATCAGGCGCTCGTGCATGCCATCGCCGAAGCGGCCTACAAGGCGGGCGCGCGCCTCGTCGAAGTATCCTGGATGGACGATCAAATGGAACTGATTCGTTTCGCGCACGCCCCGCGCGACTCGTTCGACGAATTCCCCAAATGGAGATTGGCCGGCGCGCTCGAATATGCCGAACGCGGCGACGCCACCCTCTCCATCTCCGGCGCCGACCCCGAATTGCTCGCCAGACAAGACCCCGAACTGGTCGGCGTCTATCACAGCACAATGTGGAAAGAAATGGCGCCCTACTTGAATCATGTTACAGGCAACAGCATGAACTGGTGCGTGATCGCGGCCGCACGCCAGGCCTGGGCAAAGAAAGTCTTCCCCAACATGCAGCCTGAAAAAGCCGCCGCCAAACTCTGGAAGACCATCTTTCAAATGTGCCGCGTGAACACAGAAGACCCCGTGGCCGCATGGCAGGAACACATTCGCAATTTGCAAGCGCGCGGAAAATACCTGAGCCAAAAACAATATGCCGCGCTGCGCTACACCGCCCCCGGCACAGACCTGACCCTCGGCCTGCCCCCTGGACACTGCTGGGCCAGCGCGCGCGAACTCGCGAAGAACGGCGTCGAATTCACCGCCAACATCCCCACCGAAGAAACCTTCACCATGGGCGACCGCAACCGCGCCGACGGAATCGTCTCCTCTACCAAGACATTGAATCACGGCGGCGTGTTGATCGAAGGCATCGTCGTCCGCTTTGAAAACGGGCGCGTCGTGGAGGCGCGCGCCAGCCGCAACGAAGCCGCTCTGCAAAAAATAATCGCCACCGACGATGGCGCAGCGTGCATCGGCGAGATCGCGCTCGTGCCAAATTCATCTCCCATCTCAAAATCGGGACTCGTGTTTCACAACACCCTCTTCGACGAAAACGCCTCCTGCCACCTCGCGCTCGGCCGCGCTTACAAGTTCAACTACAGCGGCGGACTCGAACTCAACGACGAGGAATTCGCGGCGGTCGGCGGAAACCAGAGCCTGATCCACGTGGACTTTATGATCGGCTCCGGCGCAATGGATATTGACGGCCTCACCCGCGACGGCCGCGCCGAACCTGTCATGCGCCAGGGCGAATGGGCCTTCACAACCTAGAAAAAAACTGCCGCATAACCCGCCTTACGCAGCCCTGCAGGATGTATCTTGCGCCCAGCGCGATCACCTGGACGTTGTGGCTGAAACTGCGTAACCTCAACGCATCATTCGAGTAAAGGAGAAGCCATTATGAACATCACCCTTTCCATTCAACAGGGACGCGCGCCGGTTACGATCATTCACATTGACGGGAAACTGGATTCCCACAGCTTCCAGCGTTTGATAGACGAGGCCAAACAAGCCTACGCTGACGGCGTGCGCGAGCTCCTGCTCGACATGACCAAACTCACTTACATCAGCAGCGCGGGCATCGTCTCTCTGCATTCGATTGCAAAATTGTTTCGCGGCGAGGAAATGCCCGACCCCGAAAAAGGCTGGGGCGCCATCCGCTCGGCAGAAAAAGAACGCGGCAACGGCATTCAACAACACGTCAAACTGCTCAACGTCCCGCCTGAAGTTCGCAGCGTGCTGGATGTGGTCGGGTTCTCCGCGTTCTTCGAAATGCACACCGACCTCGCGCAGGCCGTCGCGTCGTTTTAGCCGGTCACTTCCCTCCACGATGATCCCAATTCGTCTTTTACCCTTAAATCAAGCCGCCATGCCCGCGCCAATTCAAGCCCTCGCCTGCATGCGCGATATGAAGACTCTCCCCGACCAGATGGAGAACGACGACGGCTGAACGCCTCAACTCGCCGCCGCCGATGCGCTCGTCCGACTCGGAGCCGGACACGCTGTTAACGCCGAAAACATGCATCGCAAAATTTTTTGGATCCTGACTCTCGCGGCCCTCGCGGCCTGCTCCGCCCCGGCCGCCTCATCAACCTCAAGCGGATTGCCCGTAGCAGCCACCACCTCCCTCATTGGCGACGCAGCGCGGCAGGTCGGCGGCGCGCGCGTGGACGTGACGATTCTCCTGCCCATCGGCGCAGACCCGCACGCCTACGAGCCGCGCCCACAGGACGTGGCCGCCCTCACCGACGCTCGGATCGTCCTCGTCAACGGCTTTGACCTCGAAGCGACTCTCGGACCGCTGCTCCAAAACGCGCGGCACATCGTCACCGTCTCAGATGGAATCGTCCCCCTGCCTTTTACCGAAGATGGCGGACTCGACCCGCATGTCTGGCAGGACCCGAACAACCTTATCGTCTGGGCGCGCAACATCGCCGAGGCCTTCGCTCAGGCGGACCCTGTCCACGCGGATGAATATCGCGTCAACGCGGAAGCATACATCGCGGAACTGACCGCGCTCGACGCCTGGATTCAAGCACAGGTCGCGCAGATCCCTGAAACGAATCGCAAACTTGTCACCGATCACAACAACTTCGGCTACTTCGCGGCGCGCTATGGCTTCGAACAGATCGGCGCGCTGATTCCATCCGTCAGCGCGGGCGCCTCGCCCTCTGCCCGCGAACTGGCCGCGCTGGAAGACGCCATCCGCGCCAGCGGAGTCACAGCCGTGTTCGTGGGTTCCACTGTCAATCCAGCCCTGAGCCGCCGCCTCGCGGAAGACACAGGCATCCAACTCGTCTTCCTGTTCACCGATTCGCTGAGTCTGCCGGGCCAGGGCGCGGAGACGTATCTCGAATTGATGCGCTATAACGTCAACGCGATCGTCGCGGCGTTGCGTTAACCCTCACCCCCAGCCCTCTCCCGATTACGAAAGAGGGAGCAGAAGATATGTACCCACACACTCATCATCAATCCAACGAACCGATCCTCGATGCGCAAAATTTATCTGTGCGCTACGATGGACGCTCCGCGCTCGACGATATCAGTTTTCACCTGCATGCGGGCGAACGCGTGGCCGTTGTCGGGCCGAATGGCGCGGGCAAAAGCACTTTGTTCAAAGTGATCGCGGGCGTGCTGCCCCCTACCTCAGGGACCGTGACCGTCTCGGGATCGCGCCCCGCCGCGCACGTCTGCATCGGCTACGTCCCCCAGCGCGCGCACGTGGATTGGAATTTCCCCGTCAACGTGGCAGACGTGGTGATGATGGGACGTTCCGCCGTGATGGGCGCCTTCCGCTGGCCGACGCGCCGCGATTGGAATTTCGTCCACGACGCGTTGGACACGGTGGAAATGCGCGGCCTGGCCGCGCGCCAGATCGGCGAACTTTCGGGCGGGCAACAGCAACGCATGTTCATCGCCCGCGCCCTGGCGCAGGAAGCCGAATTGATGTTGATGGACGAACCGTTGACGGGCCTCGACCTCCCCGCGCAGGAGGGAATCTTAAACCTGCTCGATACCCTCCAAAAACAAAACGTGACGGTCATGGTCGCCACGCACGATCTCGACCAGGCCGAAAAATATTTCGACCGCGTGATGTTGTTAAATCAAACGCTGTTTGGGTTTGGAAGGCCAGATGCAGTCTTGAAACCTGAAATTCTTTTGAAGGCATATGGAAACAGGCTGAAACTGGTGGACGCCAATGGAAAATTGACGACGCTGGACGATACCTGTTGCGGCGATGAATAATTTGCGATTTTGGATTTTGGAAGTTCTAACGGAATCTTCTCTACCGTACAAAGAGCCAAATCGGACGCGGACAAGCGCGAAAAACGCGGAGAAAAGCAAAAAAGGCCGCAAAAATCCGCGTCTACCCGCGTTTTCCGCGTCGCATTTCCTGGGATGTACGGTAGAGAGACAGAATCTAAAATTCTGAATCAAATCCAAGTTGCTGCTCTCGCAAAAGAGACCGATGAAATCCTTGCCATGACCATTGCCTCCATCAAGACCCTGCGCGGCAAAAAATTGTAAATCGTCAATCGAAAATCAAAAATCAAAAATCAAAAATCGAAAATCAAAAATGACCTGGCTCCTTGAACCTCTAAGTTACCCCTTCATGCTACGCGGACTCGCCGCGGGCGCGCTGGTCGGCGTTGTTTGCGCGGTTGTGGGAACATACGTTGTCCTGCGCGGCATGGCCTTCTTCGGCGACGCGCTGGCGCACACCGTTCTGCCTGGCGTGGCGCTCGGATACATCCTCAGCGGCGGGGAGCGCGCGTCATTATTCTGGTGGGCGCTTGGCACGGCCATTCTCGCCTCGCTTGGCATCGGCGCCCTCAGCCGAAACGCCCGCATTAAAGAAGATACCGCCATCGGCGTGATCTTCGCGGGCATGTTTGCGCTCGGCATCGCGCTCATCTCCACCGTCCGCTCCTACGCGGTGGACCTGAGTCACTTCCTCTTCGGCGACGTGCTGGGCGTGACCAACCGTGATTTAATCCTGACCGCCGTCTTCGGCGGAATTGTTTTGTTCCTCGTTTTTATTTTTTACAAGGAATTTCTCACGCTCTCCTTCGACCCCGTGCTGGCCGCGACGCTGCGCATGCCCGTCGGCCTGCTGAACAACCTCCTGCTCGCGCTGATCGCCGTCACCGTGGCCGTCTCGATGCAGACCGTCGGCGTGGCGCTGATGGTAGCCATGCTGGTCACGCCCGCCGCGACCGCCTATCTCCTCACGCGCCGATTATGGAAGATGATGGTCGTCGCCGCGATCATCGGCGCGGCATCGTCTGTGACTGGCCTGTATTTCAGCTATTACTTAAACATCGCATCCGGCGCGGCCATCGTGCTGACTGCTACGGCGATATTCATCGTTGTCTTCTTGTTCAACCCGAGGCAAGGGGCGCTGCGGAGAGGGTAAAATATCCGTCATGCGCTCCGGCATTTTTCTCCTTCTTTCAGCCTTCTGCCTTCTTTTTTCCTCCTGCTCCTCCTCCAATTCGGCGCCCACCGCGGCCCTGCACGCCATTCCCACCCTCACCCCGACCGTGGATACATCTACTCCAATCATTTCCGCACCCGACACCGCGACGCCTGACACTGAAACGCCCTCCCTGCCTCACTACACCTTAAACGTCACGCTCGACTACCGCCGCAAACGATTGACCGTCGAAGAAAACATCCTCTACCCAAACACAACCGGCGAGACCTTGAGCGATCTCGTCCTGGCGGTCATGCCGAACGCCTGGACCTCGGTCTTCAAATTGACCAGACTGGAATTGAACGACGCGCCCGCCAAAAATTACAAACTCGACGGCCAGCGATTGACCGTGACTCTCCCCGCCTCGCTTCCTCCCGCAGGGACAGTGGAGCTTTCCATCGCGTACAGTCTCAGCCTGCCGGAGATTCAAGAAGAGTTGTCCACCACGAAAATCCTCCCGCAGTTTTTCGGATACACCGACCGCCAGCAGAACCTCGTCAACTGGTATCCGTTCATCGTCCCGCGCGGCGCGGATGGCTGGATCCTGCACGATCCCTGGTACTTCGGCGAACATCTCGTCTATGACGCGGCGGATTTTGAAGTCAACATCAAGAATGCGGAGGAGGGAATCCGCCCCACGATCGCCGCCAGCGCGTTCGGAGAACCGCACGGCGAATGGACTCGCTTCACCTTGAACAACGCGCGCACCTTTGCTTTTTCCGCCAGCACAGAGTTCCAACGCTCGGCGACCAACGCCGGCAACGTGTTCGTGTACAGTTATTATTTTCCAACCTACGAATCCGCGGGCGAAGCCGCGGCCCTCGCCGCCGCCGACGCGATCGAAGTCTTCAGCCAGCGCTTCGGACCGTATCCGCGCGAGTCGCTGACGATCGTGATGAGCGACTTCAACGACGGCGCGGAATTTTCGGGCTTCTTCTTTTTGAGTAAGGGATTCTATCGGACCTACGACAGCACGCGCGCCAACTACCTGACCTTTATCTCCGCGCACGAGACCGCGCACCAATGGTGGTTCGAGCAGGTCGCCAGCGATCAATATCTCGAACCCTGGCTGGACGAGGCGCTCTGCGCCTACAGCGAACATATTTTTTACGAGCAGACCGATTCGCCCCTGCTCGAATGGTGGTGGAACACGCGCGTGGATGCCTACACCCCGCATGGCTACGTGGACATTCCGCTCGACACAACCTTTGAAGACGAGGAATACCGCCAGTATGTCAACGCAGTCTATCTGCGCGGCGCGCGATTCCTCGACGACCTGCGCGCCCGTATCGGCGATGAAGCCTTCTTTGCCTTTTTGCAGGATTATCTGAATCAATTCAATGGCAGGCGCGCCACAGCAGATGATTTTTTCACCGTCCTACGTCAACACACGGACGCGGATATTTCGGATCTGGTTTCAGAATATTTTCAGGGTCAACATTGAGATGAATAACGTAGACACGTACACACGTACATACGTACATACGTACACACGTACACACGTAGACACGTACACAGGGCACAAGCAGCCTGTCTCCCATCTCCTGTCACGCATCCTGATCCTCTTTGCGTTCTTACTCATGTCCTGCTCTCGCGCCGCTTCCTCCTCAACTCCCGACCCCTCGACACATTTGACGCCTTCGGCGCTTTCGAACCTGACACCTGACACTGTAACACCTGACACCTCAACGCCAACGAATACACCTCCGCCTCCCTCCACGCGTCCACGCTACACATTGGATCTGCAACTCAACTACGCAAACAAATCCGCTTCCGTCAACGAGACCATCCTCTACACCAACCAAAGCGCGGACATGTTGACCAGCCTGACCCTCGGCGTCGAACCGACCTGCACGCAGAGTTTCAATCTCAGCGGAATTTTTCTGGACGGCCAGCCGGTTAGCAACTACATCTTCGATGTTCAGAACGTCCAGCCGTATATTCGCCATCGTTTGGAGATTCCGCTCGCCCAGCCGCTCGCGCCGGGCAACAAGCTCACGCTTCAGATCGGGTTCACATTGATTCTTCCTGTCGTCGCCAACTACAGCGACGAGACCAGTCTCTGCTCGCAGATCATCGGCTACACCGATAAACAGATCAACCTCGTGGACTGGTATCCCTTCGTCGCGCCGTACATCAACGGAAAATTCGTCTTGCACAACCCCTGGTATTACGGCGAACATCTCACCTATGAATCTGCGGATTTTGAAGTGAATGTGAAAATTGAGGACGGCGCGAACGTGGTCATCGCCTCCAGCGGGGAGGAAATCGTCAGCGACGACCCGGCCAGCCGCACGTTCAAGCTGGAAGCGGGGCGGACGTTCGCGCTCTCGTTCAGCGATTCATTCCAGGTCGCATCCACACAAGTCGGCGATGTGACCATCTTCAGTTATTACTTCCCCGGCTATGAAACATCCGCGCAGGCTGTGCTGGCTGCGACTGCGAAATCGTTCGAGGTCTATAGTCAACGCTTCGGCGCGTATCCGCACAAAACTCTCACCGTGGCGCAAGGCGACTTCGAAGATGGCATGGAATATTCGGCGTTCTATTTTCACAGCCGCGGCATTTACAACAACTACGATGGCACACTCGTCAATCATCTCACCGCGGTCAGCGTACACGAGACAGCGCATCAGTGGTGGTTCGAGCAGGTCGCCAACGATCAGGGACTCGAACCCTGGCTGGACGAATCGCTCGCGACCTATAGCGAGATCGTCTATTACGAAACCGTCCAGCCCGCCGCGCTCGACTCGTGGTGGTGGACGTATCGCTTCACACCCTTTGAGCAAGCCAAACCCGTGGACACAAGCATCTACGATTGGCACGGTGGTTACACCGCATATCAAAACCTTGTTTACCTTAACGGCGCCGATTTTCTGCGCCAACTGCGCGCGCGCACCGGCGACGAACTGTTTTTTGCGTTCATGCAGGATTACCTTGCGCAAATGCGCGGCAAAATTTCCACCACCCCCGATTTCTTCCGCATCCTGCGCGAGCATACCAGCGTGGACCTCTCCGACCTGATCGCGTTGTATTTTCAAAATTCGTATTGAGAAGATATGTATACAAGTAAACACGGACACACGCACACACGTACCCAGGTACACAATCATCTCGCATCTCGTACCTCGTATCTCGTATCCCGTATCCCGTATCTCGTACCCCGTATCCCGTATCTCGTATCCCGTATCCCATATCTCGTATCTCGTACCCCGTATCTCGTATCCCGTATCCCGCACCTCGTATCTCGCATCTCCTGCCTCCTCGCTTGCATGTTCCTCATCTCCTGCGCGACCGCGACTCCCGGCGCGACTCCCACCTCGATCTACGCCGCGCCCTTCATCCTTGCGACTCTCGACCCCGGCGCATCGCCGCACACTCCCACCGAAGCGGACACCCCAACCCCAACCTTGATCCCCACCGAAACATTCACCCCGCCTCCGCCCGCCACCTTAACACCCGAAGCCTCAACGCCTGACGCCTCGACCCTTCCGCCTCCCACGACTCTCACACGTCCATCCTACACCGTCTATGCCACAGTGGATTACGACAATCACACTGCCGAAGTGGACGAATCCATCCTCTACCCAAACCTGAGCGGCGTAACGCTCAGCGACCTCGTCATCGCCGTCGAACCGATGTTGTACGGCAGCGCCTTCTCCCTGACCAGCCTTTCTGTGAACGGACTGCCGATCGCCAATTACACCCTCGACTCACATCGTCTCACCGTCCCCATTCCCGCCCTGCCATCCGGCTCGCAAATCTCGCTGGTCATCGAATACAACCTGAACATCCCGGTCAAACAAAAAGCCAACACCTTTGGCTGGCTCGACTATCAAACCAACTTGACCGAGTGGATTCCATTCGTTGTCCCGTATGACCCAAACAGCGGTTGGATTCTGCATGACTATATTCCATGGGGCGAGCATCTCGTTTATGATTCCGCCGACTTTGAAGTCAATATCCGCTTTTCCGCTTCGCAATCCGCTCCAATCATTGCCGCGCCCGCCCTGCCCGAAGCCAACGGCGAATGGACGCGTTACCGCCTGCCCGGCGCGCGCACCTTCGCGCTTTCGCTGAGCCGCGATTTCCTCGTGGATGAATCCGCTGTCGGGTCCACTGCGATCCGCACCTATTATTTCGCCGGTCACGAGGGCGCCGCCGACAAGATGACCACCGTCGCCGGTCAGGCGGTCGGTCTGTTCGAGCCGAAATTTGCGGAATATCCCTATCCGGTCCTCAGCGTGGTCGAACTCGATTACAACGACGGACTCGAGAACGACGGATTGATCTTCCTCTCCAGCGCCTTCTTCGACCAGTACAACGGCGGCGTGAAAAACAACCTGACCGTGCTGGGCGTCCACGAGATCGCGCATAACTGGTGGTTCGGACTCGTCGGCAGTGACCAGGCTCAGGAACCCTGGCTGGATGAAGCGCTGTCACTGTACAGCGAGCGCATCTTCTTTGAATTTACCAATCCCGAACTCGTGGACTGGTGGTGGCAGTTCCGCGTTAATTACTTCGGTCCCAACGGCTACGTGGACATGACCATCTACGATGCGGTCTCTTTCCGCGATTACACCAATGCGGTTTACCTCAACGGCGCGACCTTCCTTGAAGATTTGCGCGTTCGCATGGGCGATGAGGCGTTCTACAAATTCATCAAAGACTACGCCGCGCAGATGTCCCACCGCCGCGCCGCCGCCGATGACTTCTTCCGCATTGCGCGTTCGCACACCTCGAAGGATATTTCCGATTTGATCGCGGCGTATTTTGCAAGCTCTCATTAGGTACACACGTAGACACGTAGACATGTACACACGTAGACACGTAGACATGTACACACGTAGACACGTACACACGTAGACATGTACGCATGTAAGTAACTGATGTTACGCGGTTTTCGTACCGCAACTTTCAAGTTGCGCTCGCAAGGCACAAGATAACTCTTGCGGTACTGCGTAAGGTGAGTAAGTAAACCCGGGTGTACACGCAAAACATGTCAGCAGACGTTAGAGAACGTCCGCCTACGCCAGCGTAAGAGACGCTCTCCCCTGCGTGCACGCTCCTATCTCATGTTGCATTCCGCGTTACTTTTTCCGTTATACTTGCCGCGTGCAATCCCACTACGTCACAACCAACACAATCAACCTCCACGTCATGACTGACGGCCCCGCAGAGGGTCCGCCGGTCGTTTTGTTGCACGGCTTTCCCGAATTCTGGTACGGATGGCGCAGGCAAATCCCCGCGCTTGTGCAGGCAGGCTTCCGCGTCATCGTCCCGGACCAGCGCGGATACAACCTCTCCGACAAGCCGAAGGGCATCGCCGCCTACGATCTGGACATCCTCACCCGCGATGTGACCGGACTCTTCGATCATTTCGGGATTCAAAAAGCAAAACTGGTCGGACACGATTGGGGCGCGGCAGTGGCGTGGACCGTTGCGTTGCAATTCCCCGAACGACTGGAAAAACTCGCCATCCTCAACGTCCCCCATCCCGACGTGATGACGCGCTTCCTCTTAAAAAATTCAGCACAGCGCAAAAAATCCTGGTACATTTTTTTCTTCCAACTGCCCTTCGCTGAATTGATTCTGCGCCGCAATGATTTTGAAAACATGCGGCGCGCCCTGACCGGCAGGCACGGATCATTTCCCCCCGAAGATATCCCCCAATACAAAAACGCCTGGTCCCGGCCCGGCGCATTAACCGCCATGCTTCACTGGTATCGCGCCGCTTTCCAAAAATCCATGCGCGGATTATGGAGCCGCGAGCAAATCACCATCCGCCCGGTTAACGTCCCAACACTGATGCTGTGGGGGAAACATGATGTCGCCTTGAGCCGCGACATGGCGCAACCCTCCATCGCGGCGTGCGAACACGGCGAGTTAATCCTGTTCGACAAAGCCACACACTGGATTCAGCATGACGCGGCGGATGACGTCAACCAAAAATTGATCTCGTTTTTAAAATAAAAAAAATAACCCATGCCGCCCCTCGCCATCCTCCTGCTGATCACATCCGCGTTCATGCACGCCTTTTGGAATTTAATCCTCAAACAATCCGAGAGCAAATACGTTGCCATGAACTGGCAGGTCATCCTCAGCGGCGGCGCGGCGTTGATCGCCGTCTTTTTTGTCGGACTGCCTCCGCGCGAAATGTGGACCTTCGCCATCGCCAGCACCTTCCTCGAAATTTTTTATTTCCTCCTGCTCATGTACGCCTACAGCGACCACGACTTCTCGCTCATCTATCCCATCGCGCGCGGCGCCGCGCCCGCGCTCGTCGTGCTCTGGGCGGATATTTTCCTCGCCGAAACCCCCACCACCGGCGGCATGATCGGCATCGCGCTGATCGTCGCCGGCATGATCATCATCGGCTCCACCAGCCTGCTCCATAACCACGAAGGCAAGCCGCACCTTAAAGGAATTTTCCTCGCGCTCGGCGTGGCATTGCTCATTTCCATCTATACGATTGTGGACGGGACCGCCGTCAAAGCCCACCCAGACTCCGCCCTGCCGTATGCCTTATCCATGTTCGCCGGCGTCCCGCTTCTGACGACCCCCTTCATGCTCCGCCGTTTCGGGGCGGGCGCCTTTGCCCAAGCCTGGCGCGGACAAGGCTGGAATCTTGCACTCGGCGGCGCGCTGGGAGTCGTCGCGTACACCACCGCGCTCTATGCCTACTCGTTTGCTCCGCTCAATTATTCCGAGGCGATCCGCGAGGTCAGTGTGGTGATTGGCGCGTTCTTTGGCTGGCGTTTCCTCGGCGAAAAAATGGGCGGTTACCGCCTGCTTGGCGCCGGGGTGATCTTCGCTGGAATTTCGCTGATTGCTGTTTTTGGATAGGAGACCCATGCCCGATCAAATCTTCCCCGAACCGACCGTTGGCGCGTTCATCTTCAACCGCCAGGGCGAATTGCTTTTATTACAAAGCCACAAATGGCCGGGACGATACATCGTCCCCGGCGGGCATGTGGAGTTGGGCGAGACGCTGGAGCAGGCGCTGGTCCGCGAAACGAAAGAAGAGACCGGGCTTGACGTTCACTCGATTGAATTCATCAACTTCCAGCAGTTCATCTACGATCCCGCCTTCTGGAAAAAACGTCATTTCATCTTTTTTGATTATGCCTGCAAAACAGACGATGCAAATGTGATTCTCAACGATGAAGCCGAGGGATATGTCTGGGTGGAACCGCATCAGGCATTGACGCTGGAATTGGACAGGTACACGCGCTGCTCCGTGGAGGAATGGTCGAAGAAACACGCGTAACACGGACGCCTGTTCGAGAAAACAACTTTATTCGTCCTGCCTCACCAGTTCTTTCATCTCTTCGATGTACGCCAAACTCTGATGGCGGAAGTACGTGTTGTACAACTCCGCGTAATGACCGCCCTGCTTGAGCAGTCCAGCGTGATTGCCTTCTTCGATGATCGCGCCGGTCTGCATAACCACGATGCGGTCGGCGGCTTTGACCGTGGACAGGCGATGCGCGATGAGGATGCTGGTGGCGTTCTTCAAAATTAAATTCAACGCCTGCTGGATCTGCCATTCGGTGAACGGATCAATGCTGGCGGTGGCTTCATCGAGGATGAAGATGGCGGGGTTTTGCACCAGCACGCGCATCAACGCCACCAGTTGACGCTGTCCCATCGAGAGGCGGTTGCCGCGCTCACCCACCTGGGTATTGAGTCCGTCGGGTAACGTCTCCAGCCATTCGCCGTCGCCGATCTGGCGCGCGAGGCGCAGCATCTCAGATTCGGGCGCATCCGGCGCGGCGTAGCGGATGTTGTCCGCCACTGTCCCGGAAAAAAGGAACGGGACTTGCGAAACGATTCCCAGTTGACGGCGATAGGAGGTCAAATCAAACGTGCGGATATCGCGTCCGTCAATGGTTAATTGCCCGGATTGAAATTCGTAGAAGCGCGCGATCAATTTTGCGATGGAAGACTTGCCCGCGCCGGTGTGACCGACGAGGGCGAGATTCTCTCCGGGGTGGACGACCAGGTTGAAGTCGCGCAGGACCGGTTCTTCATCCTTGTAATGGAATCCCAGATGTTCGAATCGCACCTCGCCGCGCAGGCGCGACGGGATTTGCGCGTCGGTCTGGACCACGGCCGGGTCGGCGTCTATCAAAGCGTAGACTCGCTCCGCCGCCGCCAGCCCCTGCTGGATCTGCGCCCAGAACGCGGAAAGATTCAAAATGGGGAACATGAAATTATCGAGGCTGAGAATAAACAGATACCACGCACCCGCGCTGATCAGCCCGTCGCGGATGGATAGCCCGCCCGCATAGACCAGGATGGCGACGTAGATGCCGCCCATCGCGTTCAAGATCGGGAAGACCAGCGAGAGCACCAGTCCGCGCTGGACGTTAACGTTGTAGGAGGCGTGGTTGGCGGCGTCGAAGGTGTTGAAGATGCCCTCTTCCTGGCGGAAGTTTTTTGCGATGGCGATGCCGCTGACCGTCTCTTTGATCGCGGCGTTGACATCTGCCATGGCTTGCATGCCGCGCTTGGTGACGCGGCGGGCGAGGGCGCGGAATCCCAATGTGAATCCAAAACTGACCGGGATGAACCCGACCATGATCAGCGCCATGTGCCATTCGGTGCGGAAGAGGATCACACCGAGCAGGATGGCTTGGAACATTTGCGCGGTCAGGTCGGTGATGATGACGACCAGTTGACCGAAATCGGTCGTGTCGGAGGTGATGCGGCTGACGATGCGCCCCGAAGAAAATTGATCGTAGAACGAGAGGTCGTGTTCGGCGGCGGCGTGGAAGGCGCGGCTACGCAGGTCCAGCACCACGTCGCCCACCGCGCGGACAGTGAGACTGCGACGCGCCCAGTTGAAGCCCCAGTTGCCGACCCCGATGGCGAGCATGACGCATCCGACCAGCCAGATCAGATTCATCGGCGGTTGTTCGCCGAGCAGGTCCACCACTTTGCCAACGGTGATGGGCAGGGCGGCAGTGACGATGGACATGATGACAACCAGCGCCGCGATGATTCCGAGGCGCGGCAGTTGCGGTTTAAAGTAGCCCGCAATGCGGCTGATCAGCACGCGGTCGGAGTATTGACGATCGTATTTTTCAGAATTAAGTCCGGCGAAGAAGCTCATGGGGATCGGTGGGGGGTGGTTGGTATTCGGTATTCGATGTTCGATGTTCGATATTCGATATTCGATAGTCGGTAGTCGGTAGTCGGTAGTCGAGTTATCGAATATCGCATTACCGAATTATCAAACGCAATTACTCTCGGAATATCCTTGAATACGCTTCCGAGGTTTTCATCAACTCTTCGTGACTTCCAATCGCGGCGACGCGGCCCTTGCGCAGGACGATGATCAGGTCTGCCCAGCGGATCTGGGAGAGGCGATGCGTGATGATGAAGGTGGTGCGTCCTTTCGAGGCGGCGGAGATGGCGCGCTGGATGCGGTCTTCGGTGGCGCTGTCAATGGCGGAGGTTGAGTCGTCCAGGATCAGGATACGCGGATTGGTCAGGAAGGCGCGCGCCAGGGCAAGGCGCTGACGTTGCCCGCCGGAGAGGGTCACGCCGCGCTCGCCGATGACAGTCTCGTAGCCTTGATCCAACGTGAGGATGAAGTCGTGCGCCTGCGCGGACTTTGCGGCGGATTCGATCTCCTCGCGGCTTGCACCGGGTTTTCCGAAGGCGATGTTATCGGCGATGGAGCGTGAGAAGAGGAAGATATCCTGTTCGATGATCGAGATCTGCCGTCGCAGGGCGGCGAGATTCCACTGGCGGACATCCACTCCGTCCACTTTCACTTCGCCGCAAGGCGCGTCGTAGATGCGGTTGATGAGTTTGACCAGCGAGGTTTTGCCCGCGCCGGTCTGACCGACGATGGCGACCGTCTGCCCGGCTTTGACTTTAAACGTGATGTCTTCCAGCACTTTTTCATCTTTGTTGTATTCGAAGCAGACGTCTTTAAATTCCACGTCGCCTTGGATCTCGCCGGAGAAACCAGCCATGTTCTGATCGAGTTCAGTTTCGCGGTTGATCAGTTCGAGGATGCGGCGCGCGCCGGAAACGCCGAGAGATATCTGGCTGTAGGCAAAGGTGGAGGCGAAGGTGGGAAAATCGAGCAGACGCAACATGCCGAAGTAAGCCACCACATCGCCAACGGAAACCTGGCCTGCGCGATAGAGCAAAAGCGCGTGGAAGAGTCCCGCCGCGTAAGTGATGCCAAGCAAGAGCATGGGCAGAAAGCGCGCTTCGAGGTCGCCCTGGCGGACGAAGGCGCCGCGCACTTTTTTTGCGTTGGTGACGAAACGTCCGATCTCGGAGGATTCCTGCGCCGCGCCCTTGACCGTCTCCACGCCGTCGAGGGCTTCGGACAGATGCGTGTTCATCACGCCAAAGGTTTGCCGCACGCTGTCGGTCACCGGGGACAACGATCGCAGGTAGTGGACCAGGGCGATGAAGTAGATCACGACAAAGATCGCCGGGACCAGGATCAGGTCCGGGTGGAAGCGGGGACCGTAGATCAGCGGCATGATCAGAAAAAAGAACGAGCCGATGACGAGGTTCAGTCCGGGGCTGAACATAAAGTTCACTTCGCGCACGTCGTTGGTGGAACGCGCCATCGTGTCGCCGACCGGCTGGAGGTTGTGGAAGGTCATGCTCTTGCCGAGCAGGGACAGGTAGAGTTCGTCGCGGATGTCGCGCTCCACTTTTTGCGCCATCAGTTCCGCGCCGAAGTTGCGGCCAAATTGCAAAACGCCGCGAATGATCTGGGAGGTTCCGATCCACAGCGCAAGCGGAATCAAGACGGTAGTGATCGTCGGATTCTTAAGCAGTTCGTCGAAGGCTTGACCCACCAACTCAGGCACAAGCGCCGCGAGCGCGCCGTTGCCATACGCGCCAATGACAATGAGCAGAATCAGGGGCCAGTAACGAAAGGCGTGCGAAAGAATCCAGCGGATCGGGGTGGCACGATTGAATTTATATTCACGGGCAAGAGTGAACTCGGCGGGAATGGAGGTTGTGGACATGGGGGATTTGGATTGTACCATGCGCATCGGATCGGATTCTTGAGGAAAAATCCTGCGGCGCAACATTACAAAATTGAACCGCTACGTCCGCAAAGATCGCGAAGAAAATCTTTAAGCTTTGCGTTCTTAGCGTGCTTTGCGGTAAAAAAAACAGAAAAACTTGATCAGGGCTTTCGCTCCATCCAGCGTTAGAGAACGCTGAATACGCCTGAAGCGCCTTTTTTGAGCGTAACAGGCGCTCTCTTGCGCCAATATTGCGAGACAAGCGAAAGCCCTGTTGATATAGAAAAAGACAAGGACAACCTCGCGGCTGTCCCTGATTCTCTGAATAGATACGTGCGCGTTTAGGCGAGTTCGATCATCTTCTTGCCGTTGTGTTCCACAGCCGCCCACTGGTCGGGACCGATCTGCGCCCAGGTGTTCTTGCCGTCGGTCCATGTGGCAAGCACTTTCACCTTGTTGCCCTTCACGAGTCCAGCCACCGTCTCGGAGGTGGTGCTGTGATCCTTGCGGACGTGCAGGCTGGCGACGAGTACAGTACCTTCGCGCTGGGCGGCGGCCATCGGCGCGGCGGGCTTGGCGGATTCCGGAACCTCGCGCGCGGGCATTGGCCGGGCAACCGGCTTTGCCGCCGCAACTGGCTTGGCGACCGGCTTGGCAGCCGCAACCGGCTTCGCAACCGGCTTTGCCGCCGCAACGGGCCTGGCGACAGAGGCGCTGGCAGCCACAACCGGCTTGCCCTTTTTAAGTGCCTCGAACTCGGTCTTGGTCAACTTGTTGTCGGCCTTGCAATGGTCGCATTTAAAGGTGTGAGGGCGGCCAAGATTGAAATTGACCGTTGCGCTGGCCAACTCGAGCGGGTTGGCTTTGAACGTTTTCTTGCAGCTGGTACATACAATATCCATAATTTACTCCTTTTGATAAATGGAAACGTACGATAATTATACTAGGATTTACGCATAATTGGCGTTCTCCCCTGGCGCCGCCCGTGATTTGCCAGGCAAATCAGGCAGGCGTAACGCCAGCAGGCGCGTTAGACCTTCGGCGCGCCCTACGCAAGGTTTTGCGTACGTCCTGTATACTTTATTTACAACCAGCCTGAATATCTGCAATGAAAATGAACCGTAACCCCCGCCGCCGATCAGGGTTATATGGGTAAAGGTTGCCTGAATTGGCAGCATCCAAACCTAACTTCCAAAGGAGAATTCGCAATGAACATCAGTCTTCCCAAAACGATTTCCGGTTGGTGCATGTGGCTGTTCTTCCTGTGGGTCGGCCTCTCGGCCTTCGTCCCCTTCTTCGCCGGCCTGGCCATCGTCAGCGGCATCCTGGCACTTGGTTACGCTGTGTTCTCTTTCCTGGGAATGTAATCCCCTCGCATCACACAGACAGCCTCCCGCCCGGGAGGCTGTCTTGATTCTAGGGATGTCCGCGTTCATACAAAAATCCCGAATCGTCTCCAGCCTGTTCATATCCCGCCTCCTCCAAAGCCTCGATAGCCTTTGCATCCACAACATTCATCCAGCCCGCGATGTTCATCCCACGCGAGCCGGCCAGCCTGCGGAAGTCTTTCAACATCGCGGCTCGATCCTCCTCCCCACACGCTTCATATCCAACGGTCAAACCGGATTCATCCTCGCTGTCATTTTCCCATGCGGACAGGAATCCGCGCCGACCGCGCCACCACCATGCGAGACCAGCCTCCGCGAGGGCGTGCAGACTATCCACATTGGGAGAGACAAATTGCCAGCCCAGATTCATCAGTCTGCCCGGCGCGTGACGATTCAGAAACGCAACGGCCTCACCCGCTTCGGGCGGAGTCAGAAGCGTGAAGGCGTCGGCGGACCCGGTCAGCGCGCTGGCTGAATATCCAAACACATCTCCGACCTTCACAAATCCACGCGCTTCACTTAAGTGATGCACTTTGGCGCGCTTCGAACTGGTCAGCAGGCGCAAGAGACCGTCACCGTGCTCGTCCCACCATGCGTTACAGCGCGCGTCTATCATCGAGCCGATCTTCATGCCCTGAAAATTCGGGTCCACGCGGAATCCCTCCAGCCACCATTGGGCGGGCGCGAGGCGCGTAATCTTGCCCGTGCCAACACAGCGACCGGCATACTCCGCCGCGAACAATTGACCTGCGGGATCGTCCAGCCATTCGGGAAAAACGTGGCCGACATAATCATGCCCGTCCCAAATGGATTTCGTGAACTCGACAACGTCCGCCGTGTCGCGCGGCAGAGCCGGGCGGATGAGGACAACCGGGTCGGAAAATTTTGTCATGGCAAAATTATACGCCGACGGAATCAAAAAGGCGCGCTGTGTTTTACAACGCGCCTTTTTCCGTCGGTTAATGACCGATGGTACGCAGTTTCAGTACCGCAACTTTCAATTTGCTTCACTGGACGCAAGATAAATCTTGCGGTACCTCATAAGGTGAGTTAATGATGTTCCATCTCATCCCACGCGGACTGCAACTCCTTGATCTCGCCCGTGACGACGAAGACCGTGCGTTCGCAAATGTTGGTCACGCGGTCCGCCATGCGTTCGAGGTTGTGCGCCGCCCACAAAAGCATGTTGGCGCGTTCGATCACCTTCGGGTCGGCGATGATGAAGGTCATCAACTCGCGGTAGATCTGGACATAGAGCGCATCCACTTCATCGTCTTCGGCGGGAATCGTGCGCGCCGCGTCGGCATCCTCGTTGACAAAGGCGGTCAACGCGCGGTGCAACATGTCGGAGGCTTTGACAGCCATGCGCGGCAGGTCAATCAGCGGTTTGAGCAGGGTCTCCTCGCCCATGCGGATGTTGATGGTGGCAATGCCTTTGGCGTAATCGCCCATGCGCTCCAACTCGGATGCCACGTCGAGCATGGAAGCCAGCAGGCGCAGGTCGCGCGCCATCGGTTGTTGAGTCGCAATGAGGATCATGCACTGGTTTTCAATGGCGAAACGCTTTTCGTTGATCTTGCGATCCTGTTCGTAGATTTTTTCCGAGGCTTTCATGTCGCGCTTCTTGAGCGCGTCCATCGAGTCTGCCACGGCTTGTTCCACCATGCTTCCCAGCACGAGCATCTCGTCCTTTACCTGTTGCAATTCATTCTCGAACGTTTTGCGAATCATAAGCACCTCAAGTTTGATTCATTTTACACGGAAGGAAACGCGTCATCACGCGCTATCCAAATCTGCCCGTGACGTAATCTTCGGTCCGTTTGTCTTTGGGGTTGGTGAAGATTTCCTGTCCGGGACGATACTCGACCAGTTCGCCCTGCAAAAAAAACGCGGCGTGGTCGGCGGTGCGGCCCGCCTGCTGGACAGAGTGCGGGACGAGGATGATGGTGTAGTCCTTTTTTAATTCCTGCAACGCCGCTTCGACTTTGCCGGTGGAGATGGGGTCGAGGCCGGATGTCGGTTCGTCGAGCAGGACGATCTCGGGTTGAAGCGCTAATACTCGTGCAAGACAGACGCGTTGTTGCTGTCCACCGGAGAGGGCGATGGCGGGATCGTCGAGGCGGTCTTTCACTTCGTCCCAAATTGCGGCGAGGCGGAGACTGCGCTCCACGGCTTCGTCGAGGCGCGAACGGCGCTTCTCACCGGCGAGTTCGAGTCCGTAGGTCAGGTTGGCGCGGATGGACATGGGCAGGGCGACGGGACGCGCGAAGACCATCCCCACTTTGCGGCGCAGAGCAATCACATCCGTTTTGGGATCGAGAATGTTTTCGCCGTCAATCAAAATTTTTCCCGTCGAAGCGCGGACTTCGGTGAGGTCGTTGAGGCGGTTGAGACAACGCAGGAGGGTGGATTTGCCGCCGCCCGCGGGTCCAAACAGAACCGTGATCTGATTCGCGGGAATCCCCATGCTGACGTTGCGCAGGGATTCGGTTCCGTCAGAATATTGGAGGGAGAGGGATTCGATCAGGATCTTGTTCATGGGGTTTAGTGATCAGTCATCAGTGATCAGTCATCAGTCATCAGTCATCAGTCATCAGTTTCGTGTGTACCTGTGTACTTGTGTACCTGTGTACCTGTGTACTTGTGTACCTGTGTACTTGTCTACCTGTGTACCTGTCTACCTGTCTACCTGTGTACCTGTGTACTTGTCTACCTGTGTACTTGTCTACCTGTCTACCTGTGTACTTGTGTACCTGTCTACCATTGCCGCCTCGCGCGCGCCCGTGAACGTATCACGGTGGCGATCAGATTCATTCCCAACACAAAAATCAGCAACACCAGCGCTGTGCCGTATTGAATCTGGATCGGCATTTCGGGAACTTGCGTGGAGATCACGAAAAGGTGATATGGCACTGCCATGGTCGCGTCGAACGGAGAGCCGGGCAGGCGAGGCAGGAAAAATGCGGCGCCGGTGAAGAGGATCGGAGCGGTCTCGCCGGCGGCGCGTTCGAGTCCGAGGATGACTCCCGTCAGAATTCCGGGCAACGCTTCTTTCAGGACGATGCGGCGGATGGTCTGCCAGCGCGTCGCGCCGACCGAGATGCTGACCGTGCGAAATGCCTGCGGCACGGCGCGTAATGCTTCTTCGGAGGTGCTGATGATGACGGGCAGAGTCATAATGGAGAGAGTCAGCGAGGCGGCGAGGATGCTCGTGCCAAAATTGAGGAAGATGACGAAGAGTCCGAGACCGAAGAGTCCGTAGACGACCGAAGGAATACCGGCGAGGTTGATGATGGCGATGCGGATGAGATGCGTCCAGTGATTATCGGGCGCGTATTCGGCGAGGTAGATGGCGGCGGCGACTCCGAGCGGGACAGAAAATATCGCCGTGCCAAGCGTGAGGTAGAGAGTCCCGACGATGGCCGGTAGGATTCCGCCGGCGCGCATTCCATCACGCGGAAAGCCGGAGAGGAATTCCCACGACATGGCGGGTCCGCCCTGCGCAAAAATGTAGATGACCGTGCCGATGATGGGCGCGACGGTGACGAGCGCCATGAGGGTCAGCGCGCCGAAGCCGAGACGTTGGAGCAGGTTGCGGGTGGAGGAGGAGAACTTCATGTTTGATTGCTGGTTGGTAACTGGAGCCTGGCAAATACGTGAATGGGAGATCAATCTCCAGCCAATATTTTTGTGTCGAGATACCGTGTGAGACACGGTTCATTATTATCAGTAGATCACGAAAACCCTGCGTAGGTTGCGATCTCTATCGCAACCTGGCGGTAGAGACCGCCAAATACGCGCTTTCGTGAAGTACTGATTATTGACGAAGCCCCCACCAACGATGTGTGTATCTGTCTACTTTGTCGGCGAGGGCACAGGCGTGCGCGTCGGGGTTTTCGTCGGCGGGCCGGTCTTGGCGGCCGCCGGTGTGGCGGAGGGCGTCGTCAGCGCGGCAAGCCGCTGCTGGGCTTCGCGTCTCCAGGCGGCAGGCATGGAATTTTCGGGGAGGGAAAGCAGGGAGGCCCAGTCGCGTTTGGCGTCGGCGAGGCGGGCAGGTTGCTGGTCGTAGGAGCGGGCGCGCCAGTAATAAACCTGCGCCTTCTGTTCGTCGGTTTCGGCAAAGAGCAGGGTTGTATCCGCTTCGAGGGCGGCTGAACCAAATTTCCCGTCGAGGTAGAGCGCGCGCACCATGCCAAGATGTGCGATGTAGGATTCCGGGTAAAAGTCCAGCGCATGATCGAGTTCGAAGACGGCATCTTTGCCGCGTTCCAGTTCTACGAGGGTCAACCCATAAAACAGGCGGGCTTCGGGTTCGTTTTTATAATCAATGGATCGTTTGAGTTCGTCGAGCGCCTGTTCGTATTCGCCCGCGAGATAGTGCAATTTCCCCAGTTGAAAATAGGCCGCCGGATCATCCGGCGCGTAGGTGACATAGGTCTGCAATGCCTTGGCTGCTTCGCCCGGCTGGTCGTTAATGGCGTAGGCTTCTCCCAGCACGAGATACACGGGAAGCATGGTGATGTCGAGGTCGTTGGCGCGTCGCGCGGCGGCCACCGCCTGCTCCGTCTGGTCGAGCGCGAGGTAGGCCCGCGCGTAGTTCAGGTAAACCAGCGCCGAGTCGGGTGTGATGGCATCGGCCGTCTGGATATCCTCCAGCGCGCTCTGCGCGTCCTCGTGGTTCAATTTATATTCGGCGCGCAGGAGGTAGGCTTCGGCCAGGTTGGGCGAATTTTCGATGGCCAGATCGAGCTCGCCGAGAATGTCGGCGTTTTCATCCCGGTCCAGTTCGAGGCGCGCCAGTCCCATGTATGCGGGGCCGAACGCGGGGTCAATTTCGAGCGACCGGGTGTAGGCGTCGCGCGCCTCGTCGGGTTTCTCCTCGAAGCGGTAACTCTCGCCGATCAAGTACCAAAAGTCCGGCAGGTCGGGACGGATGGCAATTCCCTGCTGAATATAAAGGCGCATCTCCTCCCATTTTCCTGCGGCGTAGGCGCTTCGCACCGAGCGCAGAATTTCGTTCAACTGCGGATCATTGACCGATGGGATAAAAAACGGGGTGGGGGTGTATGTAACCGGCAGGCGTGCCCACAATGGGGTCGGCCCAACAAAGACGGGCGTGGAGGGCGAGGTGGCGTTGATGAAGGTTGGCGTGAGTGTGAACGTGGGCGATGGTCCGGGCGTGTTGGTGGGAGGGCGCGTAAATTGTTCACGATTGGGCAGGATGAAGAGGAAGAATACCAGCGCACAGATGGCGATCCCCAGTCCGCTCAGCCCCGCGAGGCGAATCAGCGGGCGCGCCAACAGCGGCTGTTTATCCTTCGGTTTTTCATGGGAGAGTTTGAGCTGCTCCTCCCAGGCGCGCGGATGGTTGACTGGGAACGGTTGGACGTTTTCCTGCGGCGGGGCGGCTCCGAGGAGCAGCAGGCCGCGTTTGGCGGCGACATGTTCGGGTTCGATGCGAAGCGCCATTTGCAGGCAATAGACGCGCTCCTTGTTCGTTTCGACGGCGGCGCTCATCCAGACCCAATAGGTCGCATTGTTCTGGTCGGTCTTGAGCAGGCGCGTCAACAGGTCTTTGGCGCGGGCGCGATCCCCGGCGCGCAATGCCTCGACCGCGTCCTGAAACAGGATGTCTGGCTCTTCGGACATGCTGCGGATTATAAATCAGAAACCAGGTTTCTGATTCATTCGTGAAATTCCTCGATCCGATAGACCAGCGTCTCGAGATGTTTCCTGCGCCACAGGTCGTGCGACGCGCCCATTTTGGCGCATAAGTGCGCGAGAAATTCTTCGGGGTCTTCGAGTTGCGCCCAGACTTGCGGCAAAAACGTGGCACGGCGCGGGCCGTCTTTCAAGACGACCCCGTCTACGTGCGGACGCAGCTTCGCGAGCAGATCCTCGGGTGAATTGTATTCGAGCGGGACGGGGGCGGTCAGGCGCGAGACTTCGATCTGGATTCCGCGCAGCTCGCCGGTTTGCACGGGCGGAAAGCGATAATCGTTGAGTGCGGCGGCGATGGCATGTTCGCGGACATCTTCTGCCAGGGGTTGTGTCGCTTCAAGCGCGCCGATGCATCCGCGCAAATTTCCGTGGCTCGTCAATGTGACGAACGAGGCCCCGTTTTCGCGCAGGCTGGGGGTGAGCGAGTCGAACTCCAAGCGCGGGAGTTTTGCGCCGCGCACACCCAATTCAAGCGCCTGTCTTGCCAGGCGGAGAAGGGTTTGTTTCTCCTCGTTTGTCAGTGGCTCGGACATGGTCCCTCCCAATCCCCTGCCGCGATCGGAAAGAATGACAGGGGGACGCGTTATTTCAACTGATGATAGGTCCGATTGTGATAGACCAACGGATTCTCCGTCGAATGGATCTGCGCCGACACCACTTCGGCCAGGAACATTGTGTTCTTTCCAAGCCGGAGGGTCTGGGTTACGCGGCAATCAAAGGAAGCGAGGCCGCTGGTCAGCGCGGGTGCGCCGCTGGCGAGAGTTTGCAGGTTCACCTCAGACATGCGGTCGGGGCCGTGTTTGCGCCCGGCGAAATCTTCGGCCAGAGCGCGTTGAGAAGCGGCCAGGACTGTCACCCCGAAGGTCTGCGCGTGTTCGATCAAGTGGTGGATGCGCGTCTCATTTCGCACGGTCACGCAGACCATGGGCGGGTCGAGCGAGAGGGAGTTGAACGAGTTGATCGTCATGCCGTGGGTTTCGCCGCTGTGCGAGGCGGTGAGGATCGCCACGCCGGTCGTCCATGCGCGCATGGCGCGCCGCAATTGTTCGGGATCGAGGGTCATTGATGAAGGCTCCTGTTAAAGTCATCATACTGGCCGCGAGGAGGAGAGTCAAGATAGAAATGGGGATAGCGCCTTCCCTTGCCTTTTCGCTTCCAATTGAGTACCATCATGGAGCATGAACACGAAACCGAATTCTCCTCCCCGCCCGCAGACTGAACGCGCGCACCTGATCGGGCCGATCGTCCTGGTGGCGGCGCTGCTGGCCACGCTCTTCACCGCCGTTCAACCGGGCAGCCTGACGGTCGGCGATCTGTCGCAGCAGTTTCGCGCCATGCTCACGCCGCGCCCGGCCGGCGGCGACGCGCTGGCTGCCACTGCCGCGCCCTTGCGGATCGGGATCGTAGCCGGGCATTATGGCAACGACTCGGGTGCGGTCTGCGAAGACGATAACGGGCAGGTCACACTGACCGAGCAGGAAATGAATTTCAAGATTGCCGCGCTGGTGAAGGATGGGCTGGAGGCCCTCGGGTTTCAGGTGGATCTGTTGCAGGAATTCGACACGCGCCTCAGCGGCTACAACGGTGTGACGCTCGTCTCGATCCACAACGATTCGTGCGAATACATCAATGAGCAGGCGACCGGCTTCAAAGTGGCCGCCGCCACCGACACCCGCGACGTGAGCCGAGCGGCGCGCCTGACCGCCTGCCTGATTGATCGTTACCAGCGCGTGACGAAAATGACGTTTCACGCAGGGTCCATCACCGCTGACATGACCCAGTATCACACTTTCTCTGAAATTGCGCCGAATACCATCGCCGCCATCATCGAGACCGGTTTTCTCAACCGCGATCGCGATTTTCTGACGCAAAATACCGACAGGGCGGCGGAGGGAATCGTGCAGGGCATCCTGTGTTTTATCAACAATGAAAACGTGGAGCCAACCCCCACCCCAAACATGCCATGAGCGCCGAACGTGAATCCCATCCCGCCGCCGGGAGTCTCCTGGACGCCCTGCCGCGGGCAAAGCAAGCGCCCGCGACGGCCGCGCCCGCCTTATCGAAGAAGGATGCGAGGCGTGTAAAACCGTCAGCCGGGTTCGCGCTGGCGTTTGCGGGAATGTTCTGCCTGGGGGCGTTCGCGGTCGCGTTCGTTTTGTTATCCAATCCGAAGAACCTCGCGGCGGTGTGGCTGCCCGAGCCGCAGGTCACTTCTACGCGCCCGGCCTATTTTGCGCGCTCCGATATGCTCATGCCGACATTGACTTTCACGCCGACAATCACCCCCTTGCCGACGCCCACCGAGACGCCCATCTTCGTGGAGATGTCGGTGCTGGCAGATACGCCCACGCCGGAGCGCGCCCCACTTTCTCTGGCGCAACCGGCGGTTTCCTATTCTGGCGGCAAATATATTCTCGTGGATATTTCAGAGCAGCATATGTACGTATACGAGGGTGACGCGTTGATCTGGAGTTGGGTGGCTTCGACGGGAATGAACAATGCCACGCGCACCGGCATATTTGCGGTGCAAAGCAGAATCCCCAATGCCTATGGCGCGACGTGGAACATCTGGATGCCGAACTGGCTGGGTATTTATTGGGCGGGCGGACTCGAAAACGGAATCCACGCGCTGCCCATTCTGCCCGGCGGCGGACGCTTGTGGTCGGGGTTTCTTGGCCGCCCGGTTTCGTATGGGTGTGTGGTGCTGGGAGAATATGAATCGGGATTGCTGTTCGACTGGGCCGAGATCGGTACACCGGTCGAGATTCAGTGGTGACGCTCAACTTGTAGTAATCTGGCGGGCGGCAGGGCGGCTTATGCAACACAGCCTGACAGGTTCGTGAGAATCTGTCAGGCTGTTTCATGTATGCGGTCTGCTGCAATGGAGGAGGAAAATTTACTCCACGTAGATCTCCACATGTTCGCCGTCTTCATCGTCGGTCACGTCAATGATCTTGCCGGTCATGCCGGAGCGCACGGCTTGCATCACATTGTTCAGGTCCACGCCTTCCACCTCGGGCGCGAAATGCGCGCCGATCTTGATGCCGGCATCTACAAGATCGAGCGGGATCTGTACGGAGGCCTTCGAGCGGCCGGTGCGCACATCGGTGACGCGCACCCGCAGCCAGCGCGGACCTCCGGGCGGGCGCGGCGGCATCGGCACGCCGGGCGGGCGGCGTCCCTCCGAAAGAGCGGCCAGGAGTTTGGCGCCTTCCTCCGCGCTGATCTTCCCCTCTTCGATCATCTTCAAGATCTTCAATCTCTCTTCTGTGGTTGTCATTTCGACCTCCTTGCCAATGATGATTTCATGCTTCTGTCATAACCGAAGCGTCCCGTTCGGTCACAGATTCTTCGCTTCCGGGTGTCTTGAACTTCAACCAGATCGGAATTACCGAGAGCAGCAAAACAGTCGCTGTCACTGTGAAGGGAAAAGTCGGGCCGACTTTATCCCACATTTGCGCGCCGACCCACGGAGCGGGCAGGGATACTAATCCCAAACTGGTGCTGAACAATCCAAACGCAAGGCCGCGATTCTTCTGCGGCACCGCCTTGCTGATCAGCGACTGGTACGCCGGAGAGGAAATTCCCGCGCCGACACCGGCGATGGCCCATCCCAGAAAATACATCCACTGATACTGGCCGCCAGCCGGGATGTTGACCAGCAGAAATAACGAGCCAGACATCAACGCCATGCCCGCGGCAATGCCCACGCGCTCGCCGGCCTTGTCTGAAAGCCAGCCGCCCGGCACGGTGCTGATCATCATGGCCAGACCGAAGAACGACATCACCCAGCCGATCTTTTCCAGTGAAAGCCCGCCGATCTCCTGCATGTAGACCGGGAAGAGGCTTTCGGAAAACTGGAATGAAACATCGCGGAATCCGTCAATCAACAGCATCCAGGTGATCAACCCGCCCGAAAAAACCAACGCGGCCATCGCGCCCAGGTTCGCCTTTAACCCAGCCCATGTCAATGTATCGGTTTTCGCCGCCGCGCCGCGCGCGGCTTCGCGCGCCATGCCCAGGCGCATGAGGGTGGCGATGAAATAGAAAGCGCCCGCCGCCAGCAGCATCATCTTAAAACCATATCGGCCGGCCATCCACCCGCCCAACGGGGGGCCAACCACCGCAACCAGCATGAAGATGGCCTGCGAAATGCCAAAAACCTTGCCGCGATTTTCATCGGTGGAATGTTCCGCTATGAACGCGTCGAAGCTTGGCCCCACCAGAGCGCGCGCCACCGAACCGACCGCCGCCCCCAGCAACAGCCATTCCCACGTGTCTGCCAGTACCAGCGGAACGAACCCGATCACGCCAAACACGCTCCCGATGGCAATCGCGCGCAAGCGGCCCAGCGTATCCGATATCCAGCCGCCCAAAATTTGCAGCGCCAGCGGTACGATCTGCGAAAGCGTGAAGAACAAACCGATCTGCGGAATCGTCGCGCCCAGGTCCTCGACGTAAAGCGGCATCAGCGAGCCGTACATGTTTCCGCCAATATTGGCAAAGATCATCGCCACCAAAAACAGGATGAGCAACCCGCTCAACAGGGGTTTCTTAGGGATCATTTCCATTCCGTCTATCCAATATACACGCGTACCTTTTCGCCGTCGTCGTCATCCACGTTCACGATCAGCGGCGCATCCGAAGTAATGGTGCGGTTCAACATCGAGGCGATGGCCTGCGCATTTTCGGGTGAACCCAACCCGCGAATGTGATGGCCGAAATTCCGCAAAATCCATGCCACCAGTCCCAGCGGCACGGGAAACCCCAGTGTGATACGTCCCGGCGTCTCGCCCGGTTTCTGCTGCACATCCACGAACAACCAGCGCGAATTCATTCCGCCAGCCGCCAATGCAACAACGAACACGCACAGCAGGAACGGGAAGGTCAGGCAATAGAACCAAAACCCGAAGCCGGATGTTGCGAGCGCCCAATACATCAGCCCGGCGAACAACACGGTCAACGCCACGCCGATCCACAGCGGGATCATGGCGAACTGCCGCGCCCGCGCCTTGACTTCCTCGAACTCCGGCGCGTCAACCGGCCCGGAGGCGAACCCGCTTCCCTCCCCGCCTGAGGCGGATTCGGGCTGGTAAACCTCCAGCGCCGGTTCGACATTTTCCTCCAGCGCGCGAAAGAGGGTCAGCGCCTGCTCGGCGCTAATCCTGCCTTCTTCCACCATTTTCAAAATTCGCTGGCGTTCCTCGGCCGACATTATGCGCCTCCTTCCAACGCGGCCAGCAATTTCTCCGCGTCCTCTGCGCTGATCTTTTTTTCCTGCAACATTCTCAAGATCGCCATGCGTTCCTCATCCGAAACCGGCTGTGCGGGAGGCGCTGGGAAGCCGCCGCGCCGCCCGCCCCAGTTGAACGCGAAGCGGCGCTCCTGCTGGCGCATTTTCTGGTCCACGCGGCGGGTCGCCGCCTCTGCCTGGCGCTGTGCGCGGCGCGCGGCGTCCTGTGCGCGGCGCGCGGCGTCCTGCACGCGGCGGTTGATCTGCTCGGAAAGGTCGCCGGGGATTCCCCACCCTTCGCCAAAATTCGCAAACTCGGTCACTTCATCCCATTCCGACGATTCGCTGGTGACGAGGATATCTCCCTCCGATTTCAGGTTGATCACGGCCGAGCCGTCGCCCAGAATCACCGAACAAGGGTTTTTGCCGGAGATCATCGCGGCGGGAATTTGAACGTCAATATTCTCCGCGTCGTCGGCGGTCAAGGCCAGGGCTGCGTTCGCGTGTGACGGCAGGTGTAACAGAATGTCATCCTCCGCCGTCACGTTGATGGCCGCGCCCGCGCCCGGTTCGAGATAGAGCGCCGCGTCGCTTTGTGTGCGCGCGTTCAGGTTGCCCGTCACGCCGCGCACGTACAGGTCCGACTCGACCATGGGCAGGTTGACGTCGCCCTGTACATCGCGAATGGAAACGTCGCCGCTGATCCCGCCCGCGCTCAGCGGACCGTTCCCGCCGCGCAGACTTAGATCGCCTTCCAGTGAACCGATCGCCACCGCGCCCACTTCGCGCAATGCCAGGTCGCCGGAGATCGCGTCGAGCGAGAGGCCGCCCGTCACGGTGCGGACGACCACATCACCGGCGGCGCGGTCCACCTGCACGGGCGCCGCGCGCGGGACGTTCAAGATCAGGTCATCGTCACATGAGATCGTGACCTTATCCCCGTTCAGCGCCAGTTCGAGCGTATCGCCGTCTGTTTTCGCGGAGACTTCGTCGCGCTCCCAGCCGGTCAGGCGCAGGTCTCCCTCGCAAGAGGTGACTACAATTTTAAAACCGGGCCGAACGGCCAGTGTTTTCTTCAACATGGCTAGGCCTCCTCGCCGCGTAAAATACGCATGGCCGATTCGGCGTTGATCTTTCCGGCATCGAGGTCTTCCAGCACGGTCTTGCGCTTTTCGTCGGTCATCTCGACGGAAGCCTCTTCCTTGCCCGGCTCATAGCCCAGGGCGCGAATCACATCATGCAAGCGATTGCGAATGGTGGGATACGAAAGACCAAGCTCGCCTTCCATGCGGTTGAGTTTGCCCTCCACGCGCACAAAAGTCACGATAAAATCAAGCTGCTCAGCGGTGAGGTTGGCAAAGTGGCCGCCTGTAAAGCGGCCCTCCACAACTGTTTCGCACGAAGAGCAATGCAGACGCGTGACAGTCAACTCGTTCTTGCAAACAGGACAACGGGTGAGCGCTGGGTTCATATTTCCTCCGGACTTCCATAACTAGAAATATCGTTTTAGGATTATGAATATATTATAGCGATATTTTTGAATTTGTCAATGTATTTTATTCATTATTCTGAATATTTGTTTGATTACAGACTGGAGACGCCATGATTCGTACCATCTTCTTCCAACCGGGCAAGCCGCTTCAAACGGACCTCGATCCGGCCACCCTCTCGCGGACTGTTCTCAACCGCCGGGGCGTTCTCTGGCTGGATTTCGAGGCCGAAGCGCCCGAGGTCTGCCGCCCCATTCTCGAATCCTTCGGGTTTCACCCTCTCGCCATTGACGATGTCCTACTGGAGACCCACAGTCCCAAACTGGACGATTGGGGCGAGTACCTTTATATCGTCATCAATTATAT
Source organism: Anaerolineales bacterium (assembly GCA_019187665.1). Lineage (GTDB taxonomy): Bacteria > Chloroflexota > Anaerolineae > Anaerolineales > Villigracilaceae > Denitrolinea. Next base: position 80,680 of record JABARH010000013.1, read on the forward strand.
GCACTTGAACGGAGCGGGAAAAAGCGCCTGGAACACCGAGGTGGACGAGCTGGATATTTTCCTGGGAGCAAATTACGTGATCACACATCACGACCAGCCGGTGCCCGCCATTGATTCGGTGCGAGCCAACTGCCAGCGCGATCCGCGCTACTTGCAGGAGGGCGCCGATCACCTGCTCTACAAGATCATGGATTATATTGTCGCCAATTACATGCCCGTTGTGGAACAGATTGACGAGGAAATTGACGGCATCGAGGACCAGGTTTTCGACCGTCCAACCCCGCAAACCCTGGAAAGACTCTTTGTCCTCAAGCGCGCCCTCCTTTCCATGCGGCGCATCCTGCTGCCCCAGCGCGAGGTGCTCAATAAACTAGCCCGCGACGATTACGCTGTAATTGACCGCAAGGACCGCGTATTCTTCCGCGACATTTACGATCATCTTGTCCGCCTGCACGACTTGAACGAGAGTCTGCGCGACCTGGTCGGCGGCGCGCTGGATACCTATCTCTCTGTGGTCAACAATCGCATGAACGAAGTGATGAAAACGCTGACAATCATCACCACCCTGTTCATGCCCCTGACTTTCCTCACCGGCTTCTTCGGCATGAACTTTTTCGCGGCCAGCCCGCCCTATGAAGGATGGACAGCCCCATTATCGTTTTATGCCACCCTGGGGCTGATCGCTTTAACGCCTTTCTTTATGTATCTCTGGATGCGCCGCCGCACCTGGGTCTAATCCCCCACGATTTCCGCCACCACTTCTTCCAACGACAGCGTGTTCGCAGGGACGCGCTGTTTTTGTTTCGTGTGCAGCTCCCGCGCGCGTTGACGGGTTTCTTGAGTCGCTGCGGGGTGGTTCAGGATGAGGGTCAGCCAGCCAGCCGTACGGTCCGGAGAGAGGCGGGATTCGAGTTGGGCGAGTCCCGCCAGGTTCAGCAGCATCAGCGGGGCGGAGTTGATTCGGCGCGCGTGCCGCAGGGAGTCCAGGTAAATTGTTCTCGCTGCGGTTTCATCGCCTGAGAGCAGGGTCGCATCGGCGAGGTAGGCGAGGGTGATGGAGATGTCCCAGCCTTCGAAGTATTCGCCGAAGACCTCGAGACTCTTTTGGAAGCAATCGCGCGCTTCGTCGTATTGACCGTCGGCGAGCATGGCGAGGCCGAGATAACGATGCGCGGTGCCTTTGCCCCAGCGGTTTTGCGTCTGCTCGCACAGGGCGATGCTCTCGCGCATGGATGCTTTCGCTTCTTCATATTTTTTGAGCGCGATCTGCGTATCCACAAGAAAGTTCAAGCCGAGCGAAATGGAATGCGGGTCGCCGATTTTGCGGAAAAGCGCGAGACCTTCGATCATTTGATCGTAGCCCTTTTGACAATCGCCCATCAAACTATCCACGTGACCGAGATTGTAAATGCCGTAGGCGGTGAACCAGTCGTCTTTCATCGCGCGGGCATATGTGAGACCTTCGGCGATCTGCGCTTTGGCTTCGAGATAATCGCCGTTGAGGTGTTTGAGCGTGCCGCTGAAAATGAGCGCGTCGGCAAGAAGAGATTGCGCGTCCACCGAACGAAGAACAGAAACGCCTTGATCGTAATGTTCCTGCGCTTGCGCGAATTGCCCGCTGCGGAAATACAGCAAGCCCTGTTGCACATAACACGCGCCGAGAGTCCTGATGGCTTGCGCGCCGCGTTCCTGCTCGTTCAGCGCGTTCGCGAGCAGTTCGAGTTGCGCGATGCCGTCGCGGATCATGCCTGAGACTTCGTAATACCAGCCAAAGGCGCGGACGGATCTCCCAAGCGATTCAAACTTTTTATTGTTGACACCCCACTCCCATGCGGCGCGCAGGTTATCCAACCCGGCGGTCATCTCGCGCACGGCAGTCTGCTGCGCCGCGCTCTTCAATTTCGATTCATAGTCGGCGGCGAAGTCGAGATAATACTCACTGTGACGGTTGCAGGTTTGATGACAGTACGGTTCGTTTTCTTCAAGATGAGAGTAGGCATATTGACGAATCACTTCGTGCAAGCTGTATCGTCCCGACTCATCCCGCCTCACCAGCGACTTTGAGACGAGCGACGACAACTGAGGCAGATTCGCCCCCGCGACTTTCTCCGCCGCAGTCCGATCAAAGCCGCCATGAAAGATGGAGAGTCGGCTGAGCGCGTCGCGCTCCGCATCGGAGATGAGCCGCCATGAATGGTCGAAGGAGGCTCGTAAGGAGCGATGCCGTTCGGGGATGTTGCGCATGGACGTGGCGAGGAAATCCATGTTCGATTCGATCTCGCGGGCGATCTCCGCGCAGGCGAGCATGCCCGTCCATGCCGCGGCGAGTTCGAGCGCGAGGGGAATCCCCTCCAATAGTTGGCAGATGCGGAAGAGCGCGGGCTTGTCCGCGTCGGTCAATTGGAATTTGGGGTTGATGCGCCGCGCCGAGTTGACGAACAACGCGGGCGCGCTGTACTCCTCCATTTGGTCGAGGCGTTCCAGCGGCGGCACGGGCAAGCCGCGCAGGTCGAACATCCATTCGCCTTGCAGGTTGAGTCGTTCGCGCGAGGTGCAAAGAATTTTGATCTGTGGGAATCGTTGGAGCATCTCGGCGATTAAATCTGTCGCAACGGACGACTCTCCCAGCAGATGTTCGAGATTATCCAACGCCAGCAACGCGGGTTGATTCACCGTTCGCGCGAGGTGATTGAATAATTGTTCCTTCGGGTCGAGCGGTCCTGAAAATGAAAACGAGAACGCGTCGGCAATCGCGGGGACGATTAAGTCGGGTGAGTTGATGGATGCCAGCGCGACGTAATAGACTCCGCCTGGGAATGAATCGCGCTGACGGATCGCAAACTCGATCCCAAGCCGCGTCTTGCCGATTCCGCCCTGACCAGTGAGGCTGACGAGGCGACATTCGGGATTTGCCAGCAGGTGACGGATTCCGTCGAGTTCGGATTCGCGTCCGATCAACGGCGTGGGCGGGATGGGGACGTTCGTTTTTACAGGCGGAGAAAGGATCGGGGAAACAGAAGCCAGCCCAACGTCGGATTTGAGGCGGCGGGCGATCCGCAAAAAAGTTTCGCGCTCGTTCGTCGGAATCTCCAGCGCGTCTGCCAGCAACTCCGCGATCTGCATCGAGGGGCGGCGTTCTTCCGATTCGATTTTTTCGATGGTGGCGAGCGAGCATCCGACGCGGTCTGCCAGGGCGCTCTGCGTGAGGTCGAGCGCTTTGCGGCGTTTCTTTAGCCAGAGACCGAAGGGCAGGTCGGCGGGCATGAGGGTATTTTAATTTATTTTTGCCGCAAAATAAATTTCCCTGGCGCCGCCCGCCAGGGCAGGTGTGCGGCACGCATTAATTCCATAACCATCCAATCAAATTTTCCAACTCTGAAAGGATCGTTTCGGGCGCGGGAGAATCAGGAACGAAAGGAAGGATTTGCGCTTTCCATTCGGTTCGCGCAATCTCGCGAAGCGGCGCAGCAAGAAACTCGGAAGGATCGTTGAAATTGAGATTTCGAATTTCACACTTGCGCCTGACCAGTTCGGGAATCGAATCGATCATCGTTTCGCGGCGGAGGATTGACCAGAGATCATAGTAATCGCGGCACACGCGGCTCGCGCCCCAGCCGCGCGATTTCAACCGCGAGCGGCTTTGCAAAAGCGCGCGCAATTTTTCGGCGACGATTTCCTCCAACGCATAGATTGACGCGTTGACCGTAAGCGTTTCCTCGTAGTCGTGAATCAACGGGTGGGTCGCGGGCGGCAGCAGGATCGGTTCGTCTATCGTGATCTCCACTTTGAGTCGGCACAACGCCTGGCGATGCGCGGGAAATTGAACGCGCACCAGAAACGCCGACTGATCGAGCGGATGAGGCTCCCGCAACAAAAGCGGCTCCACTTGAGCGTGGAAGGGACCTCGCTCATCGAGCCGTTCGTTCATGCCCTGGATCGCGGCGTTCATTTTTGATTCGATTTCGGGAATCGTCCCAGGCGGACGAGTCGAGAAATCAAGGTCTTCAGAGAATCGGTAATCGGGGTAATAAAATTTCCGTAACGCCGTGCCGCCCTTCAATACCAAACGATTCCCGAGCTCGGGGGAGGCGGTCATTGCCGCCAGCAGGTAACTGAGCGCGTAATCCTTTTCGAGAATATCGAGACGCGTTCCCGTTTCGCGCGCGCGTTTGGCAAGCATCCCTGTCACGTCAGCCATTCGAGCCGCCCTTCAAATTTTCGACGACGCGCCAGCGCGCGTTGGATTGTCCCACCGCCCCGCCTTGCGGATCGAGACGATAATACGTTTTGACGGTCAGGGCGCGCAACGGTTCCACCTTTTCTGGCGGAACGCCGAATTGTTCCAGCGCCCATCCCAGGCGCTTGACCGTCGAGCCTTCGTTATAGCGAAGCGCGTACTCCACCAAGCGCTCGGCGCGGATTTGCGGCAACGCGCCTTCCAGCAGTTCGAGCGCGGCGCTCATTCCGCCAAACAGGTCGGCGCGGGCGATGAGATCGAGCGCGGTTCGTTCAGGATCAGTGACTGCGGATTGTCGCCAGCGATTCACCCATATCATCTGATGTCCGAAGAAGCGTTCGCGCGTGACGTGGATGAATTCCACTTCCACGCCCCCCGCCTTCCACGTTGCGCGTCCGCGCGGACGATAGGCCTGTCCCTGCCGCATTTCGGGCGTGACCACCTTCGAGGGCGTCGAAACCTGCACCATGCGCGGCAACTGTGCGGTAAACCCATGATGCGCCAGAGCCGACCAGTGACTGACGGCGGAGGGCGATGCAAGCGATACCGCGATCGCGAACGGATGAATCTCGCCCGCAAACAACGGACTCTTGACCAGGTACACGCCGCGCTTCAAAATCTCCAGCCAGCCCGCGCGCGCCAATGCGCTGACCGCGTTCGCGACCTGGCGGCGGTTTCGTCCCTGCTCCTGAGCGACGCTTTGAAGTTCTTCCAGCGTGAATAGCGGACCATAACGTTCCACTGCGGCTTGGAGCAGTTTGAGCCCCTGGGGTTGGGAAGTGGTTGGAGTTAGCGGTGTCATTTGTGTATATTTTACTACGATAATCCACGAACAGAAGATTATCGCAGTAATAATTCCAGTATTACTGCAAAAATACGGCAACCGTGAAGATCTTATGCGTTCCCCCAATGGCATGATTTATCTTGCCCTCCAAGCGGCGCAAAATGAATTTTGCGGCACTGGGATTTTGTACGGCTTTTTGTACGGGCAACTCTGACCAAACGAGATGGGGAGAATGCTTTAATGCGAGCATGGCAAAGGAGAATCTCATGGCTAAAAATATCACCAAGATCGCATTGAAAGGCGTCGCGCTCGCGATGGGCGTCGCCGTCATCGTGATGTCCACGCTCAAGACGCTGGACGTTGAAACGGGCGTGTCCATGCTCGGCATGGGACTCGCCGCGCTGGCGCTCGTGAGTTTGCAGGATGACGCAAAATAAATTTCCCTGGCACCGCCCGTGATTTGCTTGGCAAATCAGGCAGGTGTGCGGTACGAAAAAGGAGAATCAATGAAACAACCATCCTTCGCATCCATCACTCTGAAAACCGCCGCCGTTCACACGGTCACGTATTTCATTATCGGCGTATTGTCGTTCTTTCTTCTTGATTACACCGCAAAATACGCCGACCCCGCAGTTGCGGGCTATTTACGCCAGACCGATCATCCGCTGGTGATGGCGGGACCGTTCTTTCAAATCCTGCGCGGACTTCTATTTGGGATCGTTTTCTACGCCCTGCGCGAGAGCATCTTTCCGCACAAGCGCGGCTGGCTGACCTTGTGGCTGGCGCTGACAATCATCGGCATTCTCTCGCCCTTTGGCGCTGCGCCCAGTTCCATCGAAGGGATGATCTACACCGTTCTGCCTGCCTGGTTCCATGTTGTCAACTTCCCTGAAATCTTCATCCAGTCGGGTTTGCTTGCCTTCGTGACGCATTACTGGGTCAACCATCCCGAAAAACGCTGGCTCAATTGGTCGCTGGGCATCGTAACTGCCGTCATTGTGCTGTTGTCGTTGTTGGGCGCGTTGTCTGCGTTTGGCATCCTCTCGTAAATCGGATTTTGAAAATGAAACACTTCCTCAAACGTCACTCACTGATCATCGGTCTCGTCTTGATGTTCCTCTACACGTGGACAATCGAACTGTCGAACGCGGGCGTCCTGCCGTTTGAAGTTCCCTTCCCGATCTACATCACACTCGGCTGGGGATTCATCTTCGCTTCGTTGTTGATGACGCGGCTGACTCTCGTCAAGGATGAAACGGCAAAGTTGTTCAAGCGTCTCTTCCTCTGGCGCGTGGGCTGGAAGTGGTTCCTGGCGGCGCTTCTGATCGAACCCGCCTGCATCGTCGCAGGGGTGTATCTCAACGCCGCGCTGACGCGAACTCCGCCCGATTTCAGCGCAGCGATGGCGTTTCAGATCTTTGGCGAGTCGGCAAACCTGTTCGTTTTCATTCTGCCCTTCTTCCTGGTGGATCTCATCACCAACGGCGAAGAGATGGGCTGGCGCGGTTACGTCCTGCCGCGCTTGCAGGCGAAATACAGCGCGTTGACCGCCTCGCTGATCCTCGGCGCCATCTGGGCGTTCTGGCATCTGCCGAAGTACGTCACGCATTTCAACATCGCCGCCTTTGGCTGGGCTGTGATTCATTTTCTTGCGTTCGCCGTCACCCTGACCTGGCTGTACAACAACACAAAAGGGAGCCTGCTCATCGTCGCAGTTTGTCATGCCATGTCGAACACTGTCGGCGTGTTCATGCCGATGGCTAACACATCATCGAGCGAGAACATGGGCGCGTATATCTTCTACATTTTGTTTGAAGTTCTCGTCGCAATCGTCGTGACCGTCATCGCGGGCTCCGCGCATCTCTCGCGGATGGAAGAGAGACAAATGCAGGAATAATCCATGAACACATTGACTCACGCGCATTTCAAACAGTGGATGGAAACGTATGGCCGTGCCAGCGCGGAGGATGATCCGCGTGTGTCGGTTAATCTTTTTGCGAAGGATGCCGCGTATTACGAAACACCCTTCGCTGAACCCATGATTGGGCGCGATGCCATCTTCGACTATTGGAACAACGGCGCGCAAACCTTGAAGGACAAAGAATCCACTTTCGAGATTCTCTCCGTGAACAATAATTCGGGTATGGCTCGCTGGCAATCGCAATTCACGGTCATCGAATCGGGCAAACGCCTCGCGCTGGATTGTGTGTTCATCGTTGAGTTTGACGACGATGGTTTGTGTCAAACCTTCCGCGAGTGGTGGCATACGCGCGAGGTGTGAGTACCGCAAGATTCATCTTGCGCGCACATCGCAAAGTGAACTTTGCGGCACAAATTTTGTGCGGATTTTTGTGATGACAATCCCGACCAAAGGATCGAGCGGGAAAGTCATAATGCGCGCATCGAAAAAAATTACCAAAGGAGAAAACTCATGGCTATCCTATCCAACCTCTATGTCATCCTCATCCTGCGCGTGTTACACATCGGCGGGGGAATCATGTGGGTGGGGAGCGCGACGCTCTACCTGTTGCTGCTCATCCCCGTTGCGCGTTCGCTTCATCCTGCGGGACAGAAATTCCTGCAAACGCTCGGTCCGAAATTCGGCGCGATGATGGGACTCGTCACCACGGTCACCGTGCTTTCGGGCGCGTTGCTATACGCGCGCTTCTTCGCGGGCGGGATCAGTTTCATCTGGACGACGGGCGCGGGCTTCGCGTTCACTGTCGGCGCAGTGGCGGCGCTCGGCTCGTACGCGATGGGAGTGGCGGTCTTCGGCAGGATGCAGGAACGTATTGCAAAACTCGGGGCTGAGATCGAGTCTGCGCAGAGCGCGCCGAATCAGGCTCAAGTCCAGGAGATGAACCGCTTGCAGTCGTCGTTGATGAAGGCGTATCGGTTCGATTTCGTCCTGCTCATCGTCGCCATGCTGGGAATGGCTGTCGCGCGTTATCTGTAGGTCCAACCGATGTTTGCGCGAATTTGGCGCGGGATCGCCCGCACGTCTGTCATTGAAAAATATTTTCACTATGTGAGTGAACGGGTGATCCCCGCCTATCGCGCCGCGAGCGGCTGCCGTGACGTGTGGGTGTTGCGGCAGCCGCAGGATGAATTTACCAGCATCATCCTGCTCTCGTTTTGGGAGTCGCGCGATGCGTTGGACGCTTTCGCCGATCCGCAATTGAAATCCGAATCCCTTCGCGGCGAGCGCGAGTCGCTGTTGGCGTTTGAATCCACAGCGGCGGTGTATGAAGTGATCGTGGTGGATTGAGTGTGTATCGCTGCCTTGCCTGGGAACGAATTTGCCGAATCAATCGCCGCCGCCAGCAAGCGATGGTCTCGCATGGCAGGGAGTAGGCCAGGCGGGATCCTTTTATGCCGAATCGCCTGGGAAATCATTTCCGTTAACGCGCTTGCCCATCCGGTCCAAATTTACCGGTCCATGAATCGGGGCAGCAAATCGCTAGCGAACATGGATGCTGTTTTTTCGAATTCAAAACGCGTGCGCTTGACGGCGGCATGATAGGCGTATTCGAACAGGGGGCTGTTTTCGGGGGCGTCGTGATTCATGCGCGCATGCGAGTCGCGCGGCATCCACGAGACAAAGAATTTGCCGATGAACGGAACGAAGGTCAGCGCTTCGAGGGGATAGTAAAGTTTGCCGGAGCGCAAGTCTGGGCTGCGCAGAATCTCCGGTAGACCGGGATCCACTTCGGGCGGGGGAGGAGGCGTGGCGCCGGTGAAATGATCCAGCCAGAGCGAAATGTAGTTGCTGTGAGCATAAAAATCCTGCACGGTGTGGGTCAACCTGCCAAAGGCCGCCCACGCGGAGTCGCGGTCGCCGCGTTCCAGTGAGACGCGGACGAGGCGGCGCTGTTCCTCGATGTAGGCATACGAGGCGTCGAACTGACTGCTGTCGAAATGAAAGTGATCGTGGCCGAACTGGTAGCGCAAACTGTCCTGGGCAAAATTGGCGCGCAAAATGGACTGCAAGGCGCGCGGGCCAAACGACGATTTGAGCGCGGCGATTGTGATCTCGCGATGGTATTGGATTTTCATTGCGCGATTATAACGGGCCGGGCGTTTCGCCGCGTGGGAGGAAACGCGCAAAGGGAGTCAGGAGAAGAAACGCCTGCGCGAATTTAACCATGCGCGTGAGTAAACCCTGTTGGTAATGCGAGCGAACAGGCTATAATGACGGCATGACATTTTACACTCGCAACGGAGACGACGGAACGACCGGCCTGCTGGGCGAGGGCCGCGTCACGAAGACTCACCCGCGTATCGAGGCGCTCGGCGCTCTCGACGAGGCCAGCGCGGCGCTGGGACTGGCGCGCGCGCAGACGCGCGACCCGCGCTGCGAGCCGATCTTGCGCGAAGCACAGCGCGACCTGTACAAGGTGATGGCCGAAGTGGCCGCCACATCCGAGAATGCTGAGACGTTCCGAACCATTGACGGGGCGCGCGTGCATTGGCTGGAGGCGCAAACCGACGCGCTTTCTGCCGCGCTCACGATGCCGCGCGAATTCATCCTGCCCGGCGATACCCCGGCGGGCGCGGCGCTTTCATTGGCGCGCGCCGTCATCCGCCGCGCGGAACGCCGCGTGGTGGAACTGGCCGAGACAAAGGATATCGAAAACGCCGCATTGGTGAGCTACTTGAACCGTCTCTCTTCGTTATGCTTCGTACTCGAACTGGTCGAAAACGCCTCGGCTGGGAAGGTCACCTCGCTGGCGAAGGGAGAGTAGAGACTCCGACGCTGGGGGCTTTCTGCTACAATTGACGCGCATGACCGTCACGCGCCCCCTCCTGCTCGTCTCGATCGGATTCCTCGGCGGGTTGATCCTCGCGCAAGCCGCGCCGTTGCCGGTCGCGGTCTGGCTGGCGCTGGCATTCGTTACCCTCCTCATTGGAATCCTCTGGCGTTTCCTGACCGCCGCGCTCGACCTCGCCTCGCTCGCCTCCCAAATTGTTTCCATCAGCCTCTTCGGAATATTTCTCTGTCTCGGCGCGGCGCGCTATCAATGGGCGATTCCAACCCCCGACGCCTTCGACCTCGCCTGGTACAACGACCGCGACTACGATGTGCGCGTCACCGGCTGGGTGACCGAACCGCCCGACGCGCGCGACACATACGCCAACCTGCGCCTGCGCGTGACCGGGCTGGACACCGGCGAAGATAAAGACCTGCAAGTGCATGGCTTGCTCCTCGTCCGCGTGGACCCGAACGAGGCGTATCAATACGGCGACGTACTGCGCCTGCGCGGGCGGCTCAAGTCTCCTCCTGAAAACGAAGAATTTTCCTATCGCGAATACCTCGCGCGCGAGGGAATCTACTCGATCATGTCGAGCGACGAAGTGACGCGCCTGCCCGGACGCGAGGGCAACTTCTTTGCGCGCGGACTCTTCGCCCTTAAGACGCGCGCCCTCGAAACCATCTACCGCCTCTTCCCCGACCCCGAAGCTTCATTGCTCGCGGGAATCCTCCTCGGCGTGGACAACGGACTCCCCGACGATCTGCAACAAGCGTTCAAAGACACCGGCACATCGCACATCATCGCCATCTCCGGCTTTAACATTGCCATCATCGCCGAATTATTCCTCGCGCTCTTCGGCCGCGCCTTCGGCAAACGACGCGGCGCGGTCTTCGCCGGAATTGGAATCGTCTTCTATACCCTGCTCGTCGGCGCGGATGCGGCGGTGGTGCGCGCCGCCGTGATGGGAGTAACCGCCTTGTTCGCGCGTCACCTCGGACGGCGGCAGGACGGAATCAACACGCTCTTCGGCGTCGCCGCGTTGATGACTCTCTTCAACCCGCTTTACATCAGCGACGTGGGCTTTCAACTTTCCTTCGCCGCCACACTGGGACTCGTTTTGTATGCTCAACCTTTGGAAGCGCTGGTGGCGCGCTGGCTGAATCGAATGGCGGGCGCACAAGCGCGCACGGGCATAAACGCGCAAGAGACATCCGAAAGCGAAACACGCATTGCAAAAACTTCAAACTTCATCAGCAATGTTTTTCTGCTCACGCTCGCCGCACAGATCACCACCATTCCCATCATGGCATATCACTTTGGACGCCTGTCGCTGATCTCGTTCATCGCCAACCCGTTCATCCTTCCGGCACAACCGGCTGTGATGATCCTCGGCGGACTGGCGGACATGCTCGGTATGCTCTTCGAGCCGCTCGGTCAAGCCGCCGCCTACATTGCCTGGCCCTTCGTGGCATACACCATCCATGCCGTGGAATTATTCGGCGGAGTCTCGTGGGCGGCGCGCTCCGTCGAGTTTCCATTTTGGGCAGTCATCCTCTGGTACGCCGTCCTGCTCGGCTTGACCTTTGCAGGACCTCATTTAAAGGAACTGATGGATACCATGAACACGCGCTTCCCAAAAATCCCCATCTGGGCGGTGATCTCCGGTTTAACGATCCTCGTCATCCTCATCTGGCGTTCCGCGCTCGCCACCCCGGACGGCAAACTGCACATCACCTTCCTCGACGTGGGCTCCTCCGACGCGATCCTGATCCAGACTCCCTCCGGCGGAACCGTGCTGGTGAACGGCGGCGAAAGCATTTCGCAGTTATCGAGTCAACTCGGCGCGCGCCTGCCGTTATTCAACCGCAAGATTGACTGGCTGATCGTCGCCTCCACGCAGGAGAATCAGGTCAACGCCCTGCCGCGTTTGGTGGAACGCTACCCGCCGGCGGATGTGCTTTGGGCTGGCAACGTCGAAGCCTCCTTCCCGTCGCGGACGCTTGAAGCGTGGCTGACCGAACACGAGACGCGCATCACGCGCGCAGAAAAAGACCAGGTCCTCGATCTCGGCGGCGGCGCGACCTTGACCGTGGTCACATCAAATCCGCGCGGCGCGATCCTGCTGATCGAATACGAGGGTTTCCGCGCCTTGCTTCCGATCGGCATGGATTTCGATTCTCTGACCGAACTTGGCTTCGGCGCGGAACTCGAACCGGTCAACCTGCTCCTGCTCGCCGACTCGGGACTCGGTCACTTGAATCCCGAAGAATGGATCGCCCGCCTTGACCCGCAACTCGTGGTGTTGAGCGTTGCCGCCGACGACTTCAACAACCTGCCCGACGAATCGGTGTTGGAGACCGTGGGCGGGCGCACGCTGCTCCGCACCGATGTGAACGGCTGGATCGAGATCGTCACCGACGGGACGCAGGTTTGGGTCGAAGCGCAACGCGGCGGACCGCCTCCCACCTTTACGCCGACCGTCGAATCTTCAGCGACGGTGGATCCGTTTTTAACATTCCCACCCGAAACAAGCGACGAATTTATCACAGAGGAACCCTCGGCAAGCGAAACGCCCGACCCGTTCTTCCCATCCTTCTCCACGCCCACGCCGGAATTCATTCTGCCGCCTTTCCCGACCGCTTCGCCATGACCACCGGCGGGTTATCCCTTTTGCCGCCCCGCCGCGCAGATTCAATTGGAGATTAACATGGACAATCTGACTCTGACCGTCTCACGCCCCTCCGCCGCTGTCACCGTCCTGCACCTGCAAGGGCGCGTCGACTCTGCCAGCGAAAACCTCGTGCGCGAACAAGCCACCCGCCTGCACAGCGAAGGCGCGCGCCATCTCCTGCTCGACCTGACACAGGTGGATTACATTTCCAGCGCGGGACTGCGCGCCATCCACGTCCTCTACAAACTGTTCACGCCCGCCGAAGAGATCAAAGCCTGGAAGCCGGATGGCGATGTTTACAAATCCCCGTATTTCAAACTGCTCTGCCCCTCGCCGCAAATCTACGGCGTGTTGAACCTGGCGGGCTTTTTGCACAACATCCCCTTCTTCACCAATCTTAACGACGCGCTCGAGTCGTTCGGGCAGTAGCGTAAATCCGCGCCGGCTGCGGGTGCGGGAAATTTGCGACAGCGATAGGCGCTGGGCCGCATTGGAAAATCTACCCGCGTGTTCTCTACCGTATGAGAAGACTGTTACCGCAAAGCACGCTAAGGCCGCCAAGTTAAAAAGGTTTTCTTTGCGGGCTTAGCGGTGTAAGTGTACGGTAGAAAGTCCGCGTGGGTGGTCTCCGGCCGGGGGCAGGCAACGCTTTATTCCGGCGAGTCCGTTCAACGTTACGGAAGAGGCGCATTGTTTTCATTCAGCAAACCCTAATCTGTTTGTAAGTCGTGATTAAGGAAGAAACAGGAGAATCGCATCATCTCGCTTTTATCGTTATTTTATAGGAGAGAGAGTCATGTCACCCTTCCAATCCAATATCCCTTCGTCTGAGATCACACCCAAAGAGGTTTTCCTCTCGCGGCGCGATGTGTTAAAAGCGGCTGGGTTCGCCGGGCTGGGCGCGTTGCTGGCGGCGTGCGCTCCACAGGCAGTCTCATCCTCCGGCGCGCAGGCGGCTCCGCCGGACGTGCCCAACTCGCTCGAGGACATTTCCAATTACAACAACTATTATGAGTTCACTGTGGATAAAGCGCGTGTGGCTCCGCTTGCCAAGGATTTCACGTCGCGCCCGTGGACGGTGGAAGTGGGCGGACTGGTCAACAATCCGAAGACGTATGACGTGGACGAGCTGATTAAAAAATTCCAACCGGAGGAGCGCATCTACCGTCTGCGTTGTGTCGAGGCGTGGAGCATGGTCATTCCGTGGATGGGTTTCCCGCTCGCCAAACTGCTCGCCGAAGTGGAGCCAGCCTCCGACGCAAAATATGTCGCCTTTGAAACGATCTACGACCCGGATCAAATGCCGGGGCAGAAGAGTCCGCTCTTCCCGTGGCCCTATCGCGAGGGGTTGCGCATGGACGAGGCAATGAACGATCTCGCGATCCTCGCCACCGGCTTGTATGGCGACCTGCTCCCGAATCAAAACGGCGCGCCGATCCGCCTGGTCGTGCCGTGGAAGTATGGATTTAAATCCATCAAGGGCATCGTCCGCATTGAACTGACGAATGAAGAACCTGCCACGCTATGGTCGTCCGCCTCGCCGAACGAATATGGTTTCTATGCCAACGTCAACCCGAACGTGTCGCACCCGCGCTGGTCGCAAGCCAGCGAGCGTCGCATCGGCGAGTTGACCCGCCGCCCCACGTTGATGTTCAACGGATATGCCGAACAGGTGGCGCATCTTTACGAAGGCATGGACCTGGCGAAGAATTATTGAGCGGGTAGGTACACAGGTACACACGTAGACAGGTAGACAGGTACACACGTAGACAGGTACACAGGTACACACGTAGACAGGTAGACAGGTAGACAGGTACACAGGTACACACGTAGACAGGTAGACAGGTACACAGGTAGAAAATGATCAGTAACTTGTAACTTGTAACTCGTAACTCGTAACTCGTAACTCGTATCCCGTATCCCTTCTCCCTCACACCTCCCCATGCCCTCCCTCAAACGCTACACCCCGCTCCAAATTTTCATGCACGCCGCCGCCTCGTTCCCACTCGTGCGGCTGGTCTTCGAGGCGTTCACCGGCGGGCTGACTGCGAATCCGATTCAGCACATTGAGCAACGCACGGGGCGCGCCGCGCTGACTCTGCTGATCCTCGCGCTGGCGGTCACACCGCTCAACACGCTCTTCGGCTGGAGCGAGTTGATCAAACGCCGCCGCGCGCTGGGACTCTATGCATTCCTGTACGCGTGCGTGCATGTGATCATTTTCCTCAACCTCGATTATGGACTCGCCTGGAGTCTGATCGTCCAGACTGTTTTTGAAAAGCCCTACATTCTGCTGGGCGCTGCCGCCTTTCTGTTGTTGATTCCACTGGCGGTCACCTCCTTCGATGTTTGGAAAGCGCGCCTCGGGAAACGCTGGAAATATCTGCACATGCTTCTCTATTTCATCGTGCCGATCGCGACACTGCATTACGCGTGGGGGAAAAAGGGAGACTTCTTCCACTTCAGCGGCGAGGTGGGGCGGCCCTGGGCCTATGCGATCGTCTTCATTATGTTGATGATCCTGCGCATCCCCGCGGTGCGTCGCTTCTTCGCCTCCCTGCGGACCCGCCTCCGGCTCCCGTTTTCGATCAACAAGCCCCAGGCTTCTTAATCTAACCCGGGTCCTCTCCCTTTGAGAGAGGACCCGGGTGAGGGTGCACAAGATGAGTCAATCTCAATGTCAGTTCGGGATAAGGAAAACGCGCCTTGCCCGCCCAGAGAGCGCATTTTACACTCAAACCATTCGATTCATTCGGCATTCTCTAGCGCTGATGAAGCGAAGCCCTGAATATTAAAGATGGCCTCGGTCCTGCCTCTGGCTAAAAGATTCCGCGCAGGGTGAGCAGGAAACCCACGATGGCGAGTGGAATCCCCACGATCGCGCCAACCACCGTGAGGCTGGCGAGGATTCCGGCCAGCATCAACGCGAGGCCGAGAATGACCGCCACGAGGCGCCCGGTCAGAGTCACAATGGCAGCGATGAGTTTCCAGAGGGCCACGAACGGCCAGAGATACCAGGGGGTGCGAGTCTTTGCCTGTGTCATATTGTCTCCTTTACCAATCCATACGCTTATATCCGATTAAGGATGCGCGAAAAAACGAGGATATAATCCAGCGCATGGATGAACAAATTGCCCCACCCCCTGATACAGTCACGTTCAAGCGCACCCATTTCTACACGGTGATGGTGGTGATCGCGTTTTGCGCCGGTATTCTCGTCGGTTACATGGCGTGGGGGCGCGGGAGCCGGGCGGTGGCCGCGCAGCCTGCCGCCCAGCAACCACAAGCCGCCGCGCCGACGTATCGCCGCTACGATATCCCAACGGAGGGATCGTACAGCCTTGGTCCGCAGGATGCGCCCATCACGATCGTCGAATTCAGCGATTATCAATGCCCGTTCTGTGTCCGCTGGCACGATCAAGTATATGAACAGTTGATGGCCGCCTATCCCGGCAAGATCCGCTTCGTGTATCGGCACCTGCCGCTGACCTCTATTCATCCCGAGGCCCTGCCCGCGGCCGAAGCCGCCATGTGCGCCGGTGAACAGAATGCCTACTGGCAATATCACGAGCGTCTGTTCGCCAACCAGCAATCGCTCGGCGAGAATCTCTACGATCAGATCGCGGCGGATATCGGCCTCAACGTGGACGCGTTCAACTCCTGCCGCACCACTCACAAATACCAGGCGCAGATCCAGGCCGATATGGATTTTGCCATCGGGCTGGGAGTTCAATCCACACCCACCTTCTTCATCAACGGGCTGGCCATGGTCGGCGCGCAGCCGCTCACCACCTTCACCCAGTTGATAGATAAAGAACTGGCCGGGGAAATCCCGCAGTAGCATCAAAAAGAGCGGGCCTCCGGCTCGCTCTTTTTATTTAACGGATGGTACGCAGTTTCAGCGCCGCAGCTTTCAAATTGCCTCGAGGAGCGTACGATGAATCTTACGGCGCTGCGTAAGGTGAGTTAACCAGACCTGCGCCTGCCTGTAAAATTGGCGCAACAGAGCGCCTTTTACGCTCAACATTACTGTACCGTTCGAGTCGCCTCCCACTCAAGGATCCCGTTTCATGAAATCGCCCCGCCTCGCGTTCGTTTATATCCTGATTTTCCCGGGCATCCTTGCCTGCCAGCTCGCCTCGCCGTATCCGCCGCCGCTGTCCATACCATCGGCGGCGCTGACTGCGGCCGACACATTCACGCCTCTGCCCAGCGCAACTCCGCTTCCGCCTCCAACCTTAACGGCGACTCCCGCGCCTTTCGCGAAGCGAGTCATCATCCTCAGCATAGATGGCTTGCGCCCCGATGCGATCGAACTCGCGCCCATGCCCAATTTGTTAAACCTGATGCAATCCGGCGCATACTCGCTGACCGCGCAGACCATCTTTCCCAGCTCAACGCTTCCATCTCACTCCTCCATGTTAACCGGACTATGCCCAGCCACGCACGGCGTCAACTGGAACGATTACATTCCCGAAAACGGAATCGCGCAGGGGACGGATCTCTTCGATATTGCGCACGCGGCTGGGATGAAAACGGCGATGTATGTCGGCAAGAAAAAACTGCAACAGGTCACCGATGCTTCGAGTGTGGACACCTTTGTCTATGTCAACGACCGCGAGAGTGTCCTGATAGACCGCCTGCTTGCCGACTTCCCGCTGGATTTTGGCGTACTCTTCATTCATTTCCCCACGCCGGACGGCATGGGTCACGAATATGGCTGGTTGTCGCCGCAACAATTCAGCGTCCTCTTCCGCGCCGATGAAGCGCTCGCGCGATTGCTCGCATTCCTGGATGCGAACGGACTGCGGAGCGAGACCCTGATCATCATCTCGGCGGATCACGGCGGACATAAAACCACGCACGGCACGAGTCAGATCGAGGATATGACCATCCCGTGGATCGCATCCGGTCCAAACGTCCGGCCGGGGCGGCTCGCGACGCCGATCCACACTATTGACACCGCCGCCACTGCCGCATTCGCGCTCGGCTTGCCCCTGCCTCCCGAATGGGACGGTGTGCCGGTCGTGGAAGCGTTTGGACTGCCGGTGGAGATGCAATCCACCTCATGTCGTTGATTTTGAGTGGGGTCAGGGCAGGGGTTGCTTGGCAGGCATGCCCGCCTTGCGCGGATAGTTCGACGGTGTGACGTGAACCTTGTCCACCAGCACAAGATAGCGATCTTCGACCACGCCCGGCAGGTTGAGCGGGATGACCTGCTCCAGTTTTCCCCCAAGAAGTTTCAGCGCCTTGTCCGCAGTATGCGCCTCAGCCGGGCCGCTTTCACCTTTTTGGGCCAGCATCGTCCCGCCGATCTTGAGCAGGGGCAGGAGATATTCGCCCAGCACGTTCAAGCCCGCGACGGCGCGCGCCACGGCCCAGTCGTATTGTTCGCGGTGACGCGGGTCCTGCCCGGCGGTTTCGGCCCGGGTGTTGAGAATGTTCACGTGGTCGAGTCGCAACACGTCCACCATATGTTGGCAGAAGGCGGCCTTCTTGCCGACCGACTCGACGAGCGTCAATTGCATGGATGGATAAAGAATTTTGAGGGGCAGGCCGGGGAAGCCGGCGCCCGTTCCCACATCAATCAGACGCGTCGGCGGGTTGGCCTTCCACGCCAGCACACAGGAGAACGAATCGAGAAAATGTTTGGTGCGAATCCCCTCCACATCGCGAATGGCCGTCAGGTTGAACTTCTCGTTCCACGACATCAATTCCTTTTCGTACGCGCCCAACGCCAGCACCTGCCGCCCGACCAGGTGGATGTTGAACAGCGTGCGCGCGGCGTGGATGAGTTGTTCCATGGGGTCCATTATAACGTGGTTCAAAAAGCCCCTCTCCCGGTTTGGGAGAGGGGCGGTGAAATTTATTTCTTTTCTTCCTGTGCCTGAGCGCGTCCTTTGCGTTTGCGCCGGACGGCACGCACGATGAGCCAGAGCGGCAGGCCAAAGACGATTCCGATGGTGAGTAATTTCGGCAGGAAGTTGAGCGCGAAGCCGATCAGGAATTTGGTGAAGTCCTGCCAGAAGTAGACCAGGTCCTGGAGGGCGTCGCGCGCCCACCCGTCGGGATGCCAGCCGCCGATCTCGATCGGCTGGACAGTCTCCTCCGCCACGAGGCGCACGCTGATGGCCGAGAGCGCCACCGACTCTTCGTAGTATTTCATCTGGCCTTTGATCGATTCGATCTGGCCGCGGATGGAGGTCAACTGATTGTAGACATTCAACACGTCCTCGGTCGTTTCGGCGCGGCTCATGATCTCGGCCAGCTGTTTTTCGGCGGCTTCGAGATTCTTGAGCTGCGATTCGAGATCCACGTAGGCGCTGGTCACATCCTGCCCGCTGACAGTCTCGTTCTGCACTTCGACCGCGTCGGCCTTGATCTGCTCCAGCGTTTCGACCAGTTTTTCCGAGGGAACGCGGATGGCGATGCTGGCTTCAGGGACAATCTTACCGCCGGGTGTGTAGGACTGGTAGATGTTGGAGGACACCACGAAGCCGCCCAGATCCTCGGCCAGTTTGGCGATGGCGTTCATGGCCTCTTCCGGCTTTGCGACCACAATGGACAAGTCGGCGTTGCGTACCACCATGCGTTCACGCGTGGCGGCCTCCACGTTTGCGATGGAGCCGTCCGCGGCGCGGGCCTGCTCGGCAGCCATGGCGGTGGCCATGGGCAGGGGCATTTCCTGCGGGTAAGCAGGCTCGCTGCCCACCCCGGATAGATCCGAGTTAATTGAGCGCATGGGCGAGGCGCCGCACGCGGCCAACAGAAAGGCGGTAGACAAAAGAAGGATGACGATACGTTTCATTTTCTCTTCTCCTTGAGATGGCGATTTCTGTGTGTAGGACGAGATGGATGGCGTGAAAGTTCCGGGCGGGGTTCGATTCCAAAAACAATAGAGTTATATCAAAATAGGACGGCAAATACAAGAAGCGCCAGACGAGGCGGCCGGGCGCTCGAGGAACGCGGCCCGCCTTGAAACCCGGCCTTCAAGTTCCACGGCCGGTCGCCCGCATATCCATTAAAATGGCAGGCATGTTTTCCATCCTTCGTTCGCTTCTTTTCCGTCTCGAATCGGAGCAGGCGCACGCGCTGGCGCTCGGCTCGCTGCGCCTGGCGCAACGCTTCCCTGCGGTATTGTCCATCCTCAAAGCGATCTATTCCGCGCGCGGCAAGCCGGTGACTGCATTCGGCTTGACGTTCAAGAACCCGGTCGGCCTCGCGGCGGGATACGACAAGGATGCCCTCGCCGTGCGCGGACTGGGCGCGCTGGGATTCGGCCATGTGGAAGTGGGAACGGTCACGTCCCTGCCCCAAGCGGGCAACCCAAAACCGCGCGTATTCCGCCTGCCGCAGGATGAAGCCGTCGTCAATCGCATGGGGTTCCCCAGCCGCGGCGCGACGTACGTCCGCAAGCGGCTGACCTTCAAACCGAAGATCAGTCCCTTCGAATATGCCCTGCGTCGCCGGCTGCCCAACTCGGACCTGGTGATCGGCGTGAACCTCGGCAGGAACAAGGAAACGCCCAACGAACAGGCAGTGCTGGATTATCTTTCGCTCGTGCAGGTATTCGCGCCGGTCGCAGATTACCTGACGATCAATGTCAGTTCGCCGAACACAGCCGGCCTGCGCCAGTTGCAGGGGCGCGCCGCGTTGGAGGGATTGCTATCTCAACTGCACGCGCAGAGAACGATGGAAGAAACGCAACTGAAAAAACGCATCCCGCTGCTCGTCAAACTCGCGCCGGATCTGGGCGACGCGGAGTTGGACGACGCCCTCGATGCGATCCTGCGCACCGGCATGGACGGGGTGATCGCAACGAACACCACCCTCGCGCGCGACGGGTTGCTGTCTGCGCGGGCGGGCGAAGCCGGTGGGTTAAGCGGGCGCCCGCTGGCCGTCAGGAGCGAGGCGCTGCTGGCGAAGATTCTTCAGCGCGTGGATGGAAAGCTCCCCGTTGTGTCCGTCGGCGGGATCATGAGTCCAGACGATGCTGTGCGCCGCCTCGAGATGGGCGCGGCGCTGGTGCAGTTATATACCGGGTTGATCTATCGCGGGCCAGGACTGATCAGGCAGATTGTGAGGGCCCTGCCGGCGGAGGCTGGCGCACGAGGCGGGTGAAGAAGTAGACAGCGGCTAGAATGCCCAGCGCCACCTCGATGGCGGTTTTGAGATTCATCGCGCCGCCTAATTTGGGCATGGCGCCGCGAAAGGCAAAGATCAAAATATTGCTGGCGAGAAGATAAAACAACGAGTTGACGCCGATCGAGCCGAGCCACGTTCGCGCCAGCGGCCAGCGCGTCAGGGCGCGCGCGGCCGCATACCAGGCAAGCGTGAAAAACATCGAGGCAACCAAAAAGATAAAGTCGGGCGGGAAGCGTGAGGCGGAAAATCCAAAAGACCGGGCGACGAAATAAGCCGTTATTCCGGCCAGCCCGATCCAGACATTGGGTCGGACCTCGTGACGGATAAAATAGGCGCCCATAAGATAGAGCGGAAAATATTGCAGTACGGGAAAGCTGGCGGTCACTTCCTTTGGCGAACCGATGAAGAGACTCACCACCGGCCATTGCACCCATGCGTTTGGAATCAATGAAGTGAGCAGGAGCAGGCCGGCGACCGCCCAGAACAAGCGCGTGTTTTCCAGCAGGTGTTTGATCGGTCTGTAAAGAAGGAAGCCCAGCAACAGAATCAGCGAAAAGGCCAGCAGAAATTCAGAGAAGGGCGAAAGTTCGCGCAATAGGAGGATCGAGAGCAGGTCTTCGCTTCCATAGGCGCGTTCCACGAACAGGGTATAAAAAAACGCGGAGATGAAGTAGGCGATGAACGGGCGCAACGCGGAGGCAAGAATGCGCCGGGCAGGCGGCGTTTTCGAAAAATAGGCCAGCCAGGTGGCGCCGCCAAAACAAAAAAGGAACGCGGAGAACGAAACGAGATCAATGGTCTTCTTGAATCCGTCGGTCAACGCGCGCGTCGGGCCATCGGCCAGGAGCATAAGCGCGTGATCCACAACCATGCCGATCACCAGGATGGCTTTCATCACATCCAGCGAATGTTCGTAGGGCTTATGGGTTTGAGTCATGAAGCATATCCTTCGAGGGTAATTCCTGGCGCGGGTTGGGGCATGAGGCAATTATCAGTACTAGTCCGTCAAACCTAATTTAGTGATATAGTGTTTCCGGTGATGCAGTACAAACACCGGAGGCACAAGATGAGAAACTACAAAGTTCACCTTACGCAAGCAGAGCGCGTTGAACTCCAAA
>JABARH010000054.1 GCA_019187665.1 Anaerolineales bacterium
CCTGCGGGACGGTTTGCTGTTTAGATCGGATGATTGATGTCCCACAAAATTCGCAAGCCGTCGAGCGTGAGCCATGGGGCGATGATCTGAATAACATCGGTCTCTTGCGCGACGATCTCGGCGAGACCGCCCGTTGCGATGACTTTCATCGTGGGACCAAGCTCTTTGCGAAAACGCTCGACCATGCCCTCGACCATGCTCACGTAGCCGAATAATAAACCCGCCTGCATCGCGTGGACTGTGTTGCGACCGATGACCGAAGGCGGGCGTTGCAAGTCAATGCGCGGAAGTTTTGCGGCGTGCGTGAAGAGCGCTTCGGTGGCGAGATTGATGCCCGCGGTGATCGCGCCGCCGAGATACTCGCCGTCTTTATTGACCGCGTTGAAGGTGGTGGCTGTTCCGAAATCAATGATGCATGCGGGACCTTTATAGAGATATACGACAGCGACCGCGTCCGCGATTCGATCCGCGCCGACCGCGCGCGGGTCTTCGTATTTCACTTTGACGCCTGTTTTGATTCCCACGTCAATGACGAACGGCTCTTGATCTAAATATTCGCGGCACGCTTGAATCACCCGCCCCGTCAGTTGTGGCACAACGGAAGCGAGACACACCCCCGTGAGTTGTTTGGCGGTCACTTTTGCATTTTGCAATAAGCCTTGCATTTGCAAACCATATTCGTCGGGCATGCGCGCATGATCGGTGGCAAGCCGCCAATGGGCGCCGAGATCGTTTCCATTGTACAAGCCCAGTGTGAGGTTGGTGTTGCCGAGGTCAATGACGAGGAGCATGGGGATGAAGAGAGTAGAGGCTTCGAGATTGGAGGGAGGTCATACCGTTAGGGAGCAACTTCAATGCGGATTTCTTTCAAGATGGCTGAAACCTCATCCTTTGAGCTGATATGTTGTCTAAGAACCTGTTCGGTTTTTTCAAGAACGCGATCGGCGGAAAGTTTTGCAATTTCCTGCCGCATAGATTGACCAATGTATAACTTAAGCAAGGCTTCCACAGACATATCGCGGCCCGCCGCGATTTTTTCAAGGGTCGACAGCGCGTCGGCGGGGATGTGAATTGTGACAGGTCTCGCCGCGCGAGGACGCAGGCGCAACTCAAATCCTTCTTCGGTTATGAGAGTTTCGTCAGTCTGCTTCTTCATAGACTTTCCTTTCGGCGCGGGTAGCGGGTCGGGCGGAAATGATCCGCGTGCGTGTCGCTCGCGCCGTATATACAGCCAGTAAAAGCCGCTGAGAGAAAGTATACCCGATTATAAAATCGCGTTCTTCTTTGTCGTCTGCCGAAGCGTCGCCTGTCTGAAAGAACGGATCAAGAAAAACTTCCGCGGCTTCTTCGAAGGTCACGCCATGTTTTTGAATGTTAGCGACGGCTTTGTTTTCATCCCATTCAAACTCCATGCCTTGAAGTTGGTATGTGATGTCCATGAACGGGTCCTTCTAATGGATGTTGCAGAAACGTGTTGAGGAAGTATACACGGAAACACGCGCCTACCTGCGCGCTGTTTACGATTTCACTTTCTCCACGATCTCCGCGACCATATCGTACTTGTGGAATTGGGGCATGATGTACACGCCTCCCGCCCACGCTTTTGCCTGCTCCACCAATTCGACCGCGATCTCCACCCCAGCCTTCACGCCCTCGTCGCCTGCCGCTTCGATCCGTTTGCGCGTCTCATCGGGAATCGAAATGCCAGGCACTTCGTTGTGTAAAAAGTTCGCGTGTTTAACGCCGACCAACGGCAGGATGCCGACCAGAATCGGCTTGTCCAGTTTGCCGTGTTTCGCTTCGTATGCTTCGAGTAATTTTGGTCCATCGTCTGCGCGGTAGACGGGTTGCGTGAGGAAAAAGTCCGCGCCCGCTTTTACTTTGCGATGAAGGTTTTTAATTTCGTTGTCCACATCGGGCGGACACAAATTCAACGCCGCGCCGACGAAGAAATTTGTGGGCTGACCGATGCTCGTGCCTGAATGGTCAATGCCTTCGTTGAATCCTTGCTTGATGAGTTTGATGAGACCCGACGGCACGAGATCGTAATTGTCCATCGCTTCGGGGTAATCGCCGATGGCGGTCGGGTCGCCCATCACAACAAAAATATTGCGGATGCCGAGCGCGTGCGCGGCAAGCAAATCGCCTTGCACACGCAAGAGATTCCGTCCGCGCGTGGGGAAGTGGATCGTCGTCTCGACTCCCACTTTGCGTTGCACCACGTCGCACACCGCCCACGCCGACATTCTCATGCGCGCCATCGGCGAGTCGGCGACGTTGATCACGTCCGCGCCCGCATCGGCGAGGAGAGACGCGCCCGCCAGCAGTTTGTGAGTCGAGAGTCCGCGCGGCGGGTCCATTTCTACTGAAATTGCAAATTCGCCGCGTTCCAATTTTTGCGCGAATTGAGTTGGGGGCTCAACATCTGAGACCTCGGAGGTCTCCAAGACCTCCGAGGTCTGAATCAACACCGAAGATCGCGCCGAAGAATCCAGCGCCTTCCTCATCGCGGCGACGTGTTGCGGAGTCGTGCCGCAACATCCGCCGACGATCACCGCGCCCGTCTCGCGGAACGACAGCGCGTAATCGCCGAAGTACTCCGCGTCGGCGGGATACATGATTCGTCCGCCCACTTGTTCGGGCCAGCCCGCGTTCGGCTTCACCCAAAATTTTCCGTCAGGCACAGCCTGTTTCATCTGCTTCAAAATTCGCAACAGTTGCGCGGGTCCGCCAGAGCAGTTGACTCCGATCACGTCCGCGCCCGCGTCGCGCAACGTCCGCGCCACTTTCATCGGTTCATCGCCGAGCAAAGTTCTGTCATCGCGCGTGAACGTGACGGACGCAACGACGGGCAGATCGCATGTCTCTTTCGCGGCTTTGATGGCTTCGCGGATCTCGTACAGATCGCTGAACGTCTCGATGACGATCAAGTCGGCGCCTGCATCCGCCAGCGCGCGGATCTGCTCCGCAAACGCCTCTCGCGCCTCCTCAGGCTGGACGCGCCCAAACGGAGCGATCCGCACCCCCAACGGACCGACATCCCCCGCGACCAACACATCCTTGAACGACGCGGCAACGACGCGCTTGGCAAGGTCAACGCTGGTTTTGTTGATTTCGACGACATCGTCTTGCAATCCGTGCTTGCTGAGTTTGAATCGATTCGCGCCGAACGTGTTGGTAATGATCAACTGCGCGCCCGCCTCGATGTACTCGCGGTGAATCTCCGCCACCGCAGAGGGATTCGTGAGGTTGAGCTCATCGAAGCATTTATCGAATCCCACTCCGCGCGTGTGGAGCATGGTCCCCATCGCGCCATCGGCGAGGAGGGTTTGGGAGGAGAGGAGGTTTAGGAATTTATTTGTCATATTTTGCTCCGTAGAGCGAGATACTATCTCGCTCTACATTTCGTATTTGCAGTATGTCCACTTCCAACTTTTCCAATCAGTTACCAAACCTGCTTTGACTGGATTGTAGAGCACGTATTTGATGATCCGTTCGAGTTCTTTCTCGTCACGAGCGAAATGGTCGTAACTTTCATGTTGCCAAAATGCGCCACTTCTGCCCAAAACCTTGTTCGCGTGATTGGCAGAGTTTCGCTTGATGTTGTGCATGATTTTCGTCAGGCTATAATCTGCTGTGTCTGAACTTTCATGCGGGATCAGAACCAAATGAACATGGTTCGGCATAATGCAGTATGCCAACACATCGAACCACACGCCGTCGTGATAAAGGATTGAGTCAGCGACGATTTGGGCAATTTGATCGTCTTTCAACCAGAAAGGACCTGTGACACTTTTGTGGAGGGCATCATCCCATTTCCCGAAAAGTTTCCGCTGTTCCCTATCGCGGAGTTTGATCTTTTCTTTCTGGTCCTTGATAGTGATAAGCCTCTTTTCAAATTGCTCCGCCTCTGCGCGTAACTGTTCTACCACTGCGATCGGAAGCGAACCTGCTAAGAGAGTGTTTCTTAAGTAGTCGGGTAAGATTGGAGAATGACCAAATTCAACCAAACCTACCCGACCGACCTCAAGTATACCGAATGGCAACTGATTGCGGACTTTTTTCCGGCCAAGCAGATGGGACGCCCGCGCAAGTGGGAAATGTGGCAAATTATCAATGCCATCCTCTATGTGGTGCGAACTGGTTGCCAGTGGCGCATGATGCCCAAAGACCTACCGCCGTGGCAAACCGTGTACGGCTACTTTCGCCGCTGGAAGAAAAACGGTCTCTGGGAACGGATCAATGAAGCGATGGTAAAGAAGGTGCGTGTCAAAAATGGACGGAAACCAGAGCCCAGCGCAGGCATCGTGGACAGTCAGAGCGTCAAAACCTCAGAAGGTGGTGAACAACGCGGAATCGACGTTCACAAGCAGACGCCTGGTCGGAAACGCCACATTTTAGTGGACACGTTAGGCTTGCTGTTACTTGTTTTGGTGCACAGTGCCAGCATTCAAGATGGTGCAGGCGGTTATCAACTACTGCAAAAATGGTTCGAGACCGTCAAACGCAGTGTCCATAATCGTTGGTGTCGTCTGAAACTGCTCTGGGCAGATGCGGCGTATGTCTCGATTATTGAAAAGGTACGCAAAAATTTTGGATGGACACTGGAGATTGTCCGCAGATCTGATAAAGCCAAAGGCTTTGAGATCTTGCCGCATCGCTGGATTGTCGAACGCACTTTTGGCTGGCTCGGACGGTATCGCCGTTTGTCACGAGATTTTGAACATACTGTCTCTTCCAGCGAATCCATGGTTTACATTGCCAGCATTCGTCGCATGTTGAAACTGGCGACAAATTGACTTAAGAAACACTCTCTAAGCGAAAGTTAACCAGAAATGCCGCTCCACGCGGTTGGATATGAGGCAGGTTCCGCCGATAGAACTCGCGGTAATTGAAATTTGTCATGGCAGCGTGTAGAGCGAGATATTATCTCGCTCTACCTCATCAACTGTTCCACCCGCGTTTCGCCGAGCGTGTAATATTTCGCGTCTTTATGCGGAACGACGATGGCGGCGGTGGATTCTTCGGGGATGATCTGTCCCGAAACGGAAAGCCCCAGCCCAAGTTCGGATTCGGCGGCGGGGAGCAGTTTGAAGACTTTGAAATGATCTTCAAGAATCGGGATGGCGGGATAGCCCCACGAGTAGCGTTTGCCTTGCTTTGCGCCGAGTCCCAACTCGCGGCGGATGTGATTGTGGATATAGTCTGCGGTCGCTTCAGCGGCTTGGACAGCGAGTCCGTGCACGAAGTAGGCTTCGGTGTAATCGTTGGCGGCTTGCAACTCTTCAAATAGAGCGGTGGCGGCTTTGCCGACGGTGACGATTTGTAACGCGACCGTATCCAACTGGCCCGATTCGACCGAAGCGAAATAATCCGAAAGCGCGAGGAAATCTCCGTTCGGTTGGCGCGGACAAATCAAACGCGTCGCTTCTTTTTTGCCTTGCGCGTCGGCATAGACGATCAATTCCTCGCCGTCGGCTTGACAGGCGAAGTAGCCGTACACCGCCTGCGGTTTGAGCCAGCCGCGTTTGGAGCCATCTTTGCTCATCGAGATCAGGCGCGCGTCAAATTCTTTTTTCAACTTGTCCCATTCTGCGCCGTGTGTGTTCTTCGCGCCCCACGACAAACGATACAACTCGTTGATGTTGAGATGCTTCAAAACCATTTCAAGCGGCATGTCTTTGACGATTCGCTGTCCCAATTTTTCGGGCAACTTAATGGGATTAGGAACAACGTTTGATCTTTGTCCCGTTGGAGCGGATTCTTCCTGCGCCGCCGCTCTGCCCAACTCAAACTCCGCTTCTTTTCGGACCTTCGAGAGGAGTTCCGCGCGTTTGGCTGGATCAATCAACCCGTCCATTGTGTCCAGTCCCTCAAAGGCATCTTTACAATAGAAGACGCCTGCATCATAAAATTCTTGATTGACTTCCGTTTGCAAGATTCTTCTTCCAAACCTGCGATTAATTGCCGCGCCGCCGATCAGCACAGGGATGTTGTGTTTGCGCCGATGCAGTTCATTCACGATCAACGGCATCTGCTTGGATGTGCTAACCAGCAAAGCGGATAAACCGATGGCGGTGGCGTTATTTTCCACGGCTTGGGTGATGATCGTTTCGGCTGGAACTTGCTTGCCCAAGTCCACGACGGTGTAGCCGTTGTTGGCGAGAATCGTTTTGACGAGATTCTTTCCAATATCATGCACATCGCCATAGACGGTGGCAATAACAACCGTGCCTTTGGTGACGCCTTCCATCTTTTCTAGATAGTTTTCGAGATGCGCGACGGTCTTCTTCATCACTTCGGCGGATTGAAGCACGAATGGCAGAATCAATTCGCCCGCGCCGAATTTGTCGCCGACTTCTTTCATGGCGGGGAGCAGGACGTTGTTGAGGGTGTGGACAGCTACTTCGTGTTGCGTACTGCGTATTGAGGGCTGCGTGTTCTCGGATACGAGTTGCGGGTTACGAGTTACATCTTGCTCCTGCGTACTTGTGTACGTGTCTACCTGTGTACCTGTTTTACGATGTATGATCTCATCAATATCCTCTTCCACTCCATCCTTGAAGCGATGCACGATCTTCCAGTGGAGTTTTTGTTCGGGGGTCATGCCTTCGGTGGGGTCGGCGACTTTGTCGTCGGCGATCTCCACATTTTCAAAATGTTGGATGAAGCGTTGAAGCGCGTCTTCGCGGCGATTGAAGATCAAATCTTCGCAAAGGTCGCGCTCTTCTTGGTCAATTTCTGCGTACGGTTTGACGTGCGCGGCGTTGACGATGGCCATATCCAGACCGACTTGCACGCAGTGATAGAGCATCACCGAGTTCAAGGCGGGGCGGGCTTGTGCGGCAAACCCAAAGGACAGGTTGCTCACGCCCAATGAGGTCATCACGCCTGGAAGTTTTTCTTCGATCAGACGAATGCCTTCGATGGTTTCTTTGGCGGAATCGACAAACTCCGCGTCGCCTGTTGCGAGGGTGAAGGTCAAATCGTCGAAGACCAAATCTTCGGCTTTGAGTCCATGCTCGTTGACGGCGATGTCGTAGATGCGTTGCGCGACTTCGTATTTATGTTGCGCGGTCTTCGCCATGCCTTTTTCGTCAATCGTGAGGCAGATCACGGCGGCGTTATATTTTTTGGCGAGCGCGAAAATTTTATCGGCTTTGGTGCGACCCGCCTCAAGATGCGTGGAGTTGATCAAACAACGACCAGGCGCGGTTTGCAAGGCGATCTCCAAAACATCCACTTCGGTGGAGTCGATCACGAGCGGAACATCCACGCCCATTTGTAATTTCTTGATGACCTTGCGCATCTGTTCGCCTTCATCGGCGCGTTCGGTGACAGCGACGGAAATATCCAACGCGTGCGCGCCGCCAGCCACTTGATCGCGGGCAATATCTAAAATGCCGTCGTAATCTTCTTCGAGCAGGAGTCGCTTGAACTTGCGCGAACCTTGCGCGTTACAGCGTTCGCCGAGCAGGGTGGGGGCGGGGTCTTGACGCATGGCAATCGCCGACATGGCAGAGGCAAGCTGAGGCGTAGTCTGAAGCGGTTGTCTATCGGGTAATTGGTAATCGGCAAGTTTATCCACCAAAAGTTTGAGATGCGCGGGAGTCGTGCCGCAACATCCGCCAACCACACGCACGTGATGCTTCGTCACAAATTCGTACATGTCATTTGCATACGGTTCAGGCTCAAGCGGATATACAGCCTGCCCATCCACGTTGAGCGGAAGTCCCGCGTTGGGGATGCACGAAACGGGAAGCGTGGAATTTTCACCGAGGAATCGAATCGGCTCGCGCATGTGTTCGGGTCCAGTGGAGCAGTTGAGACCGATCACGTCAATGCCCATGCCTTCGAGGATCGTCAGCGAGGCGTTGATGTCGGTGCCGAGCAACATGCGTCCCGTCGTGTCGAGCGTGACCTGCGCCTGAATCGGCAAATAGATTTGAGTCTTCTCAAAGGCTTGATGCAGACCCGCGATCGCGGCTTTGACTTCGAGGATGTCTTGCGACGTTTCGATGAGCAAGACGTCCACGCCGCCTCGAATCAGACCTTCAGCCTGCTCGGCGAACGCGGCGATCAACTCATCGTATGTGACGTTCGACAGGTCGGGGTCGTTGGTGGAGGGAAGTTTGCCCGTCGGTCCGATGGAACCTGCGACGAAACGAGGGTGCGATATTCGAGATTCGTTATTCGATATTCGAGAATCGGTGTTCGAGTATCGAGTATCGAGTATCGAATATTCATCCGCCAGCCTTCGCGCCAATCTCGCGGCAGTCTCATTGATTTCGATGATTCTGTCTTGCAAGCCATATTCCTTCATTGTCAAACGATTCGAGCGGAAGGTGTCTGTTTCAAGAACATCCACGCCGACTTCGAGGAACGAACGATGGACTTTTTCCACGGCTTCGGGGTACGAGATGACGAGGTAATCGTTGCATCCGTTGTATTGCTCGCCGCCGAAATGTTCGGCAGTGAGGTTCTGCACTTGCAGGCTCGTGCCCATCGCGCCGTCGAAGACGAGGACTTTCTTCTCGAGGGCGTCGAGGTACGAGCGGTTGGTGTATTTTCTATTCATATTTGTTTCCTCACTTAAAGTTAGTTCACTACAGATTTCAACTTGCCGTTTTCTGCAAGTATTAAATCGCCAACACAATGAAGGCTGTTGCCATTCACGATCATTCCATCGCCATCGAGACAACCAAATATTTTGCGACCCTGAGCAATGGAATACTCAATCATTTTGTTCTCTACCGCCTCAATTTTGTTGATATGAGGCAGGAAAGCGAAGTCAACCATACGCAGTGCAGAGAGGTCGTTGAGATCGTGAGATGGCTCTTCTCCGCAAATATGCGTCGTCGAAATTTCTGGAGTCATCAGGATCGCGCCAGCGCTTACGCCAATCAACACGCCGCCGTTTGCTACATAGTCTTTTAGAAGGGAAGTCAATCGTCGTGTGCGGAGCCAGTATAGAAAATTATAAGTGGAGCCTCCCGACAAATGAATTGCATCACAGGCAAGAAGGTCTTTGATCTTTTCAGGATCGTACTCTGTTTCCAATTCAAAATAGATGGGTACTCTGGCGTTCAACGATTTGTAATAAGCTTGTTGTTGTTTGAACCAGGTTCTTTTAGGATCGGTTGAGGAAGGAATATATCCAATCACTGGATGCCGCTTGCCAATTAAATTGAGCAACCGTTCATTCATGGCTGATGACCGTTCAATTTGTTGATCGCTGTAAAAAGCTAATTTACGACTCATTTTTTGATCCCTTGCGCATCTTCCAGCGCGGGGTGGTCTTGTTTACTTCGCGCCTTTACGCGCCGACGAACTCCCGTCATTCCAAAAAATCTTTTGCGTAATGCCGCTGATCTTCCAATCGCCAGTCTCTAGCCGCTTCAATTGAAACGTATAAAAACAGTGACTGGCGGATACTTCAACGTCATTGTTGCGCCAGACCATCATCGAAGCGCGGCAGGTCGCGGAGTTTGCATCGGCGAAGTCAATTTCGTAATTGCTCACCAGATGATGCAGTTTCAACGCGTCCAGCGATTCGCGGCGCAGGCGCACATATTCGCTGGCGGTAATCGTCTCAGGCGGCGTGCCGCGCAGGTCGGCATAATCCGTGAAGATGGATTCGGTGAAGCAGGCTTGCAGTCCGTCCCAGTCCTTCAGGTCAAAACTGTTGGCGAAGCGGGCGATTAATTCTTGAATTGAAAAACGATTGTCAGCGTCCATAACTTTCCTTTACAATAAAAAAACCTCTCACAGCGAGAGGCGACATGAATTTCATATCATCTCTCATCTCCCGCATGAACTGTCATGCGCCGAAGTTGGCACCGTAATTAGTCTTATAGTCTTCTGGTCTCCTAGTCCGCTAGTCAGATGACTAGGAGACTAGCCAACTAGCGGACTAGATGACTAACACCGGTTGCCGAAGCGTCAACGGGTCGGTCCCTCAGCTTCTCTGGATGAGTACAGTCTATTCGGTTGTGACGGTCTTATATCACAGGGGAAAAGGCGTGTCAAATAAAAATTCGCTCACATCTCCACCACGCACGGCGCGAGGGATGTGACCGTGACAGATTTGCCGTTGTGAAAAATAATTTCAGTCGAATCCATGCCGCGCTGGATGGTCAAGCCGCGATACCGGATCGTGACGGGCCAGGGGAACGGATTCCTTCCCTCCAGCCGCACGCGCGTGGACGAGTGAACGGTCACGCCGAGGGTTTGGAGGAAGAGTCCCAGCGGGGCGAGCCCGGTCAGCGCGTTGCGTTCGCCGAGCGCGGCGCCCGTGACGGCGTGATAACGTCCGCTGAAGGCGCGGTTCTGTTTCAGGTTTTGGATGACCGCCTCCATCAGGTTCATCGTCAGGCGCGCGGCTTCGTCGCGGAAACCATATTCGAGCATACCCTCGCCGATCAACTGATTCCACGGCAGGTGCATCGCCTGGCAGATCGCGTCTGCGCCCTTGGGAGATTCTGCGCAGGCGGGAATCCCAAAGCGACGGTCGAACCGCTTTGGGTTAAGCAGGGCGCGTCCGATCAGCGTTTGCGCGCGTTGTTGATCGGGCAGTCCAGCCCAGAGCGGGAGGAAAAGCGTGTGGTCTTGTTGGGTCAGATCCACAGCGCGGACGGTGATGTGATCGGCGGAGGTCAAGCCGAGGACTTCCACGCGCCCGACCCGTTCGTAGACGCGATGCGAGGTGGCGACCATCCCGCCGTTTCGCCACTGGAACGATTCGGGCGCGATGACCTCGAGCGGTTCCTTCGTGGCGAATTCGGCGATGCGCGCCTCGGGCCGCTTCGGGGCTGGACGTTTGGTTTTCACTTCGATCAGCAAACGGACGCGCCCCTCGATCTTAACTTTCGGTTTGAGCGGTTTGCCGCCGCGTCCTTTGGCGATGATGCTGCCTTCGCTGGTCAGGTCGGTGTCGCGGTCGCGGTATTGATAGAGGGCGGCGTGTTCGTCCCATGTGGATTGCACGGCTGTTTCGAGCGCCTCGGCTTGACGTTTTACCAATTCCACTTCATTGCCGCGATTGAGTTTCTCGGCGATCAGGATCAGGCAGGCGGCTTCGCGCGCGAGCATGGCGTGGAGCGCGGAATGTTCCACCGTGGAAATGTCCACGCCCTGCGACCACGCCTGCCAGATATCGAAGAGCGGATTCTCTTCCCAGCCGCTTTGCAAAATGTGATCCCATTCGGGCAAACCGTCGCGGTCGCGGTCGTGCGCGGGCGAGAACCAACTCCAGAAGAAGGCGAGCAACCCCTGGAACGATTCGCTGAGGAGCGTTTCGTCGCCGCTGGATTGATGGAGTTCCCATGCCAGCGAGGCAAGCAGGGGCGTGGCTTGCATCTTTGCGCGTTGACCGGCGAGGCCGGGGCGAAGATCAAGCGCGGATTCTTTGTTTTGGATGGCGAGGAAATTTTTCAGCAAGCCGCGCGCAAACCTTGGCGCGCCGGGCAAAAGCGAGGCGAGGTAATAGGTTTCGAGCGGAGTCTGTCCCGACCACGCGAGCGGATAATCGGCGCCGTCGCCTTTGGCGGTGTAACCCTGATCGGGTCCACGCGATTGAACAAACGATGGATTCGGTAAATGTTCCGAGGCGGGGAAGAATAATCGCAGCGCGGAGGTTTGCGCGAGGGCGAAGGCCGCGTCCCAATCGGGATCGCCGGTCTGGATGTCGAACAGGTCGGAGGCGCGGGTCATTTCGATTCGCGCCTGGTCGGAATCCCATGAGCGCGAGACAAGTTTGCGCGCGGCATCGAAGGATTCCTGCGCGGAGGTCAGCGCGGCGAGCGCCCATGTGATTTGGCGCGCCGCGCCGGGGGCGAGGTCGAGGTCAACTGCGAGGGAGGGATAGGGTCCAAGCACCGGAGCAGGTCCACCCGTCATATAAAGAAGCGGGGCGAGTCCGCCTGTGGAGCCGGTCAGCACATTGACGAGTTGGATCTGCGATTCAGCGCAGGCTTTTCCATCCAGCGGATTGAGGACAGCGCAAAGTTGGAGTCGAATCTTGCGCGGCTTGCTGGCGAGATTGGTCAGCGTGAATCGTCCCGCGAGGATCTGCGAGGTCGCCATCCAATATTCGGCGCGGAGGTCGAGTTCATCCAGCGGAGAAAAATCGAGGGCGAGGAAGTTGGGCGCGAACGAACGCAAACGCGGCGGGGACGGAAACTCGGAGGGATGGGTCGCGGTTTGGCGTCCCTCGCTGAAACGCGGGAAGAGACGCATGGAACGCGCGCGCAATCCGAATGAGGTGCGAAGCGCCAGCGCGGGAGGCTGTCCGTTGCCGATCTCCAATTCCCAGGTGTGATCGTTAAGGTAATCCGCGCCGCCCAACCGCGCATCGGCGGAGAGGGTCAGGCAGAGCGGGTCTCCGGGACCAAGGTTCCATTCGCGCATGGGGGTATTGTAGCAGATTGGTATAATTTAGTTAGTCGGTTAGTCTCCTTGTCTGCTAGTTTGCTAGTCTGCTAGTTTGCTAGTTGGTTCGCAGATTTGGAGACCAAAAGACTAGGAGACCAAAAGACCAAAAGACTAGGAGACTACCATGCCAGGACTTTATTTCGAGGAATTTTCTGTCGGACAAAAAATAACGACGGTCGGACGAACTGTCACCGAGGATAACATCATGAACTTCGCCGGGCTGACCGGCGACTACAACCAGATCCACACCGACGCGCATTTTGCGGCTGGCACGCAATTCGGTCAACGCATCGCGCACGGGCTGTTGGGACTCTCGGTCGGTGTGGGCTTGCTCATGCGGACCGGCATGCTCGAAGGCACAGTCATCGCCTTTCGCGAGATCCTCGAGTGGAAGTTCATCAAGCCGGTCTTCATCGGCGACACGGTGCATGCGACGATGGAAGTGAAGGACAAGAAAGCCATGCCGCGCATCGGCGGCGGACTCGCCACCATCGAGGTATCCGTGTTGAATCAAAAAGACGAAGTGTTGATGAAGGGAACGCTGGCGCTGTTGATTGCGTTAAAACCGTAAACCCTATTAACCGCAAAGACCGCTAAGGCCGCAAAGAAAACCAAAAAATCTTTGCGCTCTTTGCGTGCTTCGCGGTTCGAGATTCTTTATGACAGATAACGACGAACAAGAACGAATCCGCAGACTGCTCGACTCGGAAGCCGAGACGCGCGACGACATCACCCCGCATCAGGCTACGGGAAAGCGGGCGCGTGTCTACAGCGAGCCATTGTCCCGTCCACGGCTGGACGCGAACAACATGCCCCTGCCGCGCCGCGTAGACGAAGTTGACCTCGAGGGGACGCGCGTTTCCAATGCGGCGGTTTCGCCGCCCTCGCGTCCGCTTCCCCCGCGCCCGGTCGCGCCGCCTACCCCGCCCATCTCTTCCTTTAATTGGCGCGGAGTCGTCGGCTGTTTCGTCTACGGTTTGATCGGGCTGGTCTTCGCGGGGGTTGTCATCGGGTTGATCGGTCTCACCATTGCGCTCTACGGTTATTATTCCATCGCGCGCACCCTGCCCAGTGTGGAGGATTTGCAGGCGCGCGCCTCGCAATTTGAAACCACGCGCATCCTCGACCGCAACGGCGCGGTGCTGTACGAGATCCTCGACCCGAACGCCGGACGCCGCACGTATGTCCCGCTCGATAAAATTTCTCCATACGTGGTGGCCGCCACGCTCGCCACCGAAGACAAGGATTTTTACAGCCACCCCGGATTCGACGCATGGGCGATCGTGCGCGCGTTGTGGGAAAACTATCGCACCGGCGGTCAGGGCGGAGGCGCATCCACGATCACGCAACAACTGGCGCGCGCGTTGTTATTGTCGCCGGAAGAACGCGCCGAACGGACCATCCAGCGCAAGGCGCGCGAGATCATCCTCGCCGCGGAGATCACACGCCGTTATAGCAAGGATGAGATCCTCGAACTCTACCTTAACGAAATTTATTACGGCAACCTCGCCTACGGGATCGAAGCCGCCTCCGAAACGTACTTCGGCGTCACTGCGGATAAATTGACTCTGGCGCAGGCGGCGTTCCTCGCCGGACTGCCGCAGTCGCCGGGCGTCTACGACATCCACACCAACCGCGACGTGACTCTCGAACGTAACGACCAGGTGCTAGTGTTGATGTACACCCTCAGCCAGGAACGCGCCTGCATCGAAGTCAGCAACAGCCCGGCGCCCGTCTGCGTGGACGCGACCGCCGCCACAAGCGCCTCGGATGAGATCCGCAATTACCATTTTCCACAGCCGGATATTAACATCCGATATCCGCACTGGGTCAATTATGTCCGCAATCAACTTGAGTTGAAATACGACGCGCAGACCATCTATCGTTCCGGCTTCACCATCTACACCACGCTCGATCCGCAATTGCAAAACGAGGCGCAACGCATCTTGAGCGAACAGGTCGCTTTGCTCGCGGATAAGAACGCCTTCAACGGCGCGCTGGTCGCCATTCAACCCTCGAGCGGGCAGATCCTCGCCATGGTCGGCTCGGCGGATTTTTACAACGACGCCATCGCCGGGCAGATCAACATGGCGGTCAGCCAGACGCGCCAGCCGGGCTCCTCGATCAAACCCATCACATACGTCGCCGCATTTGAAAAAGGCTGGACTCCCGCCACTCTGCTGTGGGACGTGCCGAGCGAATTTCCGCCGTCCGGTCTCGCCAGCGACCCGCGCGAGCCGTACAAGCCGCTGAACTACGACGGCAAATTTCATGGACCGGTCACAGTGCGCGTGGCGCTAGCAAATTCCTTTAACGTTCCGGCGGTCAAGGCGCTGAATTTTGTCGGTATCTACGACGACCCGAACACACCGGAAAAAGACGGGATGATTGCGATGGCGGAGCGCCTCGGCATCACCTCGCTCACGCAAGCGGATTACGGTCTTGCGCTGACGTTGGGCGGCGGCGAAGTGAGCCTGCTCGACATGACCTCCGCCTACGCGGTCTTCGCCAACAACGGGGTGAAAATTCCCCCGGTCTCGATTTTGAAAGTCACCGACTTTGAGGGCAATCTCATCGAGGAATATCAGCCGCCCGCAGGCGAGCAGGCGCTTCGACCGGAACACGCTTATCTGATCTCCTCGATTCTCTCCGACAACGAAGCGCGTTCGTGGATGTTCGGACGCAACTCCGTTTTGAATCTGCCATTCCCCGCCGCCGCCAAGACCGGCACATCCGGGACCGCGCGCGGGGACGCCGCTGAACTGGTCTTCGACAACTGGACGCTTGGATACACTCCCGACCTCGTGACCGGCGTGTGGATCGGCAACGCAGATTATTCGCCGATGATCAACACCACCGGTTCGACCGGCGCCGCGCCCATCTGGAGTCAGTTCATGCAATATGCCGAACCGCTCGTCAGCAACGGCAACCCGACTCCATTCGCCGCGCCGCAAAATATCATCGAAAAAATAGTCTGCTCCTTAACCGGCGCGGAACCTTCGCCGTGGTGCACCGGGGGGCAATATCGCGAAGTCTTCGCCAGCGACCAGCCCCCGCTTCCCGCCAACAAAGATTTATTCGGCAAAGTCACCATTGATACATGGACGCGCCTCGAAGCCTCGCCCGCCTGCGACGATTTCACCGAAGAGACCAACGCCATGCGCGTCAACGATCCATGGGCGCGCAAGTGGCTTGCCTCCGGCGAGGGACGCAACTGGCTCGAAGCCAACGACCTGCCGCAGAAATACGTTTACGCGCCGGAGCGCGAATGCACCGCCAACGATCCTCGTCCGCTATTGCAGTTCACCAACCTTAAAGATGGCCAGGTCATCCAGGATGACCCTGTCCTGGCGATTCAAGGCGTGGCAGACGCCACGGCTGGGTTCCGCGGTTGGGCGTTGGATTTCCGCCCGAATACCCCCTTCGAAGATTGGTTTCCACTTGCTCGTGGCGAAAAGCCGGTCAAGGGCGGCGAACTATACGAGTTTGCTCTCGATGGCGTGCCCAACGGCGAAATCATCCTGCGCCTACGCCTGATCGGCGACAACGATGCCTACGCCGAAAAAATGATCCGCCTCGTGATCATGCTGCCTCTGCCGCCCACGCCCATCCCACCGACGGTCACTCCTTCGCCCACGCCGACCACCATCATCGTCCCGAGCGACACGCCCACGCCCAGTGCGACAGCGAATCCTCCCTCGCCAACTGCGACCGACACACCTCCGCCTCCCACCGAAACAGGGACGCCGCCGATCTCAACGCCGTAGGCAAGCGCCCACCGCCCGTCAGGGTTAAAGCGGCAGTTGGTTCGAGGAAAATATCGCGCGGGCGAAGAGTTCCGGCGTGAACTTCCCGCCGCGGCGCCGGAAGGTCTACTGCCCTCCTTGAATTCGAACAGTATGGTCTTTTCAAAGTCGCTTGAAAAAACGGCGGGTTTGGAACGCGAATGCCACGAATAGGCGAATTTCGCGAATTTTCTTGGGTTTATTCGCGTCATTCGCTGATTGGCGTAACTCGCGTTGAGAAATCTCCGACCTTAAGAAAGCCATGATTCGAACAGAAGCGCCTCTTGCGCGATTCACGCGAAATCCATATAATAGCGCCCGTTGAAAGTAAAACTGACCGAGCAAATCCCCGCAAGCGCTTGAGAGAAACTCTCGATGCGCTTGCCTTTGTTTGTCTCTAGTGCGAGCGGATTTGCCGGGGAACGACTTGTAAACGAGGAGAGGTACTGTGGAAACCAAGGGACTGACCGCGCTCCGTATCAGCCTGGCTTCGCCTGAAACGATCCTGTCGTGGTCGTATGGCGAGGTTCTCAAACCCGAAACCATCAACTACCGCCGCTTGCGGCCGGAAAAGGATGGCCTGTTCTGCGAGGCCATTTTCGGCCCGACCCGCGATTGGCAATGCTATTGCGGCAAATACAAAAACCCCCGTTATAAAGGCATCATTTGTGATAAATGCGGCGTTGAAGTGACCCGCTCCGCAGTGCGGCGTGAACGCATGGGACACATCATGCTCGCCACGCCGGTCGCGCATATCTGGTACACGCGTCGCATTCCATCCTTCCTGGGGCAATTGCTGGACATCTCGCGCCGCAACCTGGACCGCGTGCTGTACTTCGCGCAGTACATTGTTACCTACGTAGATGAGGAAGCCCGCAAGAAAGCCATGCAGCGCCTCGAAGATGAGATCTCGATCTCCGAGCGCGAGCAGGCGGCCGGCATCAACTCGCGCATTGCCGAGATCAAACTCAACCGCGACCATGCCGTGTCGGAATTGAATCAGCGCAAGGCGATGCTCGAACAAAATTACGACGAGGCGGTGGCCAAACGGCTCGAGCCGGTCATCAAAGAGGGTCAGAAACTGGAAAAGTCCCTGCAGGAACAGATGGGCGCGCCTGCCAAAAAGGATACCCTGTTCGGCGCGACCGGCGAGACCATCGTAAGCGCCGGGACCACCATCGCGGCCAAGCATCTCAGCCAGGTGCAAAAGATCGTCAAGCAGCGGCTCGAAAGCATCGAAAACGAATTGAAGGATGAGCATTCCCGCGAGCTGGAAAACAGCAAGATGGAGGTTGGCCGCATCAAGGCCGACGCGGAGCAAAAGATGAACGCCCTGCGCAGCGAATTGGAGGATCAGTCCTCCGTCTCGCAAGGACAGAACTCGCGCATGCGCGACGAACTGCTTGAATTGCGCCCGTTCACCTTTCTGAGCGAGATCCGCTACCGCGAGCTTAAATCGCGTTGGGGGCAGGTCTTCCGCGCCGATATGGGCGCCGAGGCTTTTTATGATGTCCTCAAACGTCTCGACCTCGACAAACTTTCCGAGGAACTTTGGAAGGAAGTCAAAACCACCAAGAGCAAGCAGAAGCGCAAAAAGGCCACAACCCGTCTCAAGGTGGTAGAGGCCTTCCGTCGTTCCGGCAACCGGCCCGAGTGGATGATCCTGACCGTCCTGCCGGTCATCCCGCCGGACCTGCGCCCGATGGTGCAATTGGATGGCGGCCGCTTCGCCACATCGGATCTGAATGACCTGTATCGCCGCGTCATCAATCGCAACAACCGTCTCAAGCGCCTGCTGGAACTGGGCGCGCCGGATGTCATCATCCGCAACGAGAAGCGCATGTTGCAAGAGGCAGTGGACAGCCTGATTGACAACAGTCAGCGCGGTAAGGCGCTCTCCCGCCGCGGGCGTCGCGAGCTCAAATCGCTCAGCGACATGCTCAAAGGGAAGAAGGGACGTTTCCGCCGCAACCTGCTCGGCAAGCGCGTGGATTATTCCGGCCGCTCCGTGATCGTGGTTGGCCCGCAACTCAAACTATACCAGTGCGGCCTGCCAAAAACGATGGCGCTGGAACTCTACCGCCCATTTGTCATCGCACGGCTCGTTTCGCACAACTATGCCGCCAATGTAAAAGGCGCGCGACGTCTGATCGAGCGCAACCGTCCTGAGGTTTGGGAGGTGCTGGAGGAGGCCATCAAAGAACGCCCCGTTCTCCTCAACCGCGCCCCCACGCTGCACCGCCTGGGCATCCAGGCCTTTGAACCGATCCTGATCGAAGGTTCGGCGATCCAACTCCATCCGCTCGTCACCACCGCCTTCAACGCCGACTTCGACGGCGACCAGATGGCCGTGCATGTGCCGCTTTCGCAGAAGGCGGTTCAGGAAGCGCGCGATCTCATGCTTGCCTCCAAAAACCTGCTCAAACCTGCCGATGGCGAGCCGATCATCTCGCCCTCGAAGGATATGGTGCTGGGCGTATATTACTTGACGATGGCACAGAAAGCCGACCACCGCGGTGATGGACGCGTCTTTGCCGACATGGATGAAGTGGAACTGGCCTACCAGCTGGATCAGGTTGATATCCATAGCGAGATCAAAGTCCGCGTGGAAACCTGGTACGACGACAACGGCAAACGACTGCCGGAAAAAGAAACGCACATCGTGGACACCACAGTCGGTCGCGTCATTTTCAATCGCGTTCTGCCCGAGCAGGTGCAATTTGTCAACCGTAAACTCGAAAAAGGCGGCGTGAAGGATCTGATCGCGGAAGTGTACGAACTCTGCGGTCAAGAGATTACCACCAATGTTGCCGACCGCGTGAAGACCATTGGATTTGAATATGCCATGAAGTCCGGCACCACGCTGGCTGTCTCCGATATTTCCATCCCGCCGGAACGTGATGGCCTGATCGGCGAAGCGCTGGCGCAGGTGGAAACGGTCCAACGCGATTTCCGCCGCGGCTTGCTCACTGAACAGGAAAAGAACGAACGCGAGATCGAGATCTGGCAGAAGACGACGGATCACGTGGCCAACGCTGTGAAGAGACACATGGATCCCGACGGCAACCTGTCCACCATGGCCACCTCTGGCGCGACCAAAGGCGGTTTCTCCACCATCTCGCAGTTGGCCGGCATGCGCGGCCTCATGGCCGACCCGTCCGGTCGCATTATCCCGTTCCCGATCCGTTCAAACTTCCGTGAAGGCCTGACCGCCATGGAGTACTTCATGTCCACGCACGGCGCGCGCAAAGGCCTTGCAGATACGGCCCTCCGCACCGCCGACGCGGGTTATTTAACCCGCCGTCTCGTGGACATCGCGCAAGATATCATTATCAACGAACACGATTGCGGCACAAAGGACTTCATTCTGGTTCGCAAGAAAGATGATATTGCCGGGGAACCGCTCTACGCGCGCCTCTACAGCCGCCTGCTGGCGCAACGCGTCCTCGACCCGCAAACGGGCGAGGTCCTCGGCGAACGCGACGATACGGTCAGCCATGAGATGGCGCGCCGCATTGCAAACGCGGGACTCGAGGAGATTCCCGTTCGTTCCGCGCTGACCTGCGAGCTGGATCACGGCATCTGCGCCAAGTGTTATGGCCTCGATCTGGGACGCGGCACCATGGTGGGTTTGGGGTCGGCGGTTGGCATCGTCGCGGCCCAATCCATTGGCGAGCCGGGCACACAACTGACGCTACGCACCTTTCATACCGGCGGTGTGGCATCCAGCGGTTCCACCGATATCACAACCGGCCTGCCACGCGTAGAGGAACTCTTCGAAGCGCGCAAACAGCCAAAAGGCGAAGCGGTCGTTGCGGAGATCGAAGGCGTGATCCATATCGTCCAATCGGAGAAATACGCCGATCTGCGCCTCGTCACAATCGAACACAGCGAACTGATCAGCGATACCTACGAAATCCCCGAAGACTGGAAGATCGTCGCCAAGTCTGAGGTGGACGTGAAAGCGGGCGAGGTTATTGCGAAATTGGAAGATGCCTCCATCACTGCCCAGCATGGCGGGCGCGTGCGCGTGGAAAAGAAGACGCGCCAGGTTGTCGTTTCCTACGATCAGAGCGAAGAACGCGAATACGAAATTCCCACCACGTCGCGCCTGCTAGTGCGCGAAGGCGATCACGTTAGCGCGGGGGAACCGCTGACCGAGGGCTCGCTTAACCCGCACCGCGTCCTGCGCATTCGCGGACGCGACGCCTGCCAGCTTTATCTGATGGCCGAGATCCAAAAAGTGTATCGCTCGCAGGGCCAGAACATTCATGACAAGCACTTCGAGGTCATCATCCGCAAGATGTTGAGCAAGGTGCAGATTGCCCGCCCCGGCGATACGAAATACCTGCCCGGCGACCCGGTGGACCGCCTCGAGATCCGCCGCGTGAATGAGTCTCTGGTCGCCGAAGGCAAACAACCTGCCAAATTCACGGAGGTGTTGCTGGGTGTGACCAAGGCCTCGCTCAGCACCGATTCGTTCCTCTCGGCCTCCTCCTTCCAGCACACCATCAAGGTACTGGCGGGCGCGGCCATTGCCCGTACAACCGACCCGTTGTATGGTCTGAAAGAGAATGTGATCATCGGGAAGCTAATCCCCGCTGGTACCGGCTTCACCCCCGATCGCTTCAAAAAGGGCGCGGGCGGCGAACAGGGTTCGTCACAATGGACCGAAATTCCAGACGGTTCTGCCGCTGATTGAACACAAAGAGACGCCTTGCCTAAGGCGTCTCTTTATTAAACGTTATCGGAAATAATTTTTCGGACGCGGATGGACGCGGAAAACGCGGATTTTTTCTTCTTTATCAGCGTTCATCGGCGCTCGTCCGCGTCCTACAAAAGAACTTGGGCGTATTACCGATAAAGTCTAATATTGAGGCGCGCGTTATGATCGTCCGTTGTCGCCGTGGATCAGTTCCTTGAGAACGCTGCCCAGGCGCGTGATACCGGCCCGGATGGTGTCGGGGGAGGCGTAGGAGAAGTTGATGCGCATGGTATTGGCGCCGCCGCCATTGGGATGGAAGGGCGCGCCCGGCACAAAAGCCACTTTGCGTTCGATCGCGCGCTTGAGTGCCTCGGCCGCGTCCATGCTCTCGGGCAGGACGCCCCACAGGAACATGCCGCCCTGTGGCCGCGTCCAGCGCATTTCGGCGGGAAATACCTCATCCATCATCTCGAGCATCACATCGCGGCGTTCTTTATACACGCGGCGAATCACTTTCACGTGTTCATCGAGGAAACCACCCTTGCCGACTTCATAGGCCACATATTGGTTGAACGAAGAGGTGTGCAAGTCGGCGGCCTGTTTGGCCATGACCAGCCGGCGAATCACCTCCGGCGGGGCGATGACCCAGGCAAGACGTAAACCGGGCGCAAGCAATTTGGAGAATGTGCTGAGGTAGATGACGTTGCCGCTGTAATGACCGCCGTTCGGTCCGCGAAACTGACTGTCTATGGAGACCACGGAAGGGAGGTGTTCGCCTTCATAACGGAGTTGCCCATATGGATCGTCTTCGATGATCGGAACGCCGTATTTGTCGGCGAGCTCAACCAGGCGGCGGCGGCGTTCCAGGCTGAGGGTGGAGCCGCTTGGGTTTTGAAAGTTGGGGAGAACGTAAATGAATTTGGGGCCTTTCCGCAGGGCGTCTTCCAGTTCGTTCACGATCATGCCGCTCTCGTCCGTAGGGACCGGGATGTATTGCGCCCCGTAGGCGTTCCAAGCCTGGATGGCGCCGAGGTAGGTGGGCGATTCGACCGCGACGAAATCGCCGCGATTGATGAAGAGGCGCCCGATAAAGTCCAGCGCTTGTTGTGATCCGGATGTGATCAGGATATTTTCAGGGCTGACCTCGACGGCATAGCGGCTGGTATGCCGCGCGATCATTTCGCGCAGGGGGCGATAGCCCTCGGTGGTGCTGTATTGCAAGGCCTGCGCGCCCTGCTGTGCCAGCACGATATTACAGGCCTCCTGAAATTCCTTGACTGGAAAGACTTCCGGGGCTGGCAGGCCGCCCGCAAAGGAAATGATATCCGGTTGTTCGGTCAGTTTGAGCAGTTCGCGGATGACAGAACTCCCCATCCTTTGCATGCGATGAGCATAACGATATTCCCAGGGCGTTTGCAT
The DNA here is from genome assembly GCA_019187665.1 of Anaerolineales bacterium. Lineage (GTDB taxonomy): Bacteria > Chloroflexota > Anaerolineae > Anaerolineales > Villigracilaceae > Denitrolinea. The sequence continues at coordinate 22,342 of JABARH010000054.1, forward strand.
TGGCAAGGTTGGCATCGGTTCTCCTTTTTGTTTGTATCAGGACTTACGCAAAACCTTGCGTAGGGCGCGCCGAAGGTGTAACGCGCCTGCTGGCGTTAGAGAACGCCAATTATGCGTAAGTTTTGTGTATGCTTCCTGTTCCTAAAAAGAAAGGCCTGACAGGTATGCGTATGTACCCATCAGGCCGCTGCTGATTCATGGCGCAAGTAAGCCAGGTAGAGCCAGGATTCGTTTTATGTGTGTCATTGCAGGTAATCTTACCGTCATTTTCAACATCATGCAACCCGCTCCGGTCACGCTGATTGTCACCAAACGGCAATGAAGGCGAAAAAAAGAGGGATTAAATATTCCTTGACTTAATAGAACAGGTGTTCTATACTGTTGGAAAGTTGAACTTCCTCCCGTTTGAAAGGAGTCTCCCATGAATCGTCCGCTCTCACTTCAACTTATTCCACTGCTTAAGGGGACCGCGCTCAAGCGCGGCGCCATTTTTGGCGTCATCTTGCTGGGGGCGCTGATTTCTTTTGAGGTGTTTAATTTCAGCACAACCCAGTTTGCCCTGCTCGATGTGTTGGGCGAACTGAGTTTTGCCGGCGTTCGCTGGGCTTCCATACTGGCCTTCGCATTTTGCGGAATTGATTTTGCTGGAATTGCCCGCATCTTTACGCCCGAGCAGGGACGGGATGAACCGGTCGAGGTATATTATCTCTTCGGCGCGTGGCTGCTGGCGGCCGCGTTCAACGCCCTGCTCACCTGGTGGGGGGTGTCGGTGGCGATCCTTCAGCATCAATCGGCCGCGGGCGCCGCGTTGCTGACTGCCTCCGCGTTTAACAAGGGTGTGCCGATCTTCGTTGCGGCGATGGTCTGGCTGATCCGTGTGTTGATCATCGGGACCTTCTCTGTGGCAGGGGAGCGGCTCTTCACCCTGGCAGAGGATCGCCCTACGCGCGCCCCGTTCGCCCGTCCCGTGGAGGCGGCGCAAGCGCGACCTCAGCCGCGCCCGTCCCCAGTTAATTCGGTTCCAACCGCCGTGTATGCCCGTCCGGCGCCCAAGCCCTTTCCAGCGCAGACTCAATCGCGCCCTGTAGCGCGTCCCGAGCCTAGCTACCATCCGGTTGGGATGTCTGCTTCGGCGTACAATGAGACAGGACCCGCGCGGATGTGACGTTTCGGTTCGTTTCCAGGTTTGCTTTCAATCCAAAGAGACGGCTGTGCAGCCGTCTCTTTGGATTGAAAGTGGGCGGCGATGTGTTCGTTTCCATCGGCGAGACCCTGTTGGCAAAATTAACCGGTGCCAGCGATTTGATCTTGTGAATATGTGTCCAGCCGCGCGGGGTCTTGAGCGACAGAGACAGTCCATGATCCGGGTTGTTCGGCAAATTCATATTCGAACGTCTCGAATTGATGTTTTGTGCGGGGGTTGTCTGGCTCTTCGTGGAAGGTGTTGATCGCGGATTTGTCTTCAGGTCTTTTAGGATGGAAGTGGATGCGGGAGTTTCGGAGGGAGCAAGAGGTTTTCGTTTTTTAGTCTTCTGATCTTGGCAGTCGAGGAGGGGATCATAAAACGTTTCCCAGGGTGGCTTCGCCGTCGGTGAGAATGTAGAAGGAGCGGTTGCCTGCCCGGTCATATACAAAATCGGTCACGAGGTAACCGGCTCTGAAATTTGCATCGAAGACTTCGCGTGAAAAAAGGCGCCAGTCGCGGGCGAGGGTGAAATCTTCCGCTTTCATTTTCATGAAGTCGCTGGGGATTTCGGCGAGGGCGAGCCGCCCACCGGGTTGGGCGAAGCGCAGCGGCGGTTTGATGAATCCGTTTGCAAGCGGGAGGGGGGCGTACAGGGATTGTGTCTCGGCATCTTCGAAGTGAGTCAGGTTGAGGGTCCCTCGAGGCTGTTGGCTGAGGCGGCGCTCAACGCGGCGGGTGCGGATCCACCAGTCCACCTGGAAGCGGTCGGAGGGGAGTCCGGCGTTCAATCCATCGCGCATGTCGCCGTAATACGCGGGCAGGTAGGTGTTGCAGACCGCGCCGAGGCGCGCGATGTTGAGATGGGCATTGCGGCTGAGGAGCGGGTCAAAGGTCCACGTGATATGATCGAGTCCCTGATTGCGGATCGTCTGCCATTGGGCGCGCTTGAGTTCAAAGCCGATGCCTGAGTCGCGGTGCGGCTCCAGTACGCCGAGCATGTGAGAGCAGTGTTTGGCGCGCGGGCCGTCTGGGACGAATTCGAGGCCGGGGAAACCGAATAAAAACCCGATCAATTCGCCGCCTTCGATCGCGCCGAGAATCAGCCCGCCCGCATGGATGGCGGTGATGAGCATGTGCGCGGGGACCACGTCGGTTTCACTGCCGGGCCAGACGCGCCGCTGGAGTTCTTCGACGGCGGACATTTCATCGGGGGTTTCGAGAATGCGGATGGTGGGCATGTGTAGTTTGGTAGTTGGGTAGTTGGGTAGTTGGGTATCGCGGAAAACTGTGTACGTATGCAGGTTTCATTCCGGCGGCCTCAGCGATGGAAATCGCTCGCGGAATTTCTCTGCATATTTTTTTCTCTGCACACTCGTCCAGCGCGAGAGGCGTTCCGTCCATGAAGCGCGGCGCAGGTAATCGAGTCGATACGTGAAACGCGCGGGCATTAAGCCAAAGGCGCGGGTCAGGTTGTCCACAGGGCAGGTACGGTTGAGCGAAACGTAATCGAGCCCAAACGAAGAGAAGGAAAAGTTGGGGAGCATGGCGTCGAGCAGGATCAGCAGGGCGCGGGTGTTTGGCATCGAGAGCGGGACGATCTTCCGGCGCTGACGCGTAACCTCCATCAATGTTTCAACCACCTGCGAAAGAGGAAAATATTCGCTGCCGCCGATCTCGCAGGTCTGGTTGGCCATCTGTGGATCATCTATGGCCCATAAGATGCATGTGACCAGATCCTCCACCCATAGCGGCTGGACCACGGCGCGTCCTCCGCCGGGCAGGGGGAGGACGCCAGGCGCGAAGCGAATCAAGCGGGACAGAGGAACGGTGAAGCGGTCCTCCGGGCCGAAGACGACAGAAGATCGCAGGATGGTGTGCGGCACACCCGTGCGGCGGATATGTTCCTCGGCGATGCCCTTCGCCCTCAAGACCGGGAACGCAGACATGCGGTCTGCGCCGAGATGGCTGATGTAGATGATGCGTTTAACTCCCGCGTCGGCCGCGGCTTCGGCCAGATTGCGCGTGCCGTGAATGTCGGTGGCAAGCAGGTCGCCTTGTTTGCCCTGTCCCTCCGCGCTGGCAAGATGGATGAGCGTCTCAACGCCGCCCATGGCGGCGCGCAGGCCGCGCGCGTCCGCGAGACTGGAGACGGCCACTTCGAGCGGCACCCCGGTCGGAAGTCGCGGGGTGCGAGGCGAGGGGCGGATAAGCGTCCGCACGGGGATGTCCATCTCAAACAAGTGGCGCACAAGCGCGCGCCCTATAAAGCCCGTACTGCCGGTGATCAAGTACATGGGGTGAATTATAAATCAAGGCGGAAAGGTGAAGGGTGAAGGGCGAATGAGAATCGGGCGGGTATAATCTCAATGTACCAAAGGAGAGAACCATGTGCCGAAGCATTAAACCATTGCGCCTGCCCGATCGTTCCGCATCCGACGAGGAGATCCGCGAGGCGGCCTTGCAATACGTGAGAAAGGTCAGCGGGTATCGTAAGCCGTCGCGGGCGAATCAGGCGGCGTTCGATGCCGCCATTCTCGAAGTGGCGGATGCCACGCGAAAAATGCTCGCTCAACTTGCCGTTGCAAAAACCGCATGACTCAAAAACTTTTTTGGGCGGATCCATACCAGACGCAACTCGACACGCGCATCACCGGCGTGGACGGGACAGATGTGGCTGTGGCAGAGACGATTCTTTACGCATTCTCCGGCGGACAGGAAAGCGATCGCGGTGTGATCGGCGGATATGAAGTCTTGAAAGCGCGCAAGGATGGCAGGGAGATTTTCTACACACTGGCAGAAACACACGGACTCAAAAGCGGCGACGCCGTCACGATGACGATTGATTGGGAGCGGCGCTACCGCCTCATGCGGTTGCACTTCGCGGCAGAACTGGTGTTAGAGGTAGCGTATCAAAATTTGAAAGGCATCGAAAAGATCGGCGCGCACATCTCGCAGGAAAAAGCCCGCATTGATTTCAAGTGGCTGGAGAACATCGCCGCTTCTTTCCCCCTCCTGACGGGTGAGGCCAATCGAATCATCGCTGAGGATCATCCCATCCTCAGCGCGTACAGCGACGAGACGAACGAACGCCGCTACTGGGAAGTGACCGGCTTCGCGCGCGTCCCCTGCGGTGGGACTCATCTCAAGCGCACCGGTGAGGTTGGTCCGATCGAATTGAAGCGCGACAATATCGGCAGGGGCAAGGAGCGCATCGAGGTGTACTTGTCCATAAAGGAGGCATCATGAAAAAAGTTGTTGCAGAAGATACGTTGGCCAGGGAATATTTCAAGATCCTCGACGAGACTTTCGTGCGCCATCACGGAATTTATCTCGACAAGCATACGTCCCTCTTCGAGACATTGGAAACGATCACAGCGGAGGCAGCCTCGCGCCCGGTCGGCGGCAAGTGTGCCACGCTCGCCGCGCAGGTGGCGCATGTCACGTTCTATCTCGAAGTGCTCGAAAATTACATTCTCGATAAACGGAGCGGCAAGGTAGACTGGGACGAGGTCTGGCGGACGGTCCACGCGGTTACGCCCGAGGAATGGACTGCAATCCAGGATCATCTCAAGCAGACTCACCAACGTGTGCTGAAATCTCTGCACGGACTCAACTGGTCTAAAGAGCATTCTATTGGCGGCGCGCTGGCGATCCTCGTCCACAGCGCGTATCACCTCGGCGAGATCCGCCAGGCGCTTTGCACGTTGAGGTAAATGAAAGAGGCGGTCGTTTTCAGGACCGCCTCTTTTGATTCATTCAATGGCGTCTTTTAGTTGACGCGCCAATTTTCCGAAGCGGGTCGTGTAGCGCATCTCATCCTGGCGGGGGCGTGGAAGACCGACCTTCAGATCCAATTTGATTTTTCCCGGACGCGCGGACAACACGAGGACGCGGTCCGCGAGGAAGAGCGCTTCGCCGATGGAATGCGTGACCATGATGACGGTCTTCTGCCGCGCCTGCCAGATGCGCGAAAGTTCCGCGCCCATGCGTTCGCGGGTCAGCGCATCCAGCGAGCCGAAGGGTTCGTCGAGCAGGAGCAGGTCGGGGTCATGGATGAGCGCGCGGGCGATGGCGACTCTCTGCGCCATGCCGCCGGACAGTTCGCGGGGCCAGTTATCCTCGAAGCCTTGAAGTCCGACCAGTTCGATCAACTCCTGCGCTTTAGCGCGCGCCTGCGAGTTTCCATCCATCTCAAGCGGGAGCGTGATGTTTTGAATCACGGTCCGCCAGGGCATGAGATTCGATTGTTGAAAAACCATGCCGATGCGCGGGCGCGAGGGATGCGCAAAACGGACCTCGCCGTTCGTTGGCGCAAGCAGACCGGCGACGGTCCGCAACAGGGTGGTTTTTCCACTGCCCGAGGGACCAATGACGGCAACGAATTCGCGTGGAAATGTCTCGAAGGAAACGCCATCGAGCGCGCGCAACCCGCCGTTGTTATCGGGGAAGGTCACGCGAATATCGCGCAAGGTGAGGATCGGGGACACAGACGTCATAGGTTCAATCACGCATCACGCATCACGCAATGGATCATGGCAGGAACTCATTTGTAAACGCATCATTCACATTGAGACTGTCTTTCAACAGGCCCATTTTCAACAGTACGTCGCGCATGTTTTCCCACGCAATCGCGTCGGAGTGACCGAGTTGCTCCGCCTTCCAAAATTCGATCGAGCGCGCCAGCACTTCCTTCTGCGCGGCTTCGTCGGCGTTGGCGAGATTTTCCACAAATTTTTTGCTGATCTCATAGGCTTCGTCTGGGTTTTGAATCGTGTCGGCCAGCCCGCGTAAAAGCGCCTTCACCATGGCGCGGATGAGATCGGGATTCGACGCGCGGGTCGCTTCGTTCGTCACGAGACCGTTCGAGGCGAGTTGCACATAATCGCCCACGCGGATCTCGTTGACCGCGTAGCTCTGCGCGCGCAATTGCACCGGTTCGTTCGCCGCGTAGACCGAAGCCGCCTGCACTTGATCTGTCGCAACGGCTTCGACTTGTGTAAAGCCAATGGAACTCAGCGTCACATCGGCGTCGCTCAGCCCCGCGTAAAAGAGCAGCGCCTCCAGCCCGATGTAATTTGCGCCGAACAAACCCGGCAAGCCGATGGTTTTTCCTTTAAGGTCGGCGGGCGACGTGATGCCCTGTGCGGTCTTTGACACGACCGCGACCGGATATTGCTGGTACCACGCGGCGACATAAACCACCGGCAGTCCCTGCGAACGCGCCAGCAAAACCTGCTCGCCCGAAACGACCGCGAACGGCAATTCGCCTGCGCCGACCAGCGCCATCGCGTCGGTCTCGAAGGAGTAATCGAACTCGACCTCGATACCTGCCTCGCGGAAATATCCCTTTTCGACGGCGACATACAGCGGCGCGAACTGAACGTTGGGGATGTAGCCCAGCGGCAGGCGGATCTTCGTCAGCCCGCCCGCTTCATTTCCGGACCCGGTCGGGGCGCAGCCCATCAAGCCGAGCGCCAGGGTAAGCATGAGTAAAATTATTTTGCGAAACATGAAAGAATATCTCCTGTTAATTTTTAATTATCGTTCCTGCCAAACCAGCAACTTTTTCTCCGCGAACGAAACGATCCCGTATAACGCCAATGCCATTGCGATTAACATGAACACGGACACAAAGACCAGCGCCGTGTCATACTGTCCGCGCCCCACGTTGATCAGGAATCCCAGTCCGCCGTCCGAGCCGACCAGTTCGCCGACCACCGCGCCGATGACGGACAACGCCGCGCCGACGCGCAAGCCGCCGAGGAAAACCGGCAGGGCGGCGGGGATTTCGAGATTCAATAGAATCTGAGTCTGTGAAGCCCGCAGGGATTTCATCAGGTCGTGCAACGAAGCCGGCACAGAGCGCACCCCGACGACGGTGTTGACCAACACTGGGAAGAATACGATCAACGCGCAGATCAGGAACTTGGAGAACATACCCGCTCCAAACCAGATCACCAACAACGGAGCGATCGCCACCAGCGGCACGGCTTGACTCGCTACGAGGAACGGCGCGAGCAGATTCTCCAGCAGGCGCGACCTGGCAATGGCATAGCCGATGACGGTTGCCGCCAGCGAGCCAGCCAGCAAGCCGACCAGCACCTCCAGCAGGGTCACGCCGCTGTGCGTGAGCAGACTCCCGTCGGCGAGGGCGCGCAGGAAGCGAGTCCACACGTTTGCGGGAGAGGGAAGGATGAAGGCGGGCAGGCGCGCGAGAGTCACAATTGCCTGCCAGAGGAGCAGGAAGATTGCCAGCGAGAAAAATGCCAGCCAGGGCCGGAAGGATGCGATGCGTTGGGTGAGGGTGGACATGAAAAAAACGCCTCGAGCAGGAATCCATCGGGGCGCGGAATCAGGCTTCACGTCACGGATGAGGCGGAAACAAAATCCCGAAAACAAATTTCGTTTTCGGGGCGTGAATCCAACCAGACCCGCGCGGGCCTGAGTCACCTTCTTCTATCCAGACTGTTACTGTCGGCTCCGGAGTTGCGCCGGATCATGCGCAAGATTTCGCGCTCGTGGGCTGTACCACCGATCGGGAATTACACCCTGCCCCGAAGGTTGATTATTTTGTTGCGGCGATTATACCAAAGCAAATCCCGCCTTTGGGCAGGCGGGATTTTTCATTACAGCGTGTAGAGCGCGCCGTATTTTTCTTTAAGGTAGCGGATGTACGGCTGGATGGTGAGATCGGCGCCGGTTACCTTCTTCACCAGTTCGGGCGCGGTGTACTTGCGCCCATGGCGATAGATATTTTGAGTCAGCCACGAATGCAATGTGCCAAACCTGCCCTGCTTCATTTCATTTGGAATTTCGGGATGCGCCTTGAGGGCCTCGCCGTAGAACAATGCGCTCATCACGTTGCCGAGCGTGTATCCCTGGAATGCGCCGCCGATGATTCCGCCGTACCAGTGAACGTCCTGCAGGACGCCGTCGCTGTCGTTGGGCGGGACAATTCCAAAGTCGGACTCGAAGCGTTCGTGCCATGCCTCGGGCAGGTCGCGGATGGAAAGTTTTCCTTCGAGCAGTTGCAATTCAAAATCGAGTCTCAGCATGACGTGCAGGTTGTAGGTTACCTCGTCCGCGTCGGTGCGAATGAGCGACTTCTCGACCTTGTTGATGGCGCGATAGAACTGATCGAGCGAAACGCCCTTGAGTTGTTCGGGGAATTTGGATTGCAGGATCGGGAAGAAGTATTCCCAGAAACCGCGGCTGCGCCCGACGATGTTTTCCCACAGGCGCGATTGACTCTCGTGGACGCCGGCGCTCGTCCCGCCTGCGAGCGGGGTGCCTTCGTGGGCGGGATCGTTGCCCTGTTCGTACATTGCATGACCCGCTTCGTGGACGTTGCTGAACAGCGTCTCGCCGAGGAAATCCTCCTTGACGCGCGTGGTGATGCGCACGTCGCCGATGGAGAAGGAGGTCATAAACGGGTGATGGGTCTTGTCAATGCGGCCGCGATTGAAATCGTAGCCGAGTTGGCGCACGACATCTTCGCCGAATTTCATTTGCTCCGCTTCGGGATAATGTTTGCGCAGGCACGAGTCGTCGGCGGGAGTCTGCGAGGTGATGGCTTTGACGATCGGCACAAGGTTCTCGCGCAGTTCCTTGAACAACGCGCGGATGGAGGAAGCCTTCATGCCGTAGTCGGCGAAATCAATCAACGGGTCGGCGATGTGTTCGTAGCCGGGGAAGAAGTCCGCCAGTTTGCGGCTCAAGTCGAGCGTCTTCTCGAGATTCGGGCGGACCCTGGCGAAGTCGTTGGCGGGGCGCGCCTCGGTCCATGTTTGATAGGATTCCGCGCCGTGAATATTTAATTCCGCCAGAAAGGCGGGCGGCACTTTGAGCGCGCGCTCATAATCGTGGCGCGTCACGCGGATGTAGGAGGCGTCGTCGGAGTCATAGGGCAGGCTTTCCTCGTACTTGGCGAGACCGTCGAGCAGTTTTCCGACTCGCTTGTCAATGAATTTTTCCTGCGCCACTTTGGCGAGGGTTGCCATCTGCCGCCCGCGCGCGGGACTTCCGCCGGCAGGCATGTAGGTGGCCTGGTCCCAGCCAAGCACCGCCGCGGCGTTGTTCAGGTCGTTGACTTCGGCAAGCAGGGCTTTGAGTTCGTTCAGTTTTTTCTGGGTCATGGGAATCTCTCCGTTAAAGTTGAAGTTTGCTTGATTAGAACTCTTGCACATGCGCGCAAGAGAGCGCACAATACGCCCTTTCCCGGGAGACGCGCTCTCTACGCGTCGGTTGGCGGATGCAGGAATTCAATTGTATCGCAAGTGAAAATATTTTTCTTCCATCCTCAACTTTTAAGAATCGCAACCGTCACACCTTCGCCGCCCGCGTTGTGCGCGCCCTCCTCGAACGACTTCACATACTCGTGTCCGCGCAGGGTTTCGCGCACGGCGGCGCGCAATTTGCCGGTGCCTTTGCCATGCACGATGCGCACGAACGGCAGGCCCGAAAGATACGCCTTTTCGAGATAACGTTCCAACGCGTCGAGCGCCTCCTCCACCATCATGCCGCGCAGGCTGACTTCCAGCCCCGGGGATTGCTTCGCGTCAAAGGTTGAAGGTCGAAGGTCAATTGACTTTTGACTTTCGACTTTTGACTCTCCGCCGGACTTCCTCTCCAGATCAACCAACCTCGCCCGCACGCGCAGACTCCCGATCTGCACCTCCGCCTCCGACTCGCCCAAAGCGGTCACCACACCCTCGGCATTTAACGTCCGCACGCGGACTCGTTCTCCCAGCCTCACTGATGACTGATCACTGATGACTGTTGACTGATTACTCTTGCGTTCAACCGGGGCCTCCACCTTCTCCTCCATCGCCTCGACTTTTTCCTCCACGGCTTTGATGGCTTCGAGAGGTTGACGTGCATTCTTCAATTGTTGTTTCAGCGAGTTGATGTTGTTCTTCAACACCGCTACTTCGAGCTCGCCTTCGGCGCGCGCTTTCGCCAATACGTCACGCCGCTCGTCTTCCATCTTTTCAAGACGGGACTCGAGTTCCTTTGTTTTCGTTTCGAGTTTGGCGCGCGCCTTCTCAAGTTTCTCGCGTTCGCGCGAGGTGCGGTTGCGTTCCTTGCGGATGTCGTCGAGCAGTTTGTCGGCGCGCAGATCTTCGGGGGAGACCTCGCTCCGCGCGGCCGCGACAATTTCCCCGTCGAGACCGAGGCGCGAGGCGATGGCGATGGCGTTCGAGCGGCCGGGGAGTCCGATGGTCAGTTGAAAGGTCGGGCGGAGAGTCTTCACGTCAAATTCCACAGAGGCGTTGACGACGCCTTCGGTGGCGTGCGCGAATTGTTTCAGTTCGGGGTGATGCGTGGTGACGAGAGTCGTGACGCCGCGTTTGAGCAGTTGGGCGAGGATCGCGCGCGCCAGGGCCGCGCCCTCCTGCGGGTCGGTGCCTGCGCCGAGTTCATCGAGGATGACCAGCGAACGCGTGTCGGCTTTCTTTAAGATATGGATGATGTTGGTGATGTGACCGCTGAACGTGCTGAGCGATTGCTGGATGGATTGCTCGTCGCCGATGTCGGCGTAGATCGCTTTGAAGAGACTGAGTTGCGAGCCGCTCTGCGCGGGGATGTGCAGTCCGCTTTGCGCCATGAGAATCAACAGCCCGACAGTTTTCAACGCGACGGTTTTGCCGCCCGTATTCGGACCGGTGATGACGACGGCGCGCGTATTTTCGGGAAGATCGAAATCAATGGCGACGACGGTGGATGGATCGAGGAGGGGATGACGGGCATGAAAAAGTCGGATGAAGGGCAGGTCGAAAGTCGAAGGTCGAAGGTCGGTTGACTTTTGACTTTTGACCTTTGACTCATGTAGCATCGGCTCACTTGCTTTTATCTCCTCCGCATACTTCGCCTTCGCAAACGCGAGATCGAGCAATGCCAGCGACTCGACTCCCCAGTTAATTTCGTCCGCATGTTCCGCGATGAGACTCGAGAGTTCGGCAAGGATGCGGCGTTCCTCGTCGCGTTGTTGCAATTCGAGTTCGCGCAGTTCGTTGTTGGCTTCGACCACGTTCAACGGCTCGACAAAGAGAGTCGCGCCGCTGGAGGATGAATCGTGGACAATGGATTTGATCTTGCCTTTGTTTTCCGCGCGCAGCGGAATGACGTAACGTCCGTCGCGCTGGGTGATGAGGCTTTCCTGCAACATGGAGGCGGTATGCGGGTCGGTGAGATAGCGTTGCAGGCGCGACATCAAACGTCCGTGCGCCACTTTTATTTCCCGCCGCAGGGACGCGAGTTTCGGCGAGGCCGAGTCGAGCACTTCGCCGCGATCGGAGAGGGTGCGCGAGATGGAATCCACGAGGCCGTGCGTGTCGGGAAGTCCGCGGGCGATTTCGGTGAGGTGAGGATACGAGTATTCTTTTTCCCTCACCCTAGCCCTCCCCCGCGGGGGGAGGGGACTCCCTTCTCCCTGCGGGAGAAGGGTCGGGGATGAGGGAGAGGAGGGAGCACCAACCCCAAACGTCTTGCGCAATTCGCGCGCCGAGATCAGCGTGGACTTGATGTCCAGCATCCCCTGTGGGTCAATCACACCGCCGCGCCGCGCCAACTCAACCGAGGGACGCACGTCATGCGCGCCGCCCACGGACGCCCCACTGACCGAGAGCAACAGCCGCGCTTCGGTCGTCTCTGCCAGCAGGCGCTGGATCTCCTCCAGCCGCGTGGACGGTCCCAACTTGCGCGCCAATTCGATCGAAGCCGAGAACGCGCAATTGGCCGCGAGGCGGTCGAGGATTTTGGGATATTCGAGGACGGAGAGGGTCTTGGAGTCCATGGCGGAGGGAATTATAAACGAGGGATGAAGGATGAATTAGGAAGGATGAAAAAAGGCGGACGTTTGTCCGCCAGTTTTGCTCTTTGCTGAATTATTTCTCAAACCGTTTTTTCACCTTTGCAACAATCTTTTCTGAAAACTTTAATTCATGTTCCCAAACGCGAATTACCTTCCAGCCTGCTTTTTTCAACTCGCGCGAGACATATTTGTCACGGTCTTTGTTTTGCTGTAACTTCTTTTCCCAGAATTTCCGATTGTTCCTCGGCATGTTTGAATGTTTGGGACATCCATGCCAGAAACAACCATCCACAAACAGGGCGATTTTTAGTTTTGGAAAAACAAAATCAGGCTTGCCCAACACAGCCTGATTTCTTCTCCATCCCGAAACGTGATTTTTCCGCAGAATTTGAATCATTGCCAGTTCTGTATCTTTGTTCCCTTTTCCCTTGATACGGGACATGACCTCGGAGCGTTTTTGTTTGGTGAAAACGTCAGGCATTACTTTGAATCCTGCAAGACCTTGTAAACAATCTCAGCAATTTTATTTGCTAATAATGGCGGAACAGCATTTCCAACTTGATGATATTGTTGGGTTCGGTTTCCTTCAAAGAAGTAGTTATCAGGAAATGTTTGCAAACGGGCAGCTTCTCTCACGGTGAGAGAACGGCATTGCAAAGGGTCATAATGAATGTAGTAATGACCATCTTTGCTTATGTGCGAAACGACGGTTGTTGATGGTTTTCCGCTAACTTGCACTCGAAACCTGTCGTTAAAAATAATGCCATCCTGCTCTTTTTGTACATTCCCATGTTTTGGAAGTAATGCTTTTGGAAAATCATTCAGTGTTGGCGAGCGTTTCATTTGGCTGGCAAAAACAGCGGCAAAAAAGTATCTATGCAAGTCTTCGCGAATGTGCGATCTGGTTTCGTGATTACAAATGCCATTTAGCTGTTCGTCAACATACCACTCGTGATGTTCTTTTGGAACAGTTTTTTCAAGGATAAATCTTCCTCCTCGGTTCAGATTCGTCCTGATTCCCAACAAGGCGCTTTTGGCAGCATTGCCAAGCCCTAGATAATTCGACCTGACCCATTGTGCTTTTTCAAGTTCTTGAATCACATACCGCCATTTTTCCGCAGAATCATCTTCTTTTGACAGTCCGCTTCTCAGATGAGGCAAATCATCTATCACAGCATCAATTGATACAGTATTTTCTGCCTTGGGCAATATTTCAGGGTCTACATTTCCAATGTCAGATCGAATTCCAAGGATAATGATTCTGTGCCTGGCTTGTGGAATGCCATATTCTTCAGAACGAACTACAAAGTTCTCGGGTTTTATATCTTCTAGCTTTTTGGGGTTCTCGTGCGAGATGGAAAACAATTTGTAGGATGGCGATGAACTAGTCCCATAAATTGCGTTTGATGGATTCCTCAAGTCAGCAAGAATTAAATCAAAGGTGTTTTCCTTTTTAGTTTTAGTTCTTTGTGAGGACAATAATCCTTTGACATTCTCCATGACAAAAACAGGAGGTTGATGGTCTGCTAAGATTTGCAGGTATTCTTTATATAATTTATGACGATGGTCTCTGGCGTATTTCCACGGATTAACATTACGCATTCTGGATCGTCCCGCAAGAGAATATGCTTGGCATGGAGGGCCACCAATTAGAACCCAATTAGAAGCGCCATTCAAAGCTTTTACGATGCGCGACTTTACCAATTCTCGGTCCGTTTTACCGAGTTCAGCTAACCATGCTTCATTTTGAGCATTCTTGTATTCTAAAGGATGATTTCGGAAAAGCTCATCCTTTCCATTTTCCCCGCGCAAATATCGATAGTAATCGGTCGGCACTTTTCCAGAGGAGAATTGTCGATAAAAGGCTCTCAGTTCAAGCGTTTCATGAGCGTATTTGTCTTTTTCGATTGAAAGCTTTATTTTAAAAATAGCCTTACCGCTCTTCAACATTAAGACTGAAAAACCTTCTCCTAATCCTCCAGGACCAGCAAAAATATCGATAACCGGAATCGATTCTTGTTTCATAGCATCTGTTTTCAGCAACACAGAAAGGCATTATAGGCTTATCCATCACTTTTGGCAAACTTCCCAAACTCATTTGGGAGAAGGGCCATTATTTCTTCTGCGGACGCTGAATACAGGTCCCAAGTTAAACTGAATTGATCAAGTATGGTTACCAGTCGACGCGGCGAACCGGGGCCTTTAGCCTGCGCCCCGTATTTCAGATCTTTGGTTTTAGGATTGTAGTAAAGCCTAGTGGTCAACTCAACCACGGCCTTGTTCGTCACAAACTCTTGATAAGCTAAAATTTGCTCATCAACATCCGTAAAAACATGGGGTGGTTTGCATAAGAAGGCAATTGCTCTTTCTGGGTTGTCAAGATGTGCACGATAGACAAGATAAGGACCCAACAACAGATGACGATAATATCGCCGCCAATTTTGAGTCTCTGGTACATATCGTGCGCGCTTCAAGACTTTTCTTTCTCCTGCTTTGTCGGCGGGGCATAACACATCAAAATAGTAAGCCGTCAAAGCAACCCAAAAAGGAGCATCGCGTTCCACATCAGTCAATCCAGAACTGTTTACCAATGAGTTTAAATACTTTGCTACATCCCAACGGGTCTTAAATTTATACGGCATAATTTCTGTTTCATCATCGATTGTCTCAAAATAGCCCGGGAAACTTAATAAATCGTGCGGGAATTCGGCACTCGGATTGTTTTTCAACTCATCAAGAAATTGGTTAAATCTTTCCACGCCGGGAGATGTAAATCTGCCAAGTTTCATGGTTCGTCCCTCCAAAATTCCTTGAATTGCGCCTTCAACTTCTGTTTCTTTGCAAACAGAGCAACTGTATCTTGTATCCAATCCAAACGATCTTCATCGTTGGTATTTGGTACATCGTCGTTTCCAGGTAAGGAATTTGCAAATTTTATCCATCTACTGCGCCAGTCGTCCATGTCGGTGTCATCAGTCCAATTCTGAATTATGGTTATTCTGAACAATATCTCTCTCACTGCGGCAGGCAAGGCGAGGGAAAGGAATGCCGGTGATCTTCCAATGATCTTGTAATTTCCAAGCTCGCTGTTAATGTATAAGACAGGTTTCCCATCTTCTGGAAAGCCAACTTTATATATCTCATCCCCCAATTCGTCTGTTGGCTCAACATCTAGTAAGGGAGAGTCCTGTGAGTTTTCGTTATCGGGTGTGATTAGGGGAATTGAATTTGCTTCCGCAAGTAATTTGTGAATCTCACCTGATGCCGTGACTTTTACGCGGAACTTGATGCCTTGGGGCGAATCAAACAGCCTCAAATGAAGATTCTTTGGCGGTGTAAGCTTTCCTACGCTTCCAAAATCAAATCTCATCCAGTTTGTCTGACGATAGGCCTCCAAAAAAATAAGGCTTTCATTCGGGAATTCGTAATTTGCCAATCGTGACAGATCTGCGTCAAACCAATTCTGATTGTTGTTCACAACCAAGTTAATACTAATGTCCTCGCGCCTAATTCTGACCCGGTCTGTATAATTAAATTTTCTGATCACTTAGACCTCCTTGACTTCTTCAATTTCTACTATAAGATCACGTTTTTCATCAAATCCATTGACAACAAATTGAAAATCGGAATCTGTAACCTCAAGCAGAATTTGATTCTCCTCAGCATTGATGACGGTGATGCCTCGTTGTGCGCCCTTGTATTTTATTGGATGTTTTCCAATTTCAAAGTCGGTTGGACTATATTTTTTCAACGGGTTCCCTTTTCGCAAATCATATGCAACAAGAATCCTTAGCCGCGCATGAGGGTTAATTGGCAAACTGCCAGGAATAACCTTAAATCCACCATGTATCTTCGTTATTTGATAAGGTTTTTCCCGACGTACAATTTTCTTTGGCTTGCCACCAGTTTTACCGCCGCCCTTTGAAGTTGTGGCCGAGCCGGTGTCGTTACCTTCAAGCGAGTCTAGGGGCAGAGAAAAAATATCGGCAAAAAGGTAAGGGTCTTTCTGTTTGTCTTTGGCTGCTAATGCAGAAACAATATTGGAAACACTCCTTGTAACAAACTCAATATAGTTTTTTCCGTTTGCATACTTATTTTTAAAATTTGATGAATCCTTCTGCCATTGGGTGTGTGCGGGGTTCTCTGAATCTCCCAATAGTGTAGCCAATGGTTTATCCTCCACAATAACCACAGAGCGCACACCAGGGGCGCGAGGTGCATGGATGTCTGAAATTATTATCCCCTCGCGAATAAAAACGGGTCTTCCACTTTTGAAACCGTCCTGTCGCAAATACACATTAAAATATGACATTACTGGTTTCTTGCCTTTTTGATGTACTTTTAGTCCGACATGAAAGGCAATGCTTTTGCCATTGTCCAAGTCGTGCCTGATATCTTCAAACACCTCTTGAGGGATCAAGTCACTTGACCAAATGGGAGCTTCAAGAGTGCATGGATTTAGCACATATTCTTTTTGAGCGGAATTATGAATAATCCAGTCGGCAAACCCGATAAGGGAGTTGAGTTCGCTTTTTTCATTTGCCTCCAATGCTACGATCTCGCTCATTAATGTTGTCATGTCAATTCGAGATGTTTGATTTGCCGCCTCTATATCAACCATCAGTTCCCCGTTTAATATCGGATAAAAATAACCAGAAATTACAGCATGTTTAATGTGTTGTACTGTTATTTCCGAATCTAGAAAAGGTACTGTTATAGACAGACCTGGTTCCTCTTTTCTTGAAAGATGAAAATCTTTTCGAAAATGGTCGAGGGCTTTCGCGTCAGTTATTGGTAATACAAAAGCGCTGTCACGGTTTTGCTCACCGAAATATCCATCAGGTGCGTAATTGCTTCCATCCATCTTATGGGATTTCAAAATAGAATGTCCCATTAATAGTTTTAGCCCATCGTCAGCTCGCACCGTGAAGCCGAAATAGGTACTTATGCGACTTGAACGGGGGAAAACATGTTTACCAATTCCCCAGCGTCCCCTATCTTTCTCTCCTTTAGCTGAACGACCCTCGGCACGAAAAAAATAAAAAAATGAATTTTTGTTACCCGGCTCATCGAATGGCTGATGTATATCACCCTGAAGCCCAGTCGTCCCGAAATCTTCAAAGACAAGATAAGAACACAAATCACTTGATGCAGGCACTTCGCGCAAGCCATTGCCTTTTGTGTGTAAGTGATCCCAAATTCCGTTGAACCATAACGAAGTTTGAGCGGATTTCAATGCATGACTTTCAGTACCTAAAAAAATACGAACTCGAACTTCTTCACCCCTCCTCGCATCCAAAGCATTTTGGATACCTTCACGAACAAGGGCTTCGGCTGGATTCTCAATAGCCTCAGTGGAAAAAAATTCACCAATAATTGGATCGCGTGTTATTTCGCCGGGATTCTGCTTGCGAAAAGACCATTTCATTGTATTTCTCCTGAAAGATTCACAGCCAGCTAATCTTGATTTCGCCATCCAGTGGCTTGAACTCAGAATCCCCCGTTACCAAATCCGCCTTCTTGACCTTTGCCAGCGCGGCGGCAAATGCATCTGCATAAGACATCTTGTGCTGCGCCTTGAAACGCGCCGCCTCTTGGGTGATTTCCCAATTTATATCTTCGAATTGAATTCGCAGGTCGCGCAGGGATTTCACACTGGCATCCGCATCTTCTTCTGAGACTTCCCGTGCAAAGGTGTACCAGACCTCGCCCACATTGACGACGCTCATGTAGATGGGGATTTGTTCCTCATGCGCGGTGGCGATCAAATCGGCCACCTGTTCTCCTGAAGGCTCACCCTCAAGATAGGCAATCACCGCCCACGTATCCAGCACGTATGCCTTTGCCTTCTTTGCCATGTTATAACTCCCTTTCGCGTTTCTTTTCCGCCATCAATGCTTTCATCAGGCCCATCCCCTTGTATTTACCGTGCAAAGATTGAACAAACTCGCGCGTAACAGGGGTGAGAATGATCTGCTTGGTGACGATGTTCACATCAATTTGAAGATAGGTTCCGTCCCTGATGCCCAATTGCTTGCGAATCTTGGACGGGATGACAACCTGCCCCTTCGAGGTGGCTACGGTTTCCATTACTGCACTCCTTTCAGAAATCTTTGAGAAATTCTATCATGGCCTAAAAGGTAAGTCAATATAATTTTATCTTACTTTTTCCTACTTTATCCATTGAAAGTCCCCCGCTGATAGCCATTCCTTTCTATTTTCCCACCTTCAACTCAACCGCCACCGCCAACGCGGACTGTTTCGCGGGGCTGAAGCCCCTGCTCAGTACGTGGAAGTCCTTCGGACTGTCGAGTGAGTCGGCTTAAGCCGACTTCCATGAACTGAGGCGGGGGATTTATCCCCCTGCCAAATCGGATAACTCAATCCCCACCGCCAACCCCGCCGAATCGGATAACTCAACCGCCACCGCCAGCGCGGACCTCGCCCACTCGCTGAGTTTCCGTCCCTCGCGCCAGCCTTGATACTTGGCCGCCAGCATCCGTCGCGCCTGTGACTCTTCCTCCGCGCCCAGGTCAAACCGCGCCTGCCCCGTGAACTGTCGCTTCGCGATGCGCACGTCCACCCGCGGCTGGACGCGCATATTCTTCACCCAATCCGATTTGTCCCCGCCGCCCGAGAGCAGGTAGATCGTCTCGCCGACCATGCCGAACCAGATCTCGATCTCGTGCGGCTTGCCGGTCACACGTCCGCGCGTGGTGAGGTAACAGTAGTCTTCGTCCGAGAGGGAGGAGAGAGATTTGACGTCCATATGAGGGATTATAACCACAGATGAAAAAGGATCATAATAATATTCCGAGAGCAAAACCTTTTGGACACGGATTCCACGGATCGCACGGATTTTTTCTTTGGTTTTATCCGTGAAATCCGTGTGATCCGTGTCCAGAATCGCATGGGGTTGAAAACAGGCTTTCTGTGTTATACTCCCGCCGCTCTCACTGGAGAGCGCACGCTTCTGGGAAATTGTTTTGATGTACTCTGAATAAAGCCCCGACGAACGCGGTCGGGCTTTTTTGTTGGGCGAGCCGATCTGCAAAGAAAGGCTTTGTTGGCAAGAAGGAGTTAGGCGGAGTTCATCAAGATAGTCTGCTGGTCGGCTAGTCCCCTAGTCCGCTGGTCAAGACGAGAAGACTAGTAGACCAGAAGACTAGTAGACTACAAAAGGAACTCCAATGAACGACTTCACTTCTTTAAATCTCCGTGAGGAGATCCTGCAAGCCATCACCGAACTGGGCTACGCCGAACCGACTCCGATTCAATCGGGCATGATCCCCCTCATGCTCACGGGCGCCGACGTCATCGGCCAGGCGCAAACCGGCACTGGCAAGACCGCCGCCTTCGCCCTCCCCATCCTCCACAACTTCACACCGCAAAAGAATCCGCAGGCGCTGATCCTCGCGCCCACGCGCGAACTCGCATTGCAGGTCGCCGACTCGATCACCGAATACGGCAAACACTTGCGCGCCCGCGTCCTCGCCGTCTATGGCGGTCAGCCCTACAGCCCGCAGATCAACGCCCTGCGCCGCGGCGTGGACATCGTGGTCGGCACGCCCGGCCGCCTCGGTGACCTGCTCGAACGCGGCGTGCTCCACCTTAACGAAATTAAAACCGTCGTTCTCGACGAAGCCGACGAAATGCTCAACATGGGCTTCATCGAAGACGTGGAAAAAATTCTCGCGACGACTCCCGCCGAGCGGCAGACCGCCCTCTTTAGCGCGACTCTCCCCGCGCGGATTCGCTCCCTCGCAGACCGCTTCATGCGCGACCCTCAATCGGTCGCGATCAAACGCTCCACCTTGACCGTCAGCGCCATCGAACAACGCTACTATCTCGTCCACGAATCGGACAAGACCAATGCCCTCACGCGTCTCTTCGAGATCGAGCCGATCCACTCCGCGCTGATCTTTGCCCGCACCCGCGCCGAGACCGCCGCGCTCGCCAACGAACTCGTTGTGCGCGGCATCCCCGCCGAAGCCATCCACGGCGACCTCGACCAACATGCCCGCGAGCGCGTGCTGGGACGTTTCCGCAACAACCAGCTGAAAGTCCTCGTCGCGACGGATGTCGCCGCGCGCGGACTCGACATTGAAGACATTTCGCACGTCTTCAACTATCACCTGCCCGACGACGCCGAAGTCTACGTCCACCGCATCGGGCGCACGGGCCGCGCCGGAAAAAGCGGCGTGGCGATCACGCTCCTCTCGCCGCGCGAAAAACGCCGCCTGCGCGAAGTCGAAGCGCTGACCAAACAGCCGGTCACGAAGTTGGAACTCCCGACCAAAGAAGATATCCTCAATCACCGCGAGGGCAAACTGGTCGAGACGCTCAAGGTCTGGCTCGGACGCGCGCGCTACAAACGCGAACTCGAAATTGTGAATCAACTGGTCGCCGAAGGATTCGATCCCGTCATCATCGCGGGCGCGGCGCTCAAGATGGCGCGCGGCGACGAAAAACAAAGACCGATCGCCGAAGTCGGCGAGGTGTTCGACAAACGCAAGCAGGAAAAAGAACGAGGCGAGAGACGGGACACGCCAGCCCGCCGCGAACGCTCAGAGACAGGCGCCCGCTCCAATCGAGGTCGAGGCGACGCGTCGCATGAGGAGGGCATGATCCGCCTGCGCGCAAAAGTCGGCAAAGTGCAGGGCGTCCGCCCGAACGATATCGTCGGCACGATCGCGTATCACGCAAATATTCCGGGCTACACCATCGGAAAAATTCGCATCGAACCCAGGCAGACCTTTGTGGATGTCCCCGAAGAATCGCTGGATAAAATTTTGGCGAAGAACGACGAGTATCGCATCGGCAAACATAAATTCATTTTGGAAAAAGCATAAGCTGTAGAGCGAGATGGCATCTCGCTCTACTTTTTAGTTATAATCCTTCCATCGTCGAAAGGATGAACATGGCTCGCAAAATTTTTGTCGGGATATTGATCGGCTTGAGCGCGCTGTTCCTGCTGATCAGTGTTGCGGGAATCATCGCCGCGTGGATCTATAACGAGCCGCTGACCCGCGAAGGCGTGACGCGACTCGAAGATGTGGATGCGACTCTCGCACAGATTCAAACCGACCTGGCTTCCGCGCGCAGCGAAGTGGAACGCGCCCTGCGCATCCTCGACTCCGCCGAAACGGCTCTGGCATCGCTGACCGAGCAGACCTCCGATGCGACCTCCCTGCTCGAGGATGTTTCCTCCACGCTGGACGATCAACTCATCCCCGGACTCAAAACCACGCGCGACAATATCAAGCAGGTGCGCACGACGCTTGAAGACCTGCGCGGCTCGCTGGAGGAATTGAATTCGATTCCCTTTGTGGAATTGAACATCCCCGGCGACGAGCTGTTGGCGAACATCCTGGGCGGACTGGATTCGCTGGACGCGGAAGTTGCCAGCGTGGAGGAACTTGCCACGCGCGTCTCCACCTTTGTCAGCGACACCTCCTACGCGCTGGGCGGCGACTTCAGCGAGACGCGCGTCAACCTCGAAAACCTGCTGGCTGTCTTGAAAGAGTATGACGCGCAGATCGCGGGCTGGCGGACTCAAGTGCAAGATGTGACTACGTCCCTGCCGAGGTGGGCGGATAACGCTTCCATTATCATCACGGTCTTTCTACTGTGGTTCGGATTCTCGCAGTTCGGGCTTTTGTTGCACGGGCTGAGTCTCTGGCAGGGGCGCGATCCGCTTGCCAGCCTGCGCCAGGCAATGCAAAAAAAGCCCTGATATAATTTCCAGCCGCCCCATCCTGGATCTCGTCCATGAACTTCACTTCCTACGAATTCCTTGTTTTCCTTTTCATCGTCATCGGCGCGTATTGGTTGTTGCGCAGGCATGCCTGGCAGAATCTATTTTTGCTGGGCGCCAGTTACGTTTTTTACGCATGGGCGCATCCGTGGTATGCGCTCCTGCTGGGCGCATCCACGTTGGGCGATTACGGCATTGCGCTCGCCATGCAAAAGTCAACGCGCAGGAACGGCTGGCTGGCGGCGAGTCTCGCGCTCAACCTGCTGGTGTTGGGCTTCTTTAAATATTACAACTTCTTCATCCCGCAGGTCTCGGCGGCATTTGCCTCGTTCGGTCTTGAGACCGACGCGTGGATGGTGAAAGTGCTTTTGCCTGCGGGGCTTTCCTTTTTCACGTTGAAGAAGATCGGCTATGTGCTGGATGTGTGGAAAGAGAACCTCAAGCCGACCTCGAACCTGGTTTCGTTCGCATTGTTCGTCTCGTTCTTCCCGCAGATCAACGCCGGCCCGATTGACCGCGCGCAGACGCTCCTGCCGCAGATTGACGCGCCGCGTGCCTGGAAGCCCGGGAATTTTTATCGCGCCTGGCCCCTGCTGGTGATGGGGTTGTTTAAAAAAATTGTCGTCGCCAACGGAGTCGGCGCGACGGTCGGGCGTATCTTTACCATCAGCGAACCGACCGGCGAACTCGCCCTCGCGGGCGCGCTCGGCTTCAGCCTGCAGGTGCTTGCGGATTTCAGCGCCTACACCGACCTTTCGCGCGGCATCGCATTGTTACTGGGATTCGAAACCCCTGAAAATTTCCGCGCGCCGTACACCTCGCTCACGCCGACCGAATTCTGGAATCGCTGGCACATGTCGCTCTCGTTCTGGCTGCGCGACTACATCTTCTTTCCGCTCCGCCGCAAACTCCTGCGCGCGCGTCTCCCCGCCTGGCTGGCGGATGCCGCGCCGCCCCTCGTGACCATGCTGACCTGCGGCATCTGGCACGGTGCAGGCTGGACCTTCATCGCCTGGGGCGCGTGGTACGGAGTCTTGATCGTGCTATATCAAGCCGTCGGCATCCGCGGTGATTTCAACCCGGCGAATCCGTTCAAGCGCGCGTTCGCCTGGCTGGTGATGTTCGCCTTCATTAATTTCGGATGGCTCTTATTTTCCGCGCCTTCGCTGGCATGGGTGGGCAGGGCGTTCGCCAATCCATTTTTCGGCACGCTCGAGGAACAGTCCGTGGCATTGCTCACGTTCACGCTCGCGGCGGTCTTCTCCGCGCCGATGCTCCTCAAACATTGGCTCGACCGCCGCGTCAAAAGCGACTCGCTGATTCATTCGCTTTATTATGCCGCCGCGACCGTCGTGACGATCGTCTATATCAACTCCGCCTCGCCCGATTTCGTTTACTTCCAATTCTAGGGTTAATGAATGAAAGAATTCCGTCAATATCTGATCGCCCTGCTCGTGATGACCCTGGCGCTTTCGCTCTATCTTCCCGCGCGCTACGACTCCCCGTATCCGCGCCCGATCACGCCGCAGTTCGATACGCACATCCGCAAAGTGTATCTGGAGGAGATCAGCGCGAAACGATCGGAGATGGTCCTGCTCGGCGATTCGATGCTCGCCCCTGCGGTTGATCCTGCCGCGCTGGGCGCGCGCCTCGGGATGAACCCGTACATGATCAGCCTGCCCGGATCCGCCTCCACGCTTTGGTATCTGATCGCAAAAAATAATATTGTGGACGCCCAGCCGCGCCCGAAATACCTGGTCATCTTTTTCCGCGACTCGATGATGACCGTGCCGGGCTACCGCGTCACCGGGCGCTACTTCGAGCAGATAGACGAGTTCGCGCGCCCGCAGGACGGCGAATTGATCCAGCGCGCCTACCTCGACCAGATGAACCCGCTCGAAAAAGTAGCGGAAGCATACCTGCCCATCTACGGCTTGCGCTGGCGCATCCGCGAGGGACTGGACACACGCATGCGATACGCCCTCCCGAAAGCGATTGGATGCGACCAGCCCTGCATGGACAACGCCATGGAAGTCGTGTTCGGCAGTCTTAACATTGACCTGGTCTTTTTGAGCGAGGCGCAAGCCGCCGCCGACGACTATCTCTACAGCCGCAACGTGCTCGACTTTGAAAGTCAGGTCGGCGATTCGTTCCTGCCGGACCTGATCAATCTGTGCCAGTACAACGGCATCCAGCTGGTGCTTGTGCGCATGCGCATCCTGCGCTTCGTCACGCCTGGCTCCGAGCCGCCCGCCCTCCATACCTACGGCGAACAGTTGCGCGCCTATCTTGAAGCCAGCGGCGTCATCTACCTCGACTACTCCGATTATGCCGCGTTGACCGAGGATGACTTCAGCGACCCGGTCCACCTGAACAAACAGGGCCAGGCGCTCTTCACCGAAACATTCGGGAACGACCTCGCGCCCTGGTTGAAGTGATCTCACATGACAAAAAGACTCTCCCTCGATTGGACTCGCGTTGCCCGCCTCCTGCTCACCTCACGCCTGCTGGATGAACTCGAAGAGCGCGAACTCGCCCCGACCGGCAAAGTCCCGTATCAATTTTCGGCCAAAGGTCACGAACTCTCGCAGATCCTGCTCGCCCTGCAATTGAATCATCCGCACGATGCGGCCACGGTCTACTATCGCTCGCGCCCGTTCATGCTCGCGTCCGGACTCACGGTGCAAGAAGCGCTCGCGGCGGGCATGTCGAAGAGCGGTTCGCCCTCCGAGGGCCGCGACGTGGGCGTGGTCTTCTCCATGCGTCCGCGTAACAATGGCATCACCGTACTTCCATCTTCCGGAGATGTCGGCGCGCAATACACGCCCGCCGCCGGTTGGGCGCAGACGATTCAATATCACAAAGAAGTTTTAAACGAAAAGGAATGGGACAAAGCCATCGCAGTCGCGCACGGCGGCGAAGGCTCCACCGCCGCGAACGGATTCTGGGCGGCGCTCAACATAGCAACCACGCGCAACATCCCCATGCTCTTCTTCATCGAAGACAACACCTTCGCTATCTCCGTCCGCTCGCAATTGCAGACGCCCGGCGCGGATATTTCCGCCAACCTGCGCGGCTTCAAAAATATTCACATCATGGACGGCGACGGCTCCGACCCCGAAGACGCCTCGCAAAAAATTTCGGAGGCAGTGGCGTACGTCCGCGCGGGCCGGGGGACATGCCTCCTGCATCTGCGCGTGCCGCGCATCAGCGGCCACACCTTCATTGACGACCAGTCTTATAAAACAGAAAACGAAAAACACGAAGATGTAAAACGCGATCCGCTGACTCGTTTGAAAAAATTCCTGCCGGATCTGGATTGGGCGACTCTCGAACGCGAGACATCCTCCGCAGTCCGCGCCGCGCTGGACGAGGTCGCTTCGTGGCCGGACCCCGATCCGGCCACTGTCACCCAACATGTGTTCGCCCCTGACAGTACCGCAACTTTCCAAGTTGCGCCACAAACCGAAGGCGCGCGCATCAACCTGATTGACGCCGTGCGCCGCACGCTCGAATCCGAAATGACCCGCGACCCGCGCGTGGTTGTCTTTGGCGAGGATGTGGGCGCCAAGGGCGGCGTCCACGGTGCGACCGCACACATGCAGGAAAAATTCGGCGAGGGGCGCGTGTTCGACACTTCGCTTTCGGAGGACGGCATCATCGGCAGCGCGGTCGGCATGGCGGTCGCCGGTCTGCGCCCTGTGCCGGAGATTCAATTCCGCAAATATGCCGACCCCGCCACCGAGCAGATCAACGACATGGGCACGATGCGCTGGCGCACGGCGGGAAAATTTTCCGCGCCGGTCGTCATTCGCATCCCGGTCGGATTCGCAAAAAAGATCGGCGACCCGTGGCACTCCGTCACCGGCGAAGCGATCTACGCCCACACCATCGGACTCAAACTCGCCTTCCCCTCCAACGCCGAAGACGCGGTCGGTTTATTCCGCACGGCATTGCGCGGCGAGGACCCGGTCATTTTCTTCGAGCATCGCATCCTGCTGGATACCGCCATGGCGCGGCGACCATACCCCGGCGACGAATACATGCTTCCATTCGGGCAAGCCTCGCTGGTCGCGGAGGGCGACTCGCTAACCGTCGTCACCTGGGGGGCGATGACGCAGCGGGTGGTTGAAGCCGCTTTGGGTCACGAAGGACGCGTGGAAATTTTAGACCTGCGCACAATCGTTCCATGGGATAAGCCGCGCGTGCTTGAGTCTGTCAGAAAGACCGGCAAATGTTTGATCGTTCACGAGGATGGAATCACCGGCGGGTTCGGCGCGGAGATCGCCGCGACCCTCGCCGAAGAATCGTTCACCGACCTGGATGCGCCGCTGGCGCGTATGGCTGTGCCGGACATTCCCATCCCGTATAATATCGGCTTGATGAACGCGGCGCTTCCGCAGGCTGCCGACATTGCGCGAAAAATCCAAACCCTGCTCGACTATTAGGAGAAACCATGGCACGCAAAGAAGAACCGCTGACCTTTCACAACGAGGGCGCCCTGACGCTCATCGCGCGCGGCGCGAAGATCGTAGGCTGGGCGATCCTCGTCATCTACCTGCTGAGCTTCGTCAACGAACTGAAGCAGACCATCCCCAACCTTTCACAGATGCCCACCGACCTGATGACGCGCCTGCTGATCTTCGCCAACATGTTCTTCCCGATCGCGATGGGCGCGTTCTATTTTCTGATGCTGCAAGGCCTGGCGCAGGGACTCTACGTCGCGCTCGACCTGTTCATTTCCACCGAAGAGGTCGAGGAAGAGGAAGGCATCGTTCTGTGAATTTGGACGATCTCGAATTCATGCGCGGCCTCGACCGCGAGAATATGCTCGGCGAAATAGACGGCTTGCCGGACCAACTGGCGCGCGCCTATGAAATTGGAATGCAGACTTCCGAAGTCTTAAAGACTTCGGAAGTCTCGCCAATCTCCCGCGTCGTCATCGCCGGGCTGGGCGGCTCTGCCATCGGAGGCGACCTGCTCGCCTCGTACGTCTCGACGCCGCTCGACGCAAGCGTTGGCGACTCGTGCGTGGTTCCCATCATCGTCCACCGCGATTACGGCCTGCCCGCCTTCGCGCGCGGACGCGAGACGCTCGTGATCTGCTCCTCGCATTCCGGCAACACCGAAGAGACTCTCGACGCGTTCGATGCCGCGCAAAAAAATGACTGCGCGCTCCTCGTCGTCTGCACGGGCGGAGAATTGGCTGAACGCGCGAAGAAAGCGAATGTTCCGGTCATTCAATTCGATCACAAAGGTCAGCCGCGCGCTGCGGTGGGATTTTCGTTCGGCATTTTGCTGGCAGTCCTTGTCAAACTTGGGTTGATGCCAGACCAGGCAGAGTTGATCGCGGGCGCGGTGACGGCGATGAAGACATCGCAGGCGCATCTGCGCGCGGAGATCGAGACGGTCCACAATCCAGCCAAACGCTACGCCGGTCAACTCATGGGGCGCTGGGTGACGATCTTCGGCGCGGGCTTGCTGGCGCCGGTGGCGCGGCGCTTCAAAGGACAGATCAACGAGATCGCCAAAGCCGCCGCCAACTTCGAGTTCATCCCCGAAGCGGACCACAACACGCTGGCAGGGACATGGCATCCGCAGGAGGTCCTCCAGCCGCACACGATGAACCTTTTCCTGCGCGCGCCCTCCGACCATCCGCGCAACCGCCTGCGCACTGACCTGACCAAACAACACTTCATGCTCGAAGGTCCCAACACCGACTTCATTGACGCGCGCGGCGACTCACCCCTCGCCCAGATGTGGACGATGATCCTGTTCGGCGATTACATGGCGTACTATCTCGCCATCGCCTACGGCGTGGACCCGACTCCCGTCGAGGCGCTGGTCAACCTCAAGAATGCGCTGAAAACCAAAGCATAATTGATCCCGTACACGGATTTCACGGACAAGAAAGATTGACGCGGATTTTTCTGTTCCGTGCAATTTGAAAAATCCGCGTTTACCCGTGTACGTTTTTAATTCGATGAAACGACTTCCCCGCCTCGCCCCGCGCGATTGGATCGGTTTCGGCCTCGTGCTGGTCGGATTCATTCTGCGCCTGCGGCAATATCTCGCCAATCGCTCGCTCTGGCTGGACGAGGCGATGCTCACGAATAATATTTTATCGCGCAACTTCGGGGGACTCTTCCAGCAACTCGACAACAACCAGGGCGCGCCGATCGGATTCCTGCTTGCACAAAAATTCATCACGCTCGTCATCGGCGACTCCGAATACGCACTGCGTCTCATTCCATTGATCGCGGGCATTCTTTCCCTCGCGCTGATGTTCGCCCTCACAAGAAAAATTTCAAATGCAGTTGCGGGCAACCTCGCGCTGGGATTCTTCGCCGTCGCGCCCTCTCTGGTTTACTATTCCTCCGAGGTCAAACAATATTCCTCCGACGCTGCGATTGCATTGGCGTTGTCACTGCTTTACATCAAATATGTTCAAGCCGAAATCAAATTACGCGGCGCAATTTTGATCGCCCTCGCGGGCGCGCTGGCGGTCTGGTTTTCGCATCCCGCTTTTTTCACAGTCGGCGCGCTTGGCTTCGCGCTTTTTCTTCCGTCTGTCTTTGCTAAAAATAAAAATCGAATCGTCACGCTCATCGTTATCGCAGTTGCATGGCTCCTCAACCTGAGCGCCCTCTACGCGCTCAACCTGCGCCAACTCTCCACACATCAATTCTTCCTCGACTATTGGCGCGCCGGGTTCATGCCGCATGACTCATCGGCGCCATCGTGGCTGGCATATTCATTGCAAGGTCCATTCCACGACCTGCTCGATCTGCAAACGAATTACATCTTCGCCGTGCTTTTGTTTTTGATCGGATGGATCGGGCTCACGCGGCGGAATCCCCGCTTTGGATTTTTTCTGCTCGCCGTCTTTTTCCTCGCCCTGCTCGCCGCTTTCCTGACGCTCTATCCGTTCGCCGGTCGCATGATCCTGTTCCTCGCCCCGCTCTTGATCCTGCTCCTGGCCGAGGGGATTGAGTCCATCGCAAGTTTGTTCACCCGTTCCGCCGTCATCGCATGGACTGTGGGGATTCTGCTGGCGGTCTATTTGCTATACAGTCCGCTGGCTGTCAGCGTCGAAAATTTCATCGCGCCCAAATATCAGGAACACATCCGCCCGACGATGGAATATCTGCGCGACTTCCGCAAACCCGGCGACTTGATCTATGTTTATTATTGGGCGGAGCACGCCGTCCGCTACTATGCGCCCAAATACGGCATGGACATGCCCGCGTTCACCCTCGGCGCGGACCATCACGAAGATCCCATGGTCTACCTGTCCGACCTCGAAGCGCTGCGCGGACACGGGCGCGTCTGGATACTTTTCTCGCACGTCTATGAGAACGGAGATTTCAACGAGCGTGATTTTATTTTAGGTCTGTTGGATTCGATGGGGGAGCAATTGCGCCAGTTCCGCGAACCGGGCACGTCGGTGTATTTGTATTTGTATGATTTGAGGTAGGACAAATTGGTAATTTGTCCTACGGCTTCAAACAGACTGGGATCGAATCCACCGCTCCCCCGGGAAATTCGGTCGCGCCGTTTGAATCGAATATCTTCACGTAGCCGATATTTTCAATCTGTTTCAAGTTCAGCATCAATAAGTCTGCGATGGTGTACGTTTGGCCCATGCGGTCGCACGCGCCTTTGAGGTAGACGAACGCGCCGCCGTCACGGACTTCCAGTTTGGAGTAGCCGCTGAAACCGTTGAAGAGCGCGCGCCATTTGTAGGTGTAATATTCGGTATAGCCGGGACCTTTGAAATATTCATCCAGAATAAATTTTGCAAAATCGAGATTCGACGCCACGTAACGATAACCGGTCACATCGAACGGCGGCGTGCCAGCCTCGTAGCGCGCCTTGTCCACCCAGTAGATCCATAATTTTGTGTACTGCGGCGTGTCGGTGGGAAAGCGCGCCGGTGTTGGAGAGGGCGTGCGCGTGGGCGTGCGTGTGATCGTCGGCGTCGGTGTAAACGTCGGCGTGATGATCGGAGTCGGCGTGCGCGTGGGTGTGCGCGTGATCGTCGGCGTTGACGTAAAGGTTGGCGAGACTCCGGGAGGCGGTGTGTGCGTCAATGTTGGCGTGGGCGTAAACGTGGGAGAGACGCCCGGCGTGGGCGTGCGCGTCAAGGTCGGCGTCGGCGACGGCACAAAGCCCGGGTCGAGACAGGTGGGGGCAGAATCCCCGGAGCCGTTGGGGTCGCGCGTATTGCCGGAAGCGTCGTAGATCTTCACCGCCTGCACATTCGGGAATTGTTTAAGACTCAACGTGATCAAGCCGGCGATGGTCAGGTCCGTGTCAGCGGCGGCGCATACGCCTTTCAAATACACGTGTGCGGTTGCGCCGATCAATTCGGTTTTACTGTACCCGCTGAATCCGTTGTAGATGCCGCGCCAGCCATAGGTGTAATATTCGGTGTAGCCCGGTCCTTTGAAAAATTCATTCAGCACGTCCGCGCCCATGAACGGGGAGGTCTTCACCCAGCGCACGCCATGTACTGCCTCGGGCGGGATGAGGTTGTTGGAAAAATAGACATTGACCAGTGTCCACTGCGGGGTGGGGCCGGGCGGCGGTGTTTTCGTCGCGGTTGGCGTACGAGTCGGCGTAGGCGTGCGTGTGGGCGTGCGAGTCGCAGTCGGCGTGCGGGTTGCGGTGGGAGTGCTCGTGGATGTCGGCGTGCGCGTGACAGTGGGAGTCTTTGTTGGGGTGGGCGTGCGCGTTTGCGAGGGCGTAGCCGTGGCGGTGCGGGTTAAGGTTGCGGTGGCTGTGACTGTGGGCGTGCGAGTCGCGGTGGGCGTGAATGTTTTTGTCGGCGTGCGCGTGACGGTCGCCGTAAATGTCGGGGAGGGCGTGACCGTTTCATTGGTCACAAAAACGAAGCGCACGGCGTCGGCGGCGACTTCGAGTCCGCTGGCCTGATTGGTCTGATCGTGGGTGAAATTACCGAGGCTGATGAATTCGTTTCCGCTTCCGTTGAAATTATATTTTCCGACGTACACCCAGCCGTCGCTGACGTAGAAGCCGTTGGGGAAAACGACTTGATTGATCGTGACGCGGCTGGTGACGCCCGCATGTTTGATGTCGTAGAGCGCGCCTTCGGTGGTGCCGTGGACGGCGGGGATGCGGATGTAGACCGCATATTCGCCCGGCGCCGAGCCGCCCGGGAAATTCCATTGGGCGGTGCAGTTGGAGGGACTCGTGCGGGCTTTAACGTAGCGGAAACTGCCGCCCTGCGCGGAACCGGCCGAGGCGACGGTGAAGCACCCGGCGGGCGATTGGCTGAAGTTGGCGCTCGAATCATCCACGATGACGCCTGTGGCGGGCGCGGCGGGATAATCGAGCGCGGGCCCCGATGGGTAAATGGCCGCGCCGTAATAAACGAGCGAGGGGTTTTGCACCCACAAGGACTCGGGTTGATTGGATTGATACGGGTCGGCGCCGGGGCCGCTCCAGCCGTAGGGGTCCATAACGATGTTGGATGGATTGCGGAGGACGAAATGCAAGTGTGCGCCGGTGGAATTGCCGGTGTTGCCGCTGATGCCGATCATCTCGCCGTGTGGAAGATCCGCACATCCGGCCGGTGAACAGGATTGCACTGCCACTGCGCTCATATGTCCGTAGGCGGTGTAATAGCCGTTGGTATGACGCAGTTTGACATAGATGCCGAGGTTGGATTTGTGGTTCTGCGGGTCGTACCAGCCGGCGTAGGTCACCTGGTCTGCGTCGGCGGCGGCGTAGAGCGGGCGGTAACTGATGCCGTAGTCAATGCCGTCGTGACCGTTGTAGGAGACCCAGTCGCCGAGGCTGTAACTCCAATACGTTCCGTAGCCCGCGTCACACACTCCGGGTTGGGCGGGCGGAGCGCCGCGCGGCGGAGGCTGCGGGCAGACTTTGCGCGCTTCTTTGCCGTTGAAGACAACGATGCGCCCGTCGCTGTCGGAGTAATTTGGGGAGGTGTGATCGAAGACGGAGTTTTGGGAGGCGGAGCCGGGATAGGGAGGGTAGAGAAATGCGTCCACCGCCGCGGCCGGCGCGGAGTTGGAATGAGCCGCAACGCGCGGGACGGAGCGGCTGTTCGCGCCGAGGGCGAGTCCGGCGAGGCAGAGTCCAACGAAGAGGCAGCGGGTCATCAGTCGAGACACAGGGAGGCTCGCATTTACGGGGGCGGGGTGGCTTGCGATTGTGAGACGGATGTCAGTGTTGCCAAAACAATTTCGGCGGCGGCGATGCAGTCGTCGGGCTGTTCCTCGAAGTCTACTTGAAAGCTGGTGAAGATCACGCCGTCGCTGGCTTGATAGGTGACGAATTGGCGCGCGCCCTGTTGCAGGGCAATGTTGATCTCAAAAAATAATTCGCCAATTTTTCGCATGTCGTGTTCCACTTGCAAGCCGGGCGCGAGTCCGCCGGTCAAGTTGGGCGCGATGACGCAATAGGGAATGTCGCGATGTCCGAGCGCGGGCTGTCCATAGTTGTCGGTGGTCTGCGCCCAGACGCGTGTGTTGTAACGGAGGCGAAAATAAAAACCGGGACGCGAGTCGGCGAGGTAGGTCGGCAGGCCGTCCCAGACGTCGAAGACCGGTTCGGAGGGCGCGGGCGAGGGCAGAATTAGTTCGGGCAGGAGGGTTGCGGTGGGGGTGGGCCCGAAGGTGGGTCGCGGCGTGGGTGTGGTGGAAGGCTCCGCCTCCGGCGTTTGGGTGGGGGCGAGGGTCTCGCTTGCGGGCGGAGTCGCTTCCGCTTCGTTCGTGCTGGCGGCGAGCGGCTGCAACGTCGCGGCGGCGGAGGGTCCGCAGGCGGCGAGCAGGATGGCAAACAGGAGGTGGATCGTGATCAGCCGTTTCATTTTAAACTCACTTACGCATCCATACTGGACAACAGAGCGGGCGCGGGCTTGCGATCGTTTTAACTTCGCCCGAGTCGAGTTCGGCGATCCATAGCGCGATTGTATCATCTAACGGATTGACGACCATGAATGCCAGAAAGTGCCCGTCGGCAGACCAGCGCGGCGACTCGACCAGCATGTTCGCAAAGCGCGTCACGCGCGCGGTTTGTCCCGTCGCAAGATTCACGATGTAGATGTTGCTGACCAATGCGTCCGCAATTTGATCGGCGCGCGGGTCGTCGGGATTCTCGCGGTGGACGTAGGCGATGCGTGTCGAGTCGGGACTCCAGGCGGGCGCGTATCCGTGACCGGAGTCGGCGGGGGCGAGGGTGCGCGCGTTGCGTCCGTTCGCGTCCATGACCCACAGTTCGCCGGTGGGAAAAGGCGTGGCCGAGTCGGGCAGGGCGATGAACGCAATTTGTTTTCCGTTGGGGGAAAAACGCGCGAAGGTGATGATCCAATCTTTTTCGGTGTGAATCTGCCAGGTGCGGTTGCCCGAGGGCGTCGCCGCCCATAGTTCGGAGCCCAATCCCAGTCCGCGCGTGAACGTGTAGATGAGACTTTGCCCGTCCGGCGCGAAATCCATGTTGTACGTTTGCGCGGGCAGGTCGAATTGGCTGGCGATTCCGTCCGGGGTCACGCGCAGGAGGCGGGTGTTGCCGAGCGCGTCCACGCGCAAGTAAAGATTCGAGTCGAAGTCCCATGTCAGAAAATGGCTGTCTGTTTCGGCGAATGGATTCGCCAGCGCGCCGCTGGTGAGATCCGCAAGCAATACAAGCGGACCGTTCAGGCAGGCGAGTTCGAGCGCGAGGAAATGTCCGCGCGGCGCGGGGTGAGTGGCGATTAACGGGCAGGGCAGGTCGAGCGGAATCTCGCGGGCAATATTGAAATTGGAATCGAATTCGGTCAGAGTGGGAGGGGCAAAATGAAAAACGACAAGCAATGATTCGGATGAGAGAGGGGTGGGGATGGGAAGCGGGCCGCAAGCGGAGACGAACATCAAAAGCAAAACGCAAGGTATGTTGTATAAGCCGCGCAGCATGAGGAAATTATATACCTGATGGTACGCAGTTTTGTTTGAAAGCGCGCAATCTCCCTTGTCCCCGCCGACGATTGACCCCCACCTGCCTTCGCGAATCACACCCGCAGGGTGCCATCCCGCGGGGGGAGGTTCTATTTCACCTTGGAGAGTGTTGTATAATTCTGCCGCGAGGCAGCCATGACAGATCAAAAACTACTCGAACGAATCAGCATGAATCCAAATGTGGTGACTGGCAAGCCCGTCATCCGTGGGACGCGATTAACCGTGGAATACATCCTGAATTTACTGGCGCACGGACAGGATGCCGAGGAAATCATCCGCGAATACAACGGGCTGACCGTTGACGATGTCCGCGCCTGTATTCTCTTTGCCAGCAAAACGCTGGAAACTACGCTCTTCATGCCGCTCGCGGCGGAGAACGCCTAGATGCGTTTTCTGGTGGACGAGTCCACCGGTCCGCGCGTGGCGGAATGGCTGACTGATCAGGGATACGACGTCGTCTCGATCTATCACTCCGCTCGCGGCGCGGACGATGACCATGTCTTGCAAATGGCCAACGAAGAAGACCGCATCTTGATCACCAATGACCGGGACTTTGGTGAAAAGGTCTATCGCGAACACAAACCTCATCGAGGGACCATCCTGTTGCGTCTTGCCGATGAGCGAGCACAGGTCAAAATAGAGGTTCTCAAGAGCCTGCTTGAAAATTATCCTGATCGTCTGGCGGGACAGTTTATCGTTGTAACAGAAACACGAGTTCGATTCGCAAAGGAATAAACCTACTCGCCGACCGCACGAACGGGACATTGAAATATCTGTTCGCCGATCACCTCGGCAGTACTACACTCTCGACAGACGCAAACGGGACGGTCAGCGCCTCCGCGATGTATCGCGAAGCACCCCGTAGCGTAGCGGAGTGGGCAAAACCTTCGGCGAGACGCGCTACTTCATTGGCGATCTGAAGACCGATTACACTTTCACCGGTCAGCGCGAGGAAGCCAGCCTGGGACTTTACTTTTTCGTGGCTCGCTGGCTCGACCCCTCGCTGGGACGGTTCACCTCCCCCGACACGATCGTCCCCACCTCCACGCAAGGGACGCAGGCTTGGGATCGGTACGCGTTCGTGAATAATAATCCGGTCAGGTATACGGACCCGACGGGGCATATGATAGTGAGTGATGGTTCGCAATCCAACCCCGGTGATCCCTGTATGCGTTATGGATATGACACTCCACAATGTCGCATGTCCCTGAACTTGCCGGAACACCAAAAAGATGATGATATTACTGATGAGCCAAGAGATTTAGGGAACATTCTTCCAAAAGACGATGATGCTACTAAAGACCCAACACTCCCTTCCCCTCCTTCGTCAGGGACACCTCCTTGCAAGGATGCTGATGCTTGCGAATTCGATATAGCATTACTTGTATACTTGCTAGCCGCCAATATATTTACCGATCTCATTATTGTTCTGATAACTGTCGAATTGCTAAGTGGTCCCATCGGATGGATTGCCTTGGCGGCAACGATTATTATTTTGATAGTAGCATATCCGATCTTCAAAGAGACTTTCAGCACCATTGAGCATATTATGGAATACAATGAATGGAAGAACTATTACGAGGCTGTCCCTTAGTATTTGGAGTTTTCATTGCTTCTTATTTTTCCAATTTGTGATAGCCACTGTCAAAGGAGTATTAAGATGGAAGCTACCTTTAATATGAATATGGTTATTCTGTTAGGAATCTGTATAGTTATGGCAATCATGCAAAAGAAGGGCATGATGACGACAAATAGATTTGGATTAATATGTGTTGCTTATTTTTCCTTTTTTGCTTTGAGTGCGATGAATGCGGATCGCTCATCATTATCCCGTGGAGATGCGGAATTCGAGGCTCTTATGTTATTGGGAATCTGGGTCTTTGTGTACCCGATGGCTCGCTGGCTCTACGGAAAATGGCATTCCCGAAATTCTTGAACCTGCTCCCCGCGAGGCGTGACCGAGGTTCTTGAGATCCCCACCGCCTTCGGCACCTCCCCTCGCGTAGCATCCTTTAGGGCAAATCCGACAGGGGTTAGACCCTTAACAACAAAAATACTTTTGTCGCATTTGGGGGAGGACGGGTGGGGGCTCGACCCCTCGCTGGGACGGTTCACCTCGCCCGACAGCATCGTCCCCACCTCCACGCAAGGGACACAGGCTTGGGACCGCTATGCGTTCGTGAATAATAACTGTACACACTATTTGCCATTTCCCCTGAAAGCCTATACAATCAAAGAGTTCGACTCCAATCTACGAAAGGCGGTTTCCATGAAACAAGATCGCTTCCTGTTGGGGATTCTGATCGGCATCGGCGCGCTGGTGGTGATTGCGCTGGGACTGTTCTTCACCCGCCAGGACAAAACCTTGACCTATGGCGAGGAAGATTCTCCCGAGGGCGTGGCGAAGAATTACCTCGTGGCCGTCTTCAATCGTGATTATGAGCGAGCCTACTCCTATCTCGCCGACAAAGAGTCCAAGCCCACCTTCGATCAATTCAAACAAGCCTTCCTGCAAAACAACATCAACCCCGATAACACCGGCGTGGACGTGGGCGGCGTGGAACTCAGCGGAAATCAAGCATACGTCACGCTCTACATTCAATACGGCTCCAGCGACCCATTCTCCTCGGGCTATCGCAACGAGGAACGCGCCGTGCTGATAAAACAAAATGGCAAATGGAAGATCGAGCAGATGCCGTATAACTTCTGGTCGTACGATTGGTATCCGGCCTACACGCCGATTCCACCCAAAGTGCCGTAGGAGGCAGTCATGCGCACCGTTCGCCGACTCTACTTTTACCTGGTCGCATTCATCACCTTCGAGGTCGTGCTGTGGGGCGTGATCGGACTCCTGCGAAGCATCCTCTCCCCCAGCCTCGGCGGTTCAGGCTCCCTGCTGGCTGGGTCGCTCGCGCTGATCCTGGTCGGCGTCCCGATTTTTTTCCTGCACTGGGCATGGGCGCAACGCGCCTCCGCCAACAACCCGGAGGAACAAGTCTCGACCCTGCGCGCATTCTTCCTCTACGGCGCGTTGCTCGCCACATTGATTCCCGTCGCGCAAAATATTCTCGCCCTCATCAACCGCACATTGATCGAAGCGACCGGCTTCGATTCCTTCCGCGCGGCAATCGGCGGCGGGCAAACCTGGACCGACAACCTGATCGCGGTCGCGCTCAACGGCATCGCGGCTTGGTACTTCGTCACGGTTCTGCGCGCGGACTGGAAGCGGCTCCCCGACACCGAAAACTTCGCCGACATCCGCCGCCTCTATCGAACCATCTGGATGCTCTACGGTTTGCTCATGTCGGTCTTCGGCGTCCAGCAAATTCTGCGCTTCATTCTTTACATTCCCTCTGAAACCCTCGGCATCGTCAACCGCGACGTTTTTATCAACGGACTTTCCCTGCTCATCGTCGGTCTGCCCATCTGGGTCGTTGCGTGGCGCACATGTCAAACAGCAAATGATGAGCCGGGCGAACGCGACTCGAACCTGCGACTCGGCGTGCTGTACCTGCTGGCGTTTTCCGGCGTGGCGGTCGTTCTCTCCACGGCCGGTATTTTGCTGGATATGATCTTGCGTTGGGCATTGGGCGAAACGTTCGTCCTGCGCGAATTCGTCCGCGAGATCAGCGGCGAAATTTCCATCGGCGTGCCGTTCGGGATCGTGTGGGCGTATTTCAGCCGCTGGTTGAACCGCGACATCGAATCGATTCAAGACTCGCCTCGCCGTGACGGACTGCGCCGCTTCTATCATTACGCGCTCTCGCTGGCCGGATTGGTCACCGCCTTCCTCGGCGTGGGCTTCCTGCTCGCGTTCATCCTCGACGTGTCAGTGGGTCGCCAGTTGTGGGGCGAGGACCTACGCTCACGCGTTGCCTCCGCCCTCGCTACATTGATCATCGGACTCCCGCTTTGGTATCTCAACTGGAAGCCGATGCAATTACAAGCGCTTTCATCAAATATGGTCGGCGGACTCGCACGGCGCTCGCTTGTGCGCAAAGTGTATTTGTATCTCGTGCTGTTCGGCTCCGTCATCGGCGGGATGGTGACTGCCGTGATGGTCGTCTATTTGCTGTTGCAAGTTTTACTTGGCGTTGACACGTTCGATGTCTCCGGTCTGCTCGACCGCTTGCAATGGCTGATCATGTTCGTTGTCGTGCTGGCCTATCACTTCACGTCACTGCGACGCGACGGCGCAGAGGCGGCGCGCGCGTTGGCTGAGGAACGCGAGGGATTCAAGACTCTCGTCTTCGAGGAAGCCGGGAGCGGCTTCGGGGAACAGGTCCGCTCGGCGATGGCGAAACAGGCTGAGGGCTTGTCCGCGAGCGTGATCGCGACGGGCGAAAATGTACCGGCGGAGGCGACCTCCGCGAAGGCTGTCATCCTGCCATCCAGTGTGATGTCACATTTACCGGATGCATTAAGAAATTTCCTCAACACGTTTGGCGGACAAGTGATCGTCGTGCCTGTGGCGCAGGAAAAATGGTTGTGGTTGAACAACGACCGCAAATCGGTGGAGCAGGCCGCGCATGCTGTGCGCCAACTTTCGGACGGACAGGAAGTGAAGTTCGGCGGCACGTCCGCCTTCATGGTGATGGTATATGTGTTTGCCGCGCTGTTCGGGTTGGAATTGCTGTTCATTTTGCTTTCGATCGGGATTTCGTTGATCGTTGATTGATATAGAGCGACACATCGTCCGTGTGCACGCAAAGGTTGATACTGTTGGCGAATTCAAGCGGTGCCCCAAGCGGGCGACAGCAAGGATGGAGACGGAGCCAATTTTGCGAACGCGGAAGTTCTGGTTTGGGATCGTGGCCGGCGCTGC
>JABARH010000021.1 GCA_019187665.1 Anaerolineales bacterium
ACTCAATCCCGCTGAACTTCGCCGCCAGATTGACCTGAAAACTGCCAAACTTTGGAAACTTTCTCGGTAACATTTTAACTTGAGGCAACGTTATCCCCAAAGTAACATTTTAACTTGAGGCATTACGCAGGCACAAAGATGGGTGTATCCAACATCAAGGTGATGCCGTCATTGCGAGCGGGCGGATGAATTTATCGGGGCAGAACAGGCAACATATCCTGGATAATGCGTTCTGTCATGGTCTGTCTTCCAGCGGCATTCAAATGATATGGGGTGTCGAAAAAATAAGCGTCCGGGAGGCAGATCTGGTTCAGCGGCGTCAACACCGGAATGGTTGTGCGCTCCTGAATGGACCAGTATAACCGCGTGATTTTTTCAATGCCGGTCAGCCGGCAATTGGCGTCCCGGCTGGCGGGAAATTCAAAGTAGACGGTCGCCCCCTTCTCCAGGGCGTCAAGATTAAATTGTTCAAAAAAATCAAACCCAACGTTAGAAAGAATGTTGGACTTGAGATAGATATCAAATGGCGCTGTCATATCAGGCGGCTCAATTTGCAAGTGACCGACAAAGTCGCCTCGGCTGTCAAAATTTTTACTGAGATAGATCCCGCGTCCCAGGTCTCCTGCCTCGTAGGCGAATGCTGCGGCCCGGGTCATCTTTACCTGGGCCATGGTTAGCGCAAGGGTTGGAATCCGCGCGAACGAAATAAAACGCATCCGGCTCAAATCATACTCGATCCATTGGGCAAGGATCGAATCGTTTCCCTCCACAGCCTGTTCGTCTCCAAACATATAATATTCCGGCATTAACAGCACAATGTCGCCGGGGCGCAGAGAAGCACGAACCTCCCGGTACGAGATTTCTCCCATTCCACCGTGCAACCCCGCATTAATAACGGGCATGTCCAAGGCCGCCTCAAGCAATTCGCTGTCTATGCCAAACGCCACATTGGATCCGCCAACCACAATGAGCCGCGGGGAGGGGGTATCTTTCAACAATTGTGTTTTAAGCAGGCTGGCCTGAAAATAGTTGGTCGGATCGGGAGGAATCAGCGCCAGGGGCAGGCCCACGATCGCGGCAACGATCACAGTGAGGAAGATAAACTCAGTCAGAAAATGCGCTGATTTCATAAGGCCGCTTTCCCCGGTTAAAATCGAAAATAGATAAACTCGGTATTAACGGTTGCCTGGACCGAAAACAACAAGCACACCGCCAGAAATAGCGCATACGCCGCCCATCTTACATACACCGGGCGCGAGCGGAGCCGCTCCAGGTCGAAGCGCGTCCACTCCATCCACAGAAACGCCAGAAGTGAAAGTCCGATCAATATGCTGTTAAACCCGGTATCCAGATACAACGGGGACAAAATATGCCGCAGGGTCGCGTCCCAGCCCGCCTCGTTCCAGCCGAACATCGCCTTCAAGATCATAAGCCATGATTTCATAAAATAGTCGGGCACACCATCCAAAAAATGTCTAATCACATAGACCGCGTCGGCAAGGGTATTCGCGCGGAAAAATACGAAGGAAAACGTCACAAGCACGAAGGTAATCGTTTGTTGCAGGAACGCCGTCAAACGCGGAAGCCGGTCCAGCCGGGTTCGACGGGCTACGGCCTGCCAGAATGGGTCGGTGATCTGGAAAAAAACAAGATAGCCGCCATGCAGCCCTCCCCACACAACAAAGGTCCAGTTGCTGCCATGCCAAAATCCGCTAACGAGCATGGCCGCCATCGGGGGAATCACCGTCGCGGCAAACGGAATCCTGGCTGGCCATTTGCTTCGCATGATCCATCTTCGGAGGGGAAAAAACACATAATCCCGCAGCCAGTTGGACAGGGAAATATGCCAGCGCTGCCAGAACTCGGAAAAGGAGCGGGCCGAATACGGATGATCAAAATTCTGAATCAGACGAATGCCGAAAATTCGCGCTGTGCCCACTGCGATATCGGAATAGCCGGAAAAGTCCGTGTAGAGAACAATCATGTAAATCAGCATGGTCAGCGACAAGGTCGCCCCAGATTGACCAACAGGATCGGCAAACACCTGGTTGACAAGCGGAGCCAGCCGTTCCGCGATAAACATTTTCTTGAAGAACCCCCGTGCCATCAATTTCATTCCTGCTCTGGCCTGCCCCGCGTCGAATGGGGTCTCCGCTTTAAACTGGTCGAGCAGGGATGGTTTTTCGATGGGACCGGAGAGCACGCGCGGGAAAAATAGAATGCTGAGGGCGAACACTCCCGCGTGCCGCTCCGCAGCATGCCCGTCTCGAAACACCTCTACGAGATAGGCAACCGCCTGCAACGTATGAAAAGACAGGCCGATCGGCATCGCCAGCCAGGCTGCATACGAGGAATGGTTTTGAAAAAAAGGAGCAGATTCCAACACGGGCGCCGCGAATTTATAAAGAGCCAGCAGGCCGACATTGAACAACACCCCGGCGACCAGATAACCCTTTTTGTTCCTCTCCCCGCGTTCGATCAAGATTCCCAGCCAATAATTAACAACAATGACGATCGCAAGCACGAAGGCAAAAAAAACGGAGTACGATATGTAGAATCCCGCGCTGGCAATCAGCAGAATCGCCCAGCGCCTGCGAGGCGGCGCAAGAAAATACACAAGGGCCGTGACAAGCACAAAAAATAGAAAATTAAATGTGAACAGGGACATACAGGTCCGGCCATTGTACCAAAGCCCGAGACTCGTTTCGAAACGCCGCCAACTCTTTGCGCGAGCCGGGAGGTGTCAACGGTTCGCCGTTTTTACGGCAGATAAGGGAGTAAATCTTTGATGACCCGCTCTGTCATCACCTGCCGGCCCACGCCATTCAGATGATAGTTGGTATCGTAAAAGTAGGAATTGGGGTAGCATATTTCATCGAACGGGGTCAATACCGGTATCGTTGTCCAGTTTAGAAGCGCGCCATAAAATTCACGGAGACGCTCCTCACCCGTCTGCTTGCAATTGAGCGCCCGGCTGGCGGGAAACTCGAAATAG
The DNA here is from genome assembly GCA_019187665.1 of Anaerolineales bacterium. Classification (GTDB taxonomy): domain Bacteria; phylum Chloroflexota; class Anaerolineae; order Anaerolineales; family Villigracilaceae; genus Denitrolinea. Next base: position 2,996 of record JABARH010000021.1, read on the forward strand.
ACGGCGGCGCCGATCTGCTGCGCCTGCAGGTTAAAGCGCTCAAAAAACTCGTATACCCCCCGCTCAAAATTGCTGGATTGTAGATAGGGACCGCTCTCAAGGTTTTTAACAGGTTCGCTGACACCGACATGCCCGATAAAATCGCCATGCGCGTTGAAATTCTTCATCACATATACGCCGCGATCGAGATCGGGGTTTAAAAAAGCGGAGGCCAGGCGGCGATTGGCCTTGGTTTGAAGGAGATTAAGAAGAATGACCGGGACGCTCGACGGACGGACAAGCCGCAGTTTTGTGAGATCATATTCGATCCACTGCGCCAGGACAACATCGTTTCCCTGAAAAAGTTCGCCGGAGGCAAAGACCAGATATTCCGGCATCAGGATCACAATATCGCCGGGGCGTAAATATTCGGCCACCTCGCGGTACGAACTTTCACCGATGCCTCCATGCATGCCCATGTTGACGACCGGCAGTCCCAGGCGCGCTTCCATCAATTCGCTGTCAATTCCGAAGGCCACATTGGAGCCGCCGATCAGAATGACGCGGGGCGACGGGGTGTTCTTCAACAGCGCCGATTTAACGACGCTGGCTTGAAAAAAGCCGCCTGCATCCGGCGGAATCAGAAAAAAGGTCGCGGCGAACACTCCGGCGATCACCGCCAGAAGCAACGCGACTTTCAGCGCAAAGCGGGCAGACTGGCTCATATTCATCCGGGCGAATCTAAAAGCGGAAATAGATGAATTCCTTGACGAGAACGGACTGCACCGCCAGCAGTAAGGTGGCGGTAATGAAGATCGTATACACCGTCCAGCGGACCCAGCCCGGCTTTCCGCGTACCTTTGAAAGATCGAAGCGCGTCCAATCCAGAATGAGGAAAATCCCCAGGGCCGCGATCATCAGGAACCAGTCGAACTCGTTCCTCAGCGCCATCGGAGACATCACGCTCATCACGGTCTTGTAAAATGTGCGCGGACCCAGGGAGGGCAGCATGGCGGCCACCTCGCGCGCGGACCCGATCAGGTACGCTGGCAGACCCTCTCCGGCGTGCGCGAGGATATAGAAGGCGTCTTCCAGTGAATTGGCCCGGAAGAAAACCAGGGAAAAGGAAACCAGAATGAAGGTGATCAATTGCTGAATCATGGCAGTGAGTTTGGGGAGACGGTCGAGGCGGGTGACCGTGGACAGCCTCTGCCACAACCCCTCCGTCAATTGGAAGAAGACCAGATACAGACCATGCAGCAAACCCCAGACGAGAAACGTCCACCCGCTGCCATGCCAGAGTCCGCTGGCGAGCATGGTCACGATGGGGGGGAGAATGGTCGCGGCCAGCGGCGCCCGCCTTCCCCACTTTCGCAGCAGAAAGCGCCGAACGGGGAAGAAGATGTAATCGCGCAGCCAGTTTGAGAGGGAGATATGCCAGCGCTGCCAAAATTCGGAAATGGAGCGGGCCGCATATGGGCGGGAAAAATTCTGTGTGAGTTTGATCCCGAACATACGCGCCGCACCGACCGCGATATCTGAGTAGCCGGAAAAATCCGCGTAGAGCGCGAAAGCGAATACGATGACCGTGTAAAAAAGTGTAACGCCGGAATATTCGCGCGGCGTGAGATAGACCATGTTAACCATCGGGATCAGCCGGTCGGCGATGACCATCTTCTTGAAAAAGCCCCATGCCAGAGTTTTCATCCCTTCCGTGACTGTTTCGTAATCGAACGCGACCGGCGTTTTGAATTGTTCGATCACGGCTGGACGCTCGATCGGACCGGCCAGCACGCGCGGAAAGAACAGGATGCTCAGGGCAAAGATGCCTGCATGACGTTCGGCGGCCTGATTCCCACGACCGACCTCGATCAGGTAACTGACCGCCTGCAGCGCGTGGAAGGAAAGACCGATGGGCGTCAGGAAAAATTCTGACAGGATGATATTGCCCTGCGCCAGAGGAAGCGAACCGAGCCACGCGCCAAAAAATTTGTAGAAAAGAAGCAGGCCGAGATCGAAAGCAATTCCCGCCCAGAGCAGGCCGCCGCGTTTATCGGCGGGGAGGCGTTCCAGCCGCAGGCCCAGAAAGTAATTTGCCAGGATGAGCGTCCCGATCAGGATCGCGGATTCCCATGAATAGGTGAGATAGAAGAAAACACTTGCGAGCAGGAGAAGCGCCCATCGGAGGCGATGCGGGGAAACATAATACAGGATGAAAACCAGGAATAGAAAGGCTACAAAGCCAATGGTGTATAAAGACATACAGGCGGCTATTCTATCATACGCGTTCTGCGCGCCTGTCGTGGTTCATGGATGCAGACTCGGCAGGAACGCGCGTATTTCATAGAAGAGACCGGGGTTGAAGTTCTCCAGGCGGCCGGTCTCGCCGGTGACAGACAACAGGATGCCCGCCAGGATGGTGCAGATGAGTACGCTGGCTGTCAGTAGAATCGCCGCGCGGGCGACTCTGCTTTGAATGCGCGAGAGGCGGGAGACGGTCATCCAATATCCCAGAATGGCAAGCAGGGAAAAAGGGGAGATAACATCCATCAGAAAACGCGTCTGCGCGTTGAAGTAGAATAACAGAGAGATAAAACAAGTCAGACTCGACCCTGCAAGAAGCAGAACAAAGTGCTTCAACGTCCATAGACCGGGACGGAAAAATATATGCTGTAGAAAGATGGGGGCGAACCCAAACAGCAAAAAAGGCATGCCAGGCAAAATGCCAGCCAGTCGCCCCGTATAATAGATGGAGGCGGCGTTGGCTCCAGCCTGTATGGAATTTTCGGCCAGAATCCCCGGTTGGATGAATGGAAACTCCCGGATTAAATGGAACGGCTGGAGCAGGTACGCATGTAAATTTCGCCAGACATATGCGAGTTGAAAGATTTCGGATCCCCTCTGATTGAAATTGTACGTAGTGATCTGATAGCGCACGCCGAATTCAAAGGGCGAATCGAAACGCGCCCAGTTATACCAGCCGATCAGGAGCGCGCCGATTGCAAGAGGGGCGAATAGCGCGAGGACAGGCGCAGCCGCCCGTTTCCAATCCTTCCACGCGGGCAGGGATGTGAGAATCCGGGCCAGTATAACAAGAGACATGAAGATGACCGGAATGGCAAGAATGGCGCGCGAACCGACCGCGCAGGCCCAGAAAAACCCCGCCGCGCAAAGATCGCGCGCCGGCAGGAAAGACGAGTCGTCCAGAGCGGGCAAAATGAAATACAAGCCGCCCATCAAAAAGAAGGCGCCGGCCGTCACGGCGACGGCATACACGTACGGCGCGCTGGCCTCCCATGGGACCGGCAGAATCAAACCGATCAGCGCGATGCAAAGAAATACATTCCATGCAGGGAGCGCGGGAAAGAATCTGCGCCATAGTTTTAAAATGCTGAGCGAATTGAAAAGCAGCAACCCCGCCAGAAACCAGAAGACAAGTTGGCTGTCGGATGCCTGGATGCCAGTCAGGGATTGAATCGGCGCGAGGAGGAGGGACGGCGCCGGACCCCAGTAAAAATATAATTTTTCATTGTAAAAGGACATATCCCAGATGTCATCGCGGAAGGGGGCGCGGCTGGCTGGGTCGTAGGGATCCGCCGCGTCGAGGAGGGAGCCGGGAGGCAGGTCCACATGCAGCTGCCCCTGCGCGAAGGCGTCCGCGAGCCGGGTGTAGTAATGCGAGGTGTGCGTCCAGGAGGTGAAGGTTCCGAAGGTGATGAACCAGATGTAGATCAGCAGGATGAGTCCCCACAGGTGCGCCAGCACGGCAATCGTTTTGACCGATTCTGAATTTAAGATGGAGGCGATCCGGGCGGGCGCGCGCCATTTTGTACTCAGCAACGATGCGCCGATCAGGGAGGCCCCCAGCAGCAGCAGGGCGTAACGGGCGCCTCCCCACGCGGGGTTGGGGTCCAGCCCCAGCGCGTGCGCGCCGGCCGCCAGCCCCATGCAGGCCGACCCATCGAAGAATAAAAGAAGCGGGATGATACGTTTGGACATGGGAGGAATACGCGCCGAATTTTATCAGGGTTTATGGGAACAAATTTTAGAATCGGTTGTACAATGTTGGCATCGCCATCGTGGAGGACTCTCATGCCCGAATCACCCACCCCGCCTGTGTATCGCATCCTGGACCTGCACGAAGCGGACCGTCCGCGCGAACGTTTGGCCGCGCTCGGTCCGCAGGCGTTGACCAACGCCGAGCTGATCGCCATCCTGTTGCGCGTCGGCGTGAAGGGAGAGTCCGCCGTGACCATGGGTCAGCGGCTGCTCACCAAATTCGGTGGGCTGGGCGGCCTGCATCGCGCGCCCTTTGCCGAACTGATCGAGCAGCATGGACTCGGCGACGCCAAAGCCGCGCAGGTCAAAGCCGCGATTGAACTGGGGCGAAGACTGGCGCTCGAGTCGCCGGAAGAACGTCCAAGCATCAATTCTCCCGCAGACGCGGCCGCGCTGGTGACGTATGAGATGTCCGCGTTGGAGCAGGAACATCTGCGTGTGATTCTGCTGGATCGAAGAAACCGCGTACTGGAAATTACAGAGGTGTACAAAGGTTCGGTGAACTCGTCGCAGGTGCGCGTCGGCGAGATATTCAAAGAGGCGATCCGCAAGAACGCCTCGGCGCTGGTGGTCATTCACAACCACCCCAGCGGCGACCCGACGCCCAGTCCCGACGATGTGGCCGTGACGCGAGCCATCGTCCAGGCCGGGAAACTTTTGGATGTGGAAGTCCTCGACCACATGGTCATCGGTCAGGGCAAATGGGTCTCGTTGAAAGAAAGAGGTTTGGGGTTTGCTTGAGAAGTAACACGGTTTTATATAATCAGTAGATCACGAAAACCCTGCGTAGGTTGCGATCTCTATCGCAACCTGGCGGTAGAGACCGCCAAATACGCGCTTTCGTGAAGTACTGATAATACCCACGGTCACAAATTGCGCATTCCATTCTAAAAAAACGCAATTTGTGACCGAGTGCGGTATAACAGAGACCAGGAACGGTCTCATATACTCTGCTTCACCCCAAACTCGCGGAACTCCCCCGTCGATTCCTCCCATTCGATTCTGGATTCACCCACCCGCGCCATGCGCGGACCTTGTTTCATCGCCTCGATCAAGCGTTCCACGTTTTCGCGCGTTCCCTCCGCGACAGCCTCCACCGTGTCATGGCCCGCGTTGCGCACCCAGCCAGTGACGCCGATCTCGCGCGCAAAATATTCCACGTGCGCGCGGAAGCCCACGCCCTGCACGCGCCCCTTCACCCAGACGTGTGCGCGCGCGTTAGCGGCCATGCCGCCGCCGTTCGAGAATCCGTTCGGCCGCGCCCCAAACCGGAACGATTAACATCAAAATCAGCAAAAGCAAATAGGGAAACAGGTTCGCCGCGATCACACGGCTGCGATTCTCGCCCAACGTTGATTCCCGCCAACGCGCCTCGAGTTGACTCAACGACAGTCCCAGCGCCTGACGCGCGCCCTGCTCGCAATCCAATCCATCGGCATAGGCCAGGGCCAGCGAGTTTAACCCGCTGGCGCCATAATTGTCCACCAGGAATTGAGTGAACGATCTCGACGCGGCATAGGCGAGGAATGCCCCGGCCGCGTCGGGCGGAAACGAATCGCACAGGTCGGCCAGCGGCGGGATGGAATTTGACGCGGCGGCCTGCGCCAATGCAAAATCATAATCGGGGTTGGGATAGAGTTCTGTCAGCGAGGCGATGCCCTCGCGCAGCCAGAGCGGCAAGCGCGTATAGTGCGCGCCGACGCGGCGAAATAACAGCACATGCGTGAGTTCGTGCGGCGTCTGCCGTTCCAGTTGAATCCCCTGTTCTATACCCGGCGCGACTGAAACCAACGCCACGCCCATGTCTGGGCTGGCATGCCCCGCCACCCAATCCCGTCCGCCCAGCAATAACGCGCTTTGCAGCGTTTCCGCGTTCGGATAGACCCACACATCAATGGGCGCGGACAAGTCTACCGGAAAGAGCGCGCCCGCCGACTGCGCGCCGCGGCGCGCCGAATCTAAAACCGCCGCGCCGAATTGCGCGTCACCCTCGATCCAGTGGACGCGGATCATTCCCTCAGAGCGCGTCTGCCAGGTAAAACGATTGTCCTCGTACGCGAAGTTGTAGCGCCCGCTCTCCGTTACTGTCCCGTCTGTCAATGTGGCCGTGAACCAGAACACAATGCGGGCAAATGGTTTGAGCGCATTCAGGCGCGCGTCATAGGTGTAGGCGGCGCGGCCGTCGGTTTCGATCGCCAGCGGGCGCGTCTGCCCGCCGTCTGCGCCCTCGCGAAAGGTGACGGTCGCGGATTGCAGCGGGACGGAGGACTGGATGCGCACGTTGAACTGGATCGTTTCGCCGAAGCGCGAGATCACCTGCACCTCTGCAAACTCGGTTCCAGATTGCGCCCCGGCCGGGTGCGGCATCGCAAGCAGAATCAACAGGGCAAGGAAAACCGATGCGTGTTTCATTATTTGTCTTCGTTGCGGAATGGGATATTCTGTCGGACGTTGCATTGTTGCAGAAAACGACCGCCGCCCTTCCGAGGCAAGAGTCGTTTATTTCTTTTTCGTGCGGCTGGGGGTTTCTTCCTGCTCATCAATGTCTTCCGCATCGTCCAGTTCCCGGCCGTCAAAGGCAAAGATGCCGAAATTGCCGATATCTTCAGTGAAGGAAAGATTGGCGAGCGCATCCTCAATAAATTCCAGCGTGTCGTCATCGTCGGTTTGGTCGAGCAGGTTTTCGAGATAGACGCGCACATCCTCGCCTCCGATCTGCGAAAGCGACCAGACCGCCGCTGTAAAAATGGTCTCGTCTGCCTCTTCGTCGAGCAGGAGCAGGAGCGGCTGGCGCGCGTCGGCCAGTTCCAGTTCGCCCGCGGCGCGCACAGCCTGCAAGCGCACATTGTGATGCTCGCTGAGCAGCATGCGCACAACCGGCCCGCTCCAGCGTTCATCATCCTGCGAACGTCCCATGGCGATCAACGCGCTGGCGATCCATTCGGGGTCGCCGCGTTCGCAGGCGGCATTGATCAAGTCGGGAACTTCGTCGCGCGAGGAATAGCCCAGCGATTCGATCACGCGGCGGCGGACAGCCGCATCCTCATCGTGGATGGCGGCGAGCAATGCCGCTTCGGCTTGACGCAATGCCTTCTCTGGAATCTCCTCCAATTCGCCGAGCTCAACGTAGAGATTCAATATATTCGCCGCCTCCGCGCGGACCGTCGCATCGGGGTCGCTGGCGAGCAGGCTGGCGTAGACGGGCAGGAGTTTAATATCCTCGCATTCAGCCAGCAGGCGAATGGCTCCTGCGCGCACCGCCGCATCCGGGTCGTTCAGCAGGGCGCGCGCGAAATCGTCGAAGGAGACGATGGTATCCGTGCTGAGGAGAGAGTCAAGGTCAGCGAGCAGGGTCCGCTTGCGGGTCAGCGCGACGCGGGGCCATGCCTCCAGCGCCAGTTCGAGCGAGGCGGGGTCCATATCCGAAAAGTAGGTCAGGTATTTGGTTGGGAAGGGTTTGCTCGTGTCGAGCAGCGCTTCCACAATGGATTGAAAGGGCGGGGGTTGTTTCATCGGGGTAACTCAATATTGATGGGGTTGACGAAGTCCATGACGTTGACGTAGAGCATGAAAAGGAGCAGGATCAACATGCCTGCGGCGTGGACGGTGTTTTCGAATTGATGCGGGACGCGCTTGCGAAAGAGCAGCTCGGGCAGGACAAATAGGATGCGCCCGCCGTCGAGCGCCGGGAAGGGAAAGAGGTTGAAGAGGCCGATGGTGATGGTGAGCGAGGCGATCAGTTCGAGCGTGAGGTTGGTCGGTTCGGGGACGGAGGAGGAGGTGACGACGGCGCGGCTGGTTACGTCATGCTCCACCGTTTGTTGGAAGACGCGCGCGATGCCATACAAGCCGGAAAAGCGCGCTAGTTCGGGGTCTATCTCGCCGCCGATGATCCTGCCAGGCAGGGTGGCGAAGAAGTGAATCTGATACCAGGTTGCGTCCAGGCTGTAAGGCAGGGTGGAAAACCATGATTCGGCTGGAACGTATTGCGAACCCATTCCGATTCCGAGAGCGCCGATCTCGGCGGGGCGCGCGCTGCTGGGCGTGGCTGTGAGGGTCACTTGTTCGCCGTCGCGCAGAACGATCATCTCCAGCGGGCGGTCGAGGCTGGCAAGGATGGCGGCCCGCAGTTGTTCTTGCGCGGTGATGGCCTCGCCATTGACCGAAAGGACGATGTCGTTGGCGCGGATCCCGGCCAAGTCGGCAGGCGCGTCTTTTTCCACGCTATAAATTTTTACGATGCTGCTGTCGGGGATGCCGATCTGGGCAAAGAGCAGGCTGATGACGAAGACGCCCGCGATCAGGTTCATAAGCGGCCCGGCGAACAGAACGACCAGCCGCTTCCAGGGATTGGCCGCGGCGAGTCCGCCGGGGATGTTGGGATCGTTCTCGCCTTTGGGCCGGACGAAGCCTCCGAGCGGGAGCCAGTTGAGGGTGAATTCGGTGCCTTGTGAGACGTTGTGCAGGATGCCGTCCATGCGCCATGTGCCGTCTGCGCCTTGAAACGGTATGGGTTGGGCGGCGCGGAATTGTCCATCTTCGGTGGCGGCGAGCTGGATTGTTTGGAGAATCAGTTTTTCGTTGACGCGCTTCAGCCTCACTTCGACGCCGCGTCCCAGATTCTCTGAGGCGGTGAAAGGCAGGTCGAAATTATTGGGGATGAGAATCGTTTGGTTTCCAACGGTTAGTTTGCCTTTGCCGCGCCAAAACCGCCAGGCGCGCGGTGGGATGCCGAAGCCGAACTCCTCCACTTCCACGCCCATCCACAGCGAGGCGAGGTAATGCCCAAGTTCGTGGATGAAGATCATCCCTGCAAAAGCCAATACAAAGATCAAACCGGCAAGATAGGAAGTATCCATGTGTCTCCAAAAAATAATGAACGCGCTCTACGCGCGCTCATTATATCCCGATTCAATTTGAGGAAATTAGCGGAGGATGAGATGGGTGTTTGTTTTTCGTTTAAATTTTCGCCTGAATCCCCCCGGCCAGATTCTTCCACCATGAATCTTTTTCGCCGGGCACGAAGGGCGTGTAAAGCGTCAAGCGGTCCGCGAGACCGGCATAGCGGGATTTCAAATCGGCGGCGAGATATTCTTCGGTGGTCATCAGGCAAAATTCGGCGAGCATCTCGTCGGTGATGAGCATGGGCATTTCAGCCCACTCCCCTTTCGCGGCGAACGCGGACAGTTTTTCGGCGGTTCCGCCCCAGCCGTGAAAGTCCATGACCGCGCGATATGAAGGCGTGGAGGCATAGAATGCGATCTGCATGCGCGCGAAGGATTCTTCTTCAGGCGAGGTCGCGGCAAAGGCTGTGACGGAGATCTGTGTTTTCGGTTTGCCTGAATCCGCTTTCTTCGTTCCCTCCTCGACGGCGGGCTGGATCACTTCGCGCAAATAGCGTGCGCTATGGAACGGGTGCGCGTGGAATCCTTCGCACATCTCGCCCGCGAGACTCGCCAGTCCGGTGTTGACTCCGGCGATGTAGATCGGGATATTCGGATGCTCGATCGCGCCGGGATTAAAAAACGGCGACATGAGTGTGACCTTGTAATACTCGCCGCGAAAATTTAACCTCGTCCCGTTTTGCCAGCAATCCCAAAAGGCGCGGATGACCTGGATCTGCTCGCGCAATTTGCCGGTGACCGACTCGGGCCACGGCATGCCAAAGCGGCGTTCGATGTGCGCCTTGACCTGCGTGCCGAGCCCGAGGATGAATCGCCCGCCGGATTGCGCGGCCAGGTCCCAGGCGGTGTAAGCCAGGTTGGCGGGCGAGCGCGCAAACGAGACCGCGATGGCTGTTCCGAAATTTAATGTTTGTGTGTTCGCGGCGATCAGCGCGCAGGGAAGGAATGGATCATGCTGGGTCTCTTGAGTCCACAACGCATCGAAGCCGGTCGCTTCGGCGGCCTGGGCGATGGCGGGGACATCTTTTAGATGAGTCGGGGGCAGACCGGCGTCGAATTTCATAATTGACCTCCTGCATAAGTCAACCGACGGAGAGGGCGTCTCCTGGGAAAGGGCGTATTGTGCGTTCTCTTGCGCATCCCCAGCGACGTTCTCTAACGTCGCTGATGCACACAATCGAGCAGTTTTAAAACACTCTCTAAACGGATCTCTGCTCTTTTACTTCCAGTGCGACCGATCAAACCGTAGCAAACGCCAGTTGTGCCATTGGGGGTCGTAGGCAAAGTCGGCATAGGTGGTGTTGCGGAACCAGAAGCGCGGTCCGTTGTGATGCGCCTGCGGGGCGATGCTCAAAATGGAATACATCGTCATGGTTAAAATTCCGCCGTGCGAGACGACGAGGTAGCGCCCCGCTTTGCGGTCGAGGATGGATTGGATGGCGCGCCCCGCCCGCAGGTAGATTTCGAGGCGGCTTTCGCCGGTCTCGCCAAAGCGGGTGTAGGGCGTCATGAATTTCGGTTCGTCCCAATCCATTTCATCGTCGCGCAGACCCGCCATGCGGCCGTTGTCCATTTCCATCCAGGCCGGGTCTACTTCAACGGGGATGTTCAACGCGGTGCAGACGATCTCGGCGGTTTCTTTGGCGCGCAGGAGCGGGCTGGTAAAACATTGATCGAAGGCGACGCGTTCGGAACGCCATTGATCGGCGAGGGCGCGCGCCTGCTGGCGTCCCTGCTCGGTGAGCGGAAAATCAGCCTGTCCCTGGAAGCGGTTCTCCGCGTTGCCGGTCGATTCGCCGTGGCGCAGAAAGGTGACGGAATATTGCGCGTCAGTCATGGTTGGGTGTCTCTTTGATAATGTAGACCGGGCGGCGTTTTACTTCCTGGAAAATATAGCCGACATAAACGCCGATGAATCCCAGCAGGATCATCACCAGCCCGCCGATGATGAGCAGCATGAACATCAGCGAACTCCAGCCGGGCGCGAGTTGGTCGGTTTTGCCCGTGAGCCAGAAAGAAAGCGCGTACAGCATTTCAGCGAGGGCGAGGAAAAAGAAGATGCCGCCAAAACTCAAGCCGATGTAGAGCGGCGCGAGCGAGAACGAGAAGATCGCGTCCATGGCGAGGCGGAACATTTTGCCGAAAGAATATTTTGAAACCCCGGCGGAGCGTTCCTGCTGGTGATAGGGCAGGATGGCGGTTTTGAATCCGATCCATGAGACCATGCCGCGCAGGAAGCGGTGGTATTCGGGCATGGCTTTCAGCGCATCTGCGGCGCGGCGCGACATGGCGCGGAAGTCGGCGGCGCCGGGCAGGACGCGCGTCCCGGAGATGAAATTCAGCACGCGGTAGAACAGGCTGGAGGTCCATTTTTTGAAGCGTCCCAGTTCGGCGTCCTCGGCGCGCTGTCCCTGCACGATGTCGTATCCCTGCGCGATCAGGTCGAGCATCTGCGGGATCATCTCCGGCGGGTGTTGACCGTCGGCGTCGAGCGAGACGATCATGTCGGCGGTAGAGGCGTCCAGCCCGGCGGTCAGCGCGGCTTGATGACCGAAGTTGCGGCTGAGCGGAATGATGCGCGCGCGCTTGTCGGCGCTGGCAATTTGGTTGAGTTCGGCTTCGGTGGCATCGGAGGAGCCGTCGTCCACATAAATGAAGGAGACGGAGTAGGGGAGCGCGTCCACAACGGCGCGGAAACGCGCGTGCATTTGGGTGATCACGCCCGCTTCGTTGTAGACGGGGATGATCAGGTCAACGGTTGGTTTTCGACGGGGGGACATTCAGCCTCTGGACGGGGAATTCTACCCGCAAATTCTTCAGCAGGCATGAGGGAAATTTGAGCGCGAGCGCGCCGCATTAAAAATCTCCGCACATGGATTTTGCGTTACAGGTTTACCCCGTGACGGCTTGACAGCAGTTCGAGCGTCCGCATCGCCTCGGCTTGTTGTTGCGCTGCGTCCCAGCCCAATGCGCCGCCCAACTCGCCCGCCAGTTCGTCCAGGGCGGGACGGGTGAGTTGTCCCAGCATTGCAAGCATGGAGCGGCGCAGGATCAGATCGTCGAGGTGGACGATTTTTTCATGCTGGGCAAGGAAGGCGATCTCGCGGCGCGAATAATCGGGCAGGGTCTTCAGCGGCGCATCCGGCTGGTGCGTGAGGAATTCGGCGATGCTTTCGGCGCGCGTGCCGTAGCGTTCGAATAGAATACGGGCGCGTTCTTCGGAAAGTCCCGCCCAGGCTTTGACGCGGTCAAGGAAGCGTTTTTGTTCTTCGGCTGTGCGCGGATAATTTCGGCCGCCGCCGACGGCAAGGTATTGTGTGGATTTTGCGCGTTCGATGCCGAAGAAATCCAGCGCCTTGTCGGTCACTTGTTCCGAGAAGGCGCGGAAGGAGGTCCACTTGCCGCCGACGAGGGAATAGACCGGATAGGCAAGCCCGGTCCACACGCCGCTGACAACCTGGATCGCATGGTCGCGGCTGAATTGGGCGGTGGACTTTGCCCCACTGCTCGCCAGGGGCCGCACGCCGCTGAATCGAAAGACAATGTGTTCGCGCCCCGCCTGGATGTCTGGGAAGACGCGCGCGAGCATGCCGAGGAAGTAATCCACTTCTTCATCGGTGCAACGCGCTTCGTCGGGGTCGCCAATTTTTATGTCGGAGGTGCCGATCAAAACTTTATCGAAGAGCGGGAAGATCAGTACGATGCGCCCGTCTTTGTTCTCGAAGAAAAATTCATTTTCGCCAATGGCCTGGCGCAGTTCGGGATGATGGAGGACGAGGTGCGAGCCTTTTGTGCCGCCGATGAAATGCGTGGACTGCCCGAGCATGGCGTTGGCGGCGTCTATCCATGCGCCGGTCGCGTTGATGACGAGACGCGGAGTCACCTCGAAGGTTTCGCCGGTCAATTCATCGCGCAATGTCACGCGCTCTCCCTGCCCGCCCGCGAGGGAGACGTAGTTGAGGGCGCGCGCTCCGTCCGCCTCCGCGTCCAGCAGGGACTCGAGGGCGAGGCGTTCAGGATTCTGAATCAAGCCGTCGTAATATTCGGCGGTGGAAACAATGGCGGGGTTTAATCGAGTCCAGCGGGAAAGCGATTCGGCGCGCCCGCGAAATTTGTGGCGCGGGACAACTCGTTGTGAACCGGTGAAAGCGTCGTAGAGCATCAGTCCGAGTTTAATGATGAGCGAGCCGCGTTCGCCGGGTTTGTCGAGCCATCCGAGGAATTTGAGCGGCGCATTGAAGAGACCGGAGAAATGCTTGAAGACCGGGATGGTGGTCGCCAGCGGCTTGACGATGTGCGGCGCGTTTTGGATCATGCGGTTGCGCTCCCCCACCGCTTCGCGCACGAGTCGGAATTCGCCGTTCTCGAGGTAACGCACGCCTCCGTGCGCCATGTGCGAGGAAGCCGCCGACGCGCCGGAGCAAAAATCCGCGCGGTCCACGATCAGCGCGTCCACGCCGTTAAGCGCCAGGTCGCGGAAGACGCCGATACCGTTGATGCCCGCGCCGACGATCAGAACAGAGACGGAAGGATTTTTTTTGATGGAGGCGATGATTTCGTTGCGATGCATGGCTCACACCCAATCGAATGTGCGCGTGACCGCTTTTTTCCAACCGGCATACAGGTCTGTGCGGGTCTGCGGGTCCATCTTCGGTTTCCATTCTTTATCGCGTCCCCAATTTTTTTGCAGGTCATCGGTGTCCTTCCAAAACCCGACTGCCAGCCCAGCCGCGTACGCCGCGCCCAGGGCGGTCGTCTCGGCGACTTTGGGACGGACCACCGGCACATCCAGGATATCCGCCTGGAATTGCATCAGCAGTTCATTGAAGACCATGCCCCCATCCACTTTGAGCGAGGAAAGTTTTACGCCCGAATCTTTTTCCATGGCGTCGAGAACTTCGCGCGTTTGGAAGGCGGTCGCTTCGAGGGCGGCGCGCGCGATGTGACCCTGGTTGGCGTAGCGCGTCATGCCCACGATCGCGCCGCGCGCGTCCGATTTCCAATACGGCGCAAAAAGACCGGAGAATGCGGGGACAAAATAAATGCCGCCGTTATCTTTCACGGTCTTTGCCAGCGTCTCCACTTCAGACGATTTTTCGATCAATCCCAAATTATCCCGCAACCATTGGATCAACGCGCCCGCAATCGCGATCGAACCTTCGAGCGCGTAGACCGCTTTCTGTTTTCCGATTTTATATCCGAGCGTGGTCAGCAGTCCGGCTTTGCTTTTCACGGGCTTTTCGCCGGTGTTCATCAACATGAAACAGCCGGTGCCGTAGGTGTTCTTGGCCTCGCCTGCCTTAAAACACGCCTGGCCGAACAAGGCCGCTTGCTGGTCGCCGAGATCGCCGCAGATGGGTACGCCCTGCAATGGGAGCGCGGCGCGCGCCCGCGCGCTTGTCTTTGCCGCCGCCACAGTTCCGTAAATTTCAGATGACGATTTGATCTGCGGAAGCATCTTGCGCGGAATGCCCAGCGCTTTGAGGATCTCATCGTCCCAATCGAGAGTTTTGAGATTCATCAACATTGTGCGCGAGGCGTTGGTCACATCGGTGACGTGGGCTTCGCGCCCGGTCAAGTTCCAGATCAGCCAGGTGTCTATGTTGCCAAACAGAACGTCCCCGCGATTCGCTCCCGCGCTCGCGCCTGGAACATGATCGAGGATCCAGCGGATCTTGGGTCCGGAGAAATACGTGGCAAGCGGGAGCCCGGTCGCCGCGCGGAAGCGGTCCTGCCCGCCCTTGAGCGCGAGTTTCTTGCACAGGTCATGGGTGCGCGTGTCCTGCCAGACGATGGCATTGCAGAGCGGCTTGCCCGTTTTCCTGTCCCACACGACCGTCGTCTCGCGTTGATTCGTCACGCCAATGGCGGCGATCTGTTCCGGCAGGATGCGTCCCTTATCGAGCGCGCCCGTCATCACTTCGAGCGTGCGCTCCCAAATTTGTAACGCGTCATGCTCCACCCAGCCGGGTTTGGGATAGATCTGCTGATGTTCCTTCTGGTCCACAACAACAACATCCCCCCCGTGATCGAAAACAATGAAACGAGTGCTGGTCGTACCTTGATCTATGGCGGCGACATAACTGGACAAGGCGGCCTCCAAAAAATATTCAGGACGTACACATAATGGCGTTCTCGAACGCCAACCATCCGTTCGGCGCCTTAGAATATGCGCCCCATGCAAGGTTTTGTGTACGTTCTGTTATCCCTATTTTACGCCCAAAGCGGGAACCCGTTCTCCACAAAATGGAAAACGGGTTGAGCCGCAACGCGCCGGATCAGTCGCGCATGAATTTATACACGAACGCCGCCGCCGCCGCGCCGAGCAGAGGACCCGCAAAATAAACAATGTACGTTGACGGATCGGCAAGCGCGCCGGTGAAGAGGGCGGGACCGAACGTGCGTGCCGGGTTGAGCGACGCCCCGGTCAAGGGACCGCCAACAAGGATCGAAACCACCAGAGTCAAACCGATTGCCAAACCAGCCAAATTTCCAGACTTGCCCGCAACAGCATTATGCAATACCGAAGTGACCAGGAAAAATGTGAGAATGAGTTCCACCAGTGCGGCATTAACGGGCATCGAATTCGTCAACGAGCCAACGGTCGCGCCGGCAGAAATGTCCCCGGTAAAAGTTTTGAGCAAGAACGCGGCGATCACCGCTCCAAGAAATTGCGCGGCCCAATAAAAGAACGCCTCGCCCCATTTGATCGTATTGTTGAGCGCCAGCCCGAACGTCACAGCGGGGTTGATATGCGTCCCGGAAATATAGCCGTAGGTATAAACGAACGCCGTCACAGTGAGGCCATGAGCCAACGCCACGCCCAGCAACCCAGCCCCGGCGATCCCCGCGCCCGCGCCGACGAACACCAGCGCGAACGTGCCGATCAGTTCAGCCACAAACACTTTTGCATTGAACATGATTCCTCCACAGATTGATTTGAAGATAAAACCCCTCGCGGGATGATGAGTCACGCCCAATGACGCGCGCCCGCAAGAAACGACTTCCCGCTCATGGATTTTTTCCCGGCAGGCTGCACTTCATCCAGGACGAGAACCCCGCCTCTCGCGCCGACGGCGGGCTGGTTCGCCTGCGTCAGCCTCTGCCCTACCTCGGCGTTTTTCACAAGTTCAACAGCCAAACTGGACGTTTGGCGTACGTGCGCGCGGTGGATTTTTAAAATCGCCCCATCAAATTCCATGAACGCGCCGGGCCACGGGTTCAACGCGCGGACTTGTCTTTCCAGTTCGTTCACATCGCGCGCGAAGTCGAGTCGTCCATCATCCTTTTTCATCATCGGCGCGTAGGTTGAGAGTGAATCGTCTTGCGGCTCTGGTTGAATTTCGCCGGCGATCCAGCGCGGAAGAGTCTCGATCAGCAAGTCGGCGCCGAGGTGAGATAACGTCGAGGTGACTGAACCAGCTGTCCCGTCGGAAGAGAGGCGTATTGCGCGTTTCGCAAGCATCGCGCCGGTGTCGAGTCCCGCATCCATTTTCATGATGGTCACGCCGGTCTCTTCATCGCCGTGCAAAATCGCGGCGTTGATGGGAGCCGCGCCACGCCAACGCGGAAGCAGAGAGGCGTGGACATTGAGGCATCCGAAGCGCGGCAGATCGAGCACATCCTGTTTGAGGATCTGCCCGAACGCGGCAACGACGATGAGTTCGGGCGACCACGCGCGGAGTTGATCCATCGCTTCGGGCGCGCGGAGTTTTTCTGGCTGCATGATCGGGAGTCCCAACTCGAGCGCGAGCGTTTTGACGGGAGGCATCTTCACCTCGCGCCCACGCCCGGAGGCGCGGTCGGGTTGTGTGACCACGCCCACCACGTTGTACGCATCCGCCAGCGCGCGCAGGCTCGGCAACGCAAATTCGGGCGAACCCATGAAGACGATTCTGGTCATGGGTTGATTTTACCAGCGTGATGCGGTTGGAGGAGATGTCACGCTACAAGCGTGACCTGGGCGAGGGCGCGTAAGGCGAGTTAATAATCTGGTTGCATTTTGCCTGAATTAATTGTAAAATGCTTCAAACCCAAACCAGATCATTCGGAGGAACCCATGTCAAACGAACCCATGTCCGATCTCACCAGCGACGATAAACTGTGGGCAGCGCTCAGCTACGTCTTCGCCCCGCTTGTTGGCATCATCGCCCTGCTGATGGAAGATAAAAAGAATCGCCCGTTCATTAAATTCCATGCGGTGCAATCCATTGTCGCCAGCATCGCCTTTATCATCGTTGCCACCATCGTTTCCGTGGTGACGCTTGGCTTCGGCGGTCTGTGCGTGCCGCTCTTGTGGCTGGTCTTCCTGTATTGGGCGTATCAAGCCTACCAGGGACAGGATGTGAAGATCCCGATGGTTTCCGATTTCATCCGCAACCAGGGCTGGGCAAAGTAGTTTTCGATCAACAAGCAAGAGCCTGCTTTGTGCAGGCTCTTTTGATTCTGCAACCTTGTTTTGTGTGCGCCGTATACAAACACGAACAAGGAGACAGGATGAACACATCACCCACCAAACCCTCGCTGGTCACCGCCATTTCCATTATGACGCTGGTGAACGGCATCTTCAATATTATTTTCGGAATTGCGCTGGCGTTCGGCACCTTTCTGTTATGCTCGCCGCTCGCATTGCTGGTCATTGTCCTGGGCGGGTTCGAGATCGCCTATGCCATGAAATTGTTGGGCGATCCTCCGCAAGCCGTCCAACCTTCACAATCCATCGCCATCTGGGAGATCGTCGCGGTGGCGGCGGGCAACGTATTCTCGGCGGTGGTCGGGATCCTCGTGCTGGTCTTTTACAACGACGCGACCGTGAAGGAATATTTTGCGCGGCTGAACAACCCGCCGACTCCGCCTCCCGCCCCGCCCGCGCCTGCCGCGCCCTTGCCGGTCGAATCCACCCCGGTGCCGGTCGCCCCGCCCGCCGATGAGACTCCCGCGTGGTTGAAGCCCGAGGACTCGGACTCCATGCAGGCGCCCGCCTCGCCCGTCGAAGGTGAAGCGCAGCCGGTCAAGAAGAAATCCCCGGCCAAGCCAAAGACGGTCCGCAAGCCGGCATCGAAGAAATGAGGCGCGCAAGCGAATCCGGGTTTCTGCCGGCCCCCGGCTGCTCTTGTAAAAAGAGGATATTCATCCCTTGACTTCATCCTCCCTGCCCCGTAGAATCGAACCACAATCGAACGGTTGCAGGGAAGAGAGCCTCACACGAAAACGAGGACGCCGAAGGTGCAAATCTGGATCAGGCGAAACCAGATGAATCTCTCAGGCAAAAGGACCCTGTTCCCGAATCCACTCTGGAAAATCCCTCGCGGGATACCGACGGTGTAAGGTTAGTTCGGTAGTTTGATAGTTCGATAGTTACGTAGTTCAACTACCTAACTACCCAACTAAATAACTACAAAACTACACTAATCTCTCAGGTCACATTACAGAGGCGCGCGATTAACTTCGTGCGCCTTTTTGATTCGCCCAATCCCAACGCCTCGCAAAATAAATTTTGCGGCACGATTTCACAAGGAGAATACCCATGAACGCCCCTTCCAATTTGAAATATGCAACGTCCGATGAATGGTTCGAGCCTGCGAGCGGAAAAGTGGGCATCACCGACTACGCCCAAAACCAACTCTCCGATATCGTCTTCGTCGAAATCCTCGTCGAAGCGGGTGATGCAGTCGAGGCGGGCAAGGCGATCGCTTCGGTTGAGTCGGTTAAGGCATCCGCCGAGATTCTCGCGCCAGCCACAGGCACAGTAACCGCCATCAACAAAGGCCTCGCCGACAAACCCGAAACGCTCAACTCCGATCCATTCGGCGAAGGCTGGATGATCCAGATCGAGGGCGGCGCGGCTGGCGATTTGATGGACGCCGCGGCGTACAGCGCCTATTGCGAGAGTCGCGCACATTAATCGTTCGATACTCGACGTTAGAAAGTCGATTCCCAAAGATCGTCCATCGAATATCGAGTATCGAGTATCGAGTATCGAATATCGCCCATCGAACATCGAGAAAAAAATGACCTACATCCCCATCTCCCCCAAAGAACGGGACACAATGCTGAAAACCGTCGGCGTTAAATCGCTGGACGATCTCTTCGAGGCGGTTCCCGCCCGGCATCGCTTCCCCGCCCTCGACCTGCCCCCCGCGCTGACCGAAATGGAAGCCGCGCAATACCTTGGCGAAATCGCCGACCATAACGAAACCGTGCGCGGCGACCTGATCTCCTTCCTCGGCGCGGGCATGTACAATCACTACATCCCCTCGGTGATTGATCACATGCTCCGGCGCGGCGAATTCTATACCGCGTACACGCCATATCAGCCCGAAATTTCGCAAGGCACGCTGCAGGCCATCTTCGAATATCAGTCGTTGATGACCGCGCTGACCGGCATGGAACTCTCGAACGCCTCGCACTACGACGGCGCGACCGCCACCGCCGAAGCGGTCAACCTGGCCTTCGCACAGTTCCGCGGCAAACGGGCAAAGGTGGTCGTCTCGCCGGCCGTCCACCCGCAGTATCGAGCCGTGATCCGCACGTATACGCAAGGCATGGGGGTGGAAGTGGCGGGAGACGATTTGGCGATCGGCGATCAGCTATCTGTAAGCGGCCTGGAAACGCTGATTGACGAAAACACCTCGCTCGTCATCGTGCAGTACCCCGATTTCTTTGGGCGCGTCCACGATTATACAAACCTGATCGAGACCGCGCACGGCCGCGGCGCGCTCGTCTGCGTGGTTGCCAATCCCACCGCGCTGGCAATCTTCAAAACGCCCGGCGAAATGGGCGCGGACGTGGTGGTCGGCGAAGGACAGCCGCTGGGCCTCCCGCTTTGGTTCGGCGGACCCAGCCTGGGCTTCTTCACGACACGCAAGCAATACGTCCACAAAATGGCCGGGCGTCTCGTCGGCGAAACAGTGGACAACAAAGGACAGCGCGCCTACGTTCTGACGCTGACCGCGCGCGAACAGCACATCAAACGTGAACGCGCCACATCCAACATCTGCACGAATCAAGGATTGCTCGCGCTTGCCTCTGCGATCTATCTCAGCGTACTTGGCAAAAACGGATTGAAACAGGTCGCGAATCTTTGTTATCAAAAAGCGCATTACGCCGCGGGCGCATTGAACAAACTCAAAGGCTACAAGGTTTCGTCCGAACTTTTCTTCCACGAATTCACGCTGGAATGTCCGCAGCCTGCAAGCGAGGTCAACGCGCATTTGCTCGAACACGGCATCCTCGGCGGCTACGACCTCGGACAGGATTATCCCGCGCTCAAAAATCACCTGCTGGTCGCCGTAACCGAAATGAACAGCAAGGAAGAGATTGACCTGCTCGCCGAAACCCTCGCGGAGGCGAACCATGACTGACCAGACTCCCAAGATTGTCGAACCGACCATCTTCGATCTCTCCTCGCCCGGCCGCACCGGCGTGACCTTCCCCGCCGCCGACGTGCCCGTTGCGGCTCTGCCTCCCGAGCATTTGCTTCGCTCCGACCTGCCCCTGCCGGAACTCGCTGAAGTGGACGTTGTGCGTCATTACATGCGTCTGAGCAAATTCAACTATTCAGTGGACAGCGGCTTCTATCCGCTTGGCTCGTGCACGATGAAATACAACCCAAAGATTGACGAAGACACCTGCCGCCTGCCGGGTTTTGTCTACACCCATCCGCTTCAGCCGATCGAGACCGTGCAGGGCAACCTGGCGTTGATGCACACCTTGCAGGAATGGCTGAAAGAAATCAGCGGCTTCGCGGCCGTCACGCTCCAGCCCGCGGCCGGCGCGCACGGCGAATTTACCGGCGTGCTGATGATGGCCGCCTACCACAAGTCGCGCGGCGACACCAAACGCACCAAGATGCTGATCCCCGACGCGGCGCACGGGACCAACCCCGCCTCCGTCGGCATGTTGGGCATGACCGTCCAGCAGATTCCCTCCGACGCGCGCGGCAACGTGGACCTCGAAAAACTCAAGGCCGCCTGCGACGATACCGTCGTCGGCATGATGCTCACCAACCCGAACACGCTCGGCCTGTTCGACGAGCATGTGGAAGAGGTGATCAAACTCGTTCACGATTGCGGCGGCTTGATGTATGGCGACGGCGCGAACCTGAACGCCCTGCTGGGCATCGTCCGCCCCGGCGATGTTGGCTTCGACGTGATGCACTTCAACCTGCACAAGACCTTTGCCGTCCCGCACGGAGGCGGAGGCCCGGGCTCGGGTCCGGTTGGAGTCGCGGCGCATCTCGCAGACTTCCTGCCTGAACCGCTGGTGGGAATCATCGAAGAGGGCGAGGGGGATGAAGCTCCGCTGTTCGGATTCGTCAAACCGCAAAAATCCATCGGACGCATGAAAGCCTTCCACGGTCACTTCGGCGGCGGATTCGTGCGCGCCTTCACCTACATCGCCCTGCACGGCGCGGAAGGGCTTAAAGACATCGCGCAGTACGCGGTGTTAAACGCCAACTATTTGCAAGCGCGGCTGCGCGACACGTACCGCGTCCCCTTTGACCGCATCTGCATGCACGAGTTCGTGGCAGAGGGACGCTTCGAAGGCAGTGATGTGCGCGCCCTCGACATCGCCAAACGCTTGATGGATTACAACTTCCACCCGCCGACGAACTACTTCCCGCTCATCGTCCATGAAGCGTTGATGATCGAGCCGACCGAAACCGAGAACAAGGATACGCTCGACGCCTTCGCCGACGCGCTGATCCAGATCGCGCAGGAGGCGAAGACCGATCCCGACCTGCTCCACAACGCGCCGAGTACGACTCTGTTTGGAAGAATGGACGAGGTCAAGGCGGCGCGTGAACTGGTGTTGTGCTGTTGGTTGCCGGAGAATTACAGTGAGGCGTGAGAAGTGATGAGTGAGAAGTGATGAGTGGCGTATCTATCTTGTCAGAAAGCGTGTTGGCAAGTTGATAGTCACGGTACGCGTATAAAAAAAAGCCTCGCGGAGAAAACCGCGAGGTTTTTATAATCCCGGTGGTGGAACAGGCTTTGTCCCGCTCGATCTCGACTCAAAGAACCGGCCTCTCCACCGTCCGTTCCGCCCCCAAGTGGGGCGAATGGGGTTATCTACCGTATATGGCGGTTTTTGGCAGAGTTGAACATGGTTTTGGCAGTTTAAATTTGGCATACTGCCAGCCGGTCTGCGCGCACAACTTGAAAATTGCGGTACTGAACTCCCTTTACGAGTACCGCAAGATTCATCTTGCGCCTCACGCGTGCAACTTGAAAATTGTGGCGCTGAAACCGCGTAACATCGTTTACTTAAAGGAGACAGAATGAGCATGGACCCATCGCCAAAACGCGCCGCATCGCGCGGTTTTTTCAACGATGCCGCCACGTTCGTGGAGCGCCTGCCAGCCATGAAACCGTTGAAATTATTTTCAGGGGCGGTCAAAGGACTTACGAAACTTTTCTATAATCTGATCTCGAAATTCGATAAAGGCGAGAACCTCGTCTTTATGAACTATGGATTCCATCATCTGCACGAGGAGCCGCCCGCGCTGGAGATCCCGCCCGGGCTCGAAAACGTGCGCCACCAGGTGCACATGTACCACCGCATCGCCGGCGCCGCAGACTGGCGCGGACGCGACGGGTTGGAGGTCGGCTCGGGGCGGGGCGGCGGGGCGGCTTTCATTGCGCGTCACTTCCAGCCGCGCTCCATGACCGGCGTGGACCTTTCCGACAACGCCGTCGCGTTTTGCGGGCGATTCCACTCCGATGTGGCGAACCTGCGCTTTGTCCAGGGCGATGCGGAGGAACTTCAATTCCCCGATGAAAGCTTCGACATCATCATCAATGTCGAGTCCTCGCTGTATTATCCGAACGTGGAAAAATTCTTTGCGCACGTTGTCCGCCTGTTGCGGCCGGGCGGGCATTTCCTGTATGCAGATATGCGTTATCTTGAGGAAGTGGAACATTGGAAACGGCAACTTGCAGAAACCAAGTTGGAACTGCTTCACGAGGAGGACATCACAAAAAATGCGAAACATGCCCTGGCGCTTAATCAGGAATATCGGCAGTCGCTGGTGAAAAAGTATGCCCCGCGCCCTTTGCGCGGAATGCTCTCGCGCTTCGGCGGCGCGGATGGCGGGCGGCTGGCGGCGGGCGATCCGCTTCACGGTGAGCGCGTCTACAAGAGGTTTGTGTTCCGCAAACTCACGATGTAAAGCCGGCTGCGCGGGGCGCAGTTCAATTTAGCACCAAGTTGTAATATACCGAATCGGTCAGCGGTGGTACAAAGACGGCATGAGCGCCAGCGCCCATACGATCTTGAACGAGGCTCGCCGGTCGTTGGAAGAGAGTGGAATCAGTGAGAACGAACGCAGGGAACTCATCTCCCTGCTCGACATCCTCCTCGCATCAGTGAAACAGGCCACAGAATCCGACGACGATAGCGGGACGGATGAACGCGCGCCTGCCGCCTCTACGGACTTCAATCTGGCCCTCCTATCCCGCCTTAAACAACAGTCTGCCGAACTGGAGACCCTGCGCAGCCTGAGCGCCAACCTCACCTCCAGTCTCGATATGGCGACCGTGCTTGAGGCGCTGGCGCGTGAATCCATGCGCCTGCTGGACAATGCCCTCGCCGTGCATATCTTCCTCTACCGTAACGGAAGCCTCGAATTTGGCGCGGGGTTGCAAGCCGATGGAAATACTGAACTCATTGCCATGCCGCGCAAGGACGGCCTCACCTATACGGTGGCGCGGGAAGGCAAAGCCATCGTAGTGAAAAACATGCGCGCCGACCCGCTCTTTCAAACCGCGCCGCGTGAATGGGAAGGCTCCATCATCAGCATCCCGCTCAAGACGAACGGACAAGTGGTGGGCGTGATGAACCTTTCGCGCATCACCACCGGTGGATTCACCGAATCGGAAAAACGCCTGCTCGACCTGCTGGCTGACCAGGCCGCCGTGGCCATTTCCAACGCGGCCTTGCATCAAATCGTCAGCCATAAAGCCTACAGCGACACCGTGACCGGCCTGCCCAATCGCCGCGCGCTGGATGAGCGGCTCAACCTCGAAATTATTAATGCGCGCCGCACGGAGAAACCCTTCGGCCTGGTCATGATGGACCTCGACGGCTTTAAACAGGTTAACGACACCCACGGCCACATCATCGGCGACCAGGTGCTGCGCGTCTTTTTCAACTATATGGGGCAGGGGCTGCGCTCCAGCGATTTCCTGGCCCGCTACGGCGGAGACGAACTGACCCTGATCATGAGCAACACCAACCTGCCCTCGGCCCTGCTCGTCACAGATAAGATCACCGAAAAAGTGAAGCGCTTCTTTTTCACCGCGCCGGATGGGAGCCAGATCCGTCTCGGCATTTCGGGCGGTGTGGCCATCCATCCTGTGCACGGGCGTTCCGCGCCCGACCTGTTGCGCGCCGCCGATGAAGCCCTCTACCGCGCCAAACGTCACCAACGCGGCGCCTTTATGGTTGCGCGCGCCGGGACCGGTCCGCTCGCGCTGGAAGATTCGCCCACGATGCCGATCCAACCAAAATCGTGAAGCGCGCAAGAACTTAGGCGCGAAGCGGGGTTATATCACTCAGCAGAAACAACACCCAAGGAGTCATCATGCCCCGCAAAGTCAAACTGATTCTCAACCCCATGGCCGACATGGGACGCGCCTGGAGGGCCGCCAACGATCTGCGCCCAATCGTGCAGGAATTTCAGGGCGAAATTTCGTGGAGCGGAACCGTCTACCCGACCCATGCCATTGAGTTGGCCCAGCAGGCCGCGCAGGAAGGATACGATCTCGTCATCGCGCTCGGCGGCGATGGGACAGCGCACGAGGTGGTCAACGGGCTGATGCAAGTCGCCACGGAGAAACGTCCCGCGCTGGGAATCGTTCCCATTGGATCAGGCAATGATTTTGCCCACGCGCTGGGCGTCCCTCAAAAACCCAGCCACGCCCTCGTGCATGCGCTTAAAGCGGAAACGGTCACAGCCATTGATATCGGACTGCTCACAGACGAACAGAGCGGCCGCAGGGAATATTTCGATAACACGATCGGTGCGGGCTTCGACGCGGTGGTCACCATTCGCTCGCATAAACTTCCCATCGTCAAGGGCTTCCTGATGTATCTCACCGCTGTCATTCAAACCATCCTGCTCAATCACAACCCGGCAAAAATAAAATTCCAGACCGAAAGCGAAGCGTGGGAGGACAGCGTGTTAATGACCACCGTCTGCAACGGCGGACGCGAGGGCGGCGGTTTCCTTATTTCACCCGACTCGAAAATAGATGATGGCGTATTCCAATTCCTTAACGTCCGAAACATTTCGCGCGGGATGATGTTCCGCCTCGTGCCGGAATTCATGAAAGGCACCCACCTGAGATTTCGACACGTTCAGCTCGGCTCCTTTAAAAAACTTCGCATGCAATCCGACCGACCGCTCTATATTCATGCCGACGGCGAAGTGTTCACCTCCTTCGACGCGGATGTAAGAAATATTTCATTGGAGGTATTGGCGGGCGCGTTGAAAGTCGTTCGCGGTTAACGCAGGCATGTACACAGGTTGACGTGTCCACGTGTCCACGTGTCTACGTGTCTACGTGTGTACATGTCTACGTGTCTACGTGTGTACATGTCTACGTGTGTACATGTCTACGTGTCTACGTGTGTACATGTCTACCTGTCCACGTGTCTACGTGTCTACGTGTGTACATGTCTACCTGTCCACGTGTGTACGTGTCTACCTGTCCACGTATCTACGTGTATACTACCCCCATGCCCGACCTGCTCGTTTCGCTGTATCCGTATGACCTTGGACACCTGCGCATCATCGCAGAATGTTGGGGAATCGAACTCAACGCGCGCGCGCGCGACGCGGCTGCCAATGAACTTGCCGCGTCCCTCCTCGACCCGCAACGGGTCCGCGAAACCATAGAGGTTCTCCCGCGCGCCGCGCGCCCCGCGTTGGACGCGCTGCTTGCCGCTCGCGGACGAATCGCGTGGGCCGAATTTTCGCGCCGCTTCGGAAACATCCGCGAGATGGGCGCCGCCAAGCGCGACCGCGAACAACCGCACCGTAAACCCGTCTCTGCGGCGGAGATTCTTTTTTATCGCGGCCTATTGGCAAAAGCATTTTTTGATACCGCCAAAGGCTCGCAGGAATTCGCGTATATTCCAGGCGATCTTTTAAAGATCATTACCCGCGAAGAGCGCCAGGAAAATGTCGAGGAGGTTCTGGGCCGCCCCGCGACACCCGCGGAAAAAGCGTTCGAGATTCCCGCCAGCGACAGAATCCTCGACGACGCGACCACCTTGCTCGCCGGGCTGCGTGTGGGGAACGCCAATTGGCCGCGAAGCCTCTCTGAAGAGGCGCAACTTGAGTCACGCCTGCTTCACCTCCTGCACGCCGCAAAACTGCTCAAAAAAAATAACCTGCAACCCGAGGCGGTAAAACGCTTCCTCGAAGCCCCGCGCGCGGAGGCACTGTCCATCCTGGTTGAGGCGTGGAAAGCCTCCGATACGTTCGACGAGCTGCGCCTCCTGCCGGGCCTCCTCTGCGAAGGCGAATGGGAAAACAACCCGCGTTCGACACGGCAGACCCTGCTCAACTTCATTCAAGGCATCCCTGAAAATCAATGGTGGAGTTTCCCCGCCTTCCTGCGCGACCTCAAACTCAAGCGCCCCGACTTTCAGCGCCCAGCCGGGGATTACGACTCGTGGTTCATCAAGCGCGCCGCAGACGGTCAATACCTGCGCGGCTTCGCCTATTGGGACGCGGTGGAAGGCGCGCTGGCGCGCTTCCTCATTGAAATTCTGCACTCGCTCGGCCTCGTTGACATCGCTTCGCCGGGAGAAGACAAGGATTTCACGGCATTCCGCGTGAGGTCGGCGTTTTCATTCTTGTCTGCGGCGGAAAAAGGAAAGATCGCGATTGCATCAAATGGAAAAATTTCCGTCGCCCGCCTTGCTCCGCGCGCGGCGCGCTATCAGATCGCGCGTTTCTGTGAATGGGATAGCGGCGATCTCGATACACCGTTCGCCAGGGTTCGCGGCTACCCGACCGCCAGCGACGACTACATCTATCGCGTCAGCGCGCGTTCGCTCAAACACGCCAACCAGCAGGGGTTGAAAGCCTCGCAATTATTATCCCTGCTGGCAAAGCATACCAGCGGCAACGTCCCACCAACGCTGGTCAAGTCGCTGAACCGCTGGGAGGCAAACGGAAGCGAGGCGCGGGCGGAGAATCAAATTGTCCTGCGCGTGACCCGCCCCGAGGTCCTGGAGGAGTTGCGGAAATCGAAAGCGGCGCGCTTTCTCGGCGAGGCGCTCGGCCCGACCGCAATCATCGTCAAAGCGGGCGCATTATCCAAAGTGGAGGCCGCGCTGGCCGAACTGGGACTCCTGCTCGAAGTGATCGAATCGCCTGGGTTATAATCCACGCGTAGAGATGGAATATTGCTGTACGTTTTCAAAAAAATCATTGGAGGCCCCATGACCCAACCCAAACCGCTCAACTGGACTCCCGCGCCCGGCGTCGGCTTGAATGTGATCCGCCGCGGCGACGGCGGCATGACCCTGACCTTCACCGATCTTTCCGAAGCGACCATCAAAGCCTGGCATGAGTTTGCATTGGAGCATCTGCTCGGCTCGGACCGCCGCACGCGCAACCTGTACGATCTGCGCGCGGTGAAAGAGATCAACGAGAAAGCCATCCGCGCCGCGGTGGACGCGAACAGCGATCCCTCCGCGCGCAACATCCGCCTGGCGGTGGTCGTTGCGGATGAAAAGATCGCCACTGCCATTCGCACCGTTGCCGCGCTGGCTCTGCCCGAAACCGCCGCCGCGATGAAAATTTTCACCGACATCAACGATGCCGAAGCCTGGCTGGCGCGTCCGCTGGATCAGATTCCGTAGGGAGTACACAGGTAGACACGTAGACACGTAGACATGTACACACGTAGACACGTAGACACGTAGACACGTAGACATGTACACACGTACACACGTAGACATGTACACACGTAGACACGTACACACGTAGACATGTACACACGTAGACACGTGGAGTTTGCAAACGCCTACTGATCACTAATCACTAATCACTGATCACTGATCACTAATCACTGATCACTGATCACTAATCACTAATCACTAATCACTAATCACTAATCACTGATCACTGATCACTACCCCCCCATGCACCCGTTGACCATCTCCAACCATATTTTTGACTGGGGCTCGCGCACGTATGTGATGGGCATTCTCAACGTCACGCCCGATTCGTTTTCGGGCGACGGTTTGCTGGCCATGATCGAGTCGAACGATCCGCTCGAACCGATGCGCGAACAGGCGCAGATGTTCCTCGCCTCCAAATGCGACATCTTCGACGTGGGTGGAGAATCCACGCGGCCCGGCTCCGCGCCGGTGGACTCCGAAACCGAAAAGAAGCGCGTCCTGCCGGTCATTGAAATGCTGGCGCGCGAATTTCCCGACGCGTTAATTTCAATTGACACGTACAAAGCCGAGGTCGCCGACGCCGCGCTGAACGCGGGCGCGAGAATCGTCAACGATGTGTGGGGCTTGCGCGCCGATCCAGATCTCGCGGCTGTTGTTGCAAAACACAATGCCCCGGTCATCCTGATGCACAACCGCAGTAACCCCGCCAGCGTGGAAGTGAAAGCGCAACTCGGCAACGCCTACACCGGCGCGGAATACGATAACCTGATCGAAGACGTAAAGCGCGAACTGATGGACTCGGCGACGATCGCCCGCCGCGCCGGAATTCCAGACGAACGCATCATCCTGGACCCGGGAATCGGGTTCGGCAAAACGGTCGCGCACAACCTCGAACTGATCCGCCGCCTCGACGAGATCCGCGCGCTGGGTTTTCCAGTCCTGCTCGGTCCCTCGCGCAAATCCTTCATCGGTTACACCCTCGACCTGCCCGCCTCCGAACGCGTCGAAGGCACCGCCGCGGCTGTCGCCATCGGCATCACGCGCGGCGCGGACATTGTGCGCGTGCATGACGTTCACCCCATCAGCCGTGTGGTCAGGATGGCGGATGCGATTGTGCGGCGATGAAGTACACACGTAAGCACGTAGACACGTACACACGTACACACGTACACACCTGAGCGGGTACACACATCGCCTGTTTACTTGTGTACGTATGTACGTGTGTATTCATATCCAATGAACCGCGATAACGAACTCGTCCAGGAAGCCTGGATCAATCTAAAAGCCGGTGAGCAATCTCTGGCGCGGCGCTATGCCGAGCGCGCGCTCTTAATCGCGGACGATATCGGCACAAAAACAAAAGCGTATTACATTCTCAGCCAGACCGCCGATACCCCGGACGAAAAACGCGATCACCTCGAAACCGTGCTGGCGTACGATCCCACCTACGCCGAGGCGCGGCGCGAACTCGCCATTTTGGATGGCAAACTCAAACCCGAAGAGATTGTCAACGCAGACCGCCTCCCCGCCCAATCCAGCGGCGCGCAAAAAGCAAAGGCGGACCGCTTCACCTGTCCGCAATGCGGCGCGAGGCGGTTCTTCACCCCGGACGGAAAATCGCTGGTCTGTGAACATTGCGGCTACGGCGATTCGCTTTCCATCGAGGGCGCGGCGGACGAATCCGATTTTTTTGTCGCCATGGCAACCGCGAAGGGACATCGCAAAGCCGTCGCCACGCAGGTCTTCCACTGCAAGGGATGCGGCGCGGAATTTGTGCTCGCGCCCGGCGTGATCTCCTCCACCTGCGCCTATTGCGATTCGCCGCACGTGATTCGACTCGCCGAATCGCGCGAACTGCTCGAACCAGATGGCATCATTCCGCAGGCGCTCACGCTCAAGCAGGCAATTCAAAAATTGGCGGCATGGGTGGAAGGGCGCGCCATTCACCCCGAACGGAAAGTGGACCCGCCGCGCCCGGTCTATCTTCCCGTCTGGACGTTCGACCTCGGCGGCGGAATCAATATCAACGGTCAACGCGTTATCTTCGATGAGGGCAATTTAAGCGGCTGGAACCAGACCCGGCGTGTAACGAAAACCGAACCCGTCCACGAGCAATACCCGGTCTGGCTCAACGATTTGAGCGTGCCAGCCAGCAAAAAAAACACTTCGATCTTGAATCACCTGCTCCCCACCTTCGACCTTTCCGCGATCAAACCATACGATGCGCGTTATCTCGCTGACTGGTGCGCCGAAATCTACGACATCAGCATGAGCGACGCCTCGCTCGAGGCGCGCGCGCAGGCGGTGCGTCAATATACCGACCGCATCCGGCGCGAGATCATGGACATCCAAAACATGCGCCTGTCCTCCGCCGGGATGACCGTCGAATCGTTCAAACTGATTCTGCTCCCGGTCTGGATCACGGAGATTCATTACAACGGCGAACTGCACACCATCCTCATCAATGGACAGAATGGGCGGATAGTGGAGGTAGACGGGTAGACGGGTACACACGTAGACACGTACACAGGTAGACACGTAGACAGGTAGACACGTACACAGGTAGATAAGCAGACACATAACTTGTATCGTGTATCTCGTGACCTGACACCTGACACCTGACACCCAACACCTGACACCCAACACCTGACACCTGACACTCAACACCTTCCCCCGTTATAATCCTCGCATGCCGAAGAACAAACTCAACGACCTCGATCCGAAGGCATGGTTGAAGTTTCAAAAATCGTGGTTCATCCACAACCCTCCGCCGCGCAAAAAGGGGACGCTCGTCCACCCGGCCAAATTCCCGGAGACGATGGCGCAGGAGTTCATCGAGTTCTTCACCAAGCAGGGACAGTTCGTCCTTGACCCGATGTGCGGCACCGGCTCGACTCTCGTCGCGGCCTTGCGCGCGGGGAGAAATTCATACGGCATCGAACTCAATCGCAAATATGCTGAAATCGCAAAGACAATTATCGCCGAAGAACGCGCCACCCTGGGCGAGGCAATCGTAAATCTAAAATCTGAAATCGTAAACGCCGACGCATCCCGCGCCCTCGACCTTCGACTTCCGACCTTCGACTATGTGCTAACCTCCCCTCCCTACTGGGACATGCTCCGCGCGCGCGGCGCCAAGACCCAGCAGAAACGCCGCGAGTCCAGCGACCTCGACGTGTTCTATTCCGACGATCCCAACGATCTCGGCAACGTGGACGATTACGAATCCTTCCTCGCCAAACTCATTGCAATCTATGCCGGCTTGAAACCGTTACTGCGCGAGAAAGCTTATCTGACCATCATCGTCAAGAACGTGAAGAAGGGCGGCAAAATTTATCCCCTCGCCTGGGACATCGGCCGCGAACTTGGCAAGACATACACCCTCAAGGATGAAAAAGTTTGGATGCAGGACAACCAATCCATCGCCCCGTTCGGACTCGGGTCCGCATGGGTGAGTAATACCTTCCATCACTATTGTTTGCAATTCAGGAATGACTGATGCGCAACAACCGGTCCTGAAACATAAATACAAATCGCCATTGATCAATCGCCCCTCACTTATCACTCCTCACTTATCACTCCTCACTCACCGTGCTACTCCCCTCCTCCCTCCTCCGCCTCCCCATCCCCCGCGACCTGATCGAAGGCGGCATCGCCTACGCCGTGCGCTCCCTGCCGCACACCTTCGACCGCAAGGACGGCTCGCCCTACGACCGTCTGCGCCGGATCGTGGCGGGTGTCGCTGTCGAACTCGCCTTCCGCCGTCACCTCACGCAGATGGAGATTCCGTTCGAGGTGAAAGGCGCAACTCCCTTCAGCGACCCCGACCGCTACGATGTGACTCTCGGTGGACATCGCTGTGACGTGAAATCCTTCCTCATCAGTCACCGCGAACAGATTCAAGCGCTTCATTCCACCCCGCACCTGCTCCTCGACGCCCCAGCCCTCGTCCCCCTCGATCAACACGCCGCCGAAGGTCAGCGCGACGATGACCTCTACCTCTTCGCATTCGTAACAAGCCTGCTCGCCATTGCCCAACGCGACCTGCAAAAAGCGCTCGCCGCCGGTCAACCGATCCATCTCACCAACGTCCTGCCAAAAAATTGGCGCGCGCCGCACAACTGGACTCCGCTCGGCGCGCTCGCGCTCAAATCGGATTGCGACGCGCCTATCACCGTCGAACTCCACGGACAAACCGAAGAGCGCGAATTCGTCAGCGAGACTCTGCTCCTGCCGCCGCGCACACGAGTCGAAGCGAACACAAAATTCTTCGCGCTCGCCGCCCTCCACGCGCAGACTCCGCCGGACGGACGCATCGCCGTCCACAGTCCCGCGCGGCGCGACACCTGCGTCATCCATCCGCTCGAGTGGGGCAACCTGTGGGTCTACGGCATGGACATCTATTTCACCGGCTGGATTCCCCGCGACGAATTTCGCCGCCGCGCCGAACTCATCCGCGAGGGCGCGCGCGTTTTCCAATTCGAACAGACGCGCGTAAAAAATCTCGCCGTCCCGATCCGCGAACTGCATCCGCTCGATGAGTTGTTTGAAAAAGTAAAAGAGTGGGAACGCAGAAAAAATTAATTCTGCTTCATGTTCGCGTGTTACACTTTCCCGCATGTCAAAACGAAAAATATTCGCCGCCCTCGCCGCACTGATTCTGCTGGGCGTATTGATCTATCAAATTCCGGCAGTCAAACTCGCTGTGGATTGGCGCGCCGAAAAATTTTTCCTGTACACGAAGAACTCCATCAATCCGCCCGGTCCCGTGCCGACGGCTCTGCCAGTCACGCCTCATCCCGCGACGGAGACTTCGCTTCCGCCCTCCCCCACAGCGGACGCGACCTTGCACACATCTCCCACCTCCACAGCGACTCTCGCGCCCCTGCCCTCAAACATTTTCCTCGACCAGCCCCAATGGGTGCAACAGACTCCCAACAACTGCGGACCGAACGCGCTCTCGTTCGCTCTTCAAATCTACGGCTGGACCGGCACGCAGGATGACATTGCCGCGCAGATCAAGCCGGTCACCGGCGACCGCAACGTCAACCCGGACGAACTGGTCTGGTATGTGCGCAACAACGCCGGCTGGCTCAACATGGATTACCGCGTGGCGGGCGACATTGAAACGCTCAAACAATTGCTCGCCCACCGTTACCCGGTCATCGTGGAAAGCGTCACCTCGCTCGACCCCAATGACGCCCTCGGTCCCAACGACGACTTGTGGGCGGCGCACTATCTCCTGCTGACCGGCTACGACGACGCGGCACAAACCTTCGCCATCATGGACGCGTATCACGAGAACAATAAATCCATTTCGTATCAACAACTCGAAGATGACTGGAAGCCGTTCAACTACGTCTACATGTTCATGTATCTGCCGCAGGAGGAAGCGGAGATCAAATCCATCCTCGGCCCGGACTGGGACGCGGACTACAACCGCCAGCGTTCGCTCGAACTCTCGCAAGCCGCAACCGAGTCGAATCCGCAGGATGGATTCGCGTGGTTCAACCTGGGGAGCAATTTTGTTTACTTTGAAAAATACGAGGAAGCCGCGCACGCCTTCGACAAATCGCGCGAAGGAGCATTGCCTCTGCGCATGTTCCGATATCAATTCAGCCCGTTCATCGCCTACTTCCAATCGAATCGGACTGACGACCTGCTCGCGCTGACCGATTACGCGCTGGGCATCACGGATAAATCCGAAGAGGCATGGTTGTGGAGAGGCTGGGGCTTGTATCGCAAAGGCGATTACGATGGTGCAATCGCCGCGTGGCGCAAGGCGCTGGATGTCCATCCCGGTTATGCGGACGCATTGTACGCGCTGAGTTTTGTCGGCGCCGCGCCGTAGCAGATGGGGCAAAGAAAAAGCCCGCTACGACAGAGCAGGCTGAAAGTCGGGAAAGAGCGGGAGGAAATTAACTTTCGCTGAAGCTGTATCCGCCGGGGCGCGTCTGGATCAATTGCATGATGCCGGTCTCTTCTTCCAATTTTTTTCGCAAACGATACACGACATTTTTCAAAAGTGCGAGGTCGGCTGTTTCCATGCCCCAGACGGTCTGCATGATCTCGTCGGCTTTGAAGATGTTGCCGGGGCGGCTCATCAGCAAATGCAGGAGGCGGAATTCCAAATTGGTGAGGCGGACTTCGCGCCCGTCTCCGGTCAGCGCGGACCGATGGGACGGGTCCAGCCGCAGCCGGGCGGTGCCTACTGAACTCATGGGCTGGGACCAACTGCGGCGTGTCCATGCCTGGATCTTGGCGAGGAAGATGGCTGGGCTGATGGGCTTGACCACGCACTCGTCCACGCCGCTTTGGTAGGCTTCGAGCATTTCGTTTTCGTTGTTGGTTGGGACGAACAACAGGATGGGACAGGCGGTCAGCGCGCGATATTTTCGGCATAACTCCACACGCTGGCTATGCGATCCGTTAATATCAATGACAATCAAGTCGGGCAGGTCTTCGAGGGTATGCTCGAGGGCGCGTTGTACGACGGTCTCGAGAATCGCAGCCAGGCCCTTTTCGCGGATCAGGTATCCCCAAATGGGAGCCGTGGCAGACTGGTCACAGACGATATAAACGCGCAAGGAGGGTTGGGAATCGGATAAAGGTCGCATAAACCGATTATAGCAAAAACCCTTGCCAGAAGTAACGCGAAGTAATAAAATAACACCGAAATGTGACTTTTAGGTGATATGGTTTTTGCCATAGGAAGAATATACTGTGACCAGACCTAAAAAGGAGAGAATAATGAAAAAGTTGTATGCTGTGCTTATGGTGGTGATGCTT
The DNA here is from genome assembly GCA_019187665.1 of Anaerolineales bacterium. Lineage (GTDB taxonomy): Bacteria > Chloroflexota > Anaerolineae > Anaerolineales > Villigracilaceae > Denitrolinea. The sequence goes on from JABARH010000021.1 coordinate 37,651, forward strand.
GTTGCCACAGCCTGTCAGTTTGGAGGCGGAGGCCAGACAGAGCCGACCGCGGTGCCTCTAAGCGCCAGCCCCTTTCCCAGCCCCACACCGGTGCCGTTGAACCCAACGGCAGAACCGGAGAACAACACGCCGGAACAAGGCGATGAAAAGGTCTCCGCGGTGGACGGGATGACGCAGGTGTATGTCCCAGAGGGAACATTCATGCGCGGTGGTTTGGACGCCGCGGTGCAAATGGATGAACTCCCGAATGCAAAAGTCACTCTTCATGGTTTCTGGATGGACAAAGTGGAGGTGACCAATGGCATGTATCTGTTGTGCGTGCAGGCGGGCGTCTGCGACCTCCCCCACTATGGAATGGGGCCGGTCTTGAAGTCAAAGACCCGCCCGGAATATTTCCGCAACCCGGAATTCAACGATTACCCCGTTGTTTACGTTGGGTGGGGCGACGCGGATGCCTACTGCGAATGGGCCGGACGCCGCCTGCCCTCCGAGGCAGAGTGGGAATATTCCGCACGCGGCGCTTTCCCCTCGCTAAACACGTATCCATGGGGCGAACAGAAGCCGGATAACTCCTACGCCAACTTCAATTTCATCATCGGCGACACTGTGCGCGTGGGCAGTTTCCCGGCCGGCGCCAGCCCCTTTGGAATCCTCGACCTGGCCGGCAACGTGGCGGAGTGGGTGAACGACTTTTACGACTCCAACTATTATGCGTCCGGCGCGGTATTGAACCCCACCGGCCCGATCGCGCGCAGCAATTACTTTGCGCGTGTGGTGCGCGGCGGTTCTTTCGCCGACCCAGATCACTACATCCGCGTTTCCAAGCGCTCTTCCACCATGGGACCCGATCCCAGCCAGCCGGAAAGTTCGGATCGCTACTACGGCGTCTCTGCAGATGGAATCGGTTTCCGTTGCGTCTCGGATAACTAGCCTGGCAAACTCTTCCTCCGACCGCCGGGGTTTCCCGGCGGTCTTTTTTTTCTTAATTGACGCGCAACTTTCCTTATGGTATTATCGCGCCACAATTCAATAGCCCCAATCGGCAACTCTTATCCAGAGAGGCGGAGGGACCGGCCCTGCGATGCCTCGACAACCGACTTTAGTTTCGTAGTTGAAACCATGCAGACCACAAAACTAAACCACGGTGCCAATTCCGGCAGACGGATGTTCTGGGAGATGAGAGGGCAGCCGTGCTTCCATGCAAATTGCCCTTTCGAGACCCGGAGGGGCAATTTCTTTTCTCAAAGGAGAACCAACCACAATGAGCACGACTTTCATGACATCGGAAAAATTGATGTTCACCTCCGAATCGGTGACCGAGGGTCACCCGGATAAGATCTGCGACCAGGTTTCGGACGCGGTGCTGGACGCCTGTCTCGAGCAGGATCCGCGCTCGCGCGTGGCTTGCGAGACCGCCACCAAGACCGGCTACGTGATGCTTCTGGGCGAGATTACCACCCGCGCCAATTTCAACTACGATGAACTCGTCCGCCAGGTGGTCAACGAAATCGGCTACAACTCGTCGGAAAAAGGATTCGACGGAAACTCGTGCGGCGTGCTGGTTGCGATTGCCAAACAATCCGGCGATATCGCCATGGGCGTGGATGCGGCGCTCGAATCGCGCGATCACAAGATGACCGATGCAGAAGTTGAGTCCATCGGCGCGGGCGACCAGGGCATGATGTTCGGCTACGCCTGCAATGAGACTCCCACCCTGATGCCCCTGCCGATCTACCTCGCGCACAAACTGACCCGCAAGCAGAGCGAACTCCGTAAGAGTGGAGCCATCCCGTGGTTGCGCCCGGATGCAAAGAGTCAGGTAACCATTGAATATTCCAAAGGTCAGCCAAGACGTGTGGACACCGTGCTCATTTCCACCCAACACGCCCCCGACGTTTCGCACGCTGAAATTTCGGAGATCGTCACCGAGCAGATCATCATGCCCACCCTCCCCGAAGGCCTGGTGGACAATAATATTAAAGTGTATGTCAACCCAACCGGGCGCTTCGTGGTCGGCGGCCCGATGGGCGACGCGGGCGTGACCGGCCGCAAGATCATCGTGGATACCTACGGCGGGATGGGACGTCACGGAGGCGGCGCGTTCAGCGGCAAGGACCCCACAAAGGTGGACCGTTCTGCCGCGTACGCCGCGCGCTGGGTTGCCAAGAACATTGTTGCGGCCGGTATTGCGGACCGCTGTGAAATTCAAGTGGCCTACGCCATCGGCGTTGCTCATCCGCTTTCGATCAACGTGGAGACCTTTGGCACCGGTAAGATCGCCGATGAAAAAATCGCATCCCTCGTGACCGAGCATTTCGATCTGCGCCCCGGCGCGATCATCCGTGACTTGAACCTGCGCCGCCCGATCTATCGCCAGACGGCCGCCTACGGTCACTTCGGGCGCGACGATATCCAGTTCCCGTGGGAAGAGACCAACAAAGCCGACATCCTGCGCAAAGCCGCTGGACTGTAGATTCAATAAAGAGCAGGCACACGCGCCTGCTCTTTTGATTCCTGAACCTGGAATCCTGAAAGCGGACCTTTCGAACCCAGTGACAAAAGCGTTAACCATGGTTGAGATCCTCCGCGCCCGTCACTCAAACAAGATAAACGTTTTGAAAGAGGCGTCTTGTTTTGGAATCATATGCGACCCCTTTTACCCCCTTCACACCACTAAATTATCGGAATAAACTAGTGATATATTAGCGGTCGGGCGTGAAACTATTTTCTGTTCCATCAAACAAAAACTCAGAATCAAGGAGAACCGTATGTCTAAGAAATTTTTTCTGTCCGTCGCGCTGATGCTTATATTGATCTTGAGCGCATGTGGGTCTTCGCAAAGCCTGGCCGGTACAGGCGGCATGTCGCAGGCTGAGGCTGGCGCGTTCGCTCAGGCCGCCGCCAGCGCTTCTGCCAGCGCCTCCGCCGCCGCGTCTGCCGCTGCCAGCGCCGCCGCGGATGCGAACTCTGCGGCTGCCGCTTCGGCTGATTCACAAGCCGCCGCGTCCGCAAAATCCTCTGCGAGCGCTGGCGCCGCCGCAGAGGCCGCCGCCAACGCCGCCGCCGATGCCCTGTCGCTGGCGGACGCGTCCGCGAGCGCCGAGGCCAAATCGCAGGCGGCCGCCGCGGCTTCTGCTTCTGCCAAGTCACAGGCTGCCGCTTCTGCCGCCGCTGCTGCGTATGCGGGCGCGCGATATGATGCCGCCGCTGGCGCCGCGGCCGAGGCCGCCGCATATGCCTCTGCCGCCGCTGCCGCCGCCGCCGCTGGACAGGCATATAGTTACGCAGGCGCTTACGCCAGCGCGGAGGCCCAGACCTCTGCCCTAGCCGCCGCTGCCGCCGCTGCTGAGGCGCTTGCCGCCGCCGATGCCGCCGCCAGCGCCAATGCTGCGGGTGAGGCTCTCGCCGCCGCCGATGCCGCCGCCCAGGCTCAATCTCATGCGCAGGCCGCCGCAGAAGCGGCCGCTCAGGCGGCTGCCGTCTCCGAGCCGCTGCATGTGACAACCGCCAAAAGCGATAACAACCCGCTCATCCTCGCGGTTGTGATCATAATCATTCTGGCTGTGGCGTTCTATCTCTTCACCCGCCGTCCTTCCGTGAAAGCGTAGCGGCATACCTTCCCTGCCGATCAATCCCCGCCCTGCGAAAGCAAGGACGGGGATTTTTTGCACATAAGCAAGATTCAAAAAAGGAATCTCCATGCCTCGCAAACATTTTTTCATCCTGGTATTGACGATCCTGCTGGTGACAGCCTGCGGAGGCCAGACCACCACCGCGACCGAGCCGCAATTCAAACCCATTTCCATGATGGCCGCGACGACCGCAGATGCAGAACTTTATGCCGCGCTTGCAGAGTTGGATCCCGATCCCGCGGACCGCATCGCCCTCGCCGTTGCGATCGAGGGACTCGATCCCGCCTCGCTTCCGTCTGCTCCGAGCGGGCCTCTCCAAACCCATGCCGTCGGCGACACGCATGAGTTTTGGACTCACAACAGCGACGAGTTCACATTCACGCGCATCACTGCCAAACTGATGTTCATCTCCAAACACGCCTACTTCTGGCAGGATGAAGATTCGCAACCTTTCAACGCAGACGGTGAAATCGCAACCGACAAGGATTGGGCCGCGGTCGGCGAGAGTTTCGATACTTCCTATGAACGCGTGCGCGCCGTCTTCGGGACCGAGGAAGCGCCCGGACTGGATGGCGATGCCCGCCTGTTCGTCATCTATTCGGATGCGCTTGGGAAGGTGGGCGGATACTTCGGTCAGGCCGACCAACTTCCGGCGGCGGTCGAGGCGCATTCCAATCAGGGACAGTTCTTCTTCATCTCCAACACATGGTCCTCCGGTGTGGCAGGCGAGTACAACAAGGAAGTCCTCGCGCACGAATTTCAGCACATGGTCCATAAACACATGGACCCGAACGAAGAAGGATGGATGAACGAGGGTTTGAGCATGTTGGCGCAACAAGTTGCGGGCATGCGCGGCTACAACTCGGTGGCAGATTATCTCGCCAAGCCCGACCAATCATTGTGGTTTTGGGGCAGTGACGGACAAGATTATGGACAGGCTTTCCTGTTCATGGCCTATCTCTACGAACAAATGGGAGAGGATTTCATAAGCGCGCTTGTGGCAAACCAGGTTAATGGCCTCGCAAGCATTGACGAAACACTGACGCAATTCAACTCCCCCCGCAGCGCAGACGATATGTACGCAGACGCGTTGACGGCCGCGTTCTTCAATAATGCATCTCTCAGCGACGGTCAATTCGTTTACAGGATTCCGGTCATCCCACAGATCGCGCCGCGATACGAGTTCACATCCGACTCTGGAATTTATCAGGGGATCGTTCAACAATACGGCGGTGTGGATATCATGTCCTTCACGGGCAGGAAGCAGGCCATCCTCACATTCACCGGCGACCCGACCATCCAACTCATCCCCACCGAAGCGCACAGCGGAGGAAATTTCTGGTGGTCGAATCGCTATGACTCCTCGTTCAGCGCGTTGACTCGCGCCGTGGACTTGAGCCACGTCTCGTCCGCGACGTTGAATTATTGGGCGTGGTACGATATCGAAGAAGATTGGGACTACGCCTACCTGCTCGTCTCGACCGACAACGGCGGGCGCTGGGATCTCGTCCCTGCCACATCCAGCCGCGAGACAGATCCCAACGACCAGAATCTCGGACACGGCTTCTCCGGCAAAAGCGGCGGAGGCGCAGATGCGGCCTGGATTCAAGAGTCTGCCGACCTGAGCGCGTATGCGGGGCAAAAGATCCTGTTGCGATTCGCCATGCAAAATGATCTCGCCGTCAACAACTTTGGTTTTGCTGTCGATGATTTATCGATTCCCGAGATCCAATGGAGCGACGATGTTGAATCTGGAGGCGCAGGCTGGACCCCCGGCGGATTCATTCTCAGCCACAATCGCGTCCCGCAAACCTGGCGCGTGCGGGCTGTGGAAGAACGCAGGGATGGCTCGATCGTCATTCACGACATTGAAGTTGTCAACGGGACCGGCAATCTCAGCATTGACTTCAGCAACTTGAAACGCCTGGTCGTGTTCGTCATCGGGCAGACGCGTTACACCACCCTGCCCGCCGCGTATCAGGTGGAAGTCGCGCCGGGCAAGTGAAAAGTAAAACCACGGGGTCACAGAGAAAAAAATCTCCGTGACCCCGTGGTGAAGTTTCCCTGCTCCTCCCGAAGTTGCGAGCCTCTTTTCAGTGCTATAATATTCACCCTAACAACTTTTATATCAGCAGTCTTCCGCTGTTTTCGTTTGAGGGAAATCTCAAGTGTAAGGCAATGCCCGACTTCTGAAGAACAGGAACCTCGTGAACTTCACACAATTCAATCTCGATTCCCGCCTGATGGTTGGAATCAACAAAGCGGGTTACGAAACCGCCACGCCCATCCAGGAGGCGGCCATCCCCGCCGCGTTGCGCGGGCGCGACATCATCGGCACGGCGCAGACCGGCACCGGCAAGACCGCCGCCTTCGTCCTGCCCATCTTAAATAAACTGCTCAACGGGCCGCGCAACGCGGCGCGCGCGCTGATCGTCACGCCGACGCGCGAACTGGCCGACCAAATCAACGACGTGATCCGCGTGCTTGCGGCGGGCACCCGGCTCAAAAGCGCAACCATCTACGGAGGCGTCGGGGCCGGGCCGCAGATCTCCGCGATTCGCAACGGCGCGGAGATTCTCGTCGCCTGTCCGGGACGCCTGCTCGACCTGATCGCGCAGGGTCATGCGAAGATGAATCAGATCGAGGCGCTCGTCCTCGATGAAGCCGATCGTATGTTCGACATGGGTTTCCTGCCGGATGTGCGCCGTATCATCGCGGCCGTTCCGAAGCAGCGCCAGACCATGCTGTTCTCAGCCACTTTTCCGATGGAAGTGGAACAACTCGCCGCGCAATCCCTCATGCATCCGCAAAAGATCGCCATGGGCATCAGCCGCCCCGCATACACTGTGACGCACGCGCTCTATCCTGTGCCGCAACATCTTAAATCCGCGCTCCTGCTCGCCCTGCTCAAACATACCGATACCAACTCGGTGTTGATCTTTACGCGTACGCGTTCACGCGCCGAAAAAGTGCATCGTCAGATCAAGGCGGCGGGGCTGAACGTCACCAGTCTGCACAGCGACCGCACGCAGGGACAACGCCAGGCGGCGCTCAAAGGTTTTAAGGAAGGCAGGCACGACATCATGGTCGCCACCGACATCGCCGCGCGCGGTCTCGACGTGGAAAGCATCTCGCATGTCATCAACTACGATATGCCCGACACCGCCGACGCATACATCCACCGCATCGGGCGCACGGGGCGCGCGCAAAAAACCGGCGACGCGTTCACGTTCGTCACCAGTGAAGATGAAGACCTGATCAAAAAACTCGAACGCATCATGGGCGCGCCGATCAAACGCGAGACCATCGCAGGATTCGACTACACCGTTCCCGCGCCGCCCAAATCGGCATCCAGCGGGCGCGGGCGCGGCGCCCCAGGCGGAGGTCGCCCGCCGCGGCCGGCCCCCACGCCGAAAAGTTACGGAAAGAATCGACTCGGCCCGCGCCGCCCAAAACGCTGACGCTGCCAGTAGAGCGAGAGACGATCTCGCTCTACTATTTTTTCAAGACGATTTATGAAACGACTCACCGGCATTATCCTCATTGCCATCTCTGCCACCGGATTTGGAACACTGGCGATCTTCGGACGATTCCTTTATGCGGCGGGACTCGACACCCTCACACTATTATTTTTCCGCTTCGCCCTCTCCGCCTCCGTCTTGACCGTGATCCTGCTTCTCCGTCGCGAGCCTCTTCCGCGCGGACGCGTCCTCGCGCAACTGATCGGCATGGGCGCGCTCGGCTATGCGGGACAATCCTTCACTTATCTTTCCGCCATCAAATACGCCTCGGCTGGACTCGTCGCCCTGCTCCTCTATCTTTACCCAACCCTTGTTTTCATCCTCTCGGCAATCTTCCTCCGCGAAAAAGTGACCTGGATCAAAGTCGGCGCGCTGACGCTTGCATTGCTGGGCACCGGTCTCACCGTCGGCCCCGCAGGCGGGCAGGCGCTGGGCATTCTCTACGCGGTCGCATCGGCATTGATCTACTCGATCTACATAATCGTCGGCGCGAGCGTGATGAAAAAAGTCAGCGCGATTCAATCCTCGCTGGTGATTTTCACATCCGCCGCTTTGGTCTACGGCACATTGACCGCGATCAACGGCGTGCATTTTCCCATAACAAATTCAGGCTGGTGGTCGCTGGCAGGGATTGTCATCATCGCCACTGTCATCCCCGTTGTCGCCTTCCTCGCAGGACTCGAACGCATCGGTCCCACGAACGCCTCGTTGCTGTCCACGCTCGAACCGGTAGTTACTGTCCTGCTTGCGGCATGGCTCTTCGCTGAACGGCTGGAACCGATCACCCTTCTCGGCGGCGCGTTGATTCTGGTCGCGGTCTTGGTGTTGACGAGGAGTGAGATGAAAGTTCCAGTCCAGCCGGAAGCATAGATTCGAGGCAATGCTATAATCGCCTTATGAACTTCCTCATCACCGGAGCCGCGGGATTCCTCGGCTCTACTCTTGCCAACCAGCTCGCCCGCGAGGGACACCAGGTCCGCGGGCTGGATGATCTTTCCACGGGCGACCCGCAAACATTGGCGCCAGATGTCCATTTCACGCGCGGAGATGTGAACGACCGCCCCAAACTGTGGACATTGCTCCAGGATGTGGAGGTGGTCTATCATCTCGCCGCGCGCGTCTCGGTGCAGGAATCTATTCTCTATCCGCGCGACTACAACGCGGTCAACGTGGGCGGGACCGTTGCCTTGATGGAAGCCATCCGCGACGTGGGAATCAAACGGATCATTCTCGCCTCCTCCGGGGCGGTCTACGGCGACTTGGGTGACCAATCACTGAAAGAATCTATCACGCCCAACCCGCGCTCGCCGTACGCGGTCTCAAAATTGGCGGCGGAATTTTACGTCCGCACGATTGGAAATCTGTGGGGCATCGAGACGGTCAGCCTGCGCATCTTCAACGCCTACGGGCCGGGTCAACATTTGCCCGCCTCGCATCCGCCCGTGGTGCCGCATTATCTGCGACAAGCCCGGCGCGGCGGGACGCTGGTCGCGCACGGAGACGGCTCGCAGACTCGCGACTACGTCTACGTGGACGATGTGGTCAGCGCGATGGTGGCCGCGTCCACCGCGCCGAATCTCAACGGGCTGGTGATCAACGTCGGCTCGGGCCGCGAGACCAGCATCCGCGATCTCGTGAAAATGGCGCTCGATGTGACGGGCAGCAAAGCCAACGTGGTCTACAACGCGCAGACCCCCGGCGGCGTCTCGCGCATGAGGGCAGATTTGAAACTGGCGCGGGAAAAATTGAGATTCCAACCCTCGATCAAATTGGAAGATGGTCTGCGATTAACCTTGCAGAGGGATGCGCGGTTCAAGTAATTAACGGGAAAGAGCCTCACCACGAAGTACACAAAGGGGAAAAGGAGCCTGGATTCCTTGTGTTTTTCCTTTGTGACCGTCGTGTCACTTCGACAGGCTCAGTACAAGTCTTTGTGTTTGAAAAATGGTTTCCCGTTAAAAACGGTAGAGCCATTTTCATTTCTCTACCATACATGAGAAGATTTTTACCGCAAAGCACGCTAAGGTCGCCAAGTTAAAAAGGTTTTCTTTGCGTTCTTTGCGGGCGTAGCGGTGCAAATGTACGGTAGAGAGATTTTCATTCTTTTCGGACACGGATTTTTCCGTGAAATCCGCGCGACCCGTGTCCAAAATGAGAATTCCAAAACACTCTCTTAGAGAACGTCGCCTGGGGAAGGGCGTATTGTGCGCTCTCTGGCGCACTTTTGCAAGAGGTCTATTGCAAGATCAGAACTTACGCATAATTGGCGTTCTCTAACGCCAGCAGGCGCGTTAGAGAACGCGCCCTACGCAAGGTTTTGCGTACATCCTGAGATAATCCCATCTCACATCAAATTCCTCCTCGTTACTGTTTTTTCTCGCGGCCGGTGGGCGGCCATCACCCCGCGCGGAGGCCGAAGCAGATTAATGCCGCGAGATCATTTCAATCCCTCCGTTCGCACGAAATCATAGACCGTGTAGCGGCCGTTGCTGAACAGATGGTGGCATCCCTGCACGCCGGGGAAGAAATCGGGTTCGAGGGTGCAGATCTGCTCCTCGCGGTAGGAGTCAGGCGTCAACTGCAGGATGCGGGCCAGGGTCAGGCGCGCGCCGTAGAGGTTGAAGGCGTGTCCCTGGCGCGCGCGCACCAGCGTCCCGTCGGCAAGGCGCAGCAGGCCGCCGTTACGCGCGACGCGGCTGTCGAAGACGAGCGGGTTGCGCGCGTGCGGAGTCCACTCCTCCGCGAGCGGGTGTGCGGCGTGGAAAGCGAACAACTGCGAGGAAAAGTCGGCGCTGCCCGCGCTGGCAATATTCGTCAGCAGCCACCAGCGACCCCCGTGTTCGAACATCATCGAATCGTCCGCGCGCACACCGCGCAGGATTTCTTTTTGAAAGTCCCATTTCATCGGAAATTCGCGGCACTTGTACAGGCGGATTGAATCGGCCGCGCTGGTTTCGGGAATCATATACAGGTCGCGGTGATATTCAAAGACATACGGAAACGACATGTGGAATGGTTCCTCGATGACCGGGCCGAGGAACTTGTAATTTTTGTCGTCGAGCATCTCGACCGCCGAGATGCGCCCGCGTTTTTGGGCGAAGGAAAAATCCTCCACGAAGCACACCGTCCGCCCGTCGCGCGCGGCGAGGAAGGGGTCGGCAAAATAACGCCCGGGTAGATTCTGAATCGGCGTACCGCGCGAGCGGTCGGCAGAGGCCCAATCGCCGGGCGCAAAAGCCACACTCCAGCGTTTGAAGCGTTTCAAAACTTTTCGCTCGACAAAATAAACAAGCAGAATCCAGCTGGTGCGCGCCGCGTACGCGAAGAGCTGCGCGGGATTCGGCCGGCGGGTCGGGCCGCGGGCGGCATCCTGGGCGGCAGGAAATGGTTGGCCTGCGGCATACTGGGCGGCGAGGCGCGCCAGCCAGGGGAAGCCGGTTTCGTAGAGTGTGACGAGGGTTTCGGAAAACGAACGGCGCGTCGGAACATGGCCGCGCAGCAGGACGCGCTCGGAAGCGCCCGCGCGAAGTTGGATCTCGAACGCGGAAGAGTCGGCGCGGCGATACACCTGCCAGAACGGCGCGAGGGCTTGAAAAGAGAGCAGGCCGTCTCTGGCCGCGCCCGCCAGGCGCGCGTCGAACGCCTCCGCATCGTCACACAGGATCAAATCGAGGTTGAGCGGACGAAGCGCTTCGATGTCGTTCGGAGAAAGTTCCACAACCGCGCGGCTCATCCATTCGGCGAGGTCGAGTCGCTGTGCGTGCCTGCGGACACGCGCGTAGATTCGGCCGAGCAGGTTGAATTCGAGTTGGGTCAACCAGCCGAACAGGGGCGGGACGCGCGCCGATCCCACGCGCGGCGCGCGCAGGAGGATCAACTCTGCCTGGCCGCTTTGCGCGAGCGCGCGAACCGCTTCGTAGAGCGCGGGATGGCATTTGGACGAGTCGAGCAAAATTCCGATTCGCTTCATGCAGACTCGCTCCAGGCGCGCATCATTTTCTTCACGTGCGCCCTCAGTTTCGGCGGGCGAATCGCATCCACGTTCACCGTGCGCGCGCCGATCATGGCCGCGAAGCGCGCCAGCCCGCGTCCCAGCGCGGAGGCGAAGGCCTCATCCGTCGGCGCGTCGTCTTCAAGCCAGAAGCCGAGGATGCGGAGCGTGCCGCTGGCGCGCTCCAGTTTTGGGTCGAGGCGCGCCACGAGGTCGTCGCCGTATAAGATCGGCAAAACATAATATCCCCAACGGCGCAAATGCGCGGGCTTATACACTTCCCAGATGTATTCAAAATCAAATAATTTTTTTGCCCGCCCGCGCGCGCTGACGATATCGAGCGGCGAAAGAAAGGTAACTTCGTCCAGCGTGGTGGTCTCTTTTGGATTCCAGCCTTTGGGGATTCGTCCCCGCGCCAGCGCGTCGAGCGTCGGGATATCTTCCGTCAGCGCGAGAAACGTCTCGCGTCCGCCCTCGACTTGAACCGGCGCGAACCGCGCCGACTCTTTCCACCGCCCCAGCAGACTCTTCACCTGCTGCGGCGAATAGTCTCTATGCAGGTGGTATTGCAGGTCGGCGCGCATGCCGCTCTCGTTTTTCAAGCCCATGAACGCCACTGCCTTGCGCGCGAAAAAATCCTCCGTCTCGCCTTCGCCCGCCACCCAGTCGAATTCCTGCGGCGCGACATGTTCGCGAAAATCGTAGACGCGGTCGAAGCCCTCGCGGTGGTGGATCATCAACTCGCCCGAGATCCACATGTCGTACAGCGCCAGCGCCGTGTCTTTGCGCCCGCGATAATTCCACAAACCGATGCGCTTTCCGTCGAAGTCGCGATTCCCCAGCGGACCGCGCGCCCGCAATTCGGCGCGCACCCGCTCGAAGACCTCCGCATGCTTCAACACAAAACCTTCGAGTCGCTTGTCGTGGCTGCGCCGCCCCATGTGCACGCGCCAGTACGGCAATTCCTCCATGGGATACATCGCCAGCCAGCCGCCGTAATCGAAAAATTTACGTTCCCCGTATGCCGCCTGGTACAGTTGTTCCGGCTTGTAATCCAGTACGCGGCTGTGCAGGGCAATATCCTGGCTGCGCGCGAAGATGTTGAGCGGGTCCAGTTGCAGGGCTTCGCCGGCGCGTATGGCTTGCGTGACGCCCTGTTTGCCGCGCCAGCGGCGGCCGGGCCATAGTCCCTGTTTGCCGAGAACGAAACGCCGCGCGGTCTGTTTGGAAATGGTAATGGGTGTCATGTAAAATTCTTTTTATCACGAAGCGCGCTGGGAACGCAAAGATTTAAAGATTTTCTTCGCGGCGGACTTTGCGATTCTTTTTCCCCGATAAAAAACCGAGGCCCGCGCCTCGGTGCTCTGTCGCATGCCCTCTCGAAAGGCTATCCATCGGGGCGCTGTGGGCCGCGTCGAAGGGTCTGCCCTTGCTGTTAGTCGTCGCCGAGACTGGCGATCGCCCGTAAGAGGCCGAACAACAGCACGCCAAGTTTGAGGCCTTCGCCCGCAGTGACGGCGGTGGAACGTTCCTCTTTTTCCGCGCGACGGGTGAGCAGGATGGCGGCGATTGCGCCGGTGATGGCGCCGATCAGCGCGCCGAAAAACACGATGCGGCTTTTATTTTCCATGGATCAAACTCCGTTATTTCCTGCCAAAAAAACTGCGGACGGTGGCGAAGAGTCCTTCGAGTCCGAGAATGGGACGGGCGGCCAGGTCTGCGCCGCGTTGGATGTATCCCTGTGCGCGCCAGAAGATTCGCTGGGCCTGGCCCGTATACGGCGGGATCAGATTGAGCAGTTGCGCCATGCCATAAATCATGGCAATCAGCGCGGCCAGGAAGATCAAACTTAAAATCAGGATGGGAACAATGATCCAGATCGTGGAAATGGCCGACCAGCGCGCCACATCTCCGCCCTGGCGGAAGGTCGCGATGACAGTCAGGATCACGACCGCAACGACGATCAGCGCCGCGCTGCCGACGGGGACCAGAATCTGCGCCCGCACTTCGCGGCGATGTTTTTGAAAAGAGGGATGCTCGGCGGGCGAGGGAAGTTTTGCTTTTTCCATGGACGATATTTTAGCATGAAAAAGAGACCAGGTTTCTTCGAGGAACCTGGTCTCTGGAACGTCATCGAACCGCTATCTTCGATTCCGCAGGAAGGTGGGAATGTCGAGGTCGTCGCTGCCAAAGGTGGCCGGCGGAGTGGGCGCAGACTTGCCGGACTCTTCGCGCTTCGGTTCGAGCGCCGCGCCGACCGAGGCCGATTCGAGCGGGCGCACATTGTAGCCCAGCGGGACGGAGGCTTCTGAGCGGCGCGCGGAGGAGGTCGAGGAGGGCATCATCAGGCGACGCGGCAGCCCGCCGCGTTCGAAGCCGGTGGCGATGACCGTCACGCGGATCTCGTCGCCCATGTTCGGGTCAATCACCGCGCCGAAGATCATGTTCACGTCCGGGTGCGCCGTCTCGCGGATGATGGCCGCGGCCTGGTTGACCTCGAAGAGGGTCAGGTTGGGTCCGCCGGTGACGTTAAAGAGCACACCGCGCGCGCCGTCAATGGTGATGTCGAGCAACTGGCTGGAGATGGCCTGTTCGGCGGCCTTGCGGGCGCGCTCGTCGCCAGAGGCTTTGCCAACCGCCATCAACGCCGCGCCGCCCTCGCCCATGATCGTGCGCACGTCGGCAAAGTCGAGGTTGATGAGGCCGGGGGTGGTGATCAATTCGGAGATGCCCTGAATACCCTGGTGCAGCACCTCGTCCGCAAGGCGGAACGAGTCTTGCAGGCTGGCGCGTTTATCGGCCAGTTGCAATAGGCGGTCATTTGGGATGACGATCAACGTATCGGCGTGTTCCTTCAATTTACCGATGCCCTGTTCGGCAGACGACATGCGCCGCATACCCTCAAAGGTGAACGGGCGCGTCACAACGCCGATGGTCAGCGCGCCGGACTCTTTGGCGATCTGCGCCACCACCGGCGCGGCGCCGGTGCCGGTGCCGCCGCCCATGCCCGCGGTGACGAAGACCATGTCTGCGCCTTTGAGCGCGGAGTAGAGTTCGTCGGAGGTTTCCTCCGCCGCCTTGCGCCCGATCTCCGGGTCGCCGCCCGCGCCGAGGCCGCGCGTCAATTTATCGCCGAGACGGACGCGCATCTGCGACTTGGACAGCATGAGCGCCTGCGCGTCGGTGTTGACGGTAATGTATTCGACGCCTTGCAGGCCTTCATCTATCATGCGATTGACGGCGTTCGATCCGCCGCCGCCCACGCCGATGACTTTGATGCGCGCGTATGTTTCCACGTTCAATGATTGGGAATTTGTGTTCGCGTCCATGAGCAGTCTCCTTTCGCGATTATACAGTGAAATCGTTTTTACTCGTAGGGTACAAAGTGCATTTGCAGGGGTTGCATGGCTTTCTCAAGGTCAGAGATTTCTCAACGCGAGTTACGCCAATCAGCGAATGACGCGAATAAACCCAAGAAAATTCGCGAAATTCGCCTATTCGTGGCATTCGCGTTCCAAACCCGCCGGTTTGTCAAGCGACTTTGAAAAGACCATAGCAGGGGTTGCGCAAGGCCTTGCGCAGGCCGCGCTCTCTGCTGGCAATCCGGCCGTTGTAACGCGCCGAGCGGATGGCTGGCGTTAGAGACGCCAGTGATGCGTACGCCCTGATGTGTTGGATTTTATTCAGCGCCAGGGCAGTTGGAATGGAAATCATTACGGCAACAATCGCTTGATCCAATCCATGAGTCCTGAAAACAACATATGCTTTGCTCCTTCCACGCGGCGTTTACGTCCGCGGCCGGTTTGCGGATGCGCTTCCTGCACGCTCACCGCCCAATGCAGCAGGCCGACACTGGTGGAGTAGGCGGGTGAATCCAATTTATCCACGAGGCCGACGAGGTTTTCCGGCTGGGCCGAGCGCACCGGCAAGCCCAGCACCTCGGATGCGACGCTCTTGATGCCGGGCAGCATGGAGGTTCCGCCGGTCAAGACAATGCCGGCCGGCAGCAGGCCGTCGTAGCCGGAACGTTTGATCTCTTGCAGAATCAATTTAAAAATTTCACCGACACGCGCTTCGATGATGTGCGCCAGGTCCTGGCGGTTGATCTGCACCGGCTTCTCCTCGCCAAAGGGGCGGATGCCGAAATATTCCTCGGGGCCCACCTGGCTGCACAGCGCGTGTCCCTGCTGTTTTTTGATCTCTTCGGCCTGGTGGAACGAAAGGCGCAGGCCGTGCGCGATGTCTTGAGTCACATGGTTGCCGCCCACCGCCAGCACCATCGTGTGCCACACATCGCCGTTCACGTAGATGGCCAGGTCGGTTGTGCCGCCGCCGATGTCGCAGATTGCCACGCCCATCTGGCGTTCCTGATCGGTGAGGGTCACCTCGCCGGATGCCAGCGGATTCAACACGAACTGCATTTCCTTGATGCCCGCCGCGCCCACGCATTGACGCAGATTGTCCACCGTGGCCGCGGCCGCGGTGATGATGTGCGTCTCCACCTCCACTTTGTAGCCGTGCAGGCCGATCGGCTGGCGGATGCCGTCCTGACCATCAATGGAAAAACCGCGCTGGATTACGTGGATGATTTCACGGTCGGGAGGGATGGCGATGGCGCGCGCCTGATCGAGCGCCCGGGCTACGTCTGCCGCGTCCACGATCCCGCCTGTAATGGGTGAGACGCCGCGGCTGTTCACCGAAGATACGTGCGCGCCCGCCAGACTGACCAGCGCCTGTGTGATTTCGAGGCCGGAGGTTTGCTCGGCGCGCTCCACAGAACGCGTGATGGCCTGCGACGCGGCAGCCAGGTCCACAATGTTGCCCTTTTTGATGCCATCCGACGGCTCGATCCCCACGCCAAGAATACGAATCGACTCGCTGGCCTCTACGCGGCCCACGAGGGTGCAGATTTTGGTCGTGCCTACGTCTATGCCAACAACAATCTCATCCATGTCATTGTCCAAGTCGGTAATAGGGGGCGTTGGGATACGCCACGTTGATCATGATCGGGGTGATGCCGCGCTGGGTCAGCGAATCTGCCAGCACCACATACACGCGCAATTTCATGTCGGCCTGGTCCGGGCTCGCCCCAAACCAGACCGTCCAGCCGCGCGCGTCGTTCCAGCCGATGCCGTATTTTGGGTCGTACAACAGCGTCGCGCCCTGCGGCGCGTAGGGGGCCAGCACGCGCGCCGTTTCGACGATACGCGCGTCGGCAAACGGAATGGGAGACAACGGGTCGAGGGCAGACAGCGGGCCGCTGGGCGGCGCGCCCAGCGCACGCACCGCCACCAAACCGCCCACCTCTGCGCGCGGGCGAAGCGCCACGCCCTGCGCGTCCAGCCAGGTGAAGGCGTTCCCCTGCTCCCAACGCAGCACTGGCTGGCGTTCGGTCAGGGCAATCAAGACGCGATTCGGCAGTTCCACTGTCACATCCACAGAGGCGATCTCCGGGAAGTTGAGGCGTAAGGCCTTCTCCACGTTTTTCGGCTCGAGCAGGAAAATGGGCATGCCGTTTAGTCGAAGCGCGGCGCCGGTTTCCTCCGCGCTGAGATATTGATTGCCGAGTAACGTCACGCTGTTGATATGAAACATCGGCAGGGTGTAGGCATAGTAGAGGCCGGCGCCCAGCAATGTGACGAGGAAAAAGGAGAGGAGACGCCACCCTACGCGGATGCGCGGCATGGCTGGCGCGTGCAGGCGTCCGGCCGCGGGGGCGGCGATCACAGCCTGATACTGGCGAACCGGCCGGGACGTGGAGCGAACGGTGGCCGCGTCCACGCTAACGTTGCGCGTGACGGACGGGGGAGGCGTCCGCCGCGTCCGCCGGTCCATCGAATGTGTGACGAGAGCGCGTTCCTCGGCGCGTTTGCGTCGCTGGCGCACCTCTTCGGAACGGGGGAGGTTTTTCTTTTCGCTCACATGTCCCTCCGAAATTCTCGCACAGTGCGGTCGCGGTCGGCTTTGCGCTCAAGCGCCAGTTCGATCAGGCGATCTACCAGTTGGGGGTAGGCCAGCCCGCTCGCGTTCCACAGTTTGGGATACATGCTGATGCTGGTGAATCCGGGCAGTGTGTTGACCTCGTTGAGGAACACGCTCCCGGATGCTGTGTCGAGGAAGAAGTCGACGCGCGCCATGCCAGCGCAGTCAATTGCCTGGCAGGCGCGGACGGCGAGGCTACGAATCAGATCGGAGGTTTCGGCGGGAATGTTGGCAGGGATGATGAGGCCGCTTGTGCCGTCCACGTATTTCGATTCGTAGGAATAGAACTCACGGCTTGGAAGCACTTCGCCGCAGACGGAGGCCAGGGGATTCTCGTTGCCCAGCACACTGACCTCGATCTCGCGCGGCTGGAGCACGCCATGTTCGACGAGGATGCGGCGGTCGAAGGTGGCGGCTTCCAACAATCCTTCGGCGAGGTCAGAGCGGTTGCGGCATTTGGAAATGCCGACCGAAGAGCCAAGATTGGCGGGCTTGGCAAACAGCGGGTACGCGCCGAGCGACTCGGCTTTGCGAAGCGCGGCTTCCATGTCGGTACGAATCTCGGAACGGTTCAGGATGACCCAATCTACGACTGGGATATTGTTGGCGCGCATCACATCTTTGAAGATGCCCTTGTCCATGCCGACAGCAGAGCCGGTCACGCCCGCGCCGACATAGGCGACATCCGCGAGTTCCAAGAGTCCTTGCATGGTTCCATCTTCGCCGAAGGTCCCATGCAGGACCGGGAAGAAAACGTCGGGTTCGGCGATCCTCACGTATTGCGTGTCGCGCATTGCGTAAAGGCCGGGCTGGCCGGGGGTGGGGAAGAGGAAAACATGGTCGAGAGATTCGATCTTGTTCTGTTCCAGGCAGTCGAGGGTGTTTTCTCCCATGAGCCAGTTGCCGGCGTGGGTGATTCCAACCGTGAAAATTTCATACTGCGCGGGGTCGAGCGCGGCGATGACCGAACGCGCGGACATGAGCGAAACTTCATGTTCGCCGGAGCGCCCGCCGAATAAAACGGCCACGCGGAGTTTGGGAGAGGAAGGGCTGGTCATGGTTGCAAGATACGAGTGCAAGTGCGGGGTATCGAGTTACGAGTTACGAGTTACAAGTTACGAGTTACGAGTTACGAGTTGCGAGTTGCGAGTTGCGAGTTGCAAGTTACGAGTTGCGAGTTACGAGTTGCGAGTTGCGAGTTATGCTGTCCATGCGTGCGTGTTCTACCATTCTCCAATCAATTCAACTTCCAATTCCAAATGCACGCCGAATGTTTCAAAAACTTCTTTTTGCGCGAGTTCAATGAGCGCACGGACGTCACTGGCGCGGGTTTCGCCGCGATTTACAAAGAAATTTCCATGCACGGCGCTGATCTCGGCATTGCCGATGCGCGTGCCTTTGAGTCCGGCGGCGTCAATCAGTCGCCCGGCAAAATCGCCCGGCGGATTTTTGAACATGGAGCCCATGCTTGCGCCGGGCGGCTGCGTGGCTTTGCGGCGCGCGCTGAACTGGGCGATTTTAACAGACACTTCCTCGACTGTCGCGTTTTTTAAACTTAATTCTGCCGCCAAAACAACGGCCCTGGCCGCGCCGCGCTTCAGGCTGCTGGTGCGATACCCATACTCCAGTTTTTCGACCGGCCACTGTTCGCGCCCGCGTTCGGTGAGCAGGTCGGCGTAGATCAAATGTCCGGCCACTTCTCCTCCGAACGCGCCTGCATTGCCATGCACCGCGCCGCCGATCGTGCCCGGTACGGTCGCGGCCCATTCGAGGCCGCCGAGGCCCAGCGCGGCGCAGCGGTTGGCAAGGTTACTGAAGATGACTCCCGACTCGACCCACACTTTCGGATTCTCGCCGCGCATAAATCGAACCTCCTTGGCGCGGTTGAGGATCACAACACCGCGCACGCCGCGCTCGCTGACGAGAACGTTCGACCCGCCGCCCAGCATGACGAAGGGCAGTTTCATTTCCCAGAGGTGCGAAGCGGCCGCGCCCAGTTCCTCTGCCGATTTGACCATCACAAGAAAATCAGCCGGGCCGCCGATGCGCGCGGAAGTGTAGGGCGCAAGCAAAACATTCTCCTGCAACCGGTCGCCAAACACAGCGCGCAGGTCCGCAACTTCAGTCATCATTTTGCCTCGAGGGGTGTCCCTTTCTATCTCTCGCTATCTTTCAAATGCTTAATCAGTTTCTCCACGGCTGCGCGGTATTTTGCGGTCTTTCCCAGGTCGCGCAGGGCGCGGGTCTTTTTTTGGCCTTCGCGGCGGAGCGCGTCGGCGTTGAACAAAACCATTTTCAGAGGGGGCAGGCCCAGGGTCTCGGATTCGAAGCGGCGGGGTTCATTCTTCCTTTTCATCATGCTCCTCACTTGAAACTTATCTTGCGTTACTTTTGCAATCCGGCCAGCGTGTCCGCGCTGATCCGGTCGGCGTCGCCCGCAGAAAAGACGATCAACACATCGCCGGGGCGGAGGTGGTCGAGCAGGTCTTTGGTCACTTCGTTCAATTCGGCGATGAAGCGCGGCGCGGGATGATGCATGGAATGGATCACCATGGCACTGGTGAAATTTTGCCTGGGTTCGCGCGAGGCGTACACCTCGGTGGCAATGACCTCATCCGCGTCGGAAAAGGCGTTGGCAAACTGTTCGAAGAGCGCCTGCGTGCGCGAATACGTGTGCGGCTGCCAGACCGCCACGATGCGCCGCGCGCCGTAACGGGCGCGGGCCGCGGCCAGTGTGGCTCTGATCTCGGTGGGATGGTGTCCATAATCATTGATGATCGTAACGCCCCCGGCCTCGCCGAGTACCTCGAAACGGCGGCCGGTGCCGCGAAATTCGCCGAGGGCCTCCGCCGCTTTTTTATGCGGCAGGCCCAGCAGGCTCGTCACGGCCAGCGCGGCCAGCGCGTTTTGAACGTTATGTTTGCCCGGCGCCTGCAAGGATACATGCGCGACCTCTGCCCCGGGAAACAGATTCGAGGCGGCGTCGAAATCGAACCCGCCGCGCGCATTCACCTGCACGTTGCGCGCCAGCATCCATTGCGGGCTGTTGATCGTGGTCTCGCCCGGCATCCCGTATCCCAGCACATTGCGACCGGCGCGCCGCGCGTCGTTCATCAGCGATGCGGCGGATGGATCATCCACGCAGGCCACGAGCGTGCCATCGGCTGGCAGGAGCGCGACAAAGTCGCGGAACGCGGCGAGCATATCTTCGAATGTGGGGTAGCAATCGGGATGGTCATGTTCCACATTGGTGACAACTGCAATGCGCGGCTTAAGACCGAGGAACATGCGGTCGTACTCATCTGCTTCGATGACGAACAGACGGCTTTTCCCGGCGCGGGCGTTGGTTTTAAGATTGGTGAGGGTGGAGCCAATGATAAAGGAGGGGTCGCGTCCCAAAGCGAACAGGCTCCAGGCGATCATGGCGGTGGTGGTGGTCTTGCCGTGCGCGCCGGCCACCGCGATGCCGGTCTTCTCCTCCATCAGGCGGCCGAGGAAGTCGGCGCGTTTGTAAAGCGGAATGCCGCGCTTGAGCGCCTCCTGCACTTCGGGGTTGTCGTCGCCGACGGCGGAGGAGCGCACGATCCATTCGGCGCCAGTGAGGTTGGAGGGCTGGTGTCCAATGTGGACGGTGGCGCCGTCGCGTTTGAGCGCCTCGGCAAACGGAGACAGGACGCGGTCGGAGCCGGAGACGGTGAAGCCCATCTCCAGCAACAGGCGCGCGATGGCGGAAAGGCCGCTCCCGCCGATTCCGATAAAATGAACGTGTGTCATAGTGGCTTTTGGTTTTTGACCGTTGGCTGTTGGCTAATCGCTGACAGCCAATCGTCATTAAACGTAAACGACCAGGATGAAGACCAGCACGATCACAGAGGCGAAATAGATCGCGGGTTCGCCCAACGCAAAGGGCGGCATGAGGTTCATCATGGCGTCAATCTTGGCGGCCAGTTCGCCGGTGGGGGTGATGAAAATATTCGGGAATGGATAATTTGCCGCATCCAGGTAAAACCAGGAGGACCCGGCAACCAGGTATCCATTCACACCGCCCAGCACGAGACCAAACAGCGAATCCTGCAAACGCTCACGACGGGCGCCCGCCTGCAGGCGCGCCACGCTGATCACGGTCTGGTAGCCGAAGTAAACCAGCGTAAGCAGGATGATCTCGCGGATCCAGAACAGGGTTGCGTCGTCGCCGTCCAGGGTGGAGACCACCGGCGCGAACTTGCGCAGCAGGAAGTTGAGCGTGAGCGCGACCACAACTGCAAACGCCACCAGTAGTTCCTTGGCCCAGCCGCGCAGCATCCCAATCACTCCGAACAGAAACACATACATCCAAAAGACATAGATTATGCTGATCATAGGCGTTCCTCTCCGGCCAGTCCCAGGATCTGGCTGGCAATAACGCGCGCCGCGTCTGGCCGAGACAGCGATTGCATGGCGACGCGCATGGCCTGCAATTTGGCGGGGTCGTTCAGCAGCGTTTGTACCACGATAAGCAGTTCATGGTCGAGCTGGCTGTCTTCGAGAATCATGGCCGCGCCGCGCCGGGCAAGATAATTGGCGTTGACTTTTTGATAGCGCCACGCGTGTGGATATGGGACGAGAATGGCCGGCGCGCCCAGCAACGGATATTCGCCCAACACCGACGCTCCCGCGCGCGAAACGATCAAGTCGGCGGCAGACATGGCCGAGTTCATCTCCTCGTGGAGATACGCGTACGCGTGATAGTCGCGTCGCTGCGCCTCCGCGAGGGATGCCTGCATCGCCTGCGTTTGACTCCAATCCAATTCGCCGCTGACGTGAATCACTTGCGCGCGCTCGAGCAGGCCGGGTAAATGTTGGATCGCCGCCTGATTGATCGAACGCGCGCCGCGGCTTCCGCCCCAGATCATCAAGACGGGTTTGTCGTTGTGAAGGTTCAGCTTAACGCGAGCCGCGCCGCGTTCCTGGCGGGCAAAGCCCGCGCGGACGGGATAGCCCGTGTCCACGACAGAATCTCGACCGGGGAAATAGCGGCGCGAGTCGGGCGTGGTGACGGCGATACAGTCGGCGAAGCGGGCGATCATTTTCAGTGCCAGGGCCGGTTCGATATCCGGCACGTACAGCAGGGTTGGGATGTTCAACCCGGCCAAAGCCATCGGCCCGGCCAAATATCCGCCGGTGAAGAAGAGCGCCTCGGGTTTGAACTCGCGCAGGATGCGGCGCGAGGCGGCGAAGCCGCGCATCAGTTTGATGGCGTTGCCCGGCAGCGCGCGCAGGCCCACGCCATGCAGCCCGGCGGCAGGAATCGTGACGAAAGGAATCCCGGCGCGTTTGACGAGGGATTCTTCCATGCCGCCCTCACCGCCCACCCACAGGGTTTGCAGCGCGGGCCGCTCCTGCACGAGCGCGTTATGCACGGCGAGGGCGGGATATACGCCGCCGCCCGTTCCGCCAGCGCAGATTAACAATCGCACCGAAGGACCTCCATCCATCATCTGTTTCTGTGATCGCGCCGCGCTGGCGCGAGATGTTGAGCAAAATGCCGATGGCCGCGAGCATCACGATCAGATTCGAACCGCCGGCGCTGATGAACGGCAGGGCATTGCCTGCAAAGGGCATCAGTCCAACCATCACAGCCATGTTGATCAGCGCTTCGATCCCGATCCAGATCACAAGTCCCGAAGCGAGAAGTGTGCCGAGCATGTCGGGCGCGCGACGGGCAATGACCATGCCGCGCCAGATGAGCAGGGCATACAAACCCATCAAGAATATTGCGCCGACGAGTCCCAGTTCCTCCACGAGAACGGCGAAGATGCTGTCGGTGGGAGGCACGGGCAGGCCGGTCAATTTGCTTTGCGAGTTCCCCAGACCCACGCCGAAGAATCCGCCCTGCACGATGGCCTCGAACGAGCGCAACACATGGTAGGAAGCCTGTGTGGGATCCTTGATGCCCGCAATGAAATCGCCGAGGCGTTGCTGGCCGGTGGAACTGACCTGGACAATAACCCACGCCACCGCGGCCGTGACAGCCAGCAGGAAAACGATCTGCTTTAGATCGCCGCCCGCGAGGAAGAACAGCAGGCCGCCCATCAGGATGACCGTCCCGGCTGCGCTCAGATCGGGCTGCAAAAATATCAGGCCGCCGACGATGCCAAGAATTACGCTCAACGGCAGCAGGCCGAAACCGACCTGGTGCAGGGCGCCCTGTTTCGAGTAGAGCCATACTGAAAGATAAATGATGCTGATGATCTTCGCCAGTTCGGAGGGCTGCGCCGACCCCTCGAAGAAGGCGCGCTTCGCGCCGAGTCGAATCTCCTGCACGAGCAGCACACCCAGCAACAACAGGATCGTCAACGCCATGACCGGCACGATCCATTTGCGGTAATGATGGTAATCGAAATTCGCCAGCGCCAGCGCGCCGGCCAGGCCGATGCCCAGCCACATTAACTGGCGGTTGAACATGTGCATCGGCGAATTGTCCAGCGAGAGTGAAAAATCCCAGGAGGCCGAAAATAACATGATCAAGCCGAAGACGAGCAGGCCCAATACGGCCAGCGCCAGCGGCAGGTCCATGCTTCGCGAGGGGCGTTTGTCTGTTATGGAAGTTCCTGCACCCATGATTTAAACCTTTCTCCGCGTTCCGCAAAATCCTTGAATTCATCGAAGCTTGTTCCGCCCGGCGAAAGGAGCACGACATTGCCCGGCTTTGCGACTTCCGCCGCGCGGAGGACAGCCTCATGCAATCCGTTCACGCGCGTGGTGGGAGCCCGCTTCATCCCGACGGGCAGGCTGGCTACGGTTTTCTCGATCTTTTCCGCCGCCTCGCCAAAAAGCACCAGATGGTCAACGCGCTCGCCGACGAGTTGCATCAACCCCTCCCAGGGGAGATTCTTGTCGCGCCCGCCGAGCAACAGCACGATCGGCTCCTCGAACGCCCCCAGCACGACGATCGTCCGTTCGGGCGCGCTGGCAATCGAATTGTTGTACCAGCGGACTCCGTTCCATTCGCGCACCAATTCCAAGCGATGCGGCACGCCGTGGAAATCTTCAACGGCTTCGATCATCGCGTCCAATGGAAAGCCTGCCGCATGACCGATGACGAACGCGGCAAGCACATTCGCCACGTTGTAATTTCCGCGCAGGTGAATTTTCTCGCGCGGCATGAGGGTGACGTTCGATTTGCCGTCACGCAGATTTAAAGAGCCTGCGCGCAAATACGAACCGTCCAGACCTTCCTCCAACTCATTCAAACTGAAGGTGAGCAATTTCTCCTTCACTTTGTCGCGCAGATTCCAACTGACGGGGTCGTCGCGGCCAAGAATGGAAATGCCGTCCGCTTTTTGAAAATCCAGCAGGCGCGCCTTGGCGGCGATGTATGCGTCCATCGTGCCATGACGGTCGAGGTGGTTGGGCGTGATGTTAAGGATGGCCGCGATATCCGTCGAGACGGTCATCTGGTCGAGTTGAAAACTGGATATCTCCAAGATGGCGAGATCGTTCGCGGTCATATCGTCCACGTAATTGATGAGCGGGTCACCGATGTTGCCGCCGATGAACACCGCAGGATGAGCGGTCGCATTTTCATCGTTCATCCTTCCGCCTTCATCTTTGAATTTCCGTTTCGCCATCTCGCCGACGAGAGTCGTTGTGGTGGTTTTGCCGGCCGAGCCGCTGATGCCGACGGTCTTGCAGGGTGCGGCCTCGATGAAGATCTGCGTGTCGTTCGAAAATGGAATGCCGCGTTGGATCGCTTCGCTGACGATCGGCAGTGTCAGCGGTACGCCGCCGGAGGGACACAGCACATCCACGCGGTCGAGCAATTCCACAGGATGGCCGCCGAGCATCCATTCCACATCCACATCCGCAAGCGAGGCTTGGGCGGCGCGCATGTCATCCAGCGGGCGCAGGTCGTTGAGGGTCACGCGCGCGCCATGACGCGCCAGCCAGCGGGCAAGGGCCAGTCCCTGCCGCGCGGCGCCGAGAATGAGAACGCGTTTGCCGGTCCAGTTTGTCATGGTTGCCCGCGAGTCATATCACACCATCGCCAGCCCCACGCCAACCATGGCGGCGAGCAGGCCGATGAGCCAGAAGCGCTGCACTACCTGCGTTTCGCTCCAGCCGAGCAATTCAAAGTGCAGGTGAATCGGAGCCATTTTGAAAAAACGCCTTCCCTTGGTGGCGCGGAAATATAAAATCTGAATCACCACGCTGATCATTTCACTGAGCGGGATGATGGCGATCACGGGCAGCACGCCCCATTGCCCGGTCATCAACGCGATGACTGTCAGGGTGGCGCCCAGGGCTTGTGAGCCGGTGTCGCCCATGATCAACTGCGCCGGGTGAACGTTGAACCACAAAAATCCGAATAACGCGCCGACCATGATGAAGCAGAAGCGCGCCACGTACACCTGTCCCTGCATGAGAGCGATGCCGCCATAGGCCACAAAGGCCGTGGCGGAGATCAACCCGGCCAACCCGTCCAGCCCGTCGGTGAAGTTGACCGCGTTCGCCATGGAGACGATGACCAGCGCCGCGATTGGGATGTACCAGAATCCCAGGTCAATCTCGACCGGAATACCGGGCAGGTACAGGCCGGGAGCCTGGAGCAGGTAGCGTAACGAATACGCCACTGCCAGCGCAAGCACAACCTGAATGATGAACTTGGTGCGCGAGCGCATGCCCTCGCCCTTGCGCGCGCCACGGATGCCCTCCCAATCGTCCACCGCGCCGAGGCCGGCGTAGGCCGTCATCACTAACAGTGGAATAACGATGGAACGTCCGATGCCCGTCACGCCAAAAACGCTGGAGGCGTTCAACAACAGAGTGAGCAAGAGTACCGGGGCGATGAACATGACGCCGCCCATGGTTGGCGTTCCCATTTTGACCATGTGTATGCCCGGCTCTTCGACGCGAATGATCTTGCCCACTTTGAAGTAACGCAGGATACGCAATAAGGGGCCGCCCCAAATGACGGTCATCATGAACGCCAGCACGGCCAGGCTGAGCGAGAACGGCATCTGGTTTGTCATGAATGCATCTCCAGCGCGGCCACGATGCGATCCATGCGCAGTCCGTGCGAGCCTTTGACCAGAGCGACATCCTCCGGCGCAAGATGTTTTTTAAGCCAGTCTATGATCGGTTGAGCTTCTTCGTATTCGTGAATATTTGCTTTGGGCATTCCGGCGCGGCACGCGGCTTCGGCGATCATGTGCGCGCGCGGGCCGAATGCAAGCAGTGTTTCGCACACACGGGCGACGCGCAGGCCAACCATTTCATGTCCCTGTTTTTCGTAGGGGCCGAGTTCGAGCATGTCGCCCAGCACGGCGACCTTGCGGCCGTCGAGTTCATCGAGCAGGTTGAGCGCGGCCAGCATGGATTCGGGCGAGGCGTTATAGGTATCATCAAGCAGGAGCGCGCCATTCTGGCTGCGGACGGCCACCAGACGCAGTTGTGTATGCCCCTGACGCAAACCTTCAAAGATTTCCTGCCATGTCAGGCCTTCGACGAGTCCGGCTGCGGCGGCGCGCAGGGCGGTATGTACGGAGTGACGGCCGATCAACGGCACCCGCACATTCAGCGTTTCGTTCTGATAATGCAGGTTGAAGCGGATGCCGTCGAGGCCAAGCCCTTGAATATTGTCGGCCCACAGGTCGGCTTCGGAGGAGAGGCCGTAGAAGAAGATGCGGGCGCGGGTCTTTTCCTCCATTTTGCGGACCCAGGGATCATCGAAGTTGAGGATGGCGGTTCCTTCGGGTGGAAGCGACTGTACGAGTTCAGATTTACCAAGGAAGATAGCCTCCTGTGATCCGGCGCGTTCGGCGTGGACCGTGCCGATGTTGGTAACCATGCCAACGACCGGCTGGGCGAGATCGCACAGAAATGCGATCTCGCCGGGGACGTAGAATCCCATTTCGAGGACGGCGCGTTCGTAGCCTGGGCCGAGGCGCAGGATGGCGAGTGGGAGGCCAATTTCGTTGTTAAGATTGCCGGGACTCTTCATTGTGCGGTAACGCTGCCCCAATACTTCGGCGACCATTTCCTTGGTGGATGATTTGCCGACCGAGCCGGTGATGCCGATCACGCGCAGGTCCAGTTTGCGGCGCCAGAAGCGCGCCAGCTGCTGGAGGGCAACAAGACTATTTTCGACGCGCAGGCAGAGGGGAGGGGCAAGGTTCGCGTCGGCCGGCAACGGAGACCGCAGGTCGAGGGTTGGGAAGGAGACATCGAGGTCGCGCTGGATCAAGGCGTAAGAGGCCCCCTTCAGGAAGGCCGCGCCGATAAAGTCATGTCCGTCGGCGCGTTCGCCAGGCAACGCGACAAAGAGCGAGCCGGGAATCACCTGGCGCGAATCGATGGCCGCTTCGGTGATGATGTGTTGCGTCGCGGGGCGGGTGGCTGTGAGGGCTTCGAGTGCATCGGCCAGTGTAAACATGGATCATTGATTGACAAGCTGCAGGCGGATGGCGTCGGGCGGGATGCCAAGCAGGATGACCGTCTTCTGCGCGATCTCAGAGAAGAGAGGCGCAGCCGTGTCGTTGGCCCATTGCGAGGTGGTGGGACGTTCGAGCCAAACGTAGATGAGAAAGCGCGGGTCATCAATTGGGCCCCATCCAATAAAGGAGGCGTTGACAGAGTAGGGATCGTAGTACCCATCCACCGGAATCTGCGCGGTGCCGGTTTTTCCGGCCACGCGATAGCCCGGTACAAGCGCCATGGAGGCTTCGTTCTCGAGCGAGATGGCGAGCATTTCGCTGATCGTGCGCGCAGTCGGCACGCTGATGGGGTTGCCTCCGTGGATGGGAGCAATGTTGAATTGGCGGCCGTCGCGCACCATGGCGTACAGCACGTGCGGGATGACGAGCCGTCCCTGATTGGCGAGAGGGGTGGCGGCGGTGAGCATTTGGATCGGGGTGACAGCCACACCCTGCCCAAAGGCATTGGTGCCGAGTTCGACCGGGAAGTATTCCAGGTCGCCGGGTTGTTTGAGGCGGCCGGGCGATTCTCCGGCCAGGTCAATGCCGGTAGGATGCCCAATGCCGAAGTTGTTCATGTAGCGATAGAAATTTTCCTCGCCCATTTTGGTGGATATCCATGCGTGACAGACATTGAGCGAGTGTTGTAGACAGCCGATCATGTCTTGTGCGCCCCAGGGTTGGCGGTCCCAGTTTTGGATAATGGCGCCGCCCACTTCGATGCTGCCGGTGTCGTTAAAGAGGGTATTGGGAGCGATCACGCCCAGATCCAGGCCGGCCGCCATGGTGAGAATCTTAAAGACCGAGCCGGGCTCGTATTGCATCGAAATGGCCGGGTTGTATAGATAGGATTGATCGTATACGTACGGATAATTCCAGAACTGGTTCAAGTCCATACGCGGGGTGGTGGCCATGGCCAGCATCTCACCCGTGCGCGGGTCAAGGATAATGACCGCACCGTTGTGCGCGCCGTATTCATAGATGGCGTTATCAAGCGCTTCTTCGGCCGCGGCCTGCAGGTCGCGGTTGATGGTGAGGATGAGTGTGGTGCCGTTGGGAATGCGCGGAATCTCGGCGGCACGGTTGGGGTCTTCGGGAACCCACACCTGCACCGGGTTGCCAGCCAGCAGATCGTTGTATTTCTCTTCAACGCCGAAGTACCCCTTGCCTTCGCGGTTGACGAAGCCCAGTATGTTCGATGCCAGCGCATTCTCCGGGTAACTGCGCTGCAAGTGCGGCTGAAATTCCAACCCGTCCAATGCAGAGTGTTGGTTGACGGCCAGCGCGTCGGCGGTCATTTGCTCTTGCAGTTTCATCAGCGTAGACGCGTCCTCAGCCTCAACGTAATTGGCAAGCGTCACAAAGGACAGCCCGCCCGGGTCTTGCAGACGCCGCATCACCTCTTCATAATTCAGACCAAGATAGGCGACCAGAGTCAGGGCGATGGTGTGGGCGTCTTTCATTTCATGGACGTTGACGCCCACAGTGTAAACCGCCTCGTTTCCGGCCAGCAGGTGACCGTTGCGATCGTAGATCTCGCCGCGTTCGGGATAAAACGTCTGGAATTTGCCGGAATATTGCTCGGCTTGCGCGCGAAACACTTCCGCCTCGGGACTGTATTGGATGCGAATCATCTGTACCAACACCGCGACGGATAAGAACGCCAACAGGGTAGTCAGCGCGATGGAACGCCAGGCGTATTCCTGTCTCACGGCAGAATGTCTCCTCCCGCCAGTTCGAGGGCAGGCGTGTCCAGCCATGCCGCAAACCAGTCAAGCAGCGACATGGTGTATTTCGCCGGCAGGGAAGGCGCCGCGGCCGGGGGCGGGGCAATATTTTCCAGGCGCACGCCCTCCGCCAGGAAATAGCCCGGCACAAATAAGTAGTGGATCTCACCCGCCTCGGAGGGGCGGAAACCCAATGCGCGGGCGCGCACTTCCATGTTGCGGGTGGAGAGCAGTTCGGCGAGGCGAGTCTCCATATCTGCGTTCGTGCGCTGGGTGGCGGTGATGTCGAAACGCAATTGTTGAATCTCGCGCCCGGCGATCGCGGCATTGGCGGTCACATCCAAATACAAAGCGGAGACCATTGCCAGGACCAACAAGAAAAGCAAAAAGAGTCCAGCCCATTGACGCTGAATGCGCCACGGAGCCTGGCGATACGCATGTCGGAGATGAGCGGTTTGGATCATAGTTTCTCTGCGATTCTGAGTTTGGCGCTGCGCGCCCTCGGGTTATCGGCGGTCTCTATTTCCGATGGAAGGATCGGCTTGCGATTCACTTCTTTCAAGATTGCTTTGCGTTCATGTTCATAGATCGGTTCATACGGCGGGTTGACCAGGTCGCGGCTCTGCTCGCGGAAAAAATCTTTGACGATGCGGTCTTCCAACGAGTGGAAGGAGATCACTGCCAGCCTCCCGCCGGACCTCAAGGCGGATACCGCTTTGGGAAGCGCCTCCGTCACGGAGTCCAACTCCTCATTCACCGCGATGCGCAGGGCTTGGAAGGTCTGCGTGGCGGGGTGGACTCTTCCCTTGCGGGGGGAAACGCCCACAACGACCTCAGCCAGTTGCCGCGTCGTCTGAAGCGGCCTTGCGTGGACGATGGCGCGGGCGATGCGGCGTCCATCCGATTCTTCGCCGTAGCGGTAGAGCAAGTCCGCGAGTTCGTCTTCCTCCAGCATGTTGACCAGCGTGGCGGCGGTCGTCGGATTCTGCGGACTGAAGCGCATGTCCAGCGGCGCGTCGTGCTGAAACGAAAATCCGCGCTCGGGCGTATCGAGTTGCATCGAGGAGAGACCGAGGTCGAGCAGGATTCCATCCACCGCGTCCCAGCCGAGTTGTGAAAGTTGCTGAGAGATGGAAGTGTAGGAGGCTTGCGCCAGGCGGGCGCGCTGTCCGAAAGGAGCCAAGGTCTCGCGGGCAAGCGCCAGCGCCTGTGGGTCAAGGTCGAGTCCGAGCAATTGACCGTCGGGAGCGCAAGCCTCCAAAATTCCGCGGGCATGTCCGCCCGCGCCGACCGTTCCGTCCACGTAACGACCTGATGCGTGAGGCTGTAAGGCGTGTATAATCTCTTTGTAAAGTACGGGTAGGTGCTTCATGGCTGTAGCGCAAACTTAAGTTTGCGTTACTATTTCGAGGAAAGATCGAGTGTCGAGAAACGCTGATTGTTGGCTTCGGCGTCGTTGAGCAGTGCGGCTTGCTTCTCCCACTCAGCGGGAGTCCAGATCTCGAAATATTCGCCCTGCCCCGCCACGATAGTGTTGGTTTGCAGAGCGGCGAACTCGCGCAGGTTGCCCGGAACCAAAATGCGCCCGACCTTATCCACCTCAACGGGATAAGCGTTCGAGAAAATTAAGCGGCGCAATAAACGGGCTGTTGGATCGGTGAGGCTCATGGAGGTGATGCGCTCCGCCACTTGTTGAAAATGCGTCTCGGTCATCACCATCAAACATTTGTCAAACCCCTGAGTCAGATAGGCTCCGCCTTCCAGCAACTCACGGAAGCGCGCCGGAACCATCAGGCGGCCCTTATCATCAATGGAGTGCTGGTACTGACCTAAGAACATTTGTGCTACTTGTCCTTTTAATGCGGCGAACGCCAGGCGGACCCGGCGCTCGATTTACCACTTCTTACCACTTTCTCCCACATTGTATACCATTTGTGGCTGAATTTCAAGTGGTACTTTAGGTTTTTCCCACATCAAATTTGCAATGACACCTGCCCCCTTTCTGCTCCTTGAATCCCCGCACTGGCGCGACTACGAACTGCTCGACTCCGGCGACGGTTTAAAACTGGAACGCTTCGGCGCGTTCACATTTGTCCGCCCGGAAGCGCAAGCCCTGTGGAAACCATCCCTCTCCAAAAAAGAATGGGATGCGGCGCAGGCGGTTTTTCAACCCAGCGCGGAAGAAAGCGGCGGACACTGGATCGAAAAGAAAAAGATTCCCGAAAGATGGAAAATGGAGTATGGGGATTTAAAATTCTGGGCGATGACAACGCCCGGGCGACACCTTGGCGTTTTTCCCGAAGTCGCTTCACACTGGGACTGGATGGCGGATTCCATCTCGCGCGCCGACCGGACCGCGAACGTGCTCAACCTGTTCGGCTACACCGGGCTGGCCTCGCTGGCGGCGGCATCCGCCGGGGCAAAGGTCACACATGTGGATGCGTCGAAGAAATCCGTGAGTTGGGCGCGCGAGAATCAAGAACTTTCCGGCTTGAGTGATAAACCCATCCGCTGGATCGTGGATGACGCGCTGAAATTCGTCCAGCGCGAGGCGCGGCGCGGAACGAAGTACGATGGCATCGTTTTAGATCCGCCCAAATTTGGGCGCGGACCGAAAGGCGAGGTGTGGGAGGTTTACAGGTCCCTGCCGGATCTTTTATCGGCGTGCAAAGATGTGATCAGCGATCAGCCCCTCTTCCTCGTGTTGACGATGTACGCGGTGAAGGCATCCGCTGTCCACGCGGGGCAGGCGCTGGATGAGATAATGCGCGACTGCCGAGGGAGCGTGGAGCGAGGCGAACTCGTCACGCGCGAAACTTCCGCGCGGAGGTTAATTTCGCAGGCAGTCTTTGCGAGATGGCGCGCGCAATAAAAAACCGGGTTTCTTTACGAAACCCGGTTTTGCTTTTAGCCTTTGCCTTCTTCGACCGGCACGGTCTTTCTGCCGGTTAATTTCTTCAACAGATCGTACCAGAAGGAGGAGCCTTGCGATGTCGCCCAGGCAGTGATGGACAGGCCGATAAATTTCAATATGACAAAACCTGCCCACTCCGCTGTATCCGCAGTCTTCGGAAAAGTGTCCGACGTTTGCAGCCAGGTGATGCGCATGGTGGTATCGCTGAGCGCCTGGATCAGTTCATCCAATCCGGCGGCGCTGTCTGCCTGTGACATGGCGGTTGCCTCAGCGGTGGCGACGGCCCGCAACTCTGCATTGCCCCACAGGTCCCTGGCGATCTGAATGGTATCGGTGCCGAGGGCAAACACAAGGATGATCGAGAAGATAATTACAATACTACGCGCATGCGATCTAAAAGTGGCCGCGGCCTGGCTGAGCATGCCGCTGAAATAGTCGTTGGCGCGCGTACGCAGATCGTTGATATTGGTTACCCCCTGCGTCACCCATTGGATCAGGGCCGCCTTGCCCTCCGAAGCCGGGAGTTTGTTGATGACACTCGTCAATTGGGCAGGGTCAATTTTCTCGCGTCCGGTTAACCCGGTGAGGTCAAAGAACGCATCCACCAGCGTGGTGACCGGGACCTTCTCCATCTTTTTGGCTTCGGTATTTGCGCCGAACACGCCCCACCACTTTTTGTAGCGGATCGGACGCAGCGCCTGCATTTGCGGCAGGTTGATCAAATCAACGGTCTTGTCTCCGGCGATGCGCTTCAAATGGTCCTCAAGCGTGGCGCCGCGCGTCTCGGCCGATTCGAGCAGCATCTGGGTGACAAACGAAACCACCGAGCCAAGCACGTAATAGACAAACATCAGTCCAATGGCAACTTCGATGATCTGTGATGTAGGCATGGCCTTCTCCTTTGGGTTGGCAGGTTGCTTTCATTATAGAACCTTTTCGGCTGGATGTCCAAAACATGGAATACAATACCGACATGAATCGCGATTTGAAACAAGCCTTCCGTGAGCGCTTCCACAGCGAGCCGACCATTCCAGTCCGCGCGCCGGGACGAGTGAATCTGATTGGCGAATACACCGACTACAACGAGGGATTCGTCCTGCCAATGGCGATTAACCACGAGGTTCGCATCGCCCTGCGACCCCGGGCGGATCGGCGTGTGGCGGTCGTTTCTCTCGATCTGAACGAGCGCAGCGAATTCGATCTCGACTCGCTGGAACGCGGAACAGGGTGGTCCGAATATTTAAAAGGCGTGGCGCACGAGTTACAAGTGACGGGATACAGGTTACGCGGCTGGGAGGGCGTACTGACCGGCGACGTGCCACGCGGCGCGGGACTCTCCTCCTCCGCAGCGCTGGAGATGGCAACGGCGCGGGCGTTCGCGGAAGTCAGCGGGTTCGCATGGGACGCGATGCAGATGGCGCAGATCGGCCAGCGCGCAGAGAGCGCCTGGGTGGGCGTCCATTGCGGCATCATGGATCAAGCCGTCAGCGCCGCGGCGAAGGCAGGCTACGCGTTCTTCCTCGATTGCAGGTCGTTGGAATACAAGCACATCCCACTCCCGAAGAAGGTGTCTGTGGTGACGCTGGACACATCCACGCGGCGCGGGCTTGTGGATTCAGCCTATAACGAACGACGCGAACAATGCGAACGGGCGGCGCGCTTCTTCGGCGTGAAGGCCTTGCGCGATGTGAGTGTGGAAGAGTTTGAGGAAAAAGGTAAATTGAGGATTGAAAATCGGGAGTTTCTGGATGAGTTGGCCTGGAAGCGGGCGCGGCACGTCATCACAGAGAATGCACGCGTATTACAAGCCGTCGAGTCCATGCACAATGATGACCCCGTGACTCTGGGAAAATTGTTCAACGAGAGTCACGCCAGCCTGTGCGATGATTTCGAGGTGACGAATGATGCCTTGAATCAAATCGTGGAGGTCGCGCAGAGACAACCCGCGTGTTATGGGGCGCGCATGACGGGCGCGGGATTCGGCGGGTGTGCGGTGGCGCTTGTGCGGCGGGAATCCGCTGATGAGTTTGCTCAAGCCGTCGGCACAGAATACCGCGCGCGGTCGGGGATGGAGGCAAAGGTATATGTTTGTCAAGCAAGCGAAGGGGCAAGCGTAATAAAAGAGTAGAGCGAGATAGTATCCTACTGATTCACTCCGTGGTAATTGTTACTTCTGCTGTCATCCCCCATAACAAACCAACAGGCTGTTTATCGAACACAAGCGTAACCTTGAAAACCACGTCGCCGCCGAGGGTGTCGGCGTGGGGCGCGATGGCGGTGATGTGCGCGGGAAACTCTTTGCCGAGCGCGGCCACAAAGACCGACGCGGTCTGCCCGATATTGATTTTGGCGACGTCGCGTTCCGAGAGATCGGTGGTTTCGACTTGTAACTGGTCGAGGGTGGCAATGGTGAGGACGGGGTGATTCAATTGCGCGAGTTCGCCCGCCAGCATGTGAACGGCGACCACTGTCCCGTCGAAGGGGGCAGTGAGGGTGGATTGGGCAAGCGTGGCCTGTGCCACTTCGAGCGAGGCCTGTGCGCGGACGGCCAGCGCGTCGCCGCGTTGAATCACTTCGCGTGGCTCAGTTTCGAAATATGGTTTGCCTTTCCAGGTGTATCTTTTTACAGTGCGGTAGCGTTGCAGCTCCGCGTAGGATTGCGCCGAACGATAAGCGGCCTCCGCGGCGGTGACGGCGTATTCGAGTTCGGGTGTGTTGAGCGCGGCAAGCGGTTCGCCTGCTTTGGCGGCGTCGCCTCGTTCCACATTAACTTCACGGATGATCGCGCTGTTGAGAAATCCCAACTCTGCCGCCTGCGCGGGGACAATAACCGCTGAGGCGGTAACTGTCGTCCCTCCCTGCGCGCGGGCTGTTGCAATAGGGCTGAGGAGTAGGGCAATGATGGTGAAGAGCGTTAACGCGAACGACACGAATAAGCGAACGACTCGAATTTTCTTTTCTTTCATCTTTCCTCGCGCGTTACCTGGTTTCAATTTCCACGTTGGCAGACATGCCCCAACGCAGGCCTTGCGGCTGTTTGCTTAGCTCGATGGTGACCGCGAAGACCACGCCGCCGCCGAGGGCGGAGGGGATGAGCGCGATATCCACGACCCTGCCTTCAAATGTATCGTTCAACGCTTTGATGGAGACCCGCACGGCCTGACCAACTTTGACGCGGGCTACGTCCAACTCAGAGAGGTCGGTGGTTTCGAGGTGGAATTTGGACAGGTCGCCGAGGGTAACAATGACGCGGCCAGGGACGACTGTCTCGCCCGCGACGGCGTCCACGGAGACAACGGTCGCGTCGAACGGAGCCATTAGCGTTGATTGCGCTTCGAGCGCGGCCCTGGCTGAATCGAGTAGGGCCTGGGCGCGGTCGAGGTCGGCTTTGGCGGATTCCATATTTTGTTCCGCCGTGCCAACCCGCTGCAAGAATCGTAGTTGAATATCGGCCACATCCCAATTGGCCTGCGCCTCGCGGACTCTTGCTTCGAGCAGGGCGGTGTCGAGCGTGACGAGAGTCTGGCCTGCCGTCACTTTGTCGCCCACGTTCACATCCACGCTCTTGACGCGTCCAATCGCGGGGAAGGAGAGCTGCGCGGTACGGAGAGGAACGATCGTGGCGGAGGCGGAGATCACGTCAGCGGAGGATCCGCTCGGCGAGGCCGTATCCAGCGCGACCGTCGGAAGAGGCGTCGGCGAGGAGGAGGGGAGGGCCGAGCAGGCGGTCAGGAGCGTTATCAGTAAGCAGTGAACAGTGATCAGTCGTTTCATTTTTCTCCATTGTCGGTACCGCAACATTCATGTTGCCTGGCAAAATAAATTTTGCGGTACTACTTTCCATTCGCGCGTTCGTCTTTTTCGATCACGCCGTCGCGCAATGTGACAACACGATTGGCGTAGCCGATGACGCGCGGGTCGTGCGTGGCGAAGACGAAGGTGACGCCCGTCTCTTTGTTGAGTTTGGAGATGATCTCCATGACCTGCCTGCCGTTGTCCGAATCCAGATTCGCGGTGGGCTCGTCGGCGAGGACGATGAGCGGGCGCGTGATGAGCGCGCGGGCAACCGCGACGCGCTGTTGTTCGCCGCCGCTGAGTTGGTCGGGACGATGATACGCCCGATCGGAGAGACCGACCGCATCGAGCAGTTCCATGACGCGTTGTTTGCGATTCCCTTCCTGGCGGCCGCCGAGAAGCAGGGGCATTTCCACGTTTTCGTAGGCGTTGAGGGTGGGGATGAGCGCAAAGAACTGGAACACGAATCCGAGTGTGGACTTGCGAAGATCTGCGCGCTGGTTGCGATTCAGTCTGGTCACATCCTTGCCGTTGATGTGGACGGCGCCTGTGGTGGGCAGGTCGAGACAGCCGACAATTTGCAACAGTGTGGTCTTGCCCGAGCCAGAGGGACCCACAAGGGCGGTAAACTCGCCTGATTCAATTTTAAGATTCACGCCGCGCAAGGCGCGTGTCTCCACTTTGCCGATGGTGAAATTGCGGGTGACGTTTGAGATATTTGCGACTTCCATGATGAACTCCTTGGGGGTAGACAGGTAGACAGGTATACAGGTAGACAGGTATACAGGTAGACAGGTAGACAGGTACACAGGTAGACAGGTAGACAGGTACACAGGTACACAGGTAGACAGGTACACAGGTACACAGGTACACAGGTAGACAGGTACACAGGTACACAGGTACACAGGTACACAAAGAACATGTTTACGTGTCTACGTGTCTACATGTCTACGTGTCTACATGTCTACGTGTCTACATGTCTACGTGTCTACATGTCTACGTGTCTACATGTCTACATGTCTACATGTCTACATGTCTACATGTCTACGTGTTTACATGTCTACGTGTCTACATGTCTACGTGTCTACATGTCTACATGTTTACGTGTCTACGTGTCTACATATTTACTTCCCATGCAACGCGTCCACTGGCTCCATGCGGGAGGCCATGCGGGCGGGGGCGAAGGATGCGACGAGGGTGACAATGTATGTGAGGACGCTGAGATAGATCACGTTGTCGAGGGTCAGCACGGTGTAGATGCGGTTGTTGATCAGGATGCCCGTGAGTCCCATCTTGCTGATGTCTATCGGCAAACCGTTGACGCCGAAGTAGTACGTCAGCGCGCCGCCCAGAATGATCCCGCCGATGACGCCGAGGGTGGCGATCAGCGCGGCCTCGACCAGGAACTGCAACAGGATGCGCCGTCCCTTCATGCCGATGGCGGCCAGGATTCCGATCTCGCGCGTGCGTTCAAAGACAGACATGACCAGCGTGTTTGAAACAACGGTGGCGGTGATGCCCAGCACGATGAGATAGAAGATGCTCATGTATGCGTTGGCGAAATCTTCGAACTGGACAACCATCGCGTTCATCTCGCGCCACGTCACGACGGTGTAGTTCGGCGATTGCAGCGCCGCGGCGACTGCCTCCGCCTGCTCTTTGTTTTGCAGCACAATGAAGATCAGGCTGGCGCGATCCTCCGCGCCTGTGATGGCCTGCGCTTTGGCCAGCGGCAGGAAAACCGTACTTTCATCGTAGCCAAACGTGTTGGTGGTGTAGATGCCGCGCACAGTGAACAACTGCTCGACCACATCCCCGTTCGACGTGTTGACCAGCAGGTTGACCTGTCCGCCGACGGCGAGTCCGAGTTTGTCCGCGAGCGGCTGACCGACGAGGATTCCCTCGCGGTCGCCGGCGGCGATGAACTCGCCCTCGATCAATCCTTGACGATAGACCTGGTTTGCCGCCGCGTTAGGATCCAGCCCGACGATCTGGACCCCGCGCGAATTTTCGCCGCGCGTCACGATTCCGTTCGCGACGAGGCGCGGGGTCGCGTCCACGATCTGTGGATACTGTCCCTTGATGGTATCTGCCAATGCCTGTGGGTTTTCGAGCAGATCATCCCATTTCAGGCTGATCTTGTTCTCATCGTAGGTGAGACTGCGAATCTGGAGATGCCCGCTGAAGAGTTGGATGGTGTTCTTGAGCGCGCCCTGCATTTCGCCCACCAGCACGCCCGACATCATCACGAGCAGACCCAGGCCAACCGTCACCGCCAGCGCGGAGAGCAGCGTGCGGCGCTTGTTGCGCCCAAGATCGCGAAAGGCCATTTTGAAAAGTTGGAACATAAGTTTCTCTCCATACGAGAAGGTTGAAGTTCGGAGGGACCTGTTGCGTGTTCCGTGTGTACCTGTCTACCTGTGTACGTGTGTACTTTACACGTAATGCAGCGCCTCGGCGGGTTCGCGGTGCGAGGCTTCGCGGGCGGGGATGAACGCGGCCAGCGTGGAGATGATCACCACCGTGCCAGCGCGCCAGCCGATATTCTGCAATCCCAGTGAGGGATAGATGCGTCCGCTGATCAGCGCCATATATTCGGTGATGGAAGAGTAATCGCCGTAATCCATCCCGACTTTGGCAAAGATGCCGTTGATGATCAGTCCCGTCACTACGCCCGCGGCCGCACCGACCAGTCCGATCAGCGCGCCTTCGATGACAAACAACGCCGCGATCTGACGCGGCTTCATGCCCATCGCGCCGAGCAGACCGATCTCACGCGTCCGCTCGTAGACGGCCATCAGCAACAGGTTCAAGATGCCGATCGCCGCAATGCAGATGATGATCACGCCAAAGACGTTCATCGCCGCGCCCTTGCTGTTGATGGCTTGCTCGAGTTCAGGATAATTCTGATTCCACGACTCGACCTCATATCCAGGCAACGCGGGCGCGAGCGCGGAGACAACCTTCTCCTCCTCGCCGAGTTGCCTGATGTTTATCTGAATCTCCGTGGACTGTCCGTCGAGTCCGAACAAGGCTTGCGCCTCCGCCAACGGGATGTAGGCCGTCTGACGCTCGAGGCTCGGGATGCCAATATCATAAATTCCAACGACGGTCATCGTGCGCTGACGGTTCTGCTTGTGGATGTCGCTGCCGACCATCGTGATGCGGTCGCCGACTTTCACGTTCATCACATCCGCCATGCCGCGGCCGATCAGAATCACATCGCCGCCGTCCGTGGTCAACCACTCGCCCTCTTTGATATTCTGCGCGATCAGGCTGAGCGGCTTGCCCGCGTCGACCCCCTCTTTGATCGGAGCGGCCTCCGCCTCGGGGTCAATGCCGATGATGCGGACGCCGAAGGCGCCCTCGCGATTGGAGAGCAGGCCGCCCGTCTGGATGCGACGCGTGGCCGAGATGACGTTGGGGTCAGCGAGCGCGACCTGGACGACGGCCGCGTCATTCTCCAACGGGAGAAGCGGGTTGCTGTCCACCTTTGCGCGATAGCCCGCCGCGTGGATCTGGATGTTGCCGCCCAGCACGCGGATGGCGTTGCCGTAGATGGCGTTGTTGAAGCCGTCAATCAGGCCGTCGTACCACATCATCAAACCGAGGCTGAGACTCATGGCAAGGACAATGTTGATCGTGCGGCGTTTGTGCCGCCAGATGTTGCGCCATGCGAGGCGCAGGTATAAAGTCATTTCGTTGTCCTTTCAGCGCTGCTTACGAATTGCGACTCTGTCTTGCGCAAACCGTACTCCATCACGTACAGCAACTTGTCAATTTTTTCCTGGGTCTTCGCGGAGCGCACCCACTTCATGATGTCTTTCTGTTTCATGCCTTCGTTGATGATGTAGGCGCTGATGGCGTTGCTCCACGTTTCCATGATCATCACCGCCAGGTCCACATCCACACTCGGATCCACTTCGCCATTCTTCATCGCCTGTTCGATCATATATCGCAAGGCTTTGGCGCTTCGATCGCGCAGGTCGGCAAAGGTGTGTCCGTAATACATGCCTTCGGCAAACAACACGCGGCTGATGGCCTGGGTCAGCAAAGGATGTTTCGTGTTGAACTCCATGCCCGTCTTGATCATCCAACGGAAATATTGGAAGGTATCCATGTTCCCATTGGGTGGATGCTTGTCCTTGAAGAAATCCGTCTTCTCCAGCTCGATCACGGAGAGCAGGTGCATGAAGACATCCTGCTTGTCTTCGAAGTACTGGTAGAAACTGCCTTTGGAAATTCCGCTGTTCTCGACGATGCGATTCGTGGACGCGTTCTCCAAACCGTACTCGGCAAACTCGTCCACGGCGGCGCTGACTATTTTTTCGCGTTTTTCTTCAGGGAGGTTGAAAAAGGTTTGCTTGGGCATAATTTATGACCTGCTGGTCACGTGACTTCCAGGTCATATGACCAGCAGGTCACATTATAGGCCGATTCCCCCGCTTGTCAATGGGGATGAATAGACTTTATCGGTAATAAGCCCAAGTTCTTTTGTAGGACGCAGATAAACGCCGATGAACGCTGATAAAGAAGAAAAAATCCGCGTTTTCCGCGTCAATCCGCGTCCGAAAAATTATTTCCGATAACGTCTAATGTAATGAATTCCTTGCTCTGCCGCAAGGGCGCAACGATTTAAAACCTGGCGCCCATGCGCCTTTGCGTTGGATGTTTTTGAGAAACTACGCTTCTCGCGACGGTCCAGCCTGTTTCATCCACCCCAGGCGGATTCGTCCCCCGATCATCTTCACCACCAGTCCCGCCCGCCAAAACGCGACCGCGGCCATGCCATGCGCCAACACCGCGAACAGCGGCGGCGTCTCCAGCGTGTAATATGTCCAGCACTCGCGCGTCGTCCCCCAGCGCTCGAGAAAATATCCCAGTCCCGCGCCCGCCGCGAAAGTCAGGAAGGCGTAGCGATGATCCGTCGGCGTGAGGATGAGGAGAACGCAGAGAATTAATGCCAGCCAGGTGTAGGATTTGTCGAACGTCGGCGCGATAAAAACCAGCATGAGGGAAATAAAAAGCGCAAAAGCGCTCCAATAGAGAGTAGAGAACAGAGAGCGGAGAGTAGTCGAGTGTCCCTTACCAATCATCCAATTGAGGAGGCGCGTGATTCGGTCAATGGATAGGCTCGCGATCGGCCAGGCAGGGATGATCCATAACGGCGGACGTTCGGCGGTGTAGTAATGCCACAGGTTCGTCTGCGTACCCCAACTCTCAATTGCCAGCCCTCCGCAGATGCCGACAAAGACGATCAGCGCGTCCGTTTTGAGATCCGCACGGGCAACAATGGTCAACGACATAAACCCGAAGATGCCAAACAATAGCCAGTCGAGATAGCGCCACCATTCGCCGCTCCAGTCTATATAGGAAAGAACCTCTTCTGCGAGAGGCCACCAGATATAAACGATGAGGAAGATGACAAGGAAAAACCCGCCCAGCAAAATGGACGAGTCGCGCGTCCAGAAGCGCGGGCGGGAGGCGCGGGGAGAGTCCATGCGGCGGATTATATAATACCCACGTCACACATTGCGCATTCCACCTTCTAAAAAAGCGCAATGTGTGACCGAGTGCAGTATGGTAGAGGAGACACTACCCCGCCAACCTCATCAATTCCTCTTCGCCGATGATTTTCACGCCAAGCGATTTTGCCTTGTCCAGTTTCGAGCCCGGATTCTCTCCAAGCACAAGATAACTCGTCTTCCGGCTGACCGAGTCAGTCACCTTGCCGCCGTTGGACTCGATGAAATCCTTCGCGTCGTCGCGCGAAAATGTGGGCAGTGTGCCTGTCACGACGAAGGTCAATCCGCCGAACGCGCCTCCCGGCTTTGCCCCCTCCGCCTTCGGCGTCTTCGGCCAGACTCCCGCCCTCTTCAACTTCGCCAAAACCGTGCGGTTCGCCTCGCGTCCGAACCAATCCACAATCCCTTCGGCGATGTTGGGGCCGATGCCTTCAATCTGTTGCAGATCTTCGGCAGAGGCCTTCGCCAGCACGCCCAGGTCCGGGAAAGAGCGCGCCAGATCGCCAGCCAGTGTCTCGCCCACGCCGCGAATTCCCAGCGCAGCGATGAGACGATTCAACGGGCGCATCCTGGAGGCCTCGATGGCCGCCAGCAGATTCTCCGCGATCTTGCCGGGCGGTTCTTTTTCAACCTTGCGGTCTTTTTTGGTGACCGACTCGAGGATGTCTTCGCGGGTCAGCGTGAACACGTCCGCCGCGTCGCCAATCCTGCCGGCCTCAATTAACTTCTCGACGATCTTTGTCCCCATGCCGACAATATCCATCGCGCCGCGCGAAACAAAGTGTTCGATATTCCGCGCCAGTTGCGCCGGGCAGGCGGCATTGACGCAATACCAGGCGACTTCACCTTCGAAGTGT
Organism: Anaerolineales bacterium; assembly: GCA_019187665.1. Taxonomy (GTDB): domain Bacteria; phylum Chloroflexota; class Anaerolineae; order Anaerolineales; family Villigracilaceae; genus Denitrolinea. Next base: position 80,049 of record JABARH010000021.1, read on the forward strand.
TCGACGGGCTGATTGCACGCAGGGCAGGTCGTCGGCGGCTTGTACGCTTTTTCTTTGCCAGAGCGCGCGCCCACGACCGGACCGATAATGTACGGAATCACCTCGCCCGCGCGTTTCACAAGCACGCGGTCGCCAACTCGAATATCCTTCTCGGCGATGTAATCGAAATTATGCAGCGTGGCGCGCTCGACGATCACGCCGCCGATCTCGACGGCCTTTAAAATCGCGTATGGCGTCAGCACGCCCGTCCGCCCGACCGCCACGCCGACGCCTTCGAGAGTCGTTGTCACTTCGCGCGCTGGGAATTTGAAGGCGATCGCGCCGCGCGGATCCTTGCCGACAAAGCCAAGTTCCGCCGCGAGATCCAAATCATCCAGTTTGACGACCATCCCATCAACTTCGTAGGACAGCTGATCGCGTCGCGTATCCCAGGTTTCGGTATACGCGATGGCGTCTTCCAAATTATCGAATCGCTGCGCGGCATCTGTCACCGGAAAACCCAGCGCGCGCAGGTATTCAAGAATCTTCCATTGCGAAGTTGGGATGCCGCCTCCCTCGGCATGGACGATCTGATATACCAGCAGCGTGATCGGGCGCGCGGCGGTCAGGGCGGGATCGAGTTGGCGCAGCGAACCGGCGGCGGTATTGCGCGGATTCAAATATGTTTTTTCCCCGGCCTCGGCCAGGCGCTGATTGAGCGCTTCAAATTCCTTGATCGGAATAAACACCTCGCCGCGAACGACCAGATAGTCCGGCACGCGGATCGCCGATGACTGTTTCCTGTTCACGGGGATCTTCAACGGGATGGAGCGCACCGTTCGCAGATTAATGGTGATGTCCTCGCCGATTTCGCCGTCGCCGCGCGTCGCGCCCTGCGTGAAGACCCCCTCGCGATAATGCAGCACCACCGACAGCCCGTCAATCTTCGGCTCGACGACGAACTGCGCCTGTTCCACGCGAGCATCCAGTTTGCGGATGCGCTCAAACCAGGCGCGTGTGTCGTCCGCCCCAAATGCGTTGGCAAGCGAGAGAATCGGCGCGGGGTGGCGCGTCTTCGCGAAGCGGTCAGCCGCTTTGGCTCCGGCGCGTTGCGAGGGCGAGTCGGGCGTCACCCAGTCTGGATGCGCAGCCTCGATCCGCTTCAGTTCGTTGTAGAGGTTGTCGTATTCCGCGTCGCTGATAAGCGGCGCGTCCAGTACATGGTAGCGATGTAAATGGAAATTCAATTCACGGACGAGTTTCTCGTAACGGGTTTTTGTGTCCATGATTTGAATTATACCGATTTCCTGTTTGACTCTGTTTCCAATTCAAAGTAAACTTTACCCATGGGTCTTAGTTCCTTCGATCTCCTCGGTAACATTCCTCCCGCGCAAAAGACGCTGATGAAACTCTTTCTGCGGCAGATCGAAATGGGCCTGCCGGAACTGGAAGCCGCGGTAGGGGAATTGCCCGATGAGAAACGCCTGACACGCGAGCAAGTCATTGAAACGCTGACTGCGTTAATCGAGATGGGCTGGCTCGTCCAGATCGAGAAGGACGGTCAGGCGCGGTATACGGTCCAGCAGATCAAGACCGGCCACTAAAGCCCGGCGCATAAAACAAGAACCCCGTGTTACGGGGTTCTTTTGTGTTTATTTGCGAAGTTCAGCCGCCACCGCTCTCAACGAAAGCGAAACGGGGTTATCCGGATATTTGAGCGAAAAAATGCCCGAGGAAGCCAGCACCATCATCTCGTCCGAGTGCGGGATGACCGCCGCGACCGGCACATTATAGGTTTGGGATACGCGGTCGCGCACTTCATCGAAGTCGAACGCGGTCGGCGTCTTGTTCACGATGAGAAGCATCTTCGGCACATCCAGCTTGCGGGCCACGTCCACGGTCACGATGGTGCCCTGATAGTCCTGCTGATCGGGGCGCATGAGCAGGATCAACACATCGGAGATGGCGAGAGAGAGCAGGGTCTCCTCGTTCAAGCCAGGGTGCGTGTCAATCAAGAGGAAATCCAGTTTCAGTTCCTTCACCAGATCACGGAAGCCGTCATTGAGCAGGCCTACATCATAGCCTTCGCGCAGGATGCGGGCGATCTCGCCCGCCTTGATGCTCGATGGGATGAGGAAGATCTGCCCTTTTATGTCCGCTCCAACATGACCGGTCACATCGTGGGCGGTTTCCTTGATGGAGCATTTTCCCCACAGGTAATCGTTCAACGAATGTATCAGATCGGCTTCATCGAAATTGAACAACACATGAATTCCGGGCGAGGCGATATCGGTATCCACGACGCCCACACGCAGGCCATCCATGGCCAGCAGGGAGGCCAGATTGGCGGTGGTGTTCGACTTGCCCGTTCCACCGCGGAAGGAGTGAACTGAAACGATTTTCGGCATGAGACTCTCCAATCCTTGTGATTGCTTCCATTATACGTCCGGAACAGGGCCAGCGTCAAACTTTTTTCAACGAAAATAATTCCACATCAACCATCCGAATTCAAGTTGAGTGTGTTATATTTGCCGGGCCGGTTGAAAAATCCAAGAGCATTTCAACCCAATTCCATTCCAAACCGCGACCAATCAATATAGAAGACTTGCCCATGTTCTCACGTGCAATCGTCAGCGACGAGCATCTGATCCAGCGCATTCAACAAGGCGATCTCGAGTCGTTTAACTCGCTCTATGAGCGATACCAACCCAGGGTGCGCAACCGCGTACGATACGTGGTGCCGGAAGCCGATGTGGAAGATGTGACCCAGGACGTGTTCATCGCTGCGCTAAAATCACTGCGAACGTTCCGCGGCGAATCCCTGTTCAGTACGTGGCTGCGCACATTAACCAATTACAAGGTTGCCGAATATTACCGTAAACGCAACCGCAAACGAGACCCGCGCGAGGCCCCGCTCCGGGAAGCCGAATTTCTGCCCGAAGAAAGTTACGGTCCGACTATGGAAGATCGCATTGCGCTGCGCAAGGCGCTCACCGCCCTGCCCGAAAAATATCAGGAGGTCATCCTAATGCGTTTCGCCGAGGGTATGCAATTCGATGAGATTGCCCAAACCACAAACTCCAACCTGGAGGCGGTCAAATCCGCTTTTCGCCGCGCGATCGCGGCGCTTCGCAAAGCCATGGACGAACAACATGCCCCCCACTAAACTGCCTGTATCTCAAGATGAATGGCTGGCCGATTTTACCGACCGGGTACTGAATGGCCATATCAACGAACTGCCTGCCATGGAAGCGGGACCAGAAATGCACCGGCTGGCCGAAACCATCCTGCAACTGAAGAACGCCTTCCCAGAGCCGCCTGCCGATGCCGTCTCGGTCCGGCGCGTCCAGGCGCGGGTGATGACTCACGCGCGCGAGGCGCAGCAGCAAAGAGAACGCTGGGGCCGGTTGATGGGCGGCGAATGGCTCATGCAAAAACGCCCGCGTCTTGCCATCGCCACTGCATTGACTCTGCTGCTGGTAGTGATGGCCGGGGCTGCTCTTGTCAACGGCGAGGGAACGATGGTGGGCAGCGCCGGAACTGGCGGTATCCTGGGATGGGTCACATGGATCATGCTTGGGCTGCTGATTGCAGGCATTTTCTGGCTGACGCGCCGAAAATAAATGTTTCCACAAATACCTGCAGATCGAAACCGCTTCGCACGGACTCTGCCGCCGCCTGCTTTACGATACGGCAATTGCCGTCTGGTGACAAATAAGGTATTATCCCTCCATGCAACTTTCGCTGGTCACGTGGATCGCCCTGCTGGCTGCCTTCGCCATTCCGCTGGCCTACCTGTATTTTGTTTTCTATAAACGTGACTTTTTTCAGACCAGCAACACGCGCCTGATGATCGTTTGCTTTCTATGGGGGGCATTCGCCTATCTGATGGCGGCAAAAATCAATTCTGCCCTGCTGCAAAACGGCCTGATCTCTGTGCAAAATCTTGTGCGTTACAGCGCCCCCGTGATCGAGGAACTTCTCAAGGGCGCGATTCTGCTCCACCTCATCCGCCGCGCCGACTTTACCTACTTTGTGGATGGCGCCATTTACGGCTTCACCAGCGGCATCGGGTTTGCCGTGTTCGAAAACATCGAATACGTGCTGGGCAACCCGGCCGCGGCCATGGGACTGGCGCTGGCGCGCGTTTTCTCCACGAACCTGATTCACGCCACAGCCTGCGGGGCAATCGGAATCGCCCTCGGCCTCTCCCGCTTCGAGCGTTCCGCCTCGACACGCCGCCTGCTCTCGCTGCTGGCGAGTGTGGCAGCGGCCATTGGGCTGCACATCGCGTTCAACAATCTCGTCGAGCGCGGCGCGCCGATCGCGCTGGCATTTGTGGTCAGCCTGTCCGGCGCGGGATTGATCGTGTACAGCCTGTCGCGCGGCATGAACGAATTAAAACAATGGGTCAACGAGGAATTGAGCGCGGAGCGCCGCGTGACCGCGAACGAAACAAAGATCATCGGCCAATTTGAAAGCGTGGACGACCTGCTGCAGCCCTTTACAAAACGCTTTGGCTCGCAAAAGACCGCCCTGGCGCGTGAAATGCTGCTCTTGCAAGCGCAAATGGGCATCCACAAACGGACTGCCGAAAAACACCAGGATGAAAAAATGCGCGCGGCCGCCGGGGAGCAAGTAAAAACCCTGCGCGCCAAAATGGACGCGATCCGCAGCGACCTCGGATGGTATTGCATGCTGCAATTGCGCGGCATGTTTCCCGAAAAGGGAAGCACCTGGCGCGAAATGATGGCCGCGCTGCCGCAGGCGCCCAAAGAAAAAGCCGGAACCGGCGTGTGGTCCACGATCAACCAAAGGACAGAACGGACAACGACGGAGGACGCGTGAGCGATGAAATTATCCGCCTGAAAAAAGCGTTCATGTTCCAGGGCCTGCCCGAAGACGTACTGGCGGCGCTGGCGCAAAAAGTCAACCGCCGCGCGCTGACGCAAGGCGAGACTCTCTTCAACACCGGCGACGAGGGCGACGCGCTCTACATCATTGACGAAGGCTGGGTGAAGGTCACCCGCCAGGACGAAAAAGGCGACGAACTGCTGCTCAACCGCTGCGGGCCCGGCGAAACGATCGGGGAAATGTCGCTGCTCGACCAGGAACCGCGCTCGGCAAATGTGGTGGCGCTTTCGGATGCACACGTGATGGAATTGCATCGCGATGGTTTTTTTGAACTGCTCGACCAGCGTCCCGACGTGGCCATGGGCTTGATCCGCAGCATGTCTTCGCGCCTGCGGTTTTCCGGCATGTACTTTCAGAAGATGGGCGAATGGAGCAGGAAGATCGCTGAGGGCGATTATTCCTTCATGGAACAGATCCAGCCGCTGACCGGCGGCGACTCCAACTCTGATGAGGAAAAAGCCAGCCAGATGCTTTCGGCGTTCTTCCTCATGGTCAAAGGCGTGAAGGAACGCGAAGAATCCCTGAAGCGACAGGTGGAAACACTGACCCTGGCAATTGACGAAAAGAAACGCCGCCAGGAATTCGAAGAACTGACCCAGACCGAGTTTTACACGAAACTCAAGATACAGGCGCATGAACTTCGCCAAAAACGCCTGGACAACAAATCCTGACAGGAGAGACGCATGGGCAAAATCGTTTCGATCCACTCCTTCCGCGGCGGAACCGGCAAATCGAACACCACCGCCAACCTGGCCGCGCAGACCGCCCTGGTCGCGGGAAAGCGCGTCGGCGTGGTGGACACCGACATCCAGTCACCGGGGATCCATGTGCTGTTTGGCCTCGACGAGAACAGCATGGGCAAAACCCTCAACGATTACCTGTATGGCAAATGCGCGATCCGAGAGGTGGCCTATAATGTGGGCGAACACGCCGACGAGAGCGGCGGGCGCTCGCAACTGGCCGGTAAAAACCTGTGGTTGATTCCTTCCAGCATTCGCGGACGCGAGATCAGCCGCGTGCTGCGCGAAGGATATGATGTGGGACGTCTTAACGAAGGCCTGCAAACGCTCATCTCCGACCTTGAACTGGATTACCTCTTCATTGATACGCATCCCGGCCTGAACGAAGAGACCCTGCTCTCCATTGCCATCTCCGATGCCCTGCTCATCATTCTGCGTCCCGACCAGCAGGACTTTCAAGGCACCGCCGTCACCGTGGACATTGCGCGCAGCCTCGACGTGGCCAACCTGCTCCTGATGGTCAACAAGGCCGTGCCAAACAAATACGATTACGTTCACCTGAAAGAACAGATCGAAAAGGCCTATCACGCACCCCTGACCGGCATCCTGCCGCTGAACTTCGATCTGGCCGACAACGCCAGCAAGGACATCTTCTCCCTCGCCCACCCAGACCATGAGTGGTCGAGAGAATTGCGTAAGGTGGCCGCGGCCATCCTGGCGGTTGAATAGGAGGCGGCAATGAAGTGCTGGTATTGCGAAGAATCGCCGAGCGCCGCATGCGCTTTTTGCGGACGCTTCGTCTGCAAAGACCACTACAAACCCATGTCCACGTTCATCGCCTTATACGTTGGTGAGAACAACATCCCCAAAGGGTTGGCGGTGTCCAATGTGATCTGGTGCGGGGAGTGCGAACCCCAGCCCGAGCCGATTTCCATGCCGGAACTGTACTAGGAGGAGGCGCGAATGGCTGGCGTATTCGATCGCTTGCAAGCCAAGATCAAGGACAAACAAAAAGAGGGTGGCATCACCGCCCTCGACCTGGCTGACCTCCCCCCGGCCCTGCGTAAGATTATGCGCCTAATGTTGCGCCGTCTGCAGCTCAGTTATCCCCAACTGTGCGCGGCCATGGAAGAAATGCCCGAGGCCGAACGGCTCACGCGCGGCGACCTCGACCAGGCGCTCGACTCGCTCTACGAACAGGCCTGGCTGGTTCGTCTTGGTCAGGGTGACAAGGCCATCTACAAAGTGAACCTGCGTCCCAAATCGGGAAGCACGCTGGCCAGCGGCATCTGGTCTTCGTTGGATGAAAAACTGAGAAAATAAAATTCTCCGCGCCCGCTATACAAACCTGGCGAGCGTCTCTTACGCGCCGTGTGAACGCGCAGGAGACGCTCGCCAGCGTTAATAGACCGCGTTACGCAGCCACACAAGGTTCCTTGTGCGCCCAGCAGGGCAACGTGACAGATGCGGCGCCGAGAACACCCAGCGTCTGTCAATGAATGATCAAGAGGTCACTCTCTGACGCCGATCAATTCGAAGATCGGCACGGGCGCGCTCTTGCCCTTGAGCGAGACCGGCGGCAGCGCGTTGCAATGGAAGAAAGGCGCGAGCGCCTCCTGTACGCGCTCGCCGATGAGAATCTGATTCTTTGCGGCGCGATCCATCAAACGGGCGGTCGTGTTGACCGTATCGCCCAGCACGTTGAACTCGCGGCGGCCGCGCGGGTCGCCGATCTCGGCCACGAAGGCAGGGCCGCGCGCAATGCCGATCTGGCAGCGCACCTCCGGCTGGCCGGAGCCAACCGTCGGCGGCTTGATGTTCATGATAATGTCGCGGATCGCCAGGGCCGCATGTGCGGCCCGCACCGGGTCGTTGGTGTGCGCGGTTGGCACGCCAAAATAAATAACCATATCGGAGCCGGACAAGTGATACGTGACCTTCTTGAGCATTCCGCCGCGCGCCTCCACCGCCGCGTTGATCTGCGCGAAGGCGCGCGAAAAACTGCTGACCACCTTGAGTTCCTCGCCCGGCAGAACCCGGTCTACAAGTTCAGGCAGGCCGATGAAGTTGACGAAGACTACGGTTGGCTCCGGGAAGTCCGGCGGGATGTGGCGGTCGGCGGCGCTTTCCACCAGCAGGGTCAACACAGATTGCGGCAGGAAACTGGCAAGCGGTTCGATGGATTGAATGGTCCCCTGAATCTCGGTCATCATACCCAGAACGCTGCGCTCGAACAGCACCGCGCTCGATTTGCGCCGACGGGGAGCGATCTCATATTCGCCCAGTTGCTCCTCGCTCAGGGTGTCCAGCACAAGCTGATAGCCCGGCGTACCTGCCTCAAATGAAAAATCGTCAGACACGCGCGCGTAGGCGCGCTCCGAAAGGCAGACCCGCCCGGCCATGCCGTTGCTCTCGGCCAGTTTGGCCTGTTGTACCGCCGAACCAAGCAGCACGTGTTCCATGCGGCGCGGCGTGCCAATATCGGCCATGAGAAAACGGTGCGTGTGAATCCCCACGCGCATCCCAAGATGCAATTGCCCCTGCGGCGTTTCGATCTCTGCAAAGCGCGACATTGCCCTCTGCATCCGCAGGCCGGCCTTCACAGCCTGCAACGTATCGGTTTGTTTTTCATTGGAGGGAAAAAGGATCAACAGGGCATCGCCGGTAAATTCCAGCAGGTCCCCACCCGATTTGCTGATCACTTCGATCATCGTGGCAAAGTAATCGTTCAGCACCTTCAACAGATTTTGCGCGCCGGCTTTGCCGTGGGTCGCGTTCGCCTCCATCAGGCGCGTAAACCCCGCCATATCGGTGAACATCAACGTGCCCTTTTGCCATTCGAAGCGCACCTCGCCAGGCCGCGGCGGATTCTCCGATATCTGCCGCGGTGAATAATCGTGCAAAATGCGCTGCAGGGTGCGTAAATGTTCGAAGACTTTCTCCAGCGTCGTCGGCGAGGGGTCCACCCAGGCGGAAACGTACAGGTCCGATGGAAGCAGGGAACGCAGACGAGTCTCGATGGGAGCCAGTGGAGAGGCGGATGAGAACATGGCAACATTATACTTTGAAGCGCGGCGCGGTCATCCTAAAAACCCGCTGAACGGAACCGCCGCGTCCAACGCGACATGGTTACGTTTTATGGGCGCGCAGTTCGCGCGCCTTGTCCTGCAATTTTTTGAAATACTGGGTATCCGTAATTTCCGCCACCTGGCTGGTGCGGCGCGCCTGGTCAATCTCGATGCGGAGTTGGGCGATTTCCTGGCGCAGTTTCGCCTCGCGGATATAGCCATCGAGCGCGGCGGAGGCGAGCATGACCAGCGCTTCAAGCGCATCGTCGGAGGCGAACCCCACGATCTGCCCGGCCTCATCTTGTGCGTTGATCAGTTGCAGCACGCCGATGACCTGCCCCTCCTGGCCTTCGAGGGGAATTGTCAGAAAGGAACGGGAGTGATAGCCGGTGCGCGCGTCGAACGATTTGGTGCCGGAGAAATCGAACCCCTGCGCGGTGTAGGCGTCGGGAATGTCAATGCGCGAACGATGGATGGCGGCGCAGGAGGCCACGTTGGTTTCATTGGGCCTGCCGTCCGGCAACTTTAACGGGACGGGGTCGAACGTGATCGGTGAACCGCTCCCGCCCATTTTGATATTGAGCGAAGTATTGCGCAGGATGACAAACGTGAGGCGATCGCCTTCGAGCAGGTAGAGCGTGCCGCCGTCGGCGCGGGTGAGTTTTTGCGCCTCCACCACCACCGTTTCGAGCAGGCGGTTGAAGTTCTTTTCCGCCGAAAGCGCCACGCCGGTGGGAATAACCACGCGCAGCATCTTCAACTGGCGGTCGCGCGCCAGAACGTTGCCCGCCATCGAATCGAAGACGCGCGCCAGGTCGCCGATCTCCTCCTGCACAGAGAGCAGGCCGGTCAACAGATCGCGACGGTATTCCCCGTTGGAAACGGCGCGGGCGGCCTCGATCAACTTCAGGATGGATTGGTGTTCGTGAGTGGTCATACGCTCTCGTTCGGCGCGGCAAGTATAACGTATCATCGGCCCGCAATAATAGACGGACTTACGTTATACTCTACGCATGCCTCATCGCATCGGCATTTTTGGCGGGACGTTCGACCCGCCTCATCTGGGTCACATGATTCTTGCCAGCGAGGCGCTCCAGCAGCTAAAGTTGACGCGCCTGCTGTGGATGTTAACTCCCATGCCTCCGCACAAGCAGAAACAGCAGATCACGTCGGTGGCGCACCGCCTCGAAATGGTGCAGGCCGCCATCCGTGATGTGCCGCGCTTCGAACTATCCACACTCGAGTTTGAGCGCCCCGCGCCGCAATACACCGCAGACACCCTGCGTATTCTCCAGGAACACAATCCATCCTCAGACCTGATCCTGCTACTCGGCGCGGACTCACTGCGCAGCATCACCACCTGGTATCATCCCGCGGAGATCGTGGCATCCTGCCGCGAGATCGGCGTGATGCAGCGCCCCGGCGAATTGATCCAGATGGGCGTGCTCGAGGCCGCCCTCCCCAAATTGAAGGAAAAGGTGCGCTTTGTCGAAACGCCCCTGCTCCAGATCTCCTCACGCGAAATTCGCCGCCGCATTGCCGAGGGGATGGAATACCGCTATTTCCTCACGCCTGTTGTGTACGATTACATTCAAGCAAATCATCTTTACGGAATTTGAACAGAGACGGGCGCTTCACAGCGCCCGTCTCTGTTCTTACGCGTCGAGGTGATACGTATGATACGAGTTCTTGCACGGGTTGCCCCAGGCAATGTGCATCTCGCGCGCGGTAAGATCAATGATCAGCGCGTTGATGGTCTTCTCACGGTCGAGCGGGGGCTTCATGTCAATGGCGTGATTGCAGATCGAGTTGGGAAAGTTGACATGATCGCGCTGGATGGCCTGCAAGGTCTTGATGGTGTGGCTTTCTTCGTGCTTCACCTGCCGCAGAGCGCGGAAATACCGCACTCGCGAGGAAACCAGATCCTCGGGATCCTTCTCTATGACCTTCATCGTTTCATTAAGGAAATGATTCGTGTGCACCATGTAACCGTCCTCGCCATAGAGAATCGCAAACTTGCGCGCGGATACCTCCACGCTGTAGATCTCGCCGCTCTCGTGGACGATGAGATGATTGTAGCCCGCGGCGCGATGCGTCACCAGCGTGGAACGAATGGCATCTCCGGGCGTCCGGGCGGCCAGCACCGCACGCGAAACCAGAATGCGCGGAATGCCGATGCGTGAATCGTTGGGGTACACCGAATCGCAAAACTGCGCGATGCCGTAGGCGTTGAAGCCCACGTTGGGCAGCAGCCCGCCATACGTCATGGCGAGATACGGGGGATCATCCTTCGGCGTGGCGTGGATCACCATCACATCATCCTCATCCTCAGGCAGCCAGTCTTCGTTGTGCGCGCCCAACACATGACCGTCTGCCGTGCGTTGCTCGTTTACAGCCATGCTCGTGCAACGCGAGAGATGCAAGGCGTCCATCGTCACCGCCTCCATCGCGTGCAGGACAGCCAATTCATCGAAATTGACCCCCGCCCCCTCAGCCATGCCGGTCATCTCATCCATGTATTGCGGATAACGCTCCTGCGCGAACGGGATGAATTTTCGCGCCTGAATCTGCGCGCCCTCCCATGTCAGCGCCAGTTCGGCGTATGCCTGCGCCAGCAGGTCGCGCGCGTTGTCAACACTGTGCTTGATCTGTTTCTTCGCGGCCTCGCCGAACTGGCGTCCCATCTCGCGATGCGTGCCGGAGATGCGCACCAGCGGCGGCGGGGTGGTGTGAATGGGAGTGTTGTGTTGATCTTTTTTAGGAGACATGATCTGCCTTTCCAATAAAAACGCCTGCCCTGAAGAGCGCAGAGCAGGCGAAATTCTAACACAGCGGGAAACTATGAAGTCGGAGGCAGCGGTTCGTTTCCAGGGCCCGCAGCGGGTGAGGGCGTGGCCGGCAGATACGCCCGCGAACCGAACACGGTCAACACTGCGGCGCCGATGGCCACCAGCGCCACAACGAATTCGAGCATCCATCCGAAGCATGGCACCAAACCGATGCCGCCGATCACCAGCGTCAGCAGAAATGTGCCGAAGCCCGCCGTGAGCACCGGCGCCCAGGTCTGGTTGATAGCGCGAGTGAAGCGTTCGCCGGCTTCCATACCGAGGGCAATCATGCCGAAGACCCATGCCGCCGCCAGCAGAACCAGCGCCAGCGCCGCCACCGGGATGAGGACGACCGTGACCACCATCAGCAGCAACGCAAACGGCGCGACGACCAATGTCAACAAGCCGGCGCCGCCCGATACCACCGGCTGACTCGTGATGACCTGAGTCATCCGTTCCATTTGCGGCTGCAGAAAGAGTGAGAGCAACATGGCGAGGCCGCCCATGGCCAGCGCCATCACCATGGTCTGAAGGGCATCGGCAACGGGGTTGAATCCTTCCACATCCACCAGCGGAGTTGGCGCGCCCGGCTGCGGGAGATTGGGAAGCTCCGGCGCAGTAATTTGGATCGCGGGATCGTTCTGGATTCGGCCTTTCACTACCGAACCCTCGGCGCGACTGATCGAGCCGCCGATGGTGACGAGGTCTCCCTCCACCACAGACTTTGGCCCCAGTGAACCGGCGCCGCCGAAAATGACGAGGTCGCCCTCCATGGATCCGTCGAGGGTCAGGTTGCCGCCGAAGATGACGATGCTACCTTTAACAAGCGCGTCGGCTTCGATCGAAACGCTGCCGCCAAAAACGACCAGGTCGCTGTTCAGCGTCTCGCCGCTTTGGAGGGTGTAGGCGCCGCCAAAGATGACCGGGCCGCCGTCATGGTTTGCGCCGAGCGCAAAGGCCGGGCCGGCGGGAATCAGCAAGAGCGTGAGCAACGCCAGCGCCGAAAAAATCCTTGTCATACGTTTCATAGCCTTACACTCCTCTCGGGCAGCCGCGTCAGCCTCCAAATAGAGGCCGCCCACAACAGACCCAATCCGCTGACGGCGGAAAGGGTCACCAGCCAGGCAATGGGCGGGATAAGGCCCGGCAGAATTCGTAGAAGGATCGAGCTAATATCGCCGATGGCCTGTCCCATCGCGAGCAGGGAAAGCAGGAAGTTTGCCATCGCCGCGATCCACGCCGCGGGCGAACCGAAGAAAGATGCCAGCCATGGCCCGGCCAGCCATAACGTCAGGCCCAGAGCGCCGAGCGCCAGCGCCGACATTCCCACCAGGCGGTTGCGCCGTTCGAGGGCGCGTTGCATCTCCAGCCGCTGCTGGAAGCGGGCGGTGAATCCGGGCGCGGGCGCGGCCAGTTTCGCCGCGCGCAAGGCAAGGTTCACTTCCGCCAGCGCGGCGCAGTGATCGCATGCGCGCAGGTGTTGTTGAAGGCCGCGCTGCTGTTCGGGCGCGAGGGGTTGTTCGTTCAGGAGCCAGGTTTCAAAAGGCAGGTGATTCATAGGCTCTCCTTTTTGCGGAGGATTGCGCCGAAGCGTTCTCCCATTTTTTGCCGAGGGCCAGGCGGGCGCGATGCAGGCGGCTCTTGACCGCGCTGACGGTCAGGCCAAGACTCTCAGCGATCTCGATCTCGGAGGCGTCGTTCCAATAACGCATGACGATGGCGGCGCGGTCGGTTTCATCGAGGGTGGACAGGAGGTTGTGCAGGCGTTCGTGATCTTCGCGGCGCGCCGATTCACGCTCCGGGTTGGGCGCGCTCGCGTCGGGAAGTTCGAAGGCATTGCCTTCGTCGTCTTCCTCGTCCATGGAGAACATGGAGAATTTACGGCGGCGCAGGCGGTCTATGCAGTAGTGCGCGGCAATGGATAACAGCCACGTGGCAAAGGGGCGCTTCAGGTCGTAGCGGTCGAGGTGCTGGAAGGCGCGCAGGAACGTTTCCTGCGCGGCATCCTCCGCCGACTCGGGTTCGCCCAACATGCGATAGCACAGGTTATAGACCGGCTTTTGATAGGTCTCCACCAGTTGTGTAAAAGCGAAGTCGTCACCGCGTTGTGCCTGCGCCACCCAGGTTTGTTCTTCGTTCACGCATGCTCCTGTTTTCTGCCTAATTATACGAGGCCAGGAGGGGAAAGTTTCGGGGGGTTTATGGACATGTAGACAAGGGCGGATACTATCATACCCACGGTCACAAATTGCGCATTCCGCCTTCTAAAAAAGCGCAATTGGCGACCGAGTGCGGTATACATGCCATTCCCCAAAGGCATCCGATGCTGTGCAGAGGAGATAGGCAGGCATATATCGGGATATGGACGCTGTCCTCAAGCGGATTCGTGAGAAGCGCGAAGCCAGCAAGAAAGTAAAGTAACCAAGACGACGCGTCTCTGAAATGAGCGCGTCGCTTTTCATCCTTCATCCTTCAAAATTCATCCTTTATGGACAAACGCCCCCTCAAAGTTTTCCCTTCGACAGGCTCAGGGCAAGCCTCTGCCATATCATCCCCTTGCGGGACGCCTGCGCGGACAAGCCGAAGGTGCACGAGTTGTACCGCACGTCTAAACAGTGTTGAGTTTCAGAATTTGCGAGTTACTTCTCCCCCAGCATAGTGTTCACAATTGAAAGCAGGGCGGGAATCTCGTTTTCGACAATATCCCACACCGTCTCTTCGCTGACCCCGAAATACTGATGCGCTACGATGTCGCGAAAGCCCGCAATTTTCCGCCACTTGACATTGGGGTATTTTCGCCGCGTTTCTTCCGAGATGTTCTTGACCGCTTCGCCGATGATCTCCAAATTGCGTAGGACTGCATCGAAGTGTAATTCGTCATGAACGAACTCTTTGTAGGTCATCCCCTTTGTGAATCGCAAAACCTTCTCGCAGGATTCTTGAATATCTGCGAGGTAAAGCGACTCTCTACGCGACATTGACAAGTTCCTGCATGATGTATGGTTTCATGCGCGGTTTGATCGCCTTCGGCGTGACCAGATCCACTTTGCGGCCGAGCAGGTCTTCGAGATAGAACTTGGTGTCCATGTAGCGGTCGAAGGTAGCGCGACCTTTGAATTCCACCAGAATATCCACGTCGCTGTTTTTTGTCGCCTCCCCGCGCGCCACCGACCCAAACAGGGACAATGACTTTACGCCCAATTTCTCCAACTGGGCGCGGTGCTTGCGGATGCGGGTGATCACAGCTCTTTGGGTGCGTGTCATGCTTTGATTATACAACAGGTAACAAACGGATTTATAATCGGCACATCATTCATCACCAAAACGGGACAGACATGACCGATTCCAAGCGCCCCCTGAAAGTATTTTTATGCCACGCCTGCGCGGACAAGCCGAAGGCGCCGTAGTTGTATCGCACGCCTGCCCTGAGCGCTTCGCGATCGAAGGGTTGAAGCGGCGCGGCGTGCAACCGCGGAGGACCTGATCCCTGGGCAGGATTGGGCGTTATAATAAAGGCATTGTTTAGGAGAACGACTATGTTTACTCACATCGCTTACAACCCAGAAATTCTCAGCGGCAAGCCTCACATCGTCGGCACGCGCCTGAGCATTGAATTTATTCTTGAACTTGTCGCCAGCGGCGCAACCAAAGATGAATTGTTGAAAACGTACCCGCAATTGACCGCTGAAGCGGTGGAAGAAGCCTTGAAATATGCCGCGCAATTTTCAGAAATAGTGGAACGAGTTTTGAGCAAAAATGCCGATTTGTACAAACGATTGTCTTGAGAAACTTACGGAGACAAGATCATGAAATACAAAATCCGACTGGAAGAAACCGATGAAGGCTTTGCCGTTTGGGTGCCTGGACTTCCAGGTTGCTGGTCGCAAGGGGAAACCGAACTGGAAGCGATTGAAAATATCAAAGATGCGATCCAGACTTATCTTGAAACCATTGATATTCTGAATCGAGATAAAGAAACCCGTTTGGTTGAAGTTCCCGTGTAATCATGCCCAAACTGGCGGGAGTTCAACACCAGCGAGCCGTAAAGCCTTTGAGAAAGCAGGGTTTCGCGTTATCCGCGATGGGAAGCATATTTCGATGGCGAAAGATGACCGCATTATCATCATCCCGCGCAACAATCCGATCAATGCCTTTACGATGGGCGGAATTATCAAAGCCGCGGGGTTGACCATCGAAGAGTTCAAGAAATTACTCTAACATGACCGATACCAAACGCCCTCTCAAAGTCTTCCTCTGCCATGCCTCTGCGGACAAGCCGAAGGTGCGCGAGTTGTACCGCACATTAAAGCGACGCGGCGCGCAACCGTGGCTGGACGCGGAGGATTTGATCCCTGGGCAGAATTGGGAAGTGGAAATCCCGAAGGCTCTGCTTTCCTCGGATGCGATCATCATTTGCCTGACGCCAAACTCGGTGGATAAAGAGGGATATGTTCAAAAAGAGATCAAGTTCGCGCTGGACAAGGCAATGGAAATGCCCGAGGGACGCATCTTCATCATCCCCGCGCGGCTGGAAGAGTGCGAACTGCCGTTTAGTTTGAAAAAGTATCACGCGGTGAACTTGTATGAAAAAGACGGTTACACAAAGTTGATGCAGGCGCTCAAACTGCGCGCTTCACAACTGGAACGCGCGACAGTAGAGTTGCCGAAAAAGGGAGAAACCACCGCCGAGATCAAGCAGGTCGTTGAAGAAAAGAAACCTCCCGAACCGAAAGAAACAAAACCTGAAATTGAGACCCCGAAGCCTTCGCAAGATAAAGTAGATGTTGACGGCGATGTTTCGGGCGTGATCGTTTCAGGCAGTGGCAATGTGATCAACATTGGCGAGCAGAAAAAACCTGAACCCGAAAAGCCACAACCGAGGAAGACAAAACCATCCTCCAAGCCGAATACGGCAGTCATCGTTGCGATCATTGGTTTGATCGGCACAGTTTGCGCCGCGCTCGTTAGTTCGCCCATCCTGGCAAATCTTTTTGAACGGACGCCTGAACCGCCAACGATTATTTCTGCTCCTACTGAGACGAGAACGCCCGCCTCCACAAAAACGCCAACAAAGACGATCACTCCCAAGCCGCCGACCTTTACCCCCACGCCAGGGATCGGCTCCTTCATCGAATCCGACGGCGTGACGATGATGTACGTCCCCGCTGGCGCGTTCTCGATGGGCAGTGAGGGCGGCGAAGGTGATGAAAAACCGATTCATTCCGTTACGCTGGACGCCTACTACATTGACAAATACGAAGTGACCAACGCCGCCTACAAACGCTGTGTGGACGCAGGCGTCTGCGACCCGCCCAAACAAAGCAATTCTTCCAAGCGCGACGCCTATTACAGCAACCCCGAATTTGACGAATACCCTGTCATCTACGTGGATTGGAACATGGCGAACGCCTACTGCGAATGGCGCGGCCCTTCGACAGGCTCAGGGAAAACGCGCCTGCCCACCGAAGCCGAATGGGAAAAAGCCGCAAGGGGTTTGGATGGGCGTACCTATCCGTGGGGCGAAAATATTGATTGCGACAAAGCCAATTACAGCAGTTGTGTTGGCGACACAACCAAAGTCGGCAGTTATCTGGATAGCGTCAGCCCGTACGGACTCTATGACATGGCAGGCAATGTGTGGGAGTGGGTGGCGGACTGGTACGATTCGAGTTATTATTCCAACTCGCCTTCCTCCAACCCGTTGGGGCCGAGTTCGGGACAATATCGCGTGCTGCGGGGCGGCTCGTGGTACAACGTCGATTTCAACGTCCGTTCTGCGGCTCGGTACGGGTACGCTCCTGGTGTCATCCTCAACGGCGTTGGTTTCCGTTGCGCCCGCTCTCTTCCATGATTCTGTTTTCTGGTTTCTGCGAGCGAAGCGAGTTCTGATCTTCTGAATCCCCTCTCGCCGAAGGCGAGTCGATTTTTTTGAAAAAATGAAAATGGGCAAAATCTACAAAAACTTCTACCCACAAATTTATGACCTGTTGAATTTATGGCAGGCATTTGTCAAAGCCTCCAAAGGTCGGCGTAGTCATCCGTCCATTGCGGCGTTTGAATACAACCTTGAATCGGAGTTGATCCAATTGCGCGATGAGTTGGAGTCGGAGACCTACCTGCCAGGCGGCTACCGCAGTTTTACCGTGCATGAGCCGAAACGCAGAAAAATATCCGCCGCGCCGTTTCGAGATCGGGTTGTTCATCACGCGCTGATGAACGTCACGGGTCCCATGCTCGAAAGAAAATTCATCCACGATAGTTATGCCAATCAGGTCGGCAAAGGCACACACAGGGCGCTGGACCGCTGTACCTATTTCATGCGTCGTTACGCCTACGTTTTACCCTGCGATGTGAAACAGTTTTTCCCCTCGATTGACCATGCGATCCTGAAATCCATTCTGTCCAAAACCATTCAGGACGAGCGCGTCATGAATTTGGCTGGAAAGTTGATTGCCAGCGGGGAAGGCGTTCTTGAGAATGAATACGAAATGAAGTACTTCGCGGGAGATGATCTTTTCTCTGCCAGCCGTCCGCGCGGGTTGCCCATTGGCAACCTGACCAGCCAATTTTGGGCAAATGTATATTTGAACGAACTGGATCAATTCGTTAAACAGAAACTGAAAGTCCGCGCATATGCGCGTTATGTGGACGATTTTGTCCTGTTCTCCAACGACAAAAAGGAATTGCATGACTGGCGTAACGCCGTTGTTGATTTTTTGGCGAACCTTCGGCTGACGATTCACGAAGAAAGCGCACACGCCCGTCCTGCATGGAAAGGCGTCACGTTTTTGGGGTTTATTGTCTTCCCCGAACACCGCCGTTTGAAGCCGCCCAAGGGGTACGCCTTCCGCCGCCGCTGGAAGCATTTTTATTCCATGAAACAGACAGGGCAAATGACACCTGAAAAATTGAAGGTTCGCGCCGTTGCATGGGCGAACCACGCCCGTTACGGCGACACGTGGAATTTAAGAACTGATGTTACGCAGCCTTGAGAACCTGGAGTTCCTCGTAGGCAATGCGAATGGCCTTGAGGTACAAATGGGAACGCAAGGCAAAATGATTGAGATGGCGTTTGATCTTCAAGCACTCCAGTT
>JABARH010000019.1 GCA_019187665.1 Anaerolineales bacterium
CCCCCTTCTCTCTCCCAAAAGCATGGGAGAGAGAAGGGGGAGAAAAGTCGTTTACTTGGAAACTGTTCTCCCCTCTCCCGCATTTGGGGAGAGGGGCCGGGGGGTGAGGGCCTTTTGCAAGACTGACGACCTTTGCGTGCACATGAGTGCGGTATACAATGCAGGCGGGATGAAATTCGGTTTACAATGAGACAGATCAAGGAGAAGCAATGATGAAGCGAATGACTTTTATCGCGCTGGTTTTAACCAGCCTGTTGGGATGTACTTTGCCGCAGGCGATTCCCTCGCCGGCCCCGACCGCGCTCCTGCCAACCGCATTGCCCCCAACCGCGATCGTCCCGATCCCATCGGCAACCAGTGTGCCGCCAATTTTCACGCCGACCCCGCCTCCGACATGGACCAGCACACCCCTGCCGGGTTTCTGCTCCGATTCACGCGTGGCGGGGCTGTTTGGCGCATTCGCGGGCGCGCTGGCCGCGGCCAATGGCGACGCGCTGGCCGCGCTCATTTCCCCGTTGAACGGCGTGGACGTGCGCTTTATTCGCGATGGGCGGGTTGTGAATTATGATCGCGCGCATTTCGCGGCCGTCTTCGCCTCCACCTATCAGGTTGAGTGGGGTCTTGCTCCTGGCAGCGGCCTGCCCATGATCGGTTCTTTTCAGGAGATCATCCTGCCGTCCCTGCGAATCGTCTTCACCCCTTCGGCGCACCTGACCTGCAATCAGATCAAACTCGGCGGCGCAACCTATGCGGCCGCCTGGCCCGCCGAATATACCACTGTGAATTTTTATTCCGTCCATTTCCCCGGCACAGACCAATACGGCGGAATGGATTGGCAGACCTGGCTCACCGGCGTAGAGATGGAAAGCGGGCAACCTCTCTTGCGCGTCCTTCTTCATTTTGCCTGGGAGCCATAAGAGAGCGTTTTTAACCTGCCATAGTGCATGCGTAAGCGACGTTCTCCAACGTCGCCTATCCGATTTCAAGGGAAGTCAGGCTATAAGCCTGACCTGCAAACGACATTTGCAAGAGCCGCTTTCAAAACACTCTCTAATCCAGGACGTACGCAAAACCTTGCGTAGGGCGCGCCGAAGGTCTAACGCTCCTGCTGGCGTTACGCCTGCTCTGGCGGGCGGCGCCAGGGGAGAACGCCAATTATGCGTAAGTCCTCTAATCGAATTTTCTCTACCGTACATGAGAAGACTTTTACCGCAAAGCACGCTAAGGCCGCCAAGTTAAAAAGGTTTTCTTTGCGCTCTTTGCGGGCGTAGCGGTGCAGATGTACGGTAAAGAGATCGAATTTCGATCTTCATACCACTCACGTTAAGGAGAACACATGAATTCCCCCCTCCCCCTGCACATCCCGGATGGTTTTTTAACGGTTATCATCTCGGGCGTTTTTTGGGCCGTCACGATCGTCATGGTCGGCATTGCCATTTCAAAAACAAACAAATCCCTCGGCGAGAAACAGGTGCCGTTGATGGGCGTGATGGCGGCGTTCATCTTCGCCGCACAGATGCTCAACTTTCCGGTCGCGGGCGGGACCTCCGGTCACTTCCTCGGCGGCGCGCTGGCGGCGATCGTTCTCGGCCCGTGGGCCGCGATGCTCGTAATGACGGCGGTCATCGGCGTACAGGCGCTTCTCTTTCAGGATGGCGGACTGCTCGCGATGGGCGCTAATATTTTCAACATGGGCATCCTCACGGCGGCGATCGGCTTTGGCTTGTATCGCGGCGTATCGGGACGGACTCGCAAAATTCGCCTGGCCGTCGCGGGATGCGCGGCATGGCTGGCTGTGGTCGCGTCGGCGCTGATCACTTCGCTGCAACTCTGGCTGAGCGGCGCCTCGCAATTACAAATCGTCGTCCCGGCCATGCTCGGAGTCCATATTTTGATCGGACTCGGTGAGGCGTTAATCACCGTCGCGGCACTGACCTTCATCGAACGGACGCGGCCCGATTTGCTGAATCAGGAATCCGTGACCGAAAAAGGCGGGCGCGGCTGGATCGTTGCAGGTGTGATCGTTTCCATCGGCGCGGTCTTGCTCTCGCCGTTCGCTTCAACCCACCCCGACGGGTTGGAGCGCGTAGCCGAAGATATGGGCTTCCTCCATCTCGGACAGTCCGCGCCGTATCGGCTGCTGCCCGACTATACGATTCCCTTTCTCGGCGCGACGCCTCTCTCCACCATCGTGGCGGGCGTGGTCGGCGCGCTGGTCGTGCTTGGGCTGGCGTTCGTTCTTGGGCAGAGTCTGAGAAAAGCGGGGAGGTAGTAGTCACCGGATGCGTACAGGTGTACGCAAAATTCATGACGCTGACCCACAGACTACGATTATGCACGCCGACGTATTCGACCGTTACCACGAATCCGAATCCCGCCTCCACCGCCTCGATCCACGCGTTAAGGTGGCAGTGACGGTGTTGTTCATCTTGTCCAACGCGCTCCTGCCCGATGGCGCGTGGAGCGCGTTCGGCCTGACATGGCTTCTGCTGGTATGGGCGAACCATCTCTCCCGCCTCGGCGTGGACTTTTCCTTCCGCCGGTCGTTCCTCGCCCTGCCGTTCGCGCTGGCCGCGACTTCGGCGGTCTTCTCGCCGCTGGGGAATCCACTCGCAGAATGGCGGCTCGGTCCGCTGACGTTAATTCCCACCGACTACGGACTGGTCAAATTTTTCAGCATCCTCGTGCGTTCGTGGCTGTCGGTGCAGGCGGCGATTCTGCTGGTGGCGGTCACGCGTTTTCCCGATATGATCCATGCCTTCGAACATTTGCGCGTGCCGAAGATACTCACCACCATCATCGCGTTCCTCTATCGCTATCTCTTCGTACTGGCGGATGAAGTCGTGCGCCTGTTGAGGGCACGCGAGTCGCGCAGCGCGGCCGCGCCCGGTGTGCGCTCCGCGCGCAGCGTGCTGTGGAGGGCCAAAGTCACGGGCAATCTGGCCGGTCAACTCTTCCTGCGAAGTTACGAACGCAGCGACCGCATCCACAATGCGATGCTGGCGCGCGGATATGACGGCAATTTGCGGACATTGAATCTGCACGTGATGAAGCCCGGCGATTGGTCGTTTTTCTCGATGTGTGTCATCCTGATTTTATTGTTGCAATTGATCGGAAGGTTGTGATGCCTGTTGTACACCCTCGCGAACCAATTCCCATCCTGGACTGTGAAGGCGACGTGCTGCAAGTGCGCGGCCTGCATTTCTCCTATCCCGACGGTCACGCGGCGCTGCGCGGCGTTTCGTTGAAGTTATGCGAGGGCGACAAGGCCGCGCTGGTGGGACCGAACGGCGCGGGAAAATCCACGTTGATGCTGCACCTTAACGGAATTTTGGAGGGGCGCGGCGAGATCGAAGTAGGCGGCATGCGCCTCACGCGCGGCAATCTGCCAGCCATCCGCTCGCTGGTAGGACTCGTCTTCCAAAATCCCGATGACCAACTCTTCTCGCCGACCGTGTTTGAGGATGTAGCCTTCGGTCCGCTGCACATGGGACTGCCCGAGGACGAAGTGCGCGGCCGCGTGGATGAGGCGCTCGAATCGGTGCAGATGAGCGCATACAAGGAGCGTCTCTCGCATCACCTGAGCATGGGCGAAAAAAAACGCATCGCCATCGCCACCGTCCTTTCGATGCGGCCTTCCCTGCTTGTGCTGGACGAACCTTCGGCGGGACTCGACCCGCGCGCACGGCGGACGTTGATTCATCTCCTGCGCGATTTACCGATTACGATGCTGGTCTCCACGCACGATCTGACGCTGGTCCGGGAATTGTTTCCGCGCACGATCGTGATGGACGAGGGCCGCATCGTCGCAGATGGATTGACGATGGAAATTTTGGATGATGTGCAACTGCTGGAAGCGCATGGACTGGAGAAGCCATAAGCAGGGTTCTTCCCCCTTCGAGTCCTTCCGCTGCCGAAAGCCTGCCGTTATTTGAGATGCTATAATCCTTTTTATCCGTGCACGGGTATTGCTTGCAAGAGGCCATGTCGGGCAATAACAAGATTCCCACACGGATGACTTGATTACAAATTGCAGGAGGCGCTTATACGGTCACGGATTCTATTCGACTCCCATTCCCCATCCATTACTAACCCATATCCTTATAGGAGGCAGAATGCAAAAGACTACCTTTCCCCTTAAGATGGCTGTTGCCGTCCTGTCGTTCGCTGTCATTGCCTGTGTCATTGGCACTCCCGCACCGACCGCCACACCGGTGCCCACCAATACGCCGGTCCCGCCGACGGATACCCCTCTCCCCACCGCTACCGCAACTGATGTCCCTACTCCGACTGCCACGCCGAATGTAGCCGCCACCCAGCAGGCAGAACAACTACAGGCTCTGCTGGTCGAGTTGAAGGATAAGGGTTATGTGGACACAACCGAGGGTAACGCGAGACCTCTTGATGATTTCAGTCAGGACTGGTCGGATGTGGCTCATTACAATTGGTGGACGGTTACCGATCAACCCATTGGCGACTTCGTATTGACCGGGCATCTCAACTGGCAGACAGCCTCCTCCAATACCAACGGCATTTCCGGCTGCGGGATTATCTTTGGCTTGCAGGATAATGATGACTTCTATGGAGTCTTCGTTGATGAATCCAGGATTCAATTTACGCTGCGACGTGGAACCTACCTCTACGATGTGGGTGTCACCAGTGGAAATGGTCGCTTGAAATTCGGCAATCCGGCCGAAACCGATCTGGTGTTGGTCGTGAAGGGGCAGAAAGCGTATGTGAATGTGCAGGGCGACTATATCTCATATACTCTTTCAGCCGACCAAACGTCGCATGGTATTCTGGCGTATACCATGCTCTCCAGTTCGGCAACAGGATACGGCACGCGTTGTAAAATGACTAACATGACGCTTTGGACTCCGTAGTAACCTGCCATGATTCGGAAAGCCCGCAGTCGTACGACTGCGGGCTTTTATTTTGATTTCATCTATCCCTGCATCTCCTCCCACTCCCTCAACTTCTCATCCATCTCCTTCTGGACGCGCCCGTACTCCTTCCCGATCACCGCCACCTCCTTCGGGTTCACGAACGGACTCTCCAACTGCGCGCCGAGGTTTGCCAGGTCCGCTTCGAGCGCGGCGATGGCGTTTTCGAGTTCCTGGATTTGGGCGACGCGGCGGCGTTCTTCTTTGGTTTTGCGAGAACCGATATTCGATATTCGGGGATCGATATTCGATATTCGAGAATCGACTTTCGAATATCGAATATCGTTGTTCGAATATCGAGTCTCGGCTTTCTCCCGCTCATCTCGCATTTGCGAATATGTGCCGTTGAAGACCGTCAACGCGGACGCGTCGGGATTGATCTCCCAGATTTGCGTCGCCAGCGCGTCGATCAGATAGCGGTCGTGACTGACGAGCAGGATCGTCCCTTCGTAGTTGTCCAACACGGACTGCAAGACTTCCTGCGCGGGGATGTCGAGATGATTGGTCGGTTCGTCAAGCAGGAGGAAGTTGGTCTGCTGGAGCGCGAGTTTGGCGAGGGCCAGGCGTCCACGTTCGCCGCCGCTGAGCATGTCCACGAGTTTGAAGGCATCATCTCCCGAAAAGAGAAACTTGCCCAGCAGGTCGCGCGCTTCGTGAATCAGAAATTCAGGCCGCACCGATTGAATCTCCTGCATGAGCGTCTTGCGCGGATCGAGTCCCTCGTGCGCCTGTGCGAAGTAGCCGATGTGCAGAGCCGCGCCCATGATCACCTCGCCAGCCAGCGGAGGGATTTTTTCGAAGGCGGATTTTTCTACAGATTCAGCAGATGAGGCGGGCTCTCTCTTTATCTGATCCATGTAATCCGTGACATATGTAGCGGAATTACTGCTCGATCCGAAATTCTCCGTGCCGAGGATCGTTTTCAAAAACGTAGTCTTGCCCGCGCCGTTGGGACCGATCAACGCCGCGCAGTCCCCTCGTTGCAGTGAAATATTTTCGGCGGCAAATAAAAACTTGCCTGCGTCGCCGCGTCCTTGATCGGGCAGATAACCAACCTGCAAATCTTTTGTCCGCAAGACCAGCTCGCCCGAACGTGCGGCGGTTTTGAGCCGCAGGTGAAATTTTGGCGGGCGGTTGTCGGGCAGGCGCAGGGCGCGCACACGACGCTCGGCTTCCTCCACAGAAAACGGCGAGGTGGTCGTCTCGATGTCCAACTGACTCCAATTGGAGTGGACCGCCGTCTCCATGCCGACCTGCTCGATGGCTTGCACCACACGCGTCAGTCGCTTAAGTTTGCCCTTGGCTTGCAGAGTATTCTGCCCCGCAATATTTTTCTTGATGTACTCCATGTCCTTGAGTAGTTTTTCTTTTTCGCTGTTGAAGACTTCCTCGCGGCGGTTCCAGCGTTCCTCGCGTTGTTGCAGATAATGAGTGTAGTTGCCGCGATACACTTCCGCGCCGTCGGGACGCATTTCCAAAATCACGTTGGCGGCGCGGTCGAGAAAATACCGATCATGCGAGACGATCACCGCCGCGCCGTCCCACTGCGCGAGATAACTTTCCAGCCACTCCACGGCGCGGATGTCGAGGTGGTTGGTCGGTTCGTCGAGCAGGAGCAGGTCAGGGTCCGAGAGCAGGAGGCGCGAGAGAAAGGCGCGCGTACGCTGTCCGCCAGAGAGGTGATCCAGCCGCATGTCGTAGTCCGAAGCGTCGAAGCCCAAGCCCGTCAACACTTGCTTGATGCGCGTCATGTAGGTGTATCCGCCGCGTCGTTCGAAGTCGTGCTGTAATTTTCCGTAGCGCGACATCGTTTCGGCATCCGCGTCTGCCAATTGCGATTCGAGGCGATGAAGTTCATCCTGCTGTTGGATGAGACTCGCGAACGGAGTCAGGCACGCCTCCCAAAGCGTGCCCTCCATTTGAAAATCCGCCTCCTGGGAGAGATACCCGATTCGCGCCGACTTCGCGCGGGCCACTGTTCCCGTCGAGGCTTCTTCCTCCCCGACGAGGATTCGCAGCAGGGTGGTCTTGCCGCAACCGTTGGGACCGACGATGGCAAGCCGCGCGCCCTTTGGCACGGCAAACGTGACGCCGCGGAAAATATCTTCCGCGCCGAAGGCTTTGGAGAGGGAACTGGCGGTGAGGAGGGACATGGGAGCGGATCGGTGAGCAATGACGCGCCCCCGTATTATAAAGCAGGCGGAGGAGGCATTCCATCTGCTGCGGCCGCGCTGATTTGCAGGTTATGCGCTTCCGATCAAAACAACGCCTCGTATTCTATCTTTGGGAAAATCGTCAACTTCCCGCCGATGGTGGCGTCTAAAATTGCGCGGCCCGCTTTTTGATACGCGTCCCGCGCCATGCGGTAGCCGATCTCGGAGGTGTCGAGGTCGGGGAGTTGCCAGCGGAAGCCTTTGCCGAAGTAGGCGGGCGAGAAATGATTTGGGTCGTCGCCCGCGGAGACAACAGTTTTGTTGGCTTCGCCTTTGGATGTGAAGTTGTGGTCCACGCCGATCAGAATCACGTTTTCAAATCCCATGTGGAAGGCGAGTTGCAAAGCGACGTTGGTGACGGTGGCGCCCTCCCAGATTCGACCGCGCGCGTCGGTTGAAAATTTTGGTCCGGTGTAGGTAGTGTAGAGGAAGGTTGGCGGTTGGTGGTTGGCAGTTGATGGCAGGTTGAGGAAGTGACGGTGGGAGCGCCAGGCGAAGAATTTGGGGAGGGCGAGGGCGGACATTTCGGCGGCGCATTGCTCGATCACGAGGTCGTTGATGGAGACGAGGCAGGAGGTGGGAAAGCCGAGTTCGGGGAACATCAGGTAGATGCGGTTCAGCCCGAAGGTGAATTCGTTTTTGAGTTTGGTGAGGTCGGTCTGCTTGAGGGAGGGTCCGTTGCCGATGATGAAGGCGCGCTGGCTTTTGTGCGTGTCCTTGAGCGCGGCGAGGCGACGGATGCTCTCGCGCCGCCACGGATGCAGGTACGCGGCAGGGAGTTGCGGGACGCGGCGAAGCGCGTCGTAGGTGTTTTTGACGGTTTGGAGGAGGGAGGCGGGGATGTGGTTCATGGATGTGTGATATTCGATAGACGATAGGCGATATTCGATAGATGATATTCGGATGTCGATTTTCGATTTTCGATTCTCGAATATCGAATTATCGGATCACTCCGTACTCAACCGCGCCGTCGCGCCACCGTCCACCACCAGCGCCTGACCGGTCATAAACGAAGATTGCTCGTTATCGGCCAAAAAGTAGATGGCATGGGCGATTTCTTCGGGTATTGTCCGCCCGACGGTGAACCATCGGGCTACACCTACGAAGTCCGCTCCCCTAAAGGGTGCTTCGCGAAAGCGGACTCGATTTGTCAGCCCTGTAAAAGATTCGATTCGATGGTTCGCACAAATTCTTCAGCGGAACGAAGAACATCATCGGCTTGCTCTTCCGTGATGACTTTCGACTTCTGGTAATCCCCCGCTTGGCGCATGTCAAAGGCGTGATGGAGAATCCTGCTCATCTCTTTTGCAAAAATCCCCTGACGGACAAACAGTTCATCAAACTTGGCAAGCACACCTGAATGTTTGCTCGGTTCCACGTCCGCAGTCACAAGCAGGGCGAGCGAGGCATAAAAGACCGCGTAATAGGCGCGGTTGACAATGCTCTTCGGGCTACCACCGCTTTCCTTGAGCAGTTGCGCGTCACGCAACATTTCTCGCGCAGATTCAAGGCGATATTGGATCAGATCTTTCTTGTATGACTTGTCCTGCGTCATACTGCAATCCCCTCGCGTTTGATATTTTTGTAAAAGGGCAGGAAGGCGTAACGCTTCATCTGCTCTTTGGTGTCGGGAATGGCGGAAATGACCCGACCCGCATCGAAACCTACTTCCCAAGCAATATCGGATGCCAGTCTCGTTGTCTTGGCGTCAATGGAAGGGAGAATGACAAGTAGATCAATGTCGGATTCTTTGGTCGCGTCGCCGCGCGCTTGCGAGCCGAACATAATGACCTTGACGGGCTGTCCCAATTCCTTGGTCAATCGAATGCGAACTTCCTTCGCAAGTTTGAGGGCGCGGACGCGAGGCTTTAGAGTCTTCATGATTCAATTATAACTTCTTTGACAAGCTATTCCGTACTCAGTCTTGCCGTCGCGCCACCGTCCACCACCAGCGCCTGACCTGTCATAAATGACGATTGCTCGTTGTCCGCAAGGAAGTAGATGGCGTGGGCGATCTCTTCGGGGCGACCAACCTTGCCGCTGACGGTCTTGCGCGCCAGGTTGTCGAGGCGCTCCTGCATGTCGCCGTGACCGACGTGGCCGCGGCCGAGTCCCGCGCGGAGCATGGGCGTGTCCACGGCGCCGGGCAGGATGGCATTGACGCGGATATTATCGGGGGCGAATTCGATGGACATGGCGCGCGTCAGGGCAAGCATCCCGCCCTTGGAGGCGGCGTAGGCGGCGATGTTGGCGGAGGTCTGGATGGCATGCACAGACGAGACGTTGACAATCGCGCCTCCCCCTCTCGCCTTGAGGAACGGATGCGCCAGTTTGACTCCGAGGAACACAGAGCGCAGATTGGCCGCCATGACCGCGTCCCACTCCTCCACAGTTGTTTCAACGAGCGGTTTGGCGATCTGCATGGCGGCGTTGTTAACCAGCGCGTCGAGCGAGTCGGTGAACTGGCGCGCCTTCTCGAAGATGGCCGCGACCTCGTCCGCATGGGAGATGTCGGATTGGATAAAGAGGCCGTTGGATGGGAGATCGCCGTCGAAGGGATTCCTGTCCACGCCGATGACGCGCCAGCCCTTTTCGGCGAAGAGAGTCATGGTCGCGCGGCCAATCCCGCCCGCGACGCCGGTGATGAGGATTGTTTTTGTCATAAGTTCAAAACCTTTTTGGACACGGATCACACGGATTTCACGGATTCTTTTATATGGATTCTTTATGAGGAGGCTTTGTCCAAGACAAGGAGCCTTTACGGGCATTATCAAAAACGCCGCGACGGAATTTGGCTTCAGGACCGAAGTTGAGCACATAACCAACTTCGATCTCAGTTGCTTTCAAATAATGGAGAAGTTGTGACATGTGAGCGTCAATAATTTCAGAAACAGATTTGAGTTCGAGCAACACAAGCCCATTCACAATCAGGTCGGCAGTATAAACCCCTATGCTTGGCCGTGATAGTAAACGTAGATATCTTTTTGCCTCTCAACAGAAAATCCCATTTCCTTGAGCAATATCTCCAACGCAGATTCGTAAATCTTTTCCGAGAACCCGTAACCTAATTCATTGTAAACCTGATAGAACGCGGCAATAATTTTGTCGGTGATTTCTGAGTGTTTTCCATCGAACTTTCCTCTCGAATTCATCTTGATCCTCCAATAAACAAAAAAGAATTAAATCCGTGTCATCCGTGAAATCCGTGTCCAAAATTATTCCGCAATCCCAAGGCCTTCCAACAAATTCCGTATCGTATTCCAATGCACGCGCTCCCACGCGGCGGGACTGGAGTTGGCGTTGTGCGGCGCGAGCATGACGTTGTCCATTTTCATCAGCGGGCTGTCGTGTGGAAGAGGTTCATGCTCGAACACATCCAGCGCGGCGCCCGCGATCTGAGCGGACTGCAAGGCGGCGATCAGCGCGGGCTCTTCCACAAGCGGCCCGCGCGCGGTGTTGATCACAACGGCGTTCGGTTTCATCATCGCAAGAGTCTGCGCGTTGATGAGATGATGGCTGGTTGGGTTGAGATCGCAGGCAAGAGAGATGAAGTCGGAATTCGATAGTAGATATTCGAGGTTCGTCATCTCGATTCCAGATTCGCCGACAAAGACATGGTCAATTTCGATGATGTCCGTGCCGAGGACTTTCATGCCGAAGGCTTTGGCGCGGCGGGTCACGGCTTTGCCGATGTTTCCCACGCCGATCACGCCGAGAGTACATTCGCCGAGAGTCCGGCCGGGGATTTTTTCCCACTCGCCGCGCTTCATGGCCGCGTCCATCCACGGCTGGCGGCGGACAAAAGCCAGCATGTAGGCGAGGACGCTGTCCGCGACGGGGGTGGTAAAGGCGTTGGGTGTGCGCGCCACCCTCACGTTCAGGCGCGACGCGGCGGCGCTGTCAATCGAGTCGATTCCCGTCCCCCATTTCGAGATCACTTTTAATCGCGGGGCGCAGGCTTCGAGCACGCGCGCCGTGTAACGGTCGTCGCCGCAGAGCGCGCCATCGAACTGCCCGGCGTATTTCAGCAGGTCGGTTTCCTCCATGCGTTCGCGCACGTCGGGGACGATTAATTCGATCCTGTATTTTTCGAATGTGGGTTGGAAGCGATTCAAAAACGGGATCATGTAGGGGGCGGTGATCAGAACGATGGGCATGGGCGGTTCCTGTCTGGTTTATTGTCCGCAATACCATTGCATGGCCGAGGCGGCCATGTCGGGAGTCAGCATTTTTTGATCTGCCATCCTGGTCAAAATTGCGCAGGCCTGTTGTTCGAGGAACGGCTCCGCGCCGAAGATGGAGGAGAGTTGTTTTAAGTCTTTGCCGCGGCCGAGGATCGCGTAGGCCTGCATGAACGGGATCCATTCCACGCTGTCGTTGGGATAGAAGCCGCGCTCCAGCGCGCTATCGCCCAGTGAGGCGACCAGCGCCCATTCGCCGCGTTGACGCGCCAGCGCGGCCTGCTGATAGTACCAGCACCAGTCGTGTTCGGGTTCCGCGCCGAAGACGAACTCATTCATGGGTGGGTGACTGCCTCCCGCGTTCACGTTTTGAATCTTCGAGGCGGACGCGGCCAGCAGGATGCGCGGGTCGTCGCGCGCGGAGAGTTCGGGCTGCGCGCCGTCGAGGACGCGCACGCAGGCGCCGGGCGCGGGTTGTGTGATGATCAGCGTGTTGCCATAATCCAGTGTGACGTGGATGTTGCGGCGGTCGGGTTCATCTGCGCCTTTGCCGCTCAGGATGCGCGTTAAATTTTCTGGGGTGAGCAGGACGCCGCCGATCGGCGCTTCGATCGGGTCGCTGGCCTGCGGTTCAGGATGGTAGATCAGGTTGGCCGCGCCCCAGATGAAGTAGTCCTCCTGCAGCGGCGCGGGATAGAAGAGCGCGAGGGTCGCGCCTTCGCGCAGATTCGGCGCGCGCCACGATACCTGCCACCAAAATTGGCGCATGGTCTGCGTGTCGCGCGCGTAGGCCGCGCCGTTGGCGAAATGCGTCAGCACGGAGGCGGCGATCAGCAGTCCCGCGAGCGTGAGGCGCAGGCGCGTGGAGGCGAGATATTCCAGGGCCGCGGCCACAAACATTGCCGCGCCGACGGAACTGGCCAGCGTGTAACGCGAGAGCGAGAAAAATTCCACGTGGCGGTTGACGAGGATGACGGGGATCAGTCCCGCGGCCGCGCTGACAAGGCCGACCCAGAGCAACTCCGCGCGGTCGTCTTTGGGAATCCCGGTTTCAGATTTTGCAAGGATGATAATTGTTCCAACCGCGACCGCGCCGGCCAGCGCGAATCCGATCCACGTTTCGGAGAGGCGCAAATTGAAAGCGAGGTGATAGAGCGGCGTTCCCCAGGCGAGGAAAATAACATTGACAATATCTTGCATGAAACGCGCCAGCCACCACAGGCCGGTGGTGGGGGAGGAAAATAATAAACCGAGTTGCAAACCCGCGTCGGTTGCATTGCGCTCGCTGGTAAAAAAGAACAGGCGCCAGACGAGGAAGGTGAGCGGGGCGAGAAGGAAGGGGATGGACGCGAGCAGGATGGGTTTGATGGATGATACGAGATGCGGGATACGGGATACGAGGTGCGGGGTACGCGTTCCCTGTGTACCTGTATACGTGTCTACGTGTGTCCGTGTGTCCGTATCCATCTTCCTCCTCGTCACAAGATAGACGCATGCCAACCGCAATACTTCGAGTCCGATGTAGTATTCAATCAGACCGAGATAGAGCCATGTCAGGAGGAAGGACAGAATGATGGAAACAATTTTGAGCGCGCGTCGCGGCGTTTGCAACGCGGTGACGGTCAGCGCGAGGGAGGCAGTCGCGGCGCAGAGGGCGATGATCTGCGCCTGGTAGTCAACTGGGTTGGGTTGGGAGAGGAAGCCGGGGTAGAGCAGGAAGAGGAGGGCGGTTAGTAAATGGCTGACTGTCGGTTGGCGCTTCTCGCGATTGCGGGCAGGCCATAGTTGATTCAATAGCCAGAGTAAACTGACCGCGCTCAGGAAGCGGAACGCGTACAGGGTGAGGTGATAAGGCAGGGGATCATCGCCGAAGAGGCTGTATTCCGGCGCGAGGATCAGGGCGCGCAGGGGACGGTCGCGGTCGAAGGCTGGGGCAAAATAGTCCGGACCGCGCACGTGCGCGCCGTAGACGAGATACCAGTCGTCGTTGGAGAATCCGATCTGCGGGACGAAGGGCAGGTAGGTCAGGGCTGAGGCGAGGAAAAGGATCAGCAGGGGCAGCCAACTGCGGGCGGAGAAAGAACGGGTTGTCATGTCCGCCTCATTAAAAAATCGCAGATGGCGAAATCGAGTTCCTCGTCTATGTCCCAGGCTTCGTTGGCGTTGATCTCGAACATCAGAGGTCTGTCGCCGATGCGGTGATGGTTTTGGATCAGGTTCTTGCGTGTGAACAAATAGAGGCAGGAATTTTCCTCGTAGAGCGGGGGCAGGTCCTGTGTCTGGATCAATTCACGCGGGTTGTGGTTGAGGGCGCGGCCGTCTTCGTCATAGAGGCGGGTTTGCAGGCGCGTGACCGAGAAGAGCGAATCGTACTTTGGATACCCCTCGAAAAAAGTTTGAATGCCGCGCGAAATGGTTTCGGCTTTCAACAATGGATTGGTGCTGTGCGTCTGCAAATAAAAATCGGCTTCGACCTGCGCGGTGTCGTGGAGCAGGATGTCGTTCATGGGGACATCGTCGGCGCGGAGATGCTCGGGACGTTCGATGATTTTCACTTGTGGGAAGTGCGCGCGCAGACTCTCGATGATCGGCGCGGAGTCGGTGTCCACGATCACGGTTTGAATCTGCGGGACGACAAGGAGCGTCTCGAGGATGTGATGGAAGAGAGGTCTGCCCGCCAGTGGGCGGTAGTTTTTGCCCGGCACGCGCTGGCTGTGGTGGCGCATGGGAACAAGGGCGGCGAGTTTCATGTAGGAGATTATACAGGATTCAGAAATCTTTGCTACGGACAGGTATTCTGCATGATCTCGAAATCGTATCGCTTGGGGGGGTTGGAAAAATAACTGACATCTTCGAGCAGGGGATAATCGGTTTCAAAATAGGAGTTGAATACGACGCGAAAACTGTTGACCGGCGAGATGCCGGGATAAAGGTTGCCGGCGCCCCGCGGAAGGAAGTAGGCGTTCAAGATCTTCATGCGGTCGGCAGGGTGGCGCGGCGAGGGGCCGTGATCTCCTTGCAGGAGGATGACCGGTGGGATGGTTGATTTTCGGATCAGGGTTTCCAGCCCGGGCAGGATCGCATCGCTGATGAACTCGGCCATGTTGGCGTATCCCTCGCGGCTGTCCACTTGGTCCGGGGGAATCGGATTCCCAGCGCGGTCGAACACAGGAGGATCGTGCGGCGCAATGATGTGGATGAAGACAAATTTCGGGCCGGGCATTTCGGCGAGCGAATCAAAACTGTCCAACACGAGGCGGGTGCGACTGCGAAAGTTCTCGCCGTGCAGGTCATCGAGATTGACTACTCCTCTGTCGTCGAGCACGCGCGCGAGCGTAGAGAACAGAACGACCGCCTCGAATTCGGTGACCGAGTTTCGCGGCGGCGAGAGGAATACGTCCGCGTCGCGCCATTCGGCCCAGTAGAATCCGCTGGCAAAGGCGACGGTCTTGTATCCGGCCGCGCCCAGGCTTCTGCGAGCCGCGTTGTGATCGAGCAATTTGTAGAGGTTGATCAAGTCGGTCTCATCGGGTGAAAACGCGTCGCCCAAATGCTGGGCGTATTCCATGTTAAGCGCGGACGTTAGCGATAGGCCCGTGCCTGCGTAATTGCTCTGACTGCAATCCGCCACGTAAAATCCCATGCCGCGCAGAGACTCGATGAAGCCGCTGTTATCGTAGCCGTAAGGAAGGATCGCATCCGTGCGGCCATAGCCGTCAAGGATAATATAGTAAATATCCGGCGATGACGGCGTGATGTGAATCGAGGCGGCCGTGTCCACACCGGCTTCGAAGGGCAGGCTGTTTGCGACGATATATCGGATCGTTTGCAAGGTTGGAAATAGAAGCAGGATGATCGCTATCAGGTTCATGCCAACAATGCTGTCTTGACTGACCCGCTTTCCTGTCCCGGCCGCGATGCGCGTCAGGATCAGGACGGCAAGCAGGATCCAGACCCCGGCCAGAATCTCCACGCGCGCCCGAATCCGCATGGCGATCAACAAACTCCAGATGAGACCGTATGAAAAGAACATCGCCAGCAACACGGATGTCATCAACGCAGACCGTTGCCAGTCGCGCGTCCACCCATGAAATGACGCCATCAAAACGCATGTTGCCAAAAGCGAAATCAAAAGCGGCCGGAGAAATTCCCCCGGCGGCACGCCGTGAATATTATTTGCATAAATCCTAAAGATGAAATAGGCACCGAACAAATATGAATATACGGGGGATAAAAATAAATGTTCAACTCGTTTTTTCATCTGTATTGATTCACCTTGTTCAAGAATAGATTTGCTCTTCCCGGTTTTCCAGATCCGCATAAACACTAGCGGCAGGGGAGAATACCAACAAGCTTGATCAACCAGCAAAAATTTGGAAACGTGCCCGTCCGTGTCGCGGCATCGTTAAAAAAGGTTTTATTTTTTAAAGTTATTGTATCGAATCGGCTCGACATCCCTCTGCGTCCCCTCTTTTTTCTTTCGCTCCCGCGCGTAATAAAATATCTCGCGCAACTGCGGCGTGACCGAACTCGTCTCGCGGTGTCCGTGACGCGTGCCGTTAAATTGCATGTAGCGGAACCAGAAGATCGAAGCGATGTTCTTCCACAACACGCCTTCGCGCGCGGCGTGATACAGGTCGCTGAGAATATTCACGAACGTCAGCCGTAAAAAATCATAGACGCTGAAATGCGCCTCGGGATGGATGCGGCGGAACGCCATGGCTTCGCGGCGATAGCGGTTGAACACGCCGCGCGGCGTCTCGTTGTGGATGTGGATGATCTCCGCCTCCGCCACATAGGCGATCGCGCCGCCCTGCTCCTTTGCCCACCGCGCCCATTCCAAATCTTCGAGTCCTGTGAGTGTCTCGTCGTAGCCGCGCTTCTCCCACCAGCTTTTTCGTATGGCGGCATTCGCGTTATTGCAAAACGCCGTCGCTTGATTCAATTGGCTTGTCTCGGGATACCATTGATGAAAAATTTGTTGTTCCGAAAATTTCGCCGTTGCGGGTCCGCGCTGTTTGCCGTAGGTCAACGCGACCTGTGGATCCTCAAACGGATGCAGTAACGTCTCCAGCCAATCGGGATAAACGGGATAGACGTGCGCGCTGGCGATGACGATCAGTTCTCGCGTCGCTGCGCGGACCCCAAAGTTGAGCGACCGTCCGAAGGTGAATTCTTCGGGCTGAATCCTCACGAGCCTCGCCCCAAACGATTCGGCGATGGAAACGGTCGCGTCGGTGGAACCCGAGTCGACGAGGATGATCTCCACGTCGGTCACGCCCTGCTGTTTGATTCCCTCCAGCAACCGACCGATATGTTGCTCTTCGTTATATGCGCGGATGATGAGGGAGCAGTTCATAATCTAGAATGTAGGCACGTAGGCGCGTCTGTCCCGGTTTTCAGGAGACGCCGACGCTTTGGCCCTCTACGTTCAATCTGTAAACAACGGCAGATGCCCCAGGGCAATCACGCCGTTCCACTTGCCGCGTTCCCCCTCGGTCAGGATGGCGGCCTCACCAACCACTTTTGCCCCGGCCTTCTCCATCAAGATCCGCATCCCCTGCAGCGTGGAGCCGGTGCTGATGACATCATCCACAAGCAAAACTTTCTTTTTGTGGATGCCTTTAATATCTTTTTCGTCCAGCACAAGCATCTGTGGTTTGCCGGTTGTAATGGAAAGTGTCTCGGCGGTCAACGCCGCGCCCATGTAGGGTTTGTAGAGTTTGCGTAATATCACGTAGGGTTTTTTGGCCGCGACGGAAAGCGCGTGGGCCAGCGGGATGGATTTCGCTTCGGCAGTGACCAGCGCGTCGTATTTCATGTCCTTGATCTTTTTAGCCAGCGCGCGGGCGCACGCCTGCACCAGTTCTGTGTCGCCCAGAATGTTCAGGATGGCGATGCTCAAGCCGGGCTTGATCTCGAACAGGGGCAGTCTGCGTGTGAGTCCGGCGATCTCGATAGTGTAGGTTTCGCGTGGCATGAATCTACTCCGGAAATCAGGTTTCTCGAAGAGACCTGGTTTCTGAAAGTGTATCATAATCCGGGCGGGTATAATTCTGCGCATGCTCCCCGATTTGCAACTCAAAGATATCGCGCGGATGAGAAAACCTCACCCATGCGGATCGTTCGACTGGCAGGTGACTCGCCTCGGCGCGGACATTGGACTGGAGTGTCTCGGTTGCGGGCGCCGCGTCATGCTCACCCGCCGCGAACTGACACGGCGCGCGAAGACCATTTTCCCCGCCCAGAAAGAGGCGGGACCGGAGAAACCTCATTGATGAAAAAGAAGCGCATCCTCCTGTTGTTCTCGGATACCGGTGGCGGGCATCGCTCCGCCGCGGAAGCCATCATCGAGGCGCTCCACCTGGAATACCCCGGCATGTTCACGACCGAGATGGTGGATTTTTTCAAGGATTATGCGCCGGCGCCGTTTAACAAAATGCCGGACCTGTATCCGCAGTTGGTGAAAGCGCCCCAGCTATGGCAGGCCGGTTTCTATGCCACAGATGGGCGGGCGCGGGCGCGCGTCATCACCAGCGCCTTCCGCCCGTATGCCACCCGCGCGGCCCGCAAACTGCTGAGCGAGCATCCCAGCGATGTTATCGTCACCACGCATCTGGCTGTCAATTCCATCGGCCTTTGGGCGTTGGGCAAGAATCGAGAACGCCGATTCGTCAGCGTTGTCACCGACCCGGTTACGACTCACGCGTTGTGGTTCGATAAACGCGCCGACCTGATCCTCGTCCCCACAGAGTACGCCCGCGAGCGCGCCATTGACTATCACATGCCGCCGGAGATCGTGCATGTGGTCGGGCAACCGGTGGCGGACCGCTATTGCGCTCCGCCCGCTGACAGGCGCATGCTGCGCGAAAAACTGGGCTGGCCGCAGAAAAAAATCATAGTGGCGCTGGTGGGCGGCGGCGATGGAATGGGGCCCATCGAACAGACCGCGCGCGCCATTGACGAATCCGGGCTGAACGTGGCGCTGGTGATCGTGGCCGGGCGTAACGACACGCTGAAGAAAAAACTGGATGAGCGCGCATGGACGATCCGCACGGAGATTCACGGCTTCACACGCGATCTGCCGGACTTCTTCCGCGCCGCCGACGCGCTCATCACCAAGGCCGGCCCCGGCACCATTGCCGAGGCGCTCAATGCCGGCCTGCCGATCATTCTTAACGCAAAACTGCCGGGGCAGGAGGATGGCAACGTCACCTATGTGCAGCGCGAACAGGTGGGCGTGTGGGCCCCTACCCCGCAACGCGTGGTGCAAACCCTGACGCGCTGGGTGACGGACCCCGCCGAGCGCCGGCGAATTGCGGCCAATTGCCGCCGCGTGGCGCGTCCCGACGCGGCGCGGCGCATTGCCCGCTTCATCGCGGAGCAGGCCGGGATACGGGTTTAATATTTCTACTGCGCAGGCGCGCGACTTGCCAGGCGGTTCGATCTCCATGGCGAAATTCCGTTCCCAACGATTTTTTTGGGACGGTCAGAGTCATGGGCCTGCCAGGCGATTTCAACACAGAGCGCGCAGAGATCTCAGAGAAGATCTTCTACAAACAACTCTGTGGCCTGAGCGGCGCGACCGCCGCCAGGCCCATCCTTTTGCCGCTCCCGGACGGTCTCTTTATGGGCGCAACGAATTCCGCAGGGTATAATTCCACCCATGACCGTCCTCGATATCCACAGCCTCGATTTCATCAGCCGCAGCCCCGAACAGACGCGGCGCATCGGCATCCGGCTGGGCGGTCTGCTCAAGGCCGGCGATCTGATCTGCCTGCAAGGCAACCTCGGCGCGGGTAAGACTACATTCGTTCAGGGCATGGCGCAAGGCTGGGGCGCGTTCGATTCGGTTTCCAGCCCAACGTTTGTTTTGGTTAATGTTTATCGCCGCGCGGGCGGCGGCCAGATTTTCCACATGGATGCCTACCGCATCCAGTCCGCGCCCGAAGCGCAGGAACTCGACCTCGGCTCAATGCAGGGCGAAGGTCCAGTGTTGATCGAATGGGCAGATCGCATTGAAGGGGTCCTGCCTTTTGATCGGTTGTGGGTGAACTTTGAACATGTTGCCGACGAGCAACGCGACCTGCGTTTTCGCGCCGTGGGCAGACGCCACGATGAGATTCTTTCCAGCCTGCGGCATTCGATGTTTGGAGTGGAATGATGCTGCTCGCCATTGACACTTCCACCGCGCAAATGGGACTGGCGCTCTACGACGGAGCGTCCGTCCACGCGGAACTGGCGTGGATATTAAAGGCGCGTCACACCGTGGAACTGGCCCCGGCTCTTGCCGGATTGTTGGCCCGCGCCGGCCAGCATATGAGGTCTCTGACCGCGTTGGGCATTGCGATTGGCCCCGGTTCGTTCACATCGTTACGCGTGGGACTGGCTTTTGCGAAGGGCCTCGCGCTGGCGCGCAAACTTCCGCTGATCGGCGTGCCGACGTTGGATGTGGCCGCGGCGGCGGTTCCGCTTCAATCACGGCCACTCGCAGTGGTGATTCAGGCTGGGCGGACGCGAGTGGCCGTGGGCTGGTATCAAGCCGGGGAAGACCGGTGGCAGACGCGAGGTCCGGCGCGAACGATGACGGTGGACGAGCTGGCTGAGTCGATTCGTCAGCCCACGCTGGTCGTCGGGGAACTGGGCGCGGAGGAACGTCAGCGGCTGGCGCGCAAACGGGTCAATGTCCATTTGCTCTCGCCTGCCCGCTCGATACGGCGTCCTGCGCTGCTGGCCGAACTGGCCTGGGAACGATTCCAGCATGGGCGCCTGGATGAGACCGCTTCGCTCGCGCCGATCTATTTGCATACCGAAGGAGGCGCACCCATATGATCGAGATGCGACGCATGACGCTTGAAGATGTCCCCGCGGTCGTAGAGATAGACCAGTTGTCGTTCTCGCTGCCCTGGAGTGAACGCGCCTTCATTCACGAGATTCAGGATAATCCAGCGGCGCGCTGCTGGGTGATGACCCGGGACGGCGTGGTGGCTTCCATGCTGATTCTGTGGATTATCGTGGATGAGGCGCATATCGCCACCATTGCCACGCATCCGAATCACCGCCGGCGCGGGCATGCCAGGAAGATTTTGATCGAGGCGCTGCGAGCGGCTCGAGAGGAAGGCGTGCTGAAGGCGCTGCTCGAGGTGCGCGCCCGCCACGTGGTGGCGCAAAAAATATATTGCGATATTGGCTTTGAGGAGGTCGGAAGACGGCCGATGTATTATCGCGATAACGGCGAGGACGCGATCCTGATGACGTTGGATCTGGCCTCCGCAGGCTGGTTGTAGAGCGGCGATATTTGGTATTCGATAATTTGATAATTCGGTATTCGATACTCGAATATCGAATTATCGAATATCCAATACCCAATATCGAATATCAAAAAGGAAACGAATGACCACGAAAGACACTCTCATCAAGAAACTGAAAGACAAGACCGCCAACATCGCCATTCTCGGACTGGGCTATGTGGGCTTGCCGCTTGCGGTTGTGTTTGGCGAGGCGGGATTCAACGTGACGGGCGTGGACCCGGACACGCGCAAGATCGAAGCGATCGGCAGGAGCGAATCGTACATCCCCGACGTGAAGAGCGAGGCGGTCGCGAATTTGGTCAAGTCTGGTCGTCTGAAAGCCACAACGGATTTCTCGATCCTGCAAAACATGGACGCGGTCAGCATTTGTGTGCCGACTCCACTGCGCAAGACCGGCGACCCGGATATGTCTTTCATCCTATCCGCGACGGAGGAACTCGCCAAATACATGCACAAGGGCATGGTGATCGTACTGGAGTCGACCACGTATCCCGGTACGACGCGTGAACTGCTGTTGCCCAAGCTCGGCATGGAACACGATCTCACCGTCGGCGAGGACTGGTTCCTGGCGTTTTCACCGGAGCGCGTGGACCCCGGGCGCAAAGATTGGACGACCGTCAACACGCCAAAGGTGATGGGCGGAATCACCAACGCCTGCGGCGAAGTGGCGACCGCCTGGTATGAGGGCGCGATCCAAACGGTCCATCAAGTTTCAACTGCGGAAGCGGCGGAGATGGCGAAACTTTTGGAGAACACCTTCCGCATGATCAACATTGGTCTGGTCAATGAATTGGCGATCATGTGCGAGCGTCTCGGCGTGGACGTGTGGGAGGTGATCGAGGCGGCGGCGAGCAAACCGTTCGGCTTTATGAAGTTCACGCCGGGTCCCGGCCTCGGCGGCCATTGCATTCCGATTGATCCGCTCTATCTTTCGTGGAAGATGAAGGCGTTCAATTACAACGCGCGTTTCATCGAGCTGGCTTCCGAGATCAACACGAACATGCCGCGCTATGTGGTCTCGCGCATGTTGGAGGCGATGAACGACCGCGGCATGTTGTTGAAAGGCAGCAGGGCGCTGGTCCTCGGCGTGGCGTACAAACCCGACATTGACGATGTGCGCGAGTCTCCGTCGCTGGATGTGATCGGCTTGCTGAGGAAAAAAGGCGCGAACGTGGAGTATCACGATCCATACATTCCGCACATCCACCATGAGACGGACGGTTGGCGCATGGACAGCGTCGGTGACGTGATGTCCGCTGTCCGCAAGGCGGATGCGGTGATCGTTGTCACCAATCACAAAGTCTACGATTACGCGGCGATCGTCAACGAAGCGAAGTTCGTCTTCGACGCGCGCAACGCGACCGGGAAAATTGCGAAGGGGAATCCGAAGGTCGAGAGACTCTAGGTTCCAGGTGTCAAGTTCCAGGTAATTTAGAAACTTGACACCTGACACCTGACACCTGACACCTGACACCTGACACGTGAAACATGGAACTTAAAATATGGCACATTATCTAGTCACCGGCGCGGCGGGATTCATCGGCGCGCGCACGACTTCCATGCTGATCGAGCAGGGACACACTGTCGTCGGCGTGGACAACATGAATGACGCGTACGACGTCCGCATCAAGGAATATCGGTTGAAGCGGCTTCAATCGTTGCCGGGCTTTGACTTTGTGCGCGGCGACATCTCCGAGCGCGAGATCCTCAATCGAAAATCTGACATCACACATCGGACATTCGACGCGGTCATCAACCTTGCGGCGCGGGCGGGAGTCCGCTTCAGCGTGGAGAATCCGTGGGCGTTCCTCGAATCGAATGTGATGGGCACGCTCAACATGCTTGAGTTGTGCCGCCAAAGCGGCTGTCCGAAATTTTTGCTGGCATCCACCTCGAGCATCTACGGCGAGAATCCCCCGTACCCGACACCCGAAACAGCCTCCAGCAGTGAACCGCTTCAGCCGTATGCCGCCAGCAAAAAAGGCGCGGAAGTTCTCGCGCACAGTTATCATCATCTCTATGGCGTGGACGTGAGCGTCGTGCGCTACTTCACCGTTTACGGTCCGGCGGGACGCCCCGACCTCGCCATGTTCCGCTTCGTGCAATGGATCAGCGAGGGGCGCCCGGTGCTGGTCAACGGCGACGGGAAGCAATCGCGTGGATTTACGTTCGTGGACGACATCGCGCGCGGAACGATCGCGGCGCTTCAACCGCTCGGCTACGAGATCATCAACCTCGGCGGACACGAGACCATCACCATCAACGGCTTGATCGAGATGACCGAGGAATTGGTCGGCAAACCCGCGAACATAAAATACGGTCCGCCGAATCTGGCTGACATGTTCCAGAACTGGGCGGATGTGAGCAAGGCGCGTCAATTGCTGGGCTGGCAGCCGCAGGTCAACTTGCGCGACGGCATGATGAAACTCATCGAGTGGTATCGCGCCGAACGCGACTGGGCAAAGGATATTGTGACGGTGTAGTTGGTTAGAGGTACACACGTAGACACGTAGACACGTAGACAAGCAGACAAGCAGACAAGTAGACAAGCAGACAAGTCAACGCCTCGTAACCTGTAACTTGTAACTCGCAACTTGTAACTCGTAACTCGTAACTCGTATCCCGCATTCCCCATGCCCCCCTCCTGGACTCAAGACTCCCTCCTCAAACGCGTCCTCAAAAACAGCGGCTATCTCTTCTCGTCCACATCCATCTCCGCCGCATTGGGATTCGTGCAGGGGATTCTCGTTGTCCGTTTGATCGGCATCGAGGAATATGGTCTGCTGGCAGGGACGGTCTTCGTCTTTGCGACCAACGTCAACCGCCTGCTTTCGTTCCGCATGAGCGAAGTGGCGGTGAAATATCTCGGCGGGGTGCTCGCGCAAAACGACAAGCCTCGCGCCGCCGCGCTGGTCAAAGGGATGGGGTTGATCGAGATCGTCACATCCATCCTTGCTTATCTCGTTCTGTTTTTGTTCTCACCCTGGGCGGCACAGATCTTCGCTAAAGACTCCTCCACCATCTGTCTCTTCCAAGCCTACGGTCTCTATCTGCTCGGCAACCTGATCTTCGAAACCTCCACCGGCGTTCTGCAAACCTTCAAACGCTTCGACCGCATCTCAGTGGTGCAATTGGCTGGGACGATTCTCACCGCCGCTCTCGTCGTCGCCGCATTTTTTTTCAACGGGACTCTCATTCACATTCTCGCCGCGTACCTCGTCGGGAAACTGCTGGCGGGAATCCTGATCGTCATCTTCGCTGTCCGCGAACTGCGGACTCAATTCGGCACGGGCTGGATTCGCTCTCCGCTCGCGCTGGTCCGTGACTGGCGCGGCATCCTCGGCTTCGCCCTCAACACGAATCTCAACGGCACCGTCAACCTGATCGTGCGTGACTCGGCTCCGCTCTTCCTCGGCGCCTTCGCCACGCAAGCCGAAGTCGGTTACTTTAAACTGGCGCTATCGCTGGTCAACCTCGTCACGCTTCCCATCGAACCTTTCATCTGGCCCACCTACGCCGAGATCACCGAAACAATCGCGCGCGCCCAATGGGATGCGACCAAACGTCTCCTGCGGCGCGTCTCGGTCATTGCCGCCGCGTGGACTCTCTCCGCCGGGGGAATCCTCGCCGCCATCGGCTGGTGGTTGATTCCCATCCTCTACGGCGCAGACTCGACTCCCGCCTATCCCGCCGTCTTGATCCTCCTGCTCGGTTTTGGTTTCGCAAACATCCTGCATTGGAATCGCCCATTGCTCCTTGCATTTGGCAAACCTTCATATCCGTTGATCGCCTCTGCCATCGTCGGCGCGATTCAAATCGCCCTCATCTTTATTCTCGTTCCGCGCACCGGCTACCTCGGCATGTCATGGTTGATGAGCGGATATTTAATTTTCTCCATCGCCATCATCGTCTGGCGCGGACTCGACGAAATCAACCGTAAATCTAAAATCGTAAATCTAAAATCGTAAATGAAGATCCTCGCCATCGCGGGTTCCCGCGTCCCCTCCGACACCGCCAACAGCATTCAGGTGATGAAAGCCTGCTCCGCCCTCGCGGGGCTTGGACACGACCTCACGCTGATCGTCCCAGACTTCGAGCTTCGACCTTCGACATTCGATATTCGATCCCAGTACGGCATCGAAACTTCCTTTCCCATGGAATGGCTTGGCGGTTCCTCGCGGCGTCTCTTTACCTTCAACGCTGTTCGCGCCGCGCTAAAACACAAACCGGACCTCCTCTATGTCTGGCTTCCACAATCGGCGGTCTTCGGTCTGCTGGCGCGCCTCCCGACCATTTTTGAAATCCACATTCAACCCTCTGGCTGGTTTGGTCCGGCATGGCATCGCGCTTTTGCAAAACTGCCCGGACGCAAACGTCTCGCCTGCATCACGAACGCAATGAAGAATCTGCTCGCGACAAAATACTCCATGCGGATGCGCGATGCGGATGTGGTCATTGCCCCGAACGGTGTCGAACTCGAACGCTTCGCTTCATTGCCTGACCCTGAGCGGGCGCGACAGTCGCTGGGTTGGAGCGAGTCCCCGACCGTGCTGTGCGCCGGTCACCTCTATGCCGGCCGCGGTGCGGACTTGTTCTTGCAGTTGGCAGAGTCGACTCAGCAGGCGAACTTTATTTGGGTGGGCGGACGTCCGCACGATGTTGAGGAGTGGGGCGAGAAAGCGAAAACGCGCGGGCTGGGCAATGTCAATTTCATTGGCTTCGTCCCCAATTTCGAATTGCCCAATTATCTTGCCGCCGCAGATGTTCTGATCATGCCCTACGCAAAATCCATCTACGGCTCAAGCGGCTCCGCGGATTCCGCCTCGGTTGCCAGCCCGATGAAAATGTTCGAATACATGGCGGCGGGACGCGCGATCCTGACCAGCGACCTGCCCGTGATCCGCGAAGTG
This sequence comes from Anaerolineales bacterium, assembly GCA_019187665.1. Classification (GTDB taxonomy): domain Bacteria; phylum Chloroflexota; class Anaerolineae; order Anaerolineales; family Villigracilaceae; genus Denitrolinea. The sequence continues at coordinate 25,559 of JABARH010000019.1, forward strand.
TTGGACGAGGCATCCGCTGTGTTTGTCCCGCCGCAGGATGCGAGTGCGTGGACGTCCGCATTAAAATCCCTGCTGGACGATTCTCAAAAACGAATTGCGCTCGCGCAAAACGCGCGCCGCCGTGTGGAAAATTACACATGGACAGCGCGCGCCCGAAAAATTTTGAATGGGTTTTAAACGAGAACCCCGACTTCTAAAAGAAGCCGGGGTTCTATTTATCTTTTCTCTACCGTACATGAAAGATTTTTACCGCAAAGCACGCTAAGGTCGCCAAGTTAAAAGGTTTTCTTTGCGTTCTTTGCGGGCTTAGCGGTGTAAATGTACGGTAGAGAGTTTATCTTCGAAACTCGTACATGTCCATCATCTTCAAGATGATCGCCTGCTGTTCCTCTTTTACTTCTTGAAATTCAAAACCGATGTTGTAAAAGCCCGGGCTGATGTCCGGGTCGCAGCGTGCCACGCGCACGTCGAGGTTGAGCGAGTTGCGATCGAAGGCATTCATGTCTGGCAGGTCGAAACGCAGAGCCATCAACGTATCCACTTCGAGTCTGTCCTCGCTGATGATCATCGCGCCCTCCGGGCTGAGGTCGGCCAGGTAGCCAAGCAGCTTCCCCAGCGTTCGTTCGAAGACGCGGGAATAGATGATCAAATATTTACGGGGAAGATGACGGCGTTCGTCCATGTCGTTTTTAGTGTACATGGAATCGGCCATTGATTCATTGCAATCTTCTACTATTTATATCAGGTACAATGACGCCCATGCGCTGGATTTATATTTCTCCCCACCTGGATGACGCCGTGCTATCTGCCGGCGGATTGATCTTCGAACAGACCTGCGCCGGGACCCCGGTCGAGATCTGGACGGTCTGCTGTGGCTTTCCAAGCGTCGCCGAGATCAGTCTTTACGCGCAATATCTTCACAGCCGATGGGGCTTTTCCTCGGCGGAAGAGACGGTGCGCCTGCGGCGCGAAGAAGACCTGCGCGCGGCCTCTATCGTAGGCGCAAACGCGGTTCACTTCGATTTCCTGGATGCCGTCTACCGCCAGGGAGCGGATGGAGACTGGCTCTACCCGGCGGATATTTTCGTTCCGCCTCATCCCGCCGAAGAGACCCTGCCTGCGCAGATGACCTCTGCCTTCGCCTCCCGCCTCCAGCCGGAAGATGTGGTGGTTGCCCAACTTGCCATCGGCCGCCATGTGGATCACGTGCTTGTACGAAAAGCCGTAGAAGGATTGCATCGCCCCGTGCAGTATCTTGCGGATATTCCATATTCCTTGAAACACCTCGATGAGTTGGCGCACTCCGTAAGGGGGATGCAGGCCGGGGTCACGCGCGTGACGGAGGAGGGAATTGTGGCGTGGACGCAGGCGGTCGCTTGCTACGCCTCACAATTGGCCGCCATCTACGACAGTCCGGCCGCCCTGTTAGAAGCGATCCGAGAGTATGGGCAGGGGGGAGTAACCTTGTGGAAATTTGCATAGACAACCGCGCGTTCGCCTTGCCGCGCGTTTGAAATCGTGATATAGTATGCCCGCCTTACGCGAACGACAGGCCGATTAATGCATCTCTGCGGAGATGCAAATTTGTCATATAGGGATAATCTATGCCACCCACATTCCTGACCAAAGAAGGCTTCCAAAAACTTCAGGAAGAACTCGACCACCTGCGAACAGTGAAACGCCAGGAAGTCGCCGACCGCCTCCATGAGGCCATGGAAGGCGGCGAACTGATCGAAAACGCCGAATACGAGGCCGCCAAGAACGAGCAGGCTTTTGTAGAGGGACGCATTCAAGAATTGGAGATGATCCTCGCCACCGCGCGCGTCATCGAAGAAAATGGCAAATCGGACGTGATCCAGGTCGGGTCCACCGTGACAATTCACGAAGAAGGCCACCCCACCGAGACGTTTATCATCGTCGGAGCGGCGGAGGCCAACCCGCGCGAGGGAAAAATTTCCAACGAGTCGCCCATTGGCAAAGCGATCCTGGGGCGCAAACCCGGTGAAACGGTGCAAGTGGACGCGCCGGGCGGCCACTTCAAGGTTAAGATCGTCAAGATGAAGTGATAGGGCTTCGTGCAATCGCAGCCCTGCGCAATGCGTTTGCGCGGGGCTTTTTTTGCCCTCACCCACCCTTCGGACAGGGAAAGGGTTGTAATCTGAAAGGTCCGCCGTTATGCCAGAATATTCTTCGCTCGAAAAAATTCGTCTCCAAAAACTAGATGAACTGCGCGCCGAGGGCCTCGAACCATACCCCACCCGCGCCGCGCGGACGCATACCAGCGCGCAAGCCATTGCCGAATTTGAGTCCGCCGAGGTGGACGGACGCGAAGTCCGGGTGACGCTGGCCGGGCGTATGCGTTCCTCGCGCCCCAAAGGCAAATTGACTTTTGCCCACATCGAGGATGGCGATGGAAAAATCCAGTTGTTCCTGCGCGTGAACGAGATCGGCGAGGCGCGCCTTGAATTTTTCAACAAGATGTTCGACCTCGGCGATTTCATCGAAGCGACCGGCGTGATGATGCGGACGAAAGCCGGTGAGGTTTCGCTTCAAGTCCTCGACTTCAAACTGCTCGCCAAATCCGTCACACCCCTGCCTGCCGACAAGGATGTGACGCAGGCGGACGGCTCAGTGATCCGTTACGCCAGTCTCGACGACCCGGAACTGCGCGCCCGCCAGCGTTACGCCGACCTGGCGGTGAATCCCGAGGTGCGCGAAACATTTTATAAGCGCGCGGCAATCATCAAAGCCCTGCGCGCATTTCTTGACGATAAAGGTTTCCTCGAAGTTGAGACTCCAATTTTGCAACCGCTGTATGGCGGCGCGGCGGCGCGTCCGTTCGTGACGCATCACAACGAACTCGAACAGGATATGTATTTGCGTATTTCGTTTGAGTTGTACTTGAAAAGACTGCTTGTCGGCAATCTCGAAAAAGTCTACGAGATCGGACGCGATTTCCGCAACGAAGGCGTATCGTTCAAGCACAACCCCGAATTTACGCAACTCGAATTCTATTGGGCATACGCGGACTATCTGCAAGTGATGGAACTGACCGAGCAAATGGTCTCGTTCACTGCGCAGCACGTCCTTGGGACGATGAAGATCAAGTATAAAGAAAATGAAATTGATCTGACCCCGCCATGGAAGCGGCTCGAAATGCGCGAGGGAATCAAGCAGACTAGCGGCATTGACATTGCCGAGCACAAATCCGCCGAAGAATTGTTCCAGGCGATCAAAGCCCGGCACCCGAACAAGACTCCCGACCCGAAAGCGACGCGCGGCAAGTTGATTGACTTCCTGCTCAGCGAATTTCTCGAACCTACGTTGATCCAGCCGACATTCTTGTATAACTATCCGCGCGATATTTCTCCGCTGGCAAAATCCATCCCTGGCGATGCGCTGACTGTCGAGCGGTTCGAGGGATACGTCGCTGGCTTCGAGTTGTGCAACGCCTTCACCGAGTTGAACGATCCGCTCGATCAGGAACAACGCTTCGTCGAAATGGGACGCGATTACGCCGAGGGCGATGACGAGAAACATCCGCTCGACGAGGATTATCTCCGCGCCATGCGTTACGGCATGCCGCCCAACGGCGGATTCGGCATGGGCGTGGACCGTCTCGCCATGCTGCTGCTCGACAAACATACCATCCGCGAGGTGTTGTTGTTCCCCGCTCTGCGGAAGGAAGAATTCGAGTAGTTCGATCGCCAGCGGCTTGCGTATTTCTATCTTCCACTGCCCTGACCGGAGCGCCATGCGGCAACCGGACGAGGGCAGTGTTTCGTGCCACTGTGGAGTTTCATAAAAAATGGATTTTGGTTTGTTGATTCAGCATGGCTTGATCTATGGCCTGGTCTTGAGCGTCCTCTTTACGCTGGTTCTGTTCGGCGCGCTTCTCATCAATGTGGAGATCATGCAAAACGATTACCCGCCCGACGTGAAGGCGGCCTACGGCGCGGAACGCAATCCCCGCACGCGCTTCCAGCGCCGAATCTTCAGCCTGTTATTCCTGTTGGTCCTCTTTGGCGTGCTGTGTTATTCTATGCTGGATTTAAAACGTTCGGTCGCGCTGGAGTTTAATTTCCCGAGCCTCTTCATTCTTGTCCTGGTCGAGGTATTCACCTTCAATCTCTGGGACCTGCTCATCATTGACTGGCTGATCTTCAACACCTTACGGCCAAAGTTTATTCTCCTGCCCGGCACCGAAGGCATGGCCGGCTACAACGACTATCACTTTCACTTCAAGGGCTTCCTGTCCGGCATCCTGTTCAGCCTCGTCTCCGCGCTGGCGCTGGCTGGCATCGCCCTCATCATCTCCAACGCGGTCTGATATGAATAAACGCCCCCTCATCCTCGGCGACACGCTCGCCCTCTTGATCTTGACCGTGATCGGATTCGCCACTCACGGCGAAATCAACGCTTCCGGCCTCCCCCGCGCAGGACTCATGTTCGCGGCCTCCCTGACGGGATGGTTCCTCCTCGCGCCCGCCACCGGACTCTTCGCCCCCGGCCAAAACACCGCCTCGCTTTGGCGCGCCGCAATAACGGGCTTTTTTACCGGGGTCCTCACCGTGATCTTGCGCGGACAACTCCTGCACGGCGCCGTTCTGCCTATCTTCGCCCTGATCATCGGCGCGACGACCGCGCTGGGCATGTGCCTCTGGCGCTGGCTCGCGCTCCGACTCGAAAGACGGCGCGCGCCAGGGTAGATCTCGAATCGAAAATAAACGAGCCAGTCGTTTTGAAGCGACTGGCTCGTTTGTTTTTTCGGTCCGTCTAATCTCTCTGCGCGGCCGCCAGGATCGCCTCCTTGAATTTTTTTCCCGCCGCGTTCTCCTCGAGACCGATGAATGCCAGCGCCGACGCGCTTGAATCTGTGAACAGCCCGGTGATATTGAGCCCGCTATCGGGAATCATCTTGGCAAAACTGGATTGGGCATAATCCTGCGCAGTAAACTGTCCCAACCGCGCCGAGAGAACGCCGATAGGGTTGCCCTCCTCTCCGCTAGCCCAGACCAGCCACCCCGACGTGAGAATCGCCCCGGTGTAGATCGTCTGCGCTTTGCCGAAGAGTCCCTTCTTCGCTTTGACCGAGATGGTCTCGATGCACATGACCGGACTGGAGAGGATGCCGCCGAGATTATATTTGTCCACATGCGCACGCATCGCGGCGGCGAGTTCGGGGCGCATCGAATCGAGCGTGCATGCGCGGGTGGTTCGGGTGTAATCTCCCATGGTCGCTCCTTGTTGTTAAATTTCCGCCGAGCGCAGAAAGGCGCTCAACAGTTTCAGGGTGTTGTTCACATCGTTCATGTCGAGCATTTCAGACGGGGAGTGGATGTTTCGCAGTGGGATGCAGATTCCACCCGCGCGCGCCCCCAGCCCCGCGAGTTGGATGGCTCTCGCGTCGGTACTGCCCCCCTCGAGTACCTCGCGCTGGACCGGGATGCGATTCTTCTCCGCGATACGCGTCAACCCCTCGACAAGGAACGGGTCCGACAGCATCAGGCTGTCCTTTACCTTGATGGCGGGACCGCCGCCCAACTTGATCGGGTTGCGCTCGCCCGCCTGCGGCTGATCGTTTGCCCAGGTCACATCCACCGCCAGGCCGATCTCCGGCTCAATGCCATACGCCGCCGGTCCCGCGCCGCGCACACCCACCTCCTCCTGCACGGTGAACACAAAATAGACCTCGTGCGGACTGGACTTGAGCGCATGTAACGCCTCGATCAGAATCGCCACGCCGACGCGGTCATCGAACGACTTGGAGACGAGGCGGGTCCCCAGGTCGGAGAAGCCCGCGTCGAACACAGCCGCGTCGCCGACTTTGACCGGCGAATCTTTCGCGCTGGTCGCGCCGGTGTCCACAAAGAATTTATCCATGGCGGGCGCGCGGTCTTCCAGGTGCGCGGGTTGTTCGAGGCCGATCACGCCGCGCGCGCCATTGAGAAACTGGACGCGCGTGTTCACCTTGCGCATGGGATAAAACCCGCCCAGCGTGCTGAAACGGGCGAACCCGTTGGCGTCCACGTGCGAGACGATCAAGCCGATCTCGTCGAGGTGCGCGGCGAGCATGACGCGCTTGCCGTTTTTTGCGGCGCGCCCCTTGCGGACGATAACATTGCCCAGCGCGTCCACGCGGATTTCGTCGGCGTGCGGCTTGACCAGTTTAAGAACAGCCTCGCGGATGGCATCTTCATGCCCGGAGGGGGAGGCGATCTCGGTCAGGGTTTTGAGCAGAGGCTTCATGGGCGGTTTCCTTTGGGAATATACGAGTACATAAGTAGACAGATGAACATGAAAACAAGTCACATGTGTACGTGTGTACGTGTGTACATGTGTACATGTGTACGTGTGTACGTGTGTACATGTGTACGTGTGTACTTGCCTACCTATTTATTTACTGAATCACAACTTCCTCGCCAGCTTTATAGACGTGCTTTCCCTCGCGGGTAAAGCGGCTGACCGTCTGGCGTCCATACACGGCCCAGGTTCCGCCGATCGTTCCGATCAGCGCGGTCTCTTCGTCAATGCCGAGCATGGACTCATTCTCTTTCAATCGCTTCGTCAGTGCGTTCACAACCGGCTTCCAGATGCCGGGAATGGCGTCGAAATGCGGCAGGATGTATGTGGCGGGGGCGATCCCAAAGGCGGGCTGAGTCTTGGGACCCATCAGGCTCATGTCGGGGATTCGTTCGCTCAGAATCATCGCGCCTGCCGAGCATCCTGCATATGCCGCTCCGCGCGCCCAGGCTTTTTGCGCGGTTGCCCATGCGCGGCTTCCGTGCATGGTTTGGTAAAGATACTTCGGATTGCCGCCGGAAAAATAGATCAAGTCGGCAGACTCGAGCAGCGCATCATATTGGGGATCATTGGCGGATGCGGCATCAATGATCGCAAGCGCCGTCACGTCCGCGCCGAGGCGTTTGAAATGTTCCTCGCCCATCCTCATCCAGCGGCCATAAGAGGCTTCGCCCTCCTGTCCCGCCGCAGTGGGCAGGCAGATCACACGCGGGGTGCGTTCGTTCGCGCCGCAGTGGGCGAGGATGTATCGGTCCACCTCGTCCATCACGGGGAGATATTCACCGGAACCGAGCAATGCGATCAGTCCATTCATGGGGAGCCTCTATTATGAGGAGGGATGCGGGGTATGTGATGAGTGATGCGTGATACGTGATGCGTGATACGTGATACGTGATACGTGACACCCGACACCTGACACCTGACACCTGACACCTAATTTACCTCTTCAATACGGCAGGCGTAATCTTGCTTAACCCGGCGTGGAGCAAGCGCAGTGTATTCTGCCAATCGTCCACGCGGCAATGACCGACCGGCGTGTGCGCGTACCGTCCCGGCACGGAGATGGACAGCGAGGGGATGCCTTTGTGTTGCTGGTGAATCGCGCCCGCATCGGTGCCGCCTCCGCCGGGCTGGCGGATCTGATAGGGAATGCGCGCCTTCCGCGCCGTCTCCTCGAAGTGACGCACCAGCCGCGCATCGTCAATCATGGTCGCGTTTGCCACGTAGATCGCGGGACCCAGCCCCAGACGGGAATTGTAGGTCACGTTTTCGCCGTTGGGGTTGGGCAGGTCGCGCGCCGGAGTCGAGTCTATGGCGATGGCGAGGTCGGGGACCAGGGCATACGCCGCCGCGCCCGCGCCGCGCAGTCCAACCTCCTCCTGGGTCGTGAACGCAAGCAGGAGGTCAATATTTTTTGGCGCGTGTTTGAGCAGTTCGATCAGCGTCGCCACGCCGATGCGGTCGTCAATCGCCTTCGCAAACATGGAATTCCCCGCGCGGCGGAAGCGCGTGGCATACGTTGCATAGTCGCCCACGTTCACCTCCGCGCCCGCCGCGCCGGTGTCGAAACGCAACTGGCTGAGCTTGATCTTGCGTTGCAGTTCTTCCTCGTCCAGAAGGTGGATCGGCTGAATGCCGATGACGGCGGGAATGTGACTCTTGCCGATCAGGACTCTCTGCCCCGCCGCCGCCGAAGCGTCCACGCCTCCGACGCCCTCAAAGCGGTAGAAGCCGTCGCGGGCTTCCTCCACCACCATAAAGCCGATCTCATCCATGTGCGAGGCAAGCAGGACCTTGAGGCGATTCTTTCCCGCGCCGCGTTTGGTCACAAGGACATTACCCAGCGCGTCCACGCGGACTTCGTCTGCGTGCGGCGTGACCTGTTCGAGGACGATCTTGCGGACCTCGCCTTCATCGCCCGAAACAGCGACGGCGTTGCACAGTTTTTCAAGGAGTTTGATTTGAGGGGAGGAGATGGTGAGGGGAGGCATGTAGGATGGGGGATGAGTGATGAGTGATACGTGATGAGTGATACGTGATGAGTGATACGTGATGAGTGATGAGTGATACGTGATGAGTGATGAGTGATGAGTGATGAGTGATGAGTGATGAGTGATGAGTGATGAGTGATACGTGATGAGTGATGAGTGATGAGTGATAAGGGTTACATGATGCATGATGTGTTGTAGTACGGGGTACCTGACACCTGACACCTGACACCTGACACCCGACACCCGACACCCGACACCCGACACCCGACACCTGCCTACCTGCCTATCCACTTACCCACGTATCTTACCGCACTTTACTCATCTGGAATCAAGACCACAAAATCGCCCTCTGGAAATTCGGCGAGGATTTTGTACGAGCGCAGCATGGGCAGGCTGATGCGTTTGAGCCAGGCGTTGTTCTCCTCGCTGAAGGGCGAATCGTTCTCGCGCAATTGACCGGGCGGAATCGGCGCGATGATCAGGGCGTATTTGTGCGCGGCAACGTCGGCGCGGAATTGATCTATCATCGGACGATAATTTGTGATGGCGTATTCCATCAGATCAATGTTATCGTATTCGCGGACAAGCGGGACGCCGCTGATGAGGTTGTAGGTCAGCAGGTGACGCTGGGTGATGAAGAGCACGGAACCGCCGCCGTCTGTGGTTTCGTCCACAAGTTGTTGCAGTTTCGCAAGCGATTCTACGTGACGGTTTGTGGATGGAAGCGCGGGCGTGACTGCGTTGGAGGTGAAGACGGTCACAGCCAGGACGGCGAGGGAAAGAGTGAGGGGAGAGATCAGAGTCGGTGAGGGCGAAGCCGCTGTCCCTTCGGGGGTGAAGCGTTGGAAGAGCAGGTAGAGTCCGATCGTGAGGTAGAGGACGGAGAAGCCGTCGAGATTGTGCAGGTTGTTCCCGCCGCCGATCTTCGCACTGACGATGATTCCGCCCGCGAGGAGAATCACAAGCATGGCGCCGAGTCCGAGGAGTCGAATCCAATGCCAGTTTTTGTAGTTGCGGAGGTGGGCGAGGAAGAAAAGGAACAGCGGCGTTGCCATGAGCAAGCCCGATGGGAGGATGCCCCAGGCGTTGAGCGAACTTGGGAAGAGGCGATACCAAAGCAGGTCTTGAATGAAGGAGGCATTGAACATGGCGGGGTCTATGTGCGCGATGTGCATATACCAAAGGCGCGCGGCGTAGGCGGTGGCGAGACCGAGGACGGTGTAGAGCGCGGGCGGGATGAGATAGCGGAGGATGGATTTATTGGCGGGGACTTCGAGCAGGTAGAGTGCGATGGTCAGCATGGCTGGGATGGGAAGCCAGTTAATGCGGCTGATGCCCGCCCAAAACGAAGCGGCGAGCAGTGCCAGGATGGATGGGATGGGTTTGCGGGAATCGTAAAATGCAAGGACGGGCATTGCGGCGGGAAGCAAGTAAAAATAGACCGGACCTTGCAGGAGGAAAAGAGTTCCCCAAAAAAAAAGCGCGAGCCACAGAATGCGATTCTGTTTTGCAACAGCGAGGCGGCGCAGAAGGAGCGCGACGGTGATGGCAGGCATGAGGAAGCGCAGGATGTATTCCCAAACGCGTTGCAGAGTCAGCGACGGGGTTAGAAGCAGAAGCGGGACGACTTCCACCACGTAGCGGCTGAGGTCCTGGTAAAACGGAGGCAGGAAAATTCCGTAATAGCGTTCGGAGAGCAGGAGCGAGGCGTGATAGTAGCGCGTCGCTTCAGACCAGCCGATGGAGTATGGAGTCGGCGCGAGCATGAAGAGGTGGGATGCCAGGTTGTAGAGGGCGGTGAGGAGGAGGAGGGAGAAGAGCAGGGTTGGTAGTTGGCGGTTGGTGGTTGGTGGTTGACGGTTGGCGAGGAAGGATGAGGCGAGGAGACTGGTGAGCCACAAGACGAAAAAGCGGGTTGCGAGAGTTTGGAAGGAGGCGCGCCAGGGACCGAGGAAGAGCAGGAGCATGAGCGCGGCGCTAAGGATAAAGCCGAAGAGGTTGAGGCGAGATGTGAGTTGCGAGATCGGAGATATGCGTTGTGCGATGCGCGATAACGCGGAGTCGCTGAGTCGCCACGCGGCGATACACATTGCGATGGCAACCGCACCCAGTGCAAAGACGAGCAGGGTCCGCCGCCAAAAAACAAAAAGCACGCCGTCTGCGCTGAGCTCGACGGCGAGGGCAAAGATCAGGAGGGCGGTGACGATGAGGACGAAGCGCGCGAACCAAATATCCGACGCGGGGGCGAGCCGCGCGCGGACGAGGGCGAGTCCGTCAGTCATCCCATGTCACCGTCTGCATGAAGTTGCGCGTGAGCATGGCGGAGAATGCGGTCAGCAATTTGGCGGCGCGTTCAATGTCGGCGAGGGAGACGAGTTCGACGGGGGTGTGCATGTAGCGCAGCGGGATGCTGAGGATGGCAGTGGGAATCCCCGCGCCGGTCAGCTGGATCAAGTCTGCTTCGGTGAATGATTCTTTCGGCATGGGTTCGATGGCGAAGGGAATCTCAATTTGTTTTGCAAGTTCTTTTAATGTTTTCAAGAGGAATGGATGGACGGTCGGTCCCACGCCAAGTGTCGGACCGCCGCCGAGCGGAAAGGTCTCGTGACTTTTTCCATTGCCGTCCTCGCCGAAGGTCACATCCACGATGATGGCGAGGTCCGGTTTCAGCGCAAAGGCCGAGGTGCCTCCGCCGGCGTAGGTTAATTCCTCCTGCACGGTGGCGGCGAACCATACATCCCAATCGTGGCGTACAAGTTGCAATTCTTCCATCGCAAGAGTCAAGGCGGCGATGGAGGCGCGGTTGTCGAGCGAATGCCCGCTGATGATTCCGCCGCGCATTTCAAGCGGCTCTGTCGCAAATGAGATCAAGTCGCCGGGGCGCACGAGTTGGGCAAGGCGTTTGGGCGGCAGGCCCACGTCCACGCGCAGGTCGTCGAAGGTGACGGCAGATTTGGGATCCGCGCGGAACGAGGGCGGGAGCGGGACGACGATTCCACGCAGAGGTTCGCGTCCATGCACGATCACGCTCTGGCTGGGAAGGACGCGCGCATCCACGTGTCCGACCGGGCTGAGGGTCAGGAATCCGTCTGCCACGCCGGCCACCATCATGCCGATGGCGTCCATGTGCGCGGAGATGAGCAATTTGGGGCGCGGCTGGAATCCGTCGCCGTCGGAAAGCGCATGCACCGATCCGAGGCGCGTGCGCTGTGTTCTGTCGGCGATGGTTTTCCATTTCGCTTCGATCAGGCTGGCGACGGGCGCTTCGTGTCCCGTCAAGCCGGGAGCGGAGAGCAGGGATTTCAGAAAGGGGAGGATGTCTTCTGTCATGCAGGCGCAATCTTAAGGAGGCGTATTCGTGGCGCTGGGCGTCGGCGAAGGCGTGGCTGTGAATGTCGCGGTGGTTGTCGCGGTGGCCGTTGTGGTGGCCGTCGGCGATGATGTGAAAGTGGGCGTGGCAGTGTTGGTCGGCGAGGGCGTGATGGTGAAGGTGGCGCTCGGCGTGAAGGTGAAGGTAAAAGTCGGTGTGAGCGAGGCGGTCCAGGTGGCGGTGGGTGTATTGGTCAGCGTAGGCGGCAGAAAGGGCGTGGGGCTGATGGTGGACGTAAAGGTGGTCGAAGGTGTAATACCGGGGAAAAGGGTGAGCGTCAGGCCGATGGGAGTGAGGCTGGGCGTGAGCGTGACCGGGGCCGGTGTGAACGTCTCGGTTCGCGCGACGGGTGACTGGGTCGGCGTTGGGAAGTTTGATCCGGGGGCCAGCGCGATCACCGCCCAGGCCAGGCAGTAGCAGGGAATCGTGGCAAGGATGACCGTGGTGAGGGTCAATCGCCTGCGGGCGCGGACTTCGCTGCGGTCTTCCATGCGGGCGATGATAACATGATTTGAGGTGTCAGGTGTCAGGTGTCAGGTGTCAGGTGTCAGGTGTCACGCATCACCTACCTCCTCCCGCAAGGTATAATCCAATCAATGATTCCCATCAATCTCAATATCTCTGGTTTTCTTTCGTATCGCGAGCGCGTCGAATTGGATTTTGAGACGTTTCACCTGGCGTGTATTTCTGGGCAGAACGGCGCGGGGAAGTCGTCGCTGCTGGATGCGATCACGTGGGCGTTATTCGGCGAGGCGCGCGGCAAGGATAAAGATTCGCTGATCAATTTGCAGTCTGAGGCGGCAGAGGTGGCGCTGACCTTTGCCTACGAGGGCAATCTCTATCGCGTGCAGCGAACGGCGCCGCGCGGCAAAACGACCGTGCTGGAGTTTCAGATCGCCGATATTCGGGAGCCGATATTCGATAGTTCGGAAAATCGAAGTTCGAATATCGAATTATCGAATACCAAATTATCGAATACCGAATTATCGAATCCGGTCGCCTGGCGCCCGCTCACGGAAAAGTCGGCGCGCGAGACTCAGCGCCGTATTGAGCAGACACTGCGGCTGGATTATGACACCTTTGTCAACGCGTCTTTCTTTTTGCAGGGCAAAGCCGATGAGTTTACGCAGAAAAAAGCGGGCGAGCGTAAAACCATCCTGTCGAGCATCCTCGGTTTGGAAATTTGGGAGGCATACAAGGAGCGCGCCGCCAGCCGCCGCAAGGAGATCGAAACAGAGATGGCGGGCATTGATCGCAGCATCGCGGATATTGACGCGGAACTTTTGGAGGAGGACGCGCGCAAGCAAAAATTAAAATCGCTCGAATCGGAGTTGAAGCAACTGGCCGCGGCGCGCAAGGCGCAGGAATCTGCGCTGGAGAGTATTCGCAAGGCGGCCGCGTCGCTGGATCGTGAACTGGCGGCGGAGAAGGCGCGGCTGGAGGAGGAGAGACGGGGGTTGAGGGAACAGTCATCAGTGATCAGTGATCAGTCATCAGTGATCAGCGGGTTAATGAAGCAAATTGAGACATCCAGGAAATTATTGGCGGAGGCAGAAGAGAATCTGGCGAAACGCGGGGATACAGGGGACCGTCGCAGTGCGGGGCGCGAGGAGCAGGCGACGCTGAAGGCTGAGAACGATCTGCGTAAACTCGAGATGGACGAACTCAAAGCGCGCATTGACCAGTTGGAATCTGCCGAGGGCGCGACCTGTCCATTATGCGGACAGGAATTGAGCGAGGCGCATCGCAAGTCCACGTTGAAACAGTTGAAAGCGGAGGGCAAGGAGAATGGCGACCGCTTCCGCGCTAATGCGGCTCGCATGAGCGAACTTGCCAAAGAGATCACAGAGACTGAATCGCAGTTGACGAAACTCGCCAGCGCGGAACGGGAGCGGTTGATGCAGTCCAATTCCGTCACGCAGTTGACCGAGCGGATCGAGTTGCTCAAGGCGGCGGAGGCGAGTTGGCTGTCCACGGGAGCGCCCCGCTTGAAGGAGGTTGAGGCGGTTTTGTCCAGCGAAAAATACGCGGCAGAGGTCAAGCAGCCGTCTATTAATCTCGAAGATGCCGAGCGGTCGCTGCTCGAATTGCAGGAGCAGGAAAATAAAAAAAATCAGGAAGTGGGCGGCGCGCGTCAACGGGTGGAGGTGCTGGACGCGCTGCGGGCGCGCAAGCAGAGCCTTGCGGCGGAACGCGCAGATCGGGCGCGGGGCGTTATGCGTCACCGCACGCTGGAAAAAGCCTTTGGCAAGGACGGAGTCCCGGCGCTGTTGATCGAGCAGGCGCTTCCGCAGATCGAAACGAAAGCCAACGACCTGCTCGACCGGCTGAGCGCTGGTCAAATGTCAATTCGTTTCGCGACGCAGGCTGAATATAAAGCCAGAAACCGCGACGACCTGAAAGAGACGCTCGATATTTTGATCAGCGATGGCGCGGGTCTGCGCGATTACGAAATGTTCAGCGGCGGCGAGCGCTTCCGCGTGGACTTTGCGATCCGCCTCGCGCTCTCCGAAATTTTGACCCAGCGTAAAGGCGCGCGCCTGCAAACGCTGGTCATTGACGAAGGCTTCGGCTCGCAGGATGCGCAGGGACGGCAGAGACTGATTGAGGCGATCAATTTGATCAAGCATGACTTCGCGAAGATCCTGGTCATCACACATTTGGATGAATTGAAGGACGCGTTCTCCACGCGGATCGAGGTGGAGAAGACGGAGCGAGGGTCAACGGTGAGGGTGATCTAGGAACCGTGCGGTGCGGCGGCGCCCGGTGTCCAAAATAGTTTTCATAAATGAAATTATTTGTTACACTGTGGGTAATCAACCAAGGAGCCGTCCAATGAAACGAATATTGATTTCTCTGCTGGCAATTGCACTGCTGACCGCGTGCGCCGGGCCGCGCGCCATCGAAGTGAAAAACCCCTGGGCGCGCGCGGCGCTGACGGGGGAGAACAGCGCAGTCTATTTTGAGATTCGCAACGGTTTGAGCGAAGCCGACGAAGTGATCGGCGTTTCGTCGGAAGTCGCGGAGGCGGTGGAGGTGCATTTCAGCTCGCTGAACGCAGACGGCGTGATGCAAATGAAGAGGCAGGATTCTGTCCCGCTGGAGGCGGGCGCGGAGGTGACCTTTGCCCCCGGCGGACTTCATGTCATGCTCATCGGCCTCGTGCGCGACCTGAACGCGGGCGACTCATTTTCGCTGACCCTGCATTTCAAGCATCACGCCGATCTCACGCTGGCGGTCACCGTGCAGGGGATGGAAGGCATGGATATGCCCGGCCACGCGCCGTAAACCGTCGCTGTCCATCTCGCCCCGCCGCTCGAATGAGCAGGCGGGGTTTTTTCATGCCGCGGCGGGGGACAAATGTATGAAGTACTGCGGATGAATGTCACAGGCCTGAACTTCGGAAATTTGATATAGTCAACGCAGGCGCGATCGCCTTCGGAAACCGACCATGAAAAATTTTCCACTCTCCCTGCCTGTCCTGGCCGCCCTGGCCTGCTTCGGTCTTGCCATGGGAGTTTTTGTGTGGACCTCCGACGCTCTGGCCTACGCGGGGACGCGCGCCGAGACCTGCAACAACTGTCATGTGATGCACCCGATGTACGAAAACTATTATCATGCCGCGCATGAGCAATGGGCGGAGTGCGCCGACTGTCACCTGCCGCACGAAAATGTTTTTTCGTATTATTTCGAAAAGGGGCGGCAGGGTATGCACGATGTCTATGTCTTTAGTACGGGGGCGACGCCCGAACTGATCCGCGCCAACGAACATTCGCAGGAGATCATCCAGGGCAATTGCATCCGCTGTCACAACGAGACGGTCGAGACGGTGATGATGGGGCCGCAGCCCTACGACCGCAACTGCTGGGACTGCCACCGCGCGGTGTCGCACGGCGAACGCGGCCTGTCCACTTCGCCGTATCAGGATTCGTCGCTCTATCCTGTGAAATGAATTTGAGGAGAATCATCATGCAAAAATATTCCACCATCCTGCTGGTCGGCGTCGTTGTGATTCTGGCCGCAACCCTGGCGGGCGTTCTTGTCTTTATGAAGAACAATCCCGCGCAGGAGCGCGCGCTCCTGCCTCTGGTCGAGATCGCGCCGATGGAGCCTGATTCTGCCAAATGGGGGGTCAATTTTCCCAGCCAATGGAATTCCCTCCAGAAAACGGAAACGAACAACATAGACACCGCCTACGCGGGTTCCTCCGCCTTCTCGTGGCTGGAACGCGACCCGCGCCAGGTGATCCTGTTCGCGGGCTATCCCTTCAGCAAGGATTACAACGATGATCGCGGTCACATGAACGCGCTGGAAGATGTGCGCGCGACCAAACGCCTCAACCTTAACGACGAAGATCCCAAGCGCACGCCCGCCACCTGCTATTCCTGCAAAAGCAGCAACAACCCCGGCCTGTGGGAGGAAATGGGCATGGCCGAATATGACGCCATGTCGTTCAACGAGATGACGCCGAACATCAATAACGCCATCGGTTGTTCCAACTGCCATGAGGCCGGGACAATGCGCCTGATCGTCACCAACCCCGCGCTGAATGAGGCGCTTGAGGCACAGGGAAAAGATTGGACGACCTTCACGCGCCAGGAAATGCGGACGGTCGTGTGCGCCAACTGTCATGTGGAATATTACTTCGACGGCCCCGGCAAATATCTCACCTTCCCATGGACCAACGGCACGCGCGTGGACCAGATCATTTCGTATTATGAGGAGGAAGGTTTCTCCGATTGGACCTACCCCGAGGCCGGCACGCCCATGCTCAAGGCGCAGCATCCCGAATATGAATTCTTCACAGCGGGCAGCACACACTACAACGCGGGCGTCTCCTGCGCCGATTGCCATATGCCCTATGTGCGCGACGGCGCGGCCAAGTATTCCAGCCACGACGTTCACAGCCCATTGATCAACCCCGAGCAAGCCTGCGGTCAGTGCCATACAGACGTGAACTATGTGGTCGGGCGCGTCGCTACCATTCAGGAACAGGTGGCCGTGACGAAGATCGCTGCCGAGGACGCCCTGATCGACGCGATCAACGCCATCCAACTCGCGGCGGCCAACCCCAACGCGGATGCGGCGCTGCTCGACCAGGCGCGCGCCCTGCATCGCAAGGCCCAGTTCATGTGGGACTTCCTCTCCGCCGAAAACTCGACCGGCTTCCACAACCCCGAGTACGCGCTCAAGATCTGCGCCGAGGCCACCAACCTGGCGCGCCAGGCGCAAATGCTGGCCGCGCAATCGGTCAACGACCCGTCGCTGCTGACAACAGGGACGTATTACACAACGCCATAACCCATCCCGCTTCGAGTCGAAAACGGACAGTTGCAGCGCGGCTGTCCGTTTTCGTTTTGGGGAACTCTTTTGGGCGCGCTTCGTCTATTCTCAAAAGGAAAACCAACCCATGAACAAACGCATCTTTTTATTCGTATTCCTGATCGCGGCCCTCGTTCTTTCCGCGTGCGGCGAAAAGTCTGCATTGGCAGAGCATCGCGATCAATGGAAGGCGCAAAATATCAACCATTATCGCTTCGAACTGACTATCTCCTGTTTCTGCCCGTTCTTCGAGGTGAATCCCGTCACTGTGGAAGTTCTGGATGGGAAGATCGTTTCGATGAGCGGCGCAGACGGCAAAGCGCTGTCCGATCCGTTCCGTTCCACTTTTGAGGAGGCGGGGACGGTCGAGGCCCTCTTTGATCTTGCCGGAGAGTATTTCAAAAGCGCCGACAAGATCGAGGTCACATATGACGCGGAGTACGGCTTTCCCGTTTCCATCGTTGTGGATCAGATCGAACTGGCGATGGACGATGAAATTACCTATCGCGTCGAAAATTTCACGCGGCTGCCTTAAAAAAACAGGCTGCATCGGCAGCCTGTTTTTTTCTTAGCGGAACTTTTGCTTGTCCACAAGTCGGCGCAACCACGCCGGATATGCCTGGCAGATCACGGGCGTTTCCAGCGGAGAGCGCCTTTTACGCTCAAACCATTCGAACCAGTCAGCGTTCTCTAACGCTGGATGAGGCGCCAGGTCTGATTAGTTCATCCATTCCCGGAACGCGGCCTGGTCCACTACGCGGATACGGCGGTTTTCCACTTTGATGGCGCCGCTTCGTTCCAGCTCTCGCAGAGAGCGCGCCACTACTTCGCGCACTGTTCCCAATCGCGCGGCCATTTGCTCCTGGGTCATGTGTGCAGAAGCGCCGGCGTCGTCGGGCGGCAACTCATTGATGAGACGCGCCAGCCGGTGGGTGACCTGGTAGAAGGCCATCTCGCTCACCTGGCGCACCATGCCGCGCAGCATGCGCCCGAAATTGGACAACACTTTTTGCGCGAATTGTGGATGCTTTTGCACCAGGCGGCGGAGAATCGCGGCGTCAATCAGCCAGATGCGCGACGTTTCCAGCGCCTCCACGTTGACCGGGTTCACGTCGCCGTCGAAGGTGGGCACCTCGCCGAAGGTATCTCCCTCCTGCAGGATGCGGACGATGTATTGCCGTCCCTGCGGCGAGACGCGATGGATCTTGGCGCTGCCCTCGTGCATGATGAAGACCCCGTCGCAGGCATCGCCCTCCCAAAAGATCACCTCGCCGCGCTCGTATTCACGTAACTGCATATGCGAGGAAATTTCATGGAGCAGAGCCGCGGCGCAGTCGTCAAAGTATTCATTGGCGCGCAGCGCGTCTATGTATTGTTTGTTTGTGGCGGGGAGTATTTTCATAAGCCTGGGTCGCTGAGCAGGACCGCGTCGCCGCCGCGCCCCACCTCCCATGGGTAGATGGTGAACGCGTCGGTGACGGCGGCATAATAATCGGGGCGGACGCTGCCGAACAGGTTGCGATATGGGTTGTAATGTAAAACGCAGGTCTCGGGAAACCCGCCCGCCGCAGACACGCGGTTTTTGACGGCGGTGATGGTGCGGCCGGAGCCCCAGACATCATCCACGATGAGAGCCGGGCGGCCGCGCAGCAGTTCGTCGGCTGGAAATTGAAGGAAATCCGGCCAGGCCATGAGTTGTGCGGCGCTGTTGGCAATCTGCGCAGGAAAGTTGACCGCGGCGGTCAGCACATGGGTAATGTCCATGGCGTCGGCCAGCAAACCGCCGGGGACGATGCCGCCGCGTGTGATCATTACCATCGCGGTAAATTCGCGGCGGAACTGCGGAAGCAGATGGTCTATCAGCCGGTCCACCTCTTCCCAGGTGACCATTTCACGGCGGGATTCAGGTTGCACGACTTTCCTATTTCAAGACAGCCGCAAGAGGCGCGGGCGCGGCAATCTTGTCGAAGGATTTGCCCTTCTCTTTGGCTTCTTCCACCTCGCGTGCCCAAATGTACAGGCAGGTGTGGTAGGCGGTGGCGGTGTAGGAACTGATGACGCTCGAGACCATGATGAAAAAGAAGAAGATCATCAAGCCGGCCGCGATGCCGATGAAGGTGACGGTCGACTCGCCGCCGGACGCGTATGCCAATCCGCCGCCCACGGCAAGGCCGAGCGCCGCGCCGATCATCACGAGGATGAATCCGATCAAACCTGTCGCCCACTTCACGCCGACCGTGCTGATGCCGATCAATAACACGTTGCTCTTGGTGATGTTCCAGATGCGTTCCATGCCCTTTTTAAGATTCAAATCGTCAATCACCATGGCGGGCAGGATCAACAGCGCGGCTTCCGTCCACAAGGTTTCGAGCAAGCCCGCGCCTGCGCGCGCCACAGCCGCGCCCACGCCGCCCTTGTTGTTGCGGTTGGCGGCGCTCTTGATCAGGTTGACCACGGTAGAGACCGCCGCCAATGTGACGATATCGAAGAAGTCGCGGCGCACGATCGCCCAGGCATCGCCGAGCTTGCCATCGCCCTCGGTCAGGTATTGGTAGATCAGATAGACAGTCATCGCGGAGAACACATAACTCACGATGAATTGGACCAGGATCAAAACTGCGCCCATGACATACAGAATGACGTTGCCCGCTTCCGAATCGCCCACCACCAGCGCCATGCCCACGATGGGGATGATCCCGATCACCGAGACCACCGCGCCGACCACCAGCGCGAACAAAGAAGGCTTAAGCAGATCGCGGTCTTTGAACGCCATCTGCCAGGCCTGTTTCAAAAAATTCCAACCACGGCGAAATGCTTCCATCGCTTGCTCCTTGTGACTTAAGTTACACCGATTATACTGCCTCTCGCATTAAAACCAGGAGGTTCGCTTCGTCCAGCGTTCGAAAGCGTTTTGAAAATCCATCTGGAAAACGCAAGGGGGGTTCTCCGAAGCCTCCGAATGCGCGCTGAGCGAAGAGTGTATTCTACTTATTTCGACTCGGCGCGAGGCTGCTCATCTCTTCCACGCTTTAAATCCCTTCAAACTCGATCCTCCCAGAAATTCGCGGACGATGGAGTTGGCGGGGATGTAGGTCGAGTCAATGGGCAGGAACCATTCGAGGAAGGCGAGCAGTCTCTTTGCTTCAATGAATTCCGGTTTGCCATATGGCACCTGCCGCAGAAGAGGTTCGATCAGAGGCTTGAGGGCGGGTAATTCATACACCAGCGCGGAGTTGAACATCACATCGCAGTTTTCCTGATACGGGAAGATGTAACGCTTCTCGCCGCGACGCACCGATTCCCAGCGGGCGATGGTTTGGGCGGCAGAGTAGCCGCGTTCGCGCGCGTCGCGGACGATGCGGCGGATGAGGCGCGTGTCGGTGGTGGAGACGCGGTTATGCCGGTCGAGGTTGATCTGCGTCAGGGCGGAGACGTAGGCTCGATACGCGTGGCCCGCCAGATGGTCGGGGATGAGGCGTGGGTTGAGTCCATGAATCCCTTCGAGAATCAGAATTTGTCCTTTGTGAAGTTGCGCCGTCTCACCTGGCTCGCGCATGCCGGTCTTGAAGTTGTAATGCGGGAGGTGCGTCTCGTTTCCACCGATCAGCGATTCGAGATCGCTGGCGAGCAGGGGCAGGTCGAGGGCTTCGAGGGCTTCATAGTCCGGCTGTCCGTTGCTGTCGAGCGGCGTTTGTTCGCGCGGGACAAAATAGTTGTCGAGTTCGAGCGGATAGGGCGAGAGACCGTGCGCGAGCAGTTGCACGCTCAGGCGGCGCGAGAACGTGGTCTTGCCGGAGGAGGAGGGTCCCGCGATGAGGACGATCTCCGCGCCGCGTTCGGCGATCTGGCGCGCGATCTGCGAGATGTGTCCTTCGTGCAGGGCTTCGGAGACAAGCACGATCTCCTCGGCGCGTCCCTGGTCAATGGCGTCATCCAGCGCGCCGGTATTTTCGATTTCGAGACGGGCGAGCCAGTCGCCATATTGACGGAAGGCGGCAAGCAGTTTGGGGTAATCGCCCATCGGTTCGAGGGTGGTGGGCGAATGGCGGCGCGGGAATCGTAAAGTGAATCCGCCGTTGACCCGCGCCAGGCCGAACCGTTTGAGGTAACCGGTGGAGGGGACCATGTAGCCGTGCAAATAATCCATGCGCTCATTGAGCGCGTAGAGGGTCAGGTAATCTTTTTGGCGGTGCGCGAGCAGGCGCACTTTTTCGTCGAACTTTCTTTGTTTGAAATACTCGACCGCCTCGGCAATGGGCATCACTTTGCGCTCGAACGGCAGGTCGGCCTGGATCAGGCCGCGCAGGTGCGCTTCGAGTTGGTCGAGTTCCTTTTGCGTGAGCGCCTCGCGGCCGGAGACCTGGCAGAAGAATCCGCCGGAGGAAACGGAGTGGTCAATGGCGAGTTTGCCTTCAGGGAAAAGATCGGCGAACGCCATTTCGAGCAGGAAGACCAGCGACCGCCGATAGATGCGCGCGCCGTCGGCGGTGTCCATGGTGACGGGCTGGACGCGGCTTTCCATCTCGATGGGATAGGTTAACTCGTGGAGTTCGTTATCTACGATGGCGGCGACGATGGGCGCGCCGAAATCGTCGCGCACGGGACGCAGGAATTCGCCAACCCGTTCGCCGCGCGGACCCGTGAGGGCGCGGCCATCGGGAAGGTGAATCTGGACGGTGGGAGAGGGAGGGGCGAGGGAGATGTTGGATGTCATGGTGTGGGTTGGAATGGGCGTTCGGCCTGTGTGAAGAGATCGAGCAATTCTTCCTTCATGTGCGCGGCAGTAACTGTGTCCTGCAAGAACAGGTCGCGCTTTTCATCGGGGTCTTCGTGTAGATCATACAGTTCGAAGGCCTCGGGGGATTTGTTGTAGCCCATGTAGGCTGTCAGTTTTTTCGTCCCTTTGATCATGGAGAGGCTGACGCGCGCAAGCGGCTGGAAGGAGGAGGCTTCTTTGGCTTCCACAGAAATGACCGGGCGTTCCGGGTCCTCTTCGCCGCCCAGGCCGGGCAGGATGCGCCCATCGAGGCCGGAGGGAATGGGCATTTTGGCCAGCGAAAGGATGGTGGGCAGGAGGTCCGCGTTGCTGGTTGGAGTGCGAATGTCGAGCCGCTGAACGGGTCCTGGCGGAATCACAAGAAGGGGCACGTGGATGATGGGTTCGTACAGCAGGGGTGTGGCATGACCGAACACGCCGCGTTCGAACATTTCGCCGTGATCGGAGGTGATGATGAAGTAGGTGTCTTCCAGCACACCGGCCTGCTCCAGCGAGTCGAACAGGCGGCCCATCTCCGCATCCACGTTGGCGACGAACTCGTCGTAGTTCTTTCGATTCTCGAGCAGGGTGCGGCGGTTGATGCGTTCTCCAAGCGGGTGCATTTGTTTGGTGGGTAATTCCACGTTTGCCAGCGAGTCCACAAATTTGCGCGTGGGACAATAGAGCGCATGCGGCGACATCAGGTGGAAATAGGCGAAGAACGGCGAGTGCCTGCCGTGCAGGTCCAGGATGGAATCGCGCACGCCGTCATAGACTACGCGGTTCTGGAAATAGTAATAGCCGTTGGTGGGCAGGCCGTAGGGATGGTCTGCATCGGGCGCACCGACGTCTGTATGGCTGAGGTTGTAGAGCAGGCTGATGTATCCGAACGAGGGCGAACCCGCCAGCGGGTTGACGACCGGATGCGTGGAAATGAGGAAGTCATCAATGGCGTAATACGCGCCGATCGAATCCTTCGCGAAGGAATGGCTGACGATGCGCTTGCCCCAGCCGTCCATGAACGTGGGCGCGGGAATGTGCCAATCCAGCGCGTCGCCGAACTGACGCAGGAGCAGGTCGGCCCAGATGTTTTGGGCGAACCCCGAGCGGTGGTAGGCGGGACCAAGAAGATGAAAGATGTTCTGACCGGCCAGCGAGCGCCTCACCAGCCCGCCCAGGTTTACGGTGCGATGCGTCCACGCGAAGGAGCCGGTCAACAGGGTGGCGGTGCCGGGCGAGGTGAAATTTCCGCCCGCGTAATGCGAGTGATACACAATGGCGCGATCGGCCAGGCGTTCGAGGTTCGGCGTGGTTTGCCGTTCGTATCCGTACAACGATAAATTGGCCGCGGACATTGTGTCGGCGACGAGTACAACAATGTTTGGTTTTTGCTCCTGCATTGCGCTCCCGCCGCGCGAACGCAATGCGGTCCATGCCGCGCCCCCGGAAGCCAGGGCGGCCAGTTTAAGGATGTCGCGTCGAGAGAGATGTGCCATGGATTAAAAGAGGTTGCGGAGCAAGACAACCCCAAACGAGATGAGCGAGACCGGGACGAATAAAAAGAGGAAGATGCTCACGAGGTCGGAAAACCACGCCGCGCTCTGGATCAGGAATCGGGCGCGCCCTGCCGCGAAGGTGACGAGGACGGTCAGGCCGAGCGCCGCCAGCGAGTATGGAATTAATTCGGCGATGAAATCATATCCGATTACGGCGTAACGATACATGTACAACATGATCGCGCCGAGGCCGGTCAGCGCCGCAAAGGCGCCGCGCGCGACGAAGACATCTCGCATCCACGCGGCGGGAAGAATTATGCTCACGAGCAGCAGGATGCCCGTTATCGCGAGACTCTCCAATAACGCGGCGGTCATCGAATAAGCGAAGATGACGATGATTTCGCCCAGGGTGAGGAATAGTATCCACGAGGGGAGTTTCCAGAGGAAGACGATCAATGTCCAGCCGTAAACGAGAAACGCGATCACGGCAAAGACCGGCAGGATCGCTCCGAACGCAGGCAGGCGCTTTTTCACCTCAGCCGATCCAGCAGTTTCTGCGGTTGGCCTGCAAAGACTTCGAGCGGGATTTCTTTGTTCGTCAGGGCGAGCAGGGTTTCGGTGAGTACTTTGTTGACCGGCGTTTGGACGCCTGTTTTTTCCCCTGCCCGCACAACGGCGCCATGCAGATAAGCCACTTCAGATTTTCCGCGCCCGGCGTGCAGGTCAATGTGGAAGGAGGGCATCTTGGAGCCGCGTCCGCTTCCCGCAGCGCGACCGAGGAATGGTTTCGACAGCCACAAGGGGAGTTCGGTGGCCATGGCCAACATGCGGACCGGGGTTTTTGGCAGATCCACTTCCTCGATGTCGAGCGCGTCCATCACGGCGAGGCATTCGCGCAGCATTTCGATCTCAAGTTTATACAATCGTTTATCCTTAAATATTTGCGCGGCGGTCATGTCCAGGATGGCGGAGGTGGGGTTGGCGATCAGGTTGGTCAGCATCTTCGACCATTTCATGGCGGGCGCGTCCGGAAAAATCTGGGCGTTAAGATAGGCGGCGTTGAAGGCCGCGACCAGTTTTGCAGAAAGCGGATGCCCGTCTGCGATGCCGATGCCGCGCAATTTCTCCAGCACGATGTCGCCCGCGCCGCGCCGGCCGATGGCGGTGGTGACCGTCCCATGGATGACCTTGTCTGCGCCGAGGACGGATGCGATAGCCGGTTCATTGTCCACGCCGTTGGAGAGACACAGGATGGGCGGGATTTTTTCTGCGAAGGGTCTCATCCCATGGAGCGCGGCAGGGGTGTCGAACGATTTCAATGCGAAGAGAGCGACATCGAACGGCCAATAATGGAGCGCTTCTTCGAGCGAACCTGCGACGACAAAAGACGAAGGCGCGAGCAGGGAGGCGTCCTTTGTTTTGCGGCGTGGATCGAGAGTCAGGTCGAGGCGCAGTCCGCGCTGGCGCAATTCTTCGGCGGCGGCTGGCTGCTCGACGAAGACGATGCGGTGTTCCGCAAGCGCCAGTGAGCCGCCGATATACGCGCCGATGGCGCCCGCACCGAAGACAAGGATATTGAGGGGAGAGGAGGAGGGCTGCATTCGATTGAAGATTGAGGATGGTTTTGGCGCATGAACGTTTGACAAAGCGGCATGAGCCTGTGCCTTTGGGTTTATGCCTAAACGAACAAAGTCATGCCCACGCCAAAAAGCATTATACCGTGTCGGGAACTGGACTGACGACGAACAGGCGCTGGCGCCGCGCGGGTCAATGACGTTCTGACTGTCGGATGATTTTGAAAAAAAGCGGCTCGACACAGATAAAAAACAACGCGGCAGTCAGTTTGAGGATGGCGATCAGGCAATTGAAATTGTGCCGAGGTCAACGAGGTGTTCCATCTGACAAACTGCCCGACCGAGGGCTGAGCGCGCACTCGCCGGATGTGAATATCTTGATACCACCACGCAGGAACACGCGCATCTGGAAACAGGGCAACACCAGGCTATTCTTTTCTGTTGTATCAAGCAATCATTTAGGTACATTCGGGTTAAACGATGGACCTGTTCAGAGTTTACGCATAATTGGCGTTCTCTAACGCCAGCAGGCGCGTTAGAGAACGCGCCTTACGCAAGGTTTTGCATAAGTCCTGCTATTTTCATAAGAGCCAGGATGGATCAAATATTTTCAAACGCAGACACTTTTTCCCGCCACTCTTGCGGAACGGGGATGGATTTGTTCTGGTAGTAATCGAACGCGACCATGACCACTTCGCCCTCGGCAAAAACCTCGCCGGTCTCGGCATGCACCACGTTCTGCTCCACAGTCATGGACTTGTTGCCGATCTTCACAATGCGCGCGCCCACTTTGATCGGCGTGCCCCACTCGACCGGTTTTCGATATGCCACATGCACGTCGGCGAGGATCACGCCGATCTCCATGAACGATTGTCCCTCTTTGTATAGCCCGAGGTGGCGGATGTATTGGATGCGTGCCTGCTCGAAGAGAGTCACAAACTTGGCGTTATTGAGGTGACCTTGCGGGTCGAGGTCGCCATAGCGGACTTCGATGGGATGGTAGAAGCGGAAGTGGGACATGCTTTGATTATACTCAGCAAAACAAAACCTCCCGCGCCAGCGGGAGGCGGAAAAACTATGGGATGATGGGACGCCAGGCGGGGGAGAAATCCGCTCCGGGGTCGTCGGTGAGGCGCAGGCGGTTGCCGCCATTGACGGTCATCATGAAGATATCGGTATTGCCTGCTTCATCCTGGCCTTCAAAGATCAGCCAGAACCCGTCCGGCGAGAAGGAGACAAACTCGATCGGCGGGGAACCGTAATTCAGGCGCGTGGCCAGGCCGGACTGCCGATCTGTGTAACGGATGGTCATCAGGTAATATTTCGAACCGATATTGATGCGGCGCTGGCTGAAGAGAAGCGTCTCGCCATCTGGCGACCAGGCCGGGTGCACATCCCAATACTCCTGGCCGCTGCGCGCCACTTGTTGCTGCCCCTGTCCGTTATCGGCCATGACCCAGATCTGGTACACGCTAAACCGCCTGGCGGTGAATGCGATCTGATTCCCGAACGGCGACCAGGCCGGGTAGCGCACTTCGACAACATCGGATGAGAAATTCGGGAGCGGGGTGAGAGCGCCGGAGGCAAAATCGTACAGGAAGAGTTGTGAGCGGCCATTGCGGAAACCGACGAAGGCGAGGCGGTTTCCATCCGGCGACCAGGCCGGGTCGAAGTTGCCGCCCGTTTCACTCACCAGCGGCTGGATGTCCGAACCGTCGGCGTTCATCACGTAGATGCTGGAATTTTTGAACGTATCGTCACGGCGCAAACAAGGGGAAGTAAAGGCGATGCGCGTCCCATCCGGCGACCAGGCGGGTTGGCAGGCGCCTGCCTCAAGATTGGTGAGCGGGGTCTTTTCTCCGCTGGCAATGTCGGCAAGATAAATTTGCGGTACGCCGGTGCGTGTGGATGAAAACGCAAACTGACCGTTTCCGCCGCCCTGCGCGGTGGGGGAGGGCGGGATGATTTGTGTTGGCTCCGGCGTGTCGAATGGCGTGGCGGTGAAGGCCGGTGTGAGGGTAACGGTGGCCATTGCCGTCGCGGTTAAGGTGGCGGGTTCCGAAGTGGGTGGGTTCTTTGTGGGTGAGCTGGTGGCCGAAGGCTGGACCGCTGCAGTCGCGGCGGGAGCCAGGTAGGTTTCAACACGGGCGCGCACCTCCGGCAGGAGGAACCAGGCGGCGGCAAGCGCAATCAACAGGAGGAACAGCCATATTCCGCACCCCGAAGAGCGGCGTTTCTTTTTGGGCGGCTTGAAGACCGCTGCCTCCAGCGCTTCGGCCGCTGGCGCAGGCTGGCTGCCGCGTTGTTTGGGCGCAGGATTTTCAGCGGAGGCGTCTTCCTCGCCCGGCGGGGGCGGAGGCGCGACCATGTAATCGCCGCTCAGGCGTTGTGTTTTGGATTTGGAGCCGAGCAGGGCTTTCTTAAATTCTTCGGCGGTCTGGTAACGCTCGGCGGGGTCCACGGCCATTGATTTTTCGATGACTTGCGCCAGGCGCCGCGTGATCTTTGGGTTGCGTTTACGCAGCGGCGTGAGTTGCGCGTTGTCCATGGCGCGCGCCAGTCCGTCTTCGGGGATGACGCCGCACAGGGAGGCGTAGAGCGTGGCGCCAAGGGAGTATACGTCGGTGCGCGGGTCGGTGCGGGCGGTGCCGTATTGTTCGGGAGGGGAATAGCCGGGCGTCATGGCGCGCGCGCCGGTGGTGGTGGCCTGGCTGCCCTGCACAACTTTGGCGAGGCCGAAATCTACGAGGAAGATGTGGCCTTCGGGTGTGATCTTGACGTTGCCGGGTTTCAAGTCGCGGTGCAGGATGGACGGTTTGCGTGTGTGCAAATAGGCGAGCGCGTCACACATGGCCGCGCCGATGAGGATCACGTCCTCCTCGCTGAGGTTGCCGAGGCGCTCCATGCGCTGGCGCAGGTCTTCGCCTTCGATGTAGTCCATCACGAGGTACTGCCCCTGATCGCCGACCACGAAATGGTCGGAGACGCGCGGCAGGTTGGCGTGGCGCAGGTTGGCGAGGATGACCGCCTCGAGGCGGAATTGGCGCGCGTATTCGTCGGTGGTGAACAGATTCTCTTTAAGCGCCACGTCCACGCCGAGGTTTTCATCCACGGCGCGATAGACCGAGCCCATGCCGCCCTGGCCGAGAATTTCAACGATGCGATAACGTTTATGAAGAAGAGTGCCGCGTTCGAGTGTCATGCATTATCCAAAAAGATTTGATACCTACGGGTGGCGATTATAACAGACCGCCTTCGCATCATTGGTTGTTAACTGATTTGTAACTTCGAGAATGTCCACGGCGCGCCAGCCGAGATCCACGCGCCCACCAAGGTATAACGGATGTAACGAAAGACAAGGGCCATCACATCCTCGCCATCGGGGAAGACCATCTTCAGACCGAAATACAGGATCGCAACGCCGAGGAAGCCAACGATGTAACGCAAAACCCGTTTCGTTAGCGGACCCGAAACCTGATATCCGCCCCGCGTGTTTATCCACGCCAGCCCGGCGCAAAAACCGAAGAGCGTTCCCATCGCGGAGACCGACCCCTCAATCGAAAATGGGTTGGGCGCTTCACCGCCAGCGCGAGTGGCATTGGCGATCCATTCCGCGGGGAGAATGAAATCCCGCGAGAGAAAAACAACCAGTGCGTTCAGGGCAATGAATACCAGCGAGACGAGAAACGCTGTTGCCGCCTGTCCGCCAAGACTCATCTGTTTCAACCGAGCCGCCACCGGGTTCCAGTATTTAATAAAGGCCCATAACATCACGCCACCGATGAACCAGCCAAGCAATAAGTCGTGTGGAAAGTGAACGCCCAGGAACATCCTTGAAAGCCCGATCAGAAACACGACTGTCAAAACAAGGATCCACACCCACGTGCGCTTGTAATGCGCGGCGATCATTCCGAAGATCGCCAACGGCTTATGCGAATGCCCGGAGGGAACGCCGAAACCGGTCTCGGAAGCATATCCAGTCACGCGTTCGCTGACCCAATAGGGACGCGGCTGGTGAAACGCCATTTTGAATACATCGTTCACAACCTGGCTGGTGAGCAGGATAATGCCGATCCGAATTCCAAGACCGGCATCTACGCACCAAAAAAGCAGCGGCAGAACAAAAAGAAAGACATTCTCCGAGCCGAGGAAGGAAAAGAATTCCATCGGCGCGACCAGCCAATCCCCCAGCGCCTGAAAGCGGATGATGAAGTTGATGCCGAACTGAATCAAACCATCCATCTCTGCACCTCTCTCCTGTGGGTTGTGTCCGCCGCGCAGAATGAAAAACAATTCCGCAGGGTGGTTGACCGGCGAACGAATTCTATTGTACACTCAAACCCATGCGAACATTGCCCCCATCTCGCTGGGACTGGCTCGCCGCCGGGCTCGTGCTGGCGCTGGTCCTCATCGCCGCGGTGCGACTCGCCATCACCGAGTGGACGGGTTTCCTTTATATCGGCGAGACGACCGCCCTGCTGGGGACCAGCCTGGGGCTGGCGCTGGGATTCAGCCGCCTGCGTCCCTGGAGCATGCGCGGGATGATAGTTGCGTATACGGTGCTGCTCCTCCCCGCGCAACTCACCACACTTTCCGAAACAGATTTGCCCCTGCGTGAAACGCTGGCGGAGATTTGGCTGCGCTTTAGCGCCGCGGCAGTCACGTTTTGGCGCGGGCAAAAAGTGGATGACTCGATTCTTTTCATCGCATTCATCGCACTTGCTTTTTGGCTGGTCGGGCTGGTGAGCGGGTTTGGCCTGGCGCGCGGGCGCAACGCACTGACCGCCATCCTGCCGAGCGCGTTCGCCATCCTGGCTGTGCAGGCGTACGACCCGCTGCCGGCCTCGCGCGGGTGGCAGGTGGCGCTCTATTTTCTCATCGCTCTCCTTTTAATTGGCCGCCTGTATTTTCTCGACAATCGCGAAGCGTGGAACGCGCGCCGCATTTTGCAACTGCCCGAAACGCAGGGCGACATGAACAACGGCATGTTGGCGCTGGCGTTGACGCTGGTGCTGGTGGCATGGAACCTGCCGCTCTCGTTCTCAAGTCTGCGGGAGGCCGCCGCGCTGTGGGCCGGCCTCAAGAAACCCTTCGCTCCGCTTCGGGAAAATATCGGACGCGCCCTCGATCCGCTCGAGTCTGCGTATGGCGAGCGCGAGGGCGGCGATTTCTACGGCGAGACGCTCCCCCTCGGGCGCGGGCTGCCTCTTTCCAACGACCTCGTTTTCCGCGTGCGTGTGCCGGAGACGCTCGAGGCTCCTCCGCCGCGTTTCTATTGGCGCGGACGCACCTTTGCCACCTACGATGGAACGACCTGGCTCAATCCCGAAGCGCGTCGCTCGGCCTTCGATGCGGAAGCGGGCGACCTGCCCATACAAAGCCTGGAAGGACGTGAGATTGGCGAGTTCGAGATCGTCAACGTCTTTCAGCAATCCATGATCTACGCGCCATCCCAGCCGGTCTGGTCGAGTCTCTCCGGCGAAATGCTTGTCCAGCCCGGTGCGGCAGAGACGGTGGACCTGGTCTCGCTGGAATCATCCAAACCAATTTCGCCGCGCACAACCTACCGCGTGCGCGCGGCGTTGTTCGATCCAAGCATTGAGGAACTGCGCGCGGCGGGCGAAGAGTACCCAACGTGGGTCACAAACCGTTATCTGCAACTGCCGCCGGGCTTTTCACCGCGCATCGCCGAACTGGCGCGCGAGATCGCCGCCGTTCAAACCACGCCCTACGACAAAGCCGATGCCGTCACAAAATGGTTGAGGGCCAACCTCGAATATCAGGCGGTCATCCCCGCGCCGCCGCGCAACGTGAACGCGCTCGAATGGGTGTTGTTCGAATATAAGCGCGGCTTCTGCATGTACTATGCCACAAGCGAAGTGGCCATGCTGCGCGCGTTGGGTGTGCCGGCGCGTATGGCGGTCGGCTTCGCAGAAGGCGAACTGGACGAGGAGACCAACACCTACACAGTGCGCCGCAAGCAATATCACGCCTGGCCGGAAGTTTATTTTCCCGGCATTGGCTGGGTGGAGTTCGAACCGACCGCCAATCTCGGCGTCATTCAGCGCCCGCTGAGTCACGCACCGGCGGTCATTGTCACAGCCGGGCCGCCCGTGCGGGCGCCGCTGGCGCGCCCGCTGGAAGACGAACCGGCCGACCGTTCCAAAGATGAGGAAGGCCTGACTCCGCTGACGCCGTGGTATGTGACCCGGCGCGTCCCGGTGTTGTGGACGTTATTGGCGCTTCTGGTCGCGGCGCTCTGGCTGTTGGAGCGGCGCACCGGCTGGATGGGACGCATCCCGCTTGCCATTGAGGCGCGCGCCGAACGCAACGGGACTCAAGCCCCGCGCTGGATCCGTACCTGGGCCGCGTGGGCGCGGCTCTCGCCGGTCGCCCGTTCGTTCGAGGCGGTGAATCTGTCGCTGTGGCTGCTGGGCGACGCGCAGCCCATCCACGCGACACCGGGCGAGCGCGCCGCGCGGTTGAACCGGCTGCTGCCGGGCATGCAGGCCCGCGTCCAGGCATTGACCGAACAACATGCGTTGGCATTGTATGCGGGGATTCCGTCAAACATCTCCGGCGCGCGTTGGAGCGCCGGCCTCATTTTACTTACCGCAATCTGGACAAGGCTGTTACAATGGAGACGTATTTTTGAAGAACGATTCTCCCGTCCCAACAGCTTCCGATGATCTTCCACGATACCAAGCCCTCCTCCTTTGCCGAACATCTACATGCCGTCCGTCAGGCGATCACCAAGGCGCATGCGACGCTGCTATCTGCGCGCTCACAGATTCCGACGGAGACCCTCGAGGCACTGACCCAGAACGCCGCCGGACTCGAGAACCTTGCCCGGCAGGTCGGCGAGATGGAGACGCAATACGGTCACATGCGCGCGCTGGCCGAGATCGGGCAGGTGGTCAACTCCACGCTCGAACTGGACGAGGTGCTGCGCGCGGTGATGGATACCATTGTGCAATTGACGCGCGCCGAGCGCGGTTTTTTGATGCTGCGCGATGAGAACCAGCAATTGGTAACGAAGATGGCGCGCAACTGGGAAAAGGAATCGCTCAACGCCTCCGAGGCGGCGGTCAGCCGCACCGTCATCCAAAAAGTGATCGAGGGCGGGGAAGCCATCGTCACCACCAACGCGCAGGAGGACCCGCGCCTGAGCGGACAGGAAAGCATCGTGGCTTTCAACCTGCGTTCCATCGTGTGCGTGCCGCTCAAAGTGAAAAGCGACCTGATCGGCGTGATCTATGCCGACAACCGCATCCGCTCCGGCATCTTCCGCGAGACCGAACGCGACCTGCTGACCGCCTTCGCCAACCAGGCCGCGGTCGCCATCGAAAATGCGCGCCTGTTCTCCTCGCTCAAGCAGACTCTCGCCGAGGTGACCGGCTTAAAGAATTTAATGGACAACATCTTCGCCTCCATCACCAGCGGCGTAATCACCATGGACGTGGAGCAGAATGTCACGCTTGCCAACCGCGCCGCCGAAAGGATCCTCGGGCAAGCCTCCAAGGACATCATCGGGCGCCGCCTGGATGAAGTCTTCAGCGCCATCTCGCAGGAGATCCAACCGCATCTCTCCGAAGTCCGCCAAAAAGAAACCTCGGTGGTGGACCTGGAATTCAGCCCGGTTGTCCCCACGCGCGGACATGTGGACTGGCGCTTCAACCTTTCCCCGCTCAAAGACGCCGAACAGAAAACGCAGGGCGTGGCGATCGTGCTGGACGATCTGACCGAACGCAAACGCCTCGAGGCCCAACGCAAACTCTTTGAACGCATGGTTTCCCCCGCCGTCATTGACCAGCTCGACCCCAACAAACTGCAACTGGGCGGCAAGCGCGTGGACATCACCGTCATCTTTGCCGATATTCGCGGCTTCACCACCTACAGCGAAAAACAAAAATCGCCGGAGAAACTGGTGGCGATCCTCAACCGTTATCTCGCCGCCATGGCGGATGCCGTGCTGGCGCATGAAGGCACGATTGATAAATTCATGGGCGACGCGATCATGGCCTGGTTCAACGCTCCCGTCCCCCAGTCTGACCACACCTTGCGCGCCGTGAAAACCGCGCTTGCCATGCACGCCTCCATCGAAAATCTGTACAACGAACTCCCGGTGGATGAGCGTCTTTTCTTCGGCGCGGGCATCCATTACGGCGAGGCAGTGCTGGGGCTGATCGGCACCGAGAAGCGACTCGAATACACCGCCATCAGCGACAGCGTCAACACCGCCAAACGCATCCAGGAAAATTCCGCCCGCAATCAAATTTTAATCAGCGCGGAGGCGTATGCGCGCGTAAAGAAACAGGTTGAGGTCAAACCGGTCACGCCGATGACGGTTAAAGGCAAGGCGCAACCGTTGGAGGTCTATGAGGTGGTGGGGTTGAAGTGAGAGCAGTGAGCAGTGAGCAGTGAGCAGTAAGCAGTAAGCAGTGAGCAGTGATTAGTGATCAGTGAGCAGTGAGCAGTGGGCAGTGGTAATGAAAATGATGTAGCGTCCCGCAGATGGAGTTGAGTCGAATGTGACTTGGAGATCCCCTGCGGGATTTTGTTTGAACATGGGAGCAGACATGGACATCACACAACTTGCCGCAGATGTCGCAAAATTTCTCGAGCCGTTCCTGCCGTATCTCGTTGCCGGTGGGACCGCCGCCGCGCAAGCCGCCGGTAAGAAATTCGGCGAAGCCGCGTGGAAGAAGGCTGAGGAGTTGTGGGGCAAACTGAAAAGCCCCAAACTCGAAGAGACCGCCAAAGACGTGGTGAAGCGCGCCGAGCAAAAACCCGACGACCCGCGCGTGCGCGTGCCGCTCGAGTTGCAATTGGAAGATGTGCTGAATGGGAATCACACGTTGGCGTATTATTGTCAGGAGATCGTAACGAACACACAAATTTCCGCAATCGGAACGCGGAGCGTGGCGGCTGAAACAATCAAAGATGCGATCGTTGTGCCGGGCGATAAAAATGTGATCGGAAGCGGGAATATTATTGCAGACAAGGTGTTTGTCAGCCCCCAGTTTGCCAACCTGCCAGTGACCGAGATTCCCAAAAACGAATTGCTTCAAGCCTACTATCGCGCGCTGGCGCATGAATGCAAACAACTGCCGCTCGGCATTGTTGACCCGCGCTTTTTGAAGACCGCCGGAGAGGATTCCATTTCCCTGCCGGGCATTTACATTGACCTGGATGTGCAACGCTCCCAAAAGGAGGAACAAAACAGGGCGGGTGATGTGGCATTCCGGCTTGGTGAGGAGAATAGGATTCCAGTTTTAGAGGCGCTTGCCGATTCGCGTTTCCGACGCGTGGTCATGCTCGGCGATCCCGGCTCGGGTAAAACCACCTGCCTGCATTACATGACCTACGCCCTCTCCATGTTCCAGTTGAACGAGACCAGCGGGGAAAATCTTCTACCAGAAGATTCGCCACTGAAAACATTAATGCCCATCCGCCTCGTTTTGCGTGAGGTGGCCGCGCAACACATTCCCGCTCATGCAGTCAGGGGAACCGCCGAGATGATTTGGAACGCACTCCGCGCAGATATTGCCGCGCGGCTCGGCAGCGAAGCCGCGGTGACATTGTTACCCACCCTGCGCGAACGGATTTTGAACCAGCCATGCCTGATCTTGTTCGATGGACTCGATGAAGTAACCGAATCAGACCAGAAACGCGAACGGCTGATCGAAGCCATCGGCCAATTTGCCGCGCCTTTGCGGCGCGAAAGTTATGTGCTGGTGACAGCGCGCCCTTACGCGTATACCGACTCGAAATGGCATCTCCCCGGTTTCACCGCCATCACACTTTTGCCATTCAACGAGGAACAGATCCAAAGGTTTATCGGGCGTTGGTACGAATCGGTGCGCGAAAATATGAAGTGGGACGAGCAGACCGCCAATGACCGCGGCAACAGCCTGGCACAGGCCATTCAGGAAAAATCGTACCTGTTCGATCTTGCCACGCGCCCGCTCCTGCTCACGCTCATGTCCACCCTGCACACCAGTTGGGGCAAACTTCCCGAAGACCGCGCGGACCTGTACGATGAGACCGTGCGCCTGTTGCTCGATCGCTGGCAAAGATGGCGCGAGGTACGCGATGTCGAGGGAAATGTTCATACCGAAAAATCCATTTCGATAGCCCTTTCCATTGAAGAGACCACGGTGCGCAAGGCGCTCGATGAACTGGCATTCAATGTCCACACCCGGCAGGGACAGGAGGATGGGCGGCAACCCGCGCCCGCCGATATTCGCGCTGAGGAGGTGTTGGCCGCCTTTGCGCCGTATTTGCCGGACACAGTTCACCCGCGTGTCATCATCGAGTATCTCGAAACCCGCGCCGGTTTGTTGATCGGGCGCGGCAACGGCATCTATTCCTTCCCGCATCGCTCCTTTCAGGAATATCTTGCCGCCTGCCATTTGAATGACCTGCCTGACGCCGCCAGCGAATATTGCGAACGGATTCAAGCCGACCCCGCCTGGTGGCGCGAGGTGTTCCTGCTTGGGATGGGCAAAATGCGCCGCGGCGGGTTGGGCATTGCCGTGGCCGCTGTGCAAACGCTCGTGCCCGCCCTGCCAAAAGAAACCAATCAGAGCTCCGAAAAACACTGGCAATCTGCATCGCTGGCCGGGCAGGCGTTGGTTGAAATGCGCCTGATGGATGATGCCGCCAGCCAGACACGCTACGAGATCCTGCTCGAACGGATTCGCATTTGGCTGACCCAACTGATCGAACAAGGCATGCTCACCCCGCGCGAACGCGCCGAAGCGGGAGATACCCTCGCCCGCCTCGGCGACCCGCGCTTCGACGCGGCGCGCTGGCAATTGCCAAAAGAGTCCATGCTTGGCTTCGTGCATATTCCCGCCGGTGAATTTACAATGGGCACGAAAGAAAAAGACATTGAGGATTTGCTCAAAAAATATGGCGGACAAAAGGACTGGTATGAAAGGGAAGTGGAACAACACGTTGTTCACCTGCCCGATTTTTACATGGAGCGTTACCCCGTCACGCTGGCGCAATTCAAAGTTTTCGTAGATGAAGCGGGCTATAAGGATGTCAGCGAGAGCGCGTTGCAAGGCGTCCCCACACACCCCGTCCGCTACGTGACCTGGTTCGACGCGCTCGCCTATTGCAACTGGCTGCACCAGAAACTCAAAGAGATCGTGCCGAAACAAAAGGCGGAAAGCAAAGCCGAGGAAAATTTCTGGCAGGGTTTGCTGAACGGCAAACTCATCGTGACCCTGCCCAGTGAGGCAGAGTGGGAGAAAGCCGCGCGCCACTCCCCTCTCCTCGCGAAGCACTTCCGAAGGGAGCAGCAGGGAGAGGGGCTGGGGGCGAGGGAGTTCCCGTGGCAGGGAGAGTTCAACGAGACCCTTGCCAACTGCAATAGTATCATCGGCAACACCAGCGCGGTGGGATGTTTCCCGCAGGGACGAAGCGCTTATGGCTTGCACGACATGGCAGGCAATGTCTGGGAATGGACGCGGAGCATTTACGATACGTATCCATACAAAGCGGAAGCGAAACGAGAAAATCTTGATGACAAGAAATCCGCCCGTGTGCTGCGCGGCGGCGCGTTCTACAATGAACAGAGGTACGTTCGTTGCGCCTACCGCTTCAGGGTCAATCCCATCTTCAGGAACTTCAACATCGGTTTTCGTGTGGTGGTGGCGTCGCCTCCTATTTCTCTTGGTCCGCGTTCTGGTTCCTGAGTTCTGTGTTTCTGGTTTCTGAATCTCCCCGCCGTAAGGCGGGAATTTTTAAAATTTTTTGGAGGCTGACATGCAAGAATCACCCATCTTCACCAAAACCTTCGACATGCTGGCATGGCTTCTGCCAGCCTCATTAAAATTTCCCAGAGAGCATCGTTTTGTTCTGGCGCAGCGCACACAGAATGCGGCCTTCAACTTTTACGAAGCCATCACAGCGGCTTCGCTGAGCGAGTCGCCACAGCCAAATTTGAAACAGGCAGATATGGTCGCTTCGGCGCGCCATCCTCAACCTCTGATCACTGATCACTGCTCACTGAAAGACTCTCTCCACCATCCCCGCCACCGACTGCATCCCCGCCTGCATCGGCTCGACATTTACAAATTCTTTCAACGTGTGCGCGCCGCCGCCCGTTGTGATTCCCATCACCACCGCAGGGTAGCCCTTGCTGAGCGGCAGGTTTGCATCAGTCGAGCCGCCGATCAGATTCGATTCGACTCCCTGCTCGCGATACGACTGCAACGCCAACTGAACCAGTGGATGATTCGACGGAATCTGCCCGGCCGGACGTTGACCGATCACCTGCGCCTCCACGCTCACCCCGGGGCGGTTTGCGCTTGCGATCAACTCATCCACCCGGAGAATGAGACTCGCCAGCACAGATGAATCCTCCGAACGCATGTCCAGGTCGAGCGAGGCGTGCGCGGCCAGCACGTTGACGCCGGTGCCGCCCTCGATGCGTCCCACGTTTAATGTCGTGCGCGGGTTGAGCGGCAATTCCAGCAGTGCAATCTGCGAGGCGAGCGAGGTCAATTCATGCACCGCCGAGGGCTTGCCATAATCCGACCAGGCGTGTCCGCCCGCGCAGGTGACGTTGATGCGATAACGATGCACGCCGATGGCGCGGTGATACACGTGACCAAATGCCATGCCTTCCAAAATCAAATATGCGCGCGGGCTTGAACCGAAGCGTTCCACCACCGCTTTCATCCCGCGCAGGTCGCCCAATCCCTCCTCGCCGACATTGGCAACCAGCCACACGTCGCCGGGCAGTTGGAGTCCGCGTCCACGCAGGGACCAAATTAACCCGAAGAGCGAAGCGACGCCGAGGGAGTTGTCGCCGATGCCGGGCCCGTAGATGCGTCCATTCTCGCGCGAGACGCGCAGGTCGGTCTCGGCGGGGAAGACCGTGTCGAGGTGCGCGGAAACGATCAGCGGCGCGAGAGTCGCATCCTTGCCCGGCAGGCGCGCAAACACATTGTTCATTTGATCCACGGAGACATCGTTCAATTTTTCTGCGACCAATTGTTCGCGCACGAATGCGGCGCGTTCTCCCTCCGCAAACGTCGGCGCGGGGATTTGCTGAATTGCGATTGCCATTTCGATCAGTCGTTCCATGTCATGCTTCATTTATATCTTCCTAACCATGTCGCGCAATGTGTCCAGCCGCGCCTGCGCCAGGCCGGGCATGCTTCCCAGCGGAAAGAACGGTCCCGAACCTTCGATGGCAAGCGAGGCGGAAATGTTTCCATATAACGCGCCTTCCAGCGGGTCGTAATCTTTGTGATAGCCCGCCAGGAAACCGCCGCAGAACGCGTCGCCCGCGCCGGTGGGATCCACCGGTGAAACCGGGTACGCGGGAATTTCGTAGCGGCGCTTGTTGAGTGAATCGTAAAGCAGTTGTCCCTGCGCGCCGCGCTTGATGACGATGTACTCGCATCCAAATTCGCCGATGGCTTCGCACATTTCCCATACATCGTGAGTCTGTCCCCAGAACAACGAGGTGATCTCTTCGAGCGAGGGCAGGAAGGCGGTCAGCCCATTGCAGATGGCGCGCACATCGCGCATCGCGGCGGGAATCATGTACGTTGAAGACGGGTCGAGTGTGAGGGTACGCATGGCGTTATGAAGCGAGTCGGTGAATTGCAGATGCGCGCCCAGCTCGAGCGGACAAAGATGAAGCGCGCCCGCCTCCAGATATTCGGAGGGGACGTCGGAGAGGGCGGGCGCGGCCGGATCGGGTTTGCCGCGCGGGGAGCGTGTGCGTTCGGGGTCGCGGGGTTGGAATCCGAGCAGGGCTTTGGGAAACGGGATGCCGCGCCGCGCAAAATGCGAGACGAGATTGCTGTTGTCCGGCTCGAATGTTTCGGTGTAGGCGATGAACGCGCGCAGGTCCAACTCGCCCGGCTGGACGCGGACTCCGCTCACATCGAAGCCGCGCGCTTGAAATTCATCCAGCCAGATGCGCGGCGCATCCTCGCCCATGCGGCAGACCAGACCGAGACGCGCGTCCCACAGGGCGAGTCCGCCGGCGGCATAGAGTAAATTTCCGCCGGGCGAATCGATCAGCGGACTGCCCACAGCGGGCAAAATATATTCACGCGCGAGTTTGCCGACGAGGATGAAGGAGGGAGACATGCGGGGTGCGGGGTGCGCTATTCGGTGGGCGATATTTGGTGTTCGATATTCGATATTCGGTGGGCGATATTCGATATTCGGTGGGCGATATTCGGTGTTGGGTTTTTGATTTTATGTTAAGCGGGGTTATATCAATGCGAGGCAAACTCGACCGGTAAGCGGAACGAGAAGGTACTGCCTTTTCCTTCTTCGCTTTCCGCCCAGATCGTCCCGCCGTGCATTTCGATCATGGCTTTCGCCACCGAGAGTCCCAGCCCCATGCCGCCATGTTTGCGCGTGAGGTGACTCTCTACTTGATAAAAACGATCGAAGACATGCGGCAGGTCTGCCGAAGGAATGCCGACTCCCTGGTCGCGCACCGACACATTGACAAAGCCGGGTTCCGATTCCGCGCGGAGCAGGATTCGCCCGCCCGGTTCGCTGAACGTGACGGCATTCTTGATCAGGTTGCCGAGCGCGATCTCCAACTTTCCCGCTTCACCCGCGACGGTCAGGGCGGGTGAGGCGGTTGCGATCTCGATCGTCACCCGCTTCTCGCGCGCCACTTCTTCGTACATTGCCGCGGCGTCGTTCATCAGAGTCGCAATGACCACCCGCCCCTCGCGCACGCGCGACGCGCCGCTGGTGTAATTGTCCACGTTGGAAAGACTCTCGATGATGTCTTTCAAGCGCGTGGCGTAGCGGATGATCATATCGAGATGTTCGTGATGTTCGCCGGATAATTCGCGCAAAAATGTGGCGTGACCGAGGATCAGCCCCAGCGGAGTCCTCAACTCGTGCGAGGTGATGGCGATGAAGTCGGCTTTGAGGCGGTCGAGTTCGGCGCGCTCGCGGAGCGAGGCGTCTTGCAGTTGTTGTTCATACAGGTGGAACGCGGCAAGCGCGGCAAGCGTTTCGAGGACGGCAAGATCGTCATCGGAATAGGCGGAGGCGCCGGAGACCTGGATCATTCCGAGCGTTTCGGCGCGGAATCGAATCGGCGCGGTCAGCGAGGCGGAGTCTTCCATTGCGGGTTCGTGCGGGGCAAGGATGCGCGCCGAGGCGGAGCGGGTCAGCTCGCGGGCGAGGGAGGTCAGCGAGGTCAGAGCCGCCGCGGGGTCGCGCGAGGCGGTGGAGTCGCGCAGGAAATCAATCAAGCGGATGCGAATCGAATCGTCCATTTCGAGTTGGATTATACTTTAGGCTGTAAGATGAAGCGCGTTCAAGGCAACAAGATAGTAAATCACTTTAAGGAGAAATTACATGGCTGGTAAAAAAGTGCGCGTCGCCATCATCGGCGTCGGCAATTGCGCCTCGTCGCTGGTGCAGGGCGTGGAATATTACAAGAACGCGAAGGATACCGATACGGTGCCGGGGTTGATGCACGTGCGGCTCGGCGGTTATCACATCCGCGATATTGAATTCACGCTCGGCATTGACATCAGCGCGGCGAAGGTCGGCAGGGATTTGTCGGAGGCGATCTTTGCGGAGCCGAACAATACCTATAAATTTTGCGACGTGCCGAAGATGAATGTGCCGGTGGTGCGCGGCATGACTCACGACGGTCTCGGAAAATATCTTGCGGAGGTGGTGAAGAAGGCGCCCGGTTCGACGGCGGACATTGTGAAATTATTGAAGGACACAAAGACGGATGTGGTGATCAGTTTTCTGCCGGTCGGTTCGGAGATGGCGACGAAGTGGTATGTGGAGCAGATCCTCGAGGCGGGCTGTGCGTTTGTGAATGGCATCCCGGTCTTTATCGCATCTTCGGAATATTGGGGCAAGCGCTTCAAGGACGCAAAACTTCCGATCCTGGGCGACGATGTCAAGTCGCAGGTCGGCGCGACGATTTTGCACCGCGCCCTCGCGACGTTGTTCGTGGATCGCGGCGTGCGCGTGGACCGCACCTATCAACTCAACTTTGGCGGCAACACAGACTTCCTCAACATGCTCGAACGCGAGCGGCTCGAGAGCAAAAAGATTTCCAAGACCAACGCGGTTACTTCGATGCTTCCGTACAAACTCGATCCGGATAATGTCCACGTCGGTCCGTCGGACCATGTGCCGTGGTTGACCGACCGCAAGTGGTGTTACATCCGCATGGAAGGCACCACCTTCGGCGATGTGCCGCTGAATGCGGAGGTTAAACTTGAAGTGTGGGACAGTCCCAACTCGGCGGGCGTGATGATTGACGCGCTGCGCTGTGCGAAGATCGCCCTCGACCGCGGACTCTCCGGTCCGATCGTGGGTCCGTCCTCGTATTTCTTCAAGACGCCGCCCAAACAATTCCGCGACGATGTCTGCCGCGCGAAGGTGGAGGCGTTTATTAAGGGAGAGAGTAATGAGTGATCAGTCATCAGTGATTAGTTATCAGTGATCAGTTTTTTAGTGGATGAAAAATGCGCCGCTATCTAATCCTAATCCTGCTCGCTGTCTTCCTCGCCTCCTGCTCTGGCGCTTCAACGTCCGCTCCCACCGCGGACATGAACGCGATCAACACGCAAGCTTTTGCCACCGTCAACGCGTCCGGCACCGGGACAGCGGTCGCGTCGTTGCCGACCGAAACGCCCACCCCGCTCCCCACGCCCACCTACAGCGGACCTCCGCCGGAACTGCCGCCCACATTGCAAGCGCCGGGGCTGGCGCAAGGCGCAACGCCGCACACCTACATCAGCGACTCGTGTGAATATCTCCAAGCCAAATGGAATCCGAACAACGCCGCGCCGGGCACGATCGTGATGGTCGTCATGTTCCACAGCATCGAAAAGGGAGTCGAATCTGTTTCCGATCCGATGCACGTCGGCGCGGGCGATTTCAAGCGCATTATGAAGAACCTGCACGATTTCGGCTTTCAAGCCATCAGCGCCAATCAACTGGCGGATTTCCTCGACAGCAACGCAAAGATTCCCATGCGCTCGGTGGTCTTGATCCAGGATGACCGTCACTCCGCCGAAAACTACAACGACTGGTTCCGCCCCTATTGGCAGGAATGGGGCTGGCCCGTCATCAACGGCTGGATCAGTTGGGAGGATTCCATCCGCAACCAGGTACTGCCGGGCAACATCGCCCTCGGCGCGGAAGGCTTCGTGGATTTTCAATCGCACGGCTATGTCCACAACACGCCGATGACCGACGCCTCCTCCGATGAGTACATCCGCACGGAATTTGAACGCTCGAAAGCCGACCTGCAACAAAATTTTAACAAGACGCCGGTCGCCATTATCTGGCCCGGCGGCGGATTCGGAGTCCGCCCGGTTGCGATTGCGCGCGAGTTCGGCTACCGTCTCGGCTTCACGGTTAACCCGCGCGGACCGATCATGTACAATTGGGTTCCGCAAGCCGACGCCGCCACCGGCACGTTCGACATCGCCGAGGGTCCCGTCGGCGACCCGCGCATGACCCTGCCGCGCTTCTGGCCCAACCAGGTCATTCCAAATCTCGACGTGGCGCGCGTCATCAGCGAGCAAGCCGCCGCATACGCCGCACAAAACAAACCCACCGAGTTGTTATATTATGATCTCGTTTGCGCGCCGACGCTTGGACCCCTTCCTGCCGCCGTTCCTTAGACGGCTGGCTCAATCCATTTTCAGAAAGTATTACAACATGGGCGACTGCATCTTCTGTAAGATCGTTTCCGGCGAAATCAACGCGGACATCGTCTACAAAGACGAACACGTGACCGCCTTCCGCGACATCCATCCTGTCGCGCCGACTCACATTCTGATCATCCCCAACCGCCACATCCACTCGGTCGGGACTCTGACCGAAGCGGATGAAACCATCGCGGGCAAACTTCTGCTCACCGCGCGCAAACTCGCCGAGCAGGAAGGCATCGCTGAAAAAGGATTCCGTGTCATCGCCAACACCGGCGTGGACGGCGGGCAGACGGTTTTCCATCTGCACGTCCACTTGATCGGTGGACAGCACATGCAACACCCGATGGGCTAAAAGAAAAAAACTGGTTTCAGAGGAAACCAGTTTTTTTGATTCTATTTTTACCGCCCGCCCAATTTGGGAGGCGCGCTTCTCGACCGCAGGGCATACCAACCCATGCCGACCCCTCCCAGAAACAAAAGCGCGCCGGCAATTCCGAGGATGGGCGAATTGCCGCCGGTCTCATCCGGTTGATCCAACTCCGGCACCTGCTCCTCATTAGGTTGCGCGCCAAAGACCATAAAAGCGCGATCGCCGGGACGCACCTCGATGCGCGCATTGATCTGCGTGG
This sequence comes from Anaerolineales bacterium, assembly GCA_019187665.1. Classification (GTDB taxonomy): domain Bacteria; phylum Chloroflexota; class Anaerolineae; order Anaerolineales; family Villigracilaceae; genus Denitrolinea. Next base: position 68,699 of record JABARH010000019.1, read on the forward strand.
TCGGGTTGTAATTTTCGGGGATGGCGACCGTGATGTTAAACGTCCCCTGCGGCACGTCGGTGAAGCAGGTCTGCACGGGGAGCGTCGGGTCGTCGAGGTCCAGCGCGTCGGTGGTCGGCTTGGCTTGAGAGTACGCGCCATTGATGTCGGTCACGCTGACCTGCCCGCCCGCGAGTCCGAATTCGGTCTCCTGGCGGAAGGCGTCGCCGTTGATGTCGTTGTAGAGCAGGACGCAAACTTCGGTTGTGCCGGTGAAGGGAGTCGGCGTGGGAGGAATCGCGCTGGCGGTGGGCGAAGGTCCGGGCGTGGGTGTGAAGGCGGCTGGTCCGCCCAGACCGAGGAGCAATTCCATGCCTTCGCGCAAATTGGAACAGTCTGTGTTCAGTTGCGGGTTCTGCGCGTACAAGACCTGCAGAGGCACGCCGGTCTTCAGTGAGATGGAGATGCAATTATCTCCGGCCTGCACGATATAGATGATGCGTCCATCCGGTTGGGGTGTGGGTGTTTGAAACTGCACCACTTGCGCGGGCGGCAGGGCTTGCGCGGAAAATGTCCGCGAGAAAAAAGCCAGCAATGTAACCAGCAAGCCGAGGAGTGGAAAGATTCGTCGGTTCATCGGCGGAGATTATACCAGTCGCCCGTCTGATATAATTTGCGCGGAGGATTCTTATGCCACTCAATATCATTGTCGGCGTGCAGTGGGGTGATGAAGGCAAGGGACGCATTGTGGATTATCTTGCGGCGGGCGCGGATTACGCGGCCCGCTATAACGGGGGTGACAACGCCGGGCATACGGTGACAGTTGGAAGCAAAATCTTCAAATTACATCTCGTGCCGTCGGGCATCGTTCACCCACACACGATCGGCGTGCTGGGCAACGGCATGGTCGTCAACCCGCACACGCTGCTGGCGGAAATGTCCGGCTTGCGCGGGGCGGGCGTTTCGATCGCGCCGCAGCGGTTGCATATTTCGCCCGCCGCGCATCTCATCACACCGGCGCACCGCGCGCTGGATAAGGCGCAGGAAAGATCGCTCGGCAAGGGGCTGCTCGGTACGACCGGGCGCGGCATTGGTCCGGCCTACACCGACAAGGCCGCGCGGCGCGGGTTACGCATGGCAGACCTGCTCGCGCCGGATTTTCGTGACCGCCTGCGCGATCACCTGCTCGCCGCCAACCGGATATTGAACCTGCTCGGCGCGCCGGGGCTGGAGGTGGACTCTGAAATCGAGACGTATCTCAACCAGACCTCGCGGCTGGCGTTGTACATTCACGATGTTTCCGGCGAATTACACCTTGCCATGCAGCAGGGACAAATCATCCTGGCAGAGGGCGCGCAGGGTACATTGCTCGACATTGATCATGGAACGTACCCCTTTGTAACCAGTTCGACCACACTCGCGCCCGCCGCGCTGACCGGCCTGGGACTCGGCATGGCTGCGGCGCGCGAGGCGAGTGTGCTGGGTGTGACGAAAGCCTTTCAGACGCGCGTCGGTTCGGGGCCCTTTCCCACCGAGGTGCAGGGCGAGATGGCCGAACGCTTACGCGGTACGGGCGCCAATCCCTGGGACGAATTTGGCACCACCACCGGGCGTCCGCGTCGCGTGGGTTGGTTGGACGGGGTTTTGCTGCGCTATGCGGTACGCGTCAACGGCCTGACCGAGTTGGTCATCACCAAACTTGATATTCTCTCCGGTATCCCAAAACTTCAACTGTGCACCGGCTACACAGTCAACAGTACGCTGATCCGCGATCTGCCCGGCGGCGCGGACGGTCTCTCTGCCTGCACACCGGTTTATGAAGAACTACCCGGTTGGACGGAGGATGTCACCCATGTCCGCAAGTGGAAGAACTTGCCGAAGAACGCGCAAAAATATTTGGAAAAAATTTCTTCGCTGGCCGAAACGCCGATCAAACTCGTGTCACTCGGGCCGGAGCGCGAACAGATTTTGGAGGTGTGAGGCGGGGCTGGTACATACAATTGGGAGAGGGGCAATTCACGGGCGTTGTCAGGGAAGAGCGCCCTTTCCGCTCAAATCATTTGAGTCCAGCCAGCGTTCTCTCGCAGGACGAAGCGAAAGCCCTGACTGAGTATAATCAGTAGATCACGAAAACCCTGCGTAGGTTGCGATCTCTATCGCAACCTGGCGGTAGAGACCGCCAAATACGCGCTTTCGTGAAGTACTGATAATCACGACAGGACATTCTCAAGTTAATCGAATATTACTCACTGGAGTTCCCATGGTTTCACCTGTCATCGTAGACGCCGTCCGCACGCCCATCGGCGCGCTGGGCGGGATTCTTTCTTCCGTCCGCCCGGACGATCTCGCCGCGCATGTCATCCGCTCCATTCTCGAACGCAACGCATTCGATCCCGCGCTGATCGAAGAAGTCTTTTTCGGTTGTGCCAATCAAGCCGGGGAGGATAACCGCAACGTCGCGCGCATGTCCGCTTTGCTCGCGGGACTGCCCGTCCACGTCGGCGGCGTGACGGTCAACCGTCTGTGCGCTTCCGGGCTGAACGCGGTCAATCAAGCCGCGCGCGCCATCCAGGCTGGGGAAGGGGAGGTCTACCTCGCGGGCGGAGTCGAATCCATGAGCCGCGCGCCGTACTCCCTTCCGAAAGCCGAAGCGGGATTTTCGTTCGGCAACCTGACCGCCTGGGACACCGCCCTCGGCTGGCGTTATCCAAATCCGGCGATGAAGGAAAAACATGGGACTGAATCGATGGGCGAGACCGCCGAAAACATCGCCGCCGAACGCCCGCATTGGACGCGCGAAAAGCAGGACGAATTTTCCGTCCGTTCGCACCGCCGCGCCATCGCCGCGATCGACTCGGGCCGCTTCGCGCAGGAGATCGTCCCGCTTTCGATCCCGCAAAAAAAAGGCGACCCGAAAATCGTGGACACGGACGAACGCCCGCGCCGCGACACGACCATGGAATCGCTGGGCAGGTTAAAACCCGCCTTCAAAAAAGATGGAACCGTCACGGCGGGAAACTCGTCTGGACTCAATGACGGAGCCGCCGCGTTGTTGATGATGAGCGAGGACAAAGCCGCCGCGCTGAATCTTAAACCGCTGGCGCGCGTCGTCGCCTCCGCCTCGGCGGGAGTCGCGCCGCGTGTGATGGGCTACGGTCCCATCCCCGCCACGAAGAAAGCCCTCGAACGCGCCGGATTGAACATTGGAGACATCGCCCTGATGGAACTCAACGAAGCCTTCGCCGTTCAAGCCTTGGCGGTGATCGAAGACCTCGGCATGGATCCCGAACTCGTCAACGTCAACGGCGGCGCGATCGCCATCGGTCATCCGCTGGGCTGTTCCGGCGCGCGCCTCGCCGCCACACTGGTGCATGAAATGCGTTTGCGCGCCCAGGCGGGCACGCCGGTGAAATATGGCGTGGCGACCTTGTGCGTCGGAGTCGGTCAGGGCGAAGCGACCGTCTTCGAATGGATCGGATGATTTCCTTTTGGCAAGCGCCGCATTAAAAACAGCCACGAGGTTTTGCATGAAACAACTGCTGCCCTTATTCTTCAGTCTTCTCCTTACCGCTTGCACAACCATTGCGTCTGCGCCTCCCACGCCGACCCCCGCTCCGCCCACAGACATTCCCCTTGCCATCTTTGACGCGCCGCAACTCACGCAATTTTATTTTGTGGATGAAACCAACGGCTGGGGCGTCGCCGAAAATAACATCGTCCGCACAAATGACGGCGGCGTGACCTGGTACGATGCCACGCCGCTCAACGTCGGCGATGTCGGGTACGCGCCCTTCCAATTCATCGATTCGCAAACAGCCTATCTGCTCATCCCCAACACGGATTACACCACAGGCACACTCTATCGCACCACCGACGGCGGCGCAACGTGGATTCCAATCGCTGTCCCGTTCGCCACCGCCAGCCTGCAATTTCTCGATTCACAGACCGGCTTCGCCCTGGCTGGGCTGGGCGCGGGCGCAGGCTCCGAAGCGATCGCCCTCTTTAAAACCGGCGATGGCGGCATGAACTGGACGCGCGTCTACATCAACGACCCAACCACAGACGGATACAGCGACAGCCTGCCGCTCGGCGGACAAAAAGGCGGCTTTGCATTCATCAACGCCTCGCGCGGATGGGTGGGCGGCAGTGTCCCCATTGACAACTACATTTACCTCTACGCCACGCAAGATGGCGGCGCGACCTGGGTGGAAACGAATCTCGCACTGCCGCCCGGCTACGAGTCCGCGCAGACCGGCAACAACGGTCCGCAATTCTTTTCCGGCGATCAGGGCATCCTCGTCGTCAACCTCGTCGCGCCCGTTGAGCCCGGCGTATTCACCCTCGTCTATCGCACGACCGACGGCGGCATCACCTGGATCCCTGGCGCGCCGATTCCACGCGGACGCCCGACCGAATTTTATTCCTTCAACGACGGCGTCGCCTGGGTCGAGAATCAATTTTATGCCACGCGCGACGCGGGACAGACCTGGGGCGCGGTCATCCCCCATGAAGATTTCAGCGACCGCCTCGTCTCCTTCCAGTTCGTCAACGCGCTGACCGGCTTTGTGTTGACCAACCCCTCCGGCGACAACCCCACCCTCTACAAAACAACCGACGGCGGCGCGACCTGGACTCTGCTCATCCCGTGAGGCAACCCATGCACAAACTTCGACTCAGCCTTCTTTCTTCGCTTCTTGCCTGGAGCCTGGCTTGCTCGCTCGCCTCCATCGTTCCCCTCACCCCAACGCCCACCGCGTACGTTTTCCCCACGAACACTGTTGTCGTCGTCCCGGCGCTGACAGTGGAACAACTCCAGAACGCCGAATACACCCTGATCGGTTTCGCTGACGCCTCCACGCTGTACAAATTCACCGACGGAACATTTACGCGCGGCGCCGACCCCTCCGCTGTGGATTATGCCGACCTGCGCCTGCTGGACTTTTTTCCGATGGGCGACTTGAATGAAGACGGCGCGCGGGATGCCGCCGTGTTGATCGCCGAAAATTATGGCGGCACGGGCGTCTTTGTTTCGATCCATGTCGTCTTGAATGACAACGGTCAACCGCGCGACTCTGCTTCATACATGATTGACGACCGCCCGCAGATCAACGCCCTCGAGATCCGCAACGGCGAAATTTTCCTCGACGCGATCGTGCACGACCTGGATGATCCGATGTGCTGTCCCGCTTCCCCCGTCACGCGCGCCTTCCGGCTGATCGGCAATTCGCTGGCGCTGGTCAACGCCTCCTCGCAGACTCCGGGCGGGCTGTCGCGCGTCATCACCATCGAGTCCCCGCTGGACGGTCAGGAGGTGAGCGGCGCGCTGGTCATTCGCGGCAACGTCACCATTTCTCCGTTTGAAAATAATCTGGCTCTGCGCGTCTACAATGAAAACGGGAATGAATTATTTGTGGGTCCCGTCAACGTGGACGCGGCGGACCTGGGCGCGCCCGGCACGTTCAACGTCACGCTCGACCTGGGCGCGTTTCCGCCCGGCCGCATCCGCATCGAACTATCCGACCTGAGCGCGGCGGATGGCTCCGTCCTTGCGCTGGATTCGGTGATGGTAATAGTGCGTTAAGTTTCCATCCAATTCACTGGATATTGTGGCGATCGTTTTCCCGCCGCAAGAACGAGTTTCTATTTTCAAAAAGCCCCGATTTGATTTTGCAGGAACTGCCCGAATAGGGATACAATTGAAGCATGGCAGTCAAGCAGAAGTTCTATGTAGTCTGGCAAGGGCGCAAGACCGGCGTCTTCACCTCATGGGCGGAGTGTGAGAAGCAGGTGAAGGGGTTTGAAGACGCGCAATACAAAGCCTTCGATACCCGCGCCTCCGCTGAAACCGCTTTAAAAGGAAAATTTGAAGATTACAAGGGCAAGACACCGCCGGTGCGCCAGTGGTTGTTTGCCCCGCATCCGCCGCGCCTGCCCAGCGTGTGCGTGGATGCGGCTTGCTCGGGGTCGCCGGGTCCGCTCGAATATCGCGGCGTGAACACCGAAACCGGCGAGGAAATTTTCAGGGCAGGTCCCTTCCCGGATGGATTGAATAACGTCGGCGAATTTCTCGCCATTGCCCGCGCGCTGGAATGGCTGGCGCGCAGAAATCTCGAATGGGCGGTGTACACCGATTCCGAAACCGCCATGGCGTGGATCCGCGCCCGGAAATGCAAAACGACGTTGAAGAAGACACCCGCGAACACCATGTTGTTTCGCTTGATCGCCAGGGCGGAGGAAAGTTTGAAGACGTTCAAATCGGTGCGCGTGTTTAAATGGGATACGCAGGCGTGGGGCGAGAACCCGGCCGACTTTGGCAGAAAATAGATGAAGACCGCCCTGCTTGTCATAGACATTCAAAACGACTATTTCCCCGGCGGAAAATATCCGCTCGTCAACCCGCTCGAGGCGGCGCGCAAAGCGTACATGGTACTGCAATGCTTCCGCGAACACGGCGGATACCATGTCCACATTCAACATGTCGAGCAGGAACCCGATGCGGCTTTCTTTGTTTCGGGTGAGCGCGGCACAGACATCCACGATTCAGCCGCGCACTTCGAGGGTGAGCCGATCGTCCAGAAGCATTATCCCAATTCATTCCGCGAGACGAATCTGCTTGAACTGCTGCGCGGCTGGGGCATCGAGCGCGTCATTGTGACGGGTATGATGACTCATCTGTGCGTGGATGCCACCGCCCGCGCCGCCGCCGACTTCGGCTTTGAGGTGATCGTCGCGGCCGATGCCTGCGCCACACGAGAGTTAACTCACGCAGGCACGACCGTCCCGGCCGAACAGGTCCATGCGGCGTTTCTTGCGGCGTTGGAATCATACGGGCGGGTGATGACCTCGGAACAAGTGATCGCGTTACTGGCTGGAGAGTACGCCTTCAGTCCATAGGCCCCCGTAAGCAGCACTGCATCTCTATCGCATCCAGCGGCGGCGGGCAACGACAATGGGAATCACAACGATCAGAACAATGATCACGCCCATTGTAACTACCGCGTCGGTGGAACCGGCCACAGTCTGGTCGCCGTTTTGAAACCGCGCGAAAAGAAAACGGCCCAACGAAGCGGCCACCCAGCCGGGAGGCGGGAAGGAGGCGAAAAAATCTTCCATGAGACTGCCCGGCAGTATATCACGGACAGCAACGCGCGTCCCCGCCAGGATTTCACGCCAGTTTTTAAAATTGTGACTTTGATCTCTTAATCCCGGATGAAATATATTATAATTGCGCCGCTTGTCACAGACACAGATTTTCCGTAACCGTGATTTGGCGGGAATAGGGAATCTGTGTGCGCTCCCTGACAATTGATCATCTTGGTATTTCCACAAAGTCTCCGCACGGGAGACTTTGTGATTACTTTCATCTCAGGAGATGCTATGATCCAGAAGGCTTTCAAATGGCTGATGCAGCCACTGGGTCTGGCGGCAGTGCTGATCGTCGCGCTCGCGGTGTTCAGTCTCGTGGTTTGGGGAATTGCCCAAACACAGAAGCCGCCGGAACAGCCGGTGCCGCAGTTCCCACACCAATTACATGTTTCGTTTGGCGTTCAATGCCTGTATTGCCATCCCGGCGCGGTGCGCGGACCCTCACCGGGCCTGCCCACCGTATCCAAATGCTGGGGTTGTCACCAGCAGATCGCCAAGACTCAAACCAGCGTCAAACTGGCCCCGCTCAAGGCCGCGCACGATTCTGGCACGCCCTTGCAATGGGTGCCGGTAGCGCAGGTGCCAGACTTTGTACAGTTTAATCACCGCCCGCATGTGGCCGCCGGGCTGAATTGCGAAAACTGTCATGGCGATCTTTCCAAAGTGGACATCTACGAGAATCCACAAGTGATGAACATGGGTTGGTGTCTTGCCTGTCACAAGGAAAAATCTGCGGGCAACCCCGAGCTGTACATCAAACTGACCGATTGTGGCACCTGCCATTATTAAACCGGGCGAAAGGATAAACGCATGACACAGAAGATTTCCCGGCGCGATATGTTGAAGCTGGCCGGACTCGGCGCGACCACCGCCGTGCTGACCGGTTGCGGCCCGGCCTCCAAATACGTTAAACGCGAACCGTACTTTTCGATGCCGGAATACACCTATAACGGCGAAAGCACATTTTACGCCACCACCTGCCGCGAGTGCGCGGCCGGCTGCGGCACCGTCATCCGCACCATGCAAGGCCGCGCCCTTAAAGTGGAAGGTAACAAAAACCACCCCCTCAACCTCGGCAAGACCTGCGCGCGCGGACAGGCCGCCCTCGAGGGACTGTACAACCCCGACCGCGTCACCGGCCCGCTCAAGCAGGGACGCGGCAACAAATTAAGCGGCAGCGCCGTCACATGGGATAATGCCATCGGCACGGTCGCCGAGGCGCTCAAGAATCACAAACCGGACGAGATCGCATTTTTGATGGGACTCGCCCCGGACCATCTCTTCGACCTCGCCTCCGAACTGACCGGCCAGTTGGGCGCGCCCGCCCCGATCCGCTTCGGCGCGCTGGGCATGTTTGAAAGCCGCGCCACATTGAGCAGGGCCGCGGAAGAATTATTCGGCCAGGCCGCCATGCCGTTCTTCGACCTTGCCAACGCCGACGTGGTCTTCTCTTTCGGCGCGAACTTCCTCGAAACGTGGCTCTCGCCAGTGGCATACACGCGTGGATATTCCCGCATGCGCAAAGGCAAAAACAGGCGCCGTGGTTACCTCGTTCAATTCGAGGCGCGCATGTCGCAGACTGCGGCCGTGGCCGACGAATGGATTCCGATCAAACCCGGCAGCGAGGGACTCGTGGCCGCGGCCATCGGCAAACTCGCAGCGGAGGCGCGCGGCGCGTCGGCGGGCGCGTTCAAGAATGTGGACGCGGCCGCGGCCGCCAAAGCGGCGGGCGTTTCGCTGGAAAAACTCGAATACCTCGCCGGCCTGCTGGCAAGCGCGTTCAACCCGCTGGCGCTCGCGGGCGGCGCGGCCCTGGCGCAAAGCAACGGCCTGCAGACCGCCAAGTCTGTGCTGGCGCTCGACGCGCTGCTCGGCAACATCGGCCAGCCCGGCGGCGTATTCCTCTCGCCGCTTGCGCCCGGGCAGGAGGCCTATCACCGGCCCGCCTCCGCGCAAGAGATGGGCGAATTCGTCCAAAAAATAAATTCGGGAGCGGTCAAGGTCCTCTTCATTCACGGCGTCAACCCCGCGTTCGAATTGCCAAAATCGTTCGGATTCATCGAGGCCCTGAAGAAGGTGGAGACGGTCATTTCGTTCGCCACCTTCCCCGACGAGACCGCGTTGATGGCCGATTATATTTTCCCCGACCATCATGGACTTGAATCCTTCGGCTATCAGCGCGTCTTCACCGGCGCGGCCGAGTCGGCGCTTTCGGGCGCGCAGCCGACTGTCACGCCTTTCCACGATACGCGCGCCACTGCCGACGTTCTGCTCGCGGCCGCCGCGCAAGCGGGACAGGCGCTCCCGTACGCCGACGAATACGAGTTCGTCAAAAGCAAACTCCGGCAGTTCGTCCCGCTTTCCGGCGGATTTTTTGCCGCGCCGGAGATCAACACCTTCATGGCCTACTTCCAGCAATACGGCGGATGGTGGCAGACCGGCAACGCGCTGGTCGCGCCGGCCGCCGCCAACGCCAAATTGAATCTGGCCGAGGCCGAATTCGAGGAGGGCGAATTTTTCCTCGTCCCCTTCGTCTCGCCAACGTTGGGCGAAGCGGGCGCGAACAAACCCTGGCTTCAGGAGGCGCCCGATCCGACGACCACCGTCATGTGGAACACGTGGGTTGAGATTAACCCCGAAACCGCGCATGAACTCCACCTGGAAAACGACGACATCGTTCGCATTGTCAGCGCGGCAGGAGAGGTGGAAGCGCCCGTGTATTTGTATCCTGCCATCCGTCCCGACACGATCGCCATTCCCTTCGGGCAGGGACACACCGCCTACGGCCGCTACGCTGCCGGGCGCGGCGTGAACCCGGCCGACCTGTTCGGGCCACGCGTGAACGAGGCGGGCGACCTGGCCTTTGCCGGAACGAAAGTGCGCGTCGAAAAAGCCGGCAAATACCGCGTTCTGTCGCGTCTCGAGAGCAAGATCGGCGTATACGGCGAAGGCATGGGCGAAGGCCATTAGGAGTAGAGATGACAACGATTGACTTAAATCTTGTCGGCGCGAAAGGCGCCCTTGTGGAAGAGGCCGAAGGCAAATGGGGCATGGTTATTGACCAGGACATTTGCACCGGCTGCCAGGCCTGTGTGGTGGCCTGCGCCATGGAAAACAATATCGCCTTCGTGGGCGAAGAGGATTCAGGCTACGGCCGTTCGATGCACTGGATCCGTATCGAGCGCTTCTGGGAAGGGGAATATCCGGAAGTGAAAATGACGCACTACCAGCCCATGCTGTGCCAGCAATGCGGCAAGGCTCCCTGCGAGCCGGTCTGTCCGGCCTTTGCCACCGTCCATTCGCAAGCCGAGAAGGTGAACCTGCAAGTGTATAACCGCTGCGTGGGCACGCGCTACTGCGCGAACAACTGCCCCTACCAGGTGCGTTCGTTCAACTGGCGCGATTACAACGATGATCGCCTCGACGAAGCCATCGCCTCGCTGAAGAATCACTTCAACCCGGATGTGACCGTGCGCCGCCGCGGCATCATGGAAAAATGCACGTTTTGCATCCAGCGCATTCACAAGGCGCAGGATAAGGCAAAATCGGAAGGACGCGCAGTGGCCGACGGCGAATTTACCACCGCCTGCGCGCAAGCCTGCCCTGCGGACGCGATCGTCTTCGGGCGTGTGGATGATCCGGAAAGCCTTGTTTCGCAACTTGCGCGCCAGAGCCATGGCGTACATCACCTTGAAGAACTTGGCACGCTCCCGCGCGTGACCTATCTTGTAGGAGGTCAGTGATGAGCGAAAAACAACAGCACGATCATGAGAAACACCTGCGTGAAGAACACTTGATGCTCGACCCGCTTCCGCGCGGGCAGATGAACGACATGGTGATGGAATCCATGCACACCACCTCGTGGAAGTTCTGGGCGGTCTTCTTCATCCTGAGCGCGTTCGTGGCCTGGGGCCTGTTCTACTCGTGGGGCAAGATGATCCTGGAGGGCCTCGGTATTGCCGGCGTCAACCGCCCTTCCTATTGGGGTATTTTCCTGGTCAACACCGTGTTCTGGATCGGCATCAGTCACGCGGGGACCTTCATCTCCGCCATCTTGCGCGTGTTCAAGGCCGAGTTCCGCCGCCCGTTTACGCGCGCCGCGGAATTGATGACCACCTTCGGCCTCGTACAAGCGGGCTTCAGCATCTTCATGCACATGGGACGCGTCTGGCTTTCATACTGGCTCTTCCCGTATCCCAACCAGCGCGAACTGTGGCCGAACTTCCACTCGCCCCTCACATGGGACCTGCTGGCCATCACCACCTACCTGCTGTCCTCCACCATGTATCTCTTCCTGCCGCTCATCCCCGACCTGGCGATGGCGCGCGACAAATCCACCGGCTGGCGCAAGAACTTCTATAAAGTCCTCGCGCTTGGCTTCCGCGGCACCGAGGGCGAATGGACCCACCTGCGTCACGCGATGAATATTTTCGCGTGGGCGATCATCCCCGTGATGTTCTCCGTCCACACCATCGTGTCCTGGGATTTCGCCATGGCCACCCGCCCCGGCTGGTCCTCCTCCATTTTCGGCCCGTACTTTGTCATCGGCGCGTTGCATTCCGGCATGGGCGCGGTGGTGCTGGTGCTGGGGGTGGTGCGCGGCACGATGAAGAACATGAAATACTTCATCCGCCCGGAACATTTCGACGGCATCGGCAAACTCATGTTGATGATCTCGATGGGCTGGGGCTATTTCTTCTTCAACGATTACCTCGTTCAGTGGTACGGCGGCGACAAATGGACCAAGCAACTGCTCCACTGGCACGAAGCCGGGCCGATGGGCTGGATGTGGTTTGCCATGCTCATTTTTAACGTTGTCATCCCCTGGGCCGTTTTGTGGAATAGAAAATGGCGCTCGACACCCTGGCTGGTCGGTACGGTCGGCCTGCTGATCAACTTCGGCATGTGGTTCGAGCGTTACATCATCATCCCCATTTCGCTCACCATTAACCGCGCGCCGTTCACATGGCGCTTGTACAAGCCCGGCATCGAAATTCCGTTGAGCCTGGGTACGCTGGCCTTTTTCATCCTGCTCTACATGGCCGCTTCACGCTTGATCCCGCTCATCCCGGTGTGGGAAGTGCAGGAAGGCCAGATGGCGCATGAATTCAAGAAATTTGGACGCGAGACGGTCGTGACCGTCAGCGAACTGGAATAGGAGGCATACTGTGACTGAACAAAAATCCCTCCTGGCGGTCTTTCATGACCTCGAACCGGCCGCGGACGCCGTTGAGCAACTCCGCCGCCTCGGCATTCACGACGATCACATGAGCGTCATCTCCGGCGTCCCGGTGACGGAACCCATGCTTGGCCGTCCACACCAATGGACCAACGTCCCGCGCATTGCCATGGGCGGCGCAGCAATCGGCATGGCGGTCGGCATCGCCTTGTCATTCTGGGCGCCGAACATGTACGCCATTCGAGTGGGCGGGCAGCCGTTCGCGCCGGTCCCACCGGCCATTATCGTGATCTTCGAGATGACCATGCTCGGCATGTTGTTGTCCACCTTCCTCGGCGTGTTTCTCGACAGTTTTTTCCCAAACTATCGTCCGCTGCACTACGTGCCGGAGATCAGCGATGGAAAATTCGCCATCCTGGTTGAGTGTTCTTCGATGGATGAAACCAAAATCACCGACATGATGAAAAAAATGGGCGCAGAATCCGTGCAAGATGCGGAGGCGCAACACCTATGAGACTCTTCAAACAACTCCTGCTCGTATTTGCGGTCCTGGCGCTGCTCGCGGGCGTGATGCTCGTGTTTGCGTTCGACATTATTAAAGTGGACTGGATGGTCTTCATGGAACTCCAGCCCTCGTATGGCAACATGGAAGAACCGCTTGCGGTTCCCGCGCGCTCGATCCCCATCGAGGGTCCGGCCTATATTCCTGGCATGGGCGCGCCCGCCAACCCCATCCCCGCAGACGAGATGTCTATCCAGCGCGGCGCGGAACTTTTTGCCATCCACTGCGCCATGTGCCACGGTGTGACCGGCGAGGGCAATGGCACGGTTGCCGCGTTCCTCATGCCGAACAAACCCGCCAACCTGACTCTCTCGCCCGTCCAGACCAAGAGCGACGGTTCGCTATTCCTTGCCATCACGCTCGGGATCGAAGGCCGCATGCCCGCGTTGAACGAAAACCTGCTCGTCAGTGAACGCTGGGACATCGTTAATTTCCTGCGCACGCTCGCCGCGCCGGTTCCCGTGCAATAGGAGGAGACACCATGGATGATTTCAAGAAGCTCTTGTATCGCATGTTGGCTGGTTTTGCGATCCTGATTGTGGTGTTCCTCAGTCTGGCCTTTCTTTGGTCGTGCGGATTCGATTTCTCCTGCAAGCGGGCCGCCCCGCCTGTGGCGCGCACGCCCATCCCCACGCTTTCTGCCGCGCATATTTCATCCGCTCCACAGACCGACGGGGTTGGCGAGTTCACCAAATGCAAGGTGCGCGCGGTGGATCTGATCGGCGCGTGGGTGGAAGCCGGTACGCCGGACGCGGACGCCTTTCCCTTCACCGATATGAACGGCGCTTCCTGCCAGGCCGCTTTCGATACGGATGTCTTCCCGCTGTTCAATGAATCGCAGGTGTGGTATCACGGTGCATCATCCTGTACCGCCTGCCATAATTCCACGCTGGCCGCCAACCGTTCTGCGGGGCTGGACCTTTCCTCCTCTGCCTCCATTCTGGCTGGCTCCGGGCGCGAGTCTGTGGACGCGGCACAGGGAAGCAGCATTCTCGGGTCCTGGTACACTTCCAAACTCTACCTCTCGCTGACCATGTCCGAGAACGTTGTGTACGGTCACCCATCATTGGCGCAGACCGAAACGCTGGTGGTGTACGCCGGGGCGCCTCTCCCGCCGCCCACCGTGACCCCGACCCCTTAATAACTGGAGTTACGCGGATACCACAAGATTCATCTTACGCCCAGCGATACAACTTGAAAGTTGCAGTGCTGAATCTGCGTAACATCGGTTAATAATCAACAACCAGGTTTCTCGAAGAAACCTGGTTGTTTTAATCTGGCGGAGAGGGCGGGATTCGAATATCATCCCCAATGGGGACCCCGAACCTTCAAACCAAAGACCCCGCTGAACGCGAGGCCTTTTTCTGGCGGAGAGGGCGGGATTCGAATATCATCCCCAATGGGGACCCCGAACCTTCAAACCAAAGACCCCGCTGAACGCGAGGCCTTTTTCTGGCGGAGAGGGCGGGATTCGAATATCATCCCCAATGGGGACCCCGAACCTTCAAACCAAAGACCCCGCTGAACGCGAGGCCTTTTTCTGGCGGAGAGGGCGGGATTCGAATATCATCCCCAATAGGGACCCCGAACCTTCAAACCAAAGACCCCGCTGAACGCGAGGCCTTTTTCTGGCGGAGAGGGCGGGATTCGAACCCGCGAACCTTTTGGGGTTACACGCTTTCCAAGCGTGCGCGCTAAGCCGGACTACGCGACCTCTCCACAGTGACAACGGCGGACATTATACCATGCCGCGCAGATGTGTCCACAAAAAGGTATGCTGGCATCTGGGTGGCGCGGCAGAAACCCGCTTTGGAGGGGAGAGAGGCGACCAGCGAATGAATGATGACGAATTTCTGAATTCGCTTATCCGTTACATATCCGCTGATGTGATCCCTACACCGCCGCCGTTTCCAACTGTCCCTTTGCCACCTCATAGCCCTTATCCATTGCCGCGAAATTATTCGGCAGTAATTTCTGATGTTTTTCGGGCAGGTGCGCTTTGAGCGCCGCCTTCACATCGTCCAGTTGTAATTCGGGAAAGGCGGCCAGCAGCGCGCCGACCATCACCATGTTTAGCAGGCGGCGGTCGCCGGTCTCTTCGGCAATCTCGTTGCCGGGCACAAAGACGACGGTGATGTCGCTCCGTTTGGCGGCGCGATCCACCATGGATTGATTGACAACCAGCATGCCGCCGGGCTGGACCAGCGCTTCGTATTTGTCGAACGACGGCAGGTTCAGCGCAATGACCACAGGCGGATGCTTGACCAGCGGCGAACCGATCTCCTCATCCGCGATGACGACGGTGCAGTTGGCTGTCCCGCCGCGCATCTCTGGACCGTAGGATGGAATCCACGTTACAACGCGGCCTGCATCCATGGCGGCGTATGCCAGAACTTGACCAGCAAACAACACGCCCTGTCCGCCAAACCCTGCGATGAGAATTTCTTTTTGCATGTTCCCTCCGTTCACCGATATTCGGGAAACGATATTCGATACTCGAAAGTCAAATAACGCATCAAGTATCGAATAGCGAATAGCGCTATATCTTTATCGTCGCCACACTCGGCGTGACCTTGTAATCGCCAAGCGGATATGCCGGGAGCATATGCTCTTCCACAAATTTCAACGATTGGACCGGGGTGATGCCCCAGTTGGTCGGGCAGGTAGAGAGCAGTTCCACCAGTGAGAAGCCAAGCCCGCGTACTTGCGTCTCGAACGCGAGGCGGACGGCCTTCTTCGCGAGGCGGATATTCTTCGGATCGTGCAGAGAGCGCCGCACGCAGTAACCGACGCCATCGAGAGTCGCAAGCATCTCTGCCACGCGGATCGGATAGCCCTGAGTCTCCACGTCGCGGCCATTGGGCGAGGAGGTGGTCTTCATGCCGGGCAAGGTGGTCGGCGCCATCTGTCCGCCGGTCATGCCGTAGTTGGCGTTGTTGATGAAAATAACTGTGATGTTTTCGCCGCGCGCCGCCGCATGGACGATCTCGCCCATGCCAATGGATGCCAGGTCGCCGTCGCCCTGATACGTGAAGACGATGCGCTCCGGCAGGACGCGTTTCATACCGGTCGCCATGGCGGGCGCGCGTCCATGCGGGGCCTCCACAAAGTCGGTGTCGAAATAGTTGTACGCGAAAACCGCACATCCCACCGGCGCGACCCCGATCGTGCGCGGGATGAGATTCATTTCCTCGAGCGTCTCGGCCACCAGGCGATGCGCCACGCCATGCGTGCATCCGGGGCAATAATGGGTGGGTGTTTCCGTGAAACCTTCGGGTCGGTCGTAGACTACATTGTTTGGGACGGGTGTCGTCATGGTTCCTCGTCTGGTGTCGCAGCCTTCATATTGCCGCGCGATAAAAATAAAATTTGCGGCGCAAAGTTTCGGTGTTGGAGAACGTCTTCTCTGGAACGCATATCTCGTAATGTGCGCCTCGTTCCAGCACAGCCTATCTTGCTGCCTCCATCCTTGCCAGCCACGCGCCGCGCGGGTCGGCCTCAGCCGCCAAACGTCCCGCGGCGATGCGATGAATCTCGGCCAGAATTTCGTCAGGGAAGGGGACGATTCCGCCAGTGCGTCCGTAAAACTCCACCGGTACGCGCCCGCGCACCGCGATCCGCACATCGTTGTACATCTGTCCCATATTCATCTCGGCGACGAGGAACACGCGCGCGCGTACCGCCAGTTCGTCAATGACCTGAAACGGGAAGGGGCTGACCGTGATCGGCCTCAGCAACCCGACCCGGATTCCCTGCGCTCGCGCCGCGCGGACCGCCGACAGGGCCACGCGCCCGGCCGTGCCAAACCCGACGATAACAAACTCTGCGTCGTCGAGGAAATACTCCCTGTAGCGCACTTCGTTGGCCTGAACTTCAAGCCAGCGTTTGGCGAGACGGAAATTAGTGGCTTCCTCGTCCGGCGGATTGATGTAGATCGAAGAGAGGATTCGCCGCGGGCGATCCACAGCGCCGTTCGTTGCCCAGTCGAAATTGCGATTCGCAACCGGCTGCATCTCTGGCATTTCGGCTGGTTCCATGATCTGACCGACGTTGCCATCGAGGATCAGCATACAGATCATGCGATATTTCTCCGCGAGATCGAAGGATAGCCCCATCAGGTCAATCGCCTCTTGCACGGTGGCGGGCGCGAGGACGATGCGCGGATAATCTCCATGACCGCCGCCGTGAACAGCCTGGTTGTAATCGCTTTGCGACGGCGCGATGTTGCCCAGCCCCGGCCCGCCGCGCATCACGTTGACGAGAACCGCCGGGACCTCGGTTCCGGCGATGTACGAAATTCCTTCCATCATCAAACTCATGCCGGGACTGGAGGAGGAAGACATGACACGCGCGCCCGCGCAGGCCGCGCCGTAAACCATGTTGATCGCGCCCAGCTCGGATTCGGCCTGCACGAAGGCGCGCACCAGTTCGGGCATACGCCGCGAAAGATATTCGAGAATTTCGGTCTGCGGGGTGATGGGATAACCAAAGTAGGCCTGTAACCCCGCGCGCACGGCGGCCTCGGCGATGGCTTCATTCCCTTTCCAAAGTTCTTTAGGCATGGATCGTTTCTCCATGGAGGGACCTGACCGCCTCGCGATACACCGTGATCGCCGCGTCGGGACACACCAGGGCGCAAACGACGCACCCCGTGCACCCGTCTTTGAACGTGTGCGCGGGGTGGTATCCTTTTGGGGTCAGCCGCGTCATATCCAATTCCATCACACCTTGCGGACAGGCCGCGAAGCACAATTCACAACCCTTGCAATATTTGTCGTTTACCTCGATCCAACCTTTGACAGCCATTGAATCTCCTTGCTTCATCCGTAGTCAAAATTTTCCACCATGGGCGTGTCAGGGAACGCAGACCGGTTCGTGTATGGCAGGCATCCTCATGCATTGGCCGCGTCCTTGAATACAACAGATTGCTTATTTTCGAGAAGTCGGACTGGATTCGTAAGTATCCGACAGCCTGATTATGTCTTTTCTTTGATTAAAAGTGAAGTGCCATGCGTCACATAGGGACGCGCCGAACATCATCGGCTAACTTCTCCCGCATGCAGGCAAACCACGTCAGCAGACGTTACAACTACCCTGGCGGGCGTTGCCAGGGGAGTACGTCCGCCTGCGCCAGCATACGAGACGCTCTCCAGCGCCGAATGGATGACAACCTTTGCGCGCACACTTTCAACGTGACTGGCCTTTCTCCCTCAAACCCTGTGCCAAAGGAGTTGTGTCATGAACAAAACGCTTTACCGGTTTGTCTCGTGGGGGTTTCAGGAACTCTTCCGGGGTGGGGATGTGATCGGGCAGGAAAATTTACCCGCCACCGGACCGGCGGTCTTCGTCGCTAATCATCTCGGCGCCCTCGGACCGATCGCCGTGGGAGGTTCGCTGCACTACTTCCTCCATCCCTGGATCCACGCCGACATACTCGATCCTCGCCGCGCGGCGGATTATCTGCGCCGCGACTTTATAGCGCCGCAACTGCGCGTCCCGCCGCCGTTCGATCGCTGGCTGGCGCGCGGAATTTCGAAACTACATGTTCCGCTTCTGCGCGCTATCGGCGGCATTCCTGTTTATCACACCCGCGATGGTTTGCAGGACACACTCAGCCAGACATTGGAACTGCTCAAACTCAATCGCTTCATCCTCATCTTTCCTGAAGATCCCGCATCCTCACCGGACCCGCAAACAGCAATGCGCCCATTCCAAAAAGGGTTTACCCGACTCGGCGAACTCTATTACGAACAGACGCGCAGGCCCCTGTCGTTTCATCCGCTGGCCGTCCATGCCGCGACACGTTCCATCCGCGCGGGTAAACCCATCCGTTATAATTGCCTCAACCATCCCGCCTCTGAGCGTCAACGTATCAAGGACATGCTCGAGAAAAATATCCGGGCAATGATCCTGCAAGCCTCGCATGGGGAGGCCGTTCATCTGCCGCTGCCGAATTAGAAAAGAGACACAGGTACACACAGATATAGATGAAACCCGCCTCTCACTTTTGGGCGGGAGTTCGCGCTGAACTCCCGCTTCTGGTTGGCGTCTTTCCCTTTGGCCTGATCTACGGCGCGCTGGCCGTCAACGCGGGGATTGCCCCTGCCGCCGCGCAAGCCATGTCTTCCATTGTCTTCGCGGGGTCGTCGCAATTCGCGTTCGCGCAACTCGCCCGCGAAAACGCGCCCGCGCTGGTCATCGTTCTTACCATCGCGGTCGTCAACCTGCGGCACATGCTTTACTCGGCCTCGCTTGCGCCATATCTGCACGAACTCTCCATGCGCTGGAAAATTTTGCTTTCGTATTTGATGACCGACGAAGCCTACGCGGTCGCCATCCTCCATTATGAAAAAGTCGGCGGGACGGGGCACGCGCACTACTACTTCTTCGGCGCGGGACTCGCGCTCTGGTCCACGTGGCAGATCGCTTCGGGGCTTGGAATTTGGCTGGGCGCGGCCCTCCCAGCCGACTGGCCCCTCGACTTCGCCCTGCCGCTCACCTTCATCGCGATGATCGTCCCCGCGCTGAAGAGTCGCCCCGCGTGGATGGCCGCCCTCTGCGCGGGATTCGTAGCCCTGTCCGCGCAGGCCCTGCCGTATCAACTCGGCCTGATCCTCGCCGCGCTGATCGGCATCGCGGTCGGGACCATGTTGGAAGCGCGCTCAGCGCAGACTTCCGACCTGCGAGAAAAACGGGAGGAGAAATGACCGTCTGGCTCATTCTCCTCCTGGGCGGATTGATCACCTTCGGACTTCGATTCTCGTTTGTCTATTTGCTGGGCCGATTAGAGATTCCGTCCGCGATGCGCCGCGCGCTGCATTATGTTCCGCCTGCGGTGTTGTCCGCGATCATTGTCCCCGAACTTTTCCTCCACAACAATGTTCTCGACGCGAGTCTCGACAACACGCGCCTGCTGGCGGGAATCGCCGCCATCCTCGTCGCCGCATGGACGAAGAACAGCCTGCTGACCATCCTGACAGGCATGGCCGCGCTGTTTCTATTGCAATTCATCGGCGCTCGTTGACAAATCCATAGTCACATAGTAATATTTGCGCCGCTCTCCTTATGCCGAGGTAGCTCAGTGGTAGAGCAGGGGACTCATAAGCCCTTGGTCGCGAGTCCGAATCTCGCCCTCGGCACTACAAAAATAAGTGGGACACTCTTCTTATATATGGTGGTCTCTAGACAAAGGAGATCACCATGTATGCTTTAAAATCGCAAGACCAGAGGCTTATCACACTTTCCCAGCAAGATTATCTGCCCATTCTGGTCGAATCTTTCCTGATCGACCGTAGGTCGCAAGGGCTATCTCCCGATACCATTGAATTCTATACCAAGAAATTACAGTACTAGTCTGTCAAACCTGAATTTTTGGATAGAGGTGCTTCAGTTTGATGCGAGCATCATCCGTGGTGAAACGCCAATCAACTTTAACAAGACGATCGTTTCGTTCATGCGCCCAAGTTTGGGCTTCCGCGTCCAATGTCTCCTGATCTGGAATACGTCGATTCAAACATTGACGCGTTAGTGCGCTCAGTTCAATTTCAGCCATGTTCAACCAACTTCCGTGCTTCGGTGTGTAGTGAAATTCGAACCTGCGACTCAAGCGATGCGCTTCTTCTGGCTCAAACGCTGCGTAGAAAGACGCCGCAGTATGGATGTTGAGATTGTCCAACACCACCAGTGTGCACGCAAAGGTTGTCAGGTGGCGAGAGGGAGAAGGGAGCGGGCGGCAACCAATGTGTGCCAATCGCCGCTCATCCAAGCGGAGCGGGCTTTGGCAGTCAGGATGGCGCCGTCCAAACTCCATTGAGCGCCTGGGAGTTTGAGACGTTGGGTGACGATTGCTTGCAACCGCTTTCGATAACGCCGCTGCCGATCAGGTAGCCTGCGGCGCGAAATTGAGCATAGCGCATGCGTTCGAGATTGTCGCTGTAGTAGCCCAGCGATTGTTTCGCCAGGTTCGACTTCTTGGCTAGCGTCTGGAGGGCTTCGATAACCAGCTCTACTCTTCCCTGCCACAGGTCTTCGGTGACGCTTTCCAGCCAAGCCTGACGTTCCGCCACATCAGAGAAGGCTTCCTGTGCGATGCGTTCCAAGCGATCTACGGCATGATACCAGTCCACGATTTGAATGGCGTTGGGAAAGTAATGAGCAATCAGATTCCAAATCCAGACCGCGCCATCGCAGATGAAGACCACAAGGCGGGCGCGATCGGCACCCACTGCACAGGCGCTCGCCCAAAGCAATTTGCCGAATTGTTCGGCTTTGTTGATATCGCAGAAGTATTTCTTGTTCCTGGCGCGTAGAACCGTTCCTTCGCGTTCCGCCTTCGCCTCTTGTCGCGTCGAACGCTGGCGGGGAGGAACGATTTCTCCCTCATACCAGCATCCGGCCTTCAGATCGCGCCAGGCTTCTCGGCTTTCAGCCGCTTTTTCCTGCGGATCACGCGGCTCAATCCGCACTTTGGCCGCATCCAGCGAGCCATACAGAATGTCTGGCGCAGGCGCGGGGTTATGTTCCCGTTTCTGCAGACTGGCTTCGTTGTGCATATTCTGGATCAACTTGTCGTCGGCTTGGCGCTGTAGATCGCCCATATTTTGCGTTTCCGCTCGCACGGTGTTCTCCGAGATGTCAAACAGCAAATATTCTTTCAACCATTTTCGCCCATCCTCAAAGGCTTTGTTGATTCCGCTCAATGCCACCAAATGGGCCAGCCCTGCCGTGACCTTCCCGGGTTCAATCCCGTATCGCCGATCGACAGGCGCACAGCCTTTGCCACAGGCACAGCCCGCATAATACGCCCGTTCATATTTCACTTTGCCAAACACGCTCCAGATGGTTGTCTCGCGCCGTCGTTGATACTTCAACCTGCCGCCACAGTCGCATTTGATCTCGGCCTCCACCTTTCCATCGGCAACCTCCAGCAAACCTTGTAACGCTTGTTGTCCGATCACACGCAATCCTTCTCGCATGGACATCTCCACGTCGCCAATCAACACTTCGGCCTTGCCTTCCGCTTGGAGGGCTTCTTCCACGACTTCCGCAAACAACTGGCTGATCTGGTTGATCTTTTCAATGTTATAGTTCATTCCGAGCCTCCGGTAGGTGGTTTGTTTTCCACTTGCTATCCTACCTGAGGCTCCCTTCTCCTGACAACCTTTGCGTGCACACCACCACCACGATCACCTCAGCTTCTGGATACAGTTCATCCGAAAGCGTCTTCATGACCTGCGCCCAATTCACGGCTTTGCGACGGCTATTGGTTTCAATGAAACGCTTGCCAGCCAAGGGTTCAAAC